>CATOTS010000033.1 GCA_951813625.1 uncultured Caldilineaceae bacterium | reverse complement strand
ATTTCTGTAGGTCAGAACGCAAGGCGGTATTCAAATCCTGAACGCCGCCGACCCCATACGCTATCGTACTGGAGGGCACTGTCTATGCCCATGAAGAATCCCCCTTCGAACACCTTCCCTGTAGCCGCAAATTCATCCGCTATGCGGAAATGCTGGCAGCGGCAGTCCAGGAAGGGTTCATGTACGTTTGGTTAGACAGAGGGGGGTGCGTTGGCCCAGAAAAGCAGGCAGTCGTCCAGGCAACGGCCACAAATGGCGATGATGCGAACCGCTCCACGCCTGATTCCGGGGACACCGCGACAGGAGGCAGCGAATGGAGGGCTATGGGTGCTCAATGTCAGCGATCCGGCCAGTCCGCAAACAACCTCCTTTCTGTCAATGCACTACCGCGCAGGGGGTTTGGATGGTGGGCACGAAGCAATAGCTGCCGCAGACTACGTCGACCTGGACATTCGAGGTGATTTTGACGGCGTTGCGGCCATCGTCGATGTGTCCCAACCGAGCGAGCCATAACTTCTACACCGTCACCTGAGAGCCGATTATGTGGCCTGGGATGACAACAGGCTTTTTCTTGCTGTCCTTGACGCTGTCGACAATTTCTCCCACAATCTACAGGTATTTGATGTCGCTGAGCCTGCCAACCCTGTTCGCATTGGCAAGATGACCGAGTCCCCGGGACAGGGCTCAGTTTTACTCCACGTATCGTTATCGTCGCGCTCGGCGACTACATCTATGTTGCCGAAAATGCTCACAAAATAGCGGGCATCCACGTTCTGCGCCTCATCAACCCCAAATGGCGCCCCGACGACGCGCCGGCAGAGGCGCCGGAAAACTGGCAGCAAGACGCGACTCGCTAACCCGAGGCAAGACGCCCCGACCACGCCAAAGCAATCGATTGAAAAAGGAAACCGCCCGCCCCTACTCCGCGCGGAACTGCAGCCAGACAAGCGGGATCAACATCCCGATCACCACGATCGGCACGCTGTCCCAGGGGTAGAGGTTGACCTGGATCCAGACGCCGCCGGGGATTGCGCCTAGGCCGTAGAGGATGTAGGCGCACCAGCCCACAATCATCGCCCACAGCAGACGATGCACCAGCAGCTGACGCGGCATCACCTGCACCAGTACCACCAGCAGCAGCGCCAGCACCATCAGCTGTGTGACAACCGCGACCGCCAGTGATGCCACATCGACCTCAACGTTTTCAGGCAGCACGGGTGTGGGGACCGGCGCAGGCACGGCTTGTGCCGTCGGCTCGGCCGTCGGCGGCGCCTGCGTTGGCGGCGGCGCGGGCGAGGGATTCGGATCTGTGATTGAAATCCGAGTTCTGTCCCCTCCACCATCCGCCGCCGGAATGCTCGCACTGATCAGGGTGCTCGAGGTCGCTTCCACACTGCTGACCGTGATTTGCAAAGTACCCGCCCGTTCCAACGGGACCGATCTGCGCGCAAAACCGCCGCGCGTACCCACAGGGTTCACCTGCAGGGCAAACTCTTCGCCCTCATATTCAAGCCGGAAGTTCACCGGCGTCCCGTCGGGCACCAAGTTCCCGTTGCGGTCCAGGATCGGGCCCGCCTGCAGCTCGAGGATATCGCCCAGAGACAGGTCGGCCTGCGCGACGATCATCTCGTTCTCTTCCGTCTGTTCGAAGACGATACTCTCGTTGAGCAGCGTCAGCCCTATGGACTGGTTCGGGTCCGGCTCCAGCCGCTCAACCAGGTTGCTGAAACGGGTGCCCGGCACACTCACCGGCGGCGCACCCCGCACCGGCTGCGCACGTGAACGAAAGAGCGCACGCACGGCCGCCTCCAGGAACGGCTGTGTCTTCGAGTAGACGCCAAGGTAGGCGGTCATCTTGCCGATTTCCGTCGAATCGAAGAAATAGGGCTCGTTGAGCGCGAGCACCACCAGCTTGCTGCCCGGCAGGCGGTCGCTGCGCAAGCGCAGAAACTGCTTCACCGCGTCGCTGCTCTCGTAGTTGGCGACGTCGACGTCAAGCATGGCAAAGATCAGCCAGTCGGCGTTAAGGATCTCCTCGTCCAGCTCATCCGCCAGCGCCTCATCGGCTGTGCCGTTGAGGAGCGAGTTCAGCTCGAAGAACTCGCGGCTGCGAATCTGTTCCAGTTTGAGCTGGTTGGTCGCTTCCGGCCCGTAGAGCCGCAGCATAATCTCTTCCAATGCGTTCGGCTCGACCGCGGGCTCTGGTGGGCAGACGTCACATTCATGCAGGATGCGGCTGTCGGTGAAGATCAGGATGTTCTCGTCTTCGCCCGGCGGCGCGGGCAGCGGATCGGTGAGCCCCGGCGAATCGGGGAAGAAGATCGTCAGCGCCTCGCCGGCGACCTGGTCGAGCAGCGTTTGGGCCTCTTTCTGATGTTCGGGACCGAACCCCTCCGCCAGATCATCGGGTCCAACCAACACATCCGCAATTTCGACCTCGATCGGTTCTTCCATCAATGCCTGCGTGTCTTCCGCCATCCCCTCTGCATAGCCGGGGTCGTACAGCCGCAGTTTCAGGCGCAAAATCCGATGCAAAGAGGCGTCGACGCGTGCGGCAAACGCGGCATCGTTCGTGTAGCGCTCGCGGAAGAAGATGATCGTCTCTTTGATGTTGGCCCTGGCATCAAGCCAGCTGTCGGTTAACGAAAAGTCGGCCAGGTAGAGCAGGTCGTTGCCGGCGGTAAATGCGTCGAGCGCAATACGCCGCCGCGGGAACTCCTGCAGTTGCGGGTCGTAATAGCGGCGCACAGCCGGAACGCCAAGGGCATCGCTCATCAGAATGCCGCCATGCGCGCGCCACGGCGCAAACTCGTCGAGGTCGAGAAGAACGCCCAACTCCTGCGCCAGGCTGATGGGCGGCGTGCGCTCGCGGCTGCCCTGGAAGCTGCTGAAACGGATATGGCCCGACATTAGCGCCTCGGTCGAGGCCTCCGATCCATCTACCCGCAGGATCGCCGACGGGCGTTCGGTCACCGCGGCGAACGGCGGCAGCTCGATGCGCTGCAACTCCTGCAAGCTCTTTTGGATGGTGGCGATCTCCTCCTCCGGCCGCCGGTCGGTGCCTCCCTGTCCGGGAAAGTGCCCGGCGACCGTGGCGACGCGTCCGTCGCTGCCGCGGTGAATCCCGGTCACATAAGCCTGGCCCAACCGTCCTACCCAGAACGGTTCGCCGCCGAATGCGTGCAGCCCGAAGCCAGCCACAAGGTCCGGCCGCGGCTGCTCCATTACGTCCAGTGTAGGCCCCAGAAGCAGATTTACGCCCACGCTGCTCAATTCCCGCCCCAAGACCACCCCTACGTCTTCCACAAGCTCCGGTTTCCACGTCGCGCCCAACGCCATCTGCGGCGGGATCGCGGTAAAGCCGGCGCGCAGGACCGAGACCGGCAGCCCGTCGCCGCCCTGTTCAACGCCGATCAGCAGCGGCAGTTCCAAAGGCAATCTCTGCTCGAGCGAAGAGGGCAAAATGCCGGGAATTGTCGCCGCGCCCACTTTCGCGTTCAGCGCCTCCGTCGGAGCCAGGTACAGGCCGTAGGCCAAAGCCTGCAGCTGATTGGTCAGTCGAGCCACGTCCTCTCTGGGCTCGTCACCATAGTTGCTGAAGTTGCGGTTCTGCGGGCTGATTACCACGCCGCCCACCCGGTACTCTTCGATCAGTTCGGCGATGTCGCTGCGCGGGCCCGCGTCGCTGCCCTGGAACGTGACCACAAACAGCTGGCCCACGCGGTCTGCGACCGACATCTCCGCTATCATCCGGTCGATTCGCGCATCCAGAATCTCATCCGGGCCCGGCGTGGGCGTGGGCGACGGCGTGGGTGTGGCGCTGGGCGTCGGTGTAAAGGTGGGCGTAGGCGTCGGCGTAGCTGTCGGTGTGAGGGCAAGATTGGTGGCGACCGCCTCGGCGGTAAGCGTCACCTGCGCGCGGGCGGTCGCGGTGGCGCGAATCGATTCCGACAACTGCTCGGCCGAGCGGGTCGCGGTGGGCGGAGCGGTACCTGTCTCGGTTGCCGCGTCCGGCTGTTGCCTGTCAGGAGTGGAGGTTGCCTCCTCCTGGGCCGCGGCCAGGTTCACACGCGGAACGCCCGCGCCGAAGTCGACTCCAAGCAGCGCGACGGCCGCGAGCGCGACGATCAGCGCAAAGACGAACAGACGCACGCCGCGCTTGCGCCGCTTCCTTTGCACGCCTTTCTCTCGCGGGGACTTGTTTGACGACTCTTGGTTGCTTCGCCGCAGAAGGTGAAATACGCTCATCGATTCCGATTATACACGATTGGCCCTTCTGCCGGAATGACCAATTTCGGCTCTCTCCTGTAGGCAGAGTGTAGGCGGAGAGTAGCCCGCATCCGCTGGACAGATTCGGACAGCGCGGGTATAATCGCATGTGCGACAGGAACAAAAGTTCGATTCGATCGACGGAGCCGGAGATGCCGCCATTTCAGGTAGTCAGCGATTTTCAGCCAATGGGCGACCAACCCCAGGCGGTTTCCAAACTTGCCGGGGGCATCAACGCCGGCATGGCGCACCAAGTGCTGCTCGGGGTTACGGGCAGCGGCAAGACCTACACGATGGCAAAGGTCGTCGAAGCGATCCAGAAGCCGACGCTGGTCATCGCCCACAACAAAACACTGGCCGCGCAGCTCTACAGCGAGTTTCGCGAGTTCCTCCCCAACAATATGGTCGAGTACTTCGTTTCCTACTACGACTATTACCAGCCTGAGGCCTACATTCCCCGCAGCGATACCTACATCGAGAAGGATGCCCAGGTCAACGAGGAGATCGAGCGCCTTCGCCTGGCCGCGACCAGTGCCCTCTTCAGCCGCGGCGACGTCGTCATCGTCGCTTCGGTCTCCTGCATTTACGGCCTCGGCAGTCCCCAGGACTACGGGCAGGTCGCTTTGAAGCTTAACGTGGGCGAGATGGTTCGCAGGAACCAGGTCTTGCGTCACCTGGTCGACATTTTCTACGAACGCAACGACACAACGCTGCAACGCGCCAAGTTCCGCGTGCGCGGGGACGTGCTGGAGGTGCAGCCGGCCTACAGCGACAACGCGCTGCGCGTCAGCTTCTGGGGCGATGAGGTCGAGCGCATCAGCGAAATCGACACGTTGACCGGTGAAATCCTGGACGACTTTCCCGAAGTCGAAATCTTTCCGGCTAAGCATTTCATCACCCACCAGGAACAGGTACAGGAAGCGATCGTTGACATCGAAGCCGAGTTGAAGGTGCAGACCGAGCAGTTGGAGCGCCAGGGGATGCTGCTGGAGGCCCAGCGCATCGGACAACGCACCCGTTACGACATCGAGATGCTGCAGGAGATCGGCTACTGTAATGGCGTCGAAAACTATAGCCGCCACCTGGCGCGGCGTCCGCCCGGCAGCCGTCCCTGGACCCTGCTCGACTATTTTCCGGCCGACTGGCTGGTGTTTATCGACGAAAGCCACATGACAATCCCCCAGATTCGCGGCATGTACGCCGGCGACCGCTCGCGCAAGGAGGTACTGGTCGACCACGGTTTCCGGCTGCCCAGCGCGCTCGACAACCGGCCGCTCAAATTCGATGAGTTCGCCGAAGTCGTGAAGCAGGTCGTCTACGTCAGCGCCACGCCGAGCGACTATGAGATGGCGCAAGCCGGGCAGGTGGTCGAGCAGATCATCCGTCCGACAGGTCTGCTGGACCCGATCGTTGAAGTGCGTCCGACCGAGGGCCAGATCGAAGACCTGCTCCACGAGGTGCATCGACGCGTGGCGATCGGCCAGCGCGCGCTGATCACGACCCTTACCAAGCGGATGGCCGAGGACCTGGCCGAGTATCTGGCCGATTTGGGCGTCAAAGTACAGTACCTCCACAGTGAGATCGACACCCTGGAGCGGGTCGAAATCCTGCGCGATCTGCGCCTGGGCGTCTACGATGTGGTCGTCGGCATCAACCTGCTGCGCGAAGGCCTGGACCTGCCTGAGGTCACGCTGGTGGCAATCCTGGACGCCGACAAACAGGGCTTCCTGCGCAGCGAATCGTCGCTGATTCAGACAATTGGACGAGCGGCCCGCCATGTCGAGGGACGCGCGATTCTCTACGCCGACAAGATGACCGATGCGATGGAGAGCGCAATCCGTGAGACCAACCGCCGCCGCCGCATCCAGGAGGCCCACAATCTGGCGCACGGCATCGAGCCGCGCAGCATCGTCAAGAGTATCCGCGATCTGACCGACCGCATGAAGGTAGTGGCCGAGGAGCCGGCCGATTACAACGTCGACGGCGACGCAGCCGCGCCGGATCTCGCCACCCTCTCCCCGGATGAGATCGTGCGCCAAATCGCAGATCTGGAAGAGGAGATGCAGGAAGCCGCCCAGAAGCTCGAGTTCGAGCGCGCCGCCTCCCTGCGCGACCAGGTGATCGAACTGCGACAGGCGTTGAAGCTGGAGCAGGTGTAAACGGGCGGCAGACACAGCAACGCGCCCAACCACACAGCCACCCAAGTCTTGCCACAATGCAACATTCCTGAAGAAGGCATCTCTTCGGTTTCCTATTCTCTTTGACGTGATGTGGACCCTATGCGAACATTGAAAAGTGCGGGCAATGAGATCTGAAACAATTCCCTGGCCAGTGAGTAGACGACGAAGATGACTGAAGACGTTCGCGGCGTCGATATAACCTCTGAAATGCAGGTGGCGTATCTCGATTACGCCATGAGCGTCATCGTTGCCCGCGCCTTGCCCGACGTGCGCGACGGCCTCAAACCTGTGCACAGGCGTATCCTCTACGCCATGCACGATATGGGCGTAACCAGCAACAAGCCTTACAAAAAGAGCGCCCGCATCGTCGGCGAAGTCTTGGGCAAGTATCACCCGCACAACGACACGTCGGTCTACGATGCCATGGTGCGCATGGCCCAGGAGTTCAGCCTGCGCTACCCTCTTGTCGACGGCCAGGGCAACTTCGGTTCGATCGACGGTGACAACGCCGCGGCGATGCGTTACACCGAAGCGCGTCTCGCCGCCATCAGCGACCTGATGCTGACAGATATCGAAAAGGAAACGGTCGACTGGCGCGACAACTTCGACACGACCCTCAAAGAACCGGGAATTCTGCCGGCCGCGTTGCCCAACCTGCTGGTCAACGGCGCCAACGGTATCGCCGTCGGCATGGCGACCAACGTCCCTCCCCACAATCTGGCTGAAGTGGTCGACGCCACCGTCTATCTGATCGATCAGTTCGAGAGACGCGAAGAGATCGGCGTCAACGACCTGCTCAAATACATAAAAGGGCCCGACTTTCCCACCGGCGGCATTCTTTTCCGCTTCCGCCAGGGCAGCAAAGGGGAAGAGGAGGTCGACGCCGTTGCCCAGGCATACGCCACCGGCAGAGGGCGGCTGATCGTGCAGGCGAAAGCCCATTTCGAGGAGATGAGCCGCAGCCGCAGCCGCATCGTTGTCACCGATCTGCCCTACCAGACGAATAAGACCAATCTGCTCGAGCGGATTGCGCTCCTCGTGCGCGATGGCAAGATCGACGGCATTACCGACCTGCGCGACGAGAGCGACCGCGCCGGCATGCGCATCGTCATCGAGCTGACCCGCAACGTGCAGCCGCAGGTTGTGCTGGACCGCCTCCTCCGGCTGACGCCGATGCAGCAGACCTTCGGTATGTCCTTGCTTGCGCTGGTGAACGGCGAGCCGCGCACACTCACGCTCAAACAGATACTGGTTCTGTTTGTCGAGCACCGCCAGCAGATCATCCGCCGCCGCTCGGAGTTTGACCTCGAAAAGGCCCGCGCCCGCTCCCATATCGTCGAAGGGTTGCTCAAAGCGCTTGACATTCTCGACGACGTCATTCGCACGATTCGCCGCAGCCAGCGCGTGGAGACGGCGCGCAAGAACCTGGTGAGCGAATTCAGCTTCACCCAAGTCCAGGCCCAGGCAATCCTGGACATGCCGCTGCGGCGGCTGACCGCCCTCGAGCGCAGACAGTTGCAGGACGAGCATAAGGAGCTGCGGCAGCGGATTGCCTATCTGGAGGAGCTGCTGGCCGACGAAGCCAAGATTCTCGGCGTCGTGCGCGACGAGCTTCTTGCCCAACGCCAGCAGCACGCCGACCCCCGCCGCACGCAGATCGTCGAACGCGCGCAGGGCACGCTCACGGCCACCGACCTCCTGCCCGACCGACGCGTCTGGGTGGCCCTGGGCGCCAATGGTGAGCTGCGCCGTCGGGACTTCAGCGGCATCAGCCGCGCCGGCCTGCGTCAGGCCGGTCAGAACGCCGCGCTCGCCCTCCTGACGGCCAATACGCGCGATCAACTATACATCTTTTCCGCCGACGGGCGCTGTCGCCGCCTCGCCATCCATGAAATCCCCCAGGAAGGGCGCCGCCATCTCGCCGACCTCACCAGCTACAGCAGGCGCGATGGTATCGCCGCCATGCTCGCCCTGCCCCAAGACGCGTCCGACGGCTTCCTCCTTCTTGTCACGCGCCAGGGCAGCGTCAAACGCATCGCGCTGGCCGAACTCACGCAGACAGCCACGGGCGCGCTGGACGTGATGCGCGTGGCTGCCAAGGACCAACTGGCCTGCGCGTTCGTGACGCCTGGCAATGGCGAGGTCGTTCTCGTTACCCGCCAGGGCCGCTCGATTCGATTTGCGGAGGAAATGGTGCGCGTGGTGGGGCGGGCCGCCCGCGGCGTCGCCGGAATCAACCTGAAGCGCGACGATGAAGTGATCGCGGCGCTTCCAGTCGCGCCCGAGGGCGAGCTTCTCACTGCGACAGCCGCCGGCTATGTCAAGCGCACGCGCATGGGCGACTTCGGCCCGCAGGGTCGCGGCGGCGGCGGCGTTATCGCCCACAAGATCAGCGAGCGCAGCGGCGAGCTGACCGGCGCGGCAATGCTGACGCCGGAACATGCGTTTGCGCTCTGCGTCACCAGGAAAGGCGTGGCCAAACCGGTCGCGTTCGATGACATCCCCTCCAGTGGACGCAGTGCGCAGGGTTCGCAGACGGTGGACTTGGCGCAGAGCGACGCCGTCGCGTCCGTGCATGCCGTTTCGCCGGTCGTTGTCGCCATGGAAAGCCCGCCACAAACCGCGCCCCAGCCCAACGGCCGCGTGAATAGCGCAGTCGCAGCGCGGGATTCCACTGGTGAAGCGGCTCCTCGTTCTGCGGACGATGGCGCGGCGCGCAACGGTCAGACGACAAAAAAGCCTGTTTCCAAGCGCCGCAAGCAGACGAGCAGAGACTCTGCCGCAGATAACAAGCCGGCGCCAAACAAGAAGCGTTCGTTGGACAGTGAAACGGCCAGACGGAGTAAGCCGGAGACGGACAAGGCGACCCCCTCTACTGCCAAAGAAGATCCCGTAGCAAAGAGGGCCAGTCCTAAGTCGAACGCGCGCAGGTCAAAGCCCACGAAGCCGGCCGCCCAGGATAGCGCACGGCAAACCGCGACCGAAGCCGACGGCAACCGCTCGGATCAAACATCCGGCTCAACCAAAGCGAAGAAGCCCGCTTCCAACGCATCTTCGCCAAAGTCTTCCAATGCCACCCGTCGGACCCCAAAGTCGGCGAACTCAGGCGAAGCTCCTGCCGCAGGGCGTCCAAAACGCGCCCGCGAAGCAGAGGATCAGTTGGTGCAGGGGAATTTGCTCGAAGAGTCGCCAGCCGCGCCGGCGTCAACCAAGCGCAAAGGGAAACTGGACCGTGTCAGCAGCGTCCCCCGTAACCAGAAAAAGAAGCGATAACAGAATTTCCGCTGCCCCGGCCGGGCAATCACTCGACCAGCTGCTTGCCTCGGCCTACTTTCTCCGCCTGCGCTCTCCTTTCACTGCAACTTGAATTGAATCCTTCCTTTTGACACGCGTGTCGGGGCCGCTCCTCGCGACGGCCCCGACACTTTACGCCTGTAGTGACAGCCCCCAGAATCTAACTTGCCTCTAGTCGCAGTACGCCAAACCCACGGACGACAAGTCGTTTTCTGGGGCATTCATCCACGCCATCGGTATGCATCCGGTCAACTGGTTGCCCCCGATGAAGACCTCATACAGATTGGTGAGGTTTCCCAGTTGCATTGGGATCGCCCCACTCAGCTCGTTGCCAAGGATCCAGAAGGACACCAGGTTTGTGAGGTTGCCCAGTTCTGGAGGAATCGGCCCGCTCAGCCTGTTGTCGGAAACGTTTATGTGCTTCAGGTTGGAGAGATTGCCCAGCTGTGAGGGAATCGGGCCGCTCAACTCGTTAAACCAGAGCCACAAGTATTCAAGGCTGGCCAGGTTGCCCAACTCCGGCGGAATTGGTCCGCTCAACCTGTTCTTCGACAGAACCAGTTGGTTCAATCTTGCTAGGTTGCCCAACTCCGGCGGAATTGGTCCGCTGAGGTCGTTCTTGGCAAGACTCAGGAACCTTAGGTTGGCCAGTTTGCCCAGTTGAGGTGGAATCTCGCCGCTCAGGTTGTTGTTGGACAGGTCCAGAGATTTCAGTCTGGCCAGGTCGGCCAGCTGGACCGGGATCTCTCCAGCCAGCCGGTTGCCGAAGAGACGCAGGGCCTCCAGGCGGGAGAGGCGGCCCAGTTGCGGTGGGATCGTGCCCCTAAGTCCATTGTTGAAGAGCCACAGTTCCTTCAGGTTGGCGAGATTGCCCATTTCCGGCGGGACAGGGCCGCTCAACTCGTTGTTGTGCAGGCCCAGAGCGCTTAGCCTCGTCAGGTTGCCCAGCTCCGGCGGGATTTGGCCGCTCAGCCGATTGTATTGCAGAAACAGCAATCTAAGATTTGAGAGTTGCCCTAGTTCTGACGGGATGGTTCCCCCCACTTCGTTCGAGGCAAGGTCCAATTCGTCTAGTTGGGTGAGAAGTCCCACTTCTGGCGGAATGAATCCACTCAGCCCGTTGTCCCGCAATTCCAGGTCGACCACGCGGCCGCAGTCATCCACGGTAACACCGTGCCAAGTGCTGATCGGAGCCTCGCTCAGCCAGTTGCGATTGTTGGCCCAATTTGGGCCATTGGTAGCCAGGTAGAGAGCAACCAGCGCATCCCTCTCCGCAATTTCGATCGAGGGCGGCGGTATGGGCGTCGACGTAGGCGTCGGCGTGGGCGCCGGCGTGATCACAACTGTAACCCTGGGGATCGCCTCCAACACCACCTCGGCGACCGTGCTGATGGAGAGGCCGGTAATATAGTCATAGTTCTGAAATTCGGCCGCTTCAATCTTCACCCTGACTTCACCGAAACCGTCAGCCGGTGCGAAAGCGACCGGTTCGCTGCGCGTCTGACCCGCTTTAACCGTTGCCGTGGTGCGGGCGGGCCTACCGTTCTGAGCCGCCAGCGCAATCGCCATATCGACAGGCGCGCCTTCGGTGACCTTCACGAAAACCTCCCTGCCGGCGCGTTCCAGTTCCGTTCCCAAGATGAATGGATCCGTCGGATTGCCGTCAAAGCTAACGATCTTGAGGTGGGATAGACCGCTGAAGATGTCGGCTGGAAGTGAGGACAGATTGTTGTCTGAGAAGAGGAGATTCGTCAGTTCGCCGTTTTCGGCGAAGATGCCGGCAGAAAGCGAATTCAATTTATTCTTGGCAACGGTCAGTCGTCTCAGACCGGACAACGTGTCGAAAACTCCGTCAGGCAATGAAGTCAGTTCGTTATCATGCATGGCCAGAGAATGCATTGCTACGAGGTCATCGAATACGCCGTCCGGCAACGAAGTGATATTGCTATTTGGCATAAAGATGAAATTCAGGCTCGAAAGGCCGTCGAAAACGCCTTCCGGAAGTGCGGTCAGGTTGTTGTCTTGCAGATTCAGTTCGCCCAGCCCCGTTAGACCGTCGAAATCTTCCGCCTGCAAAGGGCCGATGCGGCCAGCGGCTCCTCCCCTCGTCAGGTCCATTTGGAAGATTCTAGTCAGGTATTCGTCGGTCACCTGGCTGCAATGCAGAGGGCCCAATCCCCCCAGATTTCGGCTGTTCAGAAGTTGAATGATCTTGTCGCGCACCTGAACAGTGCGGTCACAGATTCCGGACTCAGTCTGCGAACTGTTTTCGCTTGAGGAAGCTGCAAGGACGGGAACAACCGCTGCCGCGGACTCGGGCTCTGGCGTAGAGGATTCCGCCGCAGGGGCTTTGGCGGTTGGAGTTTCCGCTGCTTCAGACGAACCAACGGGCAGACTTCGTCTTTCTGTAGGAGATGGCGCCTCTCTGGATTGCATTGTTGCCGCCGGCGCGAGCGCATCTGACGGAGAGGGCGTATCGTTCGTCGAGGTCGCGTCTGCTTGTGGGGGCGTATTCTCCTGCGGAGGCGTGCCGGTCGGAGGGGGCGTATCTGCTGGTGTGCGGGTATCAGCCGGTGGGGGCGTGTCAGTCGGTGGGGGCGTGTCAGTCGGTGGGGGCGTGTCAGTCGGTGGGGGCGTGTCAGTCGGTGGGGGCGTGTCAGTCGGTGGTGGGGTGTCTGTCGGTAGGGGTGTGTTCGTCGGTGGGGGTGTTTCTACCGGTGGAGGCGTATCGGCCGGCACGGGCGTGTCAGTCGGCGGAGGCGTATTGGTTGGCGTTGGTGAGGGTGTTTCTGTGGGAGTCGGAGAAGCGGCCTCGACAAGAGCCTCGACCTGGTCGGTCCAATCGCCCGGGGCGTCGGCATAGCGGGCGCGCACCCTTACTTTGTAGCAAACGCCGTGCTCCAGCCCGGAAATCGTTAGTTCCGTGCCGGTCGGGTAGGCGTTACCGTGGTCGTCCTTGTAAGATGGAAAACTCTCGTTTGCGCGCGCCCAGTTGACGCGGTAATCGCGCGGCGATTCCGCCGGAGGGTTCCACGACACTGCCAGGGCACCGGGCTGGTTGCTCGCCGCGTGAACGGCGCCAACCTCCCGGCTGTTCTCCTGGGCGTACACTGTGGAAAGAAGAGGCGGCGGCACGCTGAACAAGATCAATATGGACACTGCCAGCCAGATTACCAGCGCCCTTGCGGCAGATCGTTCGCTGACGACCAGAATTGACTTAGCCTGCTTTTGGCGAGACATTAGTTCATTCCTCCTTTTCTTGGAAAGAATTACTGAAGTTTTCGGACTCGATTCGCCCGCGAAATCGCCTACAACGTACTCTCGCGATGCGAGAAGCGAGTGGGATGTGTCCTGGGAGAAATACTGCCGGCTGCCCGCCGCGGCCTTCAGAGACGCCGGCGGCAGTATAATCTGCGCGCATCGAAGCCCGCGCAGATGAATGCACGCCGTCGGGATTAGGCCGCTCTTTTCTGCTGAGGACCAAGAATTCGACTTGCCCCCCGCGTCCCGGGCCGCCTGGAAGGCAAAACCTGCAACCGCCTCCCAAAGCGGAAACGGTCGGCCGCGACGCGCTTTCAATATCCTGTAGACCGGCAGAAGCCGGGCTGACCGAATGAAGCCGACGGCTGCGTGAAGTCAGTTCAGGAGCAAGAGTTTCTGGGTTTAGCGTGGAGTCGGAGGGATGGGCAAGCGTTTGGAGGCCTGGCTTCGCCAGGGACCATGGGGACTGTGTGTGGCTGTTTCTGTTCCTCCCGGAATCAGTTTCAGATTGGGGAGGTCCAGGCGCCTGAGCGGCAATTCGTCGTTGATTGCCCATGATTCGGTTTTTGTGGACGCCAAATGCGATCTATTCGGACGTTCCCTGATTGTACGGACGAAAGCTCCGGTATCAGCTGGCGTCAACCTGATACTGCCTGGCTGATTCCAGGGCTTTGCGAAGTTGTGAACCAGGCTGTTTTCCCATTGGAAGCGGTCGTTGTTGCCTTGTACATAACACCAAGTGTACAGCAACTATTATTGGATTCTCGTTGGCTCATTGTTAGTTTTGCATTTGTGCCTCAAACCGCTTCTCCCCAGGCTAAGGCGTTGGGTACTACGAAGCATCCCTAGAGCTCTGATGAACCTGGGTAGATAACCCAAAACCTGGGCTTTGGACGCGACTTGAACTGCGTTCCATTAACGCGTTGCAGTCGTCCGTTGCCTATGCGAACGAGGGTATTTCAGTTTTATTGGAGAAGGGTCACCGCAAGAAGCCAGTAGGGGATAAGCCGCCGCCGCTAACTCGGCTGCGAAGTAGGGAGGTGCTGCGTTTCAAAATGTGGAAGAGCCGCTCTACTGCCCGCCGATCAGGGAGGCCAGCTGCTCGTCGGAGCGGTGGCTGCGCCGCCAGAGGATGGTGGCCAGCACGCCGATTAACAGCGGGACTGTTGCCGCCAGTGACCAGCGCCAGGAGATGCCGCCCTCCTGCGCGGCCGGAACCGGGGCGCCTCCCGCCAGCCGACGCCGCTGCTCGGCCAACAGAGCCTGCTTCAATTGCGCGCGAAACGTTGGCGACGGCTTCACAAACGGAAAGAGCCTGCCGAGAAAGGACACCATCTGCGCCAACTGCTCCTCCTCTTCTTCCGTCAGCTCTTCGTCAGTCGCTTCAGCCTCTGTTTCGCTGCGCGGCGATGGCAAAAAGGGGATGCCGCTCAAAACGCCGACTCTGAACTGCCGCCACCAGGCCAGTCTATTCGCGGTCTCCATCGGTTCCCCTGCCTTTCTCCACTTCAGGAACGGGGGATGCCCCGTCGTCATCGAACTCGTCGCCTAAATCCTTGCGCAGCGCCGCCAGTGTGCGGAAGTATAACGACTTGATCGCACCCTCGCTTTTCTGCATCAACTCGCCGATCTCCAGGTTTGTCAACTGATCGCCGAACTTGTGCAAAAGTAGCCGCCGCCGCTCCTCAGGCAGCCTTTCAATCGCCGCCCACAGCGCCTCTTCCCCTTCGCGTCTCTCTACTGTGACCTCCGGTTCGTCACGCCTTTCACCCGGAAAAATCAGCCCGTCGATCGGAAGGAAGGTCCGCCGGCTCTGATCTCGATGCCAGTTGGCGACCAGGTTGTGCGCGATGCGGAACAGCCACGCGCCGAAGGGCAAACCCCTGTCCTCGTAACTGTCCAAGCGGTCCAAGGCCCTGTAAAAGATTCGCGCCGTCAGGTCTTCAGCGTCCTGAACGTTCTGCACCCGGCTGTACACATACGAATAGATGCGATCGATGTAGCGTTCGTACAGTTCGCCAAATGCCTGCGAATCTCTCTGCGCCTGCACCACCAAGGCTGCTTCAGCCGCCCGCTCCTCCGCCTGTTCCGTCGCCGACAATTGCGGTTGGCTACCGTTGGCGCTGCTTTCCGGCCCGCTCGAAGCATTCCCTTTCATAACGTAATAACACGCTTTTGCTGTAATGGTTGCGGAGTCCGAGAGTGAGAACTTTGCCGCCGACCCCTCGCCCGCGAATCACGGCCGCACTGTTTCGGGGCATTCCCGCCTTCTCTTCACTGTCTCTGTTCACTTCAATTATAGAGAATCTGAGCGCTGGATGCCAAACGAGGTCTGATCCGCACTCTCCTGCGCCCACTACCTTGGCGTTCACGCGAAGCTCTCTGTCCGAACAGCGATGTCTGCGTTTCCGCGGCGGCCGTTTCGGCTTGATCCACACGCCCAGGGTTTGGCCGCAACTTTCCACTGTGCTATATTTGCGGCATTCACTCGACACTCAGATCAATTTCCTGACCGACGGGAGGAAAACGTGCGCGTAAGCTGCTTTCAGGAGAATTTGTCAAAGGGCCTTTCGATCGTCGGTCGCGCGGTATCGTCCCGCAGCACACTGCCGGTACTGGGCAATATCCTGCTGGAAGCCAAGGACAACCAGTTGCGGCTGGCCGCCACCAATCTGGAGATCGGCATCAACTGCTGGGTCGGCGCCACCGTCGATAATGAAGGCGCCATAACCGTGCCCTCCCGCCTGCTGGCCGAGTTTGTAAACAGCCTCCCGCCCGGCAAGATCGATATGGAGCTGTTGGTCAGCAAGCAAACGCTCCGCCTGCGCAGCGCCAACTACGATGTCAACATCAAAGGCATCGACGCCCAGGAGTTTCCCGTGATCCCCACCGTCGATAGCGGCGAAGGGCCTGAGGAGACCGCCGAGGCACTGGAGGGACGCACGATCGCGCTGGAGACCGCCGGGCTGACCAAGATGATCGACCAGGTCGTTTTCGCAGCGGCCACCGACGAGAGCCGTCCGACGCTCACCGGCGTTGAGGTTACCTTTGCCCAGGAGCGGCTCTCCTTGGCCGCCACCGACGGCTACCGCCTCAGCGTGCGCAGCATCGAGGTCGACGAAGCCTTCACCGAGGATATGGCGGTGGTCGTGCCTGCCCGCCACCTGGGCGAGTTGGGCCGCATTATCGTTGACTCGGACGAGGAGCGGCCGGTCCAGGTGACCGTCACGCAGGCCCGCAATCAGATTCTCTTCCGCGTGTGGGGCAATGGGGCCGAAAACCGCGGCGCCTTCCACCAGGTCGATCTCGTCAGCCAGTTGATCGCCGACCGCTTTCCCGACTACCGGGCGATAATCCCCAAGGGCCACAACACCCGCACGGTTGTCGGAAAGGATGCCCTTTTGCAGGCCGTTCGTGTGGCGCAGCTCTTCGCCCGCGACAACGCAAACATCGTGCGCCTCAAAGTTGAATCCGGCGAGGAGGGGGCCGTCGGCAACCTGCATCTCTCCGCTACAAGCCCCGAGCAGGGCAACAGTGAGAACGAGCTGGATGCAATGGTGGAAGGCGACGAGCTGGAGATCGACTTCGACGTTCGCTTCCTGATCGCCGTACTCAGTCAGATCGACGAAGAACAGGTCGTGCTCGAGACCACGCAGTCGAACCGCCCCGGCACCATCCGCCCCGTCGGGGTTGGCGACGAGGAGTTCCTGCACGTCGTCATGCCGATGCACCCGCCCCGTTGAGCAAGTCGCCCGTAGATAGACTGGACGGCGTTGCTAATCAGTCAATCGTGGAACGCCACCGCTAGGATTCACTTACTCCACCCTCTCCAACCGCGGCCCCTCCGGCGTATCGTGGACCTGCCAGCCCAGCGCGGCGATCTCATCGCGCAGCGCATCTGCCGCCGCCCAATCGCGTTCAGCGCGCGCGGCCCGACGCCGCTCAGCCAGCTCCAATATCGGCTGCGGCGTCTGCGCTTCCGCCGGCTCATCCGTCGCGGCCTGAACGGAGCAGGCACGCTGCCATATCTCGCCGGGGATGCCCTCCTCTGCCGACGCAGGCAGACGCCAATCTCCCAGCGCTGATGCGGGAAAGCGGGCACCCCTGTCGAAGAATTGCTCTCCTTTGGACGACAGCACCGTCGCGCCGCCCTGGCCCACAAGCTCGCACTCACCCGCCGCCGGGTCGATCACCACCCCCGTGTTTTCGTCGATGCCCAGCGCCGTCACGTCAGCCGGCAGCAGTTCCAAGAGCTCGTCGAAACGCGGCAGCCCCATGTAACAGCGGCTGGTGTCCAGCTCCTCGCCGCCGTCGTTGTTGTTCCAATGAGGTATCACGCTCAACCGCAGCCCGAAGTCACTGAAGAAGGCGAGGCCGTCGATCCAGTGCAGGTCCTGACCGACCTTGTAAATCTCGTAAACCGGCAGCGCGTAGCGCCCCGACGCGACCGTCGTGGCGCTCGAAAAACAGATGGCCGCGCCCAGCCGGTGACGCGCGCGCAGCGCATGCCAGGCATAGCTGTCGCGCAGCTGCCTCACCGTGTAGGAGGGGCTGCCCGGCCCCATGAATAGATAGTCGCTTTCGAACAGCGCCGTTGCCAATCTAGGGTCGTCAGGGTCGAAATCTGTGCCCCGCTTGCGCGCCGGCACGATCGAAACCTGGGGCGAGAAATTGCGCAGGTGCCGCTCCAGGTAAGCGCCGACCTTGCCCGCGACCGCGGGCGAGTTCAGCTCAAAACCGGCCGGCGTCTCCAATATGGCAACCGAAACCGGCGCCGCCAGCCGGCGCATCACGCGCTCGTGGATTCGGTGCGCGCCCGGCGCGGTCTCCCCCGACCCGAAGAGGGCGATCGGGCCGATCGCCGATGGCGCTGCCGCTTTGCTCTTTGAGCCTGTCGTGCTCATCGCGAACCCCTTTTTCGCAAAAGAGCGAAGCCGCGGGGAGTACTCGCTCGCGTCTCAATTCGCGCTTCCCAACACGCGTCTGCCGGCAGCATCCAGACTCTCTCCTTCGCCGCGTTCGATGTGCTATACTGTGAAAACAGTTCTGAGGAGGTCGCCGCAGCTACGACATCGCTCCCCTATGAAACTACTCTCGCCGCTCGTCTTCACCGCGGGCGCAGTCACCCTGGGCGTCGAGTTGAGCGCCGCCCGTCTGCTGGAACCCTGGTTCGGCAACAGCCAGATTGTATGGGCAGCGGTGATCGGTATGATCCTGCTGTACCTGGCTGTGGGCGCCTGGCTGGGCGGCAAACTGGCCGACCGTTTCCCCAGCCTCGGCGGCCTCCTGACGCTCGCCGCACTGGCCGGTCTCGGTGTCGCCCTGACGCCGGTCATCAGTTCCCCCGTGCTGAGCCTGGCCGTCGTCGGGCTGAACGACTATCTGCCAGGCCTGCTCGCGGGCTCGCTCTTCGTCGTCCTGCTGCTCTTCAGCCTGCCCGTCATCCTGCTCGGCGCGGTCAGCCCGTGGGCCGTTCGCCTGGCCGTCTCCGACCTGCAGCAGACGGGACGCGTCGCCGGGCGGCTTTACGCCATCGCAACCTGCGGAAGCATCATCGGCACCTTCCTGCCCGTTCTCTGGCTGATCCCGGTCTACGGCACACGCTGGAGCTTCTACCTGCTCGCCTGCTGGCTCCTCATCGTCACCTTTTTGACCGCGCTGGTCAACATGCGCACCCGGCGGCTATCCGGTCTTTCCCTGCTGGCCATAGGGGCTACGTTGACGCTGGCTATGCTCGATCCCGGCAGCGTGCGGGCCCAATGGGATACCCAGGATGACAGCCCAATTCTATATGAAGACGAATCTCTCTACAACTACATCGTCGTGCGGGCATGGGGCAGCGAGCGCCATCTCCAGCTCAACGAAGGCGTGGGTCTCCACAGCGTTTACCATCCTGACAGCCTGCTCAGTCACGGCATCTGGGACTATTTTCTGCTGGCGCCGCTCTTTCGTACCCACGGCCCGCCTGCAACTGATGAGCGGGTCCTCGTCATAGGCTTGGCCGCGGGAACAGCGCCCAATCTGTTCAACGATGTCTACGGTGCCATTGAAATCGTCGGCGTCGAACTCGATCCCCAGATCATCGAGGTCGGGCGGCGCTACTTCGGGATGACACAGCCCAATCTGACGGCGATCGCGGCCGACGGTCGACGCTGGCTTCAGGAGCAGCCGGATGACGCTCGCTTCGACATCGTGCTGGTCGACGCCTACCGGCCGCCCTACATTCCGTTTCACCTCACCACGGTCGAGTTCTTTCGCCTGGCGCGAGCGCACATGACCGAACAGGGTGTCCTGGCGATCAATGTTGGCCGCTCGGCGACAGACTACGCTCTCGTCGACGCGCTCGCAGCGACGCTGGCAGAAGTCTTCCCCTCCGTCCTTGTCGTGGACGAGCCGGGACCGCCCGATGACCTGGGCAACTCCCTCGTCGTTGCCACTGTCCAGCCGACCGTACAGGCAACCTTTGCCGCCAACGTAGCCACTCTGCCCCTCTCTCTCCCGCGCGAGTTCCGTCAGTTTGCCAGGGAGAGTTTGTCTCGTGTGCGGGCCGCAGAACCAGCTGCGGCCACGCCTGTTTTTACCGACGACCGCGCGCCGGTCGAACATCTGGTGCACCGAATCATCTGGGGCTTCTTGCGCGGCAGTCCACAGCCGCAGGGGCGGGTCCAGCCTGCCGAACAGTCGCCATAGCCCTGCAATGACGATATGAGCGAGCGATATCAAATGAACGGTATACGAACACTTCTCGGTGTATTTGCCCACCCCGACGACGAGAGTTTTGGGCCGGGCGGAACGCTGGCGCGCTACGCCGCGCAGGGCGTGCAGGTGCATGTCATCATCGCAACCGACGGCGACGCCGGCACCGTCAACGAGAGCCACCACCGCCAGGACGGGCGCACGCTGGCCCAGGAGCGCAGCGAAGAGCTTGCTCGCGCCGCCGTCCATCTCGGCATCACCAGCATCTGGAATCTGCCCTATCGCGACAGCGGCATGCGCGGCTCAACCGACAACGAGCATCCCAGGGCGCTCGTGCAACAGCCGGTGCAGCGTCTGGCGGTCGAGCTGGTCGACTACATCCGCCGTCTTTCACCCCAGGTCGTGCTCACCCACGATCCCTACGGCGGCTACGGACACCCCGATCACGTACGCTGCTGCGAGGCCGCGACCGTGGCCTTCCATGCCGCCGGTCAGGAAATCGCGGCCCCGGCGCTCCCGGGAGGCGCAGGAATGCCGCCGCACCGGCCGCAAAAGCTCTACTACACCTGCTTTGACAAACGGATGCTGCGCTGGATCGTCAGATTCATGCAGTTGACCGGCCGCAACCCGCGCAAGGTGGGCCGCAACGAGGACGTCGACCTCGTCCAGATCGCCGGTTGGGAGACGCCAATCCACGCCCGCATCGACGTTGACGCCTTTCTCGACCGCAAGGAACGCGCAAGCCGCGCCCATGCCAGCCAATACAGCGGCGGCCCCTCCACACTGCGCGCACTGCCCAAACCGCTGCGCCGACGTCTCTCCCGCTACGAAAGCTACACCCGCGCCTTTCCCGCGCCCAGCGCCTACCAGGAGCCGGACCTGTTCCACAACGTAGTCTTGCCCGGGTGACGCCTCCGACGCCTCCAACACGCCCCTACCTTCTGCGCAACCGCAAGTTCGCGCACGATTCCCTCTGTCCCCCGGGTCTGCCATTGCGCGAAACTTGGGCCGCCCCAGGCCGTAGTGTACTATCGAGACGATTCCGCCGGTTCAACGGCTCTGATCCTGGAGCCCGTAGAGGAGAAAACGATGAATTCTGGCAAGAACGCAAGCCGCTGGCTTGTGCTTACACTCGTGGTCTTTCTGGCCGTGGCCGTTTCAAGCGCGGCGCTCTCCGCCGAACTGTCCGGCGATGAAATCTACACAGTCCCCCAAGGTGAGGTTGTGGATGACGATCTATACGTTGGCGCCAACGAGATTTACATCAACGGCATCGTCAAGGGCGATCTGATCGCCGGGGCCCAATACATCGAGATTGGGCCGACTGGTGTCATCGAAGGCGACCTATGGGCGGTTAGTAACAGCGTCGTTATCGCCGGCACTGTGTTGGACGATTTGCGCGTCGCCGGCGGCGGTGTCGAAATCTCCGGGCTGATTGGCGACGATGCCTTCCTGACCGGTGCAGGCGGTCCCTTTGAATTCTCTTTCGACACCGGATTCCCTTCCATCGAGCAAGGGCTGCGCATCAGCGGCGAGATCGGCGGTGATCTCTTCGCCTTTGCCGGCGGCGCCGAAATCTCCGGCACGATCGGGGGGGATCTTTTCGGCGGCATCGGCGCGCTCGATTTCGCAGGCGTGATCGGCGGCAATGCCGAAATCCAGGCCAGTGAGTTTAACATTGATGATGCCGCCCGAATCGGCGGCGAGCTCAAGTACACCGCTACCGAGCCTCTCGAACTCCCCGCCGGTATTGCCCGCGATATCACGTTTGAAGCACAGGAGCCCGACGAGGCTCCTGGCGGCTCGATCGTCGGCGCCTTCATCCGTTGGGTCCTGAGAACTGCTGCCATCGTCATCGGCGTCGGCATTCTCGGATGGCTGCTTTTCCGTTTCCGCCCCAACACGCTGCTCCGACCGGCGGCCGCAATCCGCGCAAAACCGCTCGAAACCGGCGTCTACGGCCTGATCGCCGCGGTCCTGCTCATTTTCATTCCAATCGCATCGACCATACTTGTCACCTTCACCGCAGCTTTCTGGGGCGTGCTGCCCGCTGTTGCTATGTTCGTTTTCCTGGTCGCAGCTTCCGCTCTCGTCTGGTTCTTCAGCCCACTTCTCACCGGCTACTGGCTGGGCGAGGCCATCGGCCGACGGTTGGGCGGGGACCGCGCGCCACTCTTTCTGCTGCTGCTGGGAGCGGTCCTGATCGTCATTTAGGGGCGGATCCCGATTCTTGGCTGGATTGTCTACCTGCTCAGCTTCCTGCTGGCACTGGGCGGGCTTCTGCGCAGCGGCGCAAGCACGGCCGATACACGTCCCGCCCAAGCGGTCGCCGGTTAGCCGGTCCGGCCTCGTCCCATCCGGCCCGCGCCGCGCAGAATGACAAGATCACAGGAACCATACACTACCCGGGGATGACAGCCCCATGCTCGCGATCAACGAGAAGCTCTATACGGGCGATATCGTGCAGATGCGCAAGGCCCATCCATGCGGGGGTGATCAGTGGGAAATTGTGCGCGTCGGCGCCGACATCGGGCTGCTGTGCCAGACGTGCGCCCGGCGCGTGCTTCTGCCTAGGCGCAAATTCGCCCGCGGCGTGAGGAAGTTCGTACGCCGCAGTCCGGAGGCAGAGGCTGAATCAGATGCCGGGCGCGGGCACGGCGCGTAGTGAAAACTCGCACCCCGGCACTTTTCTCTTCGGTACCATTGAAAAAGGAGCAGGTCGATGCAAAGGGACGCGCTGGTCCGCTATCTGGACGACACGCTGCGTATCCGCGAGGTCGCCGACTACGGTCCGCAGGGGTTGCAGATCGAAGGGCGCCCGCAGGTTGACAGGATCGTCGGCCTGGTTGACGCGCACCAACCCTGCGTGCAGGCGGCGCTTGAGCGGGACGCCGACCTGATGTTGGTGCATCACGGTATTTTCTGGGGCGGAGCGAAGCCGCTTGTCGGCAGCTACGGCCGCTTGGTGCGCGCCTACGTCGAGCACGACCTCAACCTCTATGCCGCCCATCTTGCCCTCGACGCGCATCCGCAGTGGGGCAACAACGCCGAGCTGGCCCGGCGGCTCGGCCTTACGGTCACCGATTGGTGGGCCAACGTCAAGGGAACGCCGCTCGCCGTCCTCGCCGAAAGCGACGCGCCGCTGCTCTTCGATGAACTGGTGCACCGCTATCACGAGCAGGTGGGTGAGCCGCGCCTCGTTCAGGCCGAAGGCCCGGCCCGGGTCAAGAAGGTCGCTATTCTCAGCGGCTTCGGCGCCGACAAGATCGCGGATGCGGCCGGCCTCGGCTGCGACGCCTACATAACCGGCGAGACCAGCCATTCCCAGTACTACGAAGCCGTCAACGCCGGCATCAATCTCCTCTACGGCGGCCACTATGCCTCCGAAACAGTCGGCGTACAGGCCCTCGGCGCACATCTGGCCGAGCGATTCGATGTCGATTTTGAGTTCGTAGACCTGCCGACCGGCCTTTGACCCGATTCTGAAAGCAGTGCCGGCCGCCAGCGCGCAGGCGATCCCCCAATAGAAAACCCGCCGCAATGAAAATTGCGGCGGGCTTCGTTTTCTTGTGTTCAGGCACCAGCGTATTCCGGCGCCGCGCTCTTACGTTCCTATGCTCGCGGGGCCGGTTCCAGGCCGACCGCCTCCGAGAAGAGGCCGAGCACCTCCCCCTCCTCAGCATGACGGCCTTCAGCCTTCTTGCTGTATACAACCGTATCGTTGGCTAGCACCTCGAAAAGCCCGCCGCCCGACGGGATCATCTTGAGGCTCTCAATCGCCGGCGTGAAATTCTCCAACAGGTCGGCCGCCGCACGGACGGCTCTGGGCGTGTAGTTTCATTGCACGCAATATTCGATACTGACCTTGTACTTATCCATGGCTCTCTCCTGTGGCTAGGCGGTCACCCCGCGCCGGATATGTTAATGGTCCTTACCACATTGTAGCTGACCTCCAACCGATGGGCAAACGGTGGCAATCCGGCCCATGCACACCCTCGAGATTCCTCGTTTTGACGCAATTGATCCAACTCAATCACGCCATCATCTGTTCAAAATAGCGCTCATTCGGGCAGCGCAAGGCCGCGTCGATCCGGAGTCAAGTCCGCCCTTCACTTTGAACTGCTGCGATGTCGATGCTATAGTATCCCCATGTCAACAGAGCATCCTTCCCCTTCTTCCCACACGGACGGGCACAACAGTCCCGAACCGAATTCTCAAGATTCGCCCGAGCCCGCAGCCGGCGGGCGAAATCAGCCCCTTTGGTCGCGACGCCGCTTCCTGCGCGCTGCAGTCGTTGGCCTCGGTGTGCTCACGGGCGCATGCAGAAGCGGCAGAGGGTCGCTGGACGCCTCCTCCATCTCCGCGTCTGCCAATACGCCAGGTGCCCACCACGGCTTCCTGCCCTGGGTCGAAATGCGCGGACTGCGCCCCGCCTCGGCCTCCGAAACGCCGACGCCGTCCGATCCGACCGCGACCCCGTTCCCAACCGATACGCCGGTCCCGACCAACACGCCGGTCCCGACCGTCACGCCCTTCCCCCCCGGTCCGCCAAGCAAGTTGGGGCTTTTCATCACCCGCAATCATGGCAGTGTCTTCAATCTGCTGCGTACCGGGGGCGTCGCCGTCGTCAAGACCCTCGAGCTGGATTTTAACTTCGCGCGCCAGATCAAAGAAGCGGCCCCGCGCGTCAAGCTCATCGGGCGGATCGACCTGCCTCAGCTGCAGCTGAACAATCTCAACGCCAGGGCCGCCGCCCAGGAATTCGCCAATCGCCTCTGGCCCATCGCCGACCACCCCGAGCGCCGGCGCCACTTCGACGGCTGGGAAGCCTACAACGAGCCGGTTGCAGGCAACGCGGATGAGTTCAAACGCCTCGCCGAGTTCGAGGTCGAACGCACCCGTCTGCTCGCCCAGGCCGGCCTTCGTAGCGTGATCGGTAACTTCGGCACAGGTCGGCCGCCGTTGGAAATGTGGCCCCATTTCCTGCCCGCCGTCGCCGAAGCCCAGGCCCATGACGGCTGGTTGGGCCTGCACGAGTATTCCGCGCCAACCATCTATTACAATTCCACCCGCGATGGCCAGGGGCGCTATCCTGGCGTACAACCACATGACACCGGATGGCTGACCCTCCGGTACCGTCAGGTCTACAATCAGTTCTTGAAACCTGCCGGCCGGGCGATCCCGCTGGTAATGACCGAATTGGGCGTCGACGGATTGGTCGCAAATCGGCCAGGGCCCGAAAATGCTTTGGGATGGCAGCACTTCCAGGAGTATTGGGCGCAGCACGGCTTCGGCTCCTGGGGGCCCGGCGCCTACGCTGAGCAGTTGGTCTGGTATGATCAGGCGATGCAGCAGGACTCCTATGTCCTCGGTGGCTGCATATTCTCCCTCGCCGGCAGTCCCGGCTGGGAGTCCTATGAGATCGGTGGATTGGTCGAGTCAGTTCTGCACCAGTACTTTAGCGTCCATCCCCAGCGGTAGCCCATCGCCGCTGACCCGTGACATGTATGCCAGTGCCATGTATGCCAGTGCCGCTGCCTGCCCACGACCTGGTTGCAAAATTTCGTGATCCTGGAGTTGTCGAGCGATATTCATCGCGGCCTGGCCCGAACCGGCATCCTGTTTTTCATCGCCTTGGGCGTATGGGCGCTCTGGTTTCGGTTCCGTTCCCGTCCCCTCGACGGCAGTTGGTACGGAGCGGCCGCAATCGGCGAACTGCTGATGATCGTGGAGTTTTTTCTGGGTTGGATCCTTTACAGCCAGGGACTGGGAGAAAACCTGGCGCGCGCCTTTGTGCATATTCTCTACGCCATCGTCTCGATCATTACGTTGCCGGCAGCCTATCTCTATTTGAGCCGCATGAAAAACGAGAACATAAAGACAATTCTGTTTGCCATCGTCTGTTTCTTCCTCATGGAGGTTGTTATTCGCACGCGTGTCGTGGCGCTGGTTTAAGGTGTCCTGATCGTTGTACATTAACAGCGTGCGCACCGTCTGCCGTTCGCCGCGAACCTCGCGACAAGCTTTCCCATGTCCCGTTCCGTCCTGGTGCTGAACGCAACATTTGAACCGCTGAGCCTGGTCTCCGTCCGGCGGGCGGTCGTGCTGCTGCTGCGCGAAAAAGCCGAACTGGTCGAAGCGACCGAGCGTATGCTTCACAGCGCCAACCACGCCCTGCCCGAACCGCTCGTAATCCGCCTGACCCGCTACGTTCGCCTACCCCACCGGTCGGTACCACCTACCCGCGGCGCTGTCATCCTGCGCGACGCCTACACCTGCCAGTACTGCGGCGACACGCCCGGCAAACACGGCCTGACCGTCGACCATGTCGTGCCCCGCTGTCGCGGCGGCGACCAAAGCTGGACAAATCTGACCACCGCCTGCAAGCGCTGCAACCACAAAAAGGGCAGCATGATCCCGCGCGAAGCCGGCATGAGACTGCTGCGCCGTCCCTTCGAGCCGACCTACGTCGCCCTTGTGCTCCTGAGTAACCCGACCGCCGCTTCGCGCTGGGAATCGATGATGAGCGCGTCGTTCTGACCGGTCTCAACTGTCAGTCCATTGCTTGCCCGGCGAACGCCCACCAGATGCCAGAAATTCACTATGAACCAAGCCGAACAGGAAACTTTGGACGCGGTCATCCGCCGTATCCGCGATCTCAACCAACAGTCGCTCTTGCAGCTTTCCCAATACGTGGGCTATCTCAAGTGGCAGGAGGAACTGTGGCAGAGCCTGATGGAGGAGGATGGTGCCGACGATGACGAGTTCAGCCTTGTGTGGACATGCGACCTCCTGGAGGCCTTCCCCGAATCCCGCCAAAGCGCTACGCGCACGTCCGACCTGATGGAAGTGCGGCTCGACACGGCCAGCTGCGGCCTGGTGCAGCGGCCCGCCCTGTGGCAGCATCCACCGGTAGAGGGCAGCGCCGTCGTCGAATATGAGCTGCAAATTCCTGCCGAGGTTGAACGACTTCGCCTTCGGTTCGCAATCGGCATCCGCGACGGCGCGCAGATGCAGGACGACAACTTCTGCGCCTTTCGCGTACTCCTCAACGGCGTGCGCGTTTGGAGCGACACCAAGCAGACATGCAGCTGGGAGCGCTTCGTTACCGATCTGCCGAGCCAGACAGGGCAGCCTGCCGTCCTGCAGCTGATGACCGATGGCCTCGGCAACAGCCGCTGGAATTGGGCCGTGTGGGCCGAACCGCAACTCCTCGGCTACGCTGCCAACCGCACAAAATGAGCGCACCGGAGGAAGACCCCGTTTGTCCTTCGCCCTCCCCTCGCCCGACGAGGTAGCGCGCCCATGCCCGCAATCGATGTAATCGGTTGGGTCTTGCTGATCGCCTGGGCTGCCCTCCTGGCCGGTGGATTCCTTTTCCGCAGATCTCCCACAGCCGAACGTCTTGTGCCGCCCTGGGTCCATGCAGCCTCTGCTCTTGCCCTGCTTTTTCTGGGCTGGTACGGCTATCTGCTCACCCGCGCCGGAACCGATAGCGCCCGCTACGCGTTCGGCGTCGCCGCAGGGTTGACCTTCGCCGTTACCGGCGGCCTCTTTCTGGCCGGCCCGGCCATGCCCATCCGCACGCGCATCGGCTTCTCCGCCTCCGCCTCTGGCCATCTCCTCTTCGTCGCAGCATTTGCCCGATTCGGGTCCGCCTTCGACAGCCCGCGCTGGCTTGCCTTGTGTCTGTGGCTCGCCATAGGTTCGCTGGTATGCCGCGCAGTGCTGACGCAGGCGCGCGGCCTGGAACCCAGGCTCGCAGCCGCGGCTGTCGCCTACCTGCTTCTCCTCTTTACAACCACCGGTCTCGGCATCGGGCTGGCGTTGACCCGCCCTCTCTTCGGCACGCTGGCCGCGGGCGCAGTACTCCTGCTTCTCGGCGAACTGTCTCTGCTCACCCAGCGGCTATTGCGCCGGCGCAGGCCGTCGATCGGCAACACCGCCCGGCTACTCCGCTGGCCCGGCCTCGCTCTCATCGCCCTTTCTATCTGGTCGGCTCTCCAGAACTTCACCTGAACCCCGCCCCTTGACAGTTGGGCGCAGTCCAAAATTGGGGTATTGATTCCCATGCCTCGGATTGCAACGAAGTCAAGGCCAGTCGACTGTCCACCACCCCCTGCAGTTCCTGGCCACTGGCAACTGGAAACCGGCCATTGCCGTTCTGGACGGTCGGGCCTGCGGCCCTCCCTTGTGCGGGGGGACTCCCCCCGCAACGCCCCCCTGATACCCCTCCACACGCCGCCAGGTGTGGGTCCTAATGCAGCCCTGTGCAACCGGCGGCCCAGCGCCCCGCCACCGTGCGTGCCCGTTTCCAGCTCGTCGCCAACGCCAGCGTGGACGAAACGGCCGTGTGCGCGCGTCCCCCGCCGATCGCGCGCTCGACCGCCAGGCGCCTCCCCCCGTAGTTCCTGACCCATAACCCCTGCCCCCTGCAGTTCCGGCCCTCCCTTGTGTGGGGGGACTCCCCCCGCAACGCCCCCCTGATGTTCTCCCCCCGCCGGTTTTGGGGTCAGTGCGGCCCTGTGCTGCCTGCGACCCATCCCGCAGCCCCTCTCTCCACGCGAGCCAGGCCGCGCCCGCCTGGCATGGCCGCCAACCAGCCCCTGGCCACCGGCCACTGAAGTGACGATTCCCCCTTCCGAGCAAGAACCGCGAAAACGTGCTATGCTGCCATCACAGAACTGAAAGCAGCGCATGCGCGCAACCATCGCGCAAAACGCCCAAGCCGCCGCCCATGCCCACGCCGTACACACAGATCTATGTCCTGTCACGAAGAGTCCGCCGCAACCTACAAAATGGGCCGACTGTCCTGCATTTGCGCCAACGTTTGCACAGTCAACGGTTACAAATGCACCAAAAAGGTTCACAAAACGACAACATCCCTTTCCTGTCACGAGAGCCCGAAAAAATTTTTCAATATCAGGCCGTTCAGGACAAATCATGCCATCCGATACCCTTTTGATACCCTTTCATTCCCCGAATCGGCGCCTGCTGCGGACAAAGCCGGTCGCCGTCTGGGCCAACTGTGGACCTTACCCAGGGCAATTGCAACCAAACTGGGTTACAGCATCGAAATGATGCCGTAATCTCACTCGTGTCGGGTTCAGACACCTTAAACGACACCCAAAACAGAATTGAACACTGTAAAATTGGTGGATCCCAGGATTAGAAGCTGACCAAAATTGACGACAGACAGCCATTGTTGTGGCGGAATCTCGCTATTATCTGGCAGACCAACAGCGATTCCCACTTTTATTCACATTCTTTTGTGCGAGTTCTCGGCGGAATTGGCCTCCAAATTTAGATGCGATTGCCCCGACCCTGAGAGTTCAATTCATTTTCTTTTGTCCAATTCTTCGCTATAATGGCTCGCGTCGACATCGTGCTTGCGCCACACCTTGCCCAACGCACAACTTATCATGTCTACCAATACTTTTCCTTTCGGTCAGGAAATTGCCTGGCAGCCCAACGCTGAATGGATCGCGCAGAGCAATCTGCAGCGCTTCATGGACCTGCATGGCATCGAATCCTATGACGCCCTGCTGACCCGCTCCGTCGCAGACATCGGCTGGTTTTGGGACGCGGTGATGAAGGACCTGGACATTCGTTTTGCCCAACCCTATTCGCAGATCGTCGACCTCTCGGCCGGAGCTCCCTTTGCCAGATGGTGCGTCGATGGGCAGATGAATATCGTTCACAACTGCCTGGACAAATGGCAGTCCACCCCGACCGCAGCCGAACCGGCGCTCATCTGGGAAGGCGAGGAAGGCCGGAGGGCTACGCTTAGCTACGCCGAGCTGAACCGCGCGGTCTGCCGCTGCGCCAACGCTCTGCGCAGTCTCGGCATCGGGCCGGGCGACGCCGTCGGGCTTTACATGCCGATGATCCCGGAACTGGCTGTTGCTTTCCTCGCAGTGATCAAAGTGGGCGGCATCGTTCTCCCCCTGTTCAGCGGCTATGGCCGCTCCGCCATCATCAGCCGCCTTAACGATGCTGACGCAAAGGCGGTATTTACCGCGAACGGATTCCTGCGCCGCGGCCGGACCGTTGCAATGAAGGCAACGCTGGACCGTGCACTGGCAGATGTTCACAGCGTCCGCCACGTCGTCGTCTGCGAGCGGCTCCCCGCCGGGTCAGATGCCTCGCGGATCGACTGGAATCAACAACGCGACCACTGGTGGCATGAACTGATCCCCCAACAGTCGAGCCAGGCCGAAACCGAGCCCACGCCCGCCGAGACACCGCTGATGATCATCTACACCAGCGGCACGACCGGCCTTCCCAAAGGCGCGCTCCACACCCACTGCGGATTTCCGGTCAAGGCCGCCCAGGATATGCGCCACGCCATGGACCTGAAGCCTGGCGAGCGCATGTACTGGATGACCGACATGGGCTGGATGATGGGGCCCTGGCTGGTCTTCGGTACGCTGCTCAACGGCGCCACCATGTTCTTCTTCGACGGCGTCGGCGACTTTCCGGAGGTTGACCGCGTATGGGAGCTGTGCGCCAGGCACAGCATCACCCATCTGGGACTTTCGCCGATGCTGGTGCGTTCCCTGATGCCCCATGGCAGCGACCCGGTCAAGCGGCATGATCTCTCCGCGCTGCGCGCGGTCGGCTCGACCGGAAGCCCCTGGGGCCCCGCCAGCTGGCGCTGGGTGTTCGAGAATGTGCTCGAAAGCCGCAAGCCAATCCTCAACTATACCGGAGGCACCGAAATCAGCGGCGGAATCCTGGCCGGCAACTTCTTCAAACCGCTCAAACCCGCCGGCTTTGGCGGCCCCATACCGGGCATGGACGCCGACGTGGTCGACGACGCCGGCAACCCGGTGCGCGGGCAAGTCGGCGACCTTATCATCCGCCAGCCCTGGATCGGCATGACGCGCGGCTTTTGGGGCGACAACGAACGCTACCTCGAAACTTACTGGAACCGTTTCGACGGGCTGTGGGTGCACGGCGACTTCTGCGCCATCGACGAGGACGGCATCTGGTATATCCTCGGGCGCAGCGACGACACGATTAAGGTCGCGGGCAAGCGCCTCGGCCCGACAGAAGTCGAAACGCTTGTCAATCGACATCCCGACGTGACCGAGTCCGCGGCTGTGGCCGTGCCCACTTCGCTCGAGGACAACGACATCGTGGTATTCGCCGTCCTCAGGCCGGGAATCGTCGCCAGCGAATCGTTGCGTACCGCCCTGCAAGATACCATCTCCCTTGAATTGGGCCGCCCGCTCAGGCCGAAAGAGGTCAGATTCTGCGCCGCGCTCCCCAAAACGCGTAACGCCAAGGTGATGCGCCGTCTGATCCGCGCCGCCTACCTGGGCGAAGACCCCGGCGACACAAGCGCCCTCGAAGATCCCTCCACCTTGCTGGCGATTCAGAAGGCCGCATGAATCTCCTCGCCCTCGAAAATGTCTCCAAGCAGTTCTCCGAACGCCTGCTGCTGGACGGTGTAGACCTCTCGATCAATCGCGGCGAACGCATCGCCCTCATCGGCGTCAACGGCAGCGGCAAGACGACGCTGCTGCGCATCATTGCCGGGCAGGAAGCGCCCGACAGCGGCCATGTTACCGTCTGGGGCGGCGTGCGCATCGAAATGGTGTCCCAGGAACCGCAGCTGGACGAAGAGGCCACCGTCCTCGAGCAGCTATTTCGCAGCGATTCTCCCCAGATGCGCCTTCTGCGCGACTACGAGAGCGTCAGCCGGCGCCTGGAGCAGGAACCGGCCAACCCCGCCCTCCAGCAGCGGCTTCTGCAGCTCTCAGAGGAAATGGAGCGCAGCGGCGGCTGGAACGCGGCCGCAAATGCCAAGTCGGTCCTTACCAAACTCGGCATCAGCGATTTCGGCGCCCGAATCGCCACCCTCAGCGGCGGGCAGCGCAAGCGCGTCGCCCTGGCGCGCGCCCTTATCGACCGCGCCGACCTGCTGATCCTCGATGAGCCGACCAATCACATCGACATAGACACAATCGAGTGGCTTGAGACCTACCTGACCACCGCGCCCGGCGCGCTGCTGATGGTTACCCACGATCGCCATTTTCTCGACCGTGTCGTCGATCGAATCGTCGAGCTCGATAGGCGCCGGCTTGTCTCCTACGCAGGCAACTACAGCCGCTACCTGGAGTTGCGGCAGGCGCGCCACGATCGCCTGGCTGCGACCGAGCATCAGCGCCAGAAGCTGCTCAAGCGCGAGCTCGAGTGGATCCGGCGGACACCGATGGCACGCGGCACCAAGCAGAAGGCCCGCCGTCAACGCGTTGCCGAGCTCCAGCGTATCCATTACGACTCGGACTCCGATCGTGTGGTCATGGCCCTTGCCACCCGCCGCCTTGGCAATACCGTCCTCACCGCGCAAGGGCTGACCAAACTCTACGCCGGCGCCGCCGCGGTGAACGCGATCGACTTTGCGCTCGAGCCCGGCGATCGCGTCGGCCTCCTCGGGCCCAACGGCGCCGGGAAAAGCACATTCCTCGACCTGCTCGCCGGCAAAGTAGAGCCGGACGCCGGGCAGATCCACTGGGGCAGGACCGTCCGCCTCGGCTACTACGACCAGCAGAACAGCAAGCTGCGCGACTCGCAGCGCCTGCTCGAATTCATCGAAGAGGAAGCGCCCCTGATTATGGCGCGCGACGGCAATCGCCTCGAGGCCGCCCAGATGTTGGAGTGGTTTCTTTTCCCGCGCAAGGCACAGTGGGGACGCATCGGCAGCCTCAGCGGGGGCGAGCGCCGCCGTCTCTACCTCCTGCGCACCCTCATTCATCAGCCGAACGTGCTGCTCCTCGACGAGCCAACCAACGACCTCGACGTGCAGACGCTGACCGTGCTGGAGGAATTCCTGGACGCATTCAACGGCTGCCTGATCGTCGCCAGCCACGACCGCTATTTCCTCGACCGCACCGTCGATTTCATCCTGCCCTTCGAAAACGGAGTTCTGGGCAAGCGCTATCCCGCGCCCTACGCCACCTATCGCCGGCTGCGCGCCCAGGACAAGGAAACCGCCACCGCCAAACCTGCACGCCCGCCGCGGCGCTCAACCAATGGACGCGCAGAAACCCGGCCGCGCGCAACTGTCGCGGGCCGGAAGTTGACTTGGCAGGAACAACAGGAACTATCGCGACTGGAGGAGGAGATCGCCGCTTGGGAGGAGGAGCAGACGCGTCTGCAGCAGCGGATCAACGAGAGCGGCAGCGACTATCAGAAACTGCAAAACCTGTCATCAGACCTGAACGAGCTCGAGACTTCGCTCGAATCTGCCTTCAATCGTTGGGCGGAGTTGTCCCAACGTCAGGAAGCCTGAGAGCTGCGCTCAAATTGACGGCGCAGGGCTTCCAGCGACTCTTCCGCGTAAAAGTACTCGAAGTGATGGCAACCCAGTACGTCGACCTGTAACCCAGGCCAGTTGCCGCCCCGCACCCCTCGCGCCGACGCCACCCCGACCAGCAGGTCATTTGGACCAAGCACCTGGTCCAGCCCCTTGTCCAGAATGCGCGTCAACTCCGTCTTCGAGAACAGTTTGCGCCAGTTCACCGGCCCGTCCATCTCGGCATTGACGCCAATCTGTACATAGTACTGCACGTCTACTTCATTGCGCGGGTCATTGAGCTTCTCGTAGATCTCCGCGCTCGGCGCCAGGTCCTTCACGCCGGTGATCATGCGCGAGATGCCCAGCGCCAGTAGCTGCGCCAGCAGTTCATACTCCATCAGTCCGGCCTGGTTGAGAATGATCGTGGCCAGCCACGGGATCATCCGGTGCGATTCGGCCAGCGCGGTGCCCGTGTTGTGCGCGCCCACCATGAACACCCGGTCCACAAACTGGTGCCCGCTCTCCATCTCCACGCAAACACGCGCAACCTGCGTTCCCATGCTGTGGCAGAAGATGTCCAGCGGCGGCCCCGTTTCGCCGCCGAATCCAAGCCGGCGCAGCTGCACCGTCATCAGCAGACCGCTCTCTCGAATGCTCGTGTTGATCGTCTCGTAATCGTACGTCAGGGCCAGGTCGTAGTCGTCCATCTTCATCAGGTTCGGCAGCGCCCGCTGCACCAGCTTCTCCGTGCTGCTGCCAAACCCGTGCGTTATGAGCAGGACGCGCCGCGCCTGCGCCACGTCATCGGGCGTCACCTTCGAGTAGATGGGCGTGCCGCCTGTCTCACAACTCACCTGGCGCACGCCAAGATCAGGCGGCAGCTTCTGATGTAGCAGCTTGTACAACAGCACGCGCACCGCGTGTTTTGTGTCCCGAACGGGCGGCTCGGTCGCGGCCTCCTCGTCTTCGGCCTCCCCAGTATTGCCCACCGCCGACTCAGCGCGCCGCCACTCCTGCTGCAGTCCGGAAACAAGCCGCCGCATCGTTCGCCCCAACCGCCAGGGCGACGCGCTTCTTCCCGTCGCGCTGCTCTCGCCTATTTCAGGAGCCGGCAGATGCGTGATCTCCAATGCCATCCGCCGCCTGTTCGCATACTGGGATACCGTTTTCGCCTCAACCGGATGCCCGACCATGTAGTAGTACTCGCCGTCAAACGCCACCGGCACGACGCCCGCGATCGACGGATCGTTCTCAACACTCAACTCAATCCGCAGCGGCGTCTCTGCGCTGATCGCCGACAGCTGTTTGGCTTTGGTATCCAGCACCAGTACACCCGGCGACGCCCCTGGGTTGTGCGAAAATGAGAGCGGCTGGAAAAACTCAGCTGCCTCGGGATTGTTCAACCCCGGCGGCAACGATATCGGATCGTCCGCATCCCACGCGAAGTGGCTCAAACTGGCGACATACAGATGACCGGTAAGCCCGGCCGGTTTCTCAACAGTGATTTCAAGGTCCGTACCCACCAGTATTGTTTCCGCCTTCTGCGGCAGAACACACTTCTCCTGTCTACTCTGCGCCGTAACCGTCACCTGCTTCGTAATCCAGCGGTCGTGGGTGTCGTCCCGCTGGATACTCAGATTGCGCACGCGCGGCCCGTCGTGGCGGATGCCGTTCATCAACTCGGCCAGAGGGCCGAAAGCCCGCGTCTGCTCCGAACCGCCCGGCTCGTTCAGGTTCGGCATCTCAAGCACGTCGAACGAAGTGGGCACGCGCGTGGCGAATACCTTCAGAATCTCGCTGGCCGATTCCTCGCCGGGGCCCTCCACCACAGGCTCGATATTGTTGACGAAGAACGCCTTGCCCGGCGCAACCAGCTGATATGGCGCCCGTTCCGGGTAGATCCGCCGGATGCCGAAATGGGAGGACAGGCAGAAGACGGTCACATAGAGGTTTTCGGCGCTGCTGTTCCGAACTGTGAACCAGAGCTTCCGCCCCGGCGGCAGAACGCCGTCCTGGGCCAGAGGCTCGCCGTCCTTCGGCGCGGTGAGGCTCGCCCGCGCATACGTCTGTGCCTCAACCGTCAGCGCCTCTCCCATCAGCGCCATCGGCGCAGGATTGCGCAGCCCGCGCACATTGTTAAAGGTCGCCAGATGATGCAGGTAGGCAGCGGTTTGGGCCGCGCCCGCCTGCGTACGCGGCGGCGTATCCCACACGATCTGCGCGCCGCTCCCATCCTGAATGACGTAGGCATCATTCTCAACCGCGACATGGAAGCGGGTAAAAGGGCTGCTTCGCCCCACCGCGTGCAGGAACGGCGAAGACGGCGCCGTCGTCAGCTCTGCCAGCAGGAACGGGTCCGCGCACGACACTTCGTACATCAGCCGCTCATATCCGTAAGCCGTCACCTTCACCCTGGCGGGCAGGCCGAATGCGGTCGGCCGCACCCCCTTGATCAGCGCATAGGACGAGTCGACCCGAGACTCGATCACCTCTCCGCTGCCGATTTCCCGCCCCTCCAACGGGCCGCTGCCTGCCGGATACAACGAAACTTGGCTGCCTGGCGTGAGTCCGACCGCCGCGCCGCCGCCGATACGGATGATTACGTCATTGCCCGCGTCGCCCGCCTCCTTGACGCCAATCACGTTCAGATAGGAGCCGGCGTTCGGCGCCTGATTACCGAAGACCGCCCGGTTACCGGGGCCCTCCAACTGCGGCAATTGCCGCGCGTACACATTGTGGACATTCGTCTGCACCGCGTCGTGGACCTCGCGCCAGGTCATCTCCGGGCGCAGGTCCTGCAGCTTCTGCAGCAGGTAAAAGGACATCGCCCCGTACCAGGCGCCGTTGGTCGGCGAACGGTATTCGTGGCTCATCTCCTCATCACGGCAGCCTGCCAGCAGCACGTGTTCGTTGCCAAACTGCCGCGACCAGTGACCGGCGCCTACCGGCTTTTGCGCGTGGCGGCCAATCACCGGATGGGTGCGGCCCACCTCCGGCAACAGCGTCTCCTCGGGGCGCATGCGGCGGTCGGCCGCGGTCCGGCGCACCGGAACGAGCGCCCGCGTCCCCGAACCGGCGTGACAACAGTCCAGGACAACCGTCACCAGCGCGCCCTTGCCCTCCGCCAGCGCGATGAGGGCGGCCAGTTCCTTATCCAGAATATCGTAGACCGGCCTGCCGTTCTCGTCGACCGTGCGGCTGTCGAACGGCACCAGCGTCTCGTCGTAGCCGTCCGGCTCATTCGGGTCGATCGAGATCGTCTGCGAGCCGTGGCCGCTGTAATGGAAAAACAGCTGGTCGCCTTCTGTGGCCTGCTCGATCAGCCAGCGCCAGCCGTCGATCATGTTCTGACGCGTGGGCAGTTTTTCGGCGGGTTCAACGCCCGTCGAAGTCAGCAGACGGATGTTGTCGATCGGCACGTTCAGCCGCTGTGTCAGAAAGCCGTAAACGGCCCTGGCATCGTTGGCGCACCCGCCCAGATCCGAAATGATATTGCTTGCATAGTGGTTGATGCCGACGACAACACCGAAGAGCCGCGCAGATTCCATGGACCATCCTCAAGAGCGGGAGAAACGTACAACTGTGTCTCCCAGTGAACCCAAACCGCATACGGGAAATAGCGCGATCATAGCACATAGGCCGCGCAAAGTGTAACCGTAAATCACAACAGATAAACTGTCCAATTGGCTTCGGAACGGCTCAGGGGAAGGGACTGGAGAAGAGGGAAAAACCGTCGAAAGAATAGCGAGGAGAGAGGAAACCTGATCCTCTCTCCTCGTAACACGGAGTATGGTTCCCGACCTATCGCTGCCGGAGACCAAGCCCCTTTTCACTTCGCTCGAATCGTATCAACCTCACTCACCGCGCGTCGACTGACCTTGCTGGAACCAGGCCGGTGGCTCCGGCAGCGACGCCATCAGAATCTCATTGAACTCCTGCCCCTGACGCGTCTCGGCCAAGGCGCCCAACCGCCCCAACTCCTGCTGCAGCGCCCGCCGTCGGCCCTGCGCGTCTTCCAGCCGTTCAGCCGAGTTCTCACCCGCCAGCGCCACCAGCAGCGCCATGCGCCGAAGCGGCGCAACCTCCTCCCACGGAATCGGAGATTCGGCGGCGAGCGTCCACTCCTGCGTCTGCGGCTCGCCACTGCCCGGGTCATGCCAGCGCAACGAGAGCGAGCCCAGCGGCCCCTCCGCGTCCGCCCGCGGCTTCAGCCGGTAGACGACCGTGTTCTCCTGGCCCACGTGCAGCTCGGCAAAGTCCTCCTCGTCATCCTCGAACGATTCGTTCGATTTCGCCCGGTTGAGATAGCCGACCAGCCGCCACTCTTCGACCGTGGACGCGTCCCAGGAGACCTGGGCGCGCGCTTCGTCGGCAGCCGGCGTGAAGAGCTGTTCGAAGGAGTCCTCCCACATCAGACCCTGCGCCTCCTCGGGCGAGTAGACGTAACGGTACCAGCCGTCGCCGTCGTTGCTCACCTGCTCCAGGAGTTCGTCGTTATAGTTGCCGATGCCGACGCCCACCGCAACCAGCCGGATCGGATTGGCTTCGGCCCGCTGCCCGCCCAGGGAGGCGATGATCGCCTCCGCGCGCGTGTCGCCCACGTTGGCCACACCGTCGCTGACGAAGAATACGTAGTACAGCGCGTCCGGGTCCAGGCGCCGCGCCTCCAGCGCCAGCTCATAGCCGGCGCGCAGCCCGGCCTCGGCGTTCGTGCTGCCATTGGGCTGGAACCGGCGCAGCGAGTCGGCCAGCGCCGGATCGTCCGGGGCTGCGTGCCGCACCGTGTACTCGCCAAAAACATCATTCGAGAACTGCACCAGCGAAATGCGGTCATCCTCGCCGAGATTGTCGATCAACCCCTGCACCAGCGTGCGCGCCGTCTCCAGCTTGTTGTCCTCGTCCATCGAGCCGGACGCGTCCAGCACCACCGCGATGTGGCGCCTGGACGGCCGTTCCGGCGGCGCGGCCGCGCTCAGACCCATCAGCGCCAGCCATGAATCCGGGTCGAGCGGATCGGTCGTGATCGTCAGATCGAGGCTGAAAGTCTCCCCATCGTCCGACTGCGGATAGTCCCAGCGCAGCGCGTTGAGCCACTCCTCCACGCGCACGTCATCCGGTTCCAGGATGAATCCCTCGCGGGCCAGCGCCAGCGAGCGCCGCCACGACGCGTCGTCCGCGTCGAGTCCGAATGTCGATGTCGTTTCCAGGCTCGTCGGCACCACAGGCGGCAGCTGCGCGTCAGGCTGGCGGCCGCGGCGTTCGCGCCGCCCCGACTGCGGCGAGGAAGAAACTGCGCTCGATTGTGAACTCGACACAGAGGCTTCCGCCTCCCCTCGCTGACTCCTTGAAGGCGCCGATGAGTATTCGGCCGACGGCGCAGCAGCCGGCGCGGCGCAGGCGATCAGGATCAGCATCAGCAACGCGAGAAGCAGTCCCCGCGCGGTGCGTTTCAGGTCTTTCAAGCCGCGGACGCGGCTGGTTGCTTTGGTTCCGGTCAACTTGTCGGTTCTGCGTTGCATCTCTTCTCTCCTTTTCGCTATGGGAATAGGTCCGCTCTTTGAGAGATGATGACCGCAATGAATTGGGAATGATTTCCCCACACCTATACGCACCGCGGCGGCAACGGTCGCGCCTGAACTGTGAATCGCCCCCCGCTATCTGCTCGGCAAAGTCGCAGCACGCCTGCATCCCCGCCATTTACACACGCCGTAGTTATACCTTCCTCCAGCTGCCAATTTGGCGGTTGTCTGTCAGTTCACCTCGCAAGAGAGGGCTTGGTTCCCCACCTCACGGTGACGAATACCAAGCCCCCTTTCACTTCGCTCGAATCGTATCAGCTCACTCGTCGCGCGTCGACTGACCCTGCTCGAACCAGGCCGGCGGCTCCGGCAACGACGCCATCAGAATCTCGCTGAACTCCTGCCCTTGACGCGTCTCCGCGATCGCGCCCAGAAGCGAAAACTCCTGTTGTATTGCTTGGCGGCGGCCCTGCGCGTCTTCCAGCCGCTCAGCCGAATTCTCACCCGCCAGCGCCACCAGCAGCGCCATGCGGCGCGCTGGCGCGACGTCCTCCCACGGAATCGGAGATTCGGCGGCGAGCGTCCACTCCTGCGTCTGCGGCTCGCCAGTGCCCGGGTCATGCCAGCGCAACGAGAGCGAGCCAAGAGGCCCCTCCGCGTCCGCCCGCGGCTTCAGCCGGTAGACAACCGTGTTCTCCTGGCCCACGTGCAGCTCGGCAAAGTCCTCCTCGTCATCCTCGAACGATTCGTTCGATTTCGCCCGGTTGAGATAGCCGACCAGCCGCCACTCTTCGACCGTGGACGCGTCCCAGGAGACCTGGGCGCGCGCTTCGTCGGCAGCCGGCGTGAAGAGCTGTTCGAAGGAGTCCTCCCACATCAAGCCCTGCGCCTCCTCGGGCGAGTAGACGTAACGGTACCAGCCGTCGCCGTCGTTGCTCACCTGCTCTAACAATTCGTCGTTATAGTTGTCGATGCCGACGCCCACCGCAACCAGCCGGATCGGGTTGGCCTCGGCCCGCTGCCCGCCCAGGGAGGCGATGATCGCCTCCGCGCGCGTGTCGCCCACGTTGGCCACGCCGTCGCTGACGAAGAATACGTAGTACAGCGCGTCCGAGTCCAGGCGCCGCGCCTCCAGCGCCAGTTCATAGCCGGCGCGCAGTCCGGCCTCGGCGTTCGTGCTGCCATTGGGCCGGAACCAGCGCAGCGAGTCGGCCAGCGCCGGATCGTCCGGGGCTGCGTGCCGCACCGTGTACTCGCCCAGTACATAGTTCGAGAACTGCACCAGCGAGATGCGGTCATCCTCGCCGAGATTGTCGATTAACCCCTGTACCAGCGTGCGCGCCGTCTCCAGCTTGTTGTCCTCCCGCATCGAGCCGGACGCGTCCAGCACCACCGCGATATGGCGCGTGGACGGCCGTTCCGGCGGCGCGGCCGCGCTCAGACCCATCAACGCCAGCCATGAATCCGGGTCGAGCGGATCGGTCGTGATCGTCAGATCGAGGCTGAAAGTCTGTCCATCGTCGGGCTGCGGATAATCCCAGCGCAGCGCGTTGAGCCACTCCTCCACGCGCACGTCATCCGGTTCCAGGATGAATCCCTCGCGGGCCAGCGCCAGCGAGCGCCGCCACGACGCGTCGTCCGCGTCGAGTCCGAATGTCGATGTCGTTTCCAGGCTCGTCGGCACCACCGGCGGCAGCTGCGCGTCCGGCTGGCGGCCGCGGCGTTCGCGCCTCCCTGACTGCGGCGAGGCTGCACTTGCGCTTGACTGTGAACTCGACGATGAGGAACGTACCGACTCCTGGCTACTTGGCGCCTCCGACGCTGCATACTCTCCCGCCGGCGCCGCTGCCATACAGCCGGCAAGGAACAGCATCAGCAGCGCGAAGAGCAGGCCCCGAGCCGTAGGTCCAAGGTGTATCTTTCCGCGTAGGCGGGTGGTTGGGTTATTTCGGGTCAATGTGTCGTTTCTGCGTTGCATCTCTTCTCTCCTTTTCGCTATGGGATCAGATCCGCTTATTGAGAGATGATGACCGCAATGAATTGGGAATGAATTCCCCACACTTATACGTACCGCGGCGGCAACGGTCGCGCCCTGTCACTCGGAGGCAGCCCATTGTAGCACTTCGAAAACGCCCCAACGAAATTTTCCTCTTATTCGTTCAGGCGCGTAACATGCCGGTGCGTCAGTCATTGCTGCTGTTTTCCGGCAGACGCGACCGCGTCTCTTCGGCATAACGGGACTCTCGCGTCAGCTTCTCGACGGTCGAGGGCAACGGGAAATCGTCCTCCTTTCCGGTCGCCAACTGAGAAAACTTGCGTCCCTGGGGAATTACCCGGTTGTCAAACGAGCCGACCGATCTGTTGAATGCATCCACTGCACTGTTCAACCGCTTGCCGACATCCTGATAGTAGTCGATGAACTTCAACATCCGACTGTGCAACTCTATCGCTTCTTTCTGTATCTCTTCGGCGCTCTCGGCGATGCGATGCCGCTGCCAGCCGTTGGCTACGGCCCATAGAAGCGAAATCAGCGATGCCGGCGTTGCGATTGCAACCCGTCTGCCCATGGCATACTCGATTAGCCCCGGTTGGGCGCTCAGCGCCGCGGCCAGAAACTGGTCGCCGGGCACGAACATCACCACAAAGTCCAGGGAGCCCTCCACTTGGGAGCCGTAGTCCTTTTTCGCCAGTTCGTCGACCTGCGTTTTCAGCGCGCCGGCGTGCCGTTGCAGAGAGGTATCCCTCTGCGCTTCGTCCTCCGTCTGCTGCGCATCTAGATAGGCCGCGGTCGACGCCTTCGCGTCCACCACCACCGTTCGGTCCTCCGGCAGCCGCACGGTCAGGTCCGGCCTGAACCGTGAATCCGCCGCCGTGTTCTGCTCGGCAAAGTCGCAATATTCCTGCATCCCCGCCAGCTCCACTACGCGCCGCAGCTGCACCTCTCCCCAACTGCCAATTTGGCGGTTGTCTGTCAACGCGTTGGACAGCTTTCCCGTTTCGGTCGCCAGACTCTGGCTCTGTTGGATCAGCGACTCGATCTGGGGATTGAGTCTGTCATAGTTCTGGGACAGCGGCTTGACCAGCGCCTCAAACTGCTCGTGGCGCTGCTTGAAATCGCCCTTCGCCGCCTCCAGCGTCTTGCCCAGGTTCTCCTGCGCCAAAGTCAGGAACTGCGAACTGCTCGCCTGCAACGCTTGGCTGGCCGTCGCCTGAAACGTCTCTCGCAACTGCTCTTTGGCCGTCTCCAGGATCTTCTCCGTGCTCTCCGCCTGCGACAGCTGGCCGCGCAGCTCTGCAACGGTCTCCCTGTGTTCTGCTTGCATCCCGGCCAGCCGGCCCCTGGCCCTGAACCCCTGGACTAGCCAGCAGGCCGCGCCGCCCACTACAATGCCTATAACCGCCGCAACGATCGCTTCCATCGCTCGCTCCTCATCTCTGCACTATCCAAAAACCCTGCGCATCTCACCACCGGTGCTCACGCCCGCGCACTTTGGAGCGCTCGCGCCAGCCGCGGCAGGACCTCGCCGCTCTTGCCGCGCAAAAAGAGAGCGGCGCGGTCGGAGATGGCGCTGCGTTCAACGTTGATGTCGATGATCGTCGCCCCGGCCTGCCTCGCGATCAGCGGCAGCTGCGCCGCCGGATATACCAGCCCGCTCGTGCCGGCAACGAGCATCACATCGCTCCCATGCGCCGCCTCGGAAGCGGCCTTCAACGCATCCAACGGCAACCCCTCGCCAAACCAGACGACGTCCGGCCGCACCAAATCACCGCAGGCCGCGCACGCCGGCGGCCCCTCCCCGCCGCGCTCTGCCTCCGTCAGACGGTGCCGATGCGCGCACAACCGGCAGCGGAAACGGAGCAGGCTGCCATGCAGATGGATGACGTCGACGCTGCCCGCCTGCTCGTGCAGATCGTCAACGTTCTGCGTCACCAGGTCGAATTTCAAGAAAGTGCGCGAGAGTTCGGCAAGCGCGATGTGGCCGGGATTGGGCGCGGCCGCCTCCAGCAGCTTCAGCCGCCACATATACCACCGCCACACCAACCCGGGGTCCCGCTCAAAACCCTGCGGCGAGGCCAACTCTGCTGCGTCAAAGCGGCTCCATAACCCGCTCTGCGCGTCGCGAAATGTAGGTACGCCCGATTCCGCGCTGACGCCAGCCCCGGTCAGGCACACAACCGCAGAAGCCTCGCACAGGGACTGCGCGGCCCGCGCCAAGAGACGTTCCATCTCTTCCATATCCGCCCACCCTCAAGGAAAGCGCAGCTGCCGATCGCAAATCACGAACCGCCGGCCAGCGAAGTTTCACGCGCCAAACCGTTTCAGCCGCCCGGCGTGTGCCATCGCCTGTGGAATCAGCGTCGTTGCGTGAAAGACCCCCAGCTGCCCGGCCGCGCAAGCTCGCTCGCCGAACTGCCCGGCCGCATCCGGCAGCGCGTGCCGGCTCCAAAGCAGCGTCGGCACGGGATGCCAGCTGTGGCTGCCGAGCGCCGCCGGCGTGCTGTGGTCCCCGGTTACGATCAACGCGCCCGGTCCCAACCCCACAATGCGCGGGATCTGCGCGTCAACGGCCTCGATCTCAGCCACCTTGCCGTCGAAATCGCCGTCCTCCCCGTAGCTGTCGGTCTTCTTTACATGGACGAAGAAAAAGTCGTAACTGTTCCACGCGCCCGCCAGCGCGTCGATCTCATCCCGCGGCCGCTCACCCTCGAACCGGATCGCCTCCATTCCCACCAGACTCGCGACCCCCCGGTACATCGGATAGACCGCGATCGCCCCCCCGCGCATGCCGTAGACGGCGCCAAACTGCGGCAGACCGGGGTCCTGCGCCAACCCGCGCAGATTGAGGCTGTTGGCCTGCGGTTCGTCCGCCAGCGTCCGCCGCGCATGCGCCACCCAGCGGTTCACCAGCTCCGCCGCGCGCGCGCCTGCACTGCTCCCGCTCTCGTCGCGTACCGGCAGCGGCTTCCTGCCCACCGCCAGCGGGTCCGTGTCCGTCAATTCGCCCCCCAACCCTTCCCCGCGCAGCACGAAGACAAAGCGATGCTCCTGCACCGGTTCGACGAACAGTTCACAGTCCCCGAACAGCCCTGTGCCGGCCTGGCGGAGCTTGGCGGTCAGGCGGATACACTCTTCGGTTGGGATGCGTCCCGCCCGCCGGTCCGTGATCAACCCGTCGCCGTCCACCGTGGCGAAGTTGCCGCGCGCCGCCAGGTCGTTTGGCTGCAGCCCAAAGCCGATCCCCAGCGCCTCCAGCACGCCGCGCCCAATCACATAGCGCAGCGGATCGTAGCCGAACAGGCTCAAATGGGCCGGGCCGCTCCCCGGTTCCACGCCCGGCCGGACCGGCACGCTCAGCCCCAGCGAGCCGGCCGCGGCCAGTCTGTCCAGGTTGGGCGTGCGCGCCGTCTCCAGTTCGGTCTTACCGCCGGGCGTCCGCGGCAGGCCGCCCAGGCCGTCCATCACCAGCAGAACGATCTTGCCGCCCTCCTGGCTCAGGTCGCGCATCAGTTCAAAGTCGGTGAATGGGGACGCCATCAGACAACTCCTTCTGTCGAGGGAGGGCACTGCCGCTTTTTCGGTTCAAGAACAGATTTCCCGACAGCCTGAACTGCCCGTCGTGCGTCGTACAGGCAACTGGCAACCGGCAACCGGCAACTGCATGGCCGCTGTCAAAGGGATTGCGTCGTGCCTGTTCTTCGAGACAGCGATACAAACGCTGCGGGCAGAGTCATTCGGACACGACCTGCCGCCGGCGTAGGAGCGGGCCTGCTCTTCGTTCTGGGGCTTGTTCAAAGATGGGGAACTGCGGCAAAAGAAATAGAGAGAGGAGGAAGGCAGATGCTGATACTCTCCCCTCACACCTCTCTCCTCTTTCGTCTCAACTACTGCTCTAGCCTGCCAGCGTCAACTCGGTCTTGGGATCGAAGATGTGCGCGTTGTCCATGTTGATGGCAAGCTCGATATCCTCGCCCGTCGATACCCGCACACGCGGGTCAACACGCGAGATGAACTGCTTGTTGTCAGAGCTCAGGCAGTAGAGGAAAATCTCGTTGCCCATCAACTCGGTTACGTCTACTTTTGCCGCCATGTCCGACTCAAGAATCTGCGGCGGCGCATACGCTTTCGAGTGAATGTCCTCGGGACGGATGCCGAAAATCACCTCATTGCCGGCGTGCGGTTTCCACTCTGCCGCCTTCTCCTCGGGCACGTCCAGCCGGAAGCCGCCAGCGTTGACCTCCATCTTGCCGTCGCTCTCCACCAGCGTCGCATCAAAGAAGTTCATGCTCGGGCTTCCGATGAAGCCGGCCACGAAGATGTTCGCCGGGTGGTCGTACAGGTTCTGCGGCGAGTCGACCTGCTGCAGCACGCCGTCCTTCATCACTGCAATGCGCGAGGCCATCGTCATCGCCTCAACCTGGTCGTGCGTCACGTAAATAAATGTCGTCGCCAGGCGCTGGTGCAGCTTGGAAATTTCGGCGCGCGTCTGCACGCGCAGCTTGGCGTCCAGGTTCGAAAGCGGCTCGTCAAAGAGGAACACGGCCGGTTCGCGCACGATCGCACGGCCCACCGCAACGCGCTGCCGCTGTCCACCGGAAAGCTGCTTCGGCTTGCGATCGAGCAGATGCTCGATGCCCAAAATCCCGCCGGCCTCCTTCACACGCCGCTCAATCTCGGCCTTGGGCGTCTTGCGCAGCTTGAGGCCGAACGCCATATTGTCGTAGACGCTCATGTGCGGGTAGAGGGCGTAGCTCTGGAACACCATCGCGATGTCCCGGTCCTTCGGCGGCACATCGTTGACGATGCGGTCGCCGATCAGAATCTGCCCCTCGGTAATCTCCTCCAGCCCCGCCAGAAGACGCAGGCTGGTTGTCTTGCCGCAGCCAGACGGCCCGACAAAGACCAGGAACTCCTTGTCTTCGACGTGGATGGTGAGATCATTCACCGCCACAACGTCGCCGAAGCGCTTGTAGACATTCTCGTAGGTTACGCTTGCCATTTTGTCCTTTGCTCCTTTGGTGAAGATGAGGCTCACGCTCGCCCGTGGCAACGGTTACATGTGAGCCGGGTGCGCTTCCTTCTCTGCGGCAGAACTGTTCGGTCGCGTAGGCGGAGGCGAGCAGACACTCCTTTCCGCCCGGCGGGACTCGTTGCCAAAACCGTCCGCAATGAGGAAAGCGTATGAAAAGTACATTTCCAAGCGCGCTGCAAGCGCACACAAGAGCCTGCAAGGCGGCGCGGCACGCCGTACGTACTTCGAATGGCCTGCTTTCGTGAGGTCGACAAACAACTGCCATGCCGGCGGCCGCCTGCCGCAACGCGCAAGAACGGCGCGTCGAACGTGCGCAGTATAGCACGGCCGCAGGTCGCCGGCAAATCGACCGAATTGGCCCGGTGCAGTCCAAAAATGGTGCACATATTCCCATACCTCGGGTTGCAATGGCGCCATAGCCGGTCCACTGTCCACCACGCCCAGCAGCTCCTGGCAACTGGCAACTGGCAACCGCAGTTCTGGACGGTCGGGCCTTCGGCCCTCCCTTGTGCGGGGGGACTCCCCCCGCAACGCCCCCCTGACACCACTCCACCCGCCGCCGGGTGTGGCTTCTATTGTAGCCCTGCGCAACCGGCAGCCCAGCCCCCGTCACCGTGCGTGCGCATTTCCAGCGTGTCGCCAAAGCGCCGCGTGCCTACACGGCCGAGTGTGCGCGGCGCCAGCCGTTCGCGCGTTCGACCGGCGCGCACCGCTCCCTGCAGTTCCTTCCCCCTAACCCCTGCCCCCTGACCCCTGCAGTTCCGGCCCTCC
>CATOTS010000032.1 GCA_951813625.1 uncultured Caldilineaceae bacterium | reverse complement strand
ACGACAATACGCTCGACGAGACCGGCAAGTACTACGGCGTCAACGGCGGCGACAGCCGCGCCGACGGCGGCTTCTGGGGCGCGATGCAGGAGTTCTGCGCGGTCGACGGCATCTGCTCGCAGCAGGCCTACGACGACTTCGCCCGCGCCAGCCACCGCTGGGCCAAGGGCGTGGGCTACCCCGACCGCGCCAAGGCGCAGACCCAGTGGAACTACTACACCTGGGGCAGCATGGGCCAGAACGCCAACATCATCGTCACCCAGGGCCTGCCGCGTTGCGAGGGAAACTTTAGCAGAAAACTCTACGACGGCTTCGGCCAGCTGATTCAGGAGCAGAGCCCGCGCCAGGGTTGGGAGACGACGCAGGACGGCTGCTCCGAGGTCGACAACCAACTCGAGACGGTGGTCGACTACGGCTACGACGGCCTCGGCCGCCTGTTGCGCACCAGCGTGCCGCGTGCGGTCGTCTTCGACTGGGTGCATGAAACCGACTGGGACGGGGGCTTCACCGCCACCACATACGACGGCCTCTCCCGCCCCGCCAGCACGCGCGCGCCCAACGGCATCACAACGACCTACCACTACAACGGCCTGACCTCGTCGGTGATAGGCGGCGGCGAAGGCGAGGACGCGCGCCGCATGCTCAGCTGGCAGCAGCAGGACCAGCTCGGCCGCACCACGCTTCTGCGCAGCTACGCGCCCGGCAGCGACGAATGGACGCTCGAGTCGGAGATCTCGCTCGCCTACGACGCGTCCGACCGTTTGACGCAGACCTACCGCCGCGACAGCGGCGAGGGCCGCTGGCAGCGTCTGAGCAGCATCGACTACGACTTCCTCGGGCGCAAGACCGGCATGAGCGACGCCGACCTGGGCAGCTGGAGCTACGCCTATAACGCGCTCGGCCAGCTGACGCGCCAGACTGACGCCCGCGCCAAGACCAGCTGCCTCTACTACGACAGTTTGGGCCGCATGCGCGGCCGCGTGCAGCGCACGGACGAGAACTGCGCCGCGACTATGGCCGACGCCGGTCTCGACGCCTCCTACGCCTACGACGCGCAGGGCCGCATGCAGCGCGTCGCCAACGACAATGTCAGCCGCAGCTTCACCTACGACAGCTACAGCCGCCTCAACCGCGAGAGCGTCACCATCGACAGCCTCACACGCGCGAGCAGCTACAGCTACGACGATCACCACCGACCGGTTGCGGTCACCTACCCCGCCGGCGAGGTGATCACCACAACCTACGGCAGCCCGGGCGCGGCCGTGGGGTTGAGCAGCTCGATCCACGGCGCGCTGGTCGACAGTGTGAACTACGACGAGGCCGGGCGTATGACCGCGCTGCGCTTCCCCGCGGGCGGCAACCTCTGGCGCACGCAGAGCTACTACCCGTGGACCGAGCCGAAAAACGGCGGCATGTTGTCGAGCCTGAAGGTGGGGCTGAGCGAGGGCGGCGGCGAGCGTCTCAGCCGCGGCTACGCCTACAACAGCTTCGGCGACATCACCACACTGACCGAGGGTACGACCAGCAACAGCTTCGCGTACGACGGGCTGGGACGGCTGACCAGCGCGTACGGCAGGACGTACGCCTACGACGGCGCCAGCCGCCTGACCGCATTCAACGGCCAGGCCTACGCCTACGGCGACAGCGGGCCGTATCACGCGGTCGACCGCATCGGAGGCGCCGACCGCTTCGACTACGACGCCAACGGCAACATGACCGTGCGCAACAAGGGGCTCGCCAGCCAGCAGACGTTGGTGTGGGACGGCGAGAACCGGCTGTCGCAGGCGCAGGACAACAACGGCAACCTGCTCGAGCAGTACTGGTACGACGTCGACGGCGCGCGCGTCAAGAAGGTCAGCGGCACGACCACGACCTACACCTTCTTCGCCCACTACGAGGAGGAGGTGACGGGCGCGGTAACGACGACCGTCAGCCACTACTCGTTCGGCGGGCTGCGCGTTGCGGTCAAACGCGGCAGCGACCTCTACCACCTGCACGGTGACCACCTCGGCAGCACCTCGCTGACCACCGACGGCGCGGGGGCCGCGACAGCCAGCCGCACATACTACGCCTATGGTTCTGAGCGCGCCGCGACGGGCGTTCTGCAGACCGACCGCACCTTCACCGGGCAGAAGTCCGACGCGACGGGCCTGATGTACTACAACGCGCGTTACTACGACCCCGCGCTGGGCGCATTCCTCTCGCCTGACACAATTATCCCCGATCCTGGGATGGTCATCGGCTACAACCGTTTCCTCTATGCAGGTGGAAATCCGCTCAAATATACGGATCCATCCGGCCATTTCCTTGAAACACTCTGGGACGTCGCCAGCATTGGCATTGGTGTCGTTTCATTGGCACATAACATCCGTGAGGGGAATACCACCGAAGCCTGGATTGATGCTGGCGGGTTGGTGATCGATGTTGCCGCCGCGGCGCTCCCCTTCGTACCTGGTGGTGTATCAGCAGCCATAAAAGCCGCAAGGGCGGCGGAAACCGCTATTGTAGCTGCCCGCGCAACCCGGGCGGCCGAACCCATTGTAGGACTCAACAGGGTCACGGACTCCTTTGCCTGGACGAGACCTGTAACCGGGCCAAGAGCAGTTTCCACGGATGACATGCTCACTGAATTCCATAGACAGGGGTTTAGAATAAAGGACTTCAGGGTGGACAACTATCGGGGGAACCTACAAAAGCTCACCGGCACCGACCAGACCACGACCGAAGGATATGTAGCGCATCATCTTCTGGTCAAAGCCGAGGAAAGACAATTCCGACGGTGGGGGATTGAGAACGTCAATGATCCGAGGTTTCTTACATGGGTGGAGGAGTCACATCATAAATTCATACACTATAAGGGAGGCTACAATAATGATTGGACAACATTCTTTAAGACAGAGTCTCGACCCGATCCGAATGATGCCAGAGCCGTTGAAGCCGCCCGGACCGCTGTGTTCAGCTTTGCGCGCGAACTGGCTGAAAAGCACAAGATTGATGTTCTGTTTATTATGGATTGATAGTGACTGCCTGCCAAGCTATCATATGCACAGGGCTGTCATTGTGTCAGCCCCAATGTAGAGTTCTCTTTGCGCAACATGGACTCGCAATACATACAACAAAGGAGATCACATCGATGTCATCTCAAATTCCTGTGGACTATAACAGGTATTACGAATTTCGCGACCCTCTTCAAGACCGTCCCTACCGCTTGGTGGACCGGCTGCCTCTTGAAGCATTGCCGGGAATAAGCAGCCATCTGCTGGCGCGCGGCAAGTTAGACATGGAGGCACCAATTCAATTCGATGCCGACTCTGGAAGTCGGGCAACCGATGTTCTATGGTCTCAGATGGTACTGCTCTTCTGCGTATCCGGGCGGCTGGTTCGCCTTCTCGAAGAAAATGAAATCACAGGCTGGTCGACCTATCCTGTCGAGGTCTATGACCGCAAGGGCGCTCTGCTGCCTGATTACCATGGATTTGCGGTGACCGGCGGAACATGTGGGCAGGATTTCGACCGCAGCGTTCCCTTTGACAAAGAGATGCCCGGCGGGCATTTCACGTATTACAGAGGCCTATACTTCCACGAAAGTCAGTTCGACGGCAGCGATGTGTTCTGGATTGGAGTGGGAACAACGGTCGTTTCTGAAAGAGTGTACAGACTCTTCAAGAAGCACAGAATTGGAAATACCCGCTTCACACCGTTGCCTGAATTTGAAATCTCAGAGTCGCTTTTTCAATCGATGCGTGAGTCCGAAAGTTGGGTCCATGAGTTATTGTAATTTCCTAACGAGATAGAGGTCTTCAAGAGATACAGGTTGGATCCCACAGCAAGTAACAGATTGGCCGCCTATTTTCACCAAAACAATGGGAATCGATCGTTCTTTAACGACCGTAATACGTCCTCTTAACTTTCCTTCGCTCCTCCAGCAGTCGCGTGCCCAACGGCACCATAACGATCTACCACTACAACTGCCTGCCCTCCTCAGTCATCGGCGGTGGTGATGACGGCGCCGCGCGCCGCATGCTCAGCTGGCAGCAGCACTCAGTACGACTTCCTCGGGCGCATGCGCGGGCGCGTCCAGCGCACCGACGAGAACTGCGTCGCGACCGTGGCCGACCTCGACAGCGTCTACGCCTACGCCTACGACGCGCAGGGCCGCGTGCAGCGCGTCGCCAACGACAACGTTTCCCGCAGCTTCACCTACGACAGCTACAGCCGCCTCAACCGCGAGAGCGTCACTGTCGACAGACTCACACGCGCGAGCAGCTACATCTACGACGATCACCACCGACCGGTTGCGGTCACCTACCCCGCCGGCGAGGTGATCACCACAACCTACGGCAGCCCGGGTGCGGCCGTGGGGTTGAGCAGTTCGATCCACGGCGCGCTGGTCGACAGAGTGAACTACGACGAGGCCGGGCGTATGACCGCGCTGCGCTTCCCCGCGGGCGGCAACCTTTGGCGCACGCAGAGCTACTACCCATGGACAGCAAAACGGAATGGAGGGATGCTCGAAAGCCTCAAGGTGGGTCTGAGCGAGGGCGGCGGCGAGCGTCTCAGCCGCGGCTACGCCTACAACAGCTTCGGCGACATCACCTCATTGACCGAGGGTACGACCAGCAACGAGTTCACCTACGACGGGCTGGGGCGGCTGACCGGCGCCTACGGCCGCACGTACGCCTACGACGGCGCCAGCCGGCTGACCTCCTTCAACGGCCAGAGCTACGGCTACGACGACAGCGGCCCTTTTCATGCGGTTGACCGCATCGGCGGCGCTGACCGCTTCGACTACGACGCCAACGGCAACATGACCGTGCGCAACAAGGGGCTCGCCGGCCAGCAGACGCTGGTGTGGGACGCGCAGAACCGGCTGTCGCAGGTGCAGGACAACAACGGCGACCTTCTGGAGCAGTACTGGTACGGCGTCGACGGCGCGCGCGTCAAGAAGGTCAGCGGCACGACCACGACCTACACCTTCTTCGCCCACTACGAGGAGGAGGTGACCGGCGCTGTCACGACGACCGTCAGCCACTACAGATTCGGCGGCCTGCGCTTCGCGGTCAAGCGCGGCGGCGACCTCTTCCACCTGCACGGCGACCATTTGGGCAGCACGTCGCTGACCACCGACGGCGCGGGGGCCGCGACAGCCAGCCGCGCCTACTACGCGTACGGCGCTGAGCGCAGCTCATCCGGGGACCTCAAGACTGACCATACCTTCACCAGCCAGAAACGCGACGCAACAGGCCTGATGTACTACAACGCACGTTATTACGACCCCGCACTGGGTACCTTTATATCACCCGACTCGATGGTTCCCGGCACAGAACAGGTGATAAACTACAACCGCTTCCTCTACGCACGCGGCAACCCGCTTAAGTTCACAGATCCAACAGGACATGCAGGGTATGATCCGCTTGGTGCGGCTTGGGTAGAAGAGTTCAAGGCAGCACACGATGGACGAGCACCAAGTCAACAGGACCGAAAAGACAGGCTCGTGTCGCTTGCGGTTCCCGGTAGTGGTCCCAGAGGATCCTGGCGCAAGCCGGACTGGAAGGCATATACAAGTGCAAAGGTCGTTGGAGAGTACATTCTTAAGGAGATCAGAACAAATGCCATGAATACCGAAGTGTTAGAGCCCATTGGCGATGCCCAAATCCTCTCAAAACACTTTGCGAGTCTAATCCTGGGAGGGCAGCCAGATTGGTCAAACATCAAGGGTTTTATTGAAGCAAAAATCGCAGCATACATATTGTGGGCAGGCCTGGTAGGGTCTGACCAAGATTGGGATCACAAACCTATAATACTAGGAAAAGGATGGGGGAAGTGGCATCCCTATAAGGGATATGCCTATCGCTACGACATCTGGTCCAATATTCACTTCGGATACATTGCAAGAGTGATAGGCTTTAGTGACATCGAAATGCTTGCAGGTGCAGGAGTCGCTCAAATTGGAGACTACCTGAATCCTAAAAAAGAAGGCACATTTGATATCAGATGGTTGCTGAGATCATTTGGCGATGACCCGTACGACGCGGAAGCGATCAGAGTGGGTTTTGCTTTGCATGCCGCAGTCCTAGAACAAGGGAAGTTGACCTCCGAGCTATTCTGGGATGTTTTCGACGGGCACGCTAAGAACCTGGCCCGCTGCCCGTTGTCAGATGTCTCGCCGTCCTGTCCGGCCTGGGAAGAATAGAATCTGATGCAGATACAGAATTCATTTTGAACCTCACTCTCTTGCACCGACGTCATAATGAAGCGCAGTAGCCCTGCCATCCCTTCAAATCCGCAGAAGACGCTATGTCCCGCTCTTGCACCACACTGCTGCCGCAGAGGATTGGAAAATAGGCGGGGGCGATCGTTCAGCAAGTATTCTACAACGATTGCATCATCGCTGCGGACTCAATGGCTGTTCGCTGATTCTTTGGCTGTGTTGCACAGACAGTTTTTTTGAGGGGTCTGTCAGTTCTGCCTAGAAGAGAATTGCCGCTGAAATTCGTAGGAGAATCGGCAATAGGAGTAAAGACATGTTGCGCACTTGTATTGATCTGTTCGGCTGGCGCGGTCAGTATAGCTTAAGCTGCCTAGTCGTCATCGCGGCGTTGAGTTTTCTCACGGCTTGCAACCAGCGCCCATCCCCAGAGCTTCGGAGCCGAGTGGAGTCACAGCTGTATAGCTGCGCGATCGACGCGTCTAACTTTCCGAGTGGATGGCGGCTCACAGGTCGTGAGACCTACGAAGTGACCTCTCGCGGTATTCCGGGCAATGGACTTGGGGGGATTGAAGCTATATTCTATCGAAAGGGATTTCGTGGCACTCTCCATGCCATTCACGCGGTCCTTGCATACAGTACGCCTGAAAGAGCCGCAATTGCGCTCGAACAATCGCCGCGTGTGTTTTACGACGCAAGTCGTTTGACACCTTGGCTGGAGTTCGACGTGGCACAGATCGATCTGTCCGCCGATGCGGTTCGTGTTGGCTGTGCCTATCTCGAATCAGACGACGCAGACATTAGTAGAAAGAACTGTCATTTCCTGGCCCAATATGGCCGATTTCTCACAACCTTCCAGACACCTGTCGTGCCCGAGTACATCGCGGAGGGTGAAATGGTCCGGATATTGCAGTCTGTTAATGAACGCATGCTTCAATGTGTCGATGCCTATGCCGACGCGGTTTGGGAGGAGGAATCCGAATAGAGCGTCCCTTATTACATCTGCCGGAGACTATCGGTCTCCTCGGCCCAGTCGCCTCTTAGTTGCCGGTGAACCAAGGAGAGCTGGACAATGAAATCCAGAATTGCCACTACATGTCTTCAGGTTTGGTGTGCAGTTACGCTCCTTGCGAGTTGCGCTTATGCGCAAGAGACAACAAGGGTCACGCCAAGCCTCGCTGTAACACCACTGCCTTTTTCGTGCGACGCCTTTACGGAGAATCACTGGCGTGAACTCAGGTTCGGCGTGAACTCCCCGGAGGAGTATGTGGAAGCCGTCGAAAGGGTATGGGGAGTTGAAGCGTGGGCGATTCCCATTCGTAGTGAAGTAAGGGAAGATCTGTGGGGGGCGTGGGATGCAGACAGTACGGTTATGCCAGGGTTAAGCTATTGGGTGCTGTTTGATAGAGCGGAGAAGCTCCTTCAAGTCGCTGGTTATTGGGACTGGCAGAAGTTTTCGCGCCCTACGCTAACACAAGTAATAGACTGCTTGGGACCTCCCGAATACTATATCGCTGCCATTGTCGAGGATCGCAGAGATTGGCTGAAGTTTTCTCTTTGGTATGTGGTTAAAGGATTTGTCATTCAAGGTTCGTCATTCAGGCCGGTATCTTCCGGACATTTGGATTGGCCGTTGATAGGGCCAGGGACCTCGATGGGGGGTTCCTTCGCCCCCCAAAGTGGTCACTTCTATGTTGTCGCGCCCGGCAATCTTGAACGGATGGTTGCTGCTGTGTATGGTCCTTTTATGCAGGCATGGGAACTTTGTCTAGTCAAACCGTGGCCAGATTCAATCGAAGCGGTAGAAATCATGTCCTTTGAGGAGTACGTCGAATGCGCCACATAGCCGAGAGGCATAAAGTCTTGACGGAATTCCGGGGCACTTTGAAGTCTTACGCGGCCGGTCGAATTACTCTCTGATCGCACAATGACCGCAACCGATCTCTTCAACAGGCTTTCCCCGTCGACAGACTACGCATCGCGATCGAGCGCGGCAACGACCTCTTCCACCTGCACGGCGACCACCACGGCAGCACCTCGCTGACCACCGACCGCGCGGGGGCCGCGATAGCCAGCCGCGCCTACCACGCCTACCACGCCTACGGCGCTGAGCGCAGCTCATCAGGCGATCTCCAGACCGACCGCACCTTCACGGAGCAGAAGGCCGACATCACTGGGCTGATGTAATACAACACCCGCTACTACGACCCCGCGCTGGGCGCATTCATCTCGCCTGACACAGTTATCCCCGCTCCGAGGATGGTCATCGGCTACAACCGATTCCACTATGCAGGTGGAAATCCGTTCAAATATACGGATCCAACCGGCCATTTCCTTGAAACGCTCTGGGACGTTGCCAGTATTGGCATTGGTGTCGTTTCACTGGTGCATAACATCCGCGAGGGGAATACAACAGAAGCTTGGATTGATGCCGGCGGGCTGGCCGTAGATGTAGTTGCGGCGGTTGTACCTTTCGTGCCAGGAGGCGCATCGGCTGCCATCGAAGCAGGCCGCGCTGCGCAAAAAGTCAGGCGGGTGATAATTAAGAACGTGGTTAGTGACAATCGTGTCATCAAGGAGGCAGGCCCGGCTGTTGTAGAATACATGTATGCCAAAGACAAAGGGTGGACTCAAGGCTCGATCAAAGCGGTTACCTCCCATGGACCGGAGATGGACTTATTCGAACTGCGCAATTCGATTCCGGATGGGTGGAATGGTCCGTCACTTCATGTAGTGGAAAAGGCTGGACAAGTCCTTTCATTGGACAACCGTCGGCTTGCTGCCGCAAAGATGGCAAGCAATCTTCTTCCAGATGGCGAGGACTTGCTTATTCCCGTAATGAAACTGCAGCCACAGGATCAGATTCTGATGGGAAAACGTCACAAAACTGTTGAGAACATATTAAGAACAAAGCGGGAGACGGTTTTGGATTCAATCAGGATAAGAGACCCAGGCCTAAGAGGAAGATTCCTCGGCAGGGTGTACATGGATGGGAGCCATCATATCCATTAGTGGATATAGACTTTCTGGTATTGGGCAACTGCCCGCGGCTGTGAGGGTTGAGAAAGCAGGCACAATGCACAATGCGTAAGTTTAGGGAGATGTACATACGATGAAATTTCTATGGGAGCATGAAGGTTCTCCCCCCTTTGACGAGAACCCTCCGGATATAGAAGGATGCCACCGTTTCCCTATCTGGACTATGGAAGAAACTGACTGGGACGGCAACTTCGACGTGCCAATTCAGGTCACCGATCCGCTCCTGATCGGTGAAGAAGATGGAGACGCCGCCCTGATGTTGTTTGTCTTCTGCTCGATTCAGTTGGCTGATGGGTCCAAAATGGACGGCGTTGTTTATCTCGACGATGTGGTGGATCCTGAAGTGCGGGGACGGGAATACCATCTTCACGTATTCTGTGAGGGTGGGGAGGCCGAGATCCGTCCAAAGGAATTCAGATGGGGGAGCGAGCTTTCACTGGAGGAGTTTGCACAGCGGCTTGGCAAGCCTCTGGATCAGATCACGCCCTTAGCCTGGACAACCGCTTTTCGGATTCGCATACTCGACGATCGATATCCTACCGGTATTTCCACTGAATACCCTCTAGCGGGTCAAATAGACCTCCTTGCTTGGGAATGACATCGAGCGCGGCTCCGAGAGCCGGGCCATGAGCTGAGATGTGCCGTGGAGGAAGGCGCGTAGCCCTTGGCTGGGGAGCACCACGGCCAGACCTGGTTTAGACTGAATTCATTGTTTCTTGCAGCAAGAGTTTTGGGGAAAGACAGTGATGGATGAGATCAGGCATGAGTTCGAGTTGCTGATCTACAGTCGAAACGCTTTTGACAGGGTAGAGCGGGCCAAAGAGTTAGTCGACTATGTGCTGACGCAGCCGCGATTCGCACCGGCCAGAGCAACGACACATGACCTCTATAGCGGCCGGGCTTCCCAGTGGGACGAGCAGATGGACCGCTCCCTTGACAAGTTGGTGCCTAACGTCGAACGGCCCTGGTCGGAGTGCATCTTTGAACGCTCACGCTACCCATCCTGTAAGTTCATAGTAATCTTTGGTCTTTCGCCTTCCGAGCCGTTCTCGATAAGCAATTACAGAACGGAAGAGAGATTCGTGCGAAAGGCTGTAGGGTTGGAGGATTGGCTGGACTTCGCATCCGGTCTACTGTACAGACACCAAGCATGGTATGCAGCCTTTTACTTAAGCGAGGAATGGCATGCAAAGAATTACCTTGCGTGGCGTGCGCTGTATTCGATTGTGTGCGACCGAAAGGAAACGTTGGAGAGAAAGGCTGTAGTTGGGTCAGAGTTGGAGAAATGTGTGCCGGGTGTCTACTGGGGCAACTATTTCGGCCCCTTCTATGTCGACTGGTTCGGCAGGGAGAAATTTGAGGATCTGCCCTGTGTTGAGAAACTCTGGCTCGACGGCGGCGGCATCTTCTTCACCACCGCGTCCACACCCTTTGACTGGAACACCAACGAAGCCCGGCAGTTGCAGCAGGCCGTGAAGGAGCACCTCGGCCAAAACGCCTTTTTTGATTGCGAAACGGTCTTGGCGCGCGTACGTCAACTGGAACCGATTCCCAGGTACATGGAGCCGGAGCAGTTTCAGTCTCCACGCCGCCTGCCCGACTTTCCTTTCACAATAGACCCAACATATAGCCAGCCTCGACCGCTTGAGGAACAGCTTGCCGATGCCCGCCAAACATTCGAGAGCCACGGCTACACGCTCATCGAAGAAGACGAATGCACTTTGCTCTTCCGCGATGAGTCGGGCGGCAAATTGCGGGTGACCGTTGGGGAGGGGGGTTCGATCGAATTCCTGCCGCAACAGTAGCCTCTTGAGGCCAAACCGCCACCATACATTTCGAGTTTTGGAATCGGGCGGCGGTTGCGATGGAATGTGAAGGAACCAATGCATTGTCCAATGAATTGCCGCCTAAAGCGAGTCACTTCCAAAACGTGCCACTAAATTTCCTCTCTCGCTTCACCTGCGCCCCGCCAGCACGCGGGCGCCCAACGGCAGCACGACCACCAACCACTACAACGGCCCGACCTTCTCGGTCATCGCATTCGGCGAGGACGCGGGTCGCATGCTCAGCTGGCAGCAGCAGGACCAACTCGGCCGCACCACTCTCCTGTGCAGCTACGTCCCCGGCGGCGACAAGAGGGCGCTCGAGACAGAGATCTCGTTCGCCAACGGCGCGGCCGACCACCTGCCGAAGGACTATCGCCGCGACCGCAGCCAGGACCGCATCCAGCGCATCGCCTCCTCGAACCGGACATTGGCCCTGTAGGCTCGCTACTGTTCTGTCTCAGGCTTGTGGCGGTCGCGGCTGTCTAATCTGCCGTTGCCATAATAGCCGGCGGCCGGGGTGATGCCGAACCCGTGAAAGGCTATCGAGGCTCTCATTTCAACCCCATTTCACACCCAGTCGAGCACATGAAGGTATATTGCTATTTTATTGACACAGGAAAAGCGAGAAATGATACAGTTATGACATTTTCTGGCGATATAATTGGAAGTCAGGCTACCTTTGGCGCGGAATGCCAGGGCAGGGGACAAGGCAGGCACGGGCAGCATGAGGCGGGAGATCAGCAGGGGGCGCGCGCTGGCACAATTCGTGGAGGTGAAGGCGGAGTACCGCCACTATGGGGTGAGGGGCACCGCAAGATAAGGAGGCAGAGATGAACAAGAGCAGGCTAGGATTACCGCATTTGACGAACGTGTTTCTCAGTGGGCGTGCCTATGAAAACGGTACAACGGTCGAGGAGGAAACGAGGAGGGAGCTTATGAGGCTTGAAGTTGAGGCCTTGCGGACTGCACTCCGGCCGCCCCTCTCCGAGAATCTACAAAAGTTGCTTCCCGTGCTTGTCGATGCCGATGATGAATTTGTGCCCACTTCCACGCTGGCCGAGCGCGCCGAACTGAACTGTGAACGGTCCGTGCGTACGACTTTGGCCCGATTGAACAGGATAGCCAAAGGGAATTCGGACATGACATGGCCCAGTTTTCTGCTGGGAAACGACGAGATTGGATACCGTTTGCCGGACCATTTGCGCGAGGTGGTGCGAGAAGTCCTGGAAGCAAACAAGCCATGACTGCGGTGAACCGGATCCCTCGGGGGTATCGACCACATCGACAATCTGCAGCTGCTGTGCGGGGTGTGCAACAGTCGGAACTTTCTGAATGATTGCTGATGTGCCCCGGCCAGCCCCCTGTGTGCGCGAGCGTTTCGCCCTGGACTCTGGCAATAGCGGACGCCTACTCAAATCCTGTGGAACGGGGGGCGGCCGGGCTTTTCTGCAACGAGGCGACGATGACACGTCAGCCACCGCTCCGTCGCGGCCATATCTGGCAGAAGATCAGAATAACCGAATGAATCGGCGAAGAGAACGACGTCAAGTGGCTGGAATTCTGCATCCACTGCTACGCCGAGCGCCGGATGGCCCGGCGCCCCAAAGGCCGGGTACGCGTCCTACGCACAGAGCCCTCTTTCCTAGCGTGGCAATGCGCCAAGAAAATTGAAAAGGGAGACAATCGTGAGGATTCGGCCAAATCGAGAAGCAATGTTCTACAATGGGATATTCCGAGCAGAACTTGAAAAAATGCTCGCATCCCAGGAAGAAAAACCGGGTAGGCGCCTGTTCTTTCAGCCCCACGCCAAACGAACGATGGCCAGATTGAGAGACGCAAATCCAAACGAGGAATGCCCGGTCACCGTCTACTTTTCCACGACCGATGATCTGTCGACAGTCTCCTGGCAGGCCGAGATCGTTGAATGGAGAAATAAGCAAAGGCTTGCGGAAACGGAGTGCCCGTCGATCGACAGCGCGATAAAGGAAGTAGGATTTAATCCTGAGGGTCTTTTCGGCATCGAAGAGGGGATGGTCAACCTGATCCGCATTCGCAATCTGATCAAGCTTGCCCCCTCCTTCCATGTTGCCGAACTGATAAAAACCAGAGACGGGAAACCACTTTCAGGCAACCAAATCAGTTCCGGCCCTTCCTATGTTTACGATCGAGCCGAATACCCTCAGATGATCATCAAGTTGGCGGAACTGGTAGAGGGCTGAGAGCGGAGATAGAGCGCAGCAACCTGGACGGGATCGTGGAAGGCCCGCGCCTGGATGAACTGGCCGCCACCTAAGCCGGCTGGCGCGGCATGGAGAGAGACGGTAAAGGGGCTTTGCATTATTCGAGCAATGACATTCACAATCTCTTTGCTCTGGTCAGGTCGGTCCCCGGCGTAGCGGAAGATTCGACAGGGAGGAAATTCACCGGGGTAGGCGTTGACGAAAGCGCTGCGGACGACATGCGCCGGAGGCAAGAGGAGCGGGAAGCCGCGCCGGTCGAGCCGAACCGGGGGCTGGCGGCGCAAGTGATGGGCTTCATGCAGGCGAAACAGGGGGGCGACCATGGAGCGGGCGGATGATCAGCGGATCAGGTTGACCGGCTCAAGAATATTTCACAGATTGAACATGCCCGTCATCGCAGTGCGACCACCTTTATCGTCAATCCCGTCGCCGGGTTGATTGCCTGCACCTGGCAGGCCAGGCAGCCGTCTCTGCATCTCCCTGACAGAGACATGGCCTTCTTGCCGGTCTCAATCCGACTCCGGACTCGGGTGAACCGGCCTTCTATCCATTGGGACAAAGAATCGGATGAAAGGGAATAGACCATGACGCCGCGCATATTGGGCAGCGCTCTGCTTGTCCTTCTGCTGGCAGCTGCATGCATTCCGCAAAGCCTGCCAGGCGATCCGTCCTCGGCCTCCATGCCACCACCGCCCCCGCCACCCCTTACGGCGCAGGCGGTAGCATCAGCATCCACCGACGCGCCAACCCCTCAATCCGTCGAGACTCCCAGCACCGTGCAGCCGGCCGATGCCCCTGCCATCCCATCGGACGATTGCGTTGTGTTTGGCGCCCCGCCTCCTACGCTTCCTGACACCGACTGCAGAGCCTGGGACATGCTCTATTCGCTTGTGTTCCATACGAACATGATGGTGAATGAAAATGAACCTCTCACCGCGTCAGAACTCCTCGCGCTCGAAACGGAACTGACCCCCCTTTATGTCCAGGCAAATCTCAACTGTGGAGAATGGGTGGAACCACTGGACTATGAACCACTTACAGACTACATTGGCATGCTCTCATTCTTTGGGATCGAGCATTATGGATACGACTCTCCCACCCTTCTCCGTCATCTCATCAACGAAGCTGCCGCCGAAGAGTTTGTTCAGGGCGTCGAGGCGATCGGATGCGTCAAGAGCCTGCTCATGCTCTTCGTCGAATATTCTGAATGATAGAGCCGGCGGCTGACTTGCCGGCGGCTGTCTACATCATAAACCATGCCGAAAAGGAGAATTTTGAGATGCGTCCCAATTTCAATTTTGAAATGCTGGGAATCCCTCTAGGCGCGGTTCTCACCTACGCCTACGACGAAAACAAGACCTGCGTTGTATGCAAGCTGAACCCTCCTCTTGTGGCACATAAAACAAGAGTATGCACCCTAACGCGTGCCGTCAAGATCATAGAGAGGACTGAGGATACTGTTCAACCGACATGGTGCTGGAAATACAACGGAGAGTCCCTGGGGGAAAGAAGAATGAGATTTGAAAAGTGGTATACGCAGCACCTGAAAGTCCAGGAGATCCCCGTCGAAGAGTACGACAGAGATGAAGACGAAGACGAATGAAGCTCTTGGTTGATATTCTGTCTTAGCGTTTGTCTCTTGGCGCGACGGGAACAGAGAGATCTACGTAACAGAGGCCGACGGCTCGGGCCTCGCCCGTCTCACCGACCACTCCGCATTGGAGGGGGAGGGAGCCGTCGCCGTCGAAACATCCAGACGCAGACGCCGGCAAAGATGATTGTCCATCCCAGGCGCAAGACGTCGCCGGAATCCTGGCCGGCGCAATCCGGTTGCCCGTCCTTCCTTTCCCGCTCCGGTGATCGGCGGTAAGATCATCAAACACGTCCCTGTCGCCTATCCCGGCGCGGCGTCTGTTCCCGTGTTGCGCTCCAAACCAGGGTTCCGGCCGGATTCAGCCGGGCAACGACGCGCGCACCTTGGCGCGCTGCCCCGATTGCAAGCGTGCCTCCCATGTCCGGCTGTGCCGGACCGTACCCGAAGGAGTGGATAGCCATGATCCGCCGTTCTCCCCTGTTGATACTGTTCTTACTGCTGACGCTGGCGGCCCTGAGCTGCACGCGAAGCGGATCAGGCGGTGGACTGAACGCGGTTGGAGACGCCCCATCCGCGACAGATGTCGAGATTGAACCGTCCCAATACGAAGCTGACGAATACATCGAAGCCGAGTGGCAGTTCGAAGATTCGCTCTCTCCGCCCTTCGCGCTCAGCGAGGGCCAGCCCGATTGGGACGGCGGTGAAGCGCGTCCGCCCCTCGCACAGACAACACCGCTCACGCCGGAACAGCTCCAGGCCCTGTTGGACCGCCTGCCGCCCGTTCAAGAGCAGGAGGGCGACGTCGAGCAGGTGCGCCTGCCCGACCAGATCCTTCCGCCCCCCCGGCCCGGCGTCGAGGTGGAGCTGCCGTTCCCGTCGCCGCAAGTCTCTTCCCTGCCCGATGACTTTGCCGACACGCCCCTGGCCGTTTTGCGATTTTCGCCCGAGGGGGACGTGCCGCTGGCCCCGCAGTTGAGTGTCACCTTCAACCAGCCGATGGTTCCTCTCACCAGTCACCGGGAATTGGCCCATGGGGACGTGCCGGTCAGGTTGTCGCCCGAACTGCCGGGCCGCTGGCGCTGGGTGGGCGCGAGGACGCTCTTCTTCGAGGCCGGCGGCGCCGGCCGCGACCGTATGCCGATGGCGACCGGGTACACGGTCGAAATCCCCGCGGGCACAGAGTCTGCCAGCGGCCAGAAACTGGCAGAGCCGGTCAGCTGGACCTTCCGCACGCCGCCGCCCACGCTGCAGTCGGCGCATCCCACCAGCCGTTCTCTTGGCGTGGCGCCTGTCTTCTTTGCATCCTTCGACCAGAGAATCGACCCTGCGGCCGTCCTCGAGCACGCGCAGCTGACCGCCCGCGCCTTCAGCTACGCGCTGCGCCTGGCGAGCGCAGATGAGATCGCGGCCGACGCGCGCGTTCAACGCCTGGCTGCAGAAGCGCCGCCCGACCGCTGGCTGGCCTTCGTCGCCGCCGAGCCTCTCCCGCGCGACGCGACCGCCACAGTGACCTTCGGCGCGGGCACGCCCTCGCTCGAGGGCCCGCTCGTCAGCGCGCATCCTCAGAGCTACAGCTTCCAGACGCCCGGCCCATTCGCGTTGCGGCAACACAGTTGCGGCTGGTCGGACGGCGCCCGCTGTCAGCCCGGCGAGCCCTGGCTGCTGCGCTTCAACAATCCCGTCGACTTCGAGACATTCGACCCTGCCCTCATCTCCGTCGAACCGCAACCTGCCGCCGTCTCCTACGACGTCTACGACAACGAAATCTGGATTCAGGCCAACACGCGCGGCAACACAACCTACCGTGTCACCCCTGGCCGCGGGACTGGTCGACCGCTTCGGCCAGGCGCTGGCCGAGGAGCTGCAGGTGCGGTTCGAGGTTGGGCCGGCGGAGGCCGGCCTGGCCGCCAAGGCCGGCGGCCCGATTACAACCCTGGACCCCTACGCCGGACCGGTCTTTCCGATCTACACCGTCAACCTCAACGCGGTCAAGGTGCGCGCCTTTCGCGTTGCCCCGGAGCAGTACGTCGACTATCTCCTGTGGCGGCATGACTACCGCCGCGACGACCCGCAGGATCCGCCGGGGGAACTGGTCATGCAGCGCACGCTGCAGCTTGGCGCCCAGGCCGACGTGATGCTGGAGACGAACATCGAGCTCGCCGGCGCTCTCGGCGGCGAAACCGGCCACCTGATCCTCTACGTCGAGCCGCAGAGCGGTCTGCTCACCTCTCTCTTCAACCAACGGCTGCGGGAAATGCGCGTCGTCAGCTGGGTGCAGGTGACCGGAATCGGCCTGGACGCCTTCGTCGACGACGACGAGATCTACGTCTGGGCAAACCGCCTGGCCGACGGCGCGCCGCTGCCGGGCGTGCGCGTGACCCTGTGGCCCCAGGACCTGCACGGCACGACCGACGAGACCGGTTCCGCCCTCTTGACACTGCCGCAAGACAGCGCGCAGCTGCTCATCGCCCGCGCCGGCGATGACACGGCATTTCTGCCCGAAAACCGTTACGAATTCTATCGTACCGAGAGCGGCTGGAACGGCTGGCGGCGGCGGGACGCGACCGCCCAAGCCCGCTACTACGTCTTCGACGACCGCGGGATCTACCGCCCGGGCGAGACCGTCAACGTCAAGGGCTGGCTGCGCCTGCTCGAGCGCAGCCCGGAGGGCGACGTCAGCCTGGTCCGCCAAAACGGGCCGGTCCGGCTCAGCTATGTTGTGCGTGACGAGTCGAACAATCGCATCGAAGCCGGCTCCGCAGCCCTCAACTCGCTCGGCGGTTTCGATTTCCAGTTCGACCTGCCCGATAACGTCAACCTGGGATACGCCTGGATCGAGCTGGAACCGGCCGCCGGCTTCCCCGCCGCGGACCAGGCCCGCCACTACCACGAGTTCCGGATCCAGGAGTTTCGCCGCCCCGAGTTCGAGGTCAGCGCCCGCGTCAGCGAAGGCCCCCACATCGCCGGCGGCCGCGCGCTCGCGACCGTCAGCGCCGGCTACTTCGCCGGCGGCCCGCTGCCGAACGCTGCAGTGACCTGGGAGGTTGAGGCCACGTCCGCCGCCTACGAGCCGCCGAACTGGTCCGGCTTCGTCTTCGGCAAATGGCTGCCGTGGTGGGGTTACGGCGACGAATCCGACCACCTCGGCCGCGCCGCCTTCAGCGCGCGCACCGGCGCCGCCGGCGAGCACAGCCTGCGCATCGACTTTCTGACCGGCGCAACCGCCGGGAGCGGCCCCGATCTGCCCGGCCGGGAGAACGTGCGGCCCTTTCCGGTCCACGTCGACGCCCGCGCGACCGTGTTCGACGTGAACCGGCAGGCGTGGAGCAGCCGCGCAGGCCTGCTCCTGCATCCGGCTGACCGCTACGTCGGCCTGCGTACCGAGCGCTACTTCGTCGAGCGGGGCGAGCCGCTGTCGGTCGAAGTCGTCGTCACCGACATCGACGGCAATGCGGTCGCGGGCCATGACGCGGTCGTGCGCGCCGCGCGGCTGGGCTGGGCCTATCGCGAAGGCAGGTGGCGGGAGATCGAGAAGGAGGCGCAGGAATGCACCGTCAAAACCACCGCCGCGGCCGCGCCGGACGACAGCGAACACAACTTTGCCGCCTGCGTCTTTGAAACGCCCCTTGGCGGCGAGTATCGCATCAGCGCCACGGTTGTTGACGAAGCCGGTCGCCGCAACCGCACCGAGCTGACCCGCTGGGTGAGCGGCGGTGAGCGGCCGCCGCGCGGCAACGTCGAGCGGGAAGATGTCCAGCTCATCCCCGACGGCGAGGCCTACGCGCCCGGAGACACCGCCCAAATCCTGGTGCAGGCGCCATTCTTCCCTGCCGAAGGCCTTGTCACCCTGCGCCGCGACGGTCTCGTTTCCAGCCAGCGCTTCACGCTGGACGGCCCGACCTATACCCTGCACGTGCCGATCGAGGAGCAGTATGTACCCAACATTCACGTGCAGGTCAACCTGGTCGGGTCAGCCGTGCGCGTCGACGCCGCGGGCAACGAGCTTCCGGCCGCGCCCCGCCGGCCCGCCTACGCGCGCGGCCGGCTCAACCTGTCGGTCCCGCCGCTGAGCCGCACGCTGCAGGTCGACGCGGCCCCGCGTGCGCTGAAACTGGAGCCTGGCGCCGAGACGACCATCGATCTGTCGGTGCGGGACGCGAGCGGCGCCCCGGTGGCCGGCGCCGAATTCGCCGTCGTGGTGCTGGATGAGGCGATCCTGGCCCTGACCGGGTATCAGCTGATCGACCCGGTAGGCGTTTTTTACAGCGATCGCGGCCGCGGCGTCGGCGACCACCACAGTCGCGCCGACCTGGTGCTGGCGAGTCCGCAGACGTTGCCGGGGGCAGCATCCGCGCCAACGGGCACACCGCAACCACCGCGTCCCGAAATGCCAAGGCAAACGATGGCGCTCGAGGCAGGGGCCCCGGCCATGGCGGAGATGGCAATGGTTGCGGATATGGCCGACGAGTCGATGGAGGCCGACGGCGACGTCGAAGCGATACGCGTCAGGCTGAACTACGACCCGCTCGCCCTCTTCGCGCCCGAGGTTCGTACCGACGCCGACGGGCAGGCCAGCGTATCCGTCACTTTGCCCGACAACCTGACCCGCTACCGCGTGATGGTCGTGGCCGTGGCCGGCGGCAAATTCTTCGGCAGCGGAGAGTCCAACCTCACAGCGCGGCTGCCGCTGATGGTGCGGCCGTCCGCGCCCCGCTTCCTCAACTTCGGCGACAGCTTCGAGCTGCCGGTCGTGCTGCAAAACCAGACCGACGCGGCGATGGTGGCGCACATCGTTGTGCGCGCGACCAACGCCGATGTAATGGCGGAGAGCGGCGGGAGCGGAGCAGCCGGCTACGCGGTTACGGTGCCTGCCAACGACCGTGTCGAGGTGCGTTTCCCGACACAGACCGCCGGCGCGGGCACGGCCCGTTTCCAGTTTGCCGCGGTCGACGCCAATCAGCCTTCAGTTGCCGACGCGGCCGAGATCGAACTGCCGGTCTTCACGCCCGCAACCACCGAGGCCTTCGCCGTCTACGGCGAGATCGACGCCAGCGGCGCGATACTGCAGACGCTGCGTCCCCCGCCCGATGCTGTGCCGAACTATGGCGGCCTCGAAGTAACCGTCTCCTCAACCGCGCTGCAGGCATTGACCGACGCCTTCATCTACCTGGTGCGCTACCCCTACGACTGTTCCGAGCAGATCGCGTCCCGCATCCTCGGCGTGGCCGCGCTGCGTGACGTATTGACGGCCTTCGACGCGGAGGGGCTGCCGTCGCTCGTCGAAATTGAATCAACGATGCAACGTGACCTGCAGACTCTGCAGGCCCTGCAGGACTACAACGGCGGCTTCCCCATCTGGCGGCGCGGCGGCGAAGTCTGGCCCTACCACAGCATTCACGTCGCCCATGCCCTGGCCCGCGCCCGGCTGAAGGGCTACGCGGTACCCGAGGAGGTGATTGGCCGCTCACTGGACTACCTGCGCAACATCGAGGACCACTTCCCCCATTGGTACGGGGCAGATGTCCAGCGCGGGCTTTCCTCCTACGCCCTCTATGTTCGTGCGCTTCTGAAGGACAATGACCCATCCAAGGCGCGCAGGCTGATCAGCGAGGCCGGCCTGGAAAACCTCTCGCTTGAAAGCGTCGGCTGGCTTCTTTTCTCGCTTAGCGACGATCCGGCCTCCCACGAGACGGTCGCAGAGATGCGGCGCTTCCTCAACAACCGCGTGACCGAGACCGCCGGCGCGGCCACGGTCGCCTCCGGCTACAGCGACGGCGACTACCTGCTGCTCCATTCCAGCCGCCGTTCCGACGCTGTTCTGTTGGAGGCGCTCGTCATCGACCAGCCTGACAGCGACCTGATCACAAAGCTGGTGCGCGGGCTGCTGGGACAGCGCGCCGCAGGCCGCTGGAGCAATACGCAGGAAAACGTGTGGGTGCTGCTGGCGATGGACCGCTACTTCGATGCATTCGAGTCGCAGACGCCCGACTTCGTCGCCCGCATCTGGCTCGGCGAGCGGTACGCGGGCGGCCATGCCTTCGAGGGCCGCTCAGCCGAAAACGTCAATCTCGACCTCCCGATGCAGTTCCTCCGGACAGGCGCGGATGGGACGGACGGCGACCTCCCCCTGATTCTGCAGAAGGACGGTCAGGGACGGCTCTACTACCGGCTGGGCCTGCGCTATGCGCCCACCGACCTGCGCTTGGACGCCGCCGATCATGGCTTCACCGTCGAGCGCGTCTACGAGGCTGTCGACGATCCGGCCGATGTGCGCCGTGACGATGACGGCGTATGGCACATCCGCGCCGGCGCCCGCGTGCGCGTCAAACTGACAATGGCGGCCCCCTCACGCCGCGTTCACGTCGCCCTGGTGGACCCGCTGCCGGCCGGGTTGGAGATCCTCAATCCCGAACTCGCCGTCACCGGAAACCTGCCGCAAGAGCCGGACCGGAGCCGTGGCCGCCGGTGGTGGGGGAGCTGGTATCAGCATCAGAACCTGCGCGACGAGCGGGCAGAGGCTTTCGCGTCGTACCTGTGGGCCGGGGTTTATGCGTACAGCTACACGGCCAGGGCCACGACCCCCGGTGTCTTCGTGGCGCCCCCGGCCAAAGCCGAAGAGATGTACGCGCCGGAGACGTTCGGAAGGTCGGCAACCGATTGGGTCGTTGTGGAGGCGGATCTGGAGTGAGAGGCCTGCGGTCTTGCGCAGCTCGAAACCTGAAACCTGCCGAGTGTCGCTGCCGTTTCTTGACCATCGTGCTGCCCCTCCACAGGCTGGGTGAATTGCTCCATTATTAACCTTAACCTGAATTCGGAGTAAGTGAGCACCTTATCAAGTTGGTAGAATAGAGGTTTCCCACCGGGATTTCACCAGCAGGGAAGGGTGCTCAGAGATGAGTATACTCTAACTGTTCTGTCATCTTGATGATTTCTCATTCACGGCGCCCGTGTCAGCGGGCCGATTAGGATATGATCGTCAGCCGCGAGCGAGACGGGCATTCTGCGTCCGTCGGAAGGCGTGTAAAAGCCAACCGCCACAAACAGGTCGCCGGGAGGCAAGACCGTCGGCAGGTTCAACTCTGCTTCATGGACAATCATCTCTGCAGGCAGCCATTCGGTCATGGGGCAGGTTCCGTTCCCCGGTAAATGGTCGAAACCGGCCAGCTGTTCGAAAAAACCTTCTCCATCGACATGGAGCAGATGAAGGAACAGCGTGTAGTCCTGTGTAGGCGTTCGGTTCACGCGCCAGAACAGACGCACACGCAAAGGCTGTTCTGGCTGCAGTTCTTGCGGAGAGAGCCTGTAACCGCTCAGCTCGATGCCGTCGGCCAGCTTCACACGAAATGGACGCATCTCCGGAAAGGCTGCAGGCGTATCCTTTTCTCTTATGAACTCGGTTGCCCAATGTTTGCCTGAATCGTCAAAGACAACCGGTCGAGGCGGCGCTGAATCGGAAAAGTAGGAATCGAGCCGCAGCTGATCGCGGCCGGTTTCCCCGGTCAGCGAAAAGTAGCGCGCCGGATTCTCCAACGCTACGCGCAGGCAGAAGCGCTCATCATGATATAGGGGCGTAATTCCTTCCGCCGTAAGCAGGTATTCGCCGGAAGGATGGGGAAGAGCGGCTGCGTGCGGATGGGTTGGATCGCGCGGGCTGATGTACACCCGGGTCTCATAGTCTTTGCTGAGGCGGCGCGCCATATGGCTGTAACCCTCGGACCAACCATAAAACATGGCCTCTGATGAAGGCCAGACCCCGAAATATGTCCAACCGGTAAGAGCGACGGCACCGCACAGAGTAGCCCACCCAAGAGCCTCCGCCGGTCGGCGCAACCCCCCTCGCCGAAACAGTTCGGCATGACCGACGAATCCCTCCGCCCCGTAGGCGATGAGCAGGGCCGTGAATGGTAGTGCACCAATCGCCCGAAAGAAATTTGGCGCGTAGTCGCTGAGTATAGTAGGGAGCAACATTACACCCAGACCAGCCAGCAGGAACAGGCGACCCAACCTCCATGATCTTCGCAGTGCCCTGCCCAGTCCGATGAGGAAGGGGAGCGCCAGGAACGGATCCAGCACAGGGCGGTTTGGCAAATTCGAAACCAGGTTATGATCGCCGGACACGAGGAACATCCCCAGCACATCCCCCAGATTGACAAACATCTCCTTGAGCCCGACACCGGTGGTTACCTCTCCAATCCGCGTCGAAAAAGCCAGGGGATTCTGCAGGAAGTAACTCCCTAGAGGAGCGGAAAGCAGCAAGGTAGCAGCGACGCCCCAGAGCATGCCCGGCAGATGCCGTTGCAGGCGCTGGCGTTCGTGTAGCCAAGCCGCGCCCAAGAGGAGCAGGAGGAGCAGCGGCAGCAGCCGGGCAGGCAGATAAGAATAGAAGCTGCTCCCGGCCAGGACCCCGGTCAACGTCCAGGCGCCTCGCGCTGGCGGTTCATGCTGCCAGGCCCGCCACATGGCGGCCAGTAGCACCGTCTCCAGCAAAACAAAGAGAGTCGCGCGAATCCCGTAGCGGGCAAATACCTGACTCCACAACAGTCCCAGGAGAGCAGCGGCGCACCAGAGCGCGAACAGCTGGCGGTTGCGCACCCCGAGCCATGGGGCGACGTGCCAACCCAGCCAGGCCAGCGCCGAGACCAGGAGCACGCTGCTGAGAGCTGAAATGAATCTCGCCGTCCAGATGGAGGGACCGAAAAGAGCATGGGGAATGCTCGAAAGCCAGACAAACAGTGGCTCCCGTCCGCTATTTTCGTCAAAAAAAACCGGCCAATCGGTTAAGGGCGTCTCCAAGAGGGACAGCGCATCCAGGCCATTAAATGCTTCGTCGTAGTGCAGCCCGGCAGGTAGGTCACCGAGACGATAGAACCGCATCACCACGGCAACGGCGGTCAACCCGGCCAGAATCAACCAGCCGGCGCGATTGCGTTTCTCTACTGAGACGCTTTCAATTCTGCCGGAACGGGAACTTTTCGACACCTGGGGTATGTTTGCGCGGGAACCTTTCGCCGGCTCAGCCCCTGGAGTATACCCCGCGCCGAGGAGATGTGAGGCCTTCTTGCAGCGGCGGTATGAGGGCTGGATCTATTGTAATGCCTCAGTTGCCGGGGCTCGAACTATCAGAAAGCATAGGGCAAAGTGGACAGCTACGCTTGCGGCACGTTCAACTTGCCTGGCCGTACAATACGGCCGTTGCACACCGGGTCGGTCGCGTTTCGGGTGCAGCGGGTCGGCATACCCGACGCCTGCCCGTCCCCGTTCTTCATGATTCCATGCCTCGGCGCAGCGACGGCATCCCCGACCTCCTTGATAATAAAAGTCATTCCGCGTCCATGTGCAGACCGCGACGCCGGAATTCGGCCGCGACCGCGTCGTGCACCGCGCGGGCCTCCGCCTCCGCGCGCACCGCATCGGCCGCGGAAGGCTCCGGCCACTCGCCGGGATACCTGGCCTGGACCGCCCACCCTGTCAAATCAGCCAGACCCGCATCGTCAGCCCGGACAGGCCAGCTGCCCGGCAGCAGGGTGCGCAGTGCGTTCAGGTCGTGGGTGAAGGGGAAATCGACTCCCTCGAACACCAGGGCCGCCTTCAACGCCCTTTCCGCGGCCTGCTGTGAGTGCCAGCAGACGTGACGCGGGGCCGATGAACGGTCCGCCAGCAGACGCTGCGCGACGTCGAGGTCCTCGGCTGCGAAGCGCAGCCAGCGGCTGGCCTCCCGCGCCAAGAGTTCAGGGTCGCTCATAGACGACCTTCCCCTCGCGCAGCGCCGCGCGCAGAACGCTGCCGACGACGTGGCCGCGGCGGGCGATCTCCTCGTGTGTGGTCACCACGATGTCCTTGCTGACGCTGAGGTCGGCCAGGGCCCGCCCAATCTCGACCGCGGCGCGGCGCTTGTCCTCGACCTCGTCCATGACGACGAGCAGGTCGACGTCGCTCCAGCGGTTGTCGGTGCCGCGTGCGCGCGAGCCGAAGAGAAGGATGCGCGCCGGCTGGAAGCGCGCCGCAATGCGCTCCACCATGGTATCGACGACGGCCTGGTTGGTCACTGTGTCCCCCCGGCCCGGCCGGGCAAAGTTGCCTGTACAGCCGCGTTGGCCGCTGCACGGTTCAAGCGGGCGACCTGCGGTCAACTCTGTATCGGGGCATTATACCCCAAGGCCGTCTGCGCGCGGCCTGTCCGTTCGCAGGCTGGGCCCAAGTCGCTGTGTGCGCCGGGCGGACAGGTGTAAAAACTTCGGGCCCTCAAGCTATACTGTGAACAGCGCGTCCGGCTGCGCGCCTGACAAGCAGCCGTGTCAGCAGATGAAGGATCCGTGCGTCGCCACCTTTTCTGCCGTCCTGGCAATCGGCCGTTTGCCCTGCGCCGTCACCGCGGACCCCGCGCAAGAGAGATGACGACATGAAGGACTGGAATTCGTGTAGAGCTGTCGAAAGACACCCGGGCAAAGTTGGCGGGGCCTGGTTCTTTCGCGGCACGCGCGTGCCCGTCGCCGCCCACTTTGAGAATCTCCGCGATGGGGCCGCCATGGAGCAGTTTCTGGCATGGTTCCCTGGCGTAGAAAGATGGATGGTCGAAGCCGCCCTGGATCACGAAGTGAAGGTCCTGACGGATTCTGTCCATTCATGAGGATTCTGTTTGACCAGGGCACGCCTGCGCCCCTGCGTCGCCATCTTGCCGGCCAGTCGATCGATACCGCCTACGAACGGGGATGGTCTGACCTGCGCAACGGCGATCTGCCCAAAAATGCGGAGGTAGCGGGCGTGTTGCTGTAAAAGATTCTGGATGTTTACAGCGTCACTTGTTCAGTGGAAGGCGAATGGTCACCGAGGCGCCCTGCCCAGGCCCGCTGCTTGCCGCGTTGATCGTACCCCCATGCGCTTCGACGATCGCTTGGGTGATGGCCAGTCCCAGACCTGTGCCCCCGATCCCGCGGCTGCGCGACTGGTCGGTCCGGTAGAAGCGGTCGAAAACGTGGGGAAGGTCGGCAGAGTCGATGCCAATCCCGTCATCGGTGATCGAGATCGCCAACCCCTCGTTCTTTTCCAGACCCGCCCTAACCACAACGCGCCCGCCCGCCTCGGCACAGTGAATCGCGTTGTTCAGGACGTTCCCCAACGCCTGGCTCATACGCATCCGGTCGAGCTCCATCTCCGGAAGGTCATCTGAAACCCGCAACGACAATTCGACTTGCCGGGCGCGCGACTGCGGCTGCCAGCGTCGCACCTCAGCGGTGAGAAGCTCGCGAATGGAAGTTGCTTCGGGGGTGAGCCTCAGTTCCCCATGGTCGGTCTCCGCAAGCCAGTTCAGATCCGTTACCAGACCGCGCAGCCTGCCCACTTCCTGGATGATCTGGCCGGACGCACCCGCCGCAGTCTGAAGTCCGTCGCGCAACCCAGTCGCCTCCAGCTGGATGACGCTAAGCGGCGTATTCAACTCATGCGTGACATCGTTTATCAGCCGCCTGCGCAGCTCGCGCTGCGTCTTCAGCGCGGAGGCCATCCGGTTGAAGGCTGCGCTCATCTGTCCCAACTCGTCCGCGGCCGTAACCGGAAGCCGCGCCGTTCCCCCCTCGGCAACCTTCTGGGTCGCCTTCGTGAGAGCAGTGACCGGGGCCGTTATCCGTTTGGAAAGCCATACGGCCAACAGTATGGCGACGCCGGCAGTCAGCGCTCCGCCAATCAGGGAGATGTACAGGAGCCTGTTGAGAAACCCATCAGACTCGGTCGACAGGAGCTCGCGGTTTACGTCCACATAGACGTGACCCACGGTACGGTCCGTAGCCAGATCAATGACCGTCTCCCGATGACCGCCCAGATCGGGCGCGGTGGTCCCGGGCAACAACGCTGACATGTTGTCCTTGACCACACCTCCATCGGCCGCGACAATGACGACGCGCACCGGGTCGCGGTGAAGCGACTCGATATGTTCTCCCTCCCCCTCTTCGAACCGCTCCCTCTGCTCTGCTTCATCGTAGCTGTATCCTGCCTCGGCCAGTGCCCTGTCCACCGTCTCCCAGCCGGCGCCGGCGCTATACGCCCGGCTCAGATTCCGCGCCAGCTGCACCGCCTCGTCATCGCCAATCCGGTCTACGAACACGCCCAGACGCTGCTGCGTCGCATAGTAGCCCACACCGACGCTGATCAGGACGGAAAGTAAGATGACAGCAACGAGTGAACCCATAATCCGCCAGCGCAACGACATCACTCCTCCTCTGCCACAAGCTTGTAACCGACGCCGTACACAGTCTGAATCGGCTGGCTGCCTTCGCGGCTGATCCGCCTTCGCAGGCGAGCGATCTGACTGTCGATGGCGCGGTCGAACCCATCGAACTCTTGACTGAAGGTCAGCTCGATCAGCTGTTCTCGGTTGAGCACCTGATTGGGATGACGCATAAACGTCGAAAGCAGCGCAATCTGCGCCCGACTCAGGTCCACAGGTTCTCCCTTGACCGTCACGCTCCTGGTGGTCTCATTCAACGTAATGTTGCCGCGCGTCAGCACCTGCTGGACCCTGCCCTTGACGCGGCGAAGCACCGCGCCGGCGCGCGCAATGACCTCCTCCGGGTCGAAAGGCTTGACGATATAGTCATCGGCGCCGCTGTCCAACCCGATGACTCGCTCGGCGTGCGCTTCTCGGGCCGTCAGCATGATGATCGGAATCTCCGACTCCCGGCGCAGGATTCTGCAAAGCTCCACGCCGTCGAGACGCGGAAGCGTCAGGTCAAGGATGATCAAGTCCGGGGTTAGATCACGGGCCAGAGCCAGACCGGATTCACCGTCATATGCCACCTCAACGAAGAATCCGGCCCGCTCAAAATAGACCTTGACCCAGTTCGCGATCCTCGTATCGTCTTCGACGATCAATACCGTGCCGCTCATCAGCACCTCTTTAGCAACTTGGCACAAGACGCGGTGCCTCATCGAGACACCGCGTCCATCCTCCGGCTACGTCCAGGGAGATTATCTCACTTCAAGCCAAGTTTCGTCATCTCCCTTTGACCGAATCCGGTTGGCTCTAGCCGCCACCTTGCCCCTCGCCGCCGCTACCGTGCTCGCCACTTCCCTCGCCGCTGCCGCCATGCTCACCACCGGCCTCACCGCCCGACTGGCTTCCCTCGCCGCCGCCACCGCCCACCTCGGCATGGGCTATCCAGCCGCTGAACGATGCTGCCGTCGAGGGCAGCTCGATCGCCACTACCTCGCCCGCAGCCAGATCAACCGGTGCCGTCGGGCCCAGCTCCGTCCCGTTCGAAAGGTGCACCTCGACCCGCACCCGGGTCAGGACGCCACTGGTCGTGTTCTCCACACTGCCCTTGAACGAGTTGCTCGCAGCGTCGTAGCGCAAGATCAGCCGCGCACCGGCGCGGACCGCATCGAAGGTCTCGTCCGGCGCCAGCGTCGCGCCGCTGCCCTCTTCACTGCCCGACGCACCCGACTCGCCGCCGCCTTCACCACCGCTGCCTTCAGCGCCCTCCCCGCCCGTGTGCGGTACGGGACCGGTGCCGCCGCAGTCGAATACCTCCAGGTGAACGACGTATCCGTCGAAGGAGACGCCGGCGAGATTCGGTTCACTGGAAACCGACACGCTCGAGGTCGCCTCCTGGCCGGGACTCAGATGCCCCAGCACGTCCGGGCCAAGCTCGCCGACAGTCTGCGTCCCCAGCTTCAGATGGGGCTCGGACTGCACATAGCACAGCACCCGCGCCAGCCCGTTCTGCACCGTCGCCTCCACCGACTGGGTCGCCGCATCGTACCGCGCCGAGACCGCCAGGCCCCCAAGCACGCCGTTCCACGTCTGTCCGAGAGGAACACTCGGGCTCGACATGGCGGCCTCTCCCATCTCACCGCCCGACTCACCGCCGGACTCACTGCCGGACTCTCCACCGCTGCCAACCTCGGCATGGGCTATCCAGCCAGTGAACGATGCCGCCGTCGAAGGCAGGTTGATCGCCACTACCTCGCCCGCAGCCAGATCGACCTCCGCCGTCGGGCCCAGCTCCGTTCCGTTCGAAAGATGCACCTCGACCCGCACCCGGGTCAGGACACCACTGGTCGTGTTCTCCACACTGCCCGTGAACGAGTTGCTCGCAGCGTCGTAGCGCAAGATCAGCCGCGCACCGGCGCGGACCGCATCGAAGGTCTCGTCCGGCGCCAGCGTCGCGCCGCTGCCCTCTTCACTGCCCGACGCACCCGACTCGCCGCCGGAGCCATGCTCACCACCGGCTTCACCGCCTCCCCCCTCAGAGCTCTCCTGCGTTGCCGTTGCGCCGCCGGAAGCTTGGCTTCCTCCGCGCCCGCCCCTGCATCCGGCCAGTACGCCCGCGCCAATGACGGCAGCCAGAACCAGCCCTGTCAGGTACATTCTCAACTTCGATCCCCTGGAATTCATCTTTCATCCCCTTTCGTGAACTGTGTGTCGTACTACCCACTGCCATCCATAATAGCGATGCAATGTTGCAGAAATATGTCAACCGCAGCCGCAACCGGCCGTTGACAGTTTCCAAAACATTGCCGCCCGGGCCATGCCGGAGACTTTGCCGCGTGTGCTGCCAGAGGCTGCGGCGCTCTTTCTGTTGAGGCTTGAGAGGACCCAAACAAGGTTGTGGAGAACGACGTCAGTGTTGAAGAAAGAAGCAGGGAGGTTTGTGAGGTTCGGTATATGGGTCCCTTCCATCACCTTGCGCTATAATTCCCATCCGAAACGTCACTTCCGCCTGAACAAAAACGCCGCAAATGCCGCGCCTAGTGTGGGTTACGCTCTCCGAATGCGGTCAGACACTAGGAGAAACGCATTGAATGTTTCTGAAGAGCAGGTCAGGGCTGGACAGGCCGTCTATACCAGGCGCAACTTGCGTTTGTATGACTTCGTCGTGCTGGGCGCAACAAACCCTCTTATCTGGAACTGTCCGTCGCAGCGGCTGCTCGAGCACTATAACAAACACATCACAGCAAATCATCTGGACGTCGGCGTCGGCACCGGTTACTTTCTGGATCGGTGCCGCTTCCCTTCACAGACACCGCGTATTGCCTTGTCAGATGTCAACTGGAATTCGTTGGACTTCGCCGCCCTGCGAATCGCACGGTACACGCCTGAGACATATCTCCGCAATGCCCTGGAACCGCTCGTCATCGATGCCGCGAAGTTTGACTCCGTAGGGATCAACTACCTTCTCCACTGTCTTCCCGGAAACATTGCATCCAAGTCGGTCACATTGGATCATCTGAAAGCGCTGATGAATCCCTCTGCCGTTCTGTTTGGTTCGACTTTGCTTCACGGTGGCGTCTCTCGCAACTGGTTTGCCAGGCGCCTGATGGATTTCTACAACAAGAAGGGCATCTTCTCGAACCGGCATGACGCTCTTGACGAGTTGAAGCAGGCGCTCAACCAGCGATTTCAAGATGTCTCGGTTGAGATTGTCGGATGCGCGGCCCTTTTTGCCGGACGTATTTGAGCAGCCGCGCGCCTATCGCATATGCATAGCGCCCCCAACCTATCTTCAATTGAGATGACTGCTCTATTGAAGCAACAATCACAACCCTCACGACCGTCTACCAAACCAAAACAACCGCATCTGATGGCGTCGGCGTCATGAGAGGATATCCCTACGCCAACCACTTCGCCGCCCGCCCTGCCTCCTCCGCGTGGGTGTAGACCTCGACCATCCTCGCCGTCTTCCAGCGTCCCTGCGTCATGATCGCGTGCGCCGGCGCGCCGTCTGCAGCCCGTTCCTGCAGACAGGCGCGCAGCGCGAGCCGCGGCGCGTCCGCGCGTGGACGCCCTGCAGCTCGGCCCATCGCCCCCGGACCGGCGGCGCGCGGCCGCAGGCGCGGGTGCCCATCGTCCAATCCTTGGCCTGCCAACATCCAAAAAGTCGCCTGTTCGGCCCAAAGCGCGCCAATTGTAAAGAGGGGCGGATATCCGCCCCTCTCTTTCCCTGCCTTGCCATGCCTTGCCACACCTCGCCGAGCCACGCGCTGCCCCGCCATGCCAATCCATGCCCGGCCGAGCCTGGCCTGGCCGCGGTTTCCCTGCCTAGCCCTGCAATGCCGCGTCAGGCTGTGCCGCGTCCGCTCCCTCATGCCCGCACTCTGCAACCTCCTCGAAAAGCTCTACGTTGAAGCGGCCGAACTCCCCGCTCTTCTCGGGACGCCAGTCGCCCAGGCCGACCTGCCGCCCCGCGATCTCGAGCCACTCCAGCAGCTGCTCCCGGTCGATCAGCTCCTCGTCGACGTCCACGGTGACCGTGCAGCGCCACGGCGGGTCGAACTTCGCCCTGGTGCGGGCGATCCTGCTGCCCTTGACGACGACGGGCACGGTGTACTGGGCCTTGCCGCCGATCTCTTCCAGCGTAGCGCCGTATCTTTCACGGTCGTATTCGAAAACAGTTTCCAGGACGATTAACCCGCCCCGGACCTGCGACCCTTGCCGCCGCCGCCTGGCCCCGGTCTCGATGGCCGCTCTAACAGCTGCTGTCGGGATCGCAGGCGCTCCGCCCGCGTCGAGCCAAAGGGAGCGTTGGCATTCGAGTGCATGGAGCCGCTCCTCGTCGGTCTCCGTTCTGTTTCCGCCGCGTTTGGCCGCGATCGCTGCGATCTCACGGCTGACAGCGCTTCGGGTGTCAAGCCCGGCTGCCCCGTTGTGCATGAGGAGGGGGCTGATGCCGGAAATTCTGAAGCGGTTCTGCATGATGCTATACTCCTTGTGATGTTGTGGACGATCTCGAACCGGTTGGCGCCTGCTCGAAGGGTTCGCCGCAATGTCGTTGCGACCTCGTGGCACAGTTGGCACAGGGCCACGAGGTCGTCTGCCGTTACATCCTCGCCGCACGGGTAGTCGTCAAACGCCCAGTGATGGGCGTCGGTCGCCTGCGCGTTCCCGCACAGCTGGCAGGTCCCGCCCGAACGGGCGAAGGCCTGCGCGCGCGCCAGCTTGAAATTCCCGCCGTATGGGTCTCTTGCCATGCTTCCTCCTTTTTCTGCCTGCTGGTTGTGGCACTGCCCCTGCCCTGCCGCGCCAGGCCTGGCCGCGCCTCGCCCTGCCGAGTCCTTTTCGAGCGCGCGTTGAACCGGCGCCGGGTGGCGCTGAGGTGTGCTTTTCGCTGTCGTGGGATATACTGCGCTGGCTGCGCTCTCAAGGCCCTATCCTTGTTAGCGTGGCTGCCCCGGCTGTTCACGCAGCCGGGGCACTTCTTTTAGCGACCAGTTTATCTTATCACAGCCGCCGCAGGGCCGCAAATTCAGAACACCGGTTCGCCACACAAGGCATTTGGACGGAAAACAGAGGAACACAAGGGGATGGCGCCGGCTTTTGCCAAAAAGGAGGAAATTCCATTGGCGAACCAATGTGAAGTTTATCAAAGCGAAATAAGGTATGAGGGAGGCATGATGCTGTGCCCCATCTGTGGCGGCGACTATCTTCACCAGGGCGCGGTTGAAGTATGGAACCGGGAATACGGGGCTGACACCGACGGTGTTCGAATAACCAAAAATGGGGAGACGACCAGCCCGTTGGCGGACAACCCTTCAAGAGAGCGCCGCGGTCTGACGATAGCGTTCGAGTGTGAGGATTGCGGCGAATTCGGAAGTCTGGTTGTCAGCCAGGACGCGGGCCACACTTCGATCAACTGGGATTTCGACAGGGCAAACCCATCCCCGAATCTCTAGTCGACCGCCCTGATCGCAAATGGCCGCCGGCTTCACGCCGCCGGCCATTTTTCAACCTGCATCCGCTGGGTCAAGCGTATAACGCCCAAAAAAAGGGAACCGCGTCCTTGCGTTCACAGAAAAGTTCCGCCGGTCTGTCAAATTTTCTGCACTGCTTTCCACTTCTTGGCATATATGTTTTAATGTAAATACCGGCCAGCTCTCTGTGCGCGCAAGCGTTCAACCAGGGTGGTTCTGGCATCACATAGACCCTCGCTATGCCCTTGGAACGGGGGGCGGCTGGGTTTTGTACCGTTGCCCGCAGGGCGCTCTTCCCCCGGTACAAACTGACGCTCGCCGTGAATATGCACGCGCGACAACGCCTGGAGGCCTTGGCCGGCCGGTCCGGGCAGGGTATTGCCGGCCGCGGTGCTGTTTGGCCCTCCGCCTTTACCGGGACCTCGATAGGTTACAAACGCCACAGTACCGGTTGAATTACAAGAGCGGGACCTGCGGGCGCAAAAAATCGGGCCCGTGTCTAACATTTTCCCGGACGCGCCGCGGCTGCAGGCCGCGGGCATCGGGTCGGGATCGGTGCAGAGGAGCTTCGCTTCGCCGCCCGTCCGCGCCGGCATGCGCAGCCAGCCGTCGCCACGGGCGCAGCGCAGGACGACCGCGGCCCTGTCGCAGACGCGCACCGGCAGCCGGTCGTGTTCGGCGTCGGCCTCCGTGCGCTCCCGCAGTTCGACTTCAGCAAATTTCGTCCTGCAGTCCATCGCCGCGCCCGCCGTCGCCTGTGCGTGCGCCCGGGCCGGGCCGGCGCTGTCTCCGCGGCGTTGTATTTACGCCTGTTCCCGACGGCGCGCTAGAATAGGGTATCGGACAAAGCGGCGGTCGGCGCGCGCGATCAGGGCGCCGGCCGGCCTGGTTGAGGAGGTCCTGGATGGCTGAGAATCGGCTCACAGGCGCGGGAAGATCAATTCTCGCGCTTGTGCAGACAGACAATAAATCCCGCCGCGAACAGGAGGCCTGGGCATCCCTCGCGCCCGCCTCCCGACGCCGCTACCGCAGCGCCCTGCGCAAGCTGCAGCGCTGGACCGAACAACACGCCGGCCCCGCCGCGGCGGCCGCGTCCGCCCCCGAGCTGCTCTGCGACTTCCTCGAAGCCGAGGCCGCGGCCGGCCGCATCAACGGCCTCGCCATCGTGCTCGCCGCACTCACCTTCTGGCAGCGCGCGGCGGGCCAGCCGCCGACCGCAGCCGACCCCATGGTCGGACACTGCCTCAAACGCCTGCGCCGCAACGCGCCCGCGCCGCGCCAGGCCGCCGCCCTGGGCGAGCGCGAGCTGGCCCGCATCCGGGCGACCGCGCTCAAACCGCGCCGCGGCCGCCTCGGCCGCCGGGAGGAGCGCCTCGAGCTGCAGCTGCGCGCCCAGGTCGACGTCGCCCTCTGCCACCTGGCCTCGGACGCCGGCCTGCGCCGCTCAGAGGCCGCCAGGCTGCAATGGTCCGACTTCACCGAGTGGGACGACGGCAGCGGCCGCCTGCGCATCGCGCCCTCCAAGGGCCACGACGAGCAGGTGGTCTACATCACGCCGCTCGCGACCGCCTACCTGCGCGACCTGCGCACGATGCAGGCGGTCCTCGACGACGGCGCGCCCGAGTTCGGCCTGATGCGGCCGGCGCGCACGACCGGGCCCGACGTCAAACCGTTCGAAAACAGGGCGCTCATCTTTCGTCTGAGCGCGGCGCAGATCGGAAAACGCATCCAACAGGCCTGCCAACAGGCCGGCCTCGCCGGCCCCTACAGCGGCCACTCCGGCCGCGTCGGCATGGCGCAGCGCATGGTGCGGGCCGGCGCGCCCCTGCCCGCGGTGCAGCGCCAGGGCCGCTGGAAGTCGCCCGCCATGCCCGCCCGGTACACGCGCAACGAGGACGCCGGCCAGGCCGCACGCTGGCTGGCTTAGCAGTGCAATGAGAAAACACAGCCCGGGCGCAGAACGAGCGGCCGCCGCGCGCGGCGCGCACGGCCGGACCGCGCCGGCAGCATAAGAAAAGCGACGCTCTCGCAAAGAACGCCGCGGCGGCGCGCGACGCCCAAGCCGTTTCGCAGGGCCGCAACCCGCCGCCGCTAAAATCATAACCAATACAATCAAGCAAGCATCGGACCAAATAGCAACAAACGGGACCCTATCCAGTCATGGGTTGTCAACCCTCAGATGTTACTTTGGTGTAGACCCTCAAGGTAAAGAGAACGCGAACTGGGTTTGGCAGTAGTGACACACTGGTTTGTCCAGCCCCACTGGCCGCTTGAAACGCTGTTTGCCACAAGATGGGCACTTGAATAACTCTCGGAAGCCTTTGAACTCCTCCCATCTGGCCCGGTCATCGCCAACCGAACTGCTCTTGTTGGGGTTGTCCGAAAAATGGCTCGACAGATTCTCCACCACGCCACGCTGCAAACTCTCAAGGAAACGGTTGGAGGCAGTCGTGGTTGGGGGTATCTTCATTTTGACCCCTTTTAGGAAGCTAGCCAACGAATCAGCCAACTCCCCGCGGTCATATTGATATGCCCTCTCTATCGGGCGAATGGTGACTTTGGCGCGGAATTCCCGGCAAATTCGTAGCAGCCACTCTTCCTGGGCTTGCCTTATTTCAACACCGGCATTTTCACCCGCGTCCAACTTTGCCTGAATGACCTCGTCTGAAGTTAGGTGGTCATGAAAAACCGGGCCGAAACCCTCTCGATTCTCCATGATCCGCTTGAAAACCCAACTACCTGGGGGAAATTGGTCCTTTAGCAGGTTGAAAAACTGTTCATCATGAGTAACCAAAACGATTTGAAACCCGGAGAAATATTTGGCTAGTGCGCCTACGATGGTCTTGCGATGATCAGCATCGTAGGAAGTCACCACGTCATCCAGCACAAGGATAGGCGCCTCCGAGTTAAACATTCGAATAGCGGCAAGACGGAGAGCCAACGCCAAAGTGTGCACCTGTGAATCACTCAGATAGCCACCCGGGACGACACCTTTCCGGTTAACTGAAAAGTCTATCAGCAGTTGGGCCTTCTGTTGGTCAATCCCATCTTGGCCAGAGAGTTCAATCCGAATCGGGTACGACGTCTCGCCAGTGCCCTGAATGTCCTTGTAAATGGATGCAATATCACTTTCGAGCTTGCCGATAAGGCTCTGGATGTGGGCCACAATGGATTTGTCGATTTCCAATACCTGACGGTCCAATTCGACCTGAAGTGATTTCAACTCAGCCTTGGTTCGCGCGATTCTCTGCAAGTCAGCGCTGATGTTGAGTAGCTTGTGTACGGTTTCGAGAGCTTTGCCGTAGGTGTGTTCTCCCTGCTGGAGTTCGATTTGCGTTATCTGGTTAGCAATGGTGATGTAAACCTTTGACAATGCTCCAACCACATCCTGACTCGCAGGCGGTTCTGCATCGATATTCCACCGGACTAACGCTTGGAAGTAATTCTCCACCTCTTCACAAGCGAAAGCGGCGTCATTGAGATCAAGTTTCAATGCTTCCATGCTGTTCTTCAGGGAGTCAATCGCCTGTTTCACCTGTTTCTTTGAAGTCTTCAGCTCCTCCTCCGCCTCTCGATAAGTAGCCAAACTGGAGAGTTTCTTGTCAATGTTATTCCGGACCCCGTCGTGAGATCCATGAGGTCCGGTCGCCAGATTTGCGTCGCAAATTGGACAAAAGTCAAACACTTCATCTTTATCAAATAATTGCTTCGCCTCCGCCCAAACTTGGCTGAACACAGCGTCACTTGCTCTTGATCGTTCAGCCTCTTCATGGACTACCGCCTGATTAAGCCGCGTCACCGCCTGCTCGAACGCTGGAATCTTACCTGCTGGTTCCCCATCAGTTCCGTCCAAGGGTAAGGCGAGGTCCTCCAACGAGCGGGAAATCCTTCGCAGTGGTGCCAAGCCCAACTTTTCTTGCTCCGCATTCCTACGGGCGGTCAGAATGGCGAAAGCGGGATCCTTTTCAGAAAACTCAGTGAAGGTGAGGGAACTGTCTAAGCAGGCGAGGACCTCGTTGTTCAGCCATTTGCATACTTCATTGTCATTCCACTTTGTAACTTCGCCACCGGTCTCGCGTGACAGGTCATGAGACCTTTCATCTGCTTCCGAGGTCGATTCCGACCTTTCCTTTACCCTTCTTCTCAGGGTTCGGAGGTTTTGCTGGACTCGCAAAAGTAAGTCAAGGCCGAACCAATTTACCAGCTCTTTATAGTGTGCTCCCGGAGTGATTTGTTCGACAAAGCTCCTGAGCTCATGGCCTCGGATCACAAAAGGGATTTTGATAGTCGAGCGGATCTGCTTCGCTGCCTCAGGGATCGAATTATCAGCTGGTCGCGCTGCATCGAACTTTTCCCCATTTCGATTGAACCAAAAGTGAACCGAGGGATTTATGCCCTCATCTTGAGCTTCCACATGCGCTATGGCCGTAGGACCGGCATTCGTCTGAGAAGCCCGATTGCCCAGCCGCTTAAGGGTGGCATCCTCAGAAAAATAGTACTCAAAGGAGTCCACCAGGCTCGACTTGCCTTTTGCATTGGGGCCAAAAATGGCCAGACTAAGAGGCCTCTTTCCAGAGGCCAGTGTGAAGGTCTGAGGTTGCAGGTATGCCCGAAACCCTTGCACTTTGATCTTTTCAATCGTGACGGATGGTTTGGTCAACTTGCTCCCCTCTCTGATTTGCAACCGTTTCGATGTCCTTCACAGCCGCATCAATGGCGTCTTCTGCCGGCGACAAGGTAACTATGTGCTTCGATATTATCTCCAGTAAGGAGATGTCGGTTGCCTCATTTTGTCTAAGGGATTCGATAATGTTGGCCAGAATCTCTTCTGAGCTTCCACCAGGCTCCACAGCGCCAGACTCTGCCATTCGCTCACCTCATCATTGATACTATTTGGCAGGAACAAATCTACCATCTCATACGGTACCGGAATCCGGCTGAATTCTGACGAACGAAGGTCAACCATACAAGGGCTGTCCGCTTACAGAACTCCGGGCCCGCTCAGCGGTCTCACTCACATCTACTCCAGAGCCGGCCGCATTCGCCTAAATGCACCTTGTTTTCCCCATTTCGTGGTCTAACGATTGGGGCCAACCATACCGACTGAACGCCTCGACCTCTTCCAACTAAGCCAGCGCGACCCGCAACCCAGCAGCTCACTCACCCATCGATTGCGGGCCGGCCTTCAGCCTCTCCCACATCGAAAGAATTCGGAATCGCTACCTCCTGTCTTTGTGTTCTGTGAGTCTGGCCAAGCCAGGTCAACGCGACAGGCTGCTTCCCTGACAAAGCTGGTTCTCGAAAATCGGGGCGGGAGCCGCCAAATTGTTGACAACGATGTCGAGGTCGCCATCACCGTCCCAAGTCGGCCATGATCATGCTGCGCCCACCTTAGTGACGAGGACAGGTGCATTTCCTCAAAGCACACGACTTTCAGGCCGTATAGAACGAAAATAATCGCTTCTGGTCGATTTCGGAGTATTCTGAGCTTACCTGCGGAATGTCGGAGCGTCGAGAGGCTGAGAACGAGCAACTGCAAATCCTGGGTTAACCGGTGGCCCCTGACGTGTATTTCTCGCTACTTGCGGATTGTGAGGACTGCGAAGGGAAATGTCTACGACTTCAAATCGCGGGCCTCCGACAAGGGTACGGAGAACTTCCGAAAGCACAAATGCAGCCGCGACGCAGCCTACAAATGCGGCACCTACTGATCTTTCAGCCACTTCAATAATGCCGCACTTGATCTCTCCATCGGTTAGTTCCGTCGATCTGCCAAGTTGTCGTTGGAGTTCCAAATACGCAGGCTGACAAACAAGCGAGCTTACTGACGATGGGGGCTCTTGTGGCCATGCATTCTTCGCGCTAAGGCCTGATGGGAATGAATGAATCAAGATGTCTAAGTAGTTCTGTGCGCCACTCCCCAATCCCGCATCTACAACTAAATCGAAACCTGCCATCTCTAGAAGTCGCCGAGGGGCAGGATCATCGATCCCCACAAGTGCGACGCCAGGCTCGTCAAAGCTACGGCATGTCGCAGTGTTAAAGGGACGCTCGGTAATGGTCGTTCTGAATCCTAGCCTCTCAAGACGAGCCGCGATAACACGCGATTTCTTCTGGCCAAATGATGAGTCACTGCTAAGCATCCCAGTGCTTCTATTCGCCTTTATAATAATGTCGTAGTCCTGAAGAACAAGAGCAACATCTGTGTGGTCTTCGTAGGGAATCAAACCAAGTCCCCACGCATATGCCTGCCCGAGGTGACCAAGGCCTACCAACCAGATCCGATTAGGCAGATAGAGGCATGGCTCACCGTAGGCAGGCTCACTACGCCAGTCGCACCGCGGGTCCCAAAGCGAGAGGCCGGCCGAACGTCGGCCTGCTACGGGATAGCCGCGCACATTTTGAAATGCCTCGGAAACGCCAAGTGCTGCCGCGAGCATGCCCGCCAAAGGGAATTCTAATGACTCGGCGAGCCGATCTTTCTCCTCCTCAACGATTCCGCCTGACCACCCTTCCCAAGTTGTATGCAGGACTATTTCCCCAGGTGGCTTTTCGTTCACATAGCCAATCACGAGTGTGGGGTGTTCGAATTCTAAGGATTCGACGATCTTGCCCCCGTAAGCTTCGACAGCTTTGGACACCTTCAGCCCCTCTGCCCATCCGAGGCTCATTTGTCCTTCTTCTTGAAGCCGAACTCGCACCCCGCCAATGAACGCACGATGGGCAGCGTTGATCGTTGTAAGCAACATTGCTTGCCGGGTCTCACTTTCGGCAATTCCACTACCTACGTCGATTTGGAGAACGTAGCGGGCCGCGATCTCTTGCGCCTCATCAATATTGCGAGCGCGACCTTCATCCAGCTCTAGCTTTATCGTGCGGTGAAGACGGTCAGAACAGAGTATGTCCATTAATAGCTCCTTATCCGGAGAACACGTTCCGCCTTAGGGCCAAACCATGATGCCCATCCACGGTCTCCACGATACTCGTGAACCCCAACCTCCCGGGCTTGGACTGAACGTGTTCCGAAGTAAGGCACGATGAGTGCGAAATGTCCCTCGCGCGCGATCATGGGGTTCTCCCGGTCTGTGAGGCTTTGGTCGACCGAAGAGCCAGGGTGCGTATGAATGTCCGCGATGACGCAAAGATTTTCCTCTTCACAAAGCTCCCAGAGTTTTGAGAAACCGAAGGAGCGAATATGAATGTTGCCAACCAAACACTCAGGGTCGAGATCATCGAAATAGACTGGCTTAACCACATGACGTGGGCTCTCTAGGATAGAAGCAAGCAAAAAGACGCCCGTTTCACGACGCCCGCCAAGACTTCTGCGACCGAGTTCCTCAATCATCTGTAGCCACAACTCGAGATCAATTTCGATGTAGGCTCGACTTGGCCACAGCCAGCGACACCAATCAAGAAACGATCTAAATCCCCGTATAATCATCGTCATTTAGCATCTGATGCAAGGTTTGTAGGACCCATGCAAGATCTCTTTCAGCATTCCACGCTTGGCGAGGATATTGCTTTCGCCAGTCAGGGTGGTAACGATCCAATGCCACCCGATCAAAGGGTGCGTAAAGGGCTCTCCCCTCCTCCCAGTCGCTACGAAACACGTGGCCCACCCGGTCGCCTTTGGGTCTTTTGTCCGCATCCAGCACGGTTCCCCTCTTGGGATTCCATGGCATCGCTGTTGGAGCTGACGCGGGATATCCGGTTAGGTCAAAGCGTAGGAAAAACTCCTCCGGGGCGTTGTCCCTTGACCCCGCAGACACAGCGAGCAGCACAATGGGCCATTCGATATCGCCGACGAGTCGCCACCTACCTCGCTCAACACCATTTTGAAACCGAGCACCCGATATATGATCATGAAACACCCGTTCATCCGGCGACATTGAGTTCACAATTGCCCCTTATCCCGCGAATCGTTCCTTGGGAACGAGGTCAAGGCATATTGAGCAATCATCGTCCGCAAAAAATCCGATGTGCTCCGCTTGGTCAAGCTCGGTTTCCGTCTCGCAGACCGAGAGCAGATGTTTGGCACTTTCGCTATCAGTCAGCTTGAAGCCTTCGGGGCTCACAGCCCACTTCAGGATCGCTCCGCCAGTAGTGGCCGGCGAGAATGAATCCTCGATGACACCACCGGCATAACGAACTTTGACCATAACATTCTTGCAGAACGAGACGTGAACGTGGCACCGTTCAAACACCCCTGCTTCTGCAAGCGTTTTCGCGGCATCAAGCGCCTCATCTACGCCCTCAACCCAAACAAATGCTCCTTCTCCGATACATTCGGTGCCGAAGTCCTCGACCTTCTTGGTTGGTTCTATCTTGACGAACTCTATCGCCTTGGATCGCTGGTGAAGAAAAATCTCAATCATTACAAGCTCCTTGTTGCAATCTCATGCTTCGACGGTCATGATTCACATGTTAGCACATACGCTAAATTTTGTCAAATTGGTGCGCGGGTAAACGAGGAACCTAAGGAGGAGTCGGAGTGGAAAGTAAGCAAATCAGCCCAGCGGTTGGTTTCAGAACGCCTCCAAGGGGGTCCCTCCTAGCTGAAATTCTCTGGAGATCTCTTTAACCCTAGAGTAGCAGCGTCATAGGAAATCGAGTGCGCCATATCAGTCGTGCCTAGAAAAGCTGTTGCTTCCGTTTGTTGTATAGATCGAGCCGGTAACTCGCGGCTACGACTGATACGCGGAAGTGCGCCGCGATTTTGATCGGACAGAGCCCGCCCCTATGCCTCTTCTCAAGCGCCAGCAGGCCTCTGGCGGGCATAAGAAGAGCGCTGGCAAACGCGTTGGCCTGCCACTCGGTGTCGCGATAAACCTCGTGTGCAGCCATCTGTCCGTTTCGATGGAGTCCCGCCCGTTGCGCCATCGGCATTTGTGCCAGACGCACGAGCTGGTCCGTGTGCAGCAGGCAGTGTCCCAACTCGTGCGCTAGGAAGTAACGACTACGCGGGTGATCCTGTTCCAACCATTCGTACGTCTGGGCCGACGCCAGAATCTCGATAATCTGGCGGTCTCTATCGTACTTCGTGAACCCTTCCAAGTCTTCGAGCTCAATCACATAGCCATGAATGGGAATGTCCTGGCCAGTCCCGTCCTGTGCCGTGATGTCGAGTCTATCGAATAGCATCATCGCATTGATGGCAACAGTCGGAGGGAGCCTAAGCTGCTCGCGAACATCTGCGGCGCAGCGTTCAAGCCCCCGATAGCTGTAGCCGCGGTCGGCGCGGATTCCTGAAAGTCTTCTAGGCATCGTCACTGATTTTCTAATCGGAATCTTCCAAGATTGCCCTGATCTTCTTGAGCTGATCGTCGGTGACGCCGCCGCGGGCAAGGCCACTGACGAGGTCTCCTACCACGGCGGCCGCAAGTGGCTTGCCTTTAGAGATGTCGTACTCAATGACACCTCGCTCGACATTCGCCGCGGTGATCAGAGGGGCTGGATCTGTCTCGACAAACCGCGCGACTTTGAGGATGCGATCGTTGTTGAACGGTCTGCGGTTCCCGCGCTCCACATCGGATACGTAAACCACAGAGACGCCCAACAGCTTCGCGACATCCCCGAGAGTCTTGCCGGCATCGTGCCGGCTTCTTCTAAGGGCATCTCCGAAGCGTTCCGGCATACCTTTTCTCTCCTCTCTGTCTCTCTGTCGCTCATTCTCCTCTGGGACTCTCAGCCAGAATATCTTTCAGCAGTTTAGCTTATTAGCTGCATTTTGTCAAAGTGTTGACGAGAATGGATATTCGGATTGCCTAAGCCTTCATTCAATCAAGAAGAATTCGAAGGACGCTAGTTGAGACACACATGCTCCCCGGTGATCTACCGTCACTAGGCTTTTCTGTAGTCTAGGACGTGTCAACGCCGTAGACCTAATAGCGATAAACGCAAGGGGATACATGAGCATAACATTTCTTCATCGTTGCATTACTACCAGCGACCGGAGCGTCGGAAAGGAAGCCCTCCTGCGGCACTTTTAGGGCGAGTTCCCGTGTTCGCCTGGAGGCGAGGAGAACTGCGTTAATGGGAAGGAAGTTGTAATCAACCGAAGCAGCCTGTATACTTGCGGAGTCCCCCCCGCCCCTGGGTTGCAAACACTGGACACCATCGCCCGAATCCACATGGCCATCACAGTCTTTAAGGACAGTTCCTACGACCTGTCCACCCTGCTTGGTGAAATCGACAGAGGCGAGATCGCTCTACCGGACATCCAGCGGCCCTTCGTCTGGAAGCCAGCCAAAGTCCGAGACCTATTCGACTCGATGTACCGTGGCTTCCCAGTAGGCCATCTGCTCTTTTGGGCAACTGGTGTCGAAGTAGATGCCCGCCGAATCGGCACGCATGCCCATGAAGCTGCACCGCGCTTAATGATCGTGGACGGCCAGCAGCGCCTGACGAGCCTCTACGCCGTACTCACGGGAAAAGAAGTGCTCCGCGACGACTACACCTCCTCACGGATTCGTATCGCGTTTCGGCCCCGGGACGGCAGATTTGAAGTTGCCGATGCCGCAGTGGCAAAGAACCCGGAATTCATACGTGACATTTCGATTCTGTGGGACGGCGGAAGCCAGATCAAAAAGGTACGAGAGTTTCTCAAGCGCCTAGAGGCAAGCAAGGGTGAACTGACGGAGCATCAGCGAGAAGATCTTGAGGAGGCGATCAGCCGGCTCTACAACCTCCGTTTCTACCCATTCAAAGTCTTGGAACTGGGATCCAATGTAGACGAGGAACAGGTCGCGGACGTATTCGTACGCATCAATAGCGAGGGGGTCCAACTCAGCCAGGCCGACTTCATTCTTACTCTGATGTCCGTTTGGTGGGAGGAGGGCCGCAAGCAGTTGGAAGCATTCGCTCGCGACGCTAGGATCCCACAGTCGACCCCATCTCCGGCCAACCCATTCATCGACCCGTCGGCGGACCAGATGCTGCGCGTTGTCGCGGGCCTTGCCCTTCGCCGAGGCCGACTTCGGTACGTCTATCAGGTTCTCCGCGGCAAAGACATGGAGACCGGTGAGATCTCGGCTGTAATTCGTGAGAAACAGTTCGCCGCGCTACAGAAGGCTCAGGCGGAGACCCTGTCACTGACCAATTGGCACGAGTTTCTAAAGGCTGTGCGCCGGGCTGGCTACCGTAGCCGAACGATGATCAGTTCGGAGAACAACCTTATGTTCTCCTACCTGATATACCTGATCGGACATCGGGACTTTGATCTCGACCGCAAGACCCTTCGCGAAACGATCGCTCAATGGTTCTTCATGACATCCCTCACCGGTCGATACACAGGGAACTTCGAGAGCAGGGTCGAACAGGACCTCCGCCGTATTGCAGAGGCGAAGTCAGGTGAGGACTTCACAGCAACTTTGAACGGGATCATCGACACGGCTCTTACGGAAGACTTTTGGAACATTCAACTACCTAGCTCTCTGGAAACGTCATCGGCCTACGGGCCGACTGTGTTCGCGTACTCCGCTAGCCTTGTACTTCTCAATGCCCACCCCCTGTTCTCGCCGTTGCATTTGGGTGAGTTGCTGGATCCATCGACCCACGCTCCTCGATCTGCTGTCGAACGCCACCATCTGTTTCCCAAAGCATACCTGACACGCATCGGTATCGACCGCACCGGACACCGGAATCAGATAGCCAATTACGCCTTCGTCGAATGGCCTGACAACGCGAAAATCGGCGACGCCCCACCCAGCGAGTATTTCCCTCCTCTCTTTAACGAGCTTACGCAGCAGCAGCAAAAACAAGCGCGGTTTTGGCACGCCTTGCCCGAAGGCTGGGAGCAGATGGACTATCGGGACTTCCTTCAACAACGGCGGCTGCTCATTGCCAAGGTAGTTCGAGCGGCCTTCGACAAACTTCGCATGGGCCAGCTTCCCGAGGAGGAACCGCCGTTTTCAGCACGCCTCCCCGAGTGGTCCGCCGAAGATCTCTTAGCTCAGATGGAAACTGGGTGGGTCGAGTTCAAATCATCTGCGTACTTCAGCTACAGGCCGGACATCCCAGAGAGAGTCATCACGGAGTCCATTCTAAAGACCGTCGCGGGCTTCCTGAACTCCAATGGTGGCACCCTCGCAATTGGTGTCGCGGATGACGGCGAAATCCTTGGGATCCAACCAGACCTGGACAAAAAGGACATGGACGGGGACCGCTACGTAAACTCGCTCACCACGGCAATCGGGCGTTCACTCGGACCACTCGCTTCGACGATGGCAAAGATTCATCTAGAGGCTGTCAACGGCCTTCAGGTCGCATTCGTGCGCGTAACTCCATCACCCGAACCGATCTATGCCAAGGTCTCCAAGGGTGGCAAAGTCTTCTTCGCCCGAGTGAACAACTCGACCCGTATCCTCGAAGGATCCGATCTCGTCGGATATGTGAAGCAACGATGGGCATAGAGACTCTGTTTTCCCCAATGCCGCACACTACTAGCCCGAGTACGGTGAGCCCCGATCTTTGAACCACAAGACGGGAAAAACAAGGTGCATCCAAACGGATGCAGTCTGCCGCCATCAAAGCGCTAAGTCCTCTTCATCAAGTTTCCAACGGTTGTAGAATCCGAAGTGTCAGAACGACTTAGCCTGAGAACTGCTTATCTTGTCCACGGCCATCTGATGCCGGATCGGACGATTGTCCTCCCCAAGAACTCCTCTGTCTGTTCGCGCCACAGCACGAAGGTATCGCCGACGCTGGCAGTGTCATCGTACAGGAAGTCGGGAATCTCCCCCTTTATCGACGTGCGTCCAAAGGCGTCCGCCTTCTCCCAGACGACGACAGTGTCAGCCTGCAATGTCCACCCTTGTTCGCCTTCAGCCACCTTTTTGCGATAATTCTCTGGTGCCAGCAGTGCTGCCAGTCGCCGCGCAGGACGCTCGTAGCGCCGGTCTGCGTACTGATTCCACGACACCGGTTGACACCAATCAGGCAGCTGGCCTCCGGCATGCTCATCCAAAATGCTGCAGATGACCGCGGACGACATCTGCAGAATGTCGCGCGGCTCCGGTGTGCTGTCCAGCCTGTCCATAACAGCGCCCAGGTACTGCCGGTACAGGTCGGTTGTCAGCCTGTTTCGGATCTCCTCCACGCTGGCGTGTAGACGATCTGCCAAAGAGTGCTTGTGAGTGGGGATGGACGTGTTGGTGTAGACCATGAGGCAGCGTTTCACCACCTCATCCTGAAACGATTGGGGCTCGGCGTTCATTGAGATCACGAAACACGGGTGCTCCTTAACAGGAGGCAGGTTCTCGTCCTTCACGATGTCCAGGCCGTGGTCGGTGAAACGCCTGCGGGTGATATCGTCGAAGACCACCGGGAAACGTTTGTAGTTCTGCTGCAGGCCTCGAAGTGTCCTGCGCGTAAAGCTGTCCTTCTGTACGGTGCTCGGGTGGCCGAACATGCTGGCGATCAGCGTATCCACCAGACTTGTCTTGCCGCAGTTTGCCTTGCCGTAGATGATGGCGAACAAGGGATAGTGGAAAATATTGCCGCCCCCTACGACGGCGCGTGTCCGCAGATCGCAGATGAACGGCGAGATGTAGAGCCAGGACATGAAGGTGAAATAGTCTCGCTGCAGTCGCGGCACATCGCCTACGAAGCCCTGCTCATAGTTGTTGAAGTACTCGACGATGGCTTTGCAACTTCTTCTCAGGCCCTCCTTGTCTGTCTCCAGCGGAACATGAACGCCCGACAGCGAGACGTGCCTGGACCCTTGATGGATTGTCAGATTGGTCGATTTGGCCTCGTCGCTTTGCAGCTGACCCTTCTGCCAGCGCATCTTCTTGATTTCCGCCTTCACGGACGGCGTTACAACATATCTGCCGTTCTCGCGGGTTACCTGCGGCGATACAACCTGGTCGATCGGAACGGCGAGCTCCTCGACCGTATGCACGACCTGGGGAACCGTCAACTCCTCTGCAGGGGGAGCCTGAAATACCGTCGGCCCCGGGTCCTGCATGACAGGCGTATCGGTAAAGGCAATCTCAGCCTCGCGCAGGTTCAGGGGCATGTCGATCCTGTCCGAAGCGGTCTCCTTGACGGCGTCGTACTCGCGCGCGTAGTGCGCCCACGCCTGGGCATCGTTGTCGAAGACGACCAGCGTCTCAGGCTGCTTGCCGCCGAAGGCCCGTTCCGACAGATTGGCCGATCCCACGATCACCCGGCGACGCTCGCCGCTGCCGGCCTCCAGGAGATAGAGCTTTGCATGGGCGATGTTGTCCTTCACAACGTAGAAACGTGCTTTGCCGGCTTGAATTCTCTCAAAAATGACCCGCTGGCGTTCATCCTCCAACTGCAGGGCGCAGTCCCTCACCTGGTTGACCAGGAACTGCTGGAACGCTACGATGTCAGCGACCCGCCGCAGCCCCCCTTCATAGCCGAAGACGCACTCGAAGAAGTCGAAAGAATGCCTATCCAGCATCCGTACGATCATCGGCGCGCTGGCCGAAAAGGTCAGAACACGCATCCTGTCGAACCCGCCGAATAGGCCCCAGCTGAACGGCTCGACCCCTTTGAACTCGGCCGTCACGACCCGCAGGCCCTGCTCCGCAGCAGAGTGGGCATCGCCGAAATCGAGCCGGTTCTGCTTGAAATCATCCACCATTGGGGCAACACCTTCTTCCTGGGTTCAAAGTCCAACTTGCAGAGTCCACCGACAACCGCAGCCTACAATCCAGGCGACCCACCCTGTGCCACGAACGCAGACGCTTCCGGCGGGAGCGACATGCCATCCCCCTGCCCACAACGCCACTCATCCCGGCCCTGTGCGGCCGGAACGGCCCGCAGCCCGGCAGCTCGCTCACCCCTCGGTTGCAGGCCGGCCCTCAACCTCTCCCACGTCGGAAAAGTTCGTAATCGCCACTTCGCCTTCAGGAAACTCGGCGACGATCTTCAACTTCCCCCCGACAGCTTCAATGTAGGAACGAAGGCTGGAGATGTACACGTCAGCCCGCTGCTCCAGCTTGGAGACCGCGGGCTGGTTCACCTGCAACGTCTCCGCCAGGTCCCGCTGCGTCAGTGCCCGCGCCCGCCGCAACTCGTGCAACGGCATCTCCGCCAGCAACTCTCTTTTCACTCCGTCGATACGCCGGCGACGCGCCGGCGAGAACCCCTTGGTCAGCTCGCGAAACGAATGGCGTCCACTCATTCGAGCAATCCCTCCTCTCGTAACTCCTCCAGATGCTCGTCGCCCCAAACTTGTCCATGTACTCGACCTCCAAGGACACGGTTGTACTATATTCCTATTGCGGAATAAACGCAAAAAGCCGGGCGGTTCCATCGGAAACACCTGGCCTTCCGTCTGATCGTCTACCCCATCCAGCGCGCGTCCCCGAAGCCTTGGGTGGATACCAGGCGTGACCGCGTCAAGGACTTGCCCATTGCAATACGGACGGCAAACAGCTGCCCCCTACCCCAACGCGACAAAGCGCCGGACCAAGCCGAAATGCCCGAATCCGACGCTTTTGCCCCTTCTCACCCCGATTAGAACAAAATTTCCCCGCTGTAAGGCCCGTAGAGCGCCTGAAATCGCATAAGGGTACTGTGGGATACCTCCCGATTCAGCCAGCGCGCTCTGAACGTGCGGACGGCGGACAGGAGCGCGTACAGAGCGGCTGGCATCGCAAAAGCCTGCCTGCTTTACTGCACGCGCCTTGCCGCGCGAGGCCGTAGAACCTCTCTCCCAAGGCCTTCGGGGGACGCGAGGCAAGGCGTTCAGTGAGCTCCCCCCATCTCCAAGAGGAAATTTCCCAGATGAACGATCAGAGCTTCCTCCAGCTCACTCTCTGAGTATTCATCCTTCAGGTCGAGAAACTCCGGAACGAACGGGGCCTTGATCGCCTCCTGGGGGAGTAGGGAGATTCTGACGCGAGAAACCGCGTCCAAACCGCTGTGTCAAGTCATCCGCCAATCTCTCGATGAGCGCACTCCCGTACGCAGCCCGCTCCTCCCCTGACTGCTCAAACTCGACGATGCGATGCCCAACCAACCAATACGCGGTAGTCATGGCGGCATTCACCGCACGCGTCGCCGACGCCCTGGCGGCATCGATAATCCCCGACACATCGCCAAAAATCACTTCGTACCGAGTCTCATACTCGCTGGCCTTGACCGTCTTCCTCTCCACGCTCCTCCCAACGTATCTCACCGGGCGAATTTGCTCAAACGCTATACGAACAGCATAGCCCCGCGCCGCAAGTGTTCTTCCGCCTCAACGTCAATCTCTGCCCAGGAACTCTGCGCCGCCGCGCGTGCTGACGTGTGCCAGGTCGCCGGCAGCTGGCCGCACGACTGGCACTTCCTCCCATATCGAAACGACCTACTCGCCGCTATCCAGCTTGCGAGGCCAGCCCTCGTAATCCGCTGACTCGTGCATCGTCATTCTCCAATGGGATCGAAGGGATCGAAGGATCGACGTTTTCTTATGCACTTCAGATAACGTGCTTTATCCCTCTACCAGAAAGAAACATCCACACAGTTAAATAAAACCCGCTATTTGAAACTCTATAAGAAATTATCGATCCCATTCGATCCTCGATCCCGTCTCGACCCCGGTTCGATCCCGTGCGGTCTAGTCTTTTTTCCAAATCCAAGTCCGCTTTCCGTCCACGTATCCGCGGCCCCTCCGATAGCCCGCCGCATTCAGTACCCGGGCCTTCTCCGCGTTGTGTACCCCTTGCCGGAACTCCTCGTCCACTCCTTCCTTCAAGTCCTTTCCGGTGAGCTTGTTCGGATTGCCGCGATGTGCAATCCAGTCTGTGAACCACTCTTCGAAGGCGCTGATGCTCCGAAACTGTTGGCTGTGGGCCTCGGCTTCGTCCCACAACTCCGGCGGCAAATGAACGTGGTATTCGTCCCCGTCTTTGAACGCGTCCACGTCCGCCAGGGCCTCGGCTAACAACTGGTCGCGGTCGCGCCGGAGTGCGTCGAGGTCGATATGCTGCCTGACTTCCAGCACGGGGAAGCGCCGGTTTTGGCTGTCCTTCAAAAATTCTCGCGGGTTGCTGGTGCCCACGATAATGAACTGCCGTTCCCGCGTGACGTTCAGCCGCCCGTATGCCATGCGCGCGCTGTCTTGCCGGTCGCTGATTATCCCCTTCACTTTCTCAATGTCGGAGCCACGCCAGCCGCCCAGGTCGGCGCATTCGATCAGCCACTTTCCTTTCGTGCGCTCAATCAGCGTCTTTGGCAGGTCAAACGAATCGAGCGATAGGCCGCTGCCCGCCCACTTGCCGGCGAGGATGCGGAGCGCTTCCGACTTTGCCTGCCCTTGCTTGCCAGACTGCAGCACCGGCATATAATCGAACTTTGCGCCTGGCTGCACGATGCGCGCTACCATTCCGTAGATGATCAGCCGCGCGATTGCGTTCTGCAATGGCGTATCGTCCGCGCCGAAGTACGTATGCGCCAGCTTGTTCAGCCGCCGTTTGCCGTCCCATTCCAGCCCGTTCAGGTAGTCCTTGACCGGGTGGAAACTGTTTTTCCTGCAGACCCGCGTAATCGCCGCATACAGCGCATCTTTCGTCGGCCCGAACTCCAGGTCGATCTCCATGCGGTGCCACAGTTCGCCCGCCGTCGCGTCCTCGATTCGTTCGCCGTTCAGCAGCTCCGTGTCCGCAAACGCGTCGTAGCTGAACGCGCAATCCGTGAAGCTGGCCAGCGCCACGCCGGCGTTCGCGATCGACGACCGGGCCGGGTGTCCTTTCTCCGTCCACATACGCCACTGCACGGAAAACGTCCGCGCAGGCCTCCCAACGCCGCGTGCGCTTCCGCTCTGTTCGGGCGGTTCGTAGTCCTGCGCAACTTCCAGCAGCGCCAGCGCCGCTTCAGCGTCAACGTCGGCAGCGTCCGCTTTCTCCGGTAGGTCGGCAACGTCTACCAGCCGCAGGCTGGCCGCTCCAGCGTCCAACGCTGCCCGGCCCGCGTTCGCCATCGCCTTTTTGCCCGCTTCGTCGGCATCAGGCCACAGAATGACGTTGCGGTCCTTCACAACGTCGAAAACCGCATCCTTTACGCTTGCGCCGCCATTCCATGTAACGGGCGTGAAGTCCTGGCCGTCGACGTGGGCAAGTAGTGCCGCCGCAGCCTTCTCACCTTCGACCAGGCAAAGCACCTTGTCGGGTGCGTCGGTGCCCCAGGTCAGCAGCTCGCAACCCTTGGAGCTGTGCCCACGCTTGCCCCAGATATGCTTGTGCGGGCTGGTTTCCGTGCAGTTCTTCCACGTGCAGGGGCCGGCCGAAAAATCAGCCGGATAATCTCGCCTGTATCGTGGGCGCTCGCGCCCGTCTGGATGCTGGTATGTTGCGACGCGGTATTGTTCTGCCCAGTCACTGTTGCGCCCGTTGCGACGTTCATCCAGGCCCAGGGCCGCCCGAACTTTCTTCCAGCCGCAGCCCGCGAAGCAGTGAACGAACACGCCGCGGTCGGTGTCGTAAACCGACAAGCTCGGCTTGTCGTCCTCATGGCATGGGCAAGGGATAAGCCAGCCACGCCCAGAGCGCGTAGCGCGTGAATCGCGGGCCGCTATATCTTCAGCTGTAAGTTGTGCGTTGTTGGAGTACGGGTGCGCAGCGGTATTTTGCGTCCCGTGCGTACTTGGGGTATACTGTCCCTCGGTAGACATTTGTCCTTAACCTCGTCAATGTCCGCCGCCCGAAGCCACTGGCGCCCACCAGTGGCTTTTCCTTTTCGGGCGCCCTATTCGGTTATTGTGTGCTCAGCAGGAGAGTTACCCCTCGCCAAGCCTGGGCGTGAACTTCGGGTCCATCATCGGTTCAACTCCTCGTTTCCGGATGAGTTTTTGCAATCGTTGTTCGATGTGTTGTTGTGGCCGCAATGCGGCATCCCCTAAATCATACTACGAGCAGGACTTTTTTGGCAACTCTACCAGAGGGCAGGCCCAAGGCATACGCATTTAATTCTGTATGCCGGGCCCGTTGAAATTATAGCGCCAAGCCGTCATGTAGCGGTCGTCCTGGAGCTCAGTCCCGGGCGGGCGGCGGCTGGCCCTTGGCGGCGCGGATGGCGATTGAGGACTCCTTGATCGCGGCTGCCAGTTCGATAAGGGCTGGATCGACGTGCGCGCCTCGATTAGAGCCTGCCGCACCCCTCTGTTCGTGATCCAATGGTTAAGTCCCGCCATACGGAGACAGTAGAGATGAATGTAGAGCATCCAACTTCTATCGCCCTTACAGATGAGCAGCGGCAAGTCATCCAACACCCCGACGGACACCACGGACGTGTACTCTCTGTGGCCGGCTCCGGAAAGACCACGACAATGGCGCTCCGCATTGAGCATCTGATGAAAAAACGCGGGGTGCCAAGAAACCAGATTCACGTGTTGATGTTCAATCACCTGGCTCGAAATCAGTTCACGGATAAACTGGTCGAGCTGGGGATAAGGCGCAACAGGCAACCCCATGTCGACACGTTCCACAGTTATGCCTATCGTGTGGCGAACTTGGCTTCCCATAAAAAATGGCTGGGAGAGTACGGAGAACTCGCTAATTTGAACCTTAAGAGAACCATCTCCACTGTGTTGAAAGCGCATGATCTGTCTGAAGAGGAAATAGACTTTGAGGATGCCGCGCGCGCCATCAGTTTGTGGAAAGGTGCCCTGATTCCCCCAGACCGGGCAGCCTACTCCGGGCCCAATGCCAATGTTCACGTAGCGATATACCAGGAATTTGAAGAGCGCAGGTCTGAAGAGAATGCCGTCACTTTCGACGATTTCATTCCTCTCGCTGTCAATCTGCTTGAGTCAAACGCGGACACGCTTTCGGAGTTCGCAGGGCCCTTGCGTTATCTCATTGTCGACGAATATCAGGACATCAATCTAGGCCAACAGCGCCTCCTCGAGCTTCTTGCCTCTCGCGACGCTGACGTAATGGTTGTAGGAGATGATGATCAGACGATCTACGAATGGCGGGGGGCGCGCAGCGAATACATCCTGCGTGAATTCATGACAACCTTCAACAACAAGCCACACGTCACTTACCGTCTTAGCCATTCCTTTCGGTTTGGCTACAGCATCGCCCAAACCAGTTACAATGTCATCACGCACAACACAAATCGCAATGAAAAGAGCTTACTCGCTCATGATCCTACTTTAGACAGCCAGATCACGGTTATGGGAAAGCTGCCGGGCAGCACCAATCGTCACCTGGCTGAGGAAATCATAGCCTTGGTCAAGAAAAATGGCGTGAAACCAGCTGACATTCGAGTACTTGGCCGCACCTTCGCCCAACTCAACTCTCTCTCTACGGAATTCTTGATGCTCCGCATACCGTTCAAGGTGATAGGTGGAGGGTCTTTCTTTCTCGAGGCCAATGAATGTCAAGCGCTGTTGGACTACATTCGAGTCGCCGACTCTCTGGATCTGATTCCAACCGAGGCTGTCGAAAAACGATTCCTCAACATTGCAAACAAACCGAGCCGTTACTTGGCTCGCAGGGAGTTGTCTCGCATGCTCCAGGCTGGACGCGCTAACGGGAAATCCCTGAGAGATCTGCTAGCCGAGGTTTTGCGCGACTCAACCAAATTCGCGCGCGGTGAACAGAAGCAAAATCTGGAGGACCTGACCTCCGTCTTAGAGGAGATAAGTCAAAAGATACGAACCGCCCTCCAAGTACCTGCTCAAAGGTTGTTGGAGTGGATTGACGGGGAGATCAAACTCCAGCAGCATTACGAAAGCTACTACGGACAGGGCGAACCTTCGCTCGCGCGGACTCAAAATATAACGGCTTTGAAACGCTACGCCCGGCACGCAAACCGCGGCTGGAAAGATTTTATCGCCCACGTTGACAACATCGATACAACGCAAGGACGGCCGGAGGAATTTTGGATAAAGATGACAACCATCCACAGGACCAAAGGATTGGAGTTTGACTACGTTTTTATTCCTGACTGTCGCGAGGGATTCATGCCGGTGTTTGCCGAAAGCGATGACCCCACCTACGATAAGAAGCAACCCCAACGCGAACCCAAAGCGGCCGAGTGGATCGAAAACGAACGCAGGCTGTTTTACGTAGGCATAACTCGTGCCCGCAAGGGGGTGTACATCGGCGCGCCTGAAGTCGAATCTGCCAAAAAGTCTCCGGATAAGAACTCAGCTCCATCTGGGGAGACCGGCGCGACCTCATCACGCTTCCTGGAAGAGATGGAATTGCATCAGACGGAGAAAATTGCTAACGAATTGTTGCCCGCCGTTCGCCATGAGGAAGGGCATCGTCTGGCACATGTCTGCCGGCATCTGGCCGCATATCACCAGATAGTCGGTACCGTGAAAGCACGGTACTCCGACTTTTTGACCGACAATGTAAGGAAAGAACTGGCCAAAGTGCAACTGACCGCAGCAGAGAGGCCTTTCACATACAGGCAAAGTTATGCCGACTGTGCTCCCGAAAAGAGGGCCAAGCAGAAGGCCCCAGAAATGTGGGACTGGATACCCGGAGACCGGACCTCTTCGCGCCAAACGCACGGCAAGCGCTGAAATGGAGCAAATCACCGATCCTGTGGAGGGTCAGTCCCTTGGTCAAGAACGGCAACCTCCCTCAGAATCGCCCTTCGTAGGCGAGAGGTTATTCAGAACGAAGACTTCAACAACAGTTAAGGCAACCTGCCTTGATTCTATTGTCTGTGGTCAGTGGCAGTTTCAAAGAGAGCTTATTGATTCTTGGATCCAGGCGATGACCCAGGCGGCCAGATCACAACCCACTAGCGATAGAGCGGAATCAGCAGGCTCCAACTGGGAGGACTGAATGAACACCGACCCTACAGGTCGAGAACTCTTCGTCGTCGACAATAGCATAGCTGGCTGGACAGGGCTACGTTACCTGGAAGAATGGTCCAACATTGCAAGGGCCTTCGATGTAGCGACAGGGTTTTTCGAAATCGGCGCGCTCCTTGCCTTGGATGGGAAATGGCAAGGACTGGAAAAAATTCGCGTCCTTATGGGTGCGGAAACAAACCAGAGGACGCGCAAAGCGCTTCTCGACTCCGTACGCGCCCGGTCGGTTGAAACCCTTGATCAGAGCATCGAGTCTAACAAGCAAGACAATCCCTTCTTGCATGGGGTACCGGCAGTTCTCGAAGGACTACGCAGCGGTCAAATCGAATGCCGTGTGTACGACAAGGGCAAGTTCCACGCGAAAACTTACATAACGCATGCCAAACTCGAAGTCGTTGGTTCGCAGGCATTGGTGGGATCCAGCAATTTCACGAGACCTGGACTCACAGAGAACATCGAGCTCAACGTGCAAATTCAAAGCGCTCGTGAGGTGGCACAACTCCAAGATTGGTTCGAAGAGCATTGGAATGAGGCCAAAGAAGTAAGCGACATATTAGTTGAGACGATTGAACGGCACACCCGCCTTTACTCGCCATTCGAAGTTTATGCGAAAGCGCTACAGGAGTTCTTCCGCGGCCATGAACTGACTGCCACCGAGTGGGACGAAACCAAGTCGAGGATTTTCCACCAACTTGACCGTTACCAACAAGAAGCCTATTGGGCTCTCATGAAAATTGCTCGGCAGCACGGAGGAGCGTTTCTCTGTGATGGGGTGGGGCTCGGCAAGACCTTCGTCGGCTTGATGCTTATCGAGCGTCTGATCCTCCACGAAGGCAAACGCGTCGTGCTGTTCGCACCTAAAGCCACGAAAGAGGGCGTGTGGGAACCCCACCTGCGAGAGTGGCTGCCGCACATCGGAGGTGGGGCAACCGACTTCAGCAACTTGGCTGTCTTCAGCCACACCGATCTTCACAGGAAGGGAGACTTCCCAGAGCGATTCCAGCGCATAGCCGAGTTGGCCGACGCCGTGATCATAGACGAAGCACACCATTTTAGGAACCCTGGTAGGCGAGGAAATGACAACGGGAGGGAGCCTTCTCGCTACTATCGCCTGTACGATCTCCTAGATCACGCCGTGCGACCCAAGACAGTTTTCATGCTTACGGCGACACCGATCAACAATCGGCTGAGCGACTTCCGCCACATGGTTGAACTGTTCACGCGTCGGAACGAAGCTTACTTCGCCCGAACGTTAGGCGTTAACAGTCTTAGGTCTCACGTCAATCAGATGGAGCGGGTCTTTCGCCAGCGCGTGGGCCACACTGTGACAGATGTCTCCGACCAGTGGGCCGAAGCGCAGGACATCCTCTCCGCCGACGCAATATTCCGTCAACTCGTGGTGCAGCGCAGCCGTGGCTATGCACGTGAAAGCCAGATACGCGAGACCGGGCAGTCTACGGCATTTCCAGAACGTAAGGCTCCGCAAGTAGCCGCATATTCGATACGCAAGACTTACGGACGCCTACTAGACCTGTTCGAAAAAGCCTTCACGCGGGAGAATCCACTCTTCACGCTCCCCATGTATTACCCACTCTACTGGTACAAAGGGTCAGACCAAGATATTGACCCTTTCGAACAGAATCGACAGCAACAAGTTGTGGGTCTAATTCGGACGAATTTTCTCAAGCGGTTCGAAAGCTCCGTAACGGCCTTCGAGCTATCATGCAACCGGCTCCTCAAGAAACTCCTGGCCTTCATTGAAGTTCACAGTGAAACCGAGAGCGAGAAAGGGCGTCTTAGCCGGTGGAAAACGCAAAACGCAGAGATTCTCGGCTACACCATGCAGCGCCAGTTCGCTCTCTGGAACGAGGAGGACGACGAAGTCGAGGAAGAGGACATCGTGCCGGTGGAGATGATCGAGGCAGTAGAAAAGCTTGCCCGAGACGAGTACGAAATCGAAGAGATGATATCCGAGTCATTTCTAGATCTCGACCAGATCGTGCAGTTTCTCAACGAATCCCGGAAGTTCAAGCCCCGGCACGACGACAAACTTCTCAAGCTAGTCCGACTACTGAAGACCAAGGACCTCTCTAGCCAGAAAGTCCTCGTGTTCACGGAGTTCGCGGACACGGCTCGGTACCTGAAACGCCAACTCGACGAGGCCGAAATCGAAGGCGTGGGTCAATTGGATAGCGCATCTAAAGGCAATCGGGCGCAGGTAATCAAGCGTTTTTCACCCTTCTACAACGGTAGTTCCTCGGCTGAACTTGAGGATGCCGGCCTACAGGAGATCAGGGTTCTCATCTCCACGGACGTGCTCTCAGAGGGACTCAACCTGCAGGATGCCTCGCGGCTCATCAACTACGACATCCACTGGAACCCAGTGCGGCTTATGCAGCGTATCGGACGCGTCGACCGTCGAATGAACCCGGAGATTGAGAAACGGATCCTAGCTCAACACCCCCAAGCAGCGACTTCACGCGGCAAGGTAAGCTACTGGAATTTCTTACCTCCCGATGAGCTCAACGCAATCCTCACGCTCTATACGAGGGTAACCCAGAAAACCCTTCTCATCTCGAAGACGCTCGGAATCGAAGGCAAGAAGCTTTTGACTCCCGACGATGATTTCGACGCACTTAGGGACTTCAACCACGCCTACGAGGGTACACGCACGGCAATCGAGGAGATGCATCTCGAATACCAATCCTTGCTACAGATTGATCCGGAACTGGATACCCGTCTGAGAAGTTTGCCCGGTTCCACTTTCAGCGGACGGAGACGGGTGGTAGACGGCGTACGGGGCGTCTTCTTGTGCTACGCGCTTCCGGCCCTCGACACGGAAACCGGTGAGTTTACCAACGAGGCAGGGTCAACAAAGTGGTATCTCTACGATTTTGACCGTAATGTGATTCTCGAAGAACCGGGTGAGATAGTCACAAGCATCCGATCCGACCGCCAGACGCCTCGCAATTGCACTACAGATGAGAAGTTGCTCATCGGAATCCGTGCCAAAGTGGAGACGCACATCAAGAACACCTACCTCAAGCGAGTCGATGCCCCCATAGGGGTGCAACCTTCTCTCAAATGCTGGATGGAGCTTAACGAATGACGGCCAATTTTCGAACTGAACTCGCCACTATCAGACGCTTCGATCAGTTGATCGCGTTTCTGCGCGATGAGATGGACTGGCCCATAGTCAGCAATGACTTCGAGGAGTTGACTTTCGAATACAGCGCGGAAGAGCTTGGCATCGACGCTGTTAATGCCGCGAGGATTCAGGAGATCAGACGTCTGCGTCCGTTGGTAGCGAATCAACCTTGGGGCGTTTTCTTTGTCAAGTTCGAGCCAAAGCGCCTCCCTGTGGTGGCCTTGCGCAGCATACTGGGCCGGGTGGCGCTCAAAAAACGCGCCTCGGCCAACAACGCGGAGCGGCCCGCTTGGGATATGGAAGACTTGCTTTTCATCTCCAACTACGGTGAAGGGGATGCTCGTCAGATCAGTTTCGCGCACTTCGCAGCGCCGGCCGGCAGCGTCAAACTGCCTACCCTCAAGGTAGTCACATGGGATGACAGGGACACAGCGCTGCACTTGGATCAAGTTGCCCGTGAACTCACAGAGGATCTGGCGTGGCCGGTTGACGAGGAGGACGTCGACGCTTGGCGCGAGCAGTGGCGTGCTGCGTTCACCTTGAAGCACCGAGAAACCATTACCACCGCTCAGCGGCTTTCCGTTCGTCTCGCGGAGCTGGCCAAGGTGATCCGTACCCGTATCCTAGGTGCGCTTGATATTGAGAATGAGAGTGGTCGAATCACTCTACTCATGAAGGCGTTCAGTGAAACGCTGATGCATGGTCTTGGCCGCGACGGCTTTGCCGACATGGTCGCGCAGACCATCGCCTACGGCCTGCTCTCGGCGCGCATCACGGACCCACAGCAGGGTACCGCCGGCGATTTGGCCCGCCACATGCGCACTAATCCACTGCTGCGAGAGCTAATGTCAGCCTTCTTGGAGGTGTCTGGTCAGCGACATAGTATTGGTATCGACTTCGACGAATTGGGGGTTGCCGAGGTCGTTGAACTCCTGGATCACGCCAACATGGATGCTGTAATCCGTGACTTTGGTGACAAGAATCCCCGTGAAGATCCGGTGATCCATTTCTACGAGAGCTTCCTGTCGGAGTACGACAAGCAGAAGAAGGTAGAGCGGGGTGTCTTCTACACACCGCGTCCCGTGGTTTCATACATCGTCCGATCGGTGGACCAAGTGCTGCGCACGAAGTTCGGGCTGGACGATGGTCTCGCGGACGTTACCAGTTGGCGTGAGATGGCGAAGCGCCACAAGAGCCTCTCGGTTCCCGATGGGATCTCGCCGGACCAGGATTTCGTCCAAATCCTCGATCCGGCTACGGGCACCGGCACCTTCCTGGTTGAAGCCATCGATCTGATCCACGACACACTCGTCGACAAGTGGAAGGCGCAGGGTTGCCGCGACCACGACGTGGAAGCACTTTGGAACGAATACGTTCCTAAGCACCTACTCCCTCGGCTCCATGGCTATGAGCTTCTGATGGCACCGTACGCCATTGCACACCTCAAGATTGGCCTAAAGCTCTACGAGACCGGCTACCGATTTGGCAGCGAGGAGCGGGCGCAGGTGTACCTCACCAACACCTTGGAGCCAGCCCAAAACACCTCTGGGTTGATGGACTTCGCGATTCCAGCGCTTGCACACGAGGCACGGGCGGTCAATCAGATCAAAGGTCAACAACGGTTTACGGTCGTGATTGGTAATCCCCCGTACTCAGGACACTCCGCCAACAAGGGGCAATGGATCGCTGATTTGATCGATGACTATAAGAAGGATTTCCCAGAACTGAAGAAGCCAGCTCAGGCGAAGTGGCTCAGTGACGACTATGTAAAGTTCATCCGCTTCGCTCAATCGCTGATTTCACGTACAGGCACCGGGACGCTCGGCTTCATTTCCAACCATAGCTACCTGGACAACCCCACATTTCGCGGAATGCGTCTCAGTCTCCTACGGGAGTTCAGCGAAATCCACTTGCTGGATCTACACGGCAACTCAAAGAAGAAGGAACAGACGCCTGCCGGTGACAAGGATGAAAATGTATTCGACATCCAGCAGGGTGTAGCTATTGGTTTATTCCTGAGGGGGACTGACCACAACGGTCCTGCCCGGGTACTTCACGCTGATCTTTGGGGCAAACGCGAGGTAGGCCCGGGGGGCGGAAAATACGGATGGTTAACGGATAACTACGTTGAAATGGCTACTGTCAGTAGCTCCAGCATATCTCCGAGATCGCCCCAGCATTTATTTGTACCGCGCGACGAGGCATTGATCGAAGAATATGAGGCGGCTTGGCCTCTTCCCAGGATCTTTTCGCCGAATGGCGATCCCGCACCAGGTATTGTCACCACGCATGACCAATTCGCCATTTCATGGACACGCAAAGAGGCTATGTCAAAGGTAGAACGTCTGCTCTTCACGACATCCGAGAACGAAGCGCGCCAGATCTGGCGACTGTGTTCGCAGAACCAATGGCAATACGACAGGGCCAAGCGGGAACTCGCTGACGGAACCTGGGGAGAGCGGATTGAGACAATTCTCTATCGTCCTTTCGATCTCCGCGTAACCGTGTTCGACCGCAACGTGGCAGTTCATCGGCGTGAGCGTGTCATGCGCCACATGCTGGCTGGGGAGAATCAAGCCCTTATTTCAGTACGTCAGGTTGCCGAGGGCATATTCAATCATGCATTTGTGACTAAAAGTGTCGCCGATTTTCGCACAACACTGAGCAACAAAGGTGGCTCCTATCTCTTTCCCCTCTACACATATCCCCCCGAACCGCAGAAACATCTTGGCTTAGCCCGCGAGCCCAACATCGATAAAGGGTTCATTGAAGCCTTTGGTTCTTCCCTGGGGATCGAATTCATCTCTGACGGCTCCGGAGACCTGCAAGAGTCCTTTGGGCCTGACGACCTTTTCAACTACATCTATGCTGTGCTGTATAGCCCGCAATACCGCCACCGTTACGCGGATCTCCTAAAGTCAGACTTTCCGCGAGTACCGCTTACAAGCAACCAGACTCTGTTTGCCGCTCTTGTGCTCCTTGGTAAACGTCTAACGTCTCTGCACTTGATGGAGCTGAAGGTGGATGACGCCCCAACCTTTCCTAAGGGGGGAGACAACTGCGTTAATAGGGTGCGGTATGCGCCGCCAAACAACGGAACCCCAGGCCAAGTGTTCATCAACCGCGATCAGCACTTCGAAGGCGTTAAGCCTGAAATCTGGGAATTCGCCGTTGGGGGCTATCGCCCTGCGGAGAAATGGCTTAAATACCGAAAGGGACGAGTTCTTTCCGATGAGGATATCGAACACTACCAACAGATTCTCGCCATCCTTGCTAGCACTGAGCGCTTGATGGACGAGATCGACGAACTCATTGGACAACACGGGGGATGGTCCGAAGCGTTCCAATAGTAGCTGAATGGACCAAGGCACAGATACTTCAACTGATGGCATAATGGGGCAATCTATGACTGATCGACGAACAGTTGACGACTCTGTTCTGCCCCAGCCGCGGCTTTGTCTTCCCTATCCTCAACACCTACAATCTCACAAGAGCAATGCACGACGCCAACGTCCCCGTCATCGGTGGGGTTCCAAACACCAATGGAGAAAGAGTGCCTCCTTGAGGGCAGATAACACATAGTCGTCTGCCTGACCCTCGACATCGATCGCGTCAAGCTTATCTTGAGAGCCTGCCTCGTAGGATGCAGTTATGCTTCACAGGATGATCATATGCCTACATTGCTTCACATATCAGACCTGCATCGGACTGCAGCACCGCGGCTTGATAATGATGAACTCCTCGCTGCGATTTTCAGCGACGCTAAACGCTGGGAGCAGGAAGGAATTCCTCATCCTGACCTCATCGTCGTAAGCGGTGATCTAGTTCAGGGCACGCCAATCGACCATCCCAACTCTGACTCAGAGATTGCTTCTCAATACGTCGAGGTGGCGGCTTTCTTGCAGCAGTTGACAGACGATCTTGTTGGATCGGACAAGTCTAAGGTCATTATTGTTCCCGGGAACCACGATGTACACTGGGGCCGATCTCGACGAGCAATGAGCCCATTAAAGAATTGTCCTGACGATATAGGCGTCACAGCATTTGAGGCCAACTCGCATACTCGTTGGAATTGGAAAGAGTGCAAAGCATACGAGATTTCTGATAGCAACTTGTATGATTTGCGTTTTGAACATTTCCGGCAATTTCAAACAAACTTTTATACAGGTCTGTGCGTCGACCCATTGTCTCATGGTCGCGACACTGTTTACGTTGAATATCCGACACTTGGTCTTGTTGTTGTAGGCTTCGCCTCGTGGCATGGGAATGACTGCTTCTGCCATGCAGGAGAGATTGATCCCCACGCACTGAATTTGTCTCAGAAGCTGCTTCAAGATTCGCAGGCCCCGACGGCTATATCTGTATGGCATCATGGGGTTACAGGCGGGCCACGTTCTCATGACTATATGGACGCTCGTGTTGTCCACAGACTAATCGATTTTGGATTTAGTTTAGGTCTACACGGTCATCACCATTACGCTGATGCAGCACCATATGAACTACGCTTGCCGAATCTGAATTCAATGGCTGTAGTAGGGGCGGGCTCTCTCGCGGTAGGAGATAAAGGACTCCCTATGGGCGAACGTCGTCAATTCAACATCATTGTGATCAATCCCGACGATGAGACCGTAACCATTCATGTGCGAGCGATGTCTCCCGCTGGCGTATTCACGAAGTCATATCGCGATGATTTCGGCGGTAACGCATCCATTACTCTCCCTCTCCCCCATTCGCCGGCTCGCCCTAGAAGACCTTCTAAAACGCGCAGACTTGATGAGGCAATGACGGCAGCAAGACAAGGCCAGCATGAAAGAGCTTTGGAACTCCTTCCAGCCACATCTACTGCTTACGCGCATGTTAGGCGTCACATCGAGATCAAAGCATTGGAAGGTCTAGATAGGATTGAAGAGCTGCTCAACCTCCTGGATCCACCTCAGAATCAAGATGAAGCTGTCAAGATTATTTCCCTACTCATCGACGACAATCGCTTTGACGAAGCCTCAAAGCGGCTTCACACAATGTCAACATTAATAGATCAACCCCTCTATAGAGAACTGTGTGGGGTCATAGAGGCTAGGAAGGCGATCGTATGACTTCAACCGAGAAAAAAATTCCGTTTAGAGTCGAGTTCACTCGGATTCTCGAGTTACTCGCCAATCAAATCTACCAATCCCCTCTTGCGTTACTGAGGGAAAACACCCAGAACGCTTTCGACGCGATTCGAATGAGGGAATCGCTTGGCCAAAAGTTTAACCCTGCCATCAACGTAATTGTCAACGATGACCAAATCATAGTTTCCGATAATGGCATTGGTATGACTGCTGAGGAGATCGAAACCAACTTCTGGTATGCCGGAAAAAGCGGTAAGAATACCGATGCCGCCCGGGCGGCGGGTGTCGTAGGCACATTCGGAATCGGGGCAATGGCGAACTTCGGAGTAGCTGATAAACTCACCGTTGAGAGTGAATCGGCAGTCGCTGATGGGCGTACCTTGTCGTCGGTTCGGAAATCAGATTTGTCGACGGATGTTGCAGCAATCTTGGTCACGCCAGTCGCGAAAACTGGCGAATCAGGCACGATTGTCCGAGCACAACTCGCTCCGGACAAGGCCTTGTCTGTTCAGGATGCTCGTACATACCTACGAGAGTTCGTCGAGTATGTGGATGTACCAGTTTTCTTCAACGACGACAAGATCAGTGGTGCCACACTTAGAGATGCACTACCTTCTGAAAGACACAGTTGGTCTAAGCGACGTGACGACATCTCACTAGCCGGTATACTTTCCGGTGATTTGTACCTCTTCGGCATGGCTTCTGGGGAACTCCGAATCGTTCTTGAAAACGTTAGATCCGCAGTTGGTAGCGGAAGGGCTGGTTCAATCGTTTTGGTACAGGGTCGAAACGTAGTACGCACCTTGCGGTCAGGCTTCGGCCTCGCTGCGGTTGCTGTTCAGTCTGTATATCGCTGGGGCGGTGTCATTGATCTCCCTTTCCTGCAGCCTACGGCAGGCCGCGAATCTCTAGACACTCATTCGAATCAACTACTGCAACAAATCATCTCGGCTCTAGATAACCTGATCTCTCCAATTGCTGCCGAGCATGCCGAGTCCTTCTCCAACGATGGCTTCCTCCAATGGATCGTCACCACAAAGCGATATCTGATTTGTGGTCCTCTTGAAGTGACACCTCGCCCCAGTGGAAAACCTGAAGCACTTGAATCGATAGTCGAACGGGGTGGCCTTCGTTACTACAGGGGACGCGACCAGTCTGTAATCCAGACGCATGCCAGCGAGGACGAACCGCTTGTAGTACTTTCCCAACGCGCTCCCAGACGCAACTGCGAGCTTCACTATCTAAGAATGAAGGGAATCACGGAGGTTGACATCAGCCCCAAGGTGACAGAGGAGTTATCGTTGGTAAGTCTAAGCTTTGCCCATTCGGCACTTGCAACTCGGCTGACCAAAATACTAGAAGAGGACTACTTTCTCGGCGTGGAGATACGTTTCGGGTCGATATCCGGTGGTCTGTCACTTCTTGTTACTGAAACCCAGACACCTGTGGTCATCTACTTCGACCCCGCTTCGAGCAACATTTTTCCATTACTAGAACTCTATGCCAATGACTTCAATTCGTTTGGTGCTTTCGTCAAGGATTTTGTTCGATCAACGGTATTCCCGAGAGTTGCCAACCTCGTGCCCAGCAGCACACGAGAAGGGGCCGAGGCTTTCCTTCGCCATCTTAATTCCAACCGAGAGTGGTTCGAGTATGAACTCGACGATAGGGCCGACTTGGAGGAGGTTCTCGAAGACTTACATGCTGGAAAGCTTACGGTGGCTGAGGCAACCAGAAGACTGACCGACACTGACCGATCATTTGTTGAGGTCAGTAGTTCGGGCACAGCCCCTCTTTCGTCAGTTGTCAGAAAGATAGCTGATGACGATGGTGAGGAGCTTGACTCTGACTCCTTTGAACCCAGGCCAGGGATAGACCGTCGGGAGGAGGAAACGAATGCACGCATTCTCACTAGCGACGTGCCTGTAAACGGATACACTTGCTTTCTCTCCCTTAGCGACCGAGTTCAGCGCGAGAAAGGAGATTTCTTCCTGCAGCCGCACTCTACGGAGATAGTCTGGAGTGGACGGAAGGTCATCTTTGTATTTCAACATCACTCAAAGCGCTTTGGATTGTACTACGATATCCTTTGCCCCGGACTCGTAGAAGCGTTGTCTGGAAGGGGACCAAGGGTTACGTCGACTATCCTTACAAGGAGTCGCACGTTCATTCCAATCCCACCTGAAATCGCTGAGATTTTCGTACCTAAAGCCGGAGAACGTAAACGGCTAGAGATTCGCTGTGACATCCTTTATTTGGAAGAGAAAGGAGTTCCGAGGTCATAAGTCGTCCGAGTCCCGTTCAGCGGAAACGAATAGATGGGTTCCCTAAATTTTTTGCGTCGTGGTACCGCATCCATTGGTCAACATCGGAAATGAGCTTATGCGCCGCCGAGAGACGGAACAACTGACGTCTCGTTACGCCATCTGCCGTGTCGGAGCCAACGTTGGCATTCAGCCAGCGCGCCATCAGCTTCCAGGAAAGCTCGTAGGTTATCTCGAAATGCTTGACAACGCCGACGCGAATGCCCATCCGTTCGATCTCGCTTAACTGTCCCATGCGAGCTTCATCTTCGCTTGCCGTCAACAGGGCATCAAGCGCTTCAATCGAATCTCTCAGATGGTCCAGATGAAGTGGCATGTTCTGTCCTTCCCAAACCGCGAGACCGCTTCGCCAATGACTGTAAACTCCCTCTCCACAGCGACCCTCAACATCGCGTCCCGCCGATAATCTGCGAACGACTTTCCCGCGAGGACCGAAACCAGCCAAATCACAGCTCCGCGGTCTCTATCCGTGCTGCATCTGCCTTGTTTAAGAGGTTGATATCTCCAGTTACCAGGACGACTCGGGCGTTTGGCTGATCCGCTTGAACCTCCAAGACACTCGCGATAATCCGGTCGTCAGAACTATCTTTATCAAGCCACGATAAGGTGTGCTCCATATCGGGCCCGCTGGCGACTGTCCTGACAGTGACGGTTCGATCAACCGTGACCCCTTTCAGCAGACCTCCTTGACCACCTTGCTTTCGCCAGCCCTTTATCCTTGTGATTACTTTGTTCACTTTCTTCCTGAAATCAGGATTTCTGTGATTCATCTTCAGAGCATCAAGTTCGGCAAGAACGGTTGGCAACAACAGAAAAACGAAAGTGTTGTCACTGACAATGCTCTTATAGTGAATCGGGCCAGGTTCGCCGATAATTGCATTCGTATCTGGTATCAATATAATCTCAGCCGGTCCACTAGCGTCTAGGATAGCAAGTATCTCGTCGAATAGCTTTGCATCGGCGCGCAGCTTCTCTTCATTTGCTCCCCTGTCATAGGAAATTGACCAGTTCCGTTTCAATTCGATCCACATGCGGAACCGCTTGTCTGCCTTATCGATTCTACGACTGAGATGATCCGTAGCATTGGCAAAAACAGAATTGAAGATGCCGAACCACTCTACATAGTCTCGCTTAATTGCAAGTTGTGCATTCATCTGTTCGGAGGTCGCTCCTCTCCAGTTGTAGTCTGGAGCACCGACAACGATAACCCTACCATTCCTATTGCGGCGATCGATTGGGAGTTCCCGAATCAAGTTGGCTATTCTTTCGGTTAGATCCTCCAAGTCTGATTGGAGGCGCACTGTTACTGATGTCATTTTTCCTTCACCTGATTTTGCAAGGATTGAGGTAGGACGCAAGTGACGGCTTTGTCCCAAACAATGGCATCGTACACAACTCCGTATCTGTGCATTAGGAAATTGCTCAGGGCAATGATGCGTTGATAGTTGACTATAGCAGTAGGCCAACTTCTGATCACCCTTGTTCATCTGCGAGACCGCTTCGCCGCCGAATCGACAATCAAGTCAACAGGGCCGCCGAAGAGCCTCGCCAGACCTTCCAGCAGCCCGAAATAGGCATCGCCATAGCCCCCCGCGGGCAAGAGCCGGAACTCTACCAGGAAGTCCAGATCGCTGGCCCCCTTTCGGCGGCCGCCCGCAACGGCCGAGCCTAACAGGTCCAGGCGTTGAACATGGAACCGGACGCAAAGCGCCTCCAATTCGGCGGCTCGCTCGGCGATGACCGCAACTGTCACTTTCTCTCCTCCGATCTGCTTGCGTCGGCCTCAAACTGGCTTCTGACCTTGCCGCTGCCAACCAGCTGCGACAGCAGCCGGTAGTTCCCCCGCTCGTGGCGCACGCGACCGGCAATAACCGCCGGATGCACGCCGGCGGAAGAGCGCTTCATGCTCAGTTCAGAGCCGGCCGCATTCGCCTGAATGCACCTTGTTTTTCCCATTTTGTGGTCTAACGATTGGGGCTCACCACATAGCCAGTTATCGAGTGAACACGCGATTCATGCCAACATGATACGGGCCTGGAAACGGCTGCTGCTGGAAGTCGGGCCCAGCGTCTTCCACAACCATGAAAGACCACATCAAAGTCCCGACCATCGCACGCCGGCATAAGAGAACTTCGTCCTCCGAAGGCGGCAGACCGTCCGTTGCCGATCAGAATCTTGCTCGATTGGAGGTCCAGACATTGGGGCTCACCACAAGCATCTCACCACGATTAGGGCAACGCCCTGACAATCTCCGCGCACCGACCACCAAAACCAATACGAACCGCTATATCCCATAGAGGCTCGTCTCCACCCTAACTTTTGACGACCCAGTAAGTGCCGTGATAAGCTCGGCGCCAACAATGTCCTTACCATACAGGATAAACGCACCATGGAAGTCCCCCCAGACCTCCCCTGGCAGTTAACAGAAACACGCCTAATACTACAACCGCAATTCACGAATCTGTAGTTTTTCCGGCGAAAATGAGGGTGCGAAAGCGCATTCTGAACAACCACGGAACTGAATGAACGGCCCAAATGCAGCCGCTTCTGCGCCTCCTTTTGCACTTTCGGTCTTCGGCCAGCTAGAGTGCGGTTGTAGTACTAGGCAGTGGCGGTCAAGGCCACGTTTACCTTGTTACCAATAATGAAATAAATGATGGCAGAGAATATGCCCTAAAGGTGCTCAATAACCCCGCTACTCTACAAGCGCGTCAGAGGTTTTGTCGCGAGATTGAAGCCATTCGAAAGTTAGATCATTGCTCGATCATACAAATATATGACCACTCAGAAGAACATGATGAATTCCAGTATTATGTCATGGAATACCACCACGGAGCTCAATCTCTCGACAGCATCATAACCTCATCAGCCACCAACCCTTTTCACGGCAATGTGCTGCTAAGCCTCGACCTATTCGAGCAAATCATTACAGCAATCGACGCATGTCAAAAGAACGACCCGAAAATCACACATAGAGATATCAACCCCGAGAACATCCTCCTCCTCGAAGACGGTAGTATCCGCCTGATTGATTTCGGAATATGCCATTTCGAAAACGGAGAAACTATCACCCTTACAGATGAGAACGTGGGAAGGCGCAACTATACAGCACCGGAATGCGAAACAGGTGGAGCGCCCTTCGTTGGAGTCCATTCTGACATCTATTCTGCATCAAAGACGCTTTGGTCTGTAATCACCTCACGCCGTGCTTTTAGTCGAGAAGAATCTGTCTTTCAGGACGATTCGATGCAAGCCAGATTCCCGGACAAGACAGAAACTTGGCATTTAGGGCGCATCTTTGAAAGAACAATTCGGAAAGACCCGTCCAACCGATTCACACAAACTGAGGACGTTCTTGAATTCTTAGCCGAGGTGCGTTTCAAAGTAGAACGGGGATTCCCCCCGCTTGAACTTGCATACACTCGCTGCCCCTCGTGTGGAGGAAAAGGATTTGATGAATTGCCCGGCGCGGAGAGCGTTTTCGGCCCATCGCACCGGCGCGAATTCAAGGCTGTGCAATGTATCCATTGTGGGTATGTTGTTCTGCGCAATCATGGTGTTTGGCACGCTAGAATTGATGCAATGGGAAAACTCCAATAAGCCTCAATAATACCTCTTGACGCGACTCCCAGCAAAACATAAATCGTCACATTCTGTGACGATTTATTTCCATTAGCCCCCTCTGGCTACAACCGCAACCAAAGAGATGGTCCTCGCCTACTACAACGCCCACGCCGCCGGCGATACGGATGTGGGGGTGGCCGTCTAGGCCATCAAGTCAGAGCCAGCCGCATCTTTCTGGATCCACCCCTTATTTTCCCGATTGGTGGTCCAAGAATTGGGGCTCACCATACTCTTGCCAGCCAGACGGCACTTACTTCGCTGCTCTTCGTAAACTGGTCAACACCTAATCCCAATGGTTAGAATGTGTGTAGGCTTGCCTTCCTTGACTTCTAACTAACCCGAGTTCGGAGTTAGATTTGTGCAGGCAAGGGAGCCGAGTCTTTGTCAGAGAGATGGAGAGATGGCTTCTTGGGTTGCCAAGAGTAGGCAATCAGCCCGGCGATAAGATTGACGATAAAGTTGGTTGGGCTCCGGTGACGGGTATGTTCAATTTGTGAGATATTCTTGAGCTGGTCAACGATGGTCTCAATGACGAAGCGCTTACGCGTGAGCAGTTTGTCTTCGAGAACAACGAGTCGATTCTGCATGTTTTTGCGGATGGGCGTGATCGGCAACGGGCGGTCTGCCGCCATCAATTGCAGTCCGCGTGCGCAGAGTTGCTCAAAGAGAGCTTGGGAGAGATAGCCGCGGTCGCCGACCAGCTTGCCCCATAGGTTTTTTGTCATCTGTGGGACCGGCTTGCGGTCATCTATGTTGCCGGGCGTGAGTTGCACCGCCAGCAATTCACCCTGGTCATTGACAATCAGGTGGAGCTTGAAGCCATAGAACCATCCCATACTGCTCTTGCCCCGCGTGGCCACCTCGGCAAAGACTCGGTGGCGGCCGATGCGCCGGTTGTGGCAGACGGAAAACGGGGTCGAATCGATGAATGCCACCCCTGTCGCCTGGCCAAAGCGCCCACGCAGATAGAGACACATTGCTGGCAGGGCTGACGGCATAAACGCCACAAAGCGCGTGTAACTGACCAGAGTAGGGAATTCACTGCGCATATGCTCACATACGTGCTGCATAGAGTATGCCTTGAAATCGCGATAATGCGCCTGGTGGAAGTGAATCAAAATCGTCATTACTTCACGCAAGCTCAGCCGAGGCGCCGGCCCGGGCTTGCGAGTCACGCCCAACAGTTTGGCATTCTCCTGTGTAACCAACCGCTGACAGAAGTCATCGACATGACAGAACAGTTTGAGTATACTCATCACTGAGCACCTTTCCTTGCTGGAGAATTTCGGTTGCAGAACTTCAATTTTACCAGCTTGTAAAGGTGCTCACTTACTCCGAATTCAGGTTAATCAAGGAACCTCAAAATAGGCACACAGCGCAGGCACAAGAACAAACAGCCCAATAGCCGCCAAGATCATAAGGGCACCCTTCCAATCCGGGCCATCACTCTTCCTACGCATACCTTAAACCTTACCCGTTGGATGATCACCACAATCCGCCCCTCCCATCACAGGAATATCTAACAAGCCACAACGGTCCAAGTAGATCAATCCAGATCGCCTCGGGGACGCGTATGGGCTAGGGCTGGTAAAAGTAACGGGTGAAGCTGATCTCGGAACCGATTTTGACACTGACAGGCAGATGTCAGGGGTCAAGCTCGAATACGTATCTCACGCAGATGCCTCAGCTTGCGGGCTTTACAGGCCGGATGCATGTCCAGCACGATAATCTATCTTCTGACGAAGTCGTGGAGATCGATTAACTCTGCGACGTAGTCAAGTACATGATGTGAGCTTCTTAGAAACCTTTCAGTTCCTGTTCCGATCAAACTGACCAACCGATCAGAAAGAACATCGCCTGCTATGAAACCGTGAACAGCAGCATGAGCTAGCAAGCCATGTACAAGAATACGATATGGCTGTCGATAGCGGCCCCAAACTAATCGGCTTCGTATTCACCAGAATGAACAATAGATCCCGGAGTGGCAAGAGGGGATCCTTCCTAGCTGTCAGGCGCGTCCGGTTTGAACTGGGCCGCCAAATCAGACGAAGACTTTACTGCGTCCTTGAATCCTGATTCCACCATAGCGAGGGTATCAGTCTCCTCGCCGTCAACGAAATCCGCAAGCAATGTACGGAACTCTTCGTCCTTGCTGTATTCCTCAGCCAGCAAATTGTCGATGTCTGCGAAGACGTAGGCAAGGCGTTCTTCCACCCTTTGGATCTCCCCAATTTCGCTCATCTCCTCGATCAGGCTTTGAACAAGATATCGCAGGGCGATAACAGACCCGGTCTGCTTTGCCGCCATTTCAATGAAGGTCATCTCATATCCCTGCCTGGATAGTTCGCGTCACCCGCTCTAGACCCAGCCGTCCTCCGTTCCACGGAACCGAATTCTTGCCAGAGGGTGCACCTGAAACGTGGTTGACGCTTGCGCGCACAGAGGGCTGGCCGGGCAGTGAACTCTACTCGCTCGCCTCAAGGGTGAAGGTTGTCTTCACCAGGATGCCGATTTCAACCTTCACCGCGCTGTTGGTTCCGCCGACGCGACCACTGAACAAACCGATGCCGCCGGGAGAACCTGTGTAGTGCTTGGCAATGCATCCTTCGACTGCAACGTCTGAATCCGACAACGCAACATCCTCCGAAATCGAGATGACATTCCCGGCCGTCATCCCAAGCGTTGCAGCCAGTCGCTCTGCCCGGTCGCGAGCATCGGCGACCGCAGCTCGCATCGCCTCGGTCTCCAGGGCCTTGCAGTCGTCTACCCGAAAGTCGAACTGAGCGCCGCTGACCTTGGGCCCTCTCCTGTCCTCCACTTCTTCCAACAGGGATTCCACAAGAGAGCGGAGGCCGGGGACATCGGTGTAGGTGAAGGTTAGCTCCCCTGCACTGGACGCCGGGCCATAGACGTAATCGCGCGTGAAGGGGTTGATCTCGATCGCGTCGGATTCGATTCCGAGCTCGACGAGCACATCGCGAACGTCCTCCAAATCGGCCATCTGAACAAACTTCAAGACAGGCCCACCGGGTCCGTATATAGGCTCTTCACTGACAATCAGTTTGATTCGCACGCTGTCCGGCGGCGCTGATGCCGAGCCGTAGCCCAGTACCGTAATGCCCGCGCCCTCTTCCGGCGGGGATGCCGCAACCGCCGTTTCCCGTGGCGCGACGAACGCCACCGCCACAACCAAAGCAAGAATGAAGCGTTTCATCCGTTTTCTCCCTTTCTGGCGCCCCTTTTGAGGCGCTTAGGTAGTTTGGCCCTTAGAGGCCGTTTATCGCCCGTGTGCGGGCTGTGGGGGCATGGAGACGAATCCAGCCGCTCCCCGTTCCTCGGCGACAGTTTCGATCAACGTTGAACAGGTAGGAACCGGGTTGACGCTTGCGCGCACAGGGAGCTGGCCGGATTGTCGGCAATTGTCGATGATCGGACGCTGGCTGGAAAGCTGCCGCCGCCTATTCTCCTTTACTGCGTGAACTTCCCCTCGTTCCGTCTCTTCGGTTCTGCATCCAGCACGGCGCGGGCGGTGTTCTCCGGGGAGTCAGGAATTGGCTCGAAAAATTCACGGCCAGGGCGACGCAGCGCGCACGATACTGTCCAAGGCCGTCATGCGCCCCCCGCCCCCGAAAAATTATGCGGCTGCTCCGAGAAAGAGGAGGCCGAAACCGTCGTCCTGACCATGCGGGCCCTGACGCCCTGGGAGAAGCAGGTGCGTCTGCAAGCTGAGTTCCCAGGCATGACCAGCCACGAGCTCCGCAACCCGCCCACCTCCATCAGACGGGCCCAAATAAACCGAAGGAGATACCATCTTCGACCCTGACTGCCGGAGAGCGGCAAGAATCTTCTGTTAACAGTGATTGCCTGACTCAGTTCCCTTCGCAAAAAAGCGCGGCGAACTCCGCCTTCGTCCTGCAGGATCTGACCTTGCCCCGCATCTGTCCAAAATACGTTGAAACCCGCTTGCGGGCTCGTGAATCTGCTGGGCCGAGGTACCCGTCCACGTGCCTTGACTGCCCCGTTGAATCCTGGATCGGCCTCGTCACCGCCTCCATCGCGTAACTGAACAGGCGATTGAGCATGGCTTTCGGATCAAGTGGGCCTTGATAGTCCCTGAACGCGCTGGTTGCCAGGGCCTCCATGTGATACCCCGAAATCTTCCTGCCGGGGCGGGTGATGAAACAGTCGGCTATGGCCTTGGCAAGCTTGATTGTGGGTACGACCCTGCCGCCCCTTGCGTTGTTGACTTTGACGAGCCTCGCGACGAAACGCTCGGGATGCGCCACATTGCTCCACCTGCTGCTTCCGGGTTCGGCGATTCGAAAGCCGTCCTTCGTACGTATGGCGGGCAGAATCTGGATCTCGGTCTTGTCTGCGTAGCTTACCGTTACTGCCAACTTGCCCGCGCTCACGGGATTATTGGAAAGATGTCGTTTGATAGTGTCCCGTACGTACGCTAACACCTTCGAGGGAGATTGATTCTTCAGCGAAGACTGGTTCACAATTAAGAGAACGTCGACGTCACTGAGGCCCGTCACGTAGGTGCCCTTCTGGACGGAGCCGCCAAACTTGGTCTGCGCCACGTGGTCATCCTCATGCCTGAGAATGTCACACACGTGTTTGAGTCGCCTCGTAACAGCCTTCGTATTTCTGCGTTTGTACTGAGCGAGCTTTCGTTCGCACTGCTTGTTGAACATGTCGTCTGACACAGGCCGCGTCTCCATCTACTGCCATCTACGGTGAGCCCCGGTCCCTGGACCTCAAGACGGGAACTAAAGTAGATCCCTTTTGAAACCCGACTTCTCGGCAAGAGCGCACATAAGACTCACGGGCGTTTCGCCCGCACGCTCGTCAGGAAAAATCCTTGCTTCCACTCGGGAAACACTTTAGAACAATCAATAGTCCACGAACTGCGCTCTGGACATGCCGAGAGCTGTTAGACGCCAAGCGCCGGGGTTGTCAGTGACCTCTTCGAGCAGGCGGCGCGCTCTCAAACCATTCCTCGCATCAATCAGGTGGAGTCTAAGGTTCTTCCGGTCAACGTTATATTCGCTTGTAATGATTGGTCGGACATAGTTCAGTAGGGCTTGATCGTCCATTTCGCCGCCGCTGTCGAGGTAGGCGATGAGGACACAGTTCATCAATCTGTCCAGGTACATTTGGTTGTGAGGCATGTGTCCTCTTGTTGTGATTTATGGGCAACTACAATCGGGAAAGAAAGATGATCAGACCGGCAATTAAGCTGCCGAACGCGCCTATGAAGACAGCTGCGGCGGCTGTATCCTTTGCTACTTTCGCTAGTGGATGGAATGTTGGGGATGCTAGGTCTACCACAGTTTCGACAGCAGTGTTGATCAATTCTAATCCTACGACAAGCGAAATGGCTACAATAGCCCACTCCAAATTGCTGATGCCTAGAACAAATCCGATGATGACAACTACGCCAGCAAATGCGATTTCGATTCGGATACTTCGTTGGCTGACAAAGGCATAGCGAAGACCGGCAAAGGCGAAGCCGATACCCTGCCAGATTCCCATAGTTGACTTCATCTGGGAATATTCAAATTGCTGATTGACATGATAAGTCTTTGTCGTTGAATCCCGGCCGCCCTCCGTTCCGCAGGCATGAGGGGTGATTGGTCTTCTGGGGCTTCCCCAGACTGACGCCGAGGCGCACGGAGGGCTGGCCAGCATCCAGGCATCACAATTACGGCAATGAAGAGGAGCCCGACGATTATCCACACTCAATCCATCAAGCTCAATTTGCTCGGCATTTCTTTCAATGCCTTGATCTCGAATTTGAAGTATACATCCCCAAAATGTCATTTGTATGTATTTCAGGGCCATTTCGACAAAATAATATGTCAACTTGTCCATAAGCGGCCGCATAGAGACCGTTCCGATTCTACGCGTCTCCAATCGGGGCCCGCACCCAACCGCTGCACTCTTATCCTGGCAATAGAGAGGAAGGCGCAGCCATTGCCGCGCCTTCACCGGTACCTTGGCCGCTTACCGCCGCCCCTTGTGCCCCTTTGTTGCGTACACTGCGCCGGCCCTGTATAGGAATTCGGAAGCCGGCGCCTGTCTCCCCAAACACCCCCATTCCCCAAAAATTTCGCTCAGCGCCGACACACAGCGCCGCTACGACCAGTGCCGCAACGCATATCCATTTTCAGAAAACCACATGAACGCACAGCCCCTTCAGCCACCAACCCGCGCCAAAGACACGGTCCTCGCCTGCGACAACGCCCTCGCCGCCTGCGGCACCGAGACCGCTGTGGCGGTCCGGGCAGCCGCCCTGTCGCCATAGCGCCTGGACCATAACGCGCAAAGGTTGACTTTCGACTCCTGCCACCGCTATAGTATGGCAGGCAGCTCGCCGAAACTCGACCGGTCGTGAGAGGATGCCGTATAGGTGGTTAATCGGCAGTTAAGAGTGTACGCTGACACTTCCGTCTTCGGGGGAGCATTTGACCCTGAGTTTTCCGCGCCGAGCAGAAAATTCTTTGATGAAGTTGCCGCAGGGCGATTTGTCCTAGTCATTTCACCTGTCGTTGAAGAGGAACTGGAGCAAGCTCCCGATGAGATTAGAAGTTTCTTTGCCAGCTTTACCGAATCCGCTAGGGAAGTGGAGATCACCCGGGAAGCGATAGACCTTCAACTGCAATACATCGAAAGGGGCGTTGTCGCGGAAAGATCGCTTACAGATGCATTGCACGTGGCCATGGCCACCGTATCAGCGTGTGAACTCATTGTTAGCTGGAATTTCAAGGACATCGTTCATTTCGAGAAAATTCCGAAATACAATGCAGTCAATGTGCTGAACGGCTATGCACAAATTGACATTTACTCCCCTCTTGAGGTGATACGACATGACGAACCGTGAACCGGAATGCGTCACTCTGAAACGGCGCGGCGCGGCGCGAATCTTCAAACAGCTGGCGGGGAAGTCAACTGCTGAACAGCTGGCCTTCTGGCAGAAACGGAACCAAAGGATGCGGGCTCGCCAAGAGGCAAGACTTCGAAGTGAAAACCCGGCTGAAACGCCTGCACTGCCTCCTGGGCTACGGTAGATCCTCGTACATATCCGGTTAGGAGTCCGTGACCGGGAGATCTCGTCCACGTGATGAAAACCTCAATCGACAGAACGACAATTCAGGCCGTTGCCCGGTTGATCGCCGAACGGTTCGACCCGGAGCAGATCATCCTCTTCGGCAGCCACGCCCGCGGCAACGCCGGCTCCCACAGCGACGTCGATCTCCTCGTCGTCCTCAAATCCCTTGACGGCTGGCCCAAACGGGGCAACCCCATTCGCAGGGCGATAGGCGAACAGTTCATACTGCCCGTCGACGTCCTCATCACGACGCAGGACCGCCTTGCAAAGCAGCGCGACAATCCCTACTCCTTTGTCAACACGGCTCTCGAACTGCAGGAAATCCTGTATGAGCGGGCGCCCTCCTGAGCAGGCCTGGTTCGAAAAGGCGGAACAGGATCTGGACATGGCCCGGCGTGCCATGCTGCCCGCGAATCCATTTCCGCCAAAAACCTGTTATCACGCCCAGCAGTGTGCCGAAAACTGCCTGAAAGGATTCCTCGTCTCCAGGTCACATAGCTTCAACTCCGTCCATGACCTGTTCTATCTGTCACAGGAATACGCGCATCATCAGCCGGCTTTCAGGCAGATGAGACTAGCGGCCGAGACCCTGGGCAGGTACGGCGCCGGCGTGCGTTATCCGATGGAAGATTTCGTAGATCCGGACGAAGAAGAGGCCTGGGAAGCGGTAAGATTAGCCGGGGAAGTCGCAGCGTTTGTGAAGAGCCAACTCTAGTCCCGTAGCCCGCAAGGAGCGCCGCCACCTGCGCGCCCGCCTCGACGCCACGACGAGGCCGCCTTCACCCACTACCGCGCCAAAGAGATGACCCGCGCCTACTACAACTAAAAGCTACTTGCCTCGCCGCCCAACCCGCGCTAAGCTATGCGCTACCATCACCAAACCAAGCACTGCCAACTGAATCCGGCACAACGCAATTGCAGGGTGGATTGCGGAAGCAATGCCCGTTCTGTGCCGACTCTATCTGGACAAAGGCGGGCGTCTGTCAACACTGCGAGCGATCCATGGTTGGCAGTTCTGTAGAAGGGCAGCCGATTGCGCATCCAGCCGCATTCCGGGTCAGACAACACGAAAACACGCGGTGTCCTTTCCGTTCTATCTGGAATCAGCGTCGGCCGATCAGGTGTCAGCATTGCGAACAGAACTTGCCAACCTGGGAAAAGGTAGGAGGAAGTGCGCAGAGAGTTCCTGTTCGTTATCGTGTTGTTGCTCGCAGCTCTGGCTTGGCTCGCAGTCTACACTTTCTACTCGGAGAGCGGCGAACTCATCGACCTGTCCGCGTGCAAAAGCGAGGCCAGCTGTAAGGGTATCAGATTGGTTATCTGGTTTCTGGTTCCCTTGTGGCTACTTCTTTTCGGAAGTTGGCTCTTCGTCCTTTTACGTTTCAAGAAGTGAACTACATATGGCCGGCTAGGAATACGGCAAACAGGGCCAGAACGGTGATCGCAGACAGCGCGAGGAATCGTAATCTGGGATTCATGTGGTGTTTTCGTGGTGACGCAGATAGAGCCGAGGAGCGGCTATCGCACGGCCCGATACTACCATCTGGGAATAGGATGGCGCGGTCTAAAGTAGCGTATAACAGCTCGATCTCCTCGTCAAACACGAAAACCCAATCTCCCACCCGTTTTCTTGCCCCCAACCTTGCTGCCCATCTCCTCTAATTTAGTTGGACTGCTCCCGCCGCCGCAAGTCATCAATCATCGTCCTCGCAGTTGGTGCACGCCGGGCGTCTGATTGCAGCCGATGAAGCGAAGGCTTGTTGCGCCCTTCCTCCTCTCCGCCGCCGCTTGTACACCAATCACCCACAATTAAGTAAAGCTCTCCCCAAGCGAACGCCCAGCCCACCCATTCCATCTATGTCGCGGTCCAGCACTATATTGAAAACATTGGCTCCGCCGGTGGCCATGTACCCGCCGGCGAGAACGACGCCCAGCAGGGGCAGCCAAGGTGGAAGGCCGCGGGCGGCGGCGAACATGGGGCAGATCGCGGTGAAGAGCAAGAGGAAAATGACTTTGGGTTTGGTCAAGCCCAGGTAGTCACGCCAGGTGGCGGCGGACAGGCCGGAAACGGTATCTGTCATGAAGACTGGATCTCCTTGGTTTGCCGGGGAGCTGACCGCGCCACAGCGGCGATTCGGGGGTGCTCAGGGTCACCCAACCGACCACAGACCAGCAAGAAAAGGCGGCGACCGCCAGTGCGAGATGCAAAATCTGAAACGGAATCGGACCCAGCGTAGCCAGATTCACTGCGCCGACCAGCAACTGCAAGGCGTAGACGAGGAGGAGCAGCGTACGGAAGGGTCGGACCCACTGTATGCAGTCTTGAGAGGCGCTGCTGCGATTGGAGGACCGCTTTTCGCTTGCTACGTACGGGCGACCGTATCCTGCGCTTTGGTCGCGCCCCCGCTGTTGTCAAGACGAATCCCGGAGGGACCAACTTGCTGATTGAGAGAGAAAACTGCGCGTGGTTGAAGGAAAAAGGCCAAAGTCACATTCCGATTCTAGGACATGCACCGCCAATTGTCTGGGCCTGCCGCCCTTCGTCCAGAAGCAGAATCGGCAACCCGCGCCAGCTACTCGATATCATCGATTAGGTATTGGGCCGACTCCGCCGACTCGGTGTCTTCGTACTTGTGGGCCAGTTCCAGCGCGATCTCTAAATCCGCGAGAGCGGCCGGATAGTTTCTCAGGGCATAGTGGGCCTGCCCTCGCCACAGGTACGTTTTGATAAACCTTGCATCGTTGTCGCTAAAACAGGCGCTGGGGCAAGGGTTTGGTGTCAATGTGGGGGTCGGTGTTGCGGTTTGGCCGGACGTTTGTGCGGTGTCTGGTGTTGGCGTAGAGCCAGGTGTTGGCGAAATCCCTTGTTCTATTTCTTCTTCTGCGGGGCAAAGCTCAATCTTGGTGCCGGTGCCTGGTTCATTCCTCATGCTTATGGCTTGATCAAAGTCCTCAATGGCGCTCTTGTACTCTTTGAGCAATAGCTTGACATACCCCCTTCTGGTGAATGCCTCATCAAACCGTGACCGCAATGAGATGGCGTAATCTAAATCTTTCAAAGCCTCTGGGAACTGTTTGAGGTCCGCCTTGGCTGTACCTCTGTTTGCGAAATAGCAAGCGTTGGAGGGGTCTTTCTCGATTGCTCGACTATAGTCCAAGATAGCCTCTTTGTCTAGATGCAGGCTGCCTTTGGCAACGCCCCTACTGTTGTAGGATGGGGCAGAGTCGGGCTTCAAGCGGATTGCTTCGTCAAAGTTACCAATTGCTACCCGGTAGCGACCTTCAAGCAGATCGTCCCTGCCTTGGTTAAACCAATAACTGAAAGAAGGAGTTGGAGTAGGACGGGGTGTGGCAGTCGGGCCGGACACAGTGGACGGGAAGTATTGCCTCACTAACTCTTGGGGCTGCTTACCACCAGCAACGACCCAAATCAAAAATCCCACGCACAGGATAATCAAACTCAAAACTGCGCTGCCCAGTTCTTTATTCATAATCTTGCCCTCTTGCCATAAATTGAGTCCCACAAACTGGACCGCAAGCTATGTGCATGGTGTAGCAACTCACCACGCCGGTAAAGCGGCAGTGCGCTGTTCGAAAATCGGGACCACACACGGCGGCGGACCCCTTACGCGAACAGGGCCAGACCCGTCAGCCTACGACTCACAGGCAATACCATCTCCGTCCCCGTCGAGCTTGGGCTTGTAACACCTGTGCCCTATCCCCATATTGCTCATACCCATTGCGTGTGCCTCTGTACAGTTTCTTGGACAAGGTGGCGGGGGAGAGATAGACGATGAAGACGGGGTGGGGCATTCGGTAAACTGCATATCCGTGCTGCTGCAACCGTTCAAAATCGATTGCACTCTTTGTGCCTCCGCGGGGTCCATTGACAGTCCATATTTCCGCTTCACCGCCACCACCTGACTTACAAACCAACAGCGGTTCATGGTAGGCAGCCATTCCGCCGCGTCTTTCCCCCATTTCTGTCTATTTACTGATGGGCTAGCCAGAGTAAGGTTAAGAATGTCCCTCGCAAAAGCCTGCCTGGTTGCCATACTTGCGGCGCAAAGCCCACTATCATGCGCCTCACTGCGCGCCACAATGTGTTCAATTTCGGTTTCGCCGGTGCTCGAAAAGCACTGTCCTGTATATGGACTGTAGATGCGTCCCCCCATCTGCCTGACGATCTGCGACTCCACACTCTGCGGATACGAGTAGTCGCTCTGGTTATATGGGGAGCAACGGTTTTTAGGGGCAATCCTGGGCCAATTCGGGGTCGGCGTGTCTGTAGGCGTGAGAGTGTTTGTTGGTGCGGGAGTGTTGGTGGGTGTAGGGGTGTCGGTGGGCCGAGTCGGAATGTTCTTCGCAACGAGAATCAGTTCATCATTTGTGCAGAGCAGAAGCGGCGCATAGATCCAACCGCCCCTCCCGCCCACACAGCAGAACCGGTACCAGTCCCCCGCTGCGTTACTTCCTCGAATATCGAATCCTTCCCCTCGGGATACCGTGCCTACAACTGCAAAAGCAACCCCAGGCCCTTCCCGTACATTGACCCTCTCGCGGTTGACGACACAGTGCGGAACAGAAACGGGCGTAGGTGTCGGCGTTGCAATCCCCGCTTCCAGCGCCGAGACGCGCGCTTTCAGCTCCGCCACATCCGTGGAGAGACGTTCTACCTCCGTTGTCAGCGCTTTGTATTCTGTCGGGAGTTGGCTGCCCGTGGGCTCCTGGGTAGAGCCCGGCGACCGGGACAAAATGAAGGCGGTCTGCAGAACCAACGCCAATGTGAGGACGGCAATGATGCCCTTCATGTGGCGGTGCCCCCTTGATGGAAACAGAGCAATGGACGCCACCACAGCGATTCCACGAACCTGTTAGCCCAGCAAGGGGGCGCAATGCGCCCGCTTGCTCTTAGTCATGGTTTCCTCTGAGCTAACATTTTTGAATCGCTGTGGTGAACCCATCCTACCACAAAAGCAGGGAAGGGAACAGCGAAGCGCCAAGGCCAATGAGTGCCCTGGCGGATGCGGTATCGGAGAACACAGCGTGCTCGAATCCGACAATGCGAGGCTAAAGAGACTGGTGGAAAAGGGAAGGGTTGATCGAGAGAAAGTAGCAGGCCTGCATGGACGCTGGAGGCCGCATACGGCGCGCTCCGAGCATGACGCATGCTACTGTTCAGCTAGGAGACGTGCTTCTCGCGTATACGCCGGGCAGCCGGCTACTGGTCCTGCTGCCTTCAGCTTCTTCCAGCGCAATGCGCTATCCGTTGCCGGCAGCGTGTTGCTGCCGCTTGCTGACCATGAAACTGTTGATCCACGTGCCGGCTATATTGCTCCACGACACACCTTTGTTCGCGGTCCAGCTCTTGGGCCTAGGTCCATCAATCCCCTCGCGAGGATTCGTTCTCTTCTGACATATACAGGGCAGAAAAGGGGACTTTCCCGGCAGAATCTCGAAGAGGTTCTGGGGGAGGGCATATGCCAGCAGGAGATGGACGCAATTCACTTCGTCTACGAGGCGTTCGCCAATGTGGGCGTCATGTTAGATCTGCCCGACGGCGTGGCGGATGATGAGCATAATAATGGATCTGTTTAGAGGAGGTACTGAACGGATGAACTTAGAGGGGTTCCATCTAATCGACGAAAGATTGTCGAAGAATGGCTTAGAGAGGCGAGGGAAGAGAGTTTGGACCCGATGATTTTAGTGGAGCCTAACTCCAATGGCACGCCAAAAGTGACTGTGGTCCTGAATGATCCTACTCATTGTGAAGAACGGCCCGAGGATACGCAAGAGGGACGTCCCCCGGTGAAAAAAGGCGTTAGGCGTGGGGTGCAAGACGTGGACGCCATAACAGTGAGTCTCTGGCAGGAAGCGAAGTAACACTTACGGGAATTTGAGCGCCCGGCCCGGCGGACGGTCGAGGAAGCGTGGCTGGCTGACGCTGCTCTTCTGCGCATCAAAGAACAACTGCCGCATGGCGCATGGACACCTCCCCTGCAGGAACGGGGCATATCTGGTCATGTGGCAAAACGAATGATGCGGTTGCGGCGCAAGTATCCTGAAATCGTGCAGGCTGCTCTGGTGGACAAGAGGAAGGGCGCGCAGCTCCGGCAAAACAGCAGATCAACCCGAACTGCGTGATCAGTTGCGATGATCTGTGGGATTGGGAGCGGGGCGAGCCATCCACATTGGCCCGACATCTACATGAATGCCGAGGAACTGCAGGAATTCAGCGAAAACGTGAAAGGCAAGATTCGCTTCCTAGTGGGTTCGTTCAAAAGCGATGACCTAGTGTCGGCGGGCCTCTACATGATGCGGCGGCTGTCGTGTCACGTGAACATCGGCCTGTTGAAAAACGACCCTGGCGCAGTTGCCGAGACGAGCCGAAATACCCCTTTTTGCGGCTGTTTCCAGCAAATGGTAAACTACTTCCGAGAGGAAAAAAGTGTGCCCGGTTTGGGGAGGATACCCCCGCCCCGGGCAATGCACGAGGGAATGGCTCATGCATCCATCGCATTTTAGCACACCCCAAAACTCAGACAAACGAAAACCGCGCCGCGGGCCCGCGCCCACGTCTGCGCGCGCCCGCCTCAGCCCCCCCAACACAACCTATGGACCGCCCCCGACAGTACCTCGACGACAAACGCGTCGACCACCTGCTCGAAACGGTCGAAACGTGCTCGGTCGCGGACTGGACCTGCATCCGCGACAAGCTCAAACACAGGCAACACAACGACCTTCTCGCCTGGCTTGCCTACAGCCGCCACCGCAAAACCAGCGAGCCGCTCACCTGGCTGCTCGACACCCCGGTCCAACCGGACGCCGCGTACGAGATCTACGAGAACGCCCCGATCGGGCCCGGCATTCCATACGAGGTCCGCAAGCGGTTGCCGCAGCGGCCGGCCCGCGGCCGGCAGGCCCCGACTGAACGAGAGAGAATAGCCGATGCCGATCCGCCCCGAGCTGAAAGCCCTCTACCCCGAAAACTGGCCCGAGATCTCCGACCGCATCCGCTTCCAGCGCGCCGGCGGCCGCTGCGAACGCTGCGGCGCGCAGCACGGCAAACCGCACCCCGAAACCGGCAAGGTCGAGTACCTGTCCACCGCCCATCTCGACCACGACCCGACCAACAACGCCGACGACAACCTGGCCGCGCTCTGCCGCATCTGCCACAACCGCAACGACAGCAAGAACCGCGCCGCCAACCGCAAACACAACGCCTACCGCGACGCCGGACAGCTGCGCCTCGTGGAGTGACCCGATGGCCGAACAACTGATCGCCCTCTGGCAGGAGGCCGAAGAACACCTGCAGGCCTTCCAGCAATACGCCCGCCGCACCGTCGAGGAGGCCTGGCTCGCCGGCGACGCGCTCATGCGCATCAGAGAACAGCTCCCGCACGGCGGCTGGCGCTCAGGCCTCGAAGAGCGCGGCATCACCAAATCCACCGCCCACCGCTTCATCAGCCTGCGCAAAAAGTACCCCGAAATGTCCCAAGTTGGGACATTTTCCAGTGTGTCCGCCGCGCTGACGGCGAAAAGCCGCAACCCGGAAATCGAGACCCGCAACCCGAACACCGAGCCGCAGGACCAGCCGCCGGCGCAGCCGAAGCTGCTGGATGAGCCAGAAGCCGCCCAGGCCCTCGACGAGCCGCCACAGGCCCAGGAGCCGCCCACAGCGCCGCAGGAACAGCTGCAGGCCGCCCAGGCACACGACGAGCCGCCAGAGCTGCAGGAACCGCAGCCAGCGCAGCCAGGGGCCGTCGACGAGCTGCCACAGCCGCCAGAGGCCCGCGATCAACCGCCAGCGCAGCCACAGGCCCCCCTGGCCCGGGAGCAACCCACCGCGCCGGAAACGCCGACACCTTCGCCCGGCACGCGCAGTCCGAGTTCAGGCCGTTCCGAGTTCCGCCAGTTAACCAGTCCGGGTTCAGGCCTCCCGCCCTTCCAAAGACAGCCGCCGTTCCCGGCCCCGCGCACCTCGCCGCCGCCGCAGGAGAAAGCCCTGCCCGCGCCGGCGGACGCACACGCCGAACCGCAGCGCCGCATACAGCTGCGCCTGCGCACGCCGCGACTCCTCCTGCCCGGCAGCCACACCGCCTTCCGCCTCGGCCTCTCCTGCTTCGTTGACGTCGACGATGCCGCAGAAAACAAAAACGCCGCCCCAAACCCGGAGCAGCGCCCTGACAACCCCGCCGCCGACAAGCTGTCCGACGGCAATATGTGAATTTGTCAACTTTTGTTCGTTCTACCAATTATGGTACGATCGTCGGCGTACCCTAATCAAATGCAGGAACCGGGGGTCGGCGAGAACCATCCCCCCAGCCCCTGCTAGGCCACGAGGATCACTCGTGACTTCTTTCGACTGTATACCCATCACCACCAATATGCAAGCGCAGCACTCAACGCCGGCTACGAGATCGTAGCCGGCGTTGTCGCGTAAAGCAGCAGGGTAGCTGTCAACTCAACGTTGAGGAAGATCGCGAGGCAAGGGGTAAAAAGCACGAGGCCGGGTTTTCGCCGAACCCGGCCCCGCATGATGTCCAGTTCCACCCTGAAACCCGGCCAGAGAACCGGTCCCGCCCGGACGAAAAGGGCGCTTCCGCGTCCCGGCCATAAGGACTTCTGCATTATAGCACAACCGCCGAAAGCACCAAAAACGGGACCGATCCACCGGCATATTACAGAACGATTACAAGGGCCGGAACTCGGAAATTGAAACTCGAAAACCAGAACATCTGACACCCATATCCACGAAGGGACACGAATTTACACGAAAACTTCAACACCAGCGGCCAGCAGCCGGTGGCCGGTCGCCAGTAACACCAGCGGAACACATTCCAGCTGCAGTTGACGTTCTTCGTGGAGATTCGTGCAGATTCGTGGATCAGGCAGTTGCAGTCCGAGTTTCAGAAGTTCCAGGAGCCACAATGACACAACACATTAAACCGCTGCCCGGGCAGATGCCGCTCTTCGATATGCCCACCACCGACGCCGAAGAAAGCCAGCGCCGCGCCGCCCAACGCAACGACGAACCGTGCGCCTGGGGCGATTGCGCCGAACCCGCTACCCACACCCGCCACAAGACCGGCGAACGCTTCTGCCGCCTCCATATCCAATGGACACTCAGTGCCTGAATCCAAACGCCACAATCGAAGCTCTCAACGTCCATCGACCACAGCGGCCGGCCGCGGCCCGCCCTGCCCTTTTCGCGCACCCTGTGCTATACTGAAGCCCCTGACAAAAAAGAAAGGACCCGACACTGTGGGAAGCAGTTTCGGGCCCGGCTCAACGAGAAGTCGAGGTTCTCGGTGCGCAAGTTCCATCTTAGCATACCCCGCGACATTTCCATATCCACCGACAGCCGCGCACAAGCACACGGCTTACAATCCGCGCCCGCGGACGGCCGGAACTCGAACGTCGACCCCCTTTTCCACGAAGCTGCACGAATATCCACGAAGAACTGCAGTGGCCGGTGGCCGGTGGCCAGCAACGTCAACTGCCGCGTCCGCAATTGGTGTTCGAGTTTCGCTATTCGAGGTCCGGCCGTTCCGGTGTTGAAGTTTTCGTGTCCCTTCGTGTCCCTTCGTGGATTGAGCCGTTGCAGTTCAGCAGTTCGAGTTTCAAGTTTCGCTTTTCGAGTTTCGGAAGTTTCGGCAGTTAAGGAGAAACCATGTCCCAGTCCACCCTGTTCACGCTAGCGGCTTCGCCACCGCCAGCACCAGCCACAAAGGATCCAGCCGCGGTTTCGCCGCCGCCGGCAACCAGTACAAAGGAGCCAGCCCCTAAGGAGCCGGACACGGCCAGCACACAGCCCGCATCCAAACGAGACGCCAAGCAGTTCGACTACGGCCAGGGCCGCAAAATCAAAACAGTGCGCCGCGACAACGGCCGCCACAGCTTCCTCGTCCACTTCCAGGACGCCGTGCTCTACCTGTCGCCGGTCACCTACCCGACCGCCGCCGACGCCGCGAGCGCAGGCAAGACCTTCCTCCACAGCCTGCCCGCAGACTGGCTGCAGCGCCGCCATCCGGTCGACGCCCTCGACGGCCAGTGCCACCGCTGCCTCGAACGCGGCAAAGCCGTGCCCGCCGTCAACAACGGCCGCTCTCCCCTCTGCCGCCCCTGCTGGCAACAGCTGCACCCCGGCCAGCTCGAGAAGTGGGATGAAGCCCCATGAGCGCACACGACCAGTTCATCATGAGAATGGGCGGAGGCCTCACCTG
>CATOTS010000031.1 GCA_951813625.1 uncultured Caldilineaceae bacterium | reverse complement strand
GCTCAGGATTGGCAACACCCCCTTTGCCCCGCCGCGGGAACCTAGCCCTTGATGCCGCTGATCACCACGCCCTGAATAAAGTAACGCTGCGTGAAAAAGAACAGCACAACCGGCGGAATCGTCAGCACGGTCGCCATCGACATAATCGCATTCCACGTCGGCGGTACGTACGCCCCCGCGCCCCCACACTGCCACCTGCTGCCACTGCCGGATCGCAATCGCCAGCGTATACCTCTCTTGCGAATTCAGATAGATCAACGGCGCAAAAAAGTCGTTCCACTCGCCCATGAACGTGAAAATCGCCACCGTCGCCAGCGCCGGCTTCGACATCGGCACAAGAATCCGCCACAGGATTGAAAACGTTCCCGCCCCATCGATGCGCGCCGCGTCGTCGTAATCACGCGGGATCGTCATGAAAAACTGGCGCAACAGAAAAATGAAGAACGCGCCCCCGCCGAAAAAGTGCGGTACAATCAGCGGCTTGAATGAGTCCAACCAGCCCAGGTCCCGGAACAACAGGTACTGCGGAATCAACACAACGTGATACGGGATCATCATCGTGCTCAGCACACAGCAGAAACAGCGGCGTCCGCCCCGGAAAACGCAGCCTCGCAAAGACATACGCCGTCACGCTTGCGCTCGCCAGCCGCCCGATCTCGACCCCCACTACGATCGTCATCGTGTTGAGAAGCGATCGCCAGAACGGAAACTGGTTCCACGCCTCCACGTAGTTCCACCACTGCACCTGCTCCGCGATCAGCCGCGGTGGATACTCGAAAACGTAGCCCTCCGGCTTGAACGACGCGCTCACCATCCACACCAGCGGCGCCACCAGGATGAGCGTCAGCCCCGCCAGCGCCAAATAGAGCAGCGCCCTTCCAGAACACGCTTCCCCATCCGCCAGCGCAGCGCCCAGTCACCGCCCAACCCGGTCGGCGGCTGTGCCACAGCCCCCCCAACCTGCGAACTTCCCGAATCCGCCATAATCTACTCCTGCGCGCCCTCATAAAAGACCGTCGCCCGCGAAAGCCGCAGCGAAAGCAGCGTGATAACCAATAGAATCACAAACAGTAGCCACGCCATCGCCGCCGCATAGCCCCATGTCCAGGTACTGCCAGCCAGTGCGGTACAGATAGAGCAGATAGAAAAGGCTCGCCTCGCCCGGCCCACCGTTCGTGGTCACAAACGCCACCGTGAAAACCTGAAAATGTACCGATCATACCCGTCAGAAAAAACAAAAAGATGACCGGCGAGGTCATCGGCAGCGTCACATTCAGAAAACGGCCCCACGCATTTGCGCCGTCCACCTTCGCCGCGTCGTAAAGCTCAGTCGGCACGCCCTGTAGCGCCGCCAGATAGAGCAGCAGCGTACCCCCAACCGCCCCACGCCGAACATCAGGATGAACGCCGCCAGCACCCAGTTCGGATCGCCAGAACCACTTCGGCCCCCGGTATCCCGATCGACCGCAGCGCCTGGTTCAACAGCCCCACGTCCGACTGCAGCATCCACGAAAAGACGTACGCCACCGCCATCGCCGGCACCACCGCCGGCATATAGAACGCCGTCCGCCAGAACGAGAGCCCCCTCACCTTCAGATTCAACATCAACGCCATTCCATAGCCGACAACCACCTGAACCGGCACCGCCACCATCGTGTAGATCACCGTCACCCGCAGCGATTGCCACAGCGTATCGTCGCCCGTCGCCATCCGATCGTAGTTGTCCAGACCCCGCCAGCGCGGCGGCGTCAGAATATCGTAGCTCGTGAATGAAAGATAAAAACGAATAGATCAGCGGCCCGGCCGTGAAAATCACGAACCCCAACAGAAAGGGGAGCAGACCGATGTACGCATCGAGCGTCTCACGCCCCTGCAAGGACATCTTCAGTTTCCCGATCATCGGTCGCTCCCCTTTGTCGCATTCACGGTTCTACCACGGCCGCATTACGTGACCTGCTTCGCTGGCCGTCCTATCCGCGCGCGATCTCCTCGTCGATCGCCGAGTCTGCATCCTGCATCGCCTGCTCGACGCTCTTCTCGCCGATCAGCGCCTTCTCCATCTCCGCCCGCACCGTGTCCTGCAGGAAACGCCCCTGCCGGCCGAATCCGGCCCGGTTGAACATGTTCACATCTTCCGTGCAGTAGTCGCAGTCCGACATGCCCGCCAGCCGCGCCAACATGATGCGCGTGATCACGCCCAGGTCGCCCTCAGGCAGTGTGTCCAGGTAGTAGGCCGGATCGTAGGCCGATATCGTCGCCGCCAGGTCCACCAGCGCCTGCCCGACCTCGTAGTCGGTCGTCTGGATCAGCGCCGCCTCCTGCGCCTGCGATATATTCTCCGAAGCTTTGTTGACGCTCCAGTGGTTCGCCCCGACACCGTGCACGCGCCGGTCGGTAAACGGCAGGTGCATGAAGCCAAGCTCAAACGGCAGCCCGGCCACCAGATAGGACTGGTTGGTCCAGCTGATCGACGCCACAGCAATCCCCGCTCGGAACAGGCCGCCCTCGATGCCCTGCTGGGCCTCGATCGTCGGCGCCACCCCGTGCACCAGCGTCAGATCGAGCAGATCATGCGCCGCCTGGATCGCGACATCCGCATCCAGCAGGCCCTCCGTCTCGGCGAACGCCCACGGATCGTCCACCAGGTCGGCGCTGTAGCTCGCCATCTGATACGCCAGGCTGGTCGCGTCCCGGATCGCGCCCGCATAGCCGTACTGCTCGTACGTGCCGTCCGACGCCTGGATCGTGACAGCCTGCAGGAACGCCACAAAATCGTCCCAGTGCCACATATCGAAGTTGTCATTGCCGTACAGCGGCAGCGCCGTCTCGTCGTATCCAGCCTCACGCACCAGGTCCAGGTTCAGGTAGACCGAGCGCCCCTGCATAGTGAACAGGCTCAACGCCAGGATATCGCCGTTGTAGCCGACCTCCAGCGCCGGGTCGACGTTCCACTTGCTCATGTCAAGACCGGAGCCCGCCAGGAAGTCGTTATAGGGAACGAAGATATTCTTCGGGAAGAAATCCGCGTTGTGGCTCTGATCGAGCTGGATGATATCCGGCGCAACGCCGCCCGCAACCTGGGTCAGAACCTTGGTCAGATACTCGCCCCAAGGATAGATCTCCTCCGAAATCGTGACATTGGCCTTCTCATGCACTATCGGCAGCCACTTCTTGTGCTGCTCGCCCCACCAGTGCGACAACCGGAGCTCGGTGGCTTCTTCGGCCATCATCTCCCCGCCCTCTTCAGCGGCGGGCTCAGCAGCCGGCGGCGCTGCACAGGCCGCGAAGAACGCGCCTGCGGTCCCCGCCGCTGTCAGATGCAAAAAACTGCGGCGGCTCATTCTCTTGCTGGTCATCGTCGAATCTCCTCCCAGATTTTGTCTGCCTTCAGATCGCGCGCACGCGCCGAATCGGCAGCACAATGGACGATCTCCAAAAAATAAGGATTCCCTCTGCTCACGTCTCGAATGGCATCACCCCCTTGCGCAGCCGGACAATGCAGCCGGTCGACTTCGATTTTATGGCCTGTGGATTTCTGAGATATAGGATTATGCCAGAAATCTACCACACGCAAACTTACTGGTCAATCCAATTTTTTCCGCCCCGGCCCGGCCCTGCATAGCCAAGGGACGCGCTTTCGGCCTGCCTGAGTAGCCGCCCACGATAGGAGCGATCTCACAGGTTTTCTTCGTGGAAATTCGTGTTACTTCGTGGATCGATTTAGAAGGGTCTTATGCTGGATAGCGTTTGAAAAAAGTCCCCTGGTGAGATAACTTTGAAGTTCGACACCAACAAAATATCTCGCCAGGAGGACCAACCGAATGATAGCGCACTTTGACGATTTCTGTCTATGGGTCTATGTGGTCGTTGACGACATGTGCCAAGATCTGGAAGGCGATTGGGACCCCCGGGGCCCAAGCCGGCGTGTAGCGATAGTGAAATGATAGCCATCTGTCCCGTCGGCGAGTGCCTGGGTTGGGATGTGGAAACAGAGTTGCTCAGTCATATGCAGGCACATCGGGATAAGTTTCCCGTCTTGCCGGAACAGAGCCGCTTCAACCGGCGACGGCGGCAGTTACAGTTTGTCATCAACCGGATACGACAGATGACTTTGGCTCGCATCGATCTTTCTCGAGATGGGCATTGTGTAATCGATAGTCTGCCCATTCCCGTGGTTCAGTTCCATCTTGCGCCTAATTCGCGTGGTGACTGGTCAGCCCATTGCGCAAATTTCGGTAAGATCGCCTCCCGCAAAGAGACAGTGTCGAGACCAACCATGTACATACTTTCCAGGGACTGTGCGCCCGCCTCTACACCGAGCGCACCGCACACACCCTATGCATCTACATCAATCGGCTCACGGCGTCGCCTGACTACCTGCAGATCAGAAAACTGGCCTTCCCTAACTAGCATGAGGATCGTCTGGATTCCTGCCCCTTCGTGGACCCCCTCTTAGCCCCCTCCTCTGATCTGCCGCAATGCTTCACCGGCAACATCAGACAAGAATTCCGGACCGTTCTCGCTCAGCCACCGAATCTGCTTCTCGGCTCTCTTTTCCCTGAATTCACCGAGTTGTCGCACCACGACTTCTCCAAGTCCAGGTCGCGCCGGATACCGGTCTCTGGCGACGTATGCGCGCAAGTGACGCAGAAGACCAAGCAGGTGCTGACGAATCTCCTCTGAATCAGGTGACTGTATCCACACTTCCCGAACATATCCCCTACCGGAATACTCTCCCCCATCATTTCGCATTATCGGCCCAATCGGAATCGGATCGCGTTTGGGCCTGCGATGTGGATGGTTGGCGCAATAGGTCCAGAATGGGTCCTCAATTGCAACTTCCCTGATCTCGCAAAACGGTTCCACATCTCTGTCGTCAGCCCGGCGATAACCCTTCTCTCCCCGGTTCCTTCGATTGAACCAGCAGGTTCCACAGCAGTCCGAACCCCCGTTCGGCATGGTTAGCAGCTCCTGTCCCATGAGAGTTGGAAACAAAAAGGGCGAGAGCCGATTGAATCGCCCTCGCCCTCGTTTTGAACTGTTTGTAGTTCGTAGCAAATCAGACTACTCCTGCACCAGCTCCGCCGTCACGTCCAGGTTCGCGCCCACAACCAGCGGCAGGAACTCGTTGATAATCAGCTCCGCCATGCCCGGGTCCTCCAACGCCGCCGCAAGCTGCTCCGGCAGCATCGGCGCCGCCAACTCCAGCACCCGCAGGATCGAAGGCGAATCATAGTGCAGCGTCAACAGCACCGTGTTGTCGGCGACCACATTCAACTGGTTCGACGTCGAAGTCAGCTCCAATTCCGACACCTTCAGACCATCGTGCAGGATAAACGCAATGTTCGCCGGCAGAGACGGCAGACTCACGCCCATCTCCTCCAGGTCCGCAGCCGGCAACCCGCCAACCGAACGAATCTCCGAGCCCTCCAGCGTCAGACCGAGCGCAAGCACCGGCCTGAACTCGCTTTCGATCGCGGGCGGCTCCATTCGCACGGCCGTCACATCGAACTCGGCCGGTACGGCGATCACTTCCGCTCCATCTGCCGGCGGAAGCGTCAGCGCCACACCGATATCGGTGTTCTGGAGGAAATCCACAACCGCCCCCAGCGGCAGGGGCAAAGGCAGCAACTCAGCCACGACCTGCTGCAGCGTATCCATCGTCTGCTCGGACCAGGAAATGACCGGCAGGTTGCCGCCGTTCGCCGCCAGGTAAAGGCTGGAGTCCATGATATTGAGGTCCAGCCGCTGGACGTTCAGGTCCTGCATACGAAGGATCACGTCCGGCGGCAGCCTCGGATCGCTCCCCAACGGGATCCCCAAAACCGCCAGTCCCCCGTCCGCCATTACCTCGACCGGAAGCGAAGTCAGATTCGTCTCCGGCGCATCCTGCCCCGCCAGCGAAATCTGTACGTTCAGCCCCGAGCCGAGAATCTGCGGCAGGTTCGGCAGCACCGGAATGTCAATCAATGTCTGAATGAACGCCACCCTGTCCGACAGCGAGGAAAGCACCACCACCAGCCGGTTCAGCGCCGCGTCATCGTACTGCAAAGCCAGCAGCGTGCCCGAGTCTCCCACCAGCTCCGTCGTGCTGGTCGACGTCGTCAACTGCAGCGCGTCCGAACCCGTGGCATTCAGAATGTTCATAACCACCGGCGGCAGACTGATCGTCGTCGGCAGCAGCATCGCCATATCGGCGAGCGATATGCCAAGCGCCGACACGACCATGCCGTCAGGGCTGATCGATGCCCCGATCTGGCCCAGCGTCCCCATCTCGGGCGCCGCCGCAAAGCCCGGCGCCGTCACATCATAATCATCGGCAAAAATCATCCCATCCTGGCCCGGCAGACCCAGTGACAATGCCACATCCGTCTTGGCCAGCAGACTCTGCAACACCGTCAGCCCCGCGTCCACCATCCCCGGACTAACATTGAGCAGATCGACCGCGATCTTTCCGATCAGTCCTATCGACGCTTCATTCCACACAATCGTCGGCAGCGGCTCCTGGTTCAGCGCTAGGTAGATGCCCTCACTCTTGATGCTCAAATCCAGCATCAGCACGTTCGTGTCGCTCAGAATCGCCAGCAGGTCCGCCGGCAGCAGCGACCCCGTCCCCAGCGGAATGCCGAACGCGCTCGCCGAACCGTCATCCGCTACGTTGACCGCTATCGTCGGCAAAATCGTATCCGCCGCCGGTTCACCCGTAAACGAAACAATAATATCCAGGTCCGCGCCCTGCAGCATCGGCACCACGTCCGCGATCATATCGCCCATCGACGGGTCCACAAAAGCCCCGAGGATCGGCATCAGGTTTTCCAGACGCTCGCTATCATACGCCAAGCCGGCCAGCATGGTGTTGTCAAACGCCAGGTCGATGCCGTTGGGCTGCGTCGCAATGCTGAACTGGTCCGCACCCACCCCATTAACGATCTGAAGCGCCATCGGCGGCAGCGCCACGCCCAGCGACTGGCCCAGCGCCTCTTCAAGCTGGGCCATCGGAATGCCTTCGAACGACGCATTGCCCTCCGCATCGAACGCGATGCTCGCAAACTGCAGCGGCCCAATCGTCGTCTCCGCGCTCTCCCGGCGGACCAGCTCCTCGCCCTGCCAGCGCGGCACGTCGCTGCCGGCCGTCGGCAAAACGATGATCGCGCCCATGCCAACCCGCCGCAGCCACGTCAGCGCCGGCGCCGCCTGCCCTGCGCCGGGCACATACGGCAAAATTTCGCCCAGCAGCTCCGTCGACTCGTCGCTCCACTTCAGGTAGGGCAGAGGCCCGCCGTCAGCGTAGAGAAATACGCCGTGATAGCCGATTCGGGCTTCCAGCACGTCAACGCCGGCTGCAGCGAACTGGTCCAACATCGGCTGCTGCAGTATCTGGCCCATCGGAAAACCGAGCGCGCTGCCATTGCCGCTGGCATCGACTCGGATCGGCACCGACGGAAGGTTGAACCAGGTCGAGCCGCCGCTACCGCCGCCAGCACAGGCGCCCAACGCCAGGCTGAAGACCAGAACGGCTGCGAATTTGCGGAGTAAGGCCGGCACGAGCCGCCTCCTTATGTGTGCTTAACGATGATGTGACAAATAATTGCAAACGCCGCGCCACCCATCGACGCGTCCACCAATCAGTCTGATTCAGTTATATCATGGATCACACAGATGCACAATGCCGAAACGTCAAACGCGTTTCCGCACTGTGCCTCCTGCGCACAGCCTTCCGCTGCTCAACATTGAACAGATAAATCGCCAATCCAAGCGGGCCGCCTCCCTACTTCGTCCTGCAAAAAACGGCCGCCGCCCCTGTTCCTTGACGCATATAAAGGCTACCACACATCTTACAATACGACATACCGAGGCACAAAACCACTCTCAAACGCACTTACCCTGCCATACGACCAAGACCTGCAACCAAGTACAAGAAACTGAAAACCGAGACCTAGAAACTCCCACCCGCTCCCTCCATCCGCGCACGCAATGCGGAAAGCATCGCCTCCTGCTCATTCCACGGATACTCCGTCTCGCCATAACACATACTGCGCTCATGGCCCTTACCGAACGAAGCAACCACGTCGCCCGCGCCCGCCATCTGCACACCGACCCGGATCGCCTCGGCCCTGTCCGGCACGATCGCATAGCGCGACTCTATCGGCGCGCCGTACTCCCCATGCCCGCTGTGCCCGGTCCTCCTCCTATCCTCAGCCTGTCCGACACCCTCGTCCACACCCTCAGCAATCTCCCGGTTGATCGCATCCAGGTCCTCCGTACGCGGGTCTTCGGCCGTGATGATCGTGAAATCCGCCAAACGCCCGCTCACCTGCCCCATCAACCGCCGCTTACCGCGATCCCGCAGACCGGCGCAGCCAAAAACCGCGATCAATCGCCCTTCGCGCCCATCAGCCCCGGCCAGCGGGCGCAGCGTCTGCAAAGCCCGCTCGAGGCTGGCCGGCGAATGCGCAAAATCGACCACGGCCAAAAAAGCCTGCCCCACATCCATCCTCTGCATCCGCCCCAGCACCGCTGAAAGAGAGCCGACCCCGCGCGCGATCTGTTCCGGCGGAATTCCCAGCCCGAGCGCGACCGACGCCGCGCACAGAACGTTCGACACGTTGAACTCGCCCATAAGCCGCGTTTCCAATCGCAGCACGCCCCCGCGCCAGACCAGCTCAAAGCGCGTCGCATCCGGCAGATACTCGATGCCGCGCGCGTAGACGTCCGCGCCCGCGTCGGACACACTATATATATAAGGGGTTACTTCAGCAGTGGGGTTGCGCGCCTGCTCCTCTGCCAGCACCGCCCGCAGAGGCTCGCAGCTGCCGTCGTCCTTGTTGAAGACAGCGATGCGAGGCCCCGCCGCGGCCTGCCCGCCTCGGAAAAGACTGCGAAACAACAAAAACTTGGCCGCGCGATACGCCTCGTATGAACCGTGGATGTCCAGGTGTTCGTGCGTGATGTTGGTCAGCGCGGCCGCGTCGTACTCGACCGCCGCCACCCGCTTCTGTTCCAGCCCGAAACTGGTGCTCTCGACCACCGTATACGCGCAGCCCGCCGCCCGCATCTGTGCCAAAAGCGCCTGCACCGCCGGCGCCTCCGGCGTCGTAACATGCAGCCCGGTCTCCTGCTCGACCCCGGCAATACGCGCGCCGACCGTCGTGATCACACCCACATCCGCCGACGCGCCCAAAATCGCCTCAAGCAGCGCGCAGGTCGTCGTCTTGCCATCGGTCCCGGTAACGCCGACTACCGTCTGCCCGCGGCTGGGAAACCCGAAAAACGCCGCACTCAGCCAGGCCAGCGCCTCGCGGCTGTCCTCCACCTGCGTGTAGTGGACGCCCGCCGACCGCGGCCACCAGCCCTCCGCCTTCAACTGTTCGAGCGAGCGGCTGCCCACGACCGCCGCCGCGCCCGCCTCGATTGCCTGTGGGATGTAGCGATGACCGTCCTGCACGATGCCCGGCACCGCCACGAACAGCGCGCCCGCGCCCACCGCCCGGCTATCCTCGGTGACTGCGCCCACCCGCAATTCAGGAGCTTCTTGAAAACTGTCGACGCTCAACTCTTGGGGAATCTGCGCCAGCAACCGGTCCAGCGCCCGCCCGCCGGCCTCTGTGGACCCCTGATTCACGGCGGTATCGCGCCCGGCATGGCGGCTCACCGGCGCGCTCCCCGTCACAGGTCATCGGCATCGCGCGTTCCGTCGCGCGCCACCGAAACGCTGGCAATCAGAATGAGAAGAAAGAACAGCGCCGCCCCCCCAATCCAGATCGGCGGTATCTGCGTCAGCCGGTCCCCCACGCTGCCCAGAGCGCCGGGCGTCGAAGTCACGGTCGGGGTTGGCGTTGGAGCGCCCTCCTCCTCGTCGGACGCTTCCGGCGTGCTCGTCGCCGCGTCGGGATCAGGCGCACCTGGCTCCGGCGTCGCCGTCTCAGTCGCCGTCGCTGTCGGCGTGTAGGTTGGCGCGTTCGGGTCCAGCGTTGCAGTCTCTGTCGGTGTCGCAGTCGGAGTGGAAGTCGGATCGCCGGGAACACAGTTCGGAAAGGCTGTAGCAGTCGCTGTCGGCGTGTGCGTCGGCACGTTCGGGTCCCACGTCGGCGTTGCCGTCGCCGTCGCAGTCGGCGTGTATGTCGGCACGTTCGGGTCCCACGTCGGCGTTGCCGTCGCCGTCGCAGTCGGCGTGTAAGTCGGCGCGTTGGGGTCCAGCGTTGCTGTCGCCGTCGGCGTCGGCGTAAGCGTCGGCAGGCTCGGATCGCACGTCGGCATGGCCGTCGGCGTCGCACTCGCGGTCGGCGTAAAGGTTGGCGCATTGGGGTCCAGCGTCGCTGTCGCCGTCGGCGTCGCACTTGCGGTCGGCGACGGCGTTTCCGTCGGTGTTGCGGTCTCTGTGGGCGTGGCTGTGAACGTGGGCGTCGGCTGCCCCGGCAGCTCGGCCGGGTCCAAAGGCGTAATCTGCGCCGAAGAGAGAAAACTGACGCCGCTGTCTATCGTGCGGAGGACGCCGTCCTGCTCCGTCCCCGCATAGGTGACGCCCACCAGCGTCGCCGACGAAGCCAGGCGGTAGACCGCATTGGCAAATGCCGCGCCGTTAACATTCGCCCGCACCCAATCCGGCACGCTCTGGCTCCACAGGCCGACATTCGTGCCTACAATCACCTGTTCGCCGCTCACGACCATATCGTAGATGATGACCCCTGCGGGAAACGACGGGTCCTGCAGCCAGTTCACACCGTCGTCGCTCAGATAAAGGCCGGAGGCAAAGGTCCCGACATAGAGCCGCCCATTGTGAATCGTCATCCCGCGGGCGATGATTCCGGCCGGCAGATTGACGCGCGTCCACGCACTGGCGCCCGCTGACAGCTGCCAGACCCCGTCGTGCGTCCCCGCGAAGAGTGTCCCGTCCTTCTCCACAAATGCCCGCACGCGCAGCGCGCCCGCGGATAGCCCGTCGCCCAACCACGTCCATGTCAGGCCGCCGTCCGCGCTGCGCACGACGCCGTCATAGCGCGTGCCCGCGTAAAAAACGGTCTGCCCCTCCTCGACCCGGGCAAAAAGACGGCCAACACCGCTGTTAGGCGTTAATATCTGGTTGATCGAGCTCTCCTGGCGCCAGTTCAGACCCCCGTCTTCGCTGATGAACAGGTTGCCCACGCCCCCGTCCGCCGCCAGCACCCGGTTTCCGTCCTGTGGGTCGAACCGGATCGCGCTGATCGACGTGTCAGCCGGCAGCGCCACAGTGGCGCGGCTCCACGTGTGGCCGCCGTCGCTGCTGCGATAGATCCCCGCCGGGACCGGCACGTTGAGCGTACCGGCCACCACAATGCTGCCGTCGCCCGGCGATACGTCCAGGCTGATAATGCTGTTGGTGAAGGGGACAAAGCCCGACTGCGCGTAAATCAGGCCGCCCGCCGGAAGCAGCAAAGCCGCAACCAGCGCCAGAGTCAACACCAGTTGGCCCAGAACTAGCCGATTCAAATGTGTTTTTCCCGCGACTCTAGTCCCACGCGCCATTCGGCGGTTTCCAGCCTGCATAGTCCCTCCCTGAAGGACGCCGGAGAGGAAATGAAAGAACCTAATTATACGTTACTGAAACTATAGCACAAAAGCAACCCACTGTGTCCAAGAGTGCAGCCCAAAATTGGAGTACCGATTCCTTTGCCTCATGTTGCGATGGAATCCTGGCCAGTCCACGCTCCATCCTCTGGCACAGTGGAGGAGTACTCTTTCCTGGTTTCTTTTGGACGGTCGGGCCTTCGGCCCTCCCTTGTGCGGGGGGACTCCCCCCGCAACGCCCCCCTGACACCTCTCCACCCGCGCCGCGCCGTGCTCGAAACATGGCGCCCGCCACCGCCCGCTGTCCCCCGCCCCCGGCAGTTTCTGGCCACTGGCAACCGGCCACTGCCGTTCTGGACGGTCGGGCCTGCGGCCCTCCCTTGTGCGGGGGGACTCCCCCCGCAACGCCCCCCTGATGTTCTCCCCCGCCGGGTGTGGGGTCAATGCTGCCCCGTCCAACCTGCAGTCCATCGCACCGCCCCCCATTCAGCCAACGCCACGGCACCGTAGGGGCAGGCCTTGTGCCTGCCCTGCGCCTGCCCTCTGCCAAAGCCAGGAAGCAATTCCAGCCCTCCACTGGCAGTCCGAAACCCGCCTTCCGCGCTATGCGTTTTGACCGCCTGCAGGTTATCATGTCTGACCGTACCCTGCCGGACACTCCAGCAAGAATCGCCCCCGGCAGCGGCGCAACCGCAACCCGCATAAGGAGATAGCAATGAAGAGCCCCGCACGGCGCGCAATCCTCATCGGCATGGACGGCGCCAGCATGGAACTCGTCTACAACCTGGTCGACGGCGGCCACATGCCCCACCTCGGCAAACTCCTCGACCGCGGCGCCCATCGCCCCATGATCGGAGTCTTCCCCACGCTCACGCCCCCCGGCTGGACCGCCACCTCCACCGGCGCATGGCCCGGCAACCACGGCGTCATGGACTTCAACATCCGCAAGCTCGGCGGACGCCTCGATGAGACCGTATGGGGCATCAACACCGACCTGTCCCAGGCAGAATACCTCTGGAACACCGTCGAGCGCGCCGGCGGCACCCCCCTGCTCGTCAAGTGGGAAATGTCCTGGCCGCCCACCGTAACCAGCGGCGTCCAGGTCGAGGGGACCGGCCCCGGCGTCTCCAATCATCATCAGATCGCCGGCTATCACCTCTTCGTGGCGGGGAATTGGCAGCGACGCACTATCCAAGGCCAGCGCGATCCGGAAACGCTCGACCCGAGCGCCCTGCAGACCGTCTCCGACGTCGATTCGATCTCGGTCAGCGACGCCGATGGCTGGTCGAACCTGCCGCCCTCAACGCGCCCGTTCAAAGAGGTACCCTTGACGATTCAACCCCTGGTCCGCGGCCGCGGCTCGATGCTGCGAGGCGAAAAGGGAACGCCCAAGCCCTTCTACGGCCTGATCTACGCCGCCGGCGAAAGCGGCTACGACCGCGTCCGCATCTGCCGCACGCGCGACGCCGCCGGCGCCATTGCCGAGCTCGCCGTCGGCGAGTGGACCAACTGGTGGCTCGACAGTTTCGAAATCGACGGCGAGGGCGTCGACGGCTACATGCGCATGAAACTGGTTAACCTCACGCCCGGAGCCGACGCCTTCGAACTCTTCGTGCCCCAGATCTGGCCGGCGCTAGGCTATACCGAGCCGCCCGAGGTCGCCGCCGAGCTCGACCAGCACGTCGGCAACTTCCTGCAGAATCCGGGCAGAGACGCGCTCGGCATCATCGACGACGACACCTACTTCGAGCTGCTCGACTTCCATCACCAGCGGCTCGTCGACGTCGCCGGCTACCTCACCGCGACCCGCTCCGACTGGACCATGCTCTTCATCGAAACACACGCCTCCGACTACACCAGCCACTTTTTCCTAGGCCAGGCCGATGACCTGAGCGGCGCCGACAAGGAGACGCAGCAGCGCAGCCTCGACGGCGTCATCCGCACCTACGCCTCAATCGACGACATGATCGGCCGCATCGTGCAACTGACCGACGAGGAAACCGTGGTCTGCCTGGTCTCGGACCATGGCGGCACACCCAATCAGTTCCGCTCTATTCTGATCGAAGAGGCCCTCGAAGAGGCCGGTCTGCTGGTCTACAGCGAGGAAAACGGCGAGCGTACGGTCGACTGGTCGCGCACGCGCGCCGCGCCCGTCGGCCTGGTACATGTCTTTATAAACTTGCAAGGACGGGAGCCAACCGGAATTGTGCCGGTCTCGCAATACGAGGAAACGCAGCTGGCGATCATCGACGCCCTCCACGCCTACACCGACCCCGAAACGGGCCGCCATCCCTTTGCCCTCGCGCTCACGCACGCCGACGCCGAGATGGTCAATCTCTGGGGCGACACCGTCGGCGACGTCGTATACGCCCTGCGGCCCGAGTTCGACGGCGCCCACGGCAAACAGCTGCCATCCGTCAGCTTCGGCATCGCCGGGCAGCACTGCGCCTTCGTTCTCGCCGGTCCCGGCGTCAAGGAGGGGATTGCGCTGCGAGGTCAGGTGCGGGCAGTCGATGTGGCGCCAACGCTCTGCTACCTGCTGGGCCTGCCGATGCCCCGCAATGTCGAAGGCGGCGTTGTCTACGAGGCGTTGACCGACCCCGACTGGCACCTGAATTCTTGAATACGGGCAAGCGCGGGCGGACGCAAGCGCGCGTCCGTCCGCTGACTCCGTATCAGTAGTCGTCGTCCTCTTCGATGCCACCAGCCGGCATCTCGATCTCCACGAGGTGCCCGCCGTCGTCAATAATGACGCGAAAGCCCATCATGCCCAGCCACTGGCGCGACTGCTCTGGGATCTCCTGGCCGACCGCCTGGTCGATATTGTCGATCGAGGATTCGACCGCCGCCTTCGTGAAAATGTCGTTCTTCCCCATCAAATCCAACATGCCGCTCACCGCCAGGTCCCGGTGCTGGTCGACCTGCCCCTTCAGGTAGTCCAGCACCTGCTGGTCCACCTGCGCGGCGTCAATGTGGCGCAAAAACCCGTCCTCGTCGACCACATAACAGGGGCGCTCACCGACATACCTCACCGGCGCCGCATTGCGGCGTTCGTCGAAAACGAGCCCTTCAAACATTGCCGATTCAGCCAAAATTCCCTCCATTGGCGATGCATCAAATCCTCACGCCCGCTGCACCCGGCTTTCCAAGAACTCGCGGCTGCGGCGAACGCTTGCGACCGGGTCCTTGGGCAGGTCGTGCTCAACGACATAACATTCAGCGCCCGCCGCGCGGCACGCCGGCAGAATCGCCTCCCAGTCCAGCGTTCCGTAGCCGACGTCGGCTAAGCCCATCTGGTCCTCGTTTTCGCCCGCCGGCGCCAGGTCCTTGGCATGAATGAGCGGACAGCGCCCCGCGTATTTCTCCACCATCTCCTGCGGGTCCACGCCGCCGTCGCTTATCCAGGCCAGGTCCGGTTGCCAGAGGACGTTTTCCGGGTCGGCGTTCTCCAGCAGCCAGTCGATCGCCCGCGCCCCTTCGTACACCGCCATCTCGAAGGCGTGGTTGTGATAGCCGAGCCGGACGCCCTCCTCGCGGCAACGCCGGCCCAATTCGTTGAGCGTCCGCCCGAAAGCCCGCCACGACTCGCCGCTCTCTGCCGCCCGTACCTCCTGCGCCGGCCCCGGCAAAACCAGATAGTCGTTGCCCGCGGCCTGCTGAAACGCCACCGTAGAGGCAAAATCCTCCGCCAGCTCTTCGTAGGTAACGTGGGCAGAAACCGGCTGCAGCCCGTGCTCGTCCAGGATCGCCTTCGCCTCCTCGCCCGACCGGTCCGGCAGAGGGATCAGTTCGACGCCTTCGAATCCGGCTTGCGCGGCCGCGGCCGCGATTTCGTCGAACTTATCTGAAAGGTGACGCAGACTATATAACTGTAACGCAATCAGTGGCTTCATATTGCTGTTCATGCAAAGATCTCCCTTACCGGGGTCCGGAGCAAACGCGCGGTCAGACCGCTGTAGCGCCGGGCCTCCTTGTCGTTGCCAACGGCGATTCCTATCGCCCTCGGTTGGCCCACCAACACAACCAGCCGCTGCGCCCGCGTCACCGCCGTGTAGAGAAGATTGCGCCGGAGCATCATATAGTGGCCGGTCAGCACCGGTATGACCACCGCCGGGAACTCACTCCCCTGGCTCTTATGTACGCTGATGGCGTAGGCGTGGACCAGTTCGTCCAGGTCAAGAAAATCGTACGGCACCTGCCGGCCGTCAAACTCGACCGCCAAACGCTGTTCGACCCCATCGACACCCTTAATATAGCCCATATCGCCGTTGAAAACATCTTTGTCGTAGTTGTTGCGCACCTGCATCACACGATCGCCCACGCGATAGACGCGGCTGCCCATCGCCCGCTCGGCCCGGTCGGGCCGGGGCGGATTCAGCGCACTCTGCAACGCCTCGTTCAGCGCACCGACCCCGGCCGCACCCCGGTGCATCGGGCTGAGCACCTGGATCTCCTCCGCCGCTATCCCAAAACGCCGCGGAATCCGTTCCTGCACCAGCTCCACGCACAGCTCGGACGCCCGCTCCTGTTCGTCGGTTCGAAAAAGAAAAAAATCTACCGCCGCCGCCTCTCCATCCGCCGCCGACTGCGTCAGGACCGGCATCTGTCCGCCATTGATGCGGTGCGCGTTCTCCACGATGAAACTACCGGCCGCCTGCCGGAAGATCGTGTCCAGGCGCACAACCGCCGCCTCGCCCCAGACCCCCGTTTCCCCCGTCTGCGCCGCAGCGCCGCCGCCCTCCTCTATCGCCGCGATCACGTCGCCCAAAACGTTGCCCGCACCCACACTCGGCAGCTGGTCAACGTCGCCCACCAGCAACAGCGACATTCCCGGCGGGACAGCCTTCAACAGGCTGTTCGTCAGCAGCAGGTCCAGCATCGACGCCTCGTCGACAATCAGCAGGTCCCCTCGCAGCGGATGCTCCTCATTGCGCTTGAAAGAGAAGCCCGCGCCCGGCTGAAACTCCAACAGCCGGTGAACCGTCTTCGCCGCACGACCGGTCGCCTCGGCCATGCGCTTCGCCGCGCGACCCGTCGGCGCCGCCAGCAACGCAACCGCGCCCGCCTCCTCACACAGATCGAGGATCGTGCGCACAACCGTCGTCTTGCCAGTGCCCGGACCGCCCGTCAGCACCGTCAGCCGGTGCGTCAGCGCCGAGCGCACCGCCGCCTTCTGCCGCGCCACAAGCCGCAGCCCCGACTCCTCCGCCCGTTTCCCTTCCAGCCGCGGAAACTTCCGCTCCCAGTCGGCCCGCCGCAACCGGTCCAGCGCATTCGGGCCGCCTACCGACCCGGACAGCGCGCCGCCGCCCTGCGCCAGCCGTCCCAGGCGATTGCCGACGCCAACTTCGGCGTAATACATCGGCGTCAGGTAGACCGCCTGCTCCCCCTGCAGCAGCGCCTCGATACGCTCGTCGGACGGCTCGTCGAACGTGCTGCGGCTCTCCGAAATCATGGAAAAAGGACCCTTGTCCGACGGCCCGTACACCCCGGCAACCGCCCAGCGAAGCGCGTCCGCCTCCGCGCCCGGCTCCGCCGCCAGCTTCACCCGCTCCGCCCCCTCCAGCTGCAGCACACCCGCCGCCGTCTTTTCTTGACCGGCATCGAGAAGCCCGGCGGCCTGCGCAACCAGCTCAGGGCTCGGCAGGTAGACATGCCCCTCACTGCCCGCCTTCTCCAGCGTGTGGGCCACACCCGCCGCGATCCGTTGCGGCGCGTCCCCTTCGATGCCAAGCGCGCCCGCGATCTTGTCCGCGGTCACAAAGCCGATGCCAAAAATGTCTTCGGCCAGCCGGTACGGGTTCTGCTGCACGATGGCGACCGCGTCGTCACCGTAACGCTTATATATCTTCGTCGCCAGTCCGGCGCTGACGCCGTGCCCCTGCAGAAAGATCATCACCTCCTTGATCGCCTTCATCTCAGACCAGGCCGCCCGGATCATCGAAACCCTCTTGCGGCCCACGCCGCCAACCTCCGACAGCCGCTCCGGTTCGCCGTCGATAATGTCGAGCGTCCGCTCACCGAAATGGTTCACCACCCGCTTGGCCGTCACCGGCCCCACACCACGGATCAGACCGCTGCCCAGGTACTTCTCGATGCCGGCAACCGTCGCCGGCAGCACGGTCCGCATTCCGGTGACGCTGAACTGCTTGCCGTACTGCGGGTGCACCTCCCAGCGCCCCTGCAGCTCGACCGCCTCGCCCACGTTGACGCCGACCATGTTGCCCACGATCGGCGCCTCCTTCTGCCAGTGAGGCAGATGACGCGTCGGCAACTCGAGCGCCAGCTTGGCGACCGTGTAACCGTTCTCCTCGTTGTGGAATGTAATGCGCTCGATCACCCCGCGCAGAGATTCTTGCCCGTCCCCGTTCATAGGTGTTAGGGTAACAGAATCAGAATGCCGGATCAAACATTCCCGCGCGGCCTCCAGCCACATCCCAGGCGACCTGCACAATGCTCAGATTGCTCCGAACATGAGACCCCGGACCACCTATGGATGCTGAAGCCGGCTTTGCCCCGCTCCTGATCGTCATCGCCCTGGCCTTCATCGTCCCCCTGCTGCTTGTCCGCTTCAAACGCCTCAGGCTGCCTATCGTTGTCGGCGAAATCCTCGCCGGCATCGTCATCGGACGCAGCGGCTTCGGCTGGGTGACCCACGAAGAGCCCCTGCTCACGCTCCTGGCCGAGTTCGGCTTTGTCTTTCTGATGTTCCTCGCCGGGACCGAAATCGACTTCGCCAACCTGAACGTCGAACGCACAGGCAACCTTTCCAACCGCGGCGCGCGCACTGAGCCCTCTTCAGCCGGCGCCCAAGGCCTCCGCAGGCTCGGGCCGTTTTCGATCGGCCTGCTCAGCTTCCTCCTCACCCTCGCCCTCTCCACCGTCGTCGGTCTCGTGCTCGTGCGCCTCGGGCTCGTCCGCAATCCCTGGATGATGGCTCTGATCATGTCCACGACCTCGCTCGGCGTCGTCATGCCCGTACTCAAAGAGCAGGGGCTCTCACGCGGCCGCTTCGGGCAGACCATTCTCATCGCCGCCCTCATCGCCGACTTCGCGACCATGCTCCTCATCACCATCGTCGTCGCCACCGTTTCCCACGGCCTCAGGCTCGACATCCTCCTGATCAGCGTTCTCTTCGTCGTCTTCTTCATCCTCTACCGTCTGGGCATTATGGACAGTGTGCAGGCCGTCCGCCGCAGGCTCGACGACCTCAGCCACGCCACCTCACGCCTCAAAATCCGCGGCGCCTTCACCGTCATGCTGCTCTTCGTCGTCCTCGCCGACACGCTCGGCGGCGAGATCATCCTCGGCGCCTTCATCGCCGGCGCCATGCTCTCGCTCATCTCCACCCGCGAAGACATGGAAGCCATGCACCAGCTCGAGGCGGTCGGTTTCGGCTTCTTCATCCCCATATTCTTCATCATGGTCGGCGCCAACTTTAACCTCGGCGTACTCATCGGCTCTCCCAGGGCCCTGCTCCTCCTCCCCTTCCTCGTGCTGGCCGCCTTCCTCGTCAAGATGCTGCCGGCCCTGCTCTTCAGACTTCAATTTACCTGGCGCGAGACCTTCTCAGCCGGCTTCCTCCTCTCCTCCCGCCTCTCCCTCATCGTCGCCGCCTCGGCCATCGGCCTGCAGCTGGGCATCATCAGCGAGTCGATCAACGCCATGATTATCCTCGTCGCCATCGTCACCGTCACCGCCGCCCCCCTCATCTTCAACCGCATCGTCCCGCGCGCCCCCGCCGCCGCGCTCCATCCCATCGTCGTCTTCGGCGCCGACCGCATCGGCATCCAGGTCGCCGAACAACTGCTCGGCCACCACGAACATGTCCTCATCGTCGACGCCGACCCCAACCAGGTCGCTCGCGCCCGACAGCGCACCTCCGCCGGGATCGACGTCATGCAGGCCGGAATCGACGACGACGACCGCGCCCTCGGCGAACGGCTCGACCAGGCCCCCGCCGTCGTCGTTACCTCCGCCGACACCGATCTCAACCTCCACATCTGCCGCGCCGCCCGCACCCGCTACGGCGTCAACCACATCGTGACCCTCGTCACCGACTCAAGCCGCCTCGCCGAATTCGAAAATATCAACGTCACCGTCTTCAACCCCGCGCTGGACCAGGCCGCGCTCCTCAGCCTCCTGGCCCGCAATCCCGACATCTACGAACTCCTGACCCGCACCGACGACAACAAGGAAGTCGGCGAATTCGTTGTCTACGAGCCCAGCTTCGACGACAAAGCCCTGCGCGAGATCGACCTGCCGGGCGATGTGCTCATCCTCTCCATCCGCCGCTCCGGCGAGTTCATCGTGCCGCGCGGCCATACACAGCTCGAACAAGGGGACCACCTGACCCTCGTCGGCGGCTTCGAGCATCTTCAGGAGGCGCGCAAGCTCTTTTCGGGAATCGAAGCAAGAGGAGAAGTTGTAGAGGAAGTCGTAACCGGAAAAAGCGGCTACGCGTTCAGCGAGTCCTGACCCGGCGCAAGAGCGGATCAGAGGCGCGGTTGTTCGGCCTGTTACTCCTTTAGCTGTAGAGAGGGGTTAACCCGCAGACGTGTGAGCAGCTCAGTCGCCCGCCCGTCCGTTCCTCCAGAGGCCGTGAGCTTTGCGCACGACGCGGCGGGTGGCATCCTCCATCGGCAGCTCGTCCAACCTGTCCAGCGAGACCCAATCCGCCCCGTCGGCGTCGTCCGCTGGCGCAACCGCGCCGCCGCGAAAATGGGCCCAGAAGTCGATCACAACATAATGATAGCGCACCGCGCCCTGCGCGTCGCGGTGAATCGGCTCGAACAGGTCCAGCAGGTCCACCAGCTCAATCTCCGCCCCGGTCTCCTCGCGCACCTCGCGCACGATCCCGTCACGCACCGGCTCACCCAGGTCCAGCAGACCGCCCGGCAGCGCCCACATCCCCAGCGACGGCGGCTTCCCCCGCCTGACCATCAGCACCCGCCCGCTATCGTCAAGCACCGCCGCCGCCACCGCCACCAATGGCGCAGGTGGATATTCGCGGCTGATCGTTACCGGAAAAGTCTCGTTGACCGCACTCTTTTCTCCGCCCACGCTCAGCTCCACGCCCGCACCACGGCAGGCAACTCCGCCAGTTCCTCGATCGCCGCATCCGGCTCCACGCTCTCCACGATCCGCTGGTCCTCCGCCAGCGGGATCATGCGGCAATGCACCGTCAGCGCGCCGATCGCCTGCCCGCCCGCGACGTCGTGCTTGAGGCTGTCGCCCACACACACCAGCTCATACGGCTCCGCGTCCCAGCGCTTGAGCGCCGCATCGTAGATCTCCTTCTCCGGTTTGCGCCACTCCACCGCCGCGCTGCTCAGACAGACATCAAGGTAGGGCCGCACCCCCGTATAATCGACGATTCGCTGAAAGACCCGGTCGCTGGCGTAGTTCGCGATCACCGCCAGCGGATAGCCCTCTTCCTTCAGCTCTGCCAGCAGCTCAATCGCGCCCGGCATAGGCTCCCACGCCGTCATCTCCGGCGCATAGAAGAGGTCCACCGCCTGCCGCAGCACATCCAAGTCCATGCGCGAGGCCGGGTAGTTAAAGAACTGCAACAGAAAGCTCAGCGTATCGTCAGCCGTGTGCTCCTCCTGCTCATCGTCCGACTTCTGTTGCGCAAAAAGGCGCGCCTCCACCAGATTCCCCGCGAACTCCTCGGGCAGGTCGTCCATGCCGGTCGAGCGCATGTACGCCACCGCCGTCTCCGCCCCCTTCGCCATCAACCCTTCCAGCGGCTCCGCCAGCCGCGCCAGCGTATTGTCGAAGTCGAAGATCAGCCCCTGCACCAGCCTGCGCGGCCGAATCCCTGCCGCCTCACCCGAAAAGAAACCTTGCGTATCCATACCAGATAAGTTCTCACTTCCACCGCTGATGGACTGAGGCCCCGCCCCAAACCCTCGCCTCATGCCCGAAACCAAAACTTCCGGCTACGAACCAGTGACCACCGTCAACTGGCAACTGCAATTGCAGACCTTGTGCCTGCCCTCCTTACCGGCCAAAAGCCAGAAAGACGAACGACCAAATGCTACGACTGCCCATCTGCCCAATCCTTCACGCACGTAACTGAACAAGACCTGAAGGCCAACGGAATTTCCCACCAAATGCTTTCTTCGTGCCCCTTCGTGTTTATTCTGTATCTTCGTGTAAATTGGTGTTGATTCGTGGTTAAATCCGAGACTTCGCAAGAACCAAGGCTCGCAGTTTCACAAAGGTAACAGCCAGAGTTTGAATACTACAAACTCATAACGTAACTACGCAGCCGCAATCAGTCTGCGACCCTGAATGGGGCGAGCGAAGGTGTGTTCTCTCTCCTCACTCCGCTTTACGTTTTCCTTGCTTTTGGGACGGTCGGGCCTGCGGCCCTCCCTTGTGCGGGGGGACTCCCCCCGCAACGCCCCCCTCCAAAACCAGCGCTCACCGACGGTACGGCGTCATTCCTGCAGTCCGGCTTATCCAACGTGGTGTCTGCCAACCGAATACGCAATCAGATAATCTGAATGGCGGCGAGGATGAAGCACTGGACGAGACAGACGCTGTATGTGGCTTAGTAGTTACCTCATAACTGAAAACTATCCCTAGCTCCTCGCCCCGTGCTATACTCCGCATCGAATTGCAAACCGCCCGAACACACACCATTACGCCCTTCGCCAGCAGGAACCCCAGCCATGCCCTATTCCTTCCAAATCGGCTCCATCCCCTGCCATATCGTCAGCGACGGCCGCCAGCTCGTCGACGGCGGCGGCTTCTTCGGCCTCGTGCCCCGCGTCCTCTGGGAACGGGTTATCCGCCCCGACGACAAAAACCGCATTCCCGTCCACATGCGCTCCCTACTCGTCCAGTCCTCCGCCGGCCTCATCCTCGTCGACACCGGCCAGGGCGACAAACTCACCGCCAGGGACCGCCGCAACTTCGGCATGGACGATACCTCCCGCCGCCTCGCCGCCGACCTCGGCCGCGTCGGCTTCAGCCCCGAAGACGTCGACATCGTCCTCATGACCCATCTCCACGGCGACCACGCCGGCGGCTGCACCCACTGGAGCGATCCCGCCGACCGCGACAGCGAAGCTGTCCCATCCTTCCCCAACGCCCGCTACCTCGTCCAGCGCCTCGAAATGGCCGACGCCTCCTTCCCCAACGAACGCACCCGCGGCACCTACTTCCCCCAGAACTGGGAACCGCTGCGCCGCTCCGGCCAACTCGAAATCGTCGACGGCGACCAGAACCTCGCCGCCGGTGTCCGCACCGTCACCGTGCCCGGCCACACCGACAGCATCCAGGCCGTCTGGGTCGAGGACGGCGGCCACTCCCTCCTCTTCCTCGGCGACGCCTGCAGCTGGGCCGCCCACATTGACCGTCTCGCCTGGGTCCCTTCCTTCGACCTCGACCCCATGCGCAGCATCGAGGGCAAACGCGTCCTCCGCCAGCAGGCCCAGGAAAAGAACGCCCTGCTCGTCTTCCAGCACGACGGCCAAATCGTCACCGGCCGCCTGGTTTCCGGCTCACGCGGACCCGTCGTCGCAGCGGAGATAACCGAAGAGGCGTGGCCCCAATGAGGAAAAAGTCAAGCGCCCGAACCAATCGTCCAATCCGGAAGAGCCCCAGCTAAAAACTAGAAACTCAAAACCAAAAACTCAATCCGCCGACCCCGGCGCCGGCGCCACCGACGGCGCCGGCGGCGTTACGCCCATCCGCACGAAGAATGCGCAGCCCGCAGCCAGGATCGGCATCACCGCCACCGCGTGCATCACCCCCGCCAGGCTGAAATAGTCCGCAATCGGCCCCGCCACCCCCATCCCTAACGCGCCCGAAGCAAACGTGAATCCCAATATCGCGCCGCTCGCCAGCCCTTGACGCCCCGGCAAAAAACGTTGCGCCATCACCACCAGGATACTGTGCGGAATCCCGACCATGAACCCGGCCGCGAACGCCAGCGGGAAAAACGCCCACCCGTCCACAATGTCCAGCATCAGCCACGAAAACGGCGTCGCCGCCGCCAGCGCAAACATCAATATCTTGCGCTGATCGTAGCGGTCGCCCAGCACACCGCCCGTCATCGAACCCAGCGCGATCGCCACGCTCGGCACGCCCACCATCAACCCGAACGCCGACGGCGAAAAACCCATATCCGCGAAATACTTCGGCAGCAGCCCGTAAAAGATTTGGTGCACCGACGCCCTCAGCGCCACCAGCACCGCAAACGCCACCAGCACATACAACTGGCCCGTCCGCCTCGGCCTCTGCGCCCCCTGCCTTCTCCGACTCGACTTCGTCGGCGGCCACACGTGCCCACCGCGGAAAGGCGAAATCTTCACCGGCCCCGCCGGCGCCTCCTCGCTCTTCGGCTTCTCCAGCGGCCTGTGCAGCCCCACCGCCAGCCACGCCACAAACGGCAGCGTCGCCGCAGCCATGATCCGCGGCCCCGCCATCCCGATCTCCTCCAGCAGGAAACCCGCAATCATCGGCCCGAACGCCAGCCCCATCTGCCCCAGCAAGAAGAAAATCGACGTCCCCGTCGTCGCGCGCTCCCGCCCCGCCGCCCCCGCATTCATCGCCCCCTGCGGGTGGAACGCCGCGCTGCCCAGCGCGGCCACCGTCATCAGCACAATCAGCGTGATGAAATCCTGTGCAAAAGTCGCCGCATAATAGAAGACCGACATCCACAGCAGCCCCGCCGCGCCCAGCCACCGCCCGCCGAACCGGTCCGCCAGCACGCCAAACGCCGGCTGCGTCAGCGACCCCATCAGCGTGAAAGCCATCATGCCCCACGCAATCTCCATATTCGACAGATTGAAAGGCACGACCAGCACCGCGAGGATCATCGCGACCGACGAATTGATAATATCGATCGCCATGTGGCCGAAAGAAACTGCGCTGAGCCGCCGGTTGTCCATCCGCTGCATCCTGGCTGTAAAAGTGGTCCCCGTCCGCCGCCCCCGCGCCCCAACGCGGGCACCGCCGCTCCCATTCTAGCAGCAGCACCGCCCCCAACCCAAGCCGCGCGGCTCTTCCCCTCCCGCTCATCAGCTTCCCCATACCTTCCCCCGCGCCGCAACCGGCGCGCCTCCCCCGCGGCTCCTATCCCCTTACTCCTGCTCCCTATTCCCCAACCTTCCGCCCAATACAAAAGGGCCGTCCCTCAGAACGGCCCTCTCCCCTTGCTTCTCCCCGCCTCACACTTGCCAAAAGACATGCCGGTGCCGCGTATGTCAGCACGCCTCAGGCTCTACCACCTTAGGTGAACGACCTCCAAGTCATCGCCTATGTCGAATTCATAGGCCTTCCCATCGGCGTATGACGTCGATAACCGGACGACCTTGATGTCCGTTATGTAGTTGATAACGACCTCCTGGTTCGTTCCCGGATGCACGCCCCTGTATAGCACGATAGACTCAGGCTTGTCGTTCTGCCTGTTCTTCAAAAGATGGGCCACAAATCTGCCGAATGCCGAAGGGTTGACCGAAAGAACAGACATGCTCCCTTCGTTGCCAACACAGTAGTATTCAAGGCTCTGGTCCTTGGAAAAAACCCTGACCGGCGTTGCCGCGTGGTCAACCAGGTTCCGGACGCCTTTGGGCAGTCCCGCGCTGAAGTCATGCCGTTGCATCGCTTCTGACGCCGATTGTGTTGGACAATTCCACTGCGCGCAGTCATTATGCACATGGCAGTCCTCGCAGAATGGGTGGACTGCGAACGAAAGCGTGGGCCAGTTCAATGCCACCGCAACCAGAATACAAAGCAGTCCTAAGACGACGACTCCTCGAGCGCGGCGTTTCATGTTAACCTCCTTCTGTTATAGACGGGAAAATGCCGCCCGTGCCCCCATCGACGTTCCATGGGAGAAAACCATTTCCCCCATGTTACAAAATGAAATTCCACTTGTACAAATCCTAATGCCAAAGAGGGGATGGAGCCGAGAACGACCAACGAGCCGGGTACAACTCCCATATTCGAACACTTTCCGTTAGTTGCCTTCCCCGCCCGCCCCACAGCACAACTTGCCGTCCGCATGAGCAGGCCATGAGCCTGCATTTACCCGACCCACCACCTACCATCTCGCAGAATTCTTACCAAGACCATTTAGCCGGCTATTTTATCGTACCATACCGTAGCCTATCACAACACCACACTTTCAAAACGTACGCGCCCACCCCCTTCGCCACTCCCGTAGGTTCGCGCCCTGTGCCTGCCCTCGCCTTACCCGCAACCGACACTCTCACTGAAACCCCTACCAAGACCGATTAGCAGAGCATTCCATCGTACCACACCATAGCTTGCGGCCACACTACGCTCGTAAGACTCATGCGCCCTCTCCCCTCACCACCCCCTGCTGGGGCAGAACTTGTGCCTGCCTTCCCCTTCCCCATCTGTATCCCAGCCTTGCAGCCATCCCCGTGGATTAGGGGACGTCTCCATCCTTACTGCCCCTTCGTGGATTTCCTCCAACCCCAAACGGAACTTTTCCCCCCAGAGCGGCGTCTTTACATTCCGTGGCACTTTTCCTTTTTTCCCTCCGGGAGACGACCTATGAAGCGACTCATCGCCCTCATCATCGCAGTCAGCGTCATCTTGCTCATAAATGCCGTCGGCGACGCCACCGCCGCCAATAATGACCCCCGCTGCGACGACTGTCACGAATGGAACGATTGCGAACGTTACAACTGCGTCTTCCCCCCGACCCCGGTGCCTACACCCGTCCCGTTCACCGGCCTGATCCAGCACTACGCCGCCCCGATCCGAGTCTTCGACCACGCCAACGGCCTCAGACTCTACCTGGTCGGCAACGGCGAAGTCCAGGAGGGGCCGACGATCCCCCACATCAAAGAGTTCACCAGCTGGCCTGTCGGCATGCCCGACAAGGAATTCATCCTCTCCAGCTTTGTCAACGAGCTCACAGACATGCCCGTCACCGTCACCTACGACCCGGTAGGCGAATTCCTGCGCGTCGTCACCTGCTACCAGGACGGCAAACAATACATCTTTACCATCGATGTCGATAACCTGATCCAATACGAGTCCTGGTAGAAAAGCCTTCCCAAGGGCCGGTCCCCCACCGGCCCCGCGCCAAATCCCCGCCCTGGTCGGCAGGGTCAACACGTTCTTCACTACGCCCCTCCCTGGAAACTGCCCCGCGCCCTCACTACGCCTGCCCAGTCTCTAATGAAATAACGCCGACAACCGTCAGGACCTCGGCGAAGCTCCCTTCTTCCCTGTCAGTGAACCCTTCGCGCTCCCCCCGCCCCCTGGCAACCACCCATTCGCCAGCATCCTCTCAGCCGCCCAACGCCCGTATAACGACATCTAAGCGCTAGTCTCCCTCAACGGATGCAAGCGAAGGCCCGCTGGACATGTCGCATCGACCTCGACTAGCACACGCCAATCAACAACGTTCAATTCATCACAAGATTGTCTAGCGTAGTATAATATCCATGACA
>CATOTS010000030.1 GCA_951813625.1 uncultured Caldilineaceae bacterium | reverse complement strand
AATACAGCCAGTTGATCTGCCGCCGGGTGCGGGAGGCGCATGTCTACGCAGAGATGATTCCGTGGGAGCGGGCGGCGGAGCGGCTGCCGCGGGTGAATCTGAAGGGGATCATCCTTTCGGGGGGGCCAGCGAGCGTGTATGAGGCGGGCGCGCCGACGCTGCCGGCGGCGGTGCTGGAGAGCGGGGTGCCGGTGCTGGGCATCTGCTACGGGCTGCAGCTGCTGGCGCATGCGCTGGGCGGCCACGTGGCGCCGAGCACGCTGCGCGAGTACGGCGCGGCGCAGATCGAGGTGACGCGTGAGGACGGCCTGTTTGCGGGACAGCCGCGCGAGCAGGAGGTGTGGATGAGCCACGGGGACCGGGTGGAGCGGCTGCCGGCGGGTTTTGCGACGGTGGCGCGCAGCGGGAATTCGCCGTGCGCGGCGGTTGCGGACGCGGCGCGGGGGCTGTACGGGCTGCAGTTTCACCCGGAGGTAGTGCATACGCGGCACGGCAATGCTCTGCTGCAGAACTTCGTGCGCTCGATCTGCGGCTGCGCGGGGGCCTGGACGGCGGGCAATTTCATCCAGGAGTGCGTTGACCGGATCCGAGCGCAGGTGGGGCCGGCGGACCGGGTGGTGTGCGGGCTGAGCGGGGGCGTGGACAGCGCGGTGGCGGCGACGCTGGTGCACCGGGCGATCGGGGCGCGGCTGACCTGCATTTTCGTGGACCACGGCCTGCTGCGCGCGGGTGAAGCGGAGCAGGTGGTGGAGACGTTCGAGCGGCATCAGGGTATGAAGCTGGCGGCGGTCGACGCGAAGGAGGCGTTTCTGAGCGACCTGGAGGGCGTGACCGATCCGGAGGAGAAGCGCAAGCGCATCGGCGCGTGTTTTGTGCGCGTCTTCGAGGAGGAGACGGAGCGGTTATTCGAGGAGAGCGGGGAGTCCGATGGCGCGGCGGGCAAGGCGTACCTGACGCAGGGGACGCTCTACCCGGATGTGATCGAGTCGGCCAGCCGCGACGGGTCGTCGAATGCGCGTACGATCAAGACGCATCACAATGTGGGCGGGCTGCCGGAGGATATGTCATTCGAGTTGATCGAGCCGTTGCGGATGCTGTTCAAGGACGAGGTGCGGCGGATTGGCGAGGAGCTGGGGCTGCCGGAGGAGATCGTGTGGCGGCACCCGTTCCCCGGGCCGGGGCTGGGCATCCGCATCCTGGGCGCGGTGACGTGGGAGCGGCTGGAGATGCTGCGGGCGGCGGACCGCATCTTTCTGGAGGAGCTGCGGGCGGCGGAGCTGTACCGGGAGACGAGCCAGGTCTTTGCGGTGCTGCTGCCGGTGCAGTCAGTCGGCGTGATGGGGGACGGGCGCACGTATGCCAACGTGATCGCGCTGCGGGCGGTTACGACCGATGACTTTATGACGGCGGACTGGGCGCAGCTGCCGTATGAACTGCTGGCGCGGGTGAGCGGGCGGATCGTGAACGAGGTGGATGGGGTGAACCGGGTGGTGTATGACATTTCGAGCAAGCCGCCAGCGACGATCGAGTGGGAGTAACCGTAATCGATCGTGACTGCAAGTTGCTATTGGCTCAGCGACTCGTTTGGCGCTATTGCCCAGAAGCGTTTCCTTCATTTGCATCCAAAATTCGTTCTCTTTTGCGTAAGTCAAAGGTGCGGAGCTGGATCGCGGCGGTCGCCGCCTTTTGCCATCTTGACGAGGCCTCAGGCCACTTCAGAAGGGGCTTAGCCGAGGCCAGACTTGATCAGCTCCGGGAGGCCATCGTCGAGTTTGACCATGCCATTCAACTGAGGCCCGACTACGCCGACGCCTACCATTTGCGAGGTGTTGCCAAGGGCCGTCTTGGTCAGTTCCAGGATGCTATCGCCGACTTTGATAGGGTCATCCAGCTGCAGCCCGACAACGCCAGCGTCTACGATAGCCGGGGGAATGCCCAGTCGGAGGCCGGTTTACACCGAGAGTCCGTCGCCGACTATGACCAAGCCATCTACCTGCAGCGCGACAGAGCCGCCACCTACTACAACCGGGGCAATGCCAAGCGCAACCTTGATCAAAACCAGGAGGCGGTCGCCGACTACGACTTGGCGATCCGTCTGCAGCCCAGCTTCGTCAGCGCCTACAACAATCGGGGCCTTGCCAAAAAAGACCTTGGCCAATACCTGGAGGCCATCGCCGACTACGAACAGGCCCTTTCTCTGAAACCCAACCTCGCCAACGCCTATTATGGGCGGGGCGATGTCAAGTCCGCCCTTGGCCAATATCGGGAGGCGATCGACGACTATGACCGAGCAATCCCGCTCAAGCCAGACGATCCCGACCTTTTCGTCAGCAGCGGTAAGGCCAGGGCCGCATTGGGCCAAACCGAGGAGGCGATCGCCGATTTGGAAACTGCTTTGAAATTGGCGCAGGAGGCCGGTGACAGCTATGTTGCAGGCGAAATTGTGCGGCTGATTCAATCAAGCGGGCAAGAGTAAAGGGCAACCGCTTGGAACTGCTCTTGATGCGCTTTGAATTGGCAGGCTACTGTGCAGGATTCCAAAGTCCGCCGGGGTGAATAGTGACTCCAATTGCGTTCTCTCTCAGGAAATGGATATGGCTGGCAGCGGTTGTCACGGCCTGCGTTGGGATCGCGGGTTGTGTGCCGATTGACGGGGGCGTCGTCGACGTCGGTGAGAGCGTTGCCAAGGCCAGTCTCGAACAGGCGCAGGCGGCGGTTGACGATGACGAGTCCCGCAGCATGCAGCCGGGCGATGCCGGCGAGTACTACATGGGAGGCGTTGCCAAAGTCGAGCTCGGTCAATATGAGGGAGCGATTGCCGAATTCGACGAGGCCATCCGCCTGCAGCCGGACTACGCTGACGCCTATATCAACAGAGGTGTTGCCAAAAACAAGCTTGGTCAAAGCCAGGAGGCGATTGCCGACTATGACCATGCTCTTCAACTGCAGCCGGACAACGCTGACGCCTTCATTAATCGCGGCTTGGCCAAGTACGATCTTGGTCAATACGAAGAGGCAATCGCCGACTATGATCAGGCGATTCAGCTAGAGCCCGACTCCGTTGATGGCTACATCAACAGCGGCCTTGCCAAGCACGAGCTTGGACGATACGAGGAGGCCATTGTCGACTATAGGCAGGCGCTCAAGCTTCAGCCCGGCCGCGCTGACGCATTGATCAACCGCGGCGTTGCCAAGTATGAACTTGGACGATACCTGGAGGCGATCGCCGACTTCGACCAAGTCGCCGGATTGCTGCCCGACGATGCTGACGCCTATGTCAATCGGGGCCTTGCGAAGACCGGACTGGGACAACTTCGGGAGGCCATCCTCGACTACGACCATGCACTCCAACTGCAGCCTGACCACGCCCACGCCTACTATAATCGCGGGCTTGCTAAATTTAGCCTTGGTCTATACGAGGAGGCCATCGACGACTTTGACCAAGTCCTCCGTCTGCTGCCCGACAACACCGACGCCCACTTCAATAGAGGTGCTGCCTATTTGGAGTATGGTCTATATCAGAGGGCCATCGCCGATTTTGACCAGGTCCTCCGTCTGCTGCCCGACGATTTTGAGGCCTACATGTATCGGGGACTTGCCAAAGTCGGACGCTGGAGATACGAGGACGCCATCGCCGACTATGACCAAGCCATACGCCTGCGACCCGACAATCCTTACGCCTACTTCTACCGAGGCATGGCCAAGATCGTCCTCGGTCATTTTCAGGAAGCCATTGCCGACATGAAGATCTCTTTGGAGTTAGCGGAGGAATCCGGTGACAGCGAACTCGTAACTTACTTAGAGGAAATGATTCAGGAGTTCGAGCAAGAGTAAGGGAAAGCAGTATCTCTCGCTTGGAGTCATTACCGGTGCGTATTAGACCGGCAGGTTACTGTGCAGAAATCCTTAGTCAGCAGGGATGAACAGTGACCCCAGTTGCGCCCTCATTCAAGAGATGGATATTGCTCGCGACGGTTGTGGTGGTCGCAGGTTGCGTGCCGATTGATGGGGCCGGCGTCGCCATGGATCAGATCTTTACCGAAGATGAGTCCCGCAGCACGCAGCCGGGCGATGCCGGCGAGTACTACAATCGGGGCGCTGCCAAAGTCGAGCTTGGTCAATCCGAGGAGGCGATCGCGGCGTTTGATCGGGCGATCGAGTTGCGGCCCGATGACGCTGACGCCTATGTCAATCGGGGCAGTGCCAATGCGGGACTTGGACAATACGAGGAGGCAATGGCCGACTATGCTGAGGCTATCCGCTTAGAGCCTGACCACGCCACTGCCTACAAAAATCGGGGTATTACATAGTTAGAGCTTGGCCGCTATCATGAGGCGTTCGGCGACTTTGACCAGGCGATCCGGCTTCAGCCCGACTACCTTGGCGCGTACAACGATCGGGGCGTAGCCAAGCACCGGCTTGGGCAACACGAGGAGGCGATCGCTGACTTCGACCAGGCGCTCCAACTGCAACCCGACTACGCTGACATCTACATCAACCGGGGGGCAGCCAAGAGCAAACTTGGTCAACATGAGGAGGGGATCGCCGACTTTGATGAGGCCGTCCGTCTGCAGCCCGACTACGCTGAAGCGTACAACTATCGGGGCGTTGCCAAGTTGCAGCTTGGTCAGTACCGGGAGGCAATCGCCGATATTGACCACGCGATCCGCCTGCAGCCCAACGAGCCCCGTGGTTACGCCAATCGGGGCATTGCCAAGGCCAGAATAGGACATAAGCCGGAGGCAATCATTGAATTAAAATCGGCTCTGTAATTGGCGCAGGAGGCCGGTGACAGGGAACTCGCGGCCGGCGCTGGGCAGTTGATTCAGAAACTGGAGCAGGAGTGAAGATCGCTTGAAACGTGCTAGCAGATTGGCCGGGTTTCTGCGCTTTGCGCTTCCAATTGTCGCTTTTCTGTCGCTCTTTCCGCTGTATACGCGCTATAAGGCGGCGGCCGCGCCGGTCCCGCCGGGGGTCCATTTGGCGGGGCTGGACCTGAGCCGCTACAAGGAGCCGGCGGATATCGAATCGGTGCTGGCGGCGAGCCTGGGGCAGCCGATCGCGGTCTACTATGACGAGACGCGCCTGGTGCTGCGCCCGCAGGAGGTGGACTTCCGGGTCGACACGGCGGCGATGCTGGCGGAGGCGCAGCAGTACCTCGAGGGACCGGAGTTTGTCGAGATCGCGCTGCGCAAGCTGGCGGGGATCGCGCCGCGGCGCCGGGATATTGCCGCGCGCTACAGCTACGATGCGCAGAAGCTGGCGGACTGGCTGTGGAAGGTGGGCGAGGAGCTGAATCATGCGCCGCAGCCGGGTCGGGCGCTGCCGCCGCAGTGGAGCTGGCAGGAGGGGAGCGGCGAAAACGGCCCGGCGCGCCTGCCGGAGAGAACGGACGGCGCGCCTTTTGCGACGCTGCCAGCGACCTTTGAAGGCGTAGCCCAGCGCAGCTGGCAGTGGACGCCGGGCACGCCGGGGCAGAGGCTGCTACTCGAGGAGAGCGCGGGACCGGTCCTGGAGGCGCTGGGCAGCGTGGAGGCGCGCACGGCGCACCTGGCGCTGGAGGAGACGGCGGCGCCGGGGCTGACGATGGATGCGCTCGGGCGTGAACTGAACGCGTTCACGACCGATTTTCCCGGATTCGCGGCGATCTACGTGCAGGACCTGACGACGGGTGAAGAGGCGTTGGTGGACGCGGATGTGGCCTTTTCGGGCATGTCGACGATGAAGATCGCGATCGCGAGCGAGGCGTTCCGGCAGATGGAGGACTTCGAAAACGAGCTCGTAGGCCAGTGGATCGACCACGCGCTGGGCGAGAGCAACAACGCGGCGGCCAACCGGGTCATGCAATGGGTGGGCGACGGCGACATCTTTGCCGGCGGGCGGCGGGTAACGGAGATGATGCGGACGCTGGGCTTTACGAACTCCTATATCCAGACGGGCTTCGATGACAAGTCGATCATCAGCAAGATCCCGACGGAGGCGAACAGCCGCACGGATTGGAACACGAACCCGGACACGCATCTGCAGTCGACACCGGCGGAGCTGGGGCGGTTGCTGGCGGAGATCTACCGTTGCCAGGCGGGAGAGGGGCTGCTGATCGAGACTTTCGGCGGCGAGATCACGCCGGACGAGTGCGGGGCGCTTCTTTTCTATGTGAGCCATGACGAGTTCACGGAGATGGTGTGGGGCGGGCTGCCGCGGCCGGAGGAGACGTGGATCATCCACAAGCACGGATTTGTGAATGAGGCGCACAGCGACCTGGCGCTCATCTGGGGGCCGAGCGGGCCGTATGTGGTGGCGGTCTATCTGTGGAGCCCGGGCTGGATGAACTGGATTATAAGCAACCGGACGATGAAGGCGGTCAGCCGCATTGTGTGGAACTTCTTTGCCTTCAGGGCGGCGCAGGAAGGGATTGAGGCGCCGCCGCCGCTGACGTTGCCGCCGCCGCCGAACTATGTGCCGGTGAATTCGTACAGCAGCCGCGCCGCGCTGAGCGGCAAATGAAAAGGCAGGGGCCAGTGGTCAGTGGCCAGTAACTTCATAGAGGACTTTGTTCATGACAAATCGAGCGGGAGAGGCGCTGGCGGGGGTGGTCGATGCGATCACACGGGGGATGGAGGAGTTCAGCCGGGTGCGCGACGATATGCTTGTGCGCAGCCGCAGCCTGATCCGCGACTGCGCACACAGTATCCGGGCGATGCACCGGCACGAGCTGGAAGAGGCGGAGAAGATGCTGGCGGCGGCGCGGCAGGACGCGCAGGCGATGGTGGAACCGCTGGCGGATTATCCCGATCTTTACCACGGCGGCTCTACGCAGGACGCGCTGAAGGAGTTGGTGGAGGCGCATCTGCTGCACGTCTTCATAACCGGCGGACCGCTGGTGACGCCGGAGGAGCTGGGGGTGACGGGGGCGACCTATCTGAAGGGGCTGACCGAGGCGGCGACGGAGATGCGCCGCTTTGCGCTGGACCTGATGCGGCAGGACCGGGTCGAGGAGGCGGCGACCTACCTGGAGAGGATGGACGAGATCTACTCGCTGCTGGTTACGGTCGACTTTCCCGACGCAATCACCAAGGGGTTGCGGCGGCAGACGGACGTGCTGCGGGGCGTTCTGGAGCGGACGCGCGGCGACCTGACGACGGCGGTGCGGCAGGAGAAGATGCAGGCGGCGCTGCAACGGGTGGAGGAGCGGCTGGGGTGAGGGGAGTTTTTGATTTCTAACGTAAGGGAGCCATATCGTTAAGTTCACATCAATATTTCGTCGGCGCGTTTGGGCTATTCTTGTAAATTGCAATGGTTTGACGAAGGACCAACATTGTGCTAACAACGTGTTGCATAACGTGAGCATAATGTCGGCATAGACGCAGAGGGAGTAATGACCAAACCAATTCACATTCAGAGAAATCAGATGCGGGAAGATCTGGATTATGTGAAAAAATTGTTGGCGGAGTCGCAGGAAATCCAGAGTGAAACCCAAAAAATCCTGGTAGCCCATGCTGAACAGAATAGGCAAAATATCGGAGCGATCAATTACTTAGCGATGATTGTCGCCAAACCTGAGGGGGAAGAATAGGCAACGTCTTGAGCGACGCCGCAGGGACACCGTCTACGGGCGGTGTTTTTTATTGGCGGGAGATCAGTTCTGTCCCGCCATATGTCATCGGGGCTCACCATAATGATCGTCGGGTTTGACTACTCGTCTGAAGGTTCATGGATTGAAACCTCATACTCAGCATAGGTGTCAATTCCCAACATTTCCTTCAGTTGCTTTCTGTTGTTCTCAATCCGCTCTTGTAAGTGCAAGACTTCCTTCATGTGTCCGAGTAGGTCTTGCGGAACTTCCCATATTCCCTGAGCATTGCTCACACGAAAGGTTGTTTCAGGACTTCTTGAATGCGATTCAAATGTGAGTTTTCTAGTCTTATCAGGATTGTTGAGACTTTCAAGCCACTCGGCGATCAGGCGCAAAGAGCCAGCGATTATGGTTCCTTCAATCGTAAGGTCATGAAGTTCCTTCGTATCCGATGTTAATGCTTGGACCAGGGCTCCTATTTCCTTTTTGATTTCTGCGTTATTCATATTCGTTTCTCCCCTTGCTTCTTGCTTGTCGGATAGCTTAAGTTTTCAGAAGCCGCGCGCCCTCATTACCATTGTGTTACAGTAGGCCCAACTGGGTTCACAATGCGAGCCAGCCTTTGCTCGCATTGTGTATTGTGTTGAAAGAGACGACAGGTCTGGTCTTTCCCTCGGGCCGCCAGAGCGCAGACCACGTGAATATCAGATGCGCTGCCGCTTCGCCACTCAAGCGTGAAAAAGCTGGCGGCAAACTGAATTCACTTCAGGGTCAAGCTGGTTAGCTACCCACGATCAGGCGCCGCCCGGTGGGGACCAGGAGCAGGGGGAGAGAGATATCGATGAGGGTCCAGAGCCACGGATGCGTCGTCGCCGGGTCGGAAAATTGGAACCCTATCCAATTCCAGAGCAGGGCATGGAGCAGGGCCATTCCTCCATACAGAGTGACATTGGCTTCGAAGTAGTCCCTGGTCATGCCGGTAGCGGCAGAGCTATCGTGGCGGCGCTTCCTGTCGAAGGCAACGAATACCGCTACGAGCACACCCAAGACCATTAGTGGGTCCAGCACGCGCCAGATTACCAGGCCCGCTGCCTCCAATTGGGGGTCGTACAGCTGTGTGGCAAGAAACTGGACCCAGACCACGACCGCCAGCAGCTGCAGTGCGATTCCCAGTGCTTTCTTCACGGTAGTCCTCCTAGTCGAGGCGGGATTCAGGCGTTTCCTCGGATTGGACGAATGAGCCCAACGAGAGACGGAGACGCAATTGTGTCGAGCAATTCACCAGCTGGAGCGAAACGTATCGTCGCACTTTCGCTCACAGTATGAAGGTTAGAGCGACGGTTCGAGCGTTCTTGAATCATACAACTTCCCTGATTTGGCCTGCCCGAATTCTCAACGAAGCCTGGCCTCTTGGTTGGATCTTCAGACTTTCTTCATAACTTCTTGACAATTCTGCGCGATAATCAGATAGCGCATGTTCTGAGTGTCGGTCGGGGCCGATTCCGACTTCTCCTACATCCACCCGACAGCGTTCTCACCAGTTTCACAGTTGTACAATGAGGACAGAACTCCGTGGTTCAGACAATCCTTATTGTAGACGATGAAGAAAATCTTCGCGAGATGGCGCGCCTCTACCTGGAGCGTGAAGGCTACCGCGTGGTGGAGGCGGGCAACGGGCGCGATGCCCTCTATGTTGCGCGCTACGAAAAACCGGACCTGGTCCTCCTCGATCTGATGATGCCTGAGATGGGCGGGTATGACTTCATGCGACTCTTTACGAAGGAATCGGATACGCCGGTCATCATGCTTACCGCCAAAATGGAAGAAAGCGAGAAAGTAGCCGGGCTGGAACTGGGTGCTGACGACTACGTTACCAAACCCTTTGGCATACAGGAACTGATCGCACGCGTGCGCGCTGTGCTGAGAAGAGCCCGAACGCCGACCAGTCTGCCCGAAATCTTGCGGTCGGGAGACATCACACTCGACCGTACGGGGCGCACGGTGCGCGTGCGGGGCAGAACGGTAGATCTCACCCCTTTCGAATATGAACTGCTGGAAACCTTTTTGCTGTCCCCTGGACGCGCCTTTTCCCGGATCGACCTATTGGAATCGGTCAGTGGGGACGCCTACGAAGGCTACGAGCGCACCATTGACGTACACATCAGGAACCTGCGTACCAAGATTGAACAGGAACCGAGCAAACCCAGTTACATCCAGACCGTCTACGGCATGGGCTATAGATTCTCTGCCGAAGAGGAGTAAGCAATGCGCTCACTGGCGGTGAGGTTGACGATAGCCTTTCTCGTGGTCGGTGTTACCGGCGCGCTACTCGTAGCCCTGATTAGCGGTCAACGCACCCGCTCGGCGTTCGATCGGTTCGTCTCCCAACAGAGCGACAACTCGGTCGTCGGCGTCCTGCTGCTGGGCTTCTTCGAGGAAAACGACTATAGCTGGGAGGGAATAGAACAGTGGTTGACCACTGAACCCTCCCTGAACTTTCTGAGTAGGCTCATCGTGTTGGCCGACGATGAGCAGAAAATAGTCTACTCGCCCAGTCCAGGTCACAATGGCCGCAATACGGATGCATTTGACATGGGTGGAGGCATTCCCATCGTTCACGATGACGAGCTCGTCGGAACTGCCTATTTCGAGAGCAGCGTCAACCCCGAAGAGGGGCTGCCAGGCTTCTCCCCTGAAAGCTTCTTCCTCTACAGTGTGAATCAGTCGACGGCCTGGGCCGCCCTGATTGCCGCGCTTCTGGCCCTGGCGCTGGGAATTCTGCTATCGCGTGCCCTTACGCGCCCTCTGCGCGAACTTACCATTGCAACCGAAGAGATGGCAGCCGGTCACCTCGGCAAACAGGTCGATACGCACGCCCAGGACGAAATCGGAAAGCTGGCGACATCATTCAACAAGATGAGTAAAGACCTCGCCCAGTCCAGCCGCCTGCGACGCCAGATGACCGCGGACATTGCTCACGACCTGCGCACGCCGCTCACCATACTACGGGGATATACGGAGGGACTCTCCGACGGCTCCATCCAGGGCGGACAGGAACTGTACAGTCTCCTCCACCAGGAGGTGGTCCACTTCCAGCATCTGGTGGAAGATCTGCGCACGCTTTCCCTGTCAGATGCAGGCGAGCTGACGCTCAATCGCCGCGTCATCGATCCCAAAGCGCTGCTGGAGCGGGCAGGGCTGGCGCATGTCGTGTCGGCGCGCCACAGAAATATCTCCCTCCGCGTGAATGCTCCGGACACGTTGCCTTCGGTCTCTGTCGATGTGGAACGGATGACGCAGGTGCTTGACAACCTGATCGCAAACGCCCTGCGGTTCACGTCGCAAGGAGAGATCGTCCTCAGCGGGGCGAGCCAGAATGGCGAAGTGTCCCTGCAGGTAACCGATTCCGGGCTCGGTATCGCGCCCGAAGAGATGGAAAACATCTTTGCCCGTTTCTACAAAGTAGATAGTTCTCGTCATCGAGACGGCCAGGCACAGTCCGGCCTCGGTCTGGCAATCGCGAAAGCGATTGTCGAAGCCCACGATGGCATGATTCTGGCCGAATCCGCCCTTGGCAAGGGCACGCGATTTACAATCCGACTGCCAATATCCTCCAACTGAAACAACATCGAAACATGTCCTTCATATTATCTTCATTTGCCGCATGTAAAATGCTGGGAGGAACACCACGCACCTGGTTGATTCGACCGCCTGGCCTCGTCCATGGCAATGCGGCCGGCGAACGGAGACGAAGGCAAAATGAGCGTTTGGAATGCCGCAAAGGCGCTATACGGCCTCAGAATTCTTCGGTACCTTGGTATCCTTCTGCTCATCCTGATTCTGGCGATACGCGGAATCAGCACGGCCTTCGCCAACGGGACCGGCGGCAAGAGCAGCCCCGTTGCCCTGATTTCCCGCCCGATCCCGGACGTGGAGCAGGATGACGGCGAAAACGACGACCTCGATGACCCCCCTTCCACCGACAACGACGGCGTCAACACTCCCTACACCGATTACGACGGTTTTGATACACCCACAACCGACTACGATGGATTCGACACTCCGGCAACCGATGACGACGGTATCGACACTCCGACGCCCACCGACAACGACGGAGTGAGCACCGCCTACACCGACTACGACGGCTACAGCACGCCCGCCACCGACTATGACGGTTTCTACACGCCCGCCACCGACAACGACGGCTTCGATACGCCTGCCGCAACCGATAACGACGGAGTGAACACCCCGCCCACCGACTACGATGGCTTCGACACGCCCATCACCGACTACGACGGCGTCTATACGTCCGCCGCACCCGACAACGATGGAGTGAACACTCCACCCACCGACTACGATGGCTTCGACACACCCATCACCGACTACGACGGATTCGATACGCCCACACCTACCGACAACGATGGCGTGAGCACCGCCTACACCGACTACGACGGCTACACCACGCCCGCCACAGATTACGACGGCTTCGACACACCGGCAACGGACGATGACGGATTCGATACGCCCACCCCTACCGACAACGATGGCGTCAGCACCGCCTACACCGACTACGACGGCTACAGCACGCCCGCCACCGACTACGACGGCATCGATACACCGACTACGGACAATGACGGATTCGATACGCCCACACCTACCGACAACGATGGTGTGAGCACCGCCTACACCGACTACGACGGCTACACCACGCCCGCCACCGACTACGACGGCATCGATACACCGACTACGGACAATGACGGATTCGATACGCCCACACCTACCGACAACGATGGCGTCAGCACCGCCTACACCGACTACGACGGCTACACCACGCCCGCCACCGACTACGACGGCATCGATACACCCACACCCACGGACAACGACGGCACTGACTATGATGGAATCGACACCCCTGCCACTGACAATGACAACATCGACACACCTCCGTCAACCGACAACGACGGTGTAGTCACGCCGTACACCGACTATGACGGAGTCAGCACGCCTGCGACCGTTGAAACAGGAGGAGGGTCTGCCCCGAACAGCGTGGCGGTAACGACCTACACTGTAAAAAGTGGCGATACGTTGGCTTCTATCTCTGCTAGCCTTTACGGGACAAACCAATACTGGCGCGAAATCTGTACCGCAAACTCGCTGCCCAACTGCAACTTGGTTCGTGTTGGCGCGGTTCTAGTGATTCCCCCCATATCCAACGTGGATACCGGTTTCGCCTCGTTGGCAAGGCAAATAGATGTCGCCCAGGACGACGTCCGGAACGATGATACCGACAACGACGGCTTCGACACGCCCACGCCCACAACCACCGACAACGACGGCTTCGACACGCCCACGCCCATAATAACCACCGACAACGACGGCTTCGACACGCCCACGCCCATAACCACCGACGGCATCGACACGCCTGACACACCTACGCCTGACACGCCTACGCCTGACACGCCTACGCCTGACACGCCTACGCCTGACACGCCTACGCCTGACACACCTACGCCTGACACGCCTGACACGCCTCCCGATAGCAGCGATGACATCAGCAGCTAGCGACAGCATCGATAATGGCGACTGACCATACAATGTTTTCTCAACCAGCCTCGGTTCCGCTCTACCCCCAGGTCGGCTTTCCGGTGGACGCAAGTTTGCCGGCGTTGCCCAAACTCTTCGACGGGGACTGGGTTTGGCAGGCGTCTCAGCGTCACCTCCCGACCTGGGAGATAGCTCCTACCCAGATACGCGTACGCCAGTTCAGCCATAATCCCGGCAGAAATGCGATAGTCAGTTACATCGCGGAGTGGGACCCCGAAGAGTACATTCCTTCGGAAATTTTCACCTTCAGACTCTATGCCGACAGGTCTATCTCATTTTCGCGCTACCCGGAAGACCACGCTTTGCCCGGGCTGGCAGAGGCGGCTCACCCCGACTCTGCTCTGAGACTACTCAACAAGCATGTATTTGCGTTTCCCCGACGCAATCTGCGTGTAAACATGGTACGGTATAGGCCGGGCAGCCGCGCGGTATTGCGTCACCGGACAGGCAAGATCCGGTTGTATGTGCGGGTGATGCGTCCTTCAGCCATTGCGAACCTGGTTGCCGGCGGGGAACTGATGGGGCACTCAGGGTTCGTTGTTCCAAGAGTCGCCGGCTGCTGGAACGAGGGAGGTGTCGTCTGGCTGTCCGAGATTCCCGGAAAGAACGTTCGACAGCGAATGCGCAAGGGCAAACCGCCTGATCCCAACACAGTACTCGACGGTCTGGAAAGTCTATGGACCGCCCCATATTTGTCTGATGAGCGCGCCTTCGACTTGGCAGGAGCGTATCGCAGAGCAAAACGAACCTTTCGGCATGCGCTGCAGGAGTACGACGACGCACGTCGTGTGCTCGACACAACCACGCGTGCGCTGGATCCCTTCGCTCGTTCGTGGCGGCCCTCAACGATTGCGCACAACGATCTCTATGATGACCAGATGCTGGTCCTGGCTGACGGGCGGGTGGCGATTGTCGATTTCGAGGAGGCCGGCCCAGGTGACCCGATGTTGGATGTAGGAAACTTTCTGGCGCACCTGAAATGGGCATCTCGCCTCGGTCGCAGGCGCAAGAGCGACGTCAGCGGCGAGTACTACGAACGGCTCCGAGCGGCGGCGCTCGGTCGATTCCAATGGACAGGAGAGGAACTCAACCTGCGCGAAGCAATCTGTCTGTTCAGAATTACCACCAACACGATTCGAAGGATCGATTCAGGCTGGCAAGAGCGCACGATAGCAGCGTTAAGGATGGTCAGCGAGAGCCTGGGCTAGGTTTTCCGGTTTATCTGTTTTGCGTAACGGCATCGTTGTGCGTATGGTGGAGTTGGTAAAGATCGAGAAATGTGTAGACAGAACGATGCCCAAAGACCGTTCCTACGTCCGTGCCAGCGATATCGCCGCCTGGAGCTTTTGCCAGCGGGCGTGGTGGCTGGCGCGGGTGCAGAAGGCGGCGCATGAACGCCCGCAGCAGCTGGACTGGGGCGAGCAGGAGCACGCGGCGCATGGGAGGGTCACGGCGCGGGCGCTGTGGCTGCAGAAGGGCGGGATTGCCCTGCTGGCGGGCGGGCTGATTTTGCTGGGTGTGGCGCTGGTGGTCCAGTTCCTGCTGTAGCGGGGCAAACGGGTTGCAAGGGGTTTGAATGCCGGCGGCCAGGAAGGCCGCCGGCATTCTGTTTTGTCTCAGAAAATGTTTATCAGCCCGGCGCCGAACTCGCTGGCAAAGACGAGGCTGACGATACTCATCAGCTTGATCAGGATGTTGAGGGAGGGGCCGCTGGTGTCCTTGAAGGGGTCGCCGACGGTGTCGCCGACGACCGCGGCTTTGTGCGCGTCGGAGCCTTTGCCGCCCATGACGCCGGTCTCGATCCACTTTTTGGCGTTGTCCCAGGCGCCGCCGGAGTTGGCCATCATTACGGCGAGCATGAAGCCGGAGACGATGGCGCCGATCAGCATGCCGGCGAGGGCCTGCGCGCCGAGAATGAAGCCGATGAGCAGCGGCACGACGACCGCGAGCGCGCCGGGGATGATCATCTCGCGCAGCGCGCTCCGGGTGCTGATGTCGACGCAGGCCTTGTAGTCGGGCTTGGTCGTGCGCTCCATGATGCCGGGGATCTCGGCGAACTGGCGCCGCACCTCGAGCACAATTTCATAGGCCGCCTTGCCGACCGCCGTCATCGTCAGCGAGGCGAAGAGGTAGGGCAGCATGGCGCCGATCAGCATGCCGGGGATCATCGAGGAGCTGAGGAGGTCGAGCGATTCGATGTTGGCGGCCTGGACGTAGGCGGCCATGAGCGCGAGCGCGGTGAGGACGGCCGAGCCGATGGCGAAGCCTTTGCCGGTGGCGGCGGTGGTGTTGCCGAGGCTGTCGAGCGCGTCGGTGCGGTCGCGCACTTCGTCGGGCAGGTCGCTCATTTCGGCGATGCCGCCGGCGTTGTCGGCGACGGGGCCGTAGGCATCGGTGGCGAGGGTGATGCCGAGCGTGCTGAGCATGCCGACGCCGGCGAGGGCGACGGCGAAGAGGCCGTTGTCGCCGCCAAGCCAGAGCGCGAGCATGATGGCGACGGCGACGATGACGACGGGCGGAAGCGTGCTGTTCATGCCGACGGCCAGCCCTTCGATGATGAGGGTGGCGGAGCCGGTCTCGGCCTTCTGGGCGATGCCCTGGGTCGGCTTTTCGGTGTAGCTGGTGAAATACTCGGTGAACCAGCCGATGCCGTTGCCGGCGACGAGGCCGACGAGGACGACGGCGAAAAGGCTCCAGCTGACGCCGGTATAGAGGACCACGCCGGCGGTGAGGACAAGGACGAGCACGGAGGCGCTGTAGATGGCGCGGCGCAGCACGCCGAGCAGGTCTTCCTGGGTGGCGCCCTCCTGGGCGCGCACGAGGAAGGTGCCGATCAGGGCGGCGATGACGCCGACGCCGGCGACGAGGAAGGGCAGGATGATGCCGGCGCCGTTGGCGACGACCGCGCCGAGCGTGGCCGCGGCGATGATCGAGCCGCTGTAGCTCTCGAAGAGGTCGGCGCCCATGCCGGCGACGTCGCCGACGTTGTCGCCCACGTTGTCGGCGATGACCGCGGGGTTGCGCGGGTCGTCTTCGGGGATGCCCTGCTCGACCTTGCCGACGAGGTCGGCGCCGACGTCGGCGGCCTTGGTGTAAATGCCGCCGCCGACACGGGCGAAGAGGGCGATCGAACTGGCGCCGAAGCCGAAGCCGGTGATGTAGCGCATGTCGCCGTCGAAAAGGAAATAGAGGACGGTCATGCCGAGCAGGCTGAAGCTGACGACGGCCATGCCCATGATCGAGCCGCTGCTGAAGGCGACGCGCAGACCTTCATCGAGGCTTTTGCTGGCGGCGGCGGTTGTGCGGACGTTGGCGCGCACGGCGATGAACATGCCGAGGTAGCCGGCCGCGCCGGAGGCGATGGCGCCAAGGACAAAGCTGAGCGCGGTCTGCCAGGCGAGAAAGACGGCGACGATGACGGCGATGACGACGACAAATCCGCCGAGGAAAGTGTACTCGCGCCTGAGAAATGCGGCTGCGCCTTCCTGGATGGCGGCGGCGATCTCCTGCATGACCTGGTTGCCGTTGTCCATGGCGAGGACGCGGCGCGTCTGCACGAGGAGGTAGATGAGGCCGAGAAGGGCGATCACGAGGGTGAAAGTGATCGCCGGCGTGTCGGCAACTGTCTGCATAAGGCGAAGCGGCAGCGCGTGCAACAACATCGAGAAATCCTCCGGGTAGCGGCCGGTGGCCGGTGGCTGGTACAACCTGTAAACCAAGTTAGTTTACCGCCTTTCGCTGAGTGGAAAAAATCGGCGATGTGCGTTATTTTGGTCAGGGTTGCGGATGTCATTGTCATCACAATGCGAGTCTTTCGCATGGCTGAAAGCCGCCGGGTGGATTCGCGGCGGTAACCAGTTACGGACAGGGGAGATGAATGGCTGAACAGACGGTTTCCGAGCTGCTGGACCTGAGCGGGAAGGTGGCGATTGTAACGGGCGCGGCCGGCTGGCTGGGCGCGGCGATGAGCCGCGGGCTGGCGGAGGCGGGCGCGACGGTGGCGGTGACGAGCCGCGATGAGGAGCGGGCTGAAGCCTTTGCCGCGACGTTGCCCGGCGGCGGCCATGCCGGTTTCGGGTTGGCGCAGGACGAGAGCGAGGCGATCCCGGCGTTTGTGGAGGCGGTGGTTGCGCGGCTGGGGCAGGTGGACGTGCTGGTGAACAACGCGTACGGCGGCAGCGCGCCGAGCATCGACACGGCGAGCGCGGAGGACTTCAACCAGGCCTATCACACGGGCGTGACCGGCTATTTTCTGCTGGCGCGGGAGGTGGTGCGCCATCTGCGCGGGCGCGGCGCGGGCGGTTCGATCATCAACATCGCGAGCATGTACGGAGTGGTTGCGAGCTACCGGAGGCGTATACCGGTTTCGATATGAACAGCCCGCCGAACTATCACGGGCTGAAGGGCGGGCTGATCCACCTGACGCGTCATCTGGCGGCGTACTGGGCGCAGGACGGGGTGCGGGTGAATGCGATCAGCCCGGGGCCGTTTCCGTCGGCGCGGGTGCGGGAGGCGGAGCCGGCGTTTGTAGAGCGGCTGGAGGAGCGGGTGCCGATGAAGCGGATGGGCGATCCGGCCGAGCTGAAGGGAATCGTGGTCCTGCTGGCGAGCGAGGGCAGCAGCTACATCACCGGGCAGAACATTTTGGTGGACGGCGGCTGGACGGCGTGGTAGGAGGTCAGTTGCCAGATGCCGGTGGCCAGGTGGCGGTGGCCAGGTGGCGGTGGGCAGTTGCCGGTGGGCAGGTGCCAGGTGCCGGTGGCCGGTGGTTAGTGGGACTGCACTGGCCAGGGAGAACCAGAAACAACAAACGCGGAATCATAGAAATGTGAGGCATTTTCATGACTGAGATCGGACGGGCGAAGGAGTTGCTGGATACGCCGACGTTGTGGGTGGACCTGGATATACTGGATGCGAACATCGCGTTGCTGATGGGGAATTTCCGGGCGGCGGGGGTGAACTGGCGGCCGCATACGAAGGGGATCAAGATACCGGCGATCGCGCATAAGATGATCGATGCCGGCGCGATCGGGGTGACGTGCGCCAAGGTGGGCGAGGCGGAGGTGATGGCGGCGGCGGGGCGTGACCGACATTCTCATCGCCAACCAGGTGGTGGGGCCGCAGAAGTACGCGCGGCTGAGCTGCGCTGCAGCGGCACGCGGATGTGAAGATCGCGGTCGACAATACGGCGACGCTGGACGATCTGAGCGCGGCCGCGCTGGACATCGGCGTCGAGATTCCGGTGCTGGTCGAGCTGAATGTGGGGGATGAACCGCGCCGGCGTTACGCCGGGCACGGCGGCTGTGGCGCTGGCGGGGAAGGTCCACGAGCAGGACGGGCTGCGGCTGGCGGGGCTGATGGCGTGGGAGGGGCATACGCTGTCGGTGGCAGATGCGGATGAGCGGGCGGAGGCGATCAAGCATTCGATTGGGCAGCTGGCCGATTCGGTGGAGGCCTGCCGCACGTCGGGGCTGCCGGTGGAGATCGTAAGCTGCGGCGGCAGCGGCACGATGAACGTGACGATGCAACAGCCGCAGGTGACCGAGATCCAGGCGGGCGGCGCGATCTTCGGCGACGCCACCTACCAGATGTGGGGCGTGCCGACGGACCCGGCGCTGTTCGGGCAGGTGGTGGTAACGAGCCGCCCGGCGCCGGACCGGATCGTCACCGACGCGGGGTTCAAGACGCTGCCGGGCGCGGAGCGGCAGCCGCTGCCGGTGGCGCTGGAAAACGTGGGACAACATCTCGCCCTCGGCGGAGCATGGGGTGATCACGCTGTCGGCGCCGAACGAGAGTGTAGAGGTGGGCGACGTGCTGGATTTCATCGTCGGTTACGGCGACGCGACGGTCTTCCTGCACGATGCGCTGTACGGGGTGCGCAAGGGCGTTGTGGAGACGGTGTGGTCGATCAGCGGGCGGGAAAGCTGAGATAGGGGACAGGGGACAGAGAGTAGGGTAAGGGAAAAACCTAACCGGCGATGACTGTGCCGCTGTACGGGTAGGCCTGAGATGCGACGATGAGATCAGCGGAAGAGATTGTCTCTATTCCAGATCATAGGAAGCCTGAACTCGAGCGTCGCTTCGGCGTGCGGCGGATCGGGCTTTATGGGGTCGTATGCGCACGGCAGGCGGACCGAGAAGAGCGACATTGATCTGGTTGTGGAACCTAAAGAGCCGAATGTCGAAGCCCTGACCGGGCTGTACATCTAAGTGGAGCAGGTCGTGGGGCGCGAGGTGGATATTCGGCGGCTCAGCAAGAAGATAGACACTCCCTTTGTGCGGAGAATCGAAAGGGAGGCGTTGTTCGTATGAATGACGCCGTCTGGGAAAGCAAAAGGGCGCGGCGCTGGATGAGTGGACGTGAAAGAGGACAGCCATGGATATCGACGTAGTCGAGCTTGCGAGCGAGCTGATCGCGATGCCGTCGGAGACGCCGACGAGCAACCGGGCGATTTCGGATTATCTGCGCGGCGTGCTGGAGGCGGGCGGCTTCGCGGTGGAGGAGTGCGCGTACATCGACGAGTTCGATGTGGAGAAGGTGAGCCTGGTGGCGAAGAAGGGTGCGGGGACGGGCGGGCTGGGGCTGTTCAGCCATTCGGACACGGTGCCGGGGGATGCGGGCTGGGAGCCGTTCGCGCCGGAGGTGGCGGACGGGCGGCTGGTGGGCCGGGGCGCGGCCGATATGAAGGGGCCGCTGGCGGCGTCGATTGCGGCGGCGTGCCGGTTCGATGCGGGCGATCTGAAACGTCCGCTGGTGATCGGGGTCACGGCGGACGAGGAGCGGGGGGCACGTGGGCGCGCACGACATTGTGGAACGCGCACAGACGTTGACGGAGTCCTGGCCGCAGCACTGCATCGTGTGCGAGCCGTCGGAGTTGCAGCCGGTCTACGCGCACAAGGGCGGCGCGGGCATCACGGTGACGGCGCACGGCGTCGCGGCGCACTCCAGTACCGACAGGGGCGCGTCGGCCAACTTCCGCATCGCGCCGTTCCTGGCGGAGATGGCTGAGCTGGCGCCCATTTTCAAGAGCGAAGAACGTTTCCAGAACCCGCTTTTCGACCCGCCGACGAACGGTTTCAACATGGTGATCAGCGACGGCGACACGGCGACGAATGTGACGGCGGCGCGCACGGTGGCGCGCCTGAGCATCCGGGCGATGCCGGAGGCCTGCTTCGAGGAGGCGGTGCAGATGGTGCTGGACCGCGCCGAAGCGCACGGCCTGGAGGTACAGCACAGGAGCGTCGGCCCCTTTTTCGCCAGCGCCGACAGCCCGCTGGCGCAGGCGGCCTGCCGGGCGACGGGCGCGCCGCGGGCGATCACCGTGCCCTACGGCACGGAGGCGGAGTGCTACCAGGAGTACATGCAGGCGCTTGTGCTCGGCCCGGGAAGCATCGCCCAGGCGCATACGGTGGGCGAGTGGATTGCGGTGGCGCAGTTGCGTGAGGCGGTGGAGGTGTATACGCGGCTGATTGGGGACCTGTGCGCCTGACGTGATGGTTCGGAGCGTGCACAGTCCCAGTGCCTTTTTCCTCTTCACCTGGTCGTGATCGGTCAACTGCGTGTCCACACGGACCAGCGCGCTGTGAACGATGATGTATCAGTCGCGGCCGGTACGCACAGCGGTTTCGCGGGGCAGCCGACTCTGGTGAAGTGGTCGAAGTTGGCTTAACCCAACGGGAGCTTTCATAGGCGGGGTTGTTGGGATTCAACTGGCTGGTCCGCTAATTCTGCGCCGTCTGTTCTGCGCCGTCTGATAGGCCTCGTTGTTCGGGTTGTTCTGGTTGGCGTGGTGGTCCCGCTCCTCGTCGGAACGGTTGTTTTCCTCGTTGCTGTCCTTGTCTCCCTTCGTTTCTTCTCCTTGTGCTCACAAATCCTGGCCGCCCCCCGTTCCACAGGGTCCCGAACGAGTATTTGAATTTTGTTTTTCCCCCAGGTTGACGCTTGCGCGCACGGGGGGCTGGCCGGGCGTAGGCATCTGTTGCAACGCGTGGTTACGCAGTGTATTGGGCGATGACCTGGTTCAGGTTGTCGGTCATGGTTGCGAATGTTTCGCGCGGGTCGGCGGCCTCGTTGACGACCTTGTTGCGGGCGTCGCTGAACTCGGTGATCCACTCGACCCATCCGACCCACTCCCAGGGGGTGGAGTGGCTGAGCGAATCGATGCAGACGGCGGCGTTGTCATCTGGGCGGAAACGCGTATCGGCGGTCAGCTGCTTGAGGCTGGGGAGGTCGCCGGCCAGTTCGTGCCAGACTGTCTGCGCCTCTTCATTGGCGCCGAAAATGACCCAGCTCCAGGCCGTCTCTGCGGAGGCAGCGGCCGACTGGCTGACGACCCAGAGCCAGTGGGAGCCGGCGGTGTAGGGTTCCTGTCCGGACGCGCGCGGGGGGAAGGGGACGATGCTGTATTCGACGTTGGGCACGAGGTCTTCGAGGATGCGACGGTAGACCGGGTGGCCGATTTGCATGGCGGACTTGTCGAGGACAAACTGTTCCTCGGCGCTCAGGAAGGAGAGAAAGTCGTCATCGCCGGTTTCGGCGGCGAGCGTGCAGAACCAGTCGAAGCTCTCGAAAATGGCCGGGTAGTCCTCCCAGACCAGTTGATTGGAGGCCGGGTCGAACCAGGGCGCGCCCTCCTCTTCGCGTTGGAGATATTGCTGGAAGAGGATGGTGAGCCAGGCGCTGGCGTAGCCGGTATTGCAGCCGATCTGTGAAATCTTGCCGTCGGTCTGCACGGCGAGGGACTGGGCCTGGCTGAAGAGGTCGTCGAGGTCGGAGAAGGGCGCGGCCGGGTCGAGGCCGGCCTCTGCATGGAGGGTGTTGTTGCGGAAGACGACCAGCGTCTGGACGTCGACGGGCAGGCCGTAGTAGCGGTCGTCCTTCTTGGCGCGTTGCACGGTCCAGGGCAGATAGGTCTCTTCGATCTCGGCGTTGCTGAGCAGCAGCTCGTTGACGGGGAGGATGTGGCCGCCGGCGATGTGATATTCGGCCAACCCCATGGGAATGCGGTAGGTATCGGGCGGGTCGGCGGCGGCCTCGGCGGCGGTGAGATGGTCCCAGTATGCGCTCCAGGATACCGGTTGGATTTCGATTGTCAGCCCGTCGTTCTCCTCTTCGAACCGTTCCTTGAGCGATTCGACGGCGGCGCGGTGTCCTGTCGAGAAGGGCTGCCAGTGGGTGAGGGTCGGGCCTTCGGCGTCGGGCGGCGACGGTTCGGAGGCCATCTGGGCCTCTTCGGCCGGCAGCGGGGGCAGTGTGCATGCGGCGAGCGTCGCGGCGGCCGGGGCGGCGGCGGCGAGTTGGAGGAGTTGACGGCGGCTCCATCGTCTGTCGATCATTTGGCGCGTCTCCTTGCGGCGGGGGGCAAGAGTTGGTCAAAAACGGGGGGACGGGACGCCTCCAGACGGATGCGCGACCGTCTGCCGGGCTGGAGAGGGGACTGCTCTCGCGCACGTGGGGCAGAAGATCGATTATAGCCGAATTGGCGCGCCATTGCAAGGGTTGATTGCAGATTCGGCAGGGCAATCGCATCTAGAATTGTAGACCAATTCCGCCTGGATTTCGAGCAAAAGAATGTGAACATAAGTTGGAATCGCTGCCAGTCTGCTAAGCAATAGCGAGAATCCGCCACAACAAAGGCTGTCTGTCGTCAAATTCAGTCAGCTTCTCATCCTGGGAACCACCAATCTTACAATTCTGCTATGGAACCCTTTTGATACCATGACTTTTGGCAAGAGTCGCATCCTGGGATTTCAGTCGCCTCACCCTAAGGGGCGGAATGTGAAAGCAGTTGGTTTCAATCGGGTGGTTTCCAGTGTCCAAGCAGTTTCCCGTGTAAGACCGGGTGATTCGACGTTCTCAACCTGGCAGAACGGTCCTGGTTCGTGCAGCCGTTGGTGGCAAGATTTGCGTGTTTGCAGACCTTAGACGGCGGTCGTCCGGCTCCATTTTCTCTTGGGACCGAAGTCCTCTCGTTTTGGCAAAATACGTCGACTCATGTCGTCCAATATCGGCCAATATAGCCCAATGTCATCCAATTTTTTTTCTTGTGGGAGGGGTGTTGGGCGCCGGGATCGGCGGTAATTCGAGCGCATTTCGGGCAGGATTTGGTGGTTTGAATTGCATGACATTTGCAGCGTAGCAGGCATTGTAGCGGAAAGTTGGGACATCTGCTTTTTGGCGCCAATTGGGCCGGCTCGGTTGGGCAGTTCTGCATGATGTTGACAGCGTAGCATGGTCTGAGTTCTCTTGCACTGGATTTCGCCCTATTCTGCCTTTTTGCGTCAGGAGCGGGTCGTTTTGGCGGTTCATTCGTGTGTGCTGCCGGGTTGGCGGCGGCTGGGTGTTTGTGATGTGAGGTCAGTCAAGGTTGTCAGGTGTCTCAAGCGATTGTTTTGTGCGTCCGAAGTCGGGTGAAGTCCGGTCAGGTCCGGTGAAGTCCGGTCAGGTCGGGTCGATCCAGTTTTTTGCGGGCCGATCCTGGCTGGAATCCCTTGGTTGAATTGGCATGATAATGACAGCGTAGCACGGTTTCAGTTCTCTTGCCCGCAATTGTGCGAAATTGGGTTGGGCGGCGGCTGGGTGTTTGTGATGTAAGGTCAGTCAAGGTTGTCAGGTGTCTCAAGCGATTGTCTTGTGCGGCCGAAGTCGAGCGAAGTCCGGTCAGGTCGGGTCGATCGAGTTTGTGCGGGCCGATCCTGGCTGGAATCCCTTGGTTGAATTGGCATGATAATGACAGCGTAGCACGGTTTCAGTTCTCTTGCCCGCAATTGTGCGAAATTGGGTTGGGCGACGCCTGCCATGTTGTTTCTTCTGTCATTGCCGGCGCATGTCGGGCCGGTCATGGTCCTACTATAGTTCGTGCCGCGGGCTCTTGCACGCGACTTCACTCTTTTGGTCAATTCTTGTTGTTCGTCCCTGGCTTCTCATCGGGATCCTTCTGCGAACGACGGACTATCAGAAAAAGGGCAGGCTGGATTCATGGGCGATGCGCCGGCAGGGGCGTGGGGCAGAATCTCTGGATTTCATTGGGGAAGCAGTTTAGGTGTCTGATCCCGAACCGAATGAGATTGCGGCATCATTTCGATGCTTTGACCCAACTTAGATGCAGTTGCCCTGCTTAATCCACGAATTTGCACGAAGGACGTCAAACTGCAGGGGTCAGGAACTGCCGGGGGCGAAGCTCTGCGGTCGAGCGCGCGATCGGCTGGCGACGCGCAGACACGGCCGTGTAGGCACGCGGCGCGTTGGCGACGCGCTGGAATCGCGCAGGCATGGTGGCGGGGCGCTGGCCGCCGGTTGCGCAGGGCTGCATTAGAGCCCACACCTGGCGGGTGGGGGGGTGTCAGGGGGGCGTTGCGGGGGGAGTCCCCCCGCACAAGGGAGGGCCGCAGGCCCGACCGCCCAAAGGAATCCGGGAAAACGTATTCGCCCACTCCGCCGAAGATTGCACAATGGACCGACCATGACGCTGTTGCTACCCAAGGTATAGGAATTTGCGCCCCAATTTTGGATTGCACCCTGGCAGACCCGTACAGAGCATACGCATCTTATTGGACGGCAACTTCCAGGAGATCGCTCTCTGACAGCCGACCGCAGCTGCGCCGGTGTTTCTGTCCTCGTCTCTCTTCGTTTCTCCTCCTTGTAGTCATAAATCCTGGCCGCCCCCCGTTCCGCAGGAGCAGAGCTGTCGCGAATACAACAGTTTTTATCCTGGGTTGGAACGCTTGCGCGCACAGGGGGCTGGCCAGCCGTCAATCTCTTTCCTGCTCTGCCGCCTTCTTCGCTTGCACCGTCGACGCTTCCCGGCGTGGTTGAATCACACCTACCTTTTTGGACAAGAATATAAGGGTACCTTTTTGGTGTGACTTTTGCATGACACTTGCGTATTTTTTTGTGCTTTTTTCGTGCCCATTTCTTGCAGCAGCCGCCAGAGGCGCTTTTCCCGATAGCCAAACTGCAGCTCTTGCGCGACAATGTAGGACTGCCCTCTATGCGGGATGATAGAGGCGCGATTCGGTCTTCGGAGCGGTTACGGAACTGCATCCCGACCGACATTCCGCTACTTCCTCTCTACCGGTTGCTGATTCTCCCCTCAGCCAACTGGGGCCCCGCACTGCCTGGAGAAAATCTTCAAACTCCCACTCGACGAGAAGGGAAAATGCCGAAAACTGACGATTTGGTTCGCGAAATAGAGGCGCTGCAGGACCGTCTTTCCAAGCTGAGCGAAGCCAACCGGCGCATCAACGAAAGCCTGGACTTTGCAGACGTTTTACGCGAAGTCCTGGAGAGCGCGCGGTTGCTGACCGACGCCCGTTGCGGAATAATCACCGTCCTCGATGAAGCGGGGCAGGTGGCGGAGTTTCTCTCATCGGGCCTGACGAGCGAAGAAAGCAAGCGGCTTTGGGAGTTGCCGGAAGGGCAGCTCTTCTTCGATTACCTCAGTGGGATTCCCGTGCCACTGCGGGTGCGCGACTTATACAGCCACACCAGTTCACAAGGTTTTGCTAAGTCTCGAATGCTCGAAGAGGTAGCTCCCATCCTGGCCGGGCCACTCTCCTTTCTTGCCGCCCCAATCCGCTATCACGGTGAGGGTCTGGGCTATATCTTCCTCGCCAGAAAGGGGTCTGGGCAGACGTTCAGCCGCGCTGATGAAGAGACACTGGTGATGTTCGCGTCGCAGGCCGCTCTGGTCATTGCCAACGCGCGCAGATACCGCGAGGAGCAGCGCGCCCGCACCGACCTGGAGGCGCTCATCAACACCTCGCCGGTGGGTGTCATCGTTTTTGACGCCAAGACTGGTGTCCCGATTTCGTTTAACCGGGAGGCGAGAAGAATTGTCGGAGAGCTGCTCACTCCTGGCGAATCCTATGAGCAGCTGCTTGAGGTGGTGACCTTCCGTCGCGCCGACGGGCGCGAGATTTCGCTCGAAGAGTTCCCCCTGGCACAGGCGCTCAGCACCGGCGAAACCGTGCGCGCCGAGGAGATCGTCCTGCAGGTGCCGGACGGGCGCCAGATCATCACGCTGGTCAATGCGACGCCCATCCTCGAAAAGGTCGGCGAAGTGGCCTCGGTCGTTGTTACCCTGCAGGATATGACACCGCTCGAGGACCTGGAGCGGATGCGGGCTGATTTTCTGGGCATGGTTGGCCACGAGCTGCGCACGCCCCTGGCCGCCATCACAGGATCGGTGGTTACCTTGCTCGACGGCTCTTTGGAACTCGACATGTCCGAAATGCGCCAGTTTTACCGCATCATCGAGGAGCAGGCTCACTCTATGCGCGACCTGATCAACGACCTGCTCGACGTTGCCCGCATCGAGAGCGGCACCCTGGAGGTCGCGCCCGAACCGGCGGAGGTGGCTGTTTTGGTGGACCGTGCCAGAAATATCGTTCTGAACAGCGGCAGCGAGAATAACGTGCAGATCGACCTGCCGCGCGATCTGCCGCGCGTTCTGGCCGACAGACGGCGCATCATTCAGGTCCTGAGCAATCTCATTTCAAACGCGGCCCAATATGCGACTGAGAGGTCAAACATTCGGTTGGCGGCCGCGCGTGAGAACCTCCACGTGGCCATCTGGGTCGTCAATGAGGGCAAGGGCGTGCCAACCGAACGCCTGCCCTATCTGTTCAGAAAGTATTCCCGCTTCGAGGTTGAGGGTGGGGGTGGCGGACCGGAGAGCCGGAGTTCCGGTCTGGGCCTGGCCATCTGCAAGGGGATCGTCGAGGCGCACGGGGGACGCATCTGGGCAGAGAGCGACGGGGAAGGGCTGGGCACGCGTTTTATCTTCACGCTGCCCCTGGCACCTGAATCGAACCCTGCCGAGGAAGTTGCCGCACGCCAACCGGATCGTGTGCAGTTGCAGGCGAGGGATTCGGAACGGATTCTTGTGGTTGACGACGACCCGCACACGCTCAGGAACGTTCGCAGCATGCTGTCGCAAGCGGGCTACAGCCCGATCGTGACCGCAGACCCGGAGGAAGTGTCCGCTCTCATCAGAGAGAACAGCCCTCACCTCGTGCTGCTCGACCTGGTGTTGCCCGGCGCCGATGGTATCGAACTGATGGAGCAGACGCCCGAGATGGCCGGGCTGCCGGTTATTTTCCTTTCCGCTTATGGCCGGGACGAGACGATCGCCGATGCATTGCAGAAGGGGGCAGCCGACTATCTTGTCAAGCCGTTTTCACCCACAGAACTGGTGGCCAGAATCGAGGCCGCGCTGCGCCGGCGCGATGCGCCCGACCTCGATGAACAGCGTGAACCCTACCGTTTGAGCGGCTTGTACATCGACTATGACGAACGAACCGTGTCGGTGAACAGCCGTCCGGTGCAGTTGACCGCGACCGAGTATAGGCTACTCTATGAGCTTTCCGTGAACGCCGGCCGGGTGATGAGCCATGACCAGCTGCTGCAAAGGGTCTGGGGTATGGAAGTATTCGGCGACCCAAGGCTGGTGCGCGCCTTCGTCAAGAAACTGCGGCGTAAACTGGGGGATGACGCGAGAGCCCCTACCTACATATTTACCGAGGCGCGTATCGGTTACCGCATGGCGAAAGCTGAGGAGGGCGAGATTCGATCATCCCCGCACAAAGACCAGGACTCATTTTCTTCTTTCCTATTTTCGGTCTGAGAGATTACGGAGGCGGCTATGGCAGGACGAGGGCATTGGGTTCTTACTGCGTTTTGACGGTCTCCCGAAGAGACAGCCTCAGAGGTACGGAAATGAAGGTTGGTTGACTCCGATCTATATCGCCTTTAGCCCAGCGGGCGGTTCTACGGTCTCATTGCAAACGTGGCGCGGGGATGATGGTTTCATCGTAATGGTCTTATTGTAATCGCCGGATTGTGCCTACCCCGATGTTTCATTCGAGCGGCTCTTCTTCCCGCTCCCCTTTCGTTGAACGGTTTGCATGACGTCACCTCATTGACCTGAGCGACGGGGATGCGCGAACTTCGTTTCACGCATCCCCGCGCCACGTTTCAGCAGACGCATACCAGACTATCTCATTGGCAATCTCTATACTCGGCTCTGCGCACGCTCATTTGACCGTGCCGCGCTCGCATGCCGGTATTGCTACTGACAGAACGACAGGTTGAGGTTGGCCAAGTCATCCTGGATGGCGGCGATGCTCCGCAGCTCCTGCGGTATGCAGCCGGTCAACTGGTTGCCTGTGAGGTTCAGTATAACCAGGTTGGTCAGGTTGCCAAGCTCAGACGGGATCGCGCCGCTCAACTGGTTGTGGCGCAGGTTGACCCTCTCCAGACTGGTCATCGTGCCCAGCTGGGTCGGGATCGCGCCGCTCAAGCTGTTGTTGTGAAGGTAGAGCCTCTCCAGGCTGGTCAGGTTACGCAGTTGGAGCGGGATCGAACCGCTCAAGCTGTTGTTGTGCAGATAGAGCCTCTCCAGGCTGGTCAGAGTACGCAGCTGCGTCGGAATCGCACCGCTCAAGCTGTTGTTGTGCAGATAGAGCCTCTCCAGGCTGGTCAGAGCACGCAGCTGGCTCGGGAGCGCGCCGTTCAATCCGTTTCCGTTCAACTCCAGCCTGGTGACGCGCCCGCTCTCGTTGGTGGTGACGCCATGCCAGTCGCTCAGCGGCGCATAGGAGAGCCAGTTCGTGCTCGTAGTCCAGTTAGCGCTGTCGGTGGCGTTGTACAGAGCCCGCAACGCCGCCAAGTCGGGGTGGCAGCGCGGCAGCCCGAGCGCGGTCAAGTCATCCTGGATGCCGGCGATACTCTGCAACGACTGCGGTACGCAGCCGCTTAGCTGGTTGTTGCTCAGGTCCAACACAGTCAGATTGGTCAGACTGCCCAGTTCACTCGGAATCGCACCGCTCAGCTGGTTGTCGTTCAGGTAGACCTGCTGCAGGCTGGTCAGACTGCCCAGTTCGGATGGAATCGTCCCGCTCAACCTGTTCCCATTGAGGAGCAGCGTAGTCAGGCCGGTCAGACCGCCCAGTTCGGCCGGAATCGACCCCGCCAGACCGCTTCTTCCCAAGTACAGCCATTTGACGCGTCCTGTCTCCAGGTCGGTGGTGACTCCGTGCCATTCGTTCATTGGCGCATAGGTCAGCCAGCCTGTCCTGGCACTCCGGGCGGGTCCGTCGATGGCATTGTAAAGCGCAGTCAACGCCGCCAGGTCGGGGTGGCAGCGCGGCAGCCCGAGCACGGTCAGGTCATCCTGGATGCCGGCGATACTCTGCAACGACTGCGGTACGCAGCCGGTCAGCTGGTTGTCGGTGAGGTCCAACGTAGTCAGGCTGGTCAGGTTGCCCAGCTCGGTCGGTATCGTGCCGCGCAGTCCGTTGTTGGCCAGGTTGAGCCCAGTGATTCGCCCGACGTCGTCTGTGTCAACCCCGTGCCAGTCGCCGTACGCGGCCGAGGAGAGCCAGTTGGTGTTGGTGGTCCAGCTGCCGCCGCCGGTGGCGTTGTAAAGCGCGGTCAGAGCTTGCAGGTCGGGGGGACACGTAAGCCCAAGGGCTGTCAGGTCCGCTTGAATGGCGGAGATGTCCTGGAGGCTCTTGGGTACGCAGCCGGTCAACCGGTTGCCGGTGAGGTCCAGAGAAGTCAGGCTGGTCAGATTGCCCAGCTCGGTCGGGATCGTACCGTTCAGCCCGTTATCACTGAGGTCCAGAGAGGCCAGGCTGGTCAGATTGCCCAGCTCGGTCGGGATCGTACCGTTCAGCCCGTTATCACTGAGGTCCAGAGAGGCCAGGCTGGTCAGATTGCCCAGCTCGGTCGGGATCGTACCCTTCAGCCCGTTGGCGCTGAGGTCCAGAGATGCCAGGCTCGCGAGATCGCCCAGTTGGGTCGGGATCGTACCCTTCAGCCCGTTGGCACTGAGGTCCAGAGATGCCAGGCTAGTGAGATCGCCCAACTCGGTCGGAATCAGCCCAGTCAACCGGTTGTTACGTAGATCCAGCGTGGTCAGACTGGTGAGGTTGCCCAGTTCAGACGGGATCGTTCCGCTCAGTACGTTGCTGGCAAGACTGAGCGCAGTGACGCGCCCGTCTGTGCCGGTATCGACACCGTGCCAGTCGCCGAAGGCAGCATAGGTAAACCAGTTGGTGCTGGTGGTCCAGTTGGCGCCGCCAGTGGCGTTGTAGAACGCAGTCAGAGCCGACAGGTCCGCATGACAGCGCGGCAGCCCAAGGGTTGTCAAGTCCGCCTGGATGCGGGCGATACTCTGCAGTGACTGCGGTATGCAGCCGGTCAGCTGATTGCCGGTGAGGTTCAGTTCAAGCAGGCCGGTCAGACTGCCCAGCTCGACCGGTATGGCACCGCTCAACTGGTTGCCGCTGAGGTTCAGTATAAGCAGGTTGGTCAGACTGCCCAGCTCGACCGGTATGGCACCGCTCAGCTGGTTGGAGTACAGGTCCAGGCTGGTCAGACTGCTCAGACTGCCCAGCTCGACCGGTATGGCCCCGCTCAGTACGTTGCGAGAGAGGTTCAGCGTTGTAAGACTGGTCAGATTGCCCAGTTCCGCCGGTATCGTTCCGCTCAGTACGTTGCGAGAGAGGTTCAGCGTTGTAAGACTGGTCAGATTGCCAAGTTCCGCCGGCACCGAACCACTCAACCGGTTGCCGTCGAGCCTGAGCGTTGTAAGACTGGTCAGATTGCCGAATCGTGTCGGAATGCCCCCGCTAAACCCGTTGGTACGCAGGTCCAGCGTGGTCAGGTTGCTCAAACCGCCGATTTCGCTCGGGATTAGCAAAGTAAACCAGTTGCCTCCCAAGTTCAACTCGCGCAGATTGGTGAGCCTGCCAATGCTAGCCGGGATACTCCTCAGACGGTTGCCGTTGAGACGCAGCTGGCGCAGCTCGGTCAGGTTGCCCAATTCGGTCGGGATGGCCCCGCCCAGACGGTTGTCAGAAAGATCCAGCCTGGTCAGACCGGTCAGACTGCCCAGTTCGGACGGTATCGTACCGCTCAATACGTTGCTGGAAAGATCCAGTGCAGTGACACGCCCGTTTGCGCCGGTGTCGACCCCGTGCCAGTCGCCGAAGGCAGCATAGGTAAACCAGTTCGTGCTGGTGGTCCAAGAGGCGCCGCCGGCGGCGTTGTAGAGCGCAGTCAGAGCCGACAGGTCCGCATGACAGCGCGGCAGCCCAAGGGTTGTCAAGTCCGCCTGGATGCCGGCGATATTCTGCAGTGACTGCGGTATGCAGCCGGTCAACTGGTTGCCGGTGAGGTTTAGCGTAGTCAGGCTGGTGAGGTTGCCCAGTTCAGACGGTATCGTTCCGCTCAGTACATTGCTGGCAAGATTGAGCGCAGTGACGCGCCCGTCTGTGCCGGTGTCGACCCCGTGCCAGTCGCCGAAGGCAGCATAGGTAAACCAGTTCGTGCTGGTGGTCCAATCAGCGCCGCCAGCGGCGTTGTAGAACGCAGTCAGAGCCGACAGGTCCGCATGACAGCGCGGCAACCCAAGGGTTGTCAAGTCCGCCTGGATGCCGGCGATATTCTGCAGTGACTGCGGTATGCAGCCGGTCAACTGGTTGCCGGTGAGGTTTAGCGTAGTCAGGCTGGTGAGGTTGCCCAGTTCAGACGGTATCGTTCCGCTCAGAACGTTGCTGGCAAGACTGAGCGCAGTGACGCGCCCGTCTGTGCCGGTATCGACCCCGTGCCAGTCGCCGAGGGCAGCATAGGTAAACCAGTTCGTGCTGGTGGTCCAGTTGGCGCCGCCAGCGGCGTTGTAGAGCGCAGTCAGAGCCGACAGGTCCGGATGACAGCGCGGCAGCCCAAGGGTTGTCAAGTCCGCCTGGATGCGGGCGATACTCTGCAGTGACTGCGGTATGCAGCCGGTCAACTGGTTGCCGGTGAGGTTCAGTTCAAGCAGGCCGGTCAGACTGCCCAGCTCGACCGGTATGGCACCGCTCAACTGGTTGCCGCTGAGGTTCAGTATAAGCAGGTTGGTCAGACTGCCCAGCTCGACCGGTATGGCACCGCTCAGCTGGTTGGAGTACAGGTCCAGGCTGGTCAGACTGCTCAGACTGCCCAGCTCGACCGGTATGGCCCCGCTCAACTGGTTGGAGTTCAGGTCCAGGCTGGTCAGACTGCTCAGACTGCCCAGCTCGACCGGTATCGTTCCGCTCAGTACGTTGCGAGAGAGGTTCAGCGTTGTAAGACTGGTCAGATTGCCCAGTTCCGCCGGCACCGAACCACTCAACCGGTTGCCGTCGAGCCTGAGCGTTGTAAGACTGGTCAGATTGCCGAATCGTGTCGGAATGCCCCCGCTAAACCCGTTGGTACGCAGGTCCAGCGTGGTCAGGTTGCTCAAACCGCCGATTTCGCTCGGGATTAGCAAAGTAAACCAGTTGCCTCCCAAGTTCAACTCGCGCAGATTGGTGAGCCTGCCAATGCTAGCCGGGATACTCCTCAGACGGTTGCCGTTGAGACGCAGCTGGCGCAGCTCGGTCAGGTTGCCCAATTCGCTCGGGATGGCCCCGCCCAGACGGTTGTCAGAAAGATCCAGCCTGGTCAGACCGGTCAGACTGCCCAGTTCGGTCGGTATCGTACCGCTCAATACGTTGCTGGAAAGATCCAGTGCAGTGACACGCCCGTCTGTGCCGGTGTCGACCCCGTGCCAGTCGCCGAAGGCAGCATAGGTAAACCAGTTCGTGCTGGTGGTCCAATCAGCGCCGCCAGCGGCGTTGTAGAGCGCAGTCAGTGCCGACAGGTCCGCATGACAGCGCGGCAACCCAAGGAAAGTCAAGTCCGCCTGGATGCGAGCGATACTCTGCAGTGACTGCGGTATGCAGCCGGTCAACCGATTGCCGGCAAGACCCAGCCTGTTCAGGCTGGTCAGGCTGCCCAGTTCTGCCGGTATCGCACCGCTCAACTGGTTGAGGCGAAGCTCCAGAAATGTCAGGCCGGTCAGGTTGCCCAACTCCGCCGGTATCGTCCCCGTCAACCGGTTGAGGCGTAGATCCAGAAATGTCAGGCCGGTCAGGTTGCCCAGCTCCGCCGGTATCGTCCCCGTCAACCGGTTGTTGCGTAGAGACAGCCGGGTCAGGCCGGTCAGGCTGCCCAGTTCGGTCGGTATCGTTCCGCTCAGTACGTTGCTGGTAAGACTGAGCGCAGTGACGCGCCCGCTCTCGTTGGTGGTAACGCCGTGCCAGTCGCCGAAGGCAGCATAGGTTAACCAGTTCGTGCTGGTGGCCCAGCCAGCGCCGCCAGCGGCGTTGTACAGAGCCCGCAACGCCGCCAAGTCGAGGTGGCAACGCGGCAACCCAAGGGTTGTCAAGTCCGACTGGATGGCGGCGATACTCTGCAGTGACTGCGGTATGCAGCCGGTCAGCTCGTTGCCGGTGAGGTTTAGCGTAGTCAGGCCGGTCAGACTGCCCAGTTCGGTCGGGATGGCACCGCTCAACTGGTTGTTGGAGAGATCCAGTCCAGTGACGCGCCCGTCTGTGCCGGTGTCGACCCCGTGCCAATCAGCGATCGATGCATAGCCCATCCAGTTGGTATTGGTGGTCCAGTCAGCGCCGCCAGCGGCGTTGTAGAGCGCAGTCAGAGCCGACAGGTCCGCATGACAGCGCGGCAGCCCAAGGGTTGTCAAGTCCGCCTGGATGCGAGCGATACTCTGCAGTGACTGCGGTATGCAGCCGGTCAACTGGTTGCCGGTGAGGTTCAGTATAACCAGGTTGGTCAGACTGCCCAGCTCGACCGGTATGGCACCGCTCAACTGGTTGGAGTACAGGTCCAGGCTGGTCAGACTGCTCAGACTGCCCAACTCGACCGGTATCGTTCCACTCAGTACGTTGCGAGAGAGGTTCAGCGTTGTAAGACTGGTCAGATTGCCCAGTTCCGCCGGCACCGAACCGCTCAACCGGTTGCCGTCGAGCCTGAGCGTTGTAAGACTGGTCAGGCTGCCCAGTTCCGCCGGCACCGAACCACTCAACCGGTTGCCGTCGAGCCTGAGTGTTGTAAGACTGGTCAGATTGCCGAATCGTGTTGGAATGCCCCCGCTAAACCCGTTGGTACGCAGGTCCAGCGTGGTCAGGTTGCTCAAACCGCCGATTTCGCTCGGGATTAGCAAAGTAAACCAGTTGCCTCCCAAGTTCAACTCGCGCAGATTGGTGAGCCTGCCAATGCTAGCCGGGATACTCCTCAGACGGTTGCCGTTGAGACGCAGCTGGCGCAGCTCGGTCAGGTTGCCCAATTCGGTCGGGATGGCCCCGCCCAGACGGTTGTCAGAAAGATCCAGCCTGGTCAGACCGGTCAGACTGCCCAGTTCGGTCGGTATCGTTCCGCTCAATACGTTGCTGGAAAGATCCAGTGCAGTGACACGCCCGTTTGCGGCGGTGTCGACCCCGTGCCAATCAGCGATCGGTGCATAGCCCATCCAGTTGGTGTTGGTGGTCCAGTCAGCGCCGCCAGCGGCGTTGTAGAGCGCAGTCAGAGCCGACAGGTCCGCATGACAGCGCGGCAACCCAAGGGTTGTCAAGTCCGCCTGGATGCCGGCGATACTCTGCAGTGACTGCAGTATGCAGCCGGTCAACCGATTGCCGGTGAGGTTTAGCGTAGTCAGGCTGGTGAGGTTGCCCAGTTCAGACGGTATCGTTCCGCTCAGTACGTTGCGAGAGAGGTTCAGCGTTGTAAGACTGGTCAGATTGCCCAGTTCCGCCGGCACCGAACCACTCAACCGGTTGCCGTCGAGCCTGAGCGTTGTAAGACTGGTCAGATTGCCGAATCGTGTCGGAATGCCCCCGCTAAACCCGTTGGTACGCAGGTCCAGCGTGGTCAGGTTGCTCAAACCGCCGATTTCGCTCGGGATTAGCAAAGTAAACCAGTTGCCTCCCAAGTTCAACTCGCGCAGATTGGTGAGCCTGCCAATGCTAGCCGGGATCCTTCTCAGACGGTTGCCGTTGAGACGCAGTTGGCGCAGCTCGGTCAGGTTGCCCAATTCGCTCGGGATGGCCCCGCCCAGACGGTTGTCAGAAAGATCCAGCCTGGTCAGACTGGTCAGACTGCCCAGTTCGGACGGTATCGTACCGCTCAATACGTTGCTGGAAAGATCCAGTGCAGTGACACGCCCGTCTGTGCCGGTGTCGACCCCGTGCCAATCAGCGATCGGTGCATAGCCCATCCAGTTGGTGCTGGTGGTCCAGTCAGCGCCGCCGGCGGCGTTGTAGAGCGCAGTCAGAGCCGACAGGTCCGCATGACAGCGCGGCAGCCCAAGGGTTGTCAAGTCCGCCTGGATGCGAGCGATATTCTGCAGTGACTGCGGTATGCAGCCGGTCAACTGGTTGCCGGTGAGGTTCAGTATAAGCAGGTTGGTCAGACTGCCCAGCTCGACCGGTATGGCACCGCTCAACTGGTTGGAGTACAGGTCCAGGCTGGTCAGACTGCTCAGACTGCCCAGCTCGACCGGTATCGTTCCACTCAGTACGTTGCGAGAGAGGTTCAGCGTTGTAAGACTGGTCAGATTGCCCAGTTCCGCCGGCACCGAACCGCTCAGCCGGTTGCCGTCGAGCCTGAGCGTTGTAAGACTGGTCAGGCTGCCCAGTTCCGCCGGCACCGAACCACTCAACCGGTTGCCGTCGAGCCTGAGCGTTGTAAGACTGGTCAGATTGCCGAATCGTGTCGGAATGCCCCCGCTAAACCCGTTGGTACGCAGGTCCAGCGTGGTCAGGTTGCTCAAACCGCCGATTTCGCTCGGGATTAGCAAAGTAAACCAGTTGCCTCCCAAGTTCAACTCGCGCAGATTGGTGAGCCTGCCAATGCTAGCGGGGATACTTCTCAGACGGTTGCCGTTGAGACGCAGCTGGCGCAGCTCGGTCAGGTTGCCCAATTCGCTCGGGATGGCCCCGCCCAGACGGTTGTCAGAAAGATCCAGCCTGGTCAGACCGGTCAGACTGCCCAGTTCGGTCGGTATCGTTCCGCTCAATACGTTGCTGGAAAGATCCAGTGCAGTGACACGCCCGTCTGTGCCGGTATCGACCCCGTGCCAGTCGCCGAAGGCAGCATAGGTAAACCAGTTCGTGCTGGTAGTCCAGTTGGCGCCGCCAGCGGCGTTGTAGAGCGCAGTCAGAGCCGACAGGTCCGCATGACAGCGCGGCAACCCAAGGAAAGTCAAGTCCGCCTGGATGCGAGCGATACTCTGCAGTGACTGCGGTATGCAGCCGGTCAACCGATTGCCGGCAAGACCCAGCCTGTTCAGGCTGGTCAGGCTGCCCAGTTCTGCCGGTATCGCACCGCTCAACTGGTTGAGGCGAAGCTCCAGAAATGTCAGGCCGGTCAGGTTGCCCAACTCCGCCGGTATCGTCCCCGTCAACCGGTTGAGGCGTAGATCCAGAAATGTCAGGCCGGTCAGGTTGCCCAGCTCCGCCGGTATCGTCCCCGTCAACCGGTTGTTGCGTAGAGACAGCCGGGTCAGGCCGGTCAGGCTGCCCAGTTCGGTCGGTATCGTTCCGCTCAGTACGTTGCTGGTAAGACTGAGCGCAGTGACGCGCCCGCTCTCGTTGGTGGTAACGCCGTACCAGTCGCCGAAGGCAGCATAGGTAAACCAGTTCGTGCTGGTGGTCCAGTTGGCGCCGCCAGCGGCGTTGTACAGAGCCCGCAACGCCGCCAAGTCGAGGTGGCAACGCGGCAACCCAAGGGTTGTCAAGTCCGACTGGATGGCGGCGATACTCTGCAGTGACTGCGGTATGCAGCCGGTCAGCTCGTTGCCGGTGAGGTTTAGCGTAGTCAGGCCGGTCAGACTGCCCAGTTCGGTCGGGATGGCACCGCTCAACTGGTTGTTGGAAAGCACCAACGACGTCAGGCTGGTTAGGTCTCCCAGCTCGGTCGGGATGGTACCGCTCAGTCCGTTGCTGGCAAGGCTGATTTGCGTGACGCGCCCGTCTGTGCCGGTGTCGACCCCGTGCCAGTTGCGGAAGGGCATGTAGGTGAACCAGTTGGCGCTGGTGGTCCAGCTTGCGCCGCCGGCGGCGTTGTAGAGCGCGGTCAGGGCCGCCAGGTCCGTATGACAGCGCGGCAGGCCCAGTCCGGTCAGATCTCCTTGAATTGCAGCGATGCTCTGCAGTCCCTCGGGCACGCATCCGGTCAACCGGTTGCTGGAAAGGTTGAGGGACTGCAGGCTGGTCAGGTTGCCGAGCTCGGTCGGGATCGAGCCGCTCAACTGGTTGACTGACAGGAGCAGCCACTGCAGGCTGGTCAGGCTGCCGAGTTCAGTCGGTATAGCGCCGCTCAGCTGGTTGCTGGACAGGTTCAACATGGTCAGGTTGGTGAGACTGCCCAGCTCGGTCGGAATCACACCGGTCAGCTGGTTGCCGTTGAGGTTCAACGTAGCCAGGCTGGTCAGATTGCCCAGTTCTACCGGGAGCGTACCGCTCAGGCTCTTGGAAACGAGTTGCAGCGCGGTGACGCGTCCGTCTGCGCCGGTGTCAACGCCGTGCCAGTCAGCGATCGACGCGTAGGTCATCCAGCTGGTGTTGGTGGTCCAGTTGGCGCCGTCGGTGGCGTTGTAGAGCGCAGTCAGGGCCGCCAGGTCCGCATGACAGCGCGGCAGGCCCAGGGCAGACAGTTCGTCCTGGATGTCGGCGATGTTCTGCAGCCCCTGCGATATGCAGCCGGTCAGCTGGTTGTTACGCAGGTCCAGCAACGCCAGGTTGGTGAGGTTGCCAAGCTCAGACGGGATCGCGCCGCTCAACTGGTTGTGGCGCAGGTTGACCCTCTCCAGACTGGTCATCGTGCCCAGCTGGGTCGGGATCGCGCCGCTCAAGCTGTTGTTGTGAAGGTAGAGCCTCTCCAGGCTGGTCAGAGCACGCAGCTGCGTCGGAATTGAACCGCTCAAGCTGTTGTTGTGCAGATAGAGCCTCTCCAGGCTGGTCAGAGCACGCAGCTGCGTCGGGATCGCACCGCTCAAGCTGTTGTTGTGCAGATAGAGCCTCTCCAGGCTGGTCAGAGCACGCAGCTGGCTCGGGAGCGCGCCGTTCAATCCGTTTCCGTTCAACTCCAGCCTGGTGACGCGCCCGCTCTCGTTGGTGGTGACGCCATGCCAGTCGCTCAGCGGCGCATAGGAGAGCCAGTTCGTGCTCGTAGTCCAGTTAGCGCTGTCGGTGGCGTTGTACAGAGCCCGCAACGCCGCCAAGTCGGGGTGGCAGCGCGGCAGCCCGAGCGCGGTCAAGTCATCCTGGATGCCGGCGATACTCTGCAACGACTGCGGTACGCAGCCGCTTAGCTGGTTGTTGCTCAGGTTCAACACAGTCAGATTGGTCAGACTGCCCAGTTCACTCGGAATCTCACCGTTCAGCTGGTTGTCGTTCAGGTAGACCTGCTGCAGGCTGGTCAGACTGCCCAGTTCGGATGGAATCGTCCCGCTCAACTGGTTGTCGTTCAGGTAGACCTGCTGCAGGTTGGTCAGACTGCCCAGTTCGGATGGAATCGTCCCGCTCAACCTGTTCCCATTGAGGAGCAGCGTAGTCAGGCCGGTCAGACCGCCCAGTTCGGCCGGAATCGACCCCGCAAGACCGCTTCTTCCCAAGTACAGCCATTTGACGCGTCCTGTCTCCAGGTCGGTGGTGACTCCGTGCCATTCGTTCATTGGCGCATAGGTCAGCCAGCCTGCCCTGGCACTCCGGGCGGGTCCGTCGATGGCATTGTAAAGCGCAGTCAACGCCGCCAGGTCGGGGTGGCAGCGCGGCAGCCCGAGCGCGGTCAGGTCGTCCTGGATGCCGGCGATACTCTGCAACGACTGCGGTACGCAGCCGGTCAGCTGGTTGTCGGTGAGGTCCAACGTAGTCAGGCTGGTCAGGTTGCCCAGCTCGGTCGGTATCGTGCCGCGCAGTCCGTTGTTGGCCAGGTTGAGCCCAGTGATTCGCCCGACGTCGTCTGTGTCAACCCCGTGCCAGTCGTCGTACGCGGCCGAGGAGAGCCAGTTGGTGCTGGTGGTCCAGCTGCCACCGCCGGTGGCGGTGTAAAGCGCATCCAGCCCGGCCCTGTCGGAAATTTCCCTGCTAGAGGTAGATGTAGGTGTCGCCGTATGCGTGGCTGTTGCGGTCGGCGTGGCGGTGGCAGTTTGCGTCGGCTCAGGGGTGTCCGTCTGTGTCGGTGTGGCGGTGGCGGTGTTCGTCGGCTGGGGCGCGTCTGTCTGTGTTGTTGGCGTGGCGGTGGCGGTGTTCGTCGGCTCGGGGGTGTCCGTCTGTGTCGGTGTGGCGGTGGCGGTGTTCGTCGGCTGGGGCGCGTCTGTCTGTGTTGTTGGCGTGGCGGTGGCGGTGTTCGTCGGCTCAGGGGTGTCCGTCTGTGTCGGTGTGGCGGTGGCGGTGTTCGTCGGCTGGGGCGCGGCAGTTTGCGTCGGCGTGGCGGTGGCGGTGTGCGTCGGCTGGGGCGCGGCAGTATGCGTCGGCGTGGCGGTGGCAGTGTTCGTCGGCTGGGGCGTGGCAGTGTGCGTCGGCGTAGATGTAGGCGACGCGGGAACGATAAATTCTATTGGCCCGGTCCAGGGGCCGGCGCTCCCATTGTAGCGGGCGCGCAGATTTATCTTATAACGGACGCCTGGGGTCAAGCCGGTAATCGTGTAGGTCGGCTGTGTTGGATAGGCGTTACCGTGATTCTCCCTCCAGGAAGGAAAGCCCGGCTGATCCGCCTCGTTCCAGGCAATGCGGTAATCGTGCGGCGTCTCCGTCGGTGCATTCCAAGTGACGGTGGCTTCGCCGTTCGTATTGCTCTGAATGACTACATTGCTGACGGCTCGAGCGTCAGTCTGGGCGTGTACACTTTGGAGAATGAGTTGGGGAGAAGCTTGTCTCGTGTTCCGAAACGTCCGGAATAGCACCGACGCTCCGGTGAGAAGACAAAAAACCAACACCAAGAGAAGAAGCCTTCGTCGTAAAGTTCGCATGCCAATACCGCCCCTGTATGTGAACCAAATATGTTTGCCATCATTGTTATAGGTGATTTCAATGCGACGTTATGCGTGATTTCAATGCGACGTTTCACCAGGTGCATGCCAAGTCAACTCTGTGGCAATCTCTGAACTTGACGCTATGCACGCTCTTTTGAATGCGCTACATCCGCCTGCCGCTCCGCCCTGGCAACCTTCCGGAGGTGGAAGCCAAAGGCAGCCGCACCTGCGAACTACAAGGCGATTGCTTGGACCCGTCAGACCGAGGCGCACAGGCCAGAAAGGGTGGCACGAGGTCGTCCTCTCTGCGCGCGTGCTGTAGCGGCTGATGTCCCACATCTTTGAGGGACGTAGACACAGTCAATGTCTACGAGCTGAACATTTCGCGAGATTGGATAAACGCTCGTCTACGTCGCCAAACGTATCCCGGGTGTTGAGAACAGACCCGTAGATCCTTCCATCGGAACTGTTATCAACGATCGGCTACAGGAGACCGGAGGCCGCTGTCGCCGCTTATTTGCGCCAAAGAGACGACAACAGAAGGGAATGTGCCGGTGTACGAGGCACCCCTGCATCATCGAGATGATTTAAACCTGTCCTCTGAGAACTGCCGCGTCCCTGCGGCCATGACGAGGAGACGGAAGCCGACCCGATGCTTTGGGGCGTCTGGTTGCATCATCGCAACTGCCCCAAGTGGGTAGATCAGAACGGATCGACCAGATCACTGCACAAATCCATACAGGCCTGATCTTTTTCGGAAGGACATCAACTTACATCATTGGTGTGAACTTGGCGTGACTTTTGCGCCCAATTTCGTGCTCTTTTTGTGCCCCTTTGCACGAAAATGCGGGCACGACAGAGCCTTGGGAATCGTCACAAAGCTGCGTTCCAGCCAGCATTCCGTTGCTTACGCTCCAAGGGAGTGTGACTTTCAGTTCCCTCTTCAGCCAACCGAAGCGCGCCCGTACTGCACGAAGAAATCTCTCAGATTCCCGCGCGACGAGAAGGGGAAATGACGAAAACTGACGATTCGGTTCGCGAAATAGAGGCGCTGCAGGACCGTCTTTCCAAGCTGAGCGAAGCCAACCGGCGCATCAACGAAAGCCTGGACTTGGCAGACGTTTTACGCGAAGTCCTGGAGCGCGCGCGGTTGCTGACCGACGCCTGTTGCGGAATAATCACCGTCCTCGATGAAGCGGGGCAGGTGGCGGAGTTTCTCTCATCGGGCCTGACGAGCGAAGAAAGCAAGCGGCTTCGGGGGTTGCCGGAAGGGCAGTTCTTCTTCGATTACCTCAGTGGGATTCCCGTGCCGCTGCGGGTGCGCGACTCATACAGCCACACCAGTTCACAAGGTTTTGCTAAGTCTCGAATGCTCGAAGAGGTAGCTCCCATCCTGGCCGGGCCACTCTCCTTTCTTGCCGCCCCAATCCGCTATCACGGTGAGGGTCTGGGCTATATCTTCCTCGCCAGAAAGAGGTCAGGGCAGGCGTTCAGCCGCGCTGATGAAGAGACGCTGGTGATGTTCGCGTCGCAGGCGGCGTTGGTCATTGCCAACGCCCGCAGGTACCGCGAGGAGCAGCGCGCCCGCACCGGCGGAGGTGGCTATTTTGGTGGACCGTGCCAGAAATATCGTTCTGAACAGCGGCAGCGAGAATAACGTGCAGATCGACCTGCCGCGCAATCTGCCGCTCATTCTGGCCGACAGACGGCGCATTATACAGTTCCTGAGCAATCTCATTTCAAACGCGGCCCGATATGCGCCTGAAAAGTCGAGCATTCGGGTGGCGGCGGCGCGTGAGAACCTCATGTTGCCATCTGGGTCGTCAATGAGGGCGAGGGCATTCCGACCGAACGCCTGCCCTATCTGTTCAGAAAGTATTCCCGCTTCGAGGTTGAGGGTGGGGGAGAGGAGGGCAGGGGTTCCGGCCTGGGCCTGGCCATCTGCAAGGGGATCGTCGAGGCGCACGGGGGACGCATCTGGGCAGAGAGCGACGGGGAAGGGCTGGGCACGCGTTTTATCTTCACGCTGCCCCTGGCACCTGAATCGAACCCTGCCGTGGAAGTTGCCGCACGCCAACCGGATCGTGTGCAGTTGCAGGCGAGGGATTCGGAACGGATTCTTGTGGTTGACGACGACCCGCACACACTCAGGAACGTTCGCAGCATGCTGGCGCAAGCGGGCTACAGCCCGATCGTGACAGGCGATCCGGCGGAGGCGCCCGCGCTCATCAGGGAGAACTTGCCCGACCTTGTGCTGCCCGACCTTGTGCTGCCCGACCTGGTGTTGCCCGGCACCGATGGCATCGAACTGATGGAGCAGACGCCCGAGATGGCCGGGCTGCCGGTTATTTTCCTTTCCGCCTATGGCCGGGACGAGACGATCGCCGATGCATTGCAGAAGGGGGCCAGCGATTATCTCGTCAAGCCGTTTTCACCCACGGAACTGGTGGCGAGAATCGAGGCCGCGCTGCGCAGGCGCGCTGCGCCCGACCTGGATGAACAGCGTGAACCCTACCGCTTGAGCGGCTTGTACATCGACTATGCCGAACGAACCGTGTCGGTGAACAACCGTCCGGTACGGTTGACCGCGACCGAGTATGCCCTGCTCTATGAACTTTGTGTGAACGCCGGTCGGGTTATGCGCCATGACCAGCTGCTGCAACGGGTCTGGGGCGTGGATGCGTTGGGCGACTCAAGATGGGTCCGTACTTTTGTCAAGAAGCTGAGAAGCAAACTGGGCGATGACGCGGGAAACCCCACCTATTTCTTCACCGTGCCGCGCCTGGGCTAGCGCATGGCGAAAGCCGAGGCGCCGGGCGAGATGATGCCGTGAGGGAGGAATTGCAGCCTAGGCGTTATACTTGTCAATCCGTCTTGGTGGACAGTGAGGCAGCTTAAGCATGCATGGCAGATTAGACAGCGATAGTGTGACGGCATGTGGAAAATTTTCTAATGTCGTGCGGTTCATCAGCGGGATTGAGGTCGTTGACGATGCCGCTGCTGGGGCTGATGGCCTGTTCCGGTACCGGGCCCGGCTTGGGGTGGCGGTCGTTGTCCGGATCTCCGCCTGATCTGCTGCTGGCGTTCCTTGGGGGGATCAGCGACCGTCTACTTCTCGCCGCCGTCTACGCGGAGGGTCAGAAGAAATTCGAGGAGTTCGGCCTGCTCCGCCTGTTCCAGGTTTGCGAATGCGTTCCTCTGCTTCTGCGCTCCGCCGCCGTGCGTTAGGACCGCTTCCGAAATCAGCGTCGCGTGTCCGTGGTGCAGGTAAGGGGGCTCCGATGCGATGCCCCACAGCTTCCTCGTCAGCCAGAACTGAGTTGGGATGCCCCCTTGCACGAGTGCCTCGTTATCGAGAAACTCACCCATATCGTGACGCTTCAGGTCGGTGAAGGCGGGAATCAGGAAGTTGCCTTTGTCGTCCTTTTTCATGTCCTCTTTGTAGGCTGACAGGTCGACTCTGTAGGTCGTGCTGACATCCTCCGGCCGCAGATTGTTCTCCGGGTTGAACGGGCCCGATTCGACGAACTCCGGGCTGGCGAGCGGCATCTCCGGAATGTGGCATTCGGAACAGCGGATTTGTTCGAAGATGATGCGCCCGCGCGCAGCAGCCTCTCTTTCGGCCCGGGTATTGGGCGCTACCTGGATTGGTGCGGGCAACGTTGCCTGGAACAGGGTCAGGGCGGTATGGTGGGCCCCAATGTTTAAACCACGAAAGGGGAAAACTAGGTGCATCTAGACGGCTGCGGCTGACTCTACTCGACGCCGGGGAATCTGCCGTCATTGGATGAAGTGGCGCTCTTCTGTGGGCGTGCGATTGGTGAGACATTGGCTAATGGGCTTGTTACATACAGGCGCTTCCAGCGTAACCCAGAGCTTGTTGTGGGCTGTAGTGTGTCGCCTCCGTCTCTTGGCTATCGTACAGCCCCTCCACAGGTTGGGTGAAATGCTCCACTATAAACCCTGGATCCTGGCACAGTACTTGGGTCTAAGCTCATTGAATTCTGTTTCTAATCTGTGGGTTCTTTCGATGCGATTCTGTGTCAGGAGATCTTGTCTGTCGGAGGGTCCTTATCCGACAAACTCTCATCGGCAAGCCCTGATCCCACGCACCCACCCGATGTGCAGCGCTAGACCGCTCTTGATCCTGACCATTTCGAGGCTGCCAGTCTTGACCTTGATCCCAAAGCAATGGCTACTAAATTCACAAAAATCGTCAAACCCTTTATCTGTCGGGCTGAATGATTGAACCAGCATGACCGCGGCCTTGGCCCCAAATCTCTCGGCCATTATGACAGCCGACGCGGTGCGGTGTATGAGCTGATAACGAACGTGGCTGGGGGGCTCGGCATTGAGGCCAAGGCATGACATCAGATATTTTAGCCGCTTCAACTTCCCTGAGCTCGCGTCTATCTTCCATTGTCCCAGGGTCTTGTCAAATGATTCATTCACCTTTCCTTCGACCGCGATTGAAACAAGTCCATCTGGAGTCTTAGCTAAAGCCCATATGTCGTTATGTGATTGTCGACCGCTGCTAGGGAGTTTGACCGCCCATTCGGGAAATGCCAGCAACAGTTCGATTCTATCGAAAGCTTCGGATTGATTCAGAATCATCTCCACTTCTGGAGGGAATTCTTCGCATTTTTCCCAACAATAGGCGAGTTCCTTTGCAGACTTCCCGCACTGCCAATGCTTCTTGGGACTGGTTAACAATGCCCTCCAGGCCTCCGGACCCATTGAGGGGACAAATACATCCTGCTTGACTTTCCCTTTCCGAAGATACATTTCTATGGAACTGCAACGTTCCTTAAAGCTTGCTGAGGACCTGTCGAATGTGACGAAAATCTTCGTCATACTTTCTCCTTATTCATGAACGGGCGGGACTCTCTTCTGGCCCATAAAATCAATTCATTCCCCACCCGCGCCTAGAATGGGCAGCCCCGCCACAATCTCTACCGTCTCCAGGCTTACGCTGATGACCTTGCCGATGAGGCGCAGTATGTACTGGGGGTCGTCGGCGCGGTTGGGGTCGTTGACGATGCCGCTGCGTTTGTCGGTTTTGACGCGGTACTGGTCGATCACCCATTCGAGGGCGGAGCGGTTGCCAAGGCGGTAGCTGAAAACTTCGCTGGGGATGCCGTCGAGCGTGAGGAAGCTGTTGTAGCGCAACTGCGTCTTGTCCTTGGAGAGGCGCATCTTTTCGACGCGCCAGTCGAGCGGCATGTCCGGCGTTTCGACCTTTGTGAGCGGATATACCGGCTGCTCCTCATAGCCGACATGGAGTTGGGCGAGGCGGGCGCCGGCCGCGGCGAAGGCGCGGAAATCGGGAGCGAAGAGGATGCGCGGCAGCTCGCGCTTGAGGTTGGCCTGATAGCGTTCGCGGTAGCCGGGGTGGTGTAGGAGGCCGTAGACGTAGCGGAAGATGTCCCATTTGGTGATGCTGTCGTCGTGGTAGTGAGCGCGAAACTGCGCCAGCGACCAGTCGGTGATGGTCTCGCGGCGGTTGCTGCCGTCCTCGTCGTACGTATAGAACGGGAAGCATTGGGCGCTACTACCTGCCCCAACAGCATGCAGATCTGTCAAGTGACAACTCATTAGAACCATGAATGGTTTTTCGGATCCTCTGTCAGTCAAACAAATGACCCGATTTTCTATCTCGCTTTCCTTTGAGGGGAAGATAGACGGAAAAACATACACTACGTCGTTCATCATTCGGTCAAAGTAGAGATTCGATTTGGAAAAGGGACGATAAATCGAGGTCCTCACCTTGTTTGCATCATATACCGCAAGTCTGCCTTGCTTCAATTTGGATTTTAAGTCTCGACTCCAACTTATCTCTTTATCATCATAGACAACAAAATCATCTACGCTAGTTCCTTTCAGAGAATTCTGTTCCCACATGAACACTTGCTTATTGTAAGTATCTATCATCCGCCTCATGTTTTCCTCTAGAGTGTTGCACTCAAAGTTGTAGGCCCATACATCGCGACACGTTGCGACACCGCGGCTATACAATTTGAATATTGCTTCTTCCGGTTCACCTTTTGCCGCTTTTGCCTCCTTACTTCCTATGGGAACAAAATCCTCAAATTCGGCATGGAGTCCCTCTGTCAACCAAGTGTTTCGCTTATTCGGGCTTAGCGTTTTCCACTCGACATAATCGTACTGTTTCCTCTCATCGAGAAAGCGGTACTTTTCCTCCTTGTGCCAGAATTTATCAACGTGAGCATAGAAGATCCGAGAGCAGGAAACTGTCTTATCGCTCTTCTTGACTAGAAAATTGACACTGACGCCGACCTGTATGCCGAAAACGTTGTGCGTTGTGCCTGAGAGCTTCGGATTCTTATGCACATTCCCGCCCAGATCGAGGATGTAGATGCAGTCGAAATCTTCCGCCAAATGTTTGCGCATTCCATCGGAAGCTACCCCATCAAGAAAGCCGCTGTTGGTCACTAAGGCGACTACCCCTTCCTCGCCGATGCGGTCCGACGCCCATCGAATCGCCTTCACATAAGGATCAGAGAGCGCGTTCTTGTTGGTTGCCTTTGAGTCCTTTGCATAAGTTTCCGCGACCCGCTTGTCCATTGTCGGATACTTGCGGTTCTTGTTGTTGTCGTTTTCATTTACCTGCCCGACGTTGTATGGCGGATTCCCAATTACCACGAACATGGGGGTACGCTTTTGCTCCTCCGCCCGCTGCGTGTTCTCCGGCGCAAACAGCGGCAGCTGCCGGTCCTCGGCCAGGTCGAAGGTGTCCATCAGGCAGATGCCCTCGAACGGTTTGTAGACGCCAGTGGCGTCGAAGTACTCGTGCTCGATATTCATGCTGGCGATGTAGTAGGGCAGCAGCATGACCTCGTTGCAGTGCAACTCTCCCTTGTACTTGCGCTCCAGCGCGGTGCGCGGGATCTCGCGCATCATGCGCACGATGAAGTTGCCGGTGCCCACGAACGGGTCGATGATGTGAACGCCCTCGTCCGCCAGCGAACGGCCAAACTCCCGCTTCAGGATCGCGGCCACGCTCTTCACCATGAAGTCGACGATCGGCTGGGGGGTGTATACGATACCGTGCGTATCCGCCACTTGACCGAAAAGCCCTGGAAAAACTGCTCGTAGACCGTGTTGAGAAAGTGCTGCTTCTGGGAAAAGTCGTGGATTGTCGCGGCTGTGCGCTCGATGGCAAGGTAGAAGCGATCCAGGCTGCCCAGGAAATCGGCACGGCTGAATGACTGCGACGTGAGCGCGTGGATTACGCCTTCGATCTCGCTGGCGATCACGTTGCGGTGGGTGAAGTCGGGGTTGCTGAAGACGGTGCGGAGGAGGCGTTCGGTCAGCAGGTGCTGGATCAGCATCTCTTCGACCGCCCCCTCCGATAGGTTCGGGTTGATCGATTGGCGACACTTGTCCAGAAAACCGGCGAAGGTGGTGGTGAAGGCCGGATTGCTGCGCCGCTCCTGCTGAATCAGCTGCGCCAGGCCCTGGCCGATATCGGCCACCCTGTCCTTGAACTGGGCGACGGCCTCCTCCCAGGCGGCGTACTCCTGCGGGCGGTAGCCGAAGAAGGTCTGGAGAGTCTCGATCAGCGACGCGGCGTCGGTCAGGTCGGCGTCGAACGTCATGCGCCCGTTCTGCCACAGGATGGCGCGCTGGGGGGTCTGGAAGAGGATGTTGTCGGTCGGGTAGCCGGCCGCGAACTTGCGATCGACCTCCGCGGGCAGGTCGTCGTCGATATCCTTGGCCTCCCAGTAGCCGTGGGGGAGGCGGAAATTGTCGATCAGGGCGCCGTCGACGACGATGCGTTTTTCACGCCGCGTGCTGATTGCGTGTTCGGGCACGAGGGTCCAGCCGCACTGGCGGGCGCAGTGTTCGAGGAGGGCCTGGAACGCGGCGCGCACCGCGGTTTCGTGGGTAATGCCGAGCTGGGCGAACTGGTCGAGGGCGGCGTAGTAGGATTTGACGGGCTTGTGCGTGGGTTTGAGGTTGAGGGTGGGCATGGTATTGCCTTGAGGCTGGTGGCAGAAGGATTATTCGAGCAACGATGCCATGCCTCGATCATGTGTTCTAAAGACTCAAAGACTTGACAAGTCACAGCATCCCATGGCATAATGATATAGAAATAAAAATAGGATAGCTGACGGCTTTCATTGGCGTGAGGTGACGTCAGCTATCCTTGGTACGAGACACGCGTTCGCGCATCTTTTTGCCACATCGTACGCCTTCTCTTTTGGGGGCGAAAGGAGGTTTGACATGGCCGTACTTCGCTAGGCTACCAGATCTTAGATCTGACGTCAAGTGAGCAAAATGGTGCGAAGCACAGCCAATGTGCTCGATGAATTCTTGTTTGAGTCTACTTTTTTAGTTACGGATTGTTTCATGTGTGGCACGCCTGTCGTACGCTAGAAACGCGTCATTAGACCGTAGACGAGTAATGATAAAGGAACAAAAAAATGGCATCCCATGTAAATCATTCGAATCTTGTGAAGTTTAGCGATGAAGTCGTGAATCTTCCGTCGGATCGGGCAAAGAAATACCGGAACCAAGTAAATGCGCTTCGGGACCGTCTGGCCGCCAAGATTCAAGAAGATAGCGACTTCGCTCTCGTGAAAATGCTGCACTCTGGGAGCGTAGCAAAGGGAACAGCATTGAAAACGATAAACGACATGGACGTCGCCGTTTACGTTCGCAAGTCCGAGGCGCCGACAGATGAATCGGAAATGCTTGACTGGCTGGCCAAGCGTCTCCGTGAAGCCAATCCTAATATGTGCACTGACCAGTTCACTCCTGAAACCCATTGTGTGACTGTCAATTTCAAAGGTAGCGGTCTAAATGTAGATGTCGTCCCCGTGCTTTACGAAGATGATTCTGATGACAGAGGATACCTTCTCAACAGGAACAATGGCACTTGGCTCCAGACAAGCGTCCGGCTTCACCTAGAGTTCATTAGGAAGAGGAAGAAACAAGAGACGAAACATTTCGCGCAGGCAATAAGACTACTCAAATGGTGGGTACGTTTAAGAAAGACTCACAACGATCAATTCCGCTTCAAGTCCTTCATTGTTGAATTGCTCTGCGCTCACATGCTTGACAGCGGGTACATTTTCAACGACTACGTTCAGGTTCTTCAAAATTTCTTTGCGTTGATAGTTCAATCGAAATTGCAGTCCAGAATCGCTTTTGATGACTATTACTCACTGGATTGCCTACCGGAAGACGATTCATGCCCTATTCAGATTTACGACCCCGTGAATCACGAAAATAACGTGACAGAGAATTACTCTGAATTGGACAGGATCGCAATAGTCGAAGCTAGTGCTGATGCGCTAGATGCTCTCACGGAGGCTCAGTATTCCGATACCAAGGGGCGCGCAGTCGCATCGTGGCAAGAAATCCTTGGACCATCCTTTAAGGTGAAATAATGACCATTAGCTACACACATTCCGATACCGTCACCAAGACCGATGCCGGCTACCTAGCTTCGAAGGTCGCGGCAGATTTGAAACAGATGCAATTGTTCTATGGCAAGCCGTCTGACGAGAAAATCGAGGCCTTCAAAGAGGAGCTTGTAATTTTGTTAGTGAACAAGTCCCTCAAGATGGTTGAATATGGATTCAAGAGAGACAACAAGTGGATAATTGTAATTCGATACACCATTTCCTCTTTTGGGATGTTACTTGAGGACGATCGGTCTGGTAGGATCCCACCAGGCGCAGACATTTCAGGGGCTTCGTGGCTCTCGTTCCTTGAACATAATGAATCTTGGCATTCCATTAGCGAAAGCGAACGCAAACGAATTCAAGAGTTGCTTCCCTTTCAGCGAACCGATGGGACAGAGCCTGAGTTTGATTCAGGAGGATGGACCTCGGATAAGACATACTACAGGAATGGAACTGCTCTTGAGCGCGGGGTGTATTCAGTCTAATGAAATACTTAAGTGATGTTCTGTTTGATGCAATCTTGAACTACCCAGATCTGAACCTTCAAGAACAGTTTTCGAACTTGGTTGGGCTTGATAATGAGAAAGATCGCCTTCTGAAGGAGTCCCGGATTCTCCTGCGTCCTGACGAAGTGGAGGAATGGAGTGAGCGACATTACGGTTCCATTGTACCTTTAACACAAGCATTCAAGGGCAGGCTGCCTTTATTTCTTTTCGCTGGCGATGTTGGAACCGGAAAGACTACACTGGCGGAGTCGTTCCCCGACTTAGTAGCTCGTGAACTAAACATACCCATTACTCTTTATCGCATGAGCCTAGGAGTTCGTGGGCAGGGTGCGGTTGGTCAGATGACTAGCCTTATCACAGCAGTATTCGAACGAATTGAAGAAGAGGCACGAAAACTCGCTTCAAATGGTTCCAGTCCGAGAAGCGCAATTGTCCTGCTAATTGATGAAGCTGACGCCCTAGCCCAGTCGAGGGACCTAAGTCAAATGCACCACGAGGATCGTGCAGGAGTAGATGCTCTGATCAGGGGCATTGACCGCATCGGCGGCGGCAAATATCCGGTTCTTGTGGTCATGTGTACCAACAGACTTGAGGCCCTCGACCCTGCAGTCTTGAGAAGAGCCGCCGACGTTTTCGCTTTCAATAGACCCAGTCTGGAACAAATTACAGCCGTCCTGACCGCCGGTCTGGATGGACTAGGATTTGAAAGTCAACAGTTCCAGACTTTAGCTAAGATTCTCGGCGATTCGAGAAAACGAGGTTATGGCTGTACCTATTCTGATTTGACTAGGAGATTTCTGCCAGGGGTGCTTTTTGATGCTTTCCCTGATGCTCCTGTGAAATTCGAAGGTGCAGAGGCTTATGCCCAAGCATTTTCTCCTACTCCACCCTTTAGAAACGAGGAATGAGATGATTGAACCGACAGGCAAGTCCTTTCTGTGTTACCGTAGATGTCGCCTTAGCGAAGCCCAATTTCTCATTGAACGCCAACACGACTTAGGAATTCCTACCTGGCATGACATCAAGAACCTGAACGAAGAACCGACGGAAGATTTCGTTCGATCAATACTGAGAGATCCTCAGACATCGAATGCCGTGATGTGGCTTACTCCCGAAGTCGCACATTCACCCTTCATTCATCGAGTGGAAGCGCCACTAATTTTTGAGCGATACCGAAGCGAGGACGGGTTCTTCGTCGTGCCCATCGCGGCAGGCGGCTTGGACTATCAAGGCGCAGCGGAGGCATTAAGAAACGCTTGTACAATAGAGGATCTACTTCAGTGGAACATCCGAAAGGTCGAATCCAACCCTGCCAACGAATCTGAAATTCATCTCATAGCACGCAGAATTCTGGCACGGCGTCTTGAAGCTATCCAACAATACTTGTCCCCGGAAGATCCGCTGAAGCTTGGACTATATACACGTAGCAACCCTCCATCCGACCATTCCATTCCTCTGATTGTAGACTGGACGCACAGGTTTGAAGAGAGAGTCGCTACGGCCGAGACGTGGCAAAGATACTTGCTACCCGCTTTAGACAGTATAAGCGAATTAATCCCAGAGAAGGCGCCGGGACGGGTAATACGAGCCAGTGGTCTGCTCTCGATCCCAGCTGCCACTGCCTTGGGCTATTACTTCATGGCTACAAAGGGTATAGAACTCTCGTGGGAACAGTACACTCCGGGGCGATCCTCACAAGAATGGACGCTACAGGATTCTCGTGAAAACTCAGGGCTTACAGTAAGATACAACGCGGGTAGCACGGATGCCGACGACCTTGCCGTTCTTGTTTCTGTAAACGCTGACGTTTCAAAAGCGGTTAGCAACTCTGGCGCATTCTTACCAAAGTTTAGAGCTCTTGCCCATGTAAAGCCCGGGACCGCTTCAGAATCCGGAAACCTAAAGTTGGATTCAAGCGGAGAAGCGGTTGATGTAGCACATCTTGTGATTGAGGCTGCTAGGAGCGCTAGACAGAATTATGATGTGCAGGGGCAGGTTCACCTTTTCATGGCAGTTCCCGTTGGCTTGGCTGTACTGATAGGTCAACTGTTGAACACGTTAGGTCCAGTACAGACCTATGAGCACATTCCAGACAGCGCCACCGGACATTATATAGCGGCCGCCTTGCTAGGTGATCGACCGAGCCAACAGTGAATAGGAAAGCTAACCTAATGTAAGTTTCACTTGAAACCAAGATTTTTCACATGGCCTGTTTCATGGCCTCCCGGAAATCTCACTCGCTTTGCTTCTGTCTGCAATTTCTTGGTCTCATTTGGGATCTACATTAGGTTGTCTTACATTCCTTGACCTTCGCTGTTGCATCCGAGTCCACCGCCCACGAGGGGATACAGTTCAATTGCCCCTGTGGCCGAACTACCGAGAGGGTACAGGAAAGAAGGCTCACCTCTCTCGCACGACCCCATCCCCGTCTGCATTTCGCACAGATCTATATGGTTGGCCCCAATCGTTAGACCACGAAATGGGAAAAATAAGGTGCATTTAGGCGAATGCGGCCGGCTCTGAACAGAGCACGAAGTGCTCTTCCGCCGGCGTGCGATTGTCGGGACTTTGATGCGGTCTCTCATGGTTGTAGAAGTCGAAATAGGCGGTCAGCCCAGCGTGCAGCTGACGCACCGTGCCATACTGGTTGAGATAGATGTTCTCATATTTGACGCTGCGCCATAGGCGTTCGCAGAAGACGTTGTCGAGGGCGCGGCCGCGGCCATCCATGCTGACTTGTATGTCGGCTGCGAGCAGGCAGGCGGTCAAGGCATCGGCCGTGAACTGCGCACCCTGGTCGGTGTTGAAGATCTTGGGTCGACCCTTGACGAGTGCCTGGTGCAGGGCATTGAGACAGAAGATGCCGTCCAGGGTGTTGGAAAGCTGCCAGGGGAGCACGTAGCGGCTGTGCCAGTCGATGACAGCGACCAGGTACATGAAGCCACGCAGCAAAGGCACGTAAGTGATGTCTGCACTCCAGACCTGGTTGACATGCGTAATCGGCAGATTGCGTAACAGATAGGGATAGCGCCTGTGCCCTTTGCCCGGCGCACTGCTGTTTCTCCTGGGGTAGATGGCTTGAATGCCCATCAGACGCATCAACCGTCTGACCCGCTTGCCGTTGACAGCATAGCCCAGGCGACGCAGATACGCGGTCATCTTGGGCCAGCCATAGAAGGGTGTGCGCAGGAATTGCTCATCAATCAGCCGCATCAGGTCCAGGTTCAATGCCGACTCGGAAGCCGTTTGATAGTAGAAGGGCCTTATGCTAGATAGCGTTTGAAAAAAGTCCCCTGGTGAGATAACTTTGAAGTTCGCCACAAACAAAATATCTCGCCAGGAGGACCAACCGAATGATAGCGCACTTTGACGATTTCTGTCTATGGGTCTATGTGGTCGTTGACGACATGTGCCAAGAACTGGAAGGCGATCTGAGACGACCGGGGCCCAAGCCGGTGTGTAGTGATAGTGAAATGATAGCCATCTGTCTCATCGGCGAGTGCCTGGGTTGAGATGTGGAAACAGAGTTGCTCAGTCATATGCAGGCACATCGGGATAAGTTTTCCATCTTGCCGGAACAAAGCCGCTTCAATCGGCGACGGCGGCAGTTACAGTTTGTCATCAACCGGATACGACAGATGACGTTGGCTCGAATCGATCTCTCTCGAGATGGGCATTGTGTAATCGATAGTCTGCCCATTCCCGTGGTTCAGTTTCCTCTTGCGCCTCATTCGCGTGGTGACTGGACAGCCCATGGCGCAAATTTCGGTAAGATCGCCTCCCGCAAAGAGACAGTTTTCGGTTACAAGCTGCATCTTCTGACCACTGCAGGCGGTCTCATCCTCGATTTCGAGCTCGCCCCTGCCAGTGTCTTTGACTTGAAAATAGGGCGCGAACTCTTGGCGCAACACAGCAACTGCCACGTCATCGGCGACAAAGCCTATATCAGTGCAGAGGTCGCTGCCGAACTTTGGCAACACAATCGCATCCGCCTGCACACCTTGACCCGCCGCAACCAGAAGCGACAGCTCCCCAAGTCTGTCCGTCGCCTCTTTAACTCGTTGCGCCAAATCATTGAAACCGTCAACAGCCAGTTGGTCGAACAATTCCAAATCGAGACCAACCATGCACATACTTTCCAGGGACTGTGCGCCCGCCTCTACACCAAGCTCGCCGCACACACCCTATGCATCTACATCAATCGCCTCACGGCGGCGCCCGACTACCTGCAGATCAGAAAACTGGCCTTCCCTAACTAGCATAAAGCCCTAGAAGGAGGCCCGATTAAGCCCCAGCAACTCGCACTGCCGCCGTACACTCAGGGCCGCATGCTGGCTATAGACCATGCGCCGTCTCTCACGAACCAAAGCAGGCAACTTTTTTTTGAGCCACTCAAGTTCCATTTTGAGCCGCCCGATCTGTTCATAAAGTTCTGCTTCCTGCGCCTCCTGCTCCCGTTGCTTGCGCTCGCCATTGCTGGCGAAGACGCTGGGCCCCCCTTCCAGCAGTTGCCGTTTCCAGGCCCGTATCATGTTGGGATGAACCTCGTGTTCACTCGATAACTGGCCAATCGTCTTGCTGCCTTCAAGCGCTTCCAGCGCAATCCGAAACTTGTAGGCCGCTGAGTGTCGCCGCCGTTTCTTGACCATCGTTTTGCCCCTCCACAGGCTCGGTGAATTGCTCCATTATACACCTTAGCTTGTGGTCCAGTTTTTGGGGCCAAGCTCATGGTTTGGGAATGATGAAGGGAGTAGAGAGTTTGCAAAGCGAGTGGCCGACACGCGAAATTACTTGACTCATTATTCTAGTGGTCTTGAACATAGGGCAGCTATGGGAGGAGAACTGATGAACCTATATGAAAAGCTTGAGACTCTGGTATTGCTTCGTATTCTGATGCAATTGGGAATCGCCAAACAGGAAATCGCCTCAATAGTGCAAAGCAACCACCGACTCAATTATGTCCTTAGAGTGCCATTTCAGCCCAAGAAAATCTGAAGGTCAGCTGGCACTATATGGCCCCTCGCTGCCGGCCTGGTTTGGCGCCGCCTTCTACATATTCCTCATGCGTCAATATATGTTGACCTTGCCATTGGAACTGGACGAGGCCGCCAAGATCGACGGCACCTCCAACTTCCGCATCCTCTGGAAGGTGATCGCTCCCCTCTGCGGCCCGGCCGTCGCCACTATCACCATCTTCGCCTTTCTGCAGCACTATAACGCCTTCATGGAACCGCTGATCTACATCTCCGAAAGCGATATGTACACCCTTCCCCACGGGCTCCTCTGGTTCAAAGGCCGCTTCGGCAACTTCTGGCACCTCGTCATGGCCGCGTCAATGATCACGATCGCGCCGGTTATCCTCATTTTCTTCTTTGCCCAGCGCCAATTTGTGCAGGGCGCGCAGTTCACCGGGCTCGCGGGACGATAATAACAGCAGTTCTTGGTTATTGGTTTTCAGTAACTGTATTCGACGCGCAGCGAATGTATTACTGAGAACCGTAAATGCGCGCGTAATGGTAGTAGTGGGTGAGAATGCGGTGGAGGTAGAGGCGGGTCTCATCGTAGGGGAGCAGCTCGATGAAGAGGGCTTCGTCGGGCGCGGTGCGGTCGAACCAGACGCTGGCGTTGCCGGGGCCGGCGTTGTAGCCGACGAGAGCGGCTACGTCGTTGTTGTGGGCGAAGTCGCGCACCCAACGCAGGTAGAATGCACCGAAACGGACGTTGACGGAGGGAAGGTTGAGGAGCTCGACAGAGTAGTTGGGGTAGTTGAGGCGCTGCGCGATTTCGGCGCCGGTGCTGGGGATGATCTGGGTGAGGCCCTGGGCGCCGGCAAAGGAGCGGGCGGGCGGCTCGAAAAGGCTCTCCTGAAAGATGAGGCTGTAGAGGAGGAGGGGATCGATTTTGACGGCTGCGGCCTCCCTTTCGACCAGGAAAGCGTAGTGCCTGGGATAGGCGATGCGCTGGAGGAAGAGCGGCGCGGCGGCTACCTGCCCGGTGGGGCTGAGTTGGATGAGATGATAGGCAGCGCTGATCGCGAGGCGGTTGGCGCCGAGGGCGTTGAACCGCAGCATGAGGGGATAGAGCGCGGCAGGGTCGTGGCGGTAACGCCAGTAGGCCAGTTCGAGCAGCTTCAAGCCTTCGGCGCGACGGCCCGATTGTATGAGCATCTCGCCGCCGGCGAAGTCGGGGTCGTCGAAGACGGCTTGCGGAAGGTCCGATTGCGCGGCGTTGTTGACGGCGTCCGTCGCATCGGGAGGCTGGTCTTGCGGGTTGTCTTCAAGGGTGCGGAGCCAGTTTTCGGCAAAGGCGCGGCTGCCGTCGTCGCCGGGCAGCGCGGGCGCGCTGGCGGCAAACGCCCCCATGCGGGGGACGAAATCCTGGCCCGGCAACGCGGCTCCGGCTTCCAATCCCGCCAGCACACCGTAATAGGTCTCGGGCGCGCTGGCGGCGAGCTCCTGCCAGAGTGAGCGGGCCGCTTCGACCTCACCCTGGGCATGGAGGGCGCGGCCCAGCCAGTAGGCGGCGGCATGGGGCTGCGCGTCGGGGTAGTGGCTGCGCAGACGGGCGAAGTTGTTGGCGGCCTGTGCATAACGCCCGTGGGCGAATGCGCCGATGCCGGCGACGGAGAGCGCATCGGCGGCCTGCTGGCTGTTGGGGAAGGCGTCGGTGAGGCGGAGCAGATCGGCGACGGCCTCGTCGAATGGGTCGGTGGGGACGTCGACATGGTGCGCGGCGCTGACATCGATGTGGGCGTCGGCTTCGATGGCTGAGAGCGCGCTCAGCCAGAGGGCCTGCGGGGCGAGCGGGTCGTCGGGGCGTTCGCGGGCGAAGGTGCGGTAGATGCGGCGACCGGCTGCGGGCGCGCCCTCGGCCGTCGCGAGCTGGGCGCGCGCCAGCCAGGCACTGCCGAGGCAGGCGCAGTCCGGGTAGTTTTCCAGCACCTGGTCGATGGAGAGACGGGCGGCGGTCCACTGCCCCAAGCCGATCTGGGCGCGGGCGATTCCCAGCCAGGCCTCGCCGGCGCGGTCGTCGTCCGGCGACTCCGCAAGAAAGCGTTCAAAGGCAAAGATGGCGGGAATGTAGGCTTCGGCGAACAGGTCGATTTCGCCGCGCAGGAAGTCATCAACCTGTGCGCCTCTGTTCACGAGCTGGATGAGGGAGAGGTAGGCGGCATCGCTGGCCGGCCCTTCGGCCAGCGCCATTCTCCAGTGGGCGATGGCGGCGTCCTCGTCGCCGGCGGCGGCATAGGCGATGCCGGCGCGGTAGAGGTAGCTGACCAGGAAGATGGGCCACTCCCTGTAGCCGAGGATGTCATCGAAGTCGGGGGCTGGCTGGTCCAGATCTGCTGCGGCCAGGTCAGGTTCTTCCTCATCGGAGCCGGCCCTGGCGATTATCTGATCGTAGACTGCGGCGGCCTCGTCCCAGCGGCCCATGCCCTCGAGAACGCCGGCCAGCCGCTCAAGCAGGCGGACCTCTTCGCGCGCGGTTGCGGCGTGACTGGCGGCCTGGCGCAGTGCGTTGGCGGCCTGCGACCGCTCGCCGACTGCGAGCCAGGTATCGGCGATAATCTCCTCGACAATGCCGGCGACCTGCGGGCGCTCCTCCAGGAATGTGCGATAGACGATGACGGCTTCGGCGCTGCGGCCGACACCCGCCAGCGCTTCGGCGCGCAGGAAGTCGCTGTTGATCGTAAGATGCGCTATCTCCTGGGCGGAAGGCGATGCGCCGCTATCGTCCGCCGGCAGGAAATCGCCCAGAAGCCGGAACTGGTCCAGCGCGTTCAAGGCCTGGGCCGGCTTTGCGTCGGCGAGATAGGAGAGGGCGAGCCGGTAGAGGATTGCGCTGCGCTGCTGCTCGAGGGAGGCAGGGGGCGTCTCCTGCTCCTGGCCAAACGCGGTCTGGGGATCGGCCAGCAGCGTGTTGAGCAGGCGTTGCTCCTGGCCGTATTCGCCGATCCGGTGGAGATTGGCGGCCTGTTCGAGCGGGGATGCCGGCGCGAGCGGCTCTGCGGTCGCGGGCGGACGGGGGGTGGGGCTGCCTGGCGGTGCGGTTGGCGGTGCTGATGGCGGTGATGCCGGCGATGACGACCGGTCGGAGGTTGACGCGGCGGCGCGTGCGGTTGGCGCCGGGAGGGTCGCGGCTGCGCTTGTCGCGGTGGCCGGCGCGGGTTGGGCGGCGTCGGTGGGAACGGCGGTGGGGGTAGCGCGTCTGTCGCGGCATGCGGTCAGAATCAGGCCGAGCAGGAGCAGGATCGAGAGGGAGTTCGCCAGACGGAATCGCTCTCTCGGCCGGGAACGGGATGGGATCGGCGCGCTGTTCAATGGGTTACCCTGAATTCGACGGTTTGCCCCATCCAGCGCTCATCGCAAATCGTCGAACGGTTGGATCGGAGAGGGGGTCTCGGACGTGCATGACAAGGTATTATCAGTCGGTGGGAAGCGATCTGTCAAAGGCGCGCGGCGGTCCCGGCCGGAAGGGGGGGAGGAGACGCTCTTTTGTTTCGGAATTGGCGTTGGGCGGGGTATGATTGGGCAGGAGAGACACGGAATCGTTTGCAGACCGCTGCAAGGGAGGTTGCGGGCAAGTGGCACAGAAATACAACGTGGTCGTGGGCATGGAAGTCCACGCGCAGCTGTTGACGAAGACGAAGATGTTCTGCCGCTGCAGCGCGGACTACCAGGGCGCGCCGCCGAATACGCACACCTGCCCGGTCTGCCTGGGGCTGCCGGGAGCGCTGCCGGTGGGCAACCGCGCCGCGGTCGAGGCGACGATTCGCACGGGGCTGGCGCTCAACTGTGAGATCGCGGAGACGGCCGTCTTTGCGCGCAAGAATTATCACTACCCGGACCTGCCGAAGGGCTATCAGATTTCGCAGTACGAGCTGCCGCTGTGCCGCAACGGCTGGGTGGAGATCGACCTGCCCGAAGGCGGCGTTAAACGCATCCGCATCCACCGCGCCCACCTGGAGGAGGATACGGGCAAGAACACGCACGCGGGGCTGCACACGCTGGTGGACCTGAACCGGGCCGGGATGCCGCTGCTGGAGATCGTGACGGAGGCGGACATTGCCAGCGCGGACGAGGCGTACGCGTTTCTGACCAAGCTGCGCTCGATCCTGCGCTACCTGGACGTGAACAGCGGCAACATGGAGGAGGGGGCGCTGCGCTGTGAGCCGAATATCAGCGTGCGCACGCCGGAGCAGGCAGCGCGCGGCGAGTTGGGCACGAAGGTTGAGGTGAAGAATCTCAACAGCCTGCGCGCGGTGCGCAACGCCATCGCCTATGAGGCTGAACGCCAGGCCGGCGTGCTGCAGAGCGGCGGCACGATCGAGCAGGTGAATATGGGCTGGGACGAGGACCGGCAGCGCACGGTGCTGCAGCGCTCGAAGGAGAGCAGCGAGGACTACCGCTACTTCCCGGAGCCGGACCTGCCGCCGCTGGTGGTTGACCGGCAGTGGGTGGAGGAGACGGCGCGTACCTTGCCCGAGTTGCCGGACGCGAAGGAGCAGCGCTACCGGCAGGCGTGGGGCCTGCGGGCGGAGGATGCGCGCACGATCACGAGCGAGAAGGCGGTGGCCGACTACTTCGAGGCCGCTGTCGCCGCCTACGGGCAGAAGAACGGCAGCGCGCAGCGCATGGCCAACTGGATCACGGATGAGCTGTTCCGTCTGCTCTATGCCGACGGCGAGGGGCAGGACCTGCGGCAGATCGCCGAGACGCAGGTGGAGCCGCAGCAGCTGGCCGCGCTGGTGGAGATGGTGGACGCGCGCGAGATCAACGCCAACACGGGCAAGAAGGTGCTGGAGTCGATGTACCGCAGCGGCGACGATGCGCAGACAGTTGTCGAGCGCGAAGGGTTGGCGATGGTGAGCAACACCTCGGTCATCGACGCGGCGGTGCAGGCGGCCTTCGACGACAACCCGGACGAGCTGGCCCGCTACCGCGCCGGCGAAAAGAAGCTGTTCGGCTTCTTCATGGGGCAGATGATGCGGGCGACCAAGGGCAAGGCGGACCCGCAGGCGGCGCGGCAGCGGCTGCAGGAGATGTTGGATAGTTTGTAGTTTTCAGGTAACTACTAAGCCACATATCGTATCGGTCTCGACCAGTCTTCCATCCCCGCCGCCGTTCAGATTATCTGATTGTGTATTTGGTTGGCAGCCGCCACGTTGGATAGGCCGCACTGCAGGAATGACGACGTACCGTCGGTGGGCGCTGGTTTTGGAGGGGGGCGTTGCGGGGGGAGTCCCCCCGCACAAGGGAGGGCCGCAGGCCCGACCGTCCAACAAGCAAGGAGAGAGAAAACACCTTCGCTCGCCTCATGCAGGGGCGCAGACTGATAGCGGCTGAGTAGTTACGTTTTCAGTTGTTGGTATTTAGTTTGTGTTGACGCCGCGGTCCTCTTGCGGTTGAAATCCACACGGTTTGACGGACCTCACACACCAGAGAACGGAATCGTATGACTCTATCGCTCATCCATACGCGCAATGAGAAGGCGGCGCGCTCCGGTCACCGAACACCGGGGTTTGCCTCGCTGGAACTGAAGTGGGACGCGGTTACGTTGTTCCGCTATATCTACGAGCCGGATATGCCGCAGTCGGAGTCGCCCAAGCCATTTTTCCACCCGGTCAACACGCTGGCGGGGGACCTGATCACGAACTACCGGCCGCACGACCACGTGTGGCACAAGGGCATCCAGATGACGATCGCGCATCTGGACGGCCAGAACTTCTGGGGCGGGGCCAGCTACCGGCAGGGGCAGGGCTATGTGCAGTTGCCCAACAACGGCACCCAGCGCCATGACGGCTGGGAATCGATCGAGGTGGAGGACGACCGTTTCGCGGCGAGGGAGAAGCTGTCGTGGATCACACAGGCGGGCGAGCACTGGCTCGACGAGACGCGCGGCATTGCGGTGGAAACGGTCGACGCGGACGCGGGTTACTGGGCGCTGGACTTCACGACGAGCCTGCGCAACGTAAGGGGCGAGACGCTGCACATCGGCTCGCCGACGACGGAGGGCCGTCCGCTGGCGGGGTACGGCGGGCTGTTCTGGCGCGGGCCGCGCTCGTTCGACAAGGGCGAGGTGATCACGGCGGCGGGGCATGCCGGTGCGGAGGCGATGGGGCAGGCGGCGGCGTGGCTGGCGTACACCGGCCGCCACGACGGCAACGGCCACGCGTCGACGCTCGCTTTTCTCGATCACCCAGCCAATCTGCGTTATCCCAACAAATGGTTCATCCGCCAGACGCCGTACGCGTGCGCCAGCTTCGCGTTCATGTTCGATGAGGTGTATGAGTTCGAGGCCGGGGAGACGCTGAAGCTGCGCTACCGGCTGGTGGTGGCGAATGGCGGCTGGGATGCGGCGCGGGTGGAGGGCGCGGCTGGGGCTTGGCGGGGGTGAGACAAAAGCCGGAAGCCCGCAATGATTGATTTGAACCCAAACCACCTCGAAACGGTAAGGCAAATTCTGACGGAACACTTGCCGGCTTGCGAAGTGCGCGCCTTCGGTTCCCGCGTGACATCGTCTGCAAAGAAATATTCCGACCTCGACCTCGCAGTCGTAGGCGTCACGGCATTGGACCGGAGCACGCTTGCGCGGTTGAAGGAAGCGTTCGAGGAATCCGACCTGCCGATTCAGGTAGACGTGCTCGACTGGCACGGAATTTCTGAGGGTTTCCGGGAGGTCATTGCGAGAGACTATGCGGTCCTGCAGAAGATGCCAGTCGGGGCAGGTGGGGACGTTGCCAGGAGATAGCGAACAGACTTCACAGACGATGGACCAGACGGTCAATGCTATCCCAACGTCTGGTTCCTTTGCCAGACGCCGTACGCGTGCGCCAGCTTCGCGTTCATGTTCGATGAGGTGTATGAGTTCGAGGCCGGGGAGACGCTGAAGCTGCGCTACCGGCTGGTGGTGGCGAATGGCGGCTGGGATGCGGCGCGGGTGGAGGGTGCGGCGGCGGCGCGGCAGGCGGATGGGTAGTGGTTAAGATGTAAGAAGCAGGTTAGCGGAAGCCGTCATCCCCCCGCGGCGCAGCTTTGTTGCACTCCGGGACTATGACAAGCCGCTTAGCAGGCCCGTTGGAAAAGGACGACTTTCTCTCGTTCCATTGCCTCTCACTGGACCTTGAAGTCGGCGTCCAGGACAGCCGCATCCACAAGTTCGCTGCTGTTCGCCCGGACAGCGAACGAGCGATGCTCTTCCCCGCCGGGAGGGGCGGCTTGGCCGCGGCACTAACCAAGCTGGACGATTTTGCCGACGGCGCGGCGTTCCTTCTGGGCCACAATCTGATCGATTTCGATTTGCCGCGTCTGCGGGCTGCGAATCCCCGGCTGCGACTTTTGCGGCTGCCGGCGGTGGATACACTCAGGCTCAATCCGCTGGCCTTCCCTCGCAACCCCTATCACCACCTCGTCAAACATTACCAGGACGGCCAACTCAGACGCGGGCGCGTCAACGACCCGGAGCTGGATGCCCGGCTTACGCTGGAGGTATTCGGTAACCAGGGTCAGAAGCTGAAGGATGCGCCTCCCGAGCTGTTGACAGCCTGGCACTGGCTGACCACGGTCGAGGATGGCGCGGGGTTCGACCGGGTTTTCACTTTTCTGCGGCATGGCCACAGGCCGTCGGACGCGGAAGCGCAAGCCGCGATATATGTATGCCTTGACGGTACGGCCTGTCAGACCCACGCTCACGAGATCATGGCCAATGCAGCCCAACGCGGCTGGCCAGTGGCCTATGCGTTGGCGTGGCTGTCGGTGTCCGGCGGCAACTCGGTGATGCCTCCGTGGGTGCGGCATCAGTTTCCAGAGGCGGGCCGGTTGGTGCGGCGGCTGCGCGACACGCCCTGCGACGACCCCGCCTGCGACTGGTGCCGCGAGCGGCACGACGCCGTCAGGGAGCTTAGGCGCTGGTTCGGCTTTGACGGTTTCCGGCCGGAACCGCAGGACAGGGATGGACGGTCGTTGCAGCAGTCCGTCGTCGAGGCGGCGATGGCGGGAGAACATCTGCTGGCAATCCTGCCGACCGGAGCGGGCAAATCCCTCTGTTATCAGATACCTGCTCTGTCCCGCTACGACAAAACAGGCGCATTGACGGTGGTGATCTCGCCGCTGGTCGCGCTTATGGCCGACCAGGTTGCGGGGCTGGAGGCGCGGGGCATCGGTTCGTGCGTCACGGTCAACGGGTTACTGTCTATGCCGGAGCGCGCTGACGCGCTGGAGCGGGTGCGGTTGGGGGATGCCGGCATCCTGCTCATTGCGCCGGAGCAGCTGCGTAGCAGGTCAGTTCGCCGCGTTCTGGAACAACGCGAAATCGGCGCGTGGGTGATGGATGAGGCCCACTGCCTCTCCAAATGGGGGCACGACTTCCGGCCCGATTACCGTTATGTGGGGCGCTTCATCCGCGAGAAGGCGGGAGATGAAGCGGTGCCGCCGCTGTTATGCCTGACTGCGACCGCCAAACCCGACGTGAAGGCCGAGATCGTGGAGTATTTCCAGGAGGAACTCGGCGTCGAGTTGAAGGTGTTCGACGCCGGCGCCCGACGCACGAACCTGGAATTTGTGGTGGTAAAGACCAGCGACGCGGAAAAGCACGCCCATGTCGACCAAATCCTGGAAGCCGACCTGCCTGAAGATACGCCCGGCGGCGCGATCGTCTACTGCGCGACGCGCCGGCAGACGGAGGAGTTGGCACTTTTTTTGCAGGAAAAGGGCGTGAAAGCGGACTTTTTCCACGCAGGCGTGCTGCCGGAGACAAAGAAGGACGTACAGCAGAGATTTATCGAGGGAGAACTGCGGATCATCACGGCGACGAACGCCTTTGGGATGGGGATCGACAAGCCGGATGTGCGGCTGGTGGTCCATGCGGACATTCCCGGCTCGCTGGAGAACTACATCCAGGAGGCGGGTCGCGCCGGGCGCGACCAGAAGATGGCGCGCTGTGTGCTGCTCTACACACAGGACGATGTGGAGCGGCAGTTCGGCATGTCGGCCCGTTCGCGCCTCACGCGACGGGAAATTCATGGTGTTTTACGGGCGCTGCGGACTCTGGACCGGAAGAAGCGCTTGGACGGGAACGTGGTTGCGACCACCGGTGAGATTCTCGGTGAGGACGAAGAGCACGCATTTGAACGCGATTCCGCCACCGACGACACACGTATGCGGACGGCGGTAGCGTGGCTTGAGGAGGCGGTACTGCTGACACGCGAGGAGAACCGGGTTCAGCTGTTTCCGTCCTCCTTGCGGGTGAATACAGCAAAGGAGGCATGGGCCAAGCTCGAAAAGGCCGAAATCAACGATGCCTACCGTCGTCAACTCATGATCATTTCCGAAAAGCTGATCGACGCGGATGCGGACGAGGGCATAACCACCGATGAGTTGATGACCGAAACGGGGCTGACGCCGGAGGGCGTGCGCGGCGCGCTGTATGACCTGGAACAGTTGGGCATCGCCAGCAACGATACGGCACTCACCGCCTACGTCCACGTTGGGGTGCAGCACTCTTCGCAGCGACGATTCGTGGAGGCGTCGGAGTTAGAGCAAGCGCTGATCGCCCTATTGCAGGAGATGGCCCCGGATATGGCAAAAGGGGACACCTATCCGCTGCATCTGCGGCTCGTCACGCAACAGCTCAAGGACGACGGCCACGCCAGCGCTCTGCCGGAGTATGTGCGGCGCATCGTCCGCAGCATTGCCGCCGATGGACGGGGCGAAGGCGGCAGAGGGGGCAGCCTCGGGGTGTGGGGACGTAACGCGGAGATATTGCAGATCACATTGCGACGCGAGTGGAATGACTTGGAAAAGACCGCTGAGTTGCGACGCGCGGGTGCAAAACGCCTGCTGGATCACCTGATCTCCTGTCTGCCGCAGGGAAGCCGGGGCACGGACCTGTTGGCCGAGACGACTCTGGGCAAGCTGCTGGCGGCGGTCAAGTCCGACCTGACCCTGAACAGCCGCGGAAGAAAACCGGACAAGCTGACGGACCGCGCGCTGCTTTGGCTGCACGAGCAGGAGGTCATCCAGTTGAACAAGGGGCTGGCGGTCTTCCGCCCGGCGATGACGATCCGGTTAAGCAAGGAGAGGCGCGGCTTCGCCCAGGCCGACTTTGTCCCTCTCCAGTTCCACTATGACGAGCAGGTGCTGCAAATTCACGTGATGATGGAGTATGCACAGAAGGGCCTGGGATCGATGACGGACGCCCTGCGTCTGGCCGTGGACTACTTCAGCCTGCCGCAAGAGGCGTTTCTGCAACGCTGGCTACCGGATCGAGAGAGCGAGATTGCGCGACAGACCACACCGGAATCGTGGCGCACGATCGTCGAAAGTCTGAGGAACCCCATCCAGCGCCGCATCGTGGCAGACGACCGGGAGCGGACAAACGTGCTGGTTCTCGCTGGCCCCGGCTCCGGCAAGACGCGGGTGCTGGTGCATCGCATCGCCTATCTGATACGGGTGAGGCGGGAGAAGCCGCGCGGCATCCTGGCTCTCGCTTACAACCGGCACGCAGCGGTCGAGATCCGGCGCCGCCTGGCGGAATTGATCGGCGACGACGCCCGCGGGGTGATCGTGCTGACCTGCCACGCGCTGGCGATGCGGCTGGTCGGCGCCAGTTTTTCGGGGCGGGCGAAACGGCTGGACGACAGTGATTTTCGGGAGATCATGCAACAGGCGGTCTCCCTGCTGCGCGGGGAAGGGTTGCCGCCGGACGCGGCGGACGAGATGCGGACGCGCCTGCTGGCAGGATTCCGCTGGATACTGGTGGACGAGTACCAGGACATTGGCCCGGAGGAATATGAGTTGATTTCGGCGCTGGCGGGCAGGACGCTTGCCGAAGAGGACGACAGGCTCACCCTCTTCGCGGTAGGGGATGACGATCAGAATATCTACGCGTTCAGCGGCGCGTCGGTGGAGTTCATCCGCCGCTTTGAAGAGGACTATGGAGCCAAGCCTTCTTACCTGACGGACAACTACCGCTCCACCGCCCACATAATTACGGCTGCGAATTCGGTGATCGAACCAGCGCGGCAGCGGATGAAGAGCGGGCATCCGATTGTGATTGACCGAGCACGGACAAAGGACGCGCCGGGGGGTTCATGGACTGAACAGGACCCGGTCGGCCGCGGTCGAGTGCAGATCCTGCCGGTGGGTGACACTTCTATCACGCAGGCGCAGGCGGCTATAGCGGAGTTAAAGCGATTGTCCGGTCTCATTCAAGCGTGGGACTGGTCCGACTGCGCGGTGGTGGCGCGAGAGTGGAAATACCTGGACCCGGTACGCAGCCTCTGCGAACTCGAGGGAATTCCGGTGCAGATGGCGAACGAAGAGAGTTCAAGCGTCTGGCATCTGCGGGAGACGCAAGCGCTTGTGCAATGGTTGCGGGGACGGGAATCGCGGTTGGTGGCAAGCGGGGCGATTAACGACTGGCTTGACAAACAGCCTGCAACGCCCTGGACTGAACTGTTGCAGGAAGCGATTGCCGAATACGCGCGGGAGACTGGCGGAGCAGAAACCGGGGAGGCCCAGTTCATCGAATGGCTGGCTGAGTGGGGACGGGAAGTGCGCCGCAGTCAGCGAGGGTTGCTGCTGCTGACCGCCCATCGAGCCAAAGGGCTGGAGTTCGACCACGTAGTTGTGCTGGACGGAGGGTGGGATCGCGTCGGCCGCGGCGAGGATGCGGACGCCCCGCGCCGCCTCTACTACGTAGCCATGAGCCGCGCGCGGCAGACCCTCACCCTTGCATGTTTCCCAGGTGCACACCCATTCCAGGTTGCATTGAGCGACTCCTCTTCCGTGATACGTCGCCGGGTGCCGGTTGGGTTGCCCCAGGCTGCGCCGGAACTCGCCCGCTTACACAAAGAGCTAAGCCTGCGCGAGGTCTTTCTGAGTTTCGCGGGGTACAGGCATCCCAACCACCGGGTGCACGGCGCGATCGCTGCGCTCACGGCGGGCGATCAATTGCAGGTGCGCACCGGGGCGAAGCGTTGGGAGTTGCTGGATCACAACGGGGTGGTCGTGGGACAGCTTGCCGGTAGTTTCGAGGCGCCGGCGGGGATGCGCTGCTTCTCTGCCGAGGTCCATGCCATCGCCACCTGGAGCCGCGAGCAGTCAGAACCACAGTACCAAAGCGGCTTGCGCTGCGACAGCTGGGAAGTAGTAGTGCCGGCGTTGGTGTTCGAGCCGGATTCATAGCCTCAGCCGCGGCGGTCGACACGGCTGGCCCCCCTCACATCAGCAGCACCCCTTCATGCTGCAGCAGCCACTCCTTGCGCCATAGGCCGCCGCCGTAGCCGGTCAATTTCGCACGTCCGCCGCTGCCGATGATGCGATGACAGGGCACGATGATGGCAACCGGGTTGCGGCCGTTGGCCGCGCCGACGGCGCGCACGGCCTTGGGGTTGTCGATGAAGTCGCGTTCTTGGTAGATAAGTGCCCCTAAAGTGGTACAGAATAAAGGTACTTCCGGTGCCGGAAGAGGTACTCTAGGGTATTTCCCAGTCATTCCTTTGCGAACCCCCGTGTCCGGCTTGCTGCCGCAAGCGCCGATTGGGCCGGTTGGGGACGCGCGGCGCAACTGTTGAGCTCCAAAGTGAAGGAGGAAACTCATGAGTGCAGCCGTAGGGCAATGGCTCACCCGACCAGAAATGCGAAGAGCAGGCTCTGCCGTTCTTGCGTCGCTTATCCTGGTGGCCCTGCTGTTGGGGCTGGGCAGCGATGGGACGGTGAGCGCCCAGGAAGACACACAGGCGATTCAGAACCTGCAGGCAACAAGCAACCAGCCTGGAGAGATTGCGATAACGTGGGATGCCCCGACTGACACGCCGAACAACTACCGCGTAAACTGGGGACCCGTAGGAGAGAGCTTCCCGTCCCGGTCTGCCAGTACGGGCAATGCGTTCCCTACGAGCCCCTCGTATACGATTACCGGTTTGCAGCAGGGGGTGCGCTACAAGATCAGGGTGCGGGCCCGTTACAGCGGCCCCAATGGGGGTTGGGCGCCGGTTGTCAGGATTACGGTCGCGTCGGAGCCTACGGCCACCGCCACACATACGGCTACAGCAACGCCCTCTGCTACTCCCACACCCACCGCCACACATACAGCTACAGCGACGCCCTCGGCTACTCCCACACCCATTGCCACGCATACGGCGACGGCAACGCATACGGCTACGGCCAACCCGACAGCTACGCCGACGGCAACCGCTACATCCGAGCCTGAGGCTACGGACAGCCCGCAGGCCCTGCCGGAGACGATCACCCCGTCGTTCGACTTTGTGGAAAACTCAATTGTCGTGACCTGGAATGCTCCCACAGGTGGTTCGGTAAGCCACTACATACTTACTCGAACACATGAAGAACAGGGAGAGGAAGTGACAAGAACCTTCAGGATAGAAGGTACGTCGACCAGTTATTTGGACAATGACGTAAATCTCGCGTTCACGTATGATTACGTTGTAACGGTCCATTACAACCAACCGACGGCGACTGCCACGGCGACACCTGGCCCGACTGCCACAGCCACAGCGACACCTACCGCGACGGCGACGGCCACGGCCACGGCGACACCCACGCCAACCGCCACGGTTACGCCTGTACCCACGAAGGACAGGGAGGTTCTGGTCGCGCTTTACAACGCGACGGATGGCCCCAACTGGTCGAAAAGCGACAATTGGCTGACCGATGAGCCGATCGGGAATTGGTACGGCGTCACAACCGATGACAGTGGCCGGGTGAGCAGGTTGGACCTTCAGGTCAACATGTTGAGCGGGTCGCTTCCAGCGGTGTTGGGCGACCTCGACAAACTGGAATCGCTCTACCTCCCGTTCAACGAGTTGAGCGGGTCGCTTCCAGCGGCGTTGGGCAACCTTGACAACCTGAAAACGATGAACCTGGACTACAACGATTTGAGTGGGTCGCTTCCAGCAGCGTTTGGCAGCCTCGACAACCTGGAGTGGATAGGCCTCACCTCCAACAAGCTGAGCGGGGCGATACCGGCGGCGTTGGGCAATATGGACAGCCTGCAGTATCTCTACCTCAACGGCAACGGGCTGACCGGATCGCTTCCCACCGCACTGGGCGATCTCGAAGACCTTAAGGTGTTGTACCTCTCCAGCAACCAGTTGGCCGGGACAGTCCCGACCGCGTTAGGCGACCTCGCCAACCTGGAGTGGCTGAACCTCAGTAGCAACCAGTTGACAGGTACGATTCCGACCGAACTGGGCAACCTTGACAGCCTGACGCATCTGATCCTTTCTCGCAACCAGCTGAGCGGCTCGATTCCGACCGAGTTAGGCGACCTCGACAACCTGCGGCAGTTGTCGCTCCACTACAACCAGTTGAGCGGGGCGGTTCCGACCGAGTTGGGCGACCTCGACAACCTACAACGCCTGCATCTCGACAACAACCAGTTGACCGGTACGATTCCAAGCGAACTGGGCGACCTCGACAACCTGCAGCGGTTGTACCTCAACAACAACCGGCTGAGCGGTACGATTCCGAGCGAACTGGGCAACCTCGACAACCTCCGCAATCTGTATCTCAACGGCAACCGGTTGAGAGGATGCGTTCCCAAAGCTCTGGAGGATGTTCGCTTCAACGACTTCCAAAGTCTCGGTCTGTCGTTTTGCGTATAGACGCGGCCGCCGGAAAGCTAATGACGTTGTGGGGGGCCTTGCGAGAGGCCCCCTTTTCCTTCGACATAGGCGAAACTGCCGCTGTGGGCCCGTTTTTGCCGGCAGCCCTGAGCCAATCCGTGACACCGCCACCTGGAGCCGCGAGCAGTCAGGACGACAGTGCCAAAGCGGCCTACAGTGCGACAGCTGGGAAGTAGCCCTGCCGGAGGTGGTATTCGAGCTGGATCTGTAGTCCCAACTGCGGCGGTCGCCGCGGCTGGCCCTCCTCACATCAGCAGCACCCCTTCATGCTGCAGCAGCCACTCCTTGCGCCATAGGCCGCCGCCGTAACCGGTCAATTTCGCACGTCCGCCGCTGCCGATGATGCGGTGACAGGGCACGATGATGGCAACCGGGTTGCGGCCGTTGGCCGCGCCGACGGCGCGCACGGCCTTGGGGTTGTCAATCGCCGCGGCGATCGCGCCGTAACTTGCGGTCTCGCCGTAGCCGACGCTGCGAAGCTGCTGCCAGACCTGGCGCTGAAAGGGCGTGCCGTCGAGCGCCAGGGGCAGGTCGAAGCAGCGCAGCGAACCGGCGAAATAGGCGGTCAGCTGACGCTGCGCCTCTTCGAGGATCGGATGCGCGTCCGCAGGGGCTGCGGCGGGCTCATGGCGGATGGCGTCAGCGGCGGGCGGATCCTCGACATATTCGACTGCGGTTAGGGCCGCGGCGGTGGCGCGGATTTCGATGGCGCCGATTGGGGAGTGGTAGCTTGTGATCGATAAAGACATTGCATGAACCCTGATTTGCGTTGGTGTCAGATTGTCATTGTAGCACATCCGTGCATATTTTAACATGTACAGTCCGATTATGTTATTATTGTAGGAGGAACACAAGGCACAGGGTAGTCATGCGGAACCGTGCCGGACTGGACTAAAGCGTTGCAGGCACCGGGTATTTGCCCATTGCCAAGAGGCAGAAAGATAAAGTCGGCAACGGGCAGATCGTCAAAAGGCTGCTTTGTGGAGACTCCACCATGCTGAAGCGTATACATATTCGTGGTTACAAGTCTCTTGAAGACGTTGAAGTGCATCTGCCCCAGCTTGTAGTGCTGTTCGGACCGAATGCAGCGGGCAAGAGCAACTTCTTGGACGCGCTGCAACTTCTGTCGAAATTGGGGACGAGCCGGACGCTCAAGGAGGCATTTGATCCCCCGTACCGGGGCAAGCCGCTTGAATCCTTCACAATCGGAGAGAGAGGAATTAGAGGGCTGCTTGAACAAGAACGGCTATGCTTCTCTATCGAGGCTGATCTGAAGCTGTCGGACGCGATCATTTCTGGCGTCAACCGTGAGATACAGGAGATGCGTCGGCCGGCCGGCGAGATCAGGGTCAGGGAGGGCGACAAGGTCCCTGCCCGCGTGCGCGAACGGGATCTGCGCTACCGAATCGAGGTGGAAATGCTGCCTCAGTCGGGCATTTTACGGGTGACGGACGAGTATCTGGCCGCCTTGAACCAAAAAGGGGAGCCTACGGGCAAACGCAGACCTTTCATTGAAAGACAGGGTAAGAAGATACATCTACGATTAGAAGGACAGGCACACCCTACCTATTATGATCGTTACTTAGATCACAGCATTCTCTCGATGCCACACTATCCTCCGCACTATCCACATCTGGTGGCGGCGCGGCGGGAATTGGAGCACTGGCTGTTTTTCTACTTCGAGCCGCGTGAACGGATGCGGGCGGCCAATCCGGTCAAGGAAGTGCGTCATCTGGGGCTGATGGGGGAGGAGCTTGCCGCTTTTCTCAATACGATGAAGGCGCAGAACGCAGACCGGTTCCAGGCGGTCGAAAAGGCTCTGCATACCCTCGTGCCCAATTTCGAGGGTATTGAAGTCGATGTAAGCGATCTCGGCGAAGTAGAACTGCGCCTCAAAGAAGGTGGCGTGGCAATGCCGGCACGCGTCCTCTCCGAAGGCACATTGCGGCTACTCGGATTGTTGGCGCTGACCGGAGTTGAGGATGCCCCAGGGCTAGTCGGGTTCGAGGAGCCGGAGAACGGGGTTCACCCGCGCCGGATTCAGTTAATCGCGGAACTGTTGAAGACACAGGAGATTCGAAATCAGACTCAGCACATCATCACAACGCACTCGCCGATCCTGCCCGATCTGCTGGCCAACGATTGCCTGTACGTAGTGCGCCGCCTGGATCGCCGTACGCGCATCGATCGCTTTGCCACGAGTTGGGGGCCATTGGGACGAGGCGGTGATATCGATAGAGCTTTCTGTGACGGGCAGGAGAAGCTCCCCGTGTCGGAACGCATAATGCGTGGGGACTTTGATGCCTAGTGTTCAAGGCGCTACCACTTCATTGTCTGAACGCTATTTTGCGCTCTTTGTGGAGGATTACGCGCATCAGAAGGTAATCGGCACTCTCGTGCAGAGGGTCGCCGCAGAGTACGGTATCGAAGTGCGGCTTGACTGGCGCAGCGCAACGGGCGGGCACGGCAAAGTAATCGTCGAACTAAGGAATTACATTCGCGATCTGAAAAGGCAGGGCACGCCTTGGCCAGACCTGATAGTTGTTGCTACCGACGCCAACTGCAAAGGACTGAACGAGCGCAGCAGGGAAATTGGTGACCTGGATGCCCCGGCGCCTGTTCTCCTTGCTATTCCCGATCCGCATGTAGAGCGCTGGCTGCTGCTCGACGGGGCTGCCTTCAAAGCTGTATTCGGACGCGGCTGTCAGGCGCCGGACAGGAAGTGCAGCCGCGAACGCTACAAGGAGCGCTTAATAAAGGAGATTCACGCCGCGGGCGGCACACCCATCCTGGGAGGCATCGAGTATGCCGAGGATATCGTGCGGCAGATGAACATTGACCGCGCTACGCGGGCGGACGAAGCTTTGCGGCGTTTCGTCGAGGCTTTGCGTAACACGTTACGCGGCTGGCAGGTGTGAACTGATCAATCAAGTGGCACCTGCTGAGTTGACGCTACGCAGTTCACCTTCTGCTGCATAGAATAGGTTACAACTGTTACCGTTGCTATGAAACAGCCACAGTCATTGCATTTCATACCCGCATACGCACAGGAGAGAGTAAAGAGCAGAGAGGGGAGAAAGCTTCACGCTTCTCTTGGCGCGGTGGGCGTCAGCCTGCTGCTGCTGATACTCGTGCTGGCAGCCTGCCGTGGGATTGGCTCTTCAACGGTGGAGGATAAGTCGCAGGCGGCTGCCAATGCGATGCCCCATTATGAGATCGAGTTCACCCTGAGCGACGATCTGACCTCTCTGCAAGGCACGGCCAACATCCGCGTGCCCAACAACAGCGCGGACCCCTGGACCTATCTGATCTTCCGGCTCTATCCGGCGCTGCCGCATTACGGCGCCGACTTCAGCATTCAGAACGCGGCGGTCGAGGGCAGCACCGCGCCGTTCACCTACCTGGAACAGAATACGGCGGTGCGCGTGGAGTTGCCGCGTGCCCTGCTGCGGGGGCAGACGACGACCGTTTACCTGAGTTGGCGGCTGGAGATCCCGCACTGGGCCGCGGACACCAGTGCAGCCTACCGCCTGTTCGGCTACAGCCAGGACTTTGTGAGCCTGCCGCTATTCTACCCCTCGCTGGCGGTCTACCAGCCGGGGCCGACCGCGGCGACCGGGCGCTGGTGGCTGGAGAGGGGCACCAGCCGCGGGGACGCGGCGTTCAACTATATCTCCCAGTTCGTCGTCACCGGCACGGTGCCGAGCGATCAGATCGCGGTGACGAGCGGCATGCTGGTCACCTCGACGACGGTCAGCGAGGGGCGGGTGCTGCACCGGTGGGAGACGGATATGTCGCGCGAGTTTTTCATCCATCTCAGCGACCGGTTTCAATCGGACAGCCTGGAAGCTTATGGCACACGCGTGACGAGCTACTGGCTGCCGGAACATGAGGAGGCAGGGCGCGCCGTTCTGCAGCACACGGCAGCGGCGCTACGGGTGTACAGCGACTGGTTCGGGCCCTATCCATACCCTGAGCTGCGGGTGGCGTCGGCGCCGATAAACTTCAGGGGGATGGAGTATCCGCAGGCCTTCCTGCTGGGCGTGCAGCTGTACGACCGTTACCGGGACCAGCTGGAGATTCGCGCGGTCCACGAGGTGGCGCATCAGTGGTGGTATCAGCTGGTCCACAACGATCCGGTCAACCAGCCGTGGATTGACGAAGGGCTGGCGGAGTATTCGAGCCGCATCTACTATGAGGCGGTGCACGGCGCGGGCGCGGCCGACATCCTGGAATCGCGGCGCTGGCAGGTGGTGGTCGACGGGTTGATCAGCCGCGAAGAGGATGCGGCGCTCAATCAGCCGGTGATGGCGTTTGCCGACTCGATTCAATACGAGGGTGTGGTCTACGCCAAGGGGGCGCTCTTTTTCTCCACGATCCGCCGCAGCCTGGGCGAGCGGGCGTTCGAGGAGTTCTTGGAGAACTACCTGGCGAACAACCTGTACGGGATTGTAACGCCGGAGACGCTATTGGCGGAGTTGCGGCAGATCAACCCGCAGGTCGCGGATGTACTCTACACGGAATGGATTGGGCCGCTGTCGGCAAGGGCGGCGGATGTTGCGACGCCGCAGGAGAGGTGACCAGAAGGCGGGCGCGACGGCTTGCCTAAACGGGAAGGGGCATGACGGTTGACGGGTTCAGGGCGATAGCGGGTCAGGTTGTCTGGATTGGGCTGGGCGCCGTGCTGGGGGCGAATGCGCGCTACTTTGTCAGCCTGTGGCTGGCGGCGAAGTTGGGGGCGGAGTTTCCCTACGGCACGCTGGCCGTCAATGTCTCGGGCAGCCTGCTGCTCGGCTTTCTGGTGGCGGCAGGTTCCCACTACCTGGCGCTTTCGCCGCAGCTACGCCTGATGATGATGGTCGGCTTTCTCGGCTCCTTCACCACATTCTCCACCTTCGCGGTCGAGAGCGTCGCTCTGTGGCAGAACGGACGCGTCTGGGCCGGCGTTGCCAATATCCTCGCCAACAACGGCATCAGCCTCGTGTGCGCGCTGCTCGGCATGCTGCTGGCCCGCCAGCTCTTGCACTGCGATCTGTGCGATTGACGGATGCCCGCCGGCGGGCACAGATCCACCCCGCAAGGATTGGACACGACCGGGGTACCCCTCTATACTCCCTTGGTAACTACCAAGCCACATACAGCGTCCGTCTCGACCAGTGCTTCATCCCCGCCGCCATTCAGATTATCTGATTGCGTATTCGATTGGCCGCCGCCACGTTGGATAAGCCGCACAGCAGGAATGACGACGTACCGTTGGTGAGCGATGGTTTTGGAGGGGGGCGTTGCGGGGGGAGTCCCCCCGCACAAGGGAGGGCCGCAGGCCCGACCGTCCAAAAAGCAAGGAGAAAGTAAAGCGGAGTGAGGAGAGAGAAAACACCTTCGCTCGACTCATTCAGGGTCGCAGACTGATTGCGGCTGAGTAGTTACCTCCCTTGGAAGATCTCCACGTTTGTATGGCACCGGAATGAAGCCAAGACAGCCTCAATAGACTGCGCGTTTGCGCGCGCAAATGCACCAGGATGGAGTCATGCAATGACCATCGATTTCCGCTACGAACCGACCTGGAAGTCGCTGCAGAACTACGAAGTGCCGCAATGGTTTATGGACGATAAGCTGGGCATCTTCATCCACTGGGGCGTCTATGCCGTGCCGGCGTTCGACAACGAATGGTATCCCCGCTTCATGTACCGCGACGAGGTCTCGCGCAAGGGGCCGAACTACTTCGAGCACCACACACAGACGTGGGGGCATCCATCCAAATTCGGATACAAGGACTTCATCCCGCGGTTCAAGGCGGAAAATTGGGACCCTGCGCAGTGGGTCGAGCTATTCCGCAAGGCGGGCGCGCGCTACATCGTGCCGGTGGCTGAGCATCATGACGGCTTCCCGATGTTCGCGAGCACGCATACGCGCTGGAACGCGGCTCAGATGGGCCCGAAGCGGGATGTGTGCAAGGAGTTGGAGCGGGAGACGCGCGGCGCGGGGCTGAAGTTCGGCGTTTCGAGCCACCGCGCCTTCAACTGGCGCTACTACACCTACGCCGACGACTTCGATACGACGCATCCCGGCCTGGATGACCTCTACAGCCCGCCGCACGCGGAGGAGGCGCCCGCCAGCTGGGACTTCATTCAGAACTGGTACGCGCGCACGCTGGAGATGATCGACTATTTCCGCCCGGATGTGCTCTGGTTCGATTTCGGCTGGCACTTCGACGAGTTCGAGCCGTACCGTCCGCAGGTGGCGGCCTACTACTACAACCAGGCGCTGGCGTGGGGCGGCGAGCCCGTTCTGCAGTACAAGGACAAGTTCCCGGATGGCGTCGCGGTCTATGATGTGGAGCGGGGCAAGCTCGACGATATCCGCCCGCACTACTGGCAGACGGACACCTCGGTCAGCTATAAGTCGTGGAGTTACATTGAGGATGACGAGTTCAAGAGCGCGACGACGATCGTCCACGATCTGGTCGACATTGTAAGCAAAAACGGCAACCTGCTGCTGAACGTCGGCCCGCGCGCGGACGGGGTCATTCCGGCGGAGGCGACGCAGCTGCTGCTGGATCTGGGCGCGTGGCTGGACGTGAACGGCGAGGCGATCTACGGTACGCGCCACTGGGAGCGGTTCGGTGAGGGCGATACGGCTGTGGAGGCGGGCCATATGTCGGAGCGCAAGAATCAACCGTTCACGGCAAGGGACATGCGCTTCACGCAGAAGGGCGACGCGCTCTATGCGGTCGTGCTCGGCTGGCCGGGCGACGAGGCGGTCATCACCTCACTAGGGAGCGGCTCGGCGGTGGGCGGGCGCGTGCGCGGCGTCTCGATGCTGGGCAGCGCGGAGCCGGTCGCGTGGCAACAGGAGGCCGACGGTCTGCGCATGAGCGCACCGAAGGAACGCCCATGCGATCACGCCTACACGTACAAAATTGAACTGGACTCGTAGCGGTGTACAGTCGACTGATCGAACCTTCGGACGACCTGGCGCACGCCTGCCAGCGCTTCCTGGATGATCTGCGCGGGTGGGCGTACGAAGCTGTCGAGCGCTACGCGGAAGAGCCGGCCACCGATGTGCATGACCAGGGCACCTACACGACCGGCTGGGAGCCGCTGCTGCACACCTGCCCCGACGAACGCATCCTCCGCTTTCTGCAGCAGAAACGCGACCGCATACGCGACCATTTCACCGTTACGCAGCAGTGGCGGCACGGCTACTGGCGTATGCAGGAGGCGCACCACGGCACGGAGCATTATGAGCTGTTCCTGGGGGCGCTGCAGCGGGTCCTGCCGGAGGACGGGGAGACGGCGCGTCAGCTGGATGACGCGGCCGAGCACATGGGCAACTGGTCAGGCGGGGCGCCGGACTGGTTCGACTGGGAGCGGCGGCGCTTCCATTCGCTCTTTTTCGGCGCGGACGGGCTGCGTACAGAACCGGGCATGGCGCTGAACTCGCCGGACCATCTGCGCTGCGTCAATATCTGTTTGCTGGCGGCGTCGAACCCGGTTACCGAGACGGTCAGGAGCCGTTACATCGAGCTGGCGGCGGCCTGTGCGGGGGCGTGGGCGGATGCGATCCTGGCCGGGGATGCGCTGCCGGTTGCGCTGACGGCAGATGGCGTTTTGTACGAATTCGACGAAGAGGACAAGGCGCTCTACTACTCGTTCATGGGCGAGGCGCCCGACCTGCAGTCGGAGGTGGACCGGGCGGAAAATCTGCTCGGTTCGGACGCGATCAACACCTTCCTGCGCCTGTGGCGGGAGACGGGCGAGGTGCGCTTTCGGCGAGCGGCGGAACGTGTGCTGGACCCGCTGGTAACGCAGTTGGGCGACGCCGATGCGGGCGCGGCCGCGGCTGCGGTGCGGGCCTATCGGGGCTGGACGGGCGACACTCGCTACGACGGGGCGGTGGCGGCGGCCGTGAGCGGGCTGGACCCGTTCGAGATAGGGGAAATTACGCTGGACACGGATTTCAAGCGGCCTGCACAGCGGGCGTCGGGCGTGGGCAAACGCTCGGACGCGCCGCGCTGGCTGGAAGACGGCCGCGCGCGGCGCCACAATCCGATCACGCTGGCGGTGGCCGCGGAGATTGGCGGCGACAGCGCGCTGCAGACACGCGCGCTGGAGTTGGCGCGCACCTACTTCCTGCTGGCGCGGGCGGCGTTCCCGGACGGTCGCGACCACGGCTGTTCGGCGCGTTCGGTCAGCGCGATCGCGCGCGGGCATGGACGCGAGAACCATGCGGGCATGACAACGGCAGTGCTTGGGCCGGCGCTGGGGCTGGGGTGTGAGGCGGACGCGGGCAAGTGAAGCGTTGGTGGGGACGGGTTATTTCTGCGCCAGAAACACCAGGCTGGCGCTATCGCGCGTGAGGCTGTCGCCGGCGTAGTTGCGGTATGGCGTCGAGCTGCGGAAACCGGCCCGTTGCAACATGCGTGTCACCTCGGGCGCGGTATACGCGCGGATCTGCCAGGTCATTTCGCAGCGCTGTCCGTGTCGATACCAGTGGAAGACGCGCGAGTAGATGCCGCTGAGTAGATCGAGGCTGCCCCTGTCCGAGATGAAGTAGCCGCCGGCGTCAAAACATTCGGTCCGATCACCGCGCAGGACCAGCTCGTCGCGGTTGACGACGATGTCGAGGAGAAAACGGCCGCCTTGTTTGAGGACGCGCGCCGCTTCGGCGAGCACGCGCTGATTGTCCGACTCGTCGTGAAAGCATCCGAACTCGCTGAGGGTGAGAGTGACGAAATCGAAGGCGGCCGTCCAGTCCGCCGGCAGGCTGCGCATGTCGCCGCGCGCCCACTCGATCGCGGCGTTCGCTTGCGCGGCTGACTCCTGGGCGCGTGTCAGCATGGCGTCGCTGAGGTCGTAGCCGGTCACGTGGTAGCCGCGCAGCGCCATCGGGATGGTGAGCCAGCCGAGCCCGCAGGCGAGGTCAAGGAAGCGCGCTCCATTTTGCGGTTGCAGAAGGGAGAGGATCGACTCCAGTTCCGGCGGCGTCGATCCGGGTTCGTAGGCGGGCGGCCAGAGCCAACTGAACTCTTCGTCGGCGTAGATTCTTTGCCAAGAAGGGGAGGGGGTGTTCATCTGCGGCCTCTTTCGCTTGAGATGGCCGATGCGATCAGCTTTCATTGTATCATGGGAGAGAGCGCCCGATGGGACGCTTACAACTCGGCATTATCGGCTGCGGGGTGATCGGCTCGGTTCACGCGCGGGCGGCTGCTGAGTCCGAGCAGATCGAGCTTGTTGCGGTTGCCGACGTAGAGCGCGAATTGGCGGAGAAGACGGCCGCGGCGTATGGGGTGGAGACGGTCTACAGCGATGGCGCGGCCTTGCTGGCCGATGCCCGGATCGAGGCCGTGGTGCTGGCGCTGCCGGCCTGTTTTCGCATCGAGTTGGGGTTGGAGGCGCTGCGGGCGGGCAAGCATCTGCTGACCGAGAAGCCGGCGGCGCGCAGCGCGGCCGAGGTGCGGCAGCTGATCGCGACGCGGGGGGAGCGGGTGGCGGCCTGCTGTTCGTCGCGGTTCCAGTTTATGGAATCGGCGCGGGTGGCGGCGGAGTGGATCGGTCAGGGCAAGCTGGGCGCGCTGCGTCTGCTGCGTTGCCGGGCGATCACGCCGGCGCGTCCCGCGCCGGAGAGCCCCGCGCCGGCGTGGCGGCTGAGCCGCGAGCTGAACGGCGGCGGTATTCTGGCAAACTGGGGCTGCTACGACCTGGACTATTTGCTGGGTATCTGCGGCTGGTGTCTGCAACCGGAGACGGCGCTGGCGCAGAGCTGGCGGGTGCCACCGGCTTTCGCCGATACGGTCGCGCCGGAATCGGATGCGGAGACGCACATCACGGGGCTGGTGCGCTGCGCCGACGGGATCGCGCTCACTTATGAGCGGGGTGAATGCACGGCGGCGCAGGCGGAGGATTCGTGGGAAGTGATCGGCGAAGCCGGTTCGCTGCGGTTGTGGATGACGCCGGCGGAGGCGAAGGAGATCCTCTCTTTTGAGAGCAGTCGCGCCGAGGGTACGGTCCGGCGGACGCTGTGGGCGGGCGAGGAGTCTTTCGGAACCGTCGGCCGCGCGCTGCTGGAGGATTTCGCGACGGCGATACGGACGGGGCGCCCGCCGAAGACGACGCTGACGCAGGCGCTGCTGGTGCAACGGATCACCGATGCGCTTTACCGGTCGGCGGAGAGAGGCGAGGCGGTGGAGGTGTAGAAGCGATAGATGGATTCTTGCGTAACGCTGACGAAGTTCTCAAAACGGAAAGTCGTCGACCTCAATGTGGCGATTCCGATAGATCAGATGATCGTCTAAACGAAGTTCAATCTCGTAGTCATCAAACCCCGTATTAACTCTCCACCTGGACTCGCCCCTTTGAAGAGAAAACGTGTCTTCGGTGATATGGCGTATGTCGTCGCCGGATCGGATTGTCACCTGAAGGTGAAATGGTCCTCTGGACCGCGTATCGGGAGAGAATGACAGGTGTGCGGCCTCGCTATCCAGACGTACTGATTCCAGGTAAGTGTGCTGCCTGTAGAACAGTTCACTCCGGGTCGTCGAAATAATCCTTTTCTCAAACTGAAAGCGCAGGGCATCGGTAAGCATGTGCAGCAAGGTGTCTTTTTCGGCTTCCGAACGACAATAGATCCATTTCAGGCTCTCCAGATCCAAGCGGTCCGGCACAATTACCTCAGCCATGCGACGCGAGGCAATATCCGCTTCTTCGGGCCTACGTCGATCAAACCGGCCATTGTGGTAAATCTTGCGCCATTCCAGGTTTTCCAATTCACGTGCAGTGGACATAATTTGATAATTTAGGGATGCAAGACCTATATCGGAGAACATGCAGCCATTACGGCTCAGTATCTCGGCAGAATCAAACAGAAAAAATATGGGGACGGGACAATGAGCGTCGGGGAAAGTGGAAGTAGAAAGGGTGCGTGAGGACTTCACCCCTTCTGCATGGTACTGAGTGGGGGTTTTTGGGCGGAAATATAAGCGGACACAATTCTTGATATTTTGATGGGTTCCTGCGAGTACCTTATCGCTGCCGCTGCTCACGACTAACGATCGTTCATCTTCCAAATACTGTCGACTAAAGAGGTAGCCCGACGAGAGGATGTGAGGGGCGTTTTGGATGTCTGTATAGTGAAATAGCAGTCTTGGCCACCAGCGGCGTTCAGATCGTCTAATCCAATCCATCTGGGACAGAGCATTGAGAAAGGCTCTAATCTGGTCGGCATCGCTCTTCACGCGTATTGCTCGCAGCCAAATAGCTCTAGAACAGGCTCAACTGTTGAACCGCAGCTGCATTATTGGTGCGTTGAACGAATGCTGATGGCAAAATCTGCAAACCGATAATTGGCGCGGTCCCGTAGTTGCTATAGTCGTCAGCCAAGTGGACGGGAGTGACGTATTCAAGTTCAGCGAGGATCGGGAGAACGTAGGAAGCTTGACGATCAATTCCAGGAGCAATGTGTCGCATCGAGAACCCATACGTTCTTAGCTGCTGCCATAACGATGCCAGTTTATCGTATGGCAGCATATATCTCTGTTCCGCCGCCTTGACGCGAATCCCAAGTGGTTCGTGTGAGATGTGAGCAAAGAACGGCTTTTGCTTTGCTACCGTTACAAACTCACTCTTATCTTCCAGAATTGACTTGATATCTTCCCACGCCTCGCTAAATGGCAGACTCTGTGGTTCCGTACGCAGCCAGTCGCTCATCTCTTTCGGTTGCAGGTGCTCTACAAAGACATTATGGCGTTCAGGGTAAACGAATACCTCAATCGGCAGAGGCTGAAGATATTTCTCCATAAGCGGTTGCACTTGTGAGGGAAAATCCAGTTGCCCATTGCCGCAGCCCAAGGGTGGCAATGCAATGCTGTGGATTCCCAAGCTTGAATACGTCTCAACGAGTTTCTTGATCCCGCTTTCGACATATTCTAGTTTTGAAGGTTGCCGCCAGTGCTTCTTGGTTGGGAAATTCAACACCCATTTATTCGGTGTTTTGTAGAGCCACAGGCTTCCGACGTTGAAGTCTCCCTTTTCGCACAGATCACGGTATTTCGTATACATCTCTGGAAAATGGCGCTTGAACTGCAAGGCAACTCCTTTGCCCATAACGCCAACCGTATTCACGGTATTTACCAACACCTGTGCTGGAGACTGGAATAGATCTCCTTGAACATACAGAATCATTCTGTTGCCCTCAGCAGTTCAGGATCTTTGCATATCAGCGAATTCGAAGCCATTATACTACACACCTCACCAGCGATCGTAAGGGCAGCCAAATTTATACGGCGTTCTAACATTCGGTATGGTTCTGCCGGATTTATCCAATTTTCAGAGAGGCAATGGTACACAATGAACTATGCGTTTATGAGTTTCTCCTGCCCGCAGGCGACGTTCGCGGAGATGCTGGCGCTGGCGGTGCAGTACGGCTACGACGGCGTCGAGCCGCGAGCGGCCGGCGACCAGAACCACGGGGTGGAGCTGGAGGCGTCAGCGGAGGAGCGGGGGTCGTTCCGTGCGCAGGCGGCTGAGGCGGGCGTGGCCATCTGCTGCCTGGCGTCTGGCGCCCGCTTTGCCGACCCTGAAAGCCGGGAGGCGCAGGTGGCGGAAACGCTCGAATATATCGACCTGTCCGCCGATATCGGCGCGCCGGCGCTGCGCGTCTTCGGGGGACGGATCCCCGCCGGCATCAGCCGGGAAGCGGCCGTTGACGGTGTGACGGACGCGCTCAAACAACTGGCCGATCGGGCCGAGGCGCGCGGCGTGTTCGTCTGCCTGGAAACGCATGACGACTGGTGCGATCCCGCGCATGTGGCGACGGTGATGGAGCGGGTAGACCATGCGGCGATCGGCGTGAACTGGGATGCGGCGCACCCGCTGCGGCAAGCGGGCTGGACGCTGGCAGATTCGTACCGCACGCTGCGGCCGTGGATCCGCCACGTGCATATGCACGACATGTTCCTGGCCGTGGACCGGCCGGACTACACACCATTCGGCACGGGGGAAGTCGATCATAAGGAGGTGCTGGAACTGCTGCGCGGCGGCGGCTACGACGGCTATCTCAGCGGCGAGTGGATCGACTGGCAGCCGCCGGAGGTGCACCTGCCGCGGGAGATCGCGACGCTGCGCGACTATGAGCGTGCGCTGGCTTGATGATGATTCTTGTTTTCGATTAGCAACTCTTGTTTCCTGGCGAATGCCTGGAACGATCTGCTATGCCGTCACTGAAAACTAAGAACGGACTACGAAGAACTGTGTTTTCACAGAGACCGGAGAAGAGGAAAGATGCGGATTCGCCTGCTCGACTTTGACCTGCACATTCTGAACATGCGCAACCGGATGCCGTTCCGCTATGGCATCGTGACCATGACGGCGCTGCCGCACCTCTTTGTGCGGGCGCGGGTTGAAGTGGACGGAAGCGAGGCGGACGGGATCGCGGCGGACGGCCTGGCGCCGAAATGGTTTACGAAGATACCGGACTCGTCGACGGAGCAGGACATCGCGGAGATGCTCGACGTGGTGCAGGCGGCCTGCCGCCACGCTGAGGAGGCGGGCCCGGCGGCGTCGGTCTTCGAGCTGTGGCAGGTCATCTACGCGGCGCAGGAGGCCTGGGCGGCTGGGACAGACTATCCGCCGCTGCTGTGGGCGTTCGGCGTTTCGCTGGTCGAGCGGGCGATCATCGACGGTTTCTGCCGGGCGACGGGCTCGACCTTTGCCGCGGCGGTGCGCGCGAACAGCCTGGGAATGCGGCTGGAGGCGCTGCGTCCGGAGATGGGCGGGCAAAGCGCGGCGGATTTGTTACCGGAGAGGCCGCTGGCGCGCATCATTGTGCGGCATACCATCGGCATGATCGATCCTCTCAGCGACGATGAGATCGCGCCGGCCGACCGGGTCGACGACGGCCTGCCGCAGTCGTTGGACGCGTCGATCCGCGCCTACGGGTTGACCCATTTCAAAATCAAGATCGGTGGCGAGATCGACGCGGACAGGGAGCGGTTGCAGCGGATCGCTGCGCTGCTGGACGCGCGCAATGTCGACTACCGGCACACGCTCGACGGCAACGAGACCTACCACGACGCCGATGATTTTCGAGCGCTGTGGGAGGGGCTGAACGCGGACCCGGCGCTGCGCGGCTTCCTGAAGCGGCTCCTTTTCGTCGAGCAGCCGTTCCACCGCGATATCGCGCTGAGCGCGCAGGTGGGCGCGGCGCTGCGCGGCTGGCGCGAGCGGCCGCCAATCATCATTGACGAATCGGACGGGACGCTTTCGAGCGCGGCGGGCGCGCTGGAAAGCGGTTACGTGGGCACGAGCCACAAGAACTGCAAAGGCATCTTCAAAGGCATCGCCAACACCTGCCTCATCCGCCACCGCCAGCGGCAGGAGCCGGGCGCGTTGCGGATCATCAGCGGCGAAGACCTGTGCAATCTGGGACCGGTGGCGCTGCTGGAGGATTTGGCGGTGCTGGCGACGCTGGGAATCGAGCACGCGGAGCGCAACGGGCATCATTACTTCGCGGGGTTGTCGATGCTGCCCAAGGAGGTGCAGGCGCAGATGTTGACCGCGCACGGCGACCTCTACCGCCCGCACACGGCCGCGGACGGCAGTCGCTTTCCAACGCTGGCGGTCGAGGACGGTTCGGTTGCGGTGGGCAGCGTGACAGCGGCGCCGTTTGGCCCGGCAATTGCGCTGGATCCGGCGCGATTTACGCCTGTGGCGGCGTGGGAATTCACGTCACTGGGGCTGGACTGAAAGCGGAATCCGGCGCGTTCAGAGCGCAACTTTGGGCGGCCGGCTGTGTTCTCTCCTTTAGAATGGCAGCGCGCGGTGATGCCTGAGTCGCGCCTGGTTCATGGACGTACCACTGTCCACCATCCACTGATCTATGTCAGCGCCATCCGCAGCGGAAGGGCTGGATGTAGCTTCTGAGCAACGCGCCAATCCTTCCCACAGTCCAGACGAAGCAAACCAATTGCCGGCGGCACAGGCGGCTGCGCAAGGTTCAAGCGCGCTTCTGACAACGAACACCGTTTGGGACACGACGACCAAGAGAACGGTCCTGATCGTTCTACTCGTCGTCGGCGCGCTGATCTTCTGGATCAGCCGACCGGTGCTCCCGATTGTGATTGTGGCGGGGCTGGTCTCCTACTTCCTGATCCCGATTGTCGATCTGTGCGAGCGTGTGCGCATACCCCGCGCCGTGAGCACGATCGTCCTCTACCTGCTCTTCCTCGTCCTGTTAATCCTGGCGCCGGTCCTGCTGGTGCCGGTTCTGTTGTCGCAGTTGGCCGAGTTCTACTTTGTTGTGCCAAAGGCGGCTGCAAACTTTCTGCTTTTTCTGCAGGAGTCGGTTGCGGAACTGCCAACCAATGCGGAGATTCTCGGTCTTGAGATCACGTTTGAGGGGGTGGTGGGGCAGATTCAGCAGACGCTGGCCAATGAGATTGCGGTGGAACAGTTCCTGCCGGGCGCGCAGCAGATCCTGGACTACATAAACCAGCTTCTGAGCACGGCGACGAATGTGGTGAGCAGCACCGCGACGATCGGCCTGTCGCTTGTGGGCAGCATCGTCAGCACGGTAATATTTTTGCTCCTTCTCTTCTTCATCAGTCTCTATCTGACGAAGGACGCGCCCCGCATCCAGCGTTATGTGGAGGGGTTGTTCCCGGTCGAGTACTATTCGGATGGTGTGGAGCTGATGCGGCGGCTGCGCGGCATCTGGAACGCTTTTTTCCGGGGGCAGCTGATCCTCTCGGTATCGATCGGTGTGGCGACCTATGTTTCCCTGAGCCTGATGGGCATGCGCGGCGCGTTGATTTTGGCGATTCTGGCCGGCGCACTGGAGATCCTGCCGAATATCGGGCCGATTCTGGCGATGATCCCCGCGGTGATCATCGCGCTGGCACAGGGGAGTTCGACGCTTGAGTTGAGCAATCTGAACTTCGCGCTGCTGGTGATCGGTGTCTACTTCGTAATTCAGCAGCTGGAGCATCAGCTGCTCGTGCCGCGTGTGATCGGCACGAGCGTTCATCTGCACCCGGTCGTGGTGGTCTGCGGCGTTGTTGTGGGGGCCAGCGTGGGCGGGATCCTGGGCGCGTTTCTAGCTGCGCCGGTAATCGCCAGCCTGCGGCTGATCGGAGGCTATACGCACGCCAAACTGCTCAACTATCAACCTTTCAGTGAACGCCGCCCGGTTGACCAGCCGCAGCGCGCCGGGGTCTATCGCCGGGTCGTGGTTGCGAATGCAGCCGAGACAGCCCCTGAGGGCGCCCTGCCCTCAGTGACGGAATTGGACGAGGATGCGCACGCACGCCCCGCTTCGCAGACGGCCAATTCAGCGGCAGGCGATTAGAGGCCGGCGCCGGCGTTAGCCCCCCGCTTGTAAGCAGCTACAGAAAATCCGCCAGGGGCAAATTCGCAAATACATCGAGGGCAAGGCCGTCGCGCGCAGTTGCATGCTCGAGGGCCTGTTCGCGCGCGCGGCGGTGGTAGGCCGCGGCGCCGATCATGGCGGCGTTGTCGGTGCAGAGAAAGAGGGGCGGACAGCGCAGCGGCAGGCCAATCTGCGCGAACTGCTGTTCAGCGGTCCGGCGCAGGAGGCGATTGGCGCCGACCCCGCCGCAGATGCAGACCTGCCTGGCTGCGAACTCAGTGGCGGCGTCCGCTGTTTTGGCCACCAGGACATCCACCACTGCCGACTGAAAAGCTGCTGCGATGTCGGCCGCGGTCTGCGCCGGGCGCGGCGCGGCTTCGTCCTGTTCGAGTTGGCGCAGCAGGTTGAGGACGGCTGTTTTGAGGCCGGAAAAACTGAAATTGAAGCGGTGCTCGCCGCGGACGGGAAGGTAGGAGGGCGGTACGCCGGCATGGGCCCCGGCGCGCGGCGCAGGCCGCGAGAGCGGCCGGGGGAGATGGAAGCGGCGGGCGTCGCCGGATTGCGCCGCCTTCTGGATGGCGGGTCCGCCCGGATAGCCCAGTTCGAGCAGACGGGCCACCTTGTCGAAGGCCTCCCCGGCTGCATCATCGAGCGTCGCGCCCAGGAGTCGATAGCGGCAGTGGCCTTCCATGAGCACCAGCTCGGTGTGGCCGCCGGACACGATCAGAATCAGCGCCGGGAAGATGTCGGCCGCGGCCGCGCCTTCGCCGGTGTGGAGCCAGTTGCTGTAGATGTGGCCTTCGAGATGGTTGACGGCGATGAGCGGGAGTCCGGCGGCGAAGGCTAGCCCCTTGGCGAAATTAACGCCGACGAGGAGGCTGCCGGCCAGGCCAGGCCCTTGGGTGACGGCGATGGCGTCGAGCTGGCGCACGTGGGCCACGCCGGCATCGTCGAGGGCCTCCTCGACGACGGTCTGTATGGCGAGCACGTGCTGACGGCTGGCGACCTCGGGGTAGACGCCGCCGAAACGGCGGTGAAGTTCGATCTGGCTGGCAACGCGGTTGCTGAGGATATGGCGTCCGTCAGCGATGACCGCGGCGGCGGTTTCGTCGCAGCTGGTTTCGATGGCGAGGATGCGGCACGCGGGCGAGGCGGCTGCGCGCTCGGAGGTCATCTGTCGCGCCGCCCGGCAGGCGAGACTGCCTCGTTTTTCGGGGCGGTGCGGGCGGCCCAGATCAGGACGAGCAGGCCGACGATGCCCAGCCCAATCAGGGCGACCAGCTTGTAGATGCGGTCGTCGAGCAGCAGGGTGAGGCCGCCGAAGAGCGCGCAGAAGGCCCAGTAGGAGACGACGATGGTGCGCTCGGCGAGGCCGTTGTCTCGCAGGCGCAGGTGCAGGTGATCGCGGCCGCCCTGGCTGGGCGGCACGCCGCGGCGCAGACGACCGTAGATCAGCCAGGCGACATCGAGGATCGGCAGGCCGAGGATCAGCAAAACGGTGGCCAGCCTGGCGCCGCCGATGATGCCCAAGGCGGCGAGGACAAAGCCGAGAAAGTAGCTGCCGCTGCTGCCCATGAAGACGCGCGCGGGGCCGAAATTGAAGAACAGGAAACCCAGGCCGATGCCAAGCAACGCCACCGGCAGCACGGCCACGCTCAGCTGGGGCGGCTGGATCACGAAGATCATGTGAATGGCAAGGATGGCGCAGAAGATGACGGTGACACCGGCGACAAGTCCATTGAGGCCGTCGAGGAAGTTGACCGTATTCATCATGCCGACGAACCAGAAGATCGTGAGCGGGCCAACCAGCCACCAGGGAAATCCGTCCGCGCCAAAGAGAAAGCCGCTTGTGAACGGGTTGTTGACGTGTTTGATGAAGATGAGGCCGGTGATGGCGATGAGAGCGGCGGCGGTCTGGATGGCATATTGGGGCAGGGAGGAGAACTCGTAGCGGTCATCGAGAAAGCCGAAGAAAGCGCAGAATGCGCCGCCAACCAGGAGGGCGAGAAAACGGCGGCCCTCTTTGGGATCATTCTGGGGCGGCAGCCAGGAGGCAGTGAGGTCCGGCAGCGCGCCCGACATGAGAACGAGAACTGCGAGCAGGGTGACGGTGAAGGCGGCGGCGATGGCAAGCCCGCCTGTGCGCGGCACAATGCCGGTATGTTTGCGGCGCGCGCCGGGACGGTCAACCAGGCCCAGCCGGTGGCCGACCCGGGCGGAAATGGGCGTAAAGATGACGGTGAGGATGAGAGCGGCGAGGAGAATCGAGAGATAGAACACGGTAGGGTGGTCAGTTCTTGGTTTCTTGTTTTCAGTAACAGCCAAAGGCGGTCTGAAATGCCGCTACCAAAAACTGACTACTGAAAACCAGAAACTGCGGTCAGGGGCGCATCGAGCCAAGCGTACGCGGGAAGGCGATGACTTCGCGCAGGTGGGCGGTACCGCAGATCCAGGCGACGGTGCGCTCGAGGCCGAGGCCGAAGCCGCTGTGCACGACGCTGCCATATTTGCGCAGGTCGATATACCAGTCGTAGGCGTCCATCGGCAGGTCGTGGGCTTTGATGCCGGCAACAAGCTTGTCGACATCGGCCATGCGCTCGCTGCCGCCGGTGATCTCGCCGTAGCCTTCGGGCGCCAGCAGGTCGACGCTGCGGCAGACCTCGGGGCGCTCCGGATCGGGTTCCATGTAGAAGGCCTTCACCTGGGTTGGGTAATGATGCACGAAGACCGGCTTGTCGAACTGGGCGGCGATATAGGTCTCGTGCGGGCTGCCGAAATCGGCGCCCCACTCGATATGGGGCACTTTGTCGTCGTAGCCGGGCACCAGTTCGCCGGCGTCGGCGGCGCGGTTGACGATGGCGACGGCCTCATCGTAATGGATGCGCGGGAAGCTGGGCGTCACCCGTTCCAGGTAGGAGGTGTCCCGTTCAAGCAACGCCAGCTCTTCGCCGTTCTGCTCCAGGCAGCGCTGGACGATGTGACTGACGAACTGTTCCTCGATCTCCATCAGCCCGCCCAGGTCGCAAAAGGCAATCTCCGGCTCGACCATCCAGAACTCCTGCAGATGGCGGCGCGTTTTGCTTTTTTCGGCGCGGAAGGTCGGGCCGAAGCAGTAGACTTTGCCAAAGGCGAGGATATTGGCCTCGTTGTAGAGTTGGCCGGTCTGGGCCAGGTAGGCCGGTTCGCCGTGGAAGTCGATCTCAAAGAGCGTGGTTGTGCCCTCGGCGGCGTTGGGGGTGAGGATTGGGGTGTCGACGTTAAGGAAGTCGTTCCTGTCGAGCCAGTCGCGGATGGCGCGCACGACAGTGGCGCGTACGCGCAACACGGCCCACTGCCGGCTGGAGCGAATCCAGAGGTGACGGTTTTTGACGAGAAACTCGACGCCGTGCTCTTTGGGCTGGATCGGGTACTCGGCGGCGAGCTGGACCAGTTCGAGGCCGGAGGCGTCGAGTTCATAGCCGCCGGGGATGCCGGGCGCGCGCGCGTCGGCTTTGACGACACCGGTAACGCGCAGACTGCTCTCCTGGGTGAGCTGGCGGACGAGCTCGAAGATCTCTGCGCTGACGTTGCCCTTGAAGACGACGGCCTGGCAGATGCCGGCGCCGTCGCGTATTTGCAGGAACTGGAGGCGGCCTTTGCCCGTCTTGCCGTAAAGCCAGCCCTCGAGTGTCACCTCCTCGCCCACGTGCGCGGCCATCTGACGGATTGTGATGACCGGGGGAGAGGCTGCCGCTTCGTTCGATGAGGAGTTCTCGTTCACAGGTCAGTCCTTTGGCCCCGAGAGCGCTGCGTCCTCGGGGGAATCTTCCTCGTCGGCGGCGCGGCTCTCGTGCGCCATCTCCGGCTGGTCGAAGGCCGCCATGGCCTGTTCGTCGCGGTCTGCGTCCGGCACTGTGTCCGGCTCGTCTGTCTCGGCGGCGCTGTTGTCCGGCATTATCGCGCCGGCGGGCCGGCTGAACCATTCATCCAGCTGCTGCCCGATGCTATCCAGCAGGTAGTCCATGCCGACGGGCAAGGCCGCGCCGACGGTCGCGCCGGAAAGGTTCAGAGAGTGTTCGGCATGATAGTCGCCGCTGCCGGCGTCCTTATATGCGGGTCGGATGACATGGGTATAGATATAGACATCGGTCTGGGGCAGCGCCTCCTCTGCAGCGATATTTGCGGTCTTTGCAGCCGCGCGCGCGGCGCCGCGGCGGCGGGAAGAACGGCGCCGGTTGTCGCTGCGCTTGCTGTTCTGATTTTTGGGGCGGGCGCGCGCTGCGCGCTGGTCGTCGTCGCGGCCGTCGTCCTGTTCGTTGGCGTAGGCGGCATCGCGGGCGCTGCTTCCCCTGCGCTTGCGGCGGCGAAAATAGCGGCGCTTCTGGGACTTCCCCTTGCCTTGCTTATCGGGTGGATCGGTGGCTGCCATGGAAGGTGCTTTCCTTTCGCGCTTGTCTCGGTTCACTCGCCGGCGGGGACTGCAACCTGTGCGATCAGTTCACCGCCGGAATTGCGCAGGGCAACGGTGGAGCCGGTCTGCCAGGCGGGGGCGTCACGGCCCCAGTAGCGGCTGACGCTGTTGTTCTGCCCGGCGGCTGTAAAGAGATTGATGCCGCTGCCAGGGAAGAGCAAGGCGCTGCCAAATGTGTAGATTGGCCCGCCGTCGCGGCTGAGGGTCCATCCCTGCAGATCGACGGCGGCATTGGTGTCGTTGACGACCTGCACCGACTCTGCGGCCAGGTCGCCGGCGTTCTCGACGCGCAGCTGGAGACCCTGCTGCGGAAGCGCGGCGGCCGGGGCTTCCACCCGGGCCGGCGCGACTGGAATGACGAGGCGCTGGCCCACAAAGACGAAGTCGGGTTCGGTCAGATCGTTGATCTCCATCAGCCTATTGAGGGAGAGACCGAAACGCCCGGCGATGGCCGAAAGGCTGTCCCCCCTCTCTACAACGTAGATCTCGGTCTCGCCCACCGGTTCCGGCGTGGGGGCCGGGATGGGGGTCGGGGTCGAGTTGTCATCGCTGTCAGGGGCTGCCTGCGCGCCCGCGGCTGTGGGGGTTGCGACCAGCACCACGGCCGGCGCCGGCGTGGACGGCAAGACCAGTTCTTCCATGCCGGGCCGGCGCTGTTCGGCAATCCAGACGACGGTAACGGCGATCGCCAGGCTGACAAGGGCGTTGACGAGAACGAGAAAGACGAGAAAGCGACGGTTCATTGGCCTGTGGCTTACACAAGTGGCTCGTGGTTCGTAGCTGCACTCTTCACGATACACGAGCCACGATTCACATTGTAGCATAGATCATTGAAAGTATGCAGCGCGCCTCTATTTCCCGGGTGCATCCCTCTTTTGGGGTGGGAATCGTCTGGCGTGGTGTCAGGGGGGCGTTGCGGGGGGAGTCCCCCCGCACAAGGGAGGGCCGCAGGCCCGACCGTCTCAAAGGAATTCGGGAAGGCGTATTCCCCCACTCTGCCGGAGAATGGAGCGTGGACAGGCCAGTACTCCATTGCTACCCGAGGTATAGGCGTTTGTGCCCCAATTTTGGACTGCACCCTATTTCCCTTATGGTATTCGCGCTACATTGTCTGTTTCCGCGCGCATGGTAGAATAGACTGAGATTTGTGGACTGTAATTGGAAGATCGACAGGAGAATCGGCGTTAAAATCGGCGCGTCGCGTTTGTGTGTTTCACGCGCGCCAAGGCAAAGCGCCGCAGCCGATTGGTTTGCCGCCGTTGTCAAGGCGCGGAGAGCGGCCACGGCAACGGGCAGGCAGAGGGATGCGATATGTTGAAGAAATTTCTGACCAAAATTGTTGGTGACCCGAACGAAAAGGAACTGAAGCGGCTGCAGCCGCTTGTAGGGGAGATCAACGGGCTGGAAGAGCGCTTCGCGCGCGCGGAGAACGACCAGTTCAAGGAGATGACGCAGCAGTTCCGCCGGCGAATCAGCGACGAGACGGCCGACTTGCGGGATGCCCTGACCGCCGCCGAAGGCGAGTACGCAGCCGTCGCAGGCACCGATGAACAGCGCTTTGCCCGCATCGAAGTGGAGCGGATCCGCAAGGAGCTTCTCGACCAGGAGCAGGAGATCCTCGACGAGATAATGCCGGAGGCGTTCGCGGCGGTGCGTGAAGCCGCTCGCCGCACGATCGGCCTGCGTCACTACGACGTGCAGCTGATCGGCGGGGGCGTTCTGCATTCGAGCAAGATCGCGGAGATGAAGACGGGGGAAGGCAAGACTCTGGTGGCGACGCTGCCGCTCTTTCTGAACGCGCTGGCCGGGCGGGGCGCACATCTTGTCACCCCCAACGACTATCTGTCGAAGGTCGGCTTGCAGCTGATGGGGCCGGTCTACCAGTTGCTGGGGCTGTCGGCCGCGGTGATCCAGAACAGCGCCGGCAACCCGGACAAGGGCAGCTTCCTCTACGATCCCGAATTCCCTGCGGAGGACGACCGCTTCCAGAACCTGCGCCCGATCACGCGGCAGGAGGCCTACCAGGCCGACATCACCTACGGCACGAACAACGAGTTCGGTTTTGACTATCTGCGCGACAACATGGTGCTGGACAAGACTCGGCAGTCGCAGCGGGAGCTGCACTATGCGATTGTGGATGAGGTGGACAACATCCTGATCGACGAGGCGCGCACGCCGCTGATCATCTCGGGCGAGTCGCAGGAGAGCAGCAGCTATTACAGCCAGTTCGCGCAGCTGGTGCGCGGCATGCGTCCCGGGACCGACTACGAAATCAATGAAAAGGAGAAGGTTTCCACGCTGACGGAAGAGGGTATTGCCGCGGTGGAGAAGAAGCTGGGGTTGGAGAATCTGTACGATCCGGCCAATTTCGAGATGCTGCCCTATCTGGACAATGCGCTTCGGGGCCATGCGCTCTATCACCGCGACAAGGACTACATCATCCGCGGCAACGAGGTGATCATCGTCGACGAGTTCACCGGGCGGCTGATGGAGGGGCGGCGCTACGGCGAGGGTCTGCACCAGGCGATTGAGGCCAAGGAGGGCGTGCGGGTCAAGAAGGAGTCGATGACGCTGGCGACGATCACCTTCCAGAACTTCTTCCGCATGTACAACAAGCTGGCCGGCATGACCGGCACGGCCAAGACGGAGGAGGAGGAGTTCCAGAGCATCTACAACCTGGATGTGGTGGCGATCCCGACCCATCTGCCGACGATCCGCGCGGACCACGAGGATCTGATCTACAAGAATCAGGCAGCCAAATTCAGCGCCGTGATCGATGAAATCTTCAGCGCGCACGAGCAGGGGCAGCCGGTGCTGGTGGGCACGGTCGCGATCGAGACAAGCGAGCTGGTCAGCCGCATGCTAAAACGCCGCGGCATTCCGCATGAGGTGCTCAACGCCAAGAACCACGAACGCGAGGCGACGATCATCGCGCAGGCGGGGCGGCCCGGCGCGGTCACGATCGCGACCAATATGGCCGGCCGCGGCGTCGATATCCTGCTGGGCGGCAACTATGAGGGCCTCGCCCGCGACCAGCTGCGCAAAGGGGGTGTCGAACTGACTGGCATCCCGCAACGGGCGTGGAACCACTGCCTGGAGCTGCTCAAGAGTGACCAGGACCCGACGGAGAGCTACAACACGCCGTGGGCCGCGGTTCTGAAAGAGAGGTGGGACGAGACGAAGCAGGACCAGGAAAAGGTGAAGGCCAGGGGCGGGCTCTATGTAGTGGGCACCGAACGCCACGAGGCGCGGCGCATCGACAACCAGCTGCGCGGCCGTTCCGGACGCCTGGGCGACCCGGGCGCGAGCCGCTTCTTTCTCAGCCTGGAGGACGACCTTGTGCGGCGTTTTGGCGGCGACCGCGTGACCGGCGTGATGGACAAACTCGGCCTGGAGGACGATCAGCCGATCAAGCACAATATGATCAGCAAGGCGATCGAGAACGCGCAGACGCGCGTCGAGGGCCACAACTTCGACATTCGCAAGCACGTGCTCAAGTATGACGAGGTTGTCAATGAGCAGCGCGAGACGATCTACATGCAGCGGCGACGGCTTCTGAACGAATTGTCATTGAAGCCGGCGATTCAGGAGATGATCGCCGACGAAATCGAAGCGGAGGTGGAGCAGCACACCGCAAATCGATATGAAGACGAATGGAATGCGGAAGAGCTGCTCCTCGGCCTGCGCACGGTCTTTCCCTTCCCACAGAACTTCGACACTGCGCAGTGGCAGGAGCTGGACGCGGACGCCATTGCAGAGCAGGCAACCGAAATTGCGCACCAGGTCTATGACGGGAAGGAACAGGAGATTGAAGCGGAGGTGCTGCGCGATGCCGAGCGGCAGATCATGCTGCGCGCGGTGGACCACCGCTGGGTGCGCCACCTGACCGACCTGGACCGGCTGCGGGAGGGGATCGGGCTGCAGGCGATTGCGCAGGTCGACCCGCTGGTGGCGTACAAGCGCGAGGCGTTCGCGATGTACCAGGAGCTGATGAACGATATCCGCTCCGACATTGTGAAGACGGTGATGACGCTGCAGGTGGCGAAGGCACCGGCACTGCCGACGCCGATCGCGCGCAATATCCAGACGAATCGGCAGGATATCTCGCAGGCGCGCACGGTGCGCAACACCAGCAACCGCCCCAAGCGCAACGACCCCTGCTGGTGCGGCAGCGGCAAGAAGTACAAGATCTGCCACATGAAGAGCGACGCCAAGCAGGGCGGCGCGCCGGTGCGGCAGGTAGCGTAGTCTTATTGTGGTAAGCGGCGCCTGGCAAGCATAACCAGCGGCGCAGCGCGGCGAGAGGGAGAATCGCGACAATGCCCAGGGTCAATCCGGCTATCATGGTTTGGGCCCGCGAGACGGCCGGTCTTAACCAAAAGGAAGCGGCCACAAAGCTGGGCTTCCGCGACAGCTCCAGATCCTCTGCGGCAGAGAAGCTGGCCCATATTGAGAGCGGTCAAAAAGAGCCGTCCCGACCCCAATTGATAAAGATGGCGGGACAGTACCGCCGGCCGCTGCTCACCTTTTACCTCTCCAATCCACCGCGGAAGGGTGACCGCGGGGTTGATTTCCGGACTCTGCCCCAAAGTGAACATGCCCCCGAAGAAGCGTTACTGGACGCTTTGATCCGCGAGATCAGGGCGCGCCAGAGCATGGTGCGCGTCATCATGGAGGATGAAGAGGAAGCGGAGCCGCTGCCTTTCGTCGGCTCCCACCGCATAGAGGATGGCCGCGCGGCGGTTTTGGCGTCATTGCAGGCGTTGCTGGCCCTGAATGCGGCGGACTACCGCGCCCGGCCGAGCGCCGCCGCCGCCTTTGACCTGTTGCGCTGGAGAGCGGAGGAGGCGGGCGTCTTCGTTCTGCTTAAAGGAGACCTGGGAAACTACGCAACCGCCCTAGATACGTCGGTCTTCCGCGGCTTCGCGATCGCGGATGAAATAGCCCCCTTCATCGTGATCAACGACCAGGACGCCAAGTCGGCCTGGTCCTTCAGCCTGTTGCACGAAACCGTTCATTTGCTGCTTGGTCATACCGGGATCAGCGCAAGCAATGCGGAGAACAGGATAGAGCGGTTCTGCAATGACGTTGCCGGGGAGTTTCTGCTGCCTGCCAGAGACTTGGATCGACTCACCCTCGAGGACAGCAGCGAGATCGGCGCCATCACGGAGCAAATTAGCGCTTTGGCAAATGAGTTCAACGTAAGTCGCGCCATGGTTGCCTACAAGACATACCGGGCTGACCGCATCTCCCAGGACACATACAACCGGTTGAGAGCTGCCTTTCGCCAAGCGTGGCAAGAGGAACGAAAACAATGGCGCGAGCAAGCACGCGAGCAGAACGGCGGACCCAGCTACTATACGGTACGCCGCCACCGATTGGGCAATCGAATAATCGGACTGGTGGACCATATGATGGCGGCAGACGCGCTCTCGACCTCCAGGGCAGCGCAGATTCTGGGGGTCAAGCCTCGGCAAGTGCAACCGTTGCTGGAAGCCGGCGCTTCACGATAGGCGATGTCCGTGCTTTACCTCCTTGATGCCAATGTCCTCATTGACGCCAACCGTGACTACTATCCTATCGCGAGAATACCGGAATTCTGGGATTGGCTGTTGGAGATTGGTAGGCTCGACCGGATCAAAGTTCCTCAAGAGATCTATGAGGAAATTATCTTTCCCGGCCTCCAAAGGATAAAGAAGACCCATTGGTCAAATGGCTGAAGGCAAACAGCGAGACGTTGGTGTTTGGTGAAGAGGCAAGTGTGAAACTGGTTGGCCGTTTCACTGAGCAAGGATACGCCAGTGACTTGACCGATGTGGAGATTGAAAAGATAGGGCGAGACCCGTTTCTCGTCGCCTACGTTCGAGTGGACATCCAAAATCGAACCGTTGTTACCACCGAGCACTCCAGGCCAAGCAAACAGAGGGCCAACCGAAAATTGCCTGACGTATGCAGCGACTTCAACGTGCGTTGCATAAACACATTCGCGCTGATTCAAGAGTTGGACTTCCACACTGGCCGGCGCGCGCGATCTTGACGCCTTCCCCAAGTACCCCTACCGCCCCGCCACACGCAGCAACACCGTGCGCCGCCGCCAGGGCACGGTCCGGTTCAGCAGCTGCCTTCTGATCCAGCCCTCGATTTGCTCGCCCTCTTCAGGCGCTAGCCGTTCACCCAGCCGCTGACAGAACAGTAGACGCACATTCATCATTGAGCACCCCGTCTTTGCCGGTGTTTTTGCAAGAACCCCCGCTCTGCGCGCTTGTTCAAGTGCTCATTTGCTTGGACTTCAGGTATAGTAGTCAAACCAGAGGCAATTACAGATAGTCGCCGTCGCGACCAGGCGACAGGAAAGCAACTACTGAACTGTCTCCTTTCGCTTTCGGCCATGCGATTTGCATCAGGGAGAACGGAGAATACGATGAGGCACCGGGTGCGTTTCCCCAAATTGCCTGTTCTGATTGCGCTCATAGCTGTAGCGGCTTGTGTGCCGATTCCGGAGCCTGATCAAACCATTGCGGCATCAACGGAGGCGGTCCAGGCAGTGGCGCCGGCCAGACCGGCGCAGCCGAGTGAGAATATCGCTGGTTTGGGGACTGCGCGCGGCTCTACGGAGAATGAGGAAGGCCATATTCAGATTGATACGGAGTCTGCATATCGGGCAATCGATGGTGATGTGGACTCGGTCTGGAGTTCGGAGAGGCATCCAACGCAGTGGTTCTCAATTGCGTTCGATGATCTCTACCTGATCGATGCAGTAGAAATGGTTGTTGCGCAGAATCCTGCAGGCCCAACTACCCACGAAGTGTGGATAGGGAATGGATCAGGCACGCACACACTTCACAAGCGGCTCGTCGACGTCCACACAGAAGATGGGCAGACTTTACGCGCCATTCTTGACCCGCCGCGGAGTGCGAAGGAAGTGGTGGTCCTGACCGTTCACAGTCCTAGTTGGGTGGCTTGGCGCGAGGTGCGCGTGTTTGGCTCGCTTGCTCCTGAGCCGCAATACGGGGCAGGAGCGGCTCAGATGAAACTCGAAGAGATAGCCACCGGGCTGGAGTTTCCTGTACAGGTTACGCACGCTGGCGACGGCAGCAAACGCATATTTGTGGTCGAGCAAGCAGGGCGCATCTACATCATCAGGAACGGCCCCGCTGCCAACAATGGCGCTGCAAATCCTGGAAACGGGATGCCTTTTCTGGACATTTCAGATCGCGTCAGATGTTGTGGCGAGCGCGGCCTCTTCAATATCACCTTTCCGCCAAACTATCCCGGAAGCCAATATTTCTACCTGAGCTATACAAATGAGGACGGCGCCACCGTTATCAGCCGCTTTGCCTCAACCGACGACCCGGATAGAGCCGATCCTGACAGCGAGGAGATCATTCTTACCATTGACCAGCCGAACGAAATTCACAATGGCGGCCAAATGGCTTTCGGCCCGAAGGACGGTTACCTGTACATTGGCTTTGGGGACGGCGGTCGCTGGTATGACAACACCGGGCAAAGCCCCAGTACATTGTTGGGCAAGATCTTACGAATCGACGTAGAGTCGGGCGTTAAGCCATACGATATCCCGGCAAGCAACCCGTTCACCGAAGTGGACGGCTACCGCGACGAAATCTGGGCATTGGGTCTGCGCAACCCGTGGGGATTTGCGTTTGATAAGGAAACCGGCGCGCTCTTTATTCCCGATGTAGGCAACAGTAGACGCGAAGAGGTAAACTTTCAACCCGCTTTGAGCGCCGGAGGCGAGAACTACGGATGGCCCATGATGGAAGGAATCACATGTTTCGATCATTGGCCCTGTAGTGAACGCGTGGATGGCCTGATCCCCCCTGTAGCCGAATACGACCATTCGCAGGGATGCGCCGTTATGGGCGGCGTTGTCTATCGTGGAACCGCCTTTCCTCACATGAAGGGCTCGTTCCTCTTTTCTGATTTCTGCCGAGGTAAGATTTGGAGATTGAAGCGTCCTGAGCCGGACTCACAGGATGTGTGGCAAAGTGACTTGGTGTTAAGTGCCGCTATTCCAATTAGCAGCATCGGCGAAGACGAAGAGGGCAACGTCTATGTCGCCAGCTATGCAGACGGCGTTATCTATATGCTTGCGGAACGATAGTCGAGAGGTCTTTTCCATCCTGGCGAAGTCTTTGTAGCAGATCGCAATGCAAGGTTGGACAGTATCACGACAAACCCCTACCGCCCCGCCACACGCAGCAACACCGTGCGCCGCCGCCAGGGCAGGGTCCGGTTCAGCAGCTGCCCTCTGACCCAGCCCTCGATCTGCTCGACCTCTTCAGGGCCCATCCCTGCAGCCAGCCGCTCGGCATAGGACCTGCGGCCGCCCGGCGCAGGGCCGAACCAGCGCCGGACCATTCCTTCGCTAATCAGAACGTCGGTGTCGGCATCGAAACGCTCGATCGAGACGCGCCCAGACTGCGCCTGGGCGGGGAAAGCGGCAAACAGGGCAGCCTCCAATGTATCCTCATCCCAGTTGACCAGTGCGTCCGCAGTATCGGCGTAGATCGCCTCTTCCGCCGCGATGAACTTCTCCGCCAGCTCCGGCCGAAACGTAGAGCGGTCCCCAAGGGCGTAGATACGCTGCGTATGTTTGGGGACTGTCTCCGCCAGGGAGAGCCACCCATGCGGCGCGAGCCTTTCCGCCAACTGCCTGAGCGCAGCCTCCTTTTCGATGGAGCTGAGCAGGGCGTTGCGCCCTACGATGGCATCGAAACGCACTGTATCGGCGTCGAGCAGTTGTGCCAGCTCTCCTATCCGTCCGTGCAACAGGAGCGGTCGCGCAGGCTCCTCCAGATGTTGCGCCTGCTCCCGCAGTGCCCGGTGATCGTTCTCGTTGAACGCCAGGGCGTAGACACCGCCTTCGGGCGCGCGTCGCAGCGCCTCCCATGTCAGCAGCCCGCTGCCTGCGTTCAGATCGAGCACAACGCTATGGCGTTCAAGCGGGCCGCCGGCAAGGATGCGTTCCCGCAGCGCGGCCGTTGCTTCACCGGACTGCGCAACTGTACGCTGCAGCCAGCGCTCGCGGGCAGATCCGTCCCCTGACGCATCATATGTCAGTATTTCCGGCGGCGCGCCGGAGCCTTCCAACATAGCCGCCAGCTGCGCCTCACGGCGACGTGTGACGGCCGCGACGATAGCGGCTTCATAGCCCTGATCGGTCGGCTCGTAGAAGACCTTGCCCTGCAGCGCGGCGGGGAGATACTGCTGCGCAACCCAGTGATCACGGTAGGCGTGGGGATAGAGATAGCCGGCGCCGTGCCCGAAGCCCTCGCTGTCGCGGTTGGCATCGCGCAGATGGCTGGGCACGTCGGAATCGGGTTCATTGCGGACGGCGTCGAGCGCATCAAAGAAGGCCATGACAGAATTGGACTTCTTCGTCGTCGCCAGGTAAAGAGCGGCCTGCGCCAACGGGAAGTTGCCCTCCGGCAGGCCGACGCGGTCGAAGGCCTGCGCGCAGGCGTTGACCACCTGAACGGCGCGGGGATCGGCCATGCCAACGTCCTCACTCGCCAGGATCAACATGCGGCGGAAGATGAAACGGGGATCTTCGCCGGCGTAGATCATCTTCGCCAGCCAGTAGAGCGCCGCATCCGGGTCGCTGCCGCGCAGGCTCTTGATGAAGGCGCTGATCGTGTCGAAATGATAGTCGCCCTCCTTGTCATACAACACCGCGCGGCGTTGGATCGACTCCTCAGCGATGGCGAGGTTGATGCGTACCTCGTCCGACGGGTCCGGTTCTGTCGTTTCTACCGCCAGCTCGAGCGCGTTGAGCACGGCGCGGGCGTCCCCATTGGCGATGGAAACGAGATGATCGGCCGCCTCCTCCTCAATCAGAACGCACCGGTCGCCGTAGCCGCGACCGGGTGTATTCAGCGCTGCCTGCATGATGAGCCGCAGATGCTCCTTTGTCAGACTCTTCAACTGGAAGATTCGGCTGCGGCTGACGAGCGCCTTGTTGACTTCAAAGTAGGGGTTTTCGGTTGTTGCGCCGATGAAGGTAACCGTCCCGTTCTCTACCCACGGCAGCAGCGCGTCTTGCTGCGCTTTGTTGAAGCGATGCACCTCGTCGACGAAGAGGATGGTCCCCTGATCGTGCAGCGCCCAGCGTTCCTGGGCGTCGGTCACCGTTGCGCGAATCTCTTTGACGCCGGCAAGGACGGCGTTGAGCGCGCTGAAGTGCGCCGCCGTCGTGTTGGCGATGACCTGGGCAAGCGTTGTCTTGCCCGTGCCGGGCGGACCATAAAATATAAGGCTGCTCAACTGATCGGCCTGAATCGCGCGGCGCAGAAGCCGTCCCGGCCCTATAATCGCTTCCTGGCCGATGAACTCATCGAGTGTGCGCGGCCTCATGCGCGCGGCCAGGGGGGCGTTGGCGTCGATGCGTTCGTTGCGAGCCGCTTCAAACAGATCGCCGACAGGTTGGCTGCCTTGTCTATAGCGCACCACGACAGAACCTACCTCGCGCTTGCAGACTTTCCGGGTTCAGCCTGCGCCCGCTGCGCCGTAAACTATCTCCTGACTGAAGAAAGAGAGTTTTGGGCGAGACACGGCTGTGGATAAAGAGTCCAATTGTGGGGAAAAGTAAGATAATTGGGGATAAAGTCGGGGATAACTTACGAAATAGTGGATAAACTAGCCTCATAGATCCACCGCGTGATTTATCCCCGAACCCGTTGAGTTATACCCGGTTGGGTACAAGTTGGGGAGAAATCCAGTATCTTGTGTAGAACATCGATTCGGCGGATTCTCCCGTCCTGCCCTTTCCTGATCTTCCCACTGAATTATCCCCATCGGTTATGCGCGTTGCAGTCTGACTTGCCACAATATACAGTCCTGCTTCTGCTGCATCACCAGATATCGTGTCATCTATGTGTGTATCCCCATATCCCCACCGCCTACGATCACATACTAAATGAGATCAAAATAGGGATGGGAATGTTCTTGAGAGATATCAGAATTCAGTCGGCTTCCAGAAGAATGGCATCCGGCGGCAAATGGGGCAGCGGATCACTATATCCTCCCCAACCGTCAGCAACGAGATAAGGAGCGATGCGAATGCCAAAATGGAAGTTCAGATTCGGCCCGGGCTCACGATTGAAATGGCCGAGCAGGGCGCCTCGCTTCACGCGTTGCCCTGCATCGACGGCAAGCTCATCGAAGCGGGTATAAAAGGATTCACCCCACGGGTGAGCAATACGGACGAAGCGGCCGTGCCGTTCGGGACTGTAACCGGTGGCGATGATGATGCCACTGTCCGCGGCGATAATCTTCTCGTTCGGGGGCATCTCAAAGTCGATGCCGTCGTGCCCGAAGAGCGCTTTGTCGCCCGAAGCAAAGCGCCGGAAGTACTCCGGCCGCGCGCCCCACTGCTGAACGACGCGGCGCTGGCCTTCGAATGGCGCTGTCAGGTAGACGCCTTCAGGTTCATAGTAGCCGTTTTCGATAGCGCTGTGGACAAAGTCAAATGACATCGGCAGCGTTGGTCAAATGGCCCGTATCGTTGACTGGTTGCAGTACGTGTGATTCGATTCAGATTCGACAACGTTTTTGCAAAAAGGTATACTTTGATGGTGCGCATTTTGGCGTGCAGGACACGATGCAGTTAAACGTGAGCGGGCTTCGGGTAGTATAGTTGTGTAGGCAGATTTGGCAAAGAAAGTTACGACCAGAGTGAGGATGTCCGATGCCTATTTATGAACTTGCCTGCAAGGAGTGCGGTAAAGAATACGAGCGCATCGTTTCATTTTCCAGCACTATTTTGCCCGCTTGTCCGACCTGCGGATCGGTGGAGGTTATGCGGCTTCTGAGCAAGCCGGCCATTCATTTCAAGGGCAGTGGATGGTATATCACCGACAGCAAGAAGGAGGACGAAAAGAAAAAGGCCGCGGCGCAAAAGGCGGACAGCAACGGCGCATCGGCTGAGAAGTCGGCTGAGGAATCGGCGGAAAAGTCAACCGAGAGCGAATCGAAGAGCGAGACCAAAAGCGAGACCAAGAGCGAAACCAAAACGGAAGCCAAGAGCAGTTCGTCGAGCGGGAGCAAGGGCTCGGCCAAAGAGGAAGGATAGTTTTCGCGGCCAGTGGCAGCGCGCCTGAAAAGTGAAGAGAGCCGGTTTGTCGACACCCTTGCGCTTGCGGTAAGGGTGTTTTTGCACTGTTCAGGAAACCGGTTCGAGTTTGTCGGCCAGGAGGGAGGCGAGAAAGGTGCGTTCCTGGTCGGCGTCGAAGAGGATTTTGACGCGCTTGTCCGCGCCCTCACCGCTGATTTCGGTGATAACGCCGGCGCCGAAATGTGAGTGGGCGATGCGCTGTCCGCAGGCGAGTTGATCGAGCGTGCGCAGCTGCGAGCGGGTCGGCGGCGGCGGTTGCGTTGAGGCCGCCTGCTGCAACGAGGTGGCAATGTTGGCTTCGCGGTCGCGCCAGGCCTCCGCAAGCGTGTCAACCGTCTGATCCGAGTCATTGGAGAGCGAGTTGCGCAGCCGGTTGGCGCGTTGCAACGCCGCGGTGAGGGTATCCATCGACGCGCTCTTCTCCTGGTCGGCGCGGGAGTCGAGCGCGGTCAGGCGGCTGGCGCGGCTCAGGACGCGCAGAAAGCGGTCCATCTGCTTGACGGGCTCGTCGAACGGGTCGATCACCGCAAGTTGAACGCCGTTGCGGCGGCAGAGTTCATCGCGAGTCCGGTCGCGCTGTTCCTCCTCGTGCAGTTCCCCGTCGCTGCGCCGGCGGCGTCCCGTTCCTGTCAGGCCGGAAAAGCGCACCGCGATATTGACGGACGGGTAGAGGTAGTCCAGTTTGAGGCGGCGGCGCGTCGCCGGGTTGATCAACCATTCTGGGCTGACGTTGGACTGCGGGTGGGGGTCATCGAATACGCGGGCGAATATCTCGCGCCAGGCGTTAACAAATTGATAAGTTGACATGGAATTTCTACTTGCGCGCAAAGGTGGCGCAAATTACCCTTTCTTTGACTGACTCAGCAGGACAACCGCTGAGACATTGTACTGAACCGTTGGCGCGAGGTAAAGATCGCCGGGCGCGGGAACGGTCAATCGCGGCAAGAGCGCTATGACGAAACCGGAGAGGCGTGACAGGCGGACCCCGCGCGAAGGCGGCGGCGTGCGTGCGCTGGACAGCAGAGGGATTGCCGGCGCGGCGACGCTGGTGATGCTGCTGTTCATTCTGAGCCGGGGCACCGGTCTGCTGCGGGAGATCATCATCGGCGCCCGCTTCGGTACCAGTGCGGAGCTGGACGCCTATCTGGCCGCGTTCCGTATTCCTGACCTGCTTTTTCAGCTTGTGGCAGGTGGTGCGCTGGGGAGCGCGTTCATTCCCGCTTTTGCCGCTGCGTGGACGGAGGGCAGCCGGCGTGAGGCGTGGCTGCTGTTCAGCCGCATTCTGAATCTGTTGACGCTGTTCCTCGTCGTTCTGTGCGGGCTGGCGATGCTGTTTGCCGAACCGCTGACCGTCCGGGTGATCGCGCCGGGCTTCTCCGCCGAGCAGCAGCGGTTGACTGCGTCGCTGATGCGCTGGATGCTGGCGAGCACGGTCGTTTTCGGCGCCAGCGGCCTGATCATGGGTGCGCTCAACGCGGTGCAGCACTTTCTGCTGCCGGCTGTGGCGCCTGCGCTCTACAACTGCGCCATTATCGCCGGCGCGTTGCTGCTCGCCCCGCACGTGGGCATCCACGGCCTCGTCATCGGTGTCGCGGCCGGCGCCCTGCTGCACCTGCTCGTGCAGCTGCCCGCTCTCCTGCGCCAGGACGTCCAATACCGTTTCAGCATCCACTGGCAGGATGGGCAGGTGCGGGAGGTGGCGCGGCTGATGGCGCCGCGCGTGCTGGGGCTGCTCTTCGTCCAGCTCAATTTTCTGGTCAACACAATTTTGGCAAGCGGCCTGCCGGACGGCAGTCTGAGCGCGCTCAACTACGCTTGGCTGCTGATGCTGCTGCCGCAGGGCATCTTTGCCCAGGCCGTCGCCACCGTGGCATTTCCCACCTTTTCCGCCCAGGTTGCTGCCGGCAGCCGCGCGCAGCTGCTGCAGACCCTCGCCGGCCTGCTGCGCCTGATCCTCTTCCTCTCCATTCCGGCGGCGTTTCTGCTCTTCATCCTCGACGAACCGCTCATTCAGCTTCTCTTCCAGCGCGGCCGCTTTGACGCCGACAGCACGCAGGCTGTCGCCTACGCGCTGCGCTTCTATGCGCTCGGGCTGGTGGCCCACGCCGTGGTCGAGATTGTGGTGCGGGTCTTTTATGCGCTGCACGACACCGCGACGCCTGTGGTCGTCGGGGTGGCGACGATGGCGCTGAACATCGCGTTGAGCCTGGCGCTGATCGGCGGCCTGAGCTATGGCGGGCTGGCGCTGGCCAACAGCGTCGCAACCGGGCTTGAGATGCTGCTTCTGCTCCTTCTGTTGGGGCGCAAGGTGCGCAAGGACAGCGGAGAGGGATCGGATGGAGAAGAGGAGGCGCCGGGCCTGCCCGTGCGTGAACTGTTGACGAGCGGCGGGCGTTCGATTTTGGCGGGCGCGGTGATGGCGGGCGCGGTTCTATTCTGGCTGGCGATGCTGCCGGCGGGCGGCGCAATCTTCGGCATTCCCGCGGGGTGGGTGGCGGCGCTTACAGGGGCGGGGCTGGGCGTTGTCATCTATGCGCTTGCCAGCCATCTTCTGGGCGGTGCGGAGACGCGTCAACTGTGGGCGCTGGCGCGTAGACGTTCCCAAGAGTAGCTCAAAGCAACCGCAATTCGACGAACTGAGACACCAATTGAATCGTTGACTGGAGGGTTTCGTCGATTTGACGCAGTCCAGAAGAACATATTCGGAAAGATGACAGGGCCTTGTCAGGTCGGAGTCAGGGAGGCAGGGGCAGGAGCGTGTAGAGTGAAGGCGCAGGTACAGAAGACGATGTTAGGCGTGTTGCCAACCAGTACACGAGGGAATACGCAAAGTGACAGAGGAGTTGTTCGTCGCCATCGCAGGCGCCAGAGAAGAAGCAGGTGGAGAAGCAACCGCAGCCGCTGCGGTGGACATGGGGCGACCGATTCGGGCTCTGCTAAATCACTAACTTTACGCTAACGCAAATGTAAGCAACCGCGGCTATACTGTTTCGTATGGGTACAGTGGAGGGCTGTTTCAGTTCTGTTTCTTGACCTGTAGTCTATGCGAAGGGTATGATAGGCTGCGGAATTTACAGCAACAAAGCCATTTGGTCAAGTATGGGTGGATTGGCGTATGCTCGCCTTTGCTCCAATACCATTGCTTTTCAGCCTTCCGGGCCTTCTGTTGGGCTTCTGGGCGCAGTTCAGAGTTCGTTCTGCCTGGAACACGTTTTCGGCAGTGTCGTCGGAACTCGGCGTGTCGGGCGCGCAAGTAGCGCGTTATATCCTTGATTCGAGCGGCTTGGCGCACGTGACCGTTGAGGAAACGCGAGGCTTTCTCTCCGATCATTACGATCCTGCAGGAAAGACGCTGCGTCTGAGTAAGGGGGTCTACCGGGGAAAGAGTATCGCCGCCATCGGCGTGGCCGCGCACGAAGTTGGCCACGCGTTGCAGGACAGTGAAAGCTACCGCCCGCTGCTCCTGCGCAGCGGGATGGTTCCCGGCGTGCAGATCGGCAGCTGGCTGGGGCCGATTCTCTTTTCGATCGGTCTGGCCGTTCCTTCAGCGTGGGGGCAGATTCTGGCGTTGCTTGGCCTGGTGCTTTTCGGCATGATCTCTCTGTTTGCGCTGATCACCCTGCCCGTCGAGTTTGACGCCAGCAAGCGTGCCAGGCAGGTCCTTGTCAGCGAGGGGCTCGTCACCGGTCAGCAGGAACTGAGCGGCGTCAAGAAGGTTCTGGATGCCGCGGCTCTGTCTTATGTGGCTGTTGCCGTGCAGGCGTTCATGGCCCTGTTTCATTATCTCTACGTGTTCCTGGCGCAGAGCCGGAAAAGCAGCAAACAGGAAGAACGGCTTTGAGCGGCACAGTTGACATATCGCCGCCGGCCTGAATACAGCTCTTGGATTCTCATGGGTGGTTGATCCTGCGCCGATACGGGGCATTAAGGATCAGTTCAGAACAGAACCGGACACGATAAATCCGGTAAGAATAGGATGAGGTGAGATATGTTTTTCTTCGATCCGCTGTACTTTATCATCAGCCTGCCGGCGCTGGCGTTGGGTTTCTGGGCGCAGATGAAAGTCAAGTCCGCGTTCAACAAGTATTCGCGCGTGCCGGCCGGGCGGGCGACGTCCGGCGCGAAGGTGGCGCGGCATATCCTCGATTCGAACGGATTGGGGCACGTGGACGTTGAAGAGACGCGCGGTTTCCTCTCCGACCACTATGACCCGCGGTCGAGAACGCTGCGCCTTAGCCCGCAGGTCTATCAGAGCAACAGCGTGGCCGCGGTCGGCGTGGCCGCGCATGAGGCGGGCCACGCGCTGCAGCACAGCACCAACTACGCGCCTCTCACGCTGCGCAGCGCGATCGTACCCGGCGTGCAGATCGGCAGCTGGCTGGGCCCGATCATCTTTATCATTGGCATGTTTTTGGGGCCGGGGTTGGGGTTCACGGTCTCATTGCTGGGGCTGATCCTGTTCGCCGCGGTCGCTGTGTTTACGCTGGTGACGCTACCGGTCGAGTTCAACGCCAGCAAACGGGCCAAGGAGGTCCTGGTGACGCAGGGTTTCGTAGGCCAGCAGGAGATGCAGGGTGTCAACGCGGTGCTAAATGCCGCGGCGCTGACCTATGTGGCCGCCGCGATCCAGGCGATCACGACACTGCTGTACTATGCCTTCATCCTGTTCGCCCGCAGCCGCGACTGAGCGGGTGGTTTCTCGCGGGGGAAAAGATACGGCGGCAGGCGGCGTCCGGATTCCCGCAAACGCGGCCTGCCGTTCGAACGGAGTCTGAACTATGTTTAGCGGACAACAAAGCGCAGTGCGCTTCTTTCGCGCGGGGCAGCGAATGTCCCAGCAGGCCGGTGGGTTAAGCCGCTGGCTGCTCATCGCCCCGGGGCTGTCACTGGTCCTCTTCGGTCTGGCGATCCTGCTGTGGCCGGAGTTGTTGGCCTATATGGTGGCGGGGCTCTTTATTGCGATCGGCTTCAGCGTTACGGGCTGGGGCTGGCGGCTCTCCCGGCGGCAGCGCAACACGGCAGCCGGCTGGCAGGTCATCGACGAGTATTGAGCCCCGCGGCCGTAAGCAATCGGTGAGCGCGTCGCTGCCGCACCGATTGCTTACGGTCGCTGCTTCTATTCGTCGACCTCGATCGTGTGCTCCTCCTCGCCGGAGCGCCACACGCCGTTTCGATCACCCATAGCCCACTTTGAGCGGATATGGATGACGCGGCCGCCTCTTTTTTTGCGGGATTGGGCCGGTTGCCGCGGCGCGCTGCGGTCCAGCGCGTTCGAAGCCAGCGCCGGCAGTTGATTCTGCAGCAGCTGCAGCCCGGCACGCAGCGCCAGCCCCGCCAGACCGACTGCAACCGGCAGCCCGACCTTCGTCACCACTTCCGGCAGGTTGTTGCGCCGCTCAAGCGGATAGCCGTCCTCGGTATTGTAGCCGCATGCGCTGCAGTGGCGCGCATTCATCGCTACATCCTGGCCGCAGCCAGGGCAGACCCGGTAGACCTCGCTCATACTGATTCCTTTCTCCTGCAAAACAGTTGCCCGTAAGTATAGCAAACCTTCCGACGATGGCTCAAGCAGGGGCGCGCGGTGGGTGCAGCCCACTGTTGGGGTGGGAATCGTCTGGCGGGAAACCATGCCAGGGGTGGCTGAAATTGTTTACCGGCTTTTGGGAGAGGCACCGGGCAGGCACAAGGCCTGCCCCTACGGTGGCCGCGGCGTGCGCTGATTTGGAGGCGGCGCGATGGGCCGCAGGTAGCACAGAGCTGCATTGGCCCTACACCCGGCGGGGGGAGAACATCAGGGGGGCGTTGCGGGGGGAGTCCCCCCGCACAAGGGAGGGCCGAAGGCCCGACCGTCCAAAAGCATTCAGGAATGCGTATTGCCCCACTCTGCGAAAGAACGGACCGTGGACCGGCAATGACTCCGTTGCAACCCGAGGCATGGGAATATGTACTCCAATTTCGGACTGCACCCAAAGCGGTCCTATTTCGAGTGGTTGGAGTGGCAAAAGAGTCAATGATATACTGTTCCCGGTCAAGGTACCATGGCCTCCCCTTTTCAGTCCACAGGCAGGATCCATGGCTGATATCGTGCACACTTCACAGGCTGACGCGGGCAGCATTCCGATGCACAGCGCGGGTCAGGCTTCGCTGCTGCGGAGGGTATGGCAGGCGAAGCGGTATTACCTGTACCTCGTGCCGATATTCGCGCTGCTGGGCGTCTTCTCCTACTACCCGCCGCTGATGGCGTTCTACTATTCGCTCAGCAATTTCAACGGCGTTCAACTCAGGGTCATTGGGCTGGACAATTTCATCGACCTGTTTCAGGACCGGCTCTTTCTCACCTCGACGGGCAACGTGCTCAAGCTGCTGGTCGCGAGTGTGCTTACCGGGCTGCTCCCGCCGTTGTTGGCGGCGGAGCTTCTCTTTTTCATCCGCAGCCAGCGCGCGGCCAATTTCTATCGCACCATGTTCCTGATTCCAACACTGGTGCCGGCCATGGTGGTGATCCTGACCTGGCGTTACATCTATCACGCCCGCTACGGTCTGATCAACACGTTCCTTGCGGCGATTGGCCTCGGTTTCCTGCAGAATGATTGGCTGGGCAGCTTCGACACTGCGCTGCTGTCGCTGATGTTTTTCGGCTTTCCGTGGATACATGGCGCGTCGCTGCTGATCCTGCTGGCCGCCCTGCTCAACATCCCCAGCGAAATTCTCGATTCGTACCGCTTGGACGCCGGATGGGGCATCCGCAGGATCTGGCACATCGACCTGCCACTGATTCTGGGCGCGGTGCGGCTGGTGGTCGTGCTGGCGATCATCAATACGCTGCAGGGGCTGACGCTGCAGTTTGCGCTGACGGGCGGCGGGCCGGGGAACGCCACGATGGTGCCGGCCTACTATATGTATCGCGAAGCGTTTTTCAACTCCCGTTTCGGCTATGCTTCGGCGATTGGGGTTGTTTTGTTTCTGGTGGTGCTGGGCGCGACGTTTCTGAATCTGCGGTTTGTGCGTTCGGACGTCGAATACGAGCCGGACGCAGGGTGAGGTGAGCACTGTGACCGCGAATGCGCAACGCGTCGCGAAGACCATGGCACTCGTGCGCGGGGGCGACCTGATCGCGAACGCGGTGCTGGCCGTGCTGCTGTTCCTGGCGCTGGTTCCGGTCGGGATGTTGCTCATTCAGGGCGGCAAGACGGGTCATCAGTTCGATGCCAATCCCTGGGGGATTATGCTGCCCTATCACTTTGACAACTATTCCAGGATTGGCCGCGCGGTGACCGGCTACATCACGAATACGATTATTGTGAGCGCGGTTGCGACCAGCATGGCGGTACTGCTGGCAAGCTATACCTCCTACATCTTTGCCCGTTTTTCCTTTCCCGGCAAGGAGTATCTCTTCTACGCCATTATCGGTTTGATGATGATACCGTTCGTCCTCAGCCTGATTCCGCAGTACATGCTGGTGTTGCGGCTGCATCTGACGAACACGCGTTGGGCCCTGATTTTTCCCTATGCGGCAGGCGGCGCGACGTTCGGTGTATTTTTGCTGCGGCCATTCATGGCGAGCCTGCCGGAAGAGCTCTTCGAGGCGGCGCGCATCGACGGCGCGGGCGAGTTGCAAACATACCGCTGGCTCGCATTCCCCCTGTCGACGCCGATTATGGCCACGCTGGCCATCTTGCTGGTGCTGGGGCAGTGGAACGACATCATCTGGGCCTCGGTTGTCATCAACGACGAGGAGCTTTACACGGTCTCGCTGGGCGTGTGGAGCATGGTGCGCGCCTACACGGAGCAGACGCAGTGGGGGTTGGTATTCGCCGGCTTTACGGTAACTTCGCTGCCGATTATTATTCTCTTTATTTTCACGCGTAACCTCTTCATCAAGGGGTTGTCATCGGGCGCGCTCAAGGCGTAGCCTGGCATAGCAAGGAGGTGAGGCTGAAAACCGTAAAGCATTGTCAAACATTGTGTTTCTGAAGCGGGGAGCGCCCTGTGGGCTTCGCAGAATCGAACCGTTACCAGACAAAGGAGAAGAAAAGGATGACACCCATGCGAGACGTTTTCCACAAGCTGCAGCGGACCTTTGGCGGTCGCCAGCGGAGGCTGGTCGGAACGTTGGCCGTCATTACAGTTTTCCTCTTGAGTGCGTGCGCCGCGCCGGTGGTGGTCGAGCAGGTGGTCGAAGTCGAGGTGCCGGCGAGCGGCCGTCTGAACGTCGACTATCAGGGCACGCTTGAAGTGTTTATCTCCGGTTACGACCTGACCGAGGCGTTGACCGAGGCCCAAAAGGCAGCCGGTGTGAAGGGCAATGAGGGCCTGGAAGCGTTGATCGCCGAGTGGGAGGCGATGAACCCGGGCATCGATATTGTGCCGGTTGGCGGGCCGGTTGGGCCGGCAGGACAGGACCCCTTTCAGTGGTTCGTAAATACACAGGTCCCCGCCGGTCAGGGGCCGGATATCTTCTTCTACTATGGGCATACGCTCTATAACGGCGCGGCCGGCGACAAGGGGCTGATGGTGCCGCTGGACGCCTACCTCTTGCAGCCGAACCCGTATGTGGCGGAAGGTGAACCGGGCAGCGAGCAATGGATCGACATCTTCGAGAACGGCTTCTCGGGCGCGATTGCGCAGGAGCGCAGCCCGGCCGGCCACTACTACGGCATACCGGTCGATGCCGCGCCGATCACGATCTGGTACAACAAGACGGTGCTGGATGAACTGGGGCTGGAGTTCCCCTTCCCCAACTACTACAGCGATCTTGTCGCACTGCTCGAGCAGCTGCACGCGGCCGGTTACGAGAAACCGATCGTCGGGCAGCTGGGGCCTGCAACCCAATGGGACAACATCATCTTCGACCATTCGCTGCTCGAGCCGGTCGGCAAGGTGGAGTGGGATGTGTTGGACTATAAGCCGTCGCTGGTCAAAGGCTTCATCGACAAGGAGGAGTTCGCGCGGGCGGTCCACCTGGGCCTGTTTGACGCGACCGGCCCTGAATTCCGCGAGATTCTGCGCCTGGGCAAGATGTGGGCTCCCTACTTCACCGAGGAATGGAAGGTGAATGGACGGCCCGGGCCGGAAGAGTTCATCAGTGGCAATGCGCCCGTCTTCCTGAGCGGCATGTGGATGGCGCAGAACTTCCTGACCAACCCGGAGATCGACTTCGAGGTCGGGGTGGCGACCAATCCGCTGATCGGGCCGAAGGAGTCGGAACTGGCCGATCCCAACCCCTATCCGGGCGTGGCCGGTGTGGGCATGACCTTTAACGTCCACTGGCAGACGATGGAGCGCGGCACGATGAATGCCGCAATCGACTTCCTCCAGTTCATCAGCGCGCCGCAGAACTGGCGCAAGGCGCACGAGTCCAAGCTGGGCGCGATCTCGATCCTCAAGGGCCTGGAGCCGACCCTGCCCGAAGACCTGGCCGAGGCCGTCCAGGGCGCGATTCCGACCTCGCAGATGGCGTTCGACATTTCGGGTACCTCCACCGACTTCACGCAGCAGACCGAGCGCCAGACGATCTACACCGAGTTCTACCTGGGCGAGATCACGCTCGACGAGGCGGCGGAGCGCTTCCAGCAGAGTCTGCTCGATTGGGTCGAGCGTGAACTGGAGCAGAACGATATGGAGCAGAATCCCGGCGGCACGTGGGACCTGAGCCAGTGGTAAGGAGCGGCGGGCAGCAGGGCGACCTGCGCCGACGCTGAGAAGGGCTGTCAAGAGCCGGTCATGGGGGCGCTGCGTGCGCCCCCATGACCGGCGCACTTTCAGGAGAGGGAGATGGCGCAGACGGCGATTCAACAGCTTGAGGGCTGTATCGAGGCGCTGCAAGAGAGCGCGCTGACGGAAGAGCAGCTGCAGGCGGTGATCGAGACGCTGCGTCGCGGGGGCGGCGGCCGGCAAGAGCTGCTCTACCTGCAGGCCAGCCATACGTCGGTGGCGGCGCAGGTGATCGGCCTGTCGCTGGTGCAGGACGGCGAGGTCGTCGAGCAGCATCCGGGCGACCCGTGGCCCTACGAGACGGTGCTGGACGCGATGAATGACGGCTGGCGGATCGTGCAGTTTCCCAATCTGGCGCTGGTGCCGGATGAGAACCGGCCCACCGGCCTCGGTTGTGAGTTCATTCTGGAGAAGTGGAGGTAAGGCGATGAAAAGCTACTACGACTGTGAGCCGACGCTGAGCGATAACGAGGTGCTGGACGTGTGCAAGCGGGGATATCTCCGGCTGGAGGCGGTCGTGCCGGAAGAAATCAACGAACGCGTGCGCGCCTTTCTGGCGGAGAACACCTCGCACGAGCCGACCGAGTTCCTGTACGAGGACTGGTTTGTGGAGGGTGTGATCAAGAATCCGCAAGCGGCGGGTGCGGTGCGGTCGCTGCTGGGGGTGAATTTCGGGCTGCCGCTGCTGATGAGCAACCACCGCGTTGAATATCCGACAGAGGCACAGGCTTGGCACCGCGACGGCAATTCGAAGTTCACGCATGAGCTGCGCAACCTGCAGGTCTTCTATCTGCCGCAAGAATGCACGATGGAGATGGGGCCGACAGAGATTATCCCCGGGACGCATCTTCTCTACTCGGCCAATGACCACCTCAAGCACCTGGACCGTGTGCGCGGCAGCGAGTACATGGCCGGGCCGGCCGGCTCGATCTTCATCACGGTCTACTCGATCTGGCACCGGCGCTCGACGTCGACGCGGGCGCAGAAGCCGGGGGTGAGGAATAACCTGAAGTATAACTATTTTCGCACCGCGCCGCCGCAGCGCGACTGGTGTATCGACCCCGATTTCGACTTCGGCAACGCGCCCTACCTGCCGGCGGGAGACTCCGGCTACTACCGCGACATTTGGTTGGCGGCGAGCCATGCGGCCGAGATGTTCCTGTGGCTGTGCGGCAAGCATACGCAGTTCCGGACCGAGGGCGGGCAGACGTGGCCGCTGAACGGGTCGGCGGCGCGCTTTACCGATGCGCCCTACGGCGTTCCCCCGGGGCTGTGAAGCATGATTGAAGACAAACTGGCCGCTCTCGATGCCGAAGATGGATGCCGCGTTCCACACGAAGTGGCTGTGGCTATTGTTCGCGGGCAGAGCCCTATCCTCGCGCTCCGGAAGTACCTCGGCATCACGCAGCGCGAGCTTTCCGCAAGCACGGGAATCTCGGTCAGCTATCTATCCGAGATCGAGTGAGGACGCAAGCCCGGCTCCACATCCGCCCTGACCCGCATCGCCCGCGCGCTTGGCACAACGCTCGACGCCCTTGTCATCGAGCAGGGCGTGGTTGGCCAGCCATTGTCTGTACAGTCCGGTTGCTCACCCAGTGTGGACGCGCGGCGAATCTCGCCCCTCCTTAGACTTTCTTCTCCTGAAACCCATTATGCAAGGACAGTGAACCGCTCCTGAGACGCTGGCTGCCGGGCGGTAAGGGAGCGGCTTGTTGAAAATATCAGTATCACGACTGGGCCTGCCATCCCGCGTGACAGGTACAAGACAAGAATTAAGAAACGATGCCTCTCTGCCGATCGATGAAGCGCACCGGTTCGCACATCCAGCGTCTGCCTTTATCCAGTTCAATGAGCAACCGGTATACTCGCGGCGAAATCACCATTCCTTTGCTCCCACCAGTAGGCCCGTCTCCAAAAAATTCATGTGTGTAGTTAAAGTCGCGGGCGTCAAAGCTGCTCCTGTCGTAAAACATTTCGGAGTAAAATTTGTCAAACCCGTGGTTGGGCCCGCACTGCCCTGTACGCGTTTGCCATGTGGGCAGGCGAGTCGGCGGAATCTGCAAGGGAGGGAGGGTGTGGTCGCAACGCCAGCCATACCACTCGGTCGGTTCGCTGCCCTGCCCCCCACCGGAATCAGGGTCATACCAGTGGCCTCTATTGAGCCCAATGCATTGGCAAGCGCATGGCTCATGACCACTACGTTGTAATCCACCCGCGCCATACTGTAGCCATTTGGCTTGTCTCGAATCTGCAGCGTCTCGTAGTGCCAGATTGCTTGCTGATAGGTAACTACTCAGCCGCTATCAGTCTGCGACCATGAATGAGGCGAGCGAAGGTGTTTTCTATCTCCTTAGCTTTTTGGGCGGTCGGGCCTGCGGCCCTCCCTTGTGCGGGGGGACTCCCCCCGCAACGCCCCCCTCCAAAACCATCGCTCACCGACGGTACGCTGTCATTCCTGCAGTGTGGCTTATCCAACGTGGTGGCGGCCAACCGAATACGCAATCAGATAATCTGAATGGCGGCGGGGATGGAAGACTGGTCGAGACCGATGCTGTATGTGGCTCAGTAGTTACGCCGATAGCCACAATATAGGCAGACTGTCTCAAGGTGTCTTGTAAGGGCACTTCCTCTTGATTTCACTTGGAGTCTGAAATCCAGGTTGAGGTACGCAGCTGCCAATAGCTCCTTCTTGGTATACCGACGCTCGGCACATTCTGTTTCCAATTGCGCGCAATTGTGATAGATTGATCGTCACCACAATGCCACTGAGGAGAGGGAGATGATCCACGATAAAGTCAATCACACGTGCGATTGCGAGCCGACGCTAACCGACTCGCAGGTGCTGGATTTCTGCCGCGAGGGCTACCTGCTGCTGGAAGGCGTGGTGCCGGATGAGATCAACCAGCGCAGCTGCGACTACCTGGAAGGGAAGATTCCCGCCAATCCGAGCTACATCCCCGACGGGATGACGGAGGCGGACCTGGAGCGCATTCGGGCATCGCACGAGCCGAGCACGATCTTCCTGGAAGCGTGGTTCGTCGAGCATGTGCTGCTCAATCCGCAGGTGATGGGCGTGATGCGCTCGCTGCTGGGGGCCAACGTGGGCCTGCCGATCCTGGCGAGCCATCACCACGTCAAGTGCCCGAGTCCGGCGCAGGGCTGGCATCACGACGCCGACCACGTCTTCGGCCCCGAGCTCAACTTTGTCGAGGTCTTCTACTTCCCGCAGGATACGCCGGTCGAACTGGGGCCGACCGAGCTGGTGCCCGGCTCGCACATCGCGCCGACCAAGCGGCCCAACGAGGAGAACGGCGTCTACGCCGAGGGCCCGGCCGGCACGATCGGCATCCACCACCAGAGCATCCTGCATCGCCGCGGCCTTTCCACCGCGAAAGGCAGGCGCCACATGCTCAAATACAACTACTGGCGTACCTCTCCGCCGCAGCGCGACTGGATCGTCGAGCCGGATTTCGATCTGCAGAACGCCTACTATGGCGGGCACAACCAGGCGCGCTATGTGGCGCACATGTTTTACTGGCTGTGCGGCAGGGGCGACGACTACCGCATCATCGGCGGTCAGGCGTGGCCGTGGATCAGCCCGAACCAGATTCGCCCGTCATACGGCTTCGACAGCGGGCGCGGCTACCGGCCCGATTGGCGCAAGCTCAACCAGGACGGATATTCGGTTTGAAGTTTTCAGTTTCGAGTTTTTAGTGGGCGCTCGCCGGACTCAAAACGGGCAGTTGGCAAATCGCGCGTTTAGTGAGATGCCGGGATTGATTGGCAGGAAGAGATCGATAGGCCGGCGTCTATCTCTCCATCCTGATCGAGGCCACATCCCTGCCGTCCAGTGCGAACGCCTTTCCTGCACCGGTTGTGCGAAACCCCAGCGTCTCGAACAAAGCCCTTTTCTCTTCATCTTCGACAGAGACTACCGCGTAGCACCGGGGCGGGCGCTGCGCTGCGCCTGCGTCGATCGCGGCCTGCAGCAGCGGCACCCGCGCCGCGGCAAAACGGGCGTGGGCGAAGCCGTCGACCTGGAAATCGCCGGCGTCATCGCGGCGGGCCGTGGCCAGCCCGACGACCTTCCCTTCGTCCGTCCTGGCGGCGAACCATGCGCCGCCATCCCGCTGAATCGGCTGATAGCGCACATAGAGCCCCATGCAGGATTTCTGGGTGGCGTAGCGGGTTGAGCGGCAGTTCGTGTTGGCGTCGAGCACCTGCCAGTCGTGCGGACAGAGAAGCAGCGGGATCATCGGCAGCCGGTCGGCGGGCGTCGCTTCGACGATCTCTGCCGACCCGCCGCTGAAGTAGTCCACCAGGAAGGCTTCGGGGGATTCGCCGCTGAGGATATTGACCATCACCTCGGCTCCGGCGAGCTTGCGCCAGCCGAGCCGGTGGTAGATGCGCGCGGCGGCGGGGTTGTAGGTTCCGAGGAAGAAGGCTTCGCCGCCGCCGGCGCGAACATCCTCGACGGCCTGGCCGCACAGCTCGGTGGCGATGCCGCGCCCGCGAAGCAGGGGGTCGGTGGCTACTTCGCTGAACCCGGCCAGGGCCGGGACGGTCTTCGAATGCATGCTAAAGCAGGTGCTGGCCAGGCGGCTGCCCTCTCTGTGCATGTAGAGCGTACTGCGGCTGTAGGCCTCTTCGGCACCGAGGAAAACCTCGCGACCTATGTCCGGGAAGACCTGTCCATATACGAATTCCCAGAAAGGGAACAGCTCGTCGATCAGTTCTTCTGTAATCGGGATAGGGTATCGCACTGGATTCACCTCCGTCACATCCTGCTTCGCAGTTTGGATAATGAAGATGATGCCCCGCCAAAAAACTAGAAACCGAAAACTAGATACTACACTCGTCTTCCCGCTGCAATGACCCGTTCCACCAGGCCGCCCGCCTGCATCGGGCCGGTCAGGTCCTGGTTTTGGAGCGCGGCGGGGACTGCCCAGAGCATCATGTTCTGGTAGTAGTCGGCGCCGAAGGCGCGCTGGCCGGTGTCGGCGTCGCCGCGCACCGTATTGGGCGCGTCCCAGGTGTAGCCCCAGCGGCAGGTGATGTTGTGCAGGCAGCGTTGCAGCAGGTCGCGGCCAAACTCCTGCTGCCCGTTGTACATGAAGGTCATCGCCAGCATGTAGAGCTCCGGCGGGAAGTAGCTGAAGGTGCCGTAGCCGCCGACCTTGGCCGGGCCGCCGTCGGCGGTGGCGTAGTTGACCGCGCCCGACTGGCTGAGCGCGCAGTTGGCGGCGGCGAGCGTCTGCAGCGTTTTCTCGACGCGCGGCTCTGGGAAGACGCCGCCGACGCCGTGCCAGTCGGTCACCCACTGGCCGTCCAGCTGGTAGCCAAAGACCAGGTCGGACTTCTGTCCCGTCTCCGGTTCGTGGAAGTTGAGATAGTATTCGCCCGCCCACAGATGCTCCTCAAGGGCCTGCGCGCCGGCTTCAAGCCAGCTGTCGCAGCTGGCGAGATAGGCGTCGTCGTTCATGGCTGCGGCCATGCGCCGCATGATTTGCACCTGCGCCATGCGCACGCCGCCGGCATGGGTGACATAGCCCTTCCAGCCGGGTTCCGGCGCCTCGAACCATTCGGTGTCGCCGAGGCCGTGCGAGTCGGTGCCGGGCGCCGGCATCGCCATCACCTGGGACGGGCCGTAGGCGGGGCGCAGGTTCATCGAGAAGTCGTTGCAGCGTTTGAGCGAGTCCCAGAACTCGGCCAGGATGTCGTCGTCGCCCCAGGCCTGCCAGTAGCGGTCGAACATAATGACGTAGCAGGCGCCGTTGAGGACGGTCTGGTAGCCGACGTCGGGCGCGCTGAGGCCGTAGCCGGGGTGGTTGGCCTCGTCTGTGGCGGTAATGCCGCCGAAGATCCACGGTGGGCGCCCGTCGGGGAACTGGTAGGCCTTGTAGCCGCGCAGTGTGGAGAGCGCGGCCTCGGGGAAGAAGTAGACGAGGGGGATGTTGCCGTAGAAGCTGCAGGGCAGGCACTCGATCTGCGGGCAGCCGCGCGGACATTCGTTCAGACCGAAGAGGCCGTCCTCGGGCGCGCACCAGTCGCCGAGCGGCGGCTGCGCCTGGCCCCAGATGCTGCATTCGGGGACCAGGTGCAGGTTGTTGATCAGCGCGTCGGCGAGCCAGCCGGGCAGCTCGGGCGCGTTGTAGAGCGTCTCCTGCCAGGTGATGACGCGTCGCAGCAGCGTCGCGTGGTTCCTGGCCAGGAAGTTGGCGGTGGTGAGCGCGTCGGGGTGGTGGCGCGCGTACATGTGCGTGAAGAGCGGTGTCTCCTCGTGGGCCGGGCTGCCGCCGGCGCGCCAGTGGGGCGCGTGCCAGGCCAGGACGACGCGCACGGTCTGCGCTGCGCCGGGCGCGAGGTCGAAGGGAATGGCGAGCGCCGCGCCGCTGTCATCCTTGGAAGGCGGCGGCAGCCGGTCGCCGATGCGGCTCCAGGCGTCCTTGTCGGCGTTGAGCGCGCCGCCGTGCTGCACGGGCGCGCCGTCATGTAGCGCGGCCAGCACGTATTCCATCTCCCAGGCGTCGCCGCGGCTGCGGCTGCGCACGTGGACGCCGTTGAGCGGGCCGGTCAATGATTCTCGTTGAACGCCCTCGCCGGCCGCCGGTTCGTGGGGGTTGAAGCCGGGAAAGTTGAAGACGAGATTGCCGCTGTGGGCGGCGCTGTCGGGGTTGCGCAGGTGGATTTCGAAGACCGCGCCGGGCGTCATCGAAACGGCTGTATCGCCGGGGATAAAGGGCGACCAGGCGCGCAGGCCGACGGTGACCGGCGCGCCGCTGTTGAACTCCATGTCGAGGACCGGATAGTGGCCCCAGTAGTCGATCGAGTCGGCGATGGCTGCGCCGGCGAGGCTGGTCTCGTCAAAGAGGGGGGCGTAGTCGGTGGGCGGGAAGGTGACGGCGCTCTGGGCCGGCTGGGGCGTGTCGCGCTTGCCCAGTGTGTCGGAGACCAGGATCCAGGCGCGATCGGCGCCGTCATGGTCGCGGCAGGCGAGGCCGAGCATGGGCAGGTTGAGCAGCGCGCGCGGCTCGACCAGGTGATTGAAGATGGTGTTGTAGCCGTACATGCCGTTGGGCTCGATGTCGATGCAGCCGGTGTCGAGCCCGCCCAGGGGCATGCCGCAGGTGGGGCGCGGCTCGCCGCGGTAGATGACGCCGGTGACCGGCTGCGAGTAGCCGTCCGCCTCGAAGGTGCGCCAGCGGGCATGGAGCAGGTGGGGCGGGAAGAGGCGGCCGGACGGCGAATGGGAAGCGGGGCTCATCTGTATCTCCTCAGCGAAATGGACGGCAGTTGGGATGGTTGGAAAGGGTCAGCGGTCGGGCTCGGGCGCGCCGAGGTCGGCGGAAAGCTGCGCGGCGGCCTGCATAACGATCCCTGCGAAATCAGGCAGCTGCTCGCGGGTGATGCGGGTGGCCGGGCCGGAGATACCGAGGGCCGCGATCACTTGGCGGCTGTGGTCATGGATGGGTGCGGCGATGCAGCGCACGCCGGCGAAGGTCTCTTCGTCATCGACCGCGTAGCCGTCGGCGCGCACCGTATCCAGATGGCGTTTCAGCCGGGCCGGTTCGGTGATCGTCTTGGTAGTGAAGCCGGTCAGCGGCGCGGAGTCGAGCCACTC
>CATOTS010000029.1 GCA_951813625.1 uncultured Caldilineaceae bacterium | reverse complement strand
GCCCAATCGTTAGACCACGAAATGGGAAAAATAAGGTGAATTTAGGTGAATGCGGCCGGCTCTGAACAGAGCACGAAGCGCTCTTCCAAAGGCGTGCGCTAGTCGGGACTTTGATGCGGTCTCTCATGGTTGTAGAAGTCGAACTAGCTGTCAGCCAGGTATGCAGTTGACGCGCCGTCTCTTACAGAGTGAGAAGGTTGTTCTCACTCTTGAAGCTGGGCCCGTCTTCCAGCAGTTGCTGTTTCCAGGCCCGTATCAAGTTGGGATGAATCTCGTGCTCACTCGATAACTGGCTGATCGTCTTGCTGCTTTCGAGCGCTTCTCGCGCAGTGCGAAACTTGCAGGCCGCCGAGTGTCGCTGGCGCTTCTTGGCCATCGTGCCGCCCTTCCGCAGGCTCGGTAATTTGCTCCATTATACACCTTAGCTTGTGGTCCAGTTTTTGAGGCCAAGCTCACAACCCTGTTGCGTCGCGCTTCTGACCGGTGAAGGTATGGTCAGTCCTGAGGTCGCCGGAGGCGCTGCGTTCGGCGCTGTAGGCGTAGTAGGTGCGGCTGGCGGTCTCGGCCGACCCACGCGTGGTGAGCGAGATGCTGCCGAGATGGTCGCCGTGCAGGTGGAGGAGGGTGTCGCCGCGTTTGACCGCAATGCGTATGCTGCGAAGGTGTAATAGCTGATGGTCGTCGTTACGCCGTTGGTGACCTCCTCCTCGTAGTGGACGAAGATGGTGAAGGTCGTGTGCCGCCGCGCCTCAACGCGCCGGCCAGGACAAGAAGCGCCTGTGGAATTGGTCACCAGCAAAGCGTCCCGCGCCCGCTTTACGCGATTCTCAACCGCTGAAGAAGAACTGCGAAAAAACTCAGTTGCTACAGAGCGAAACGAACCCTCGTGCGGTCTGCCAACCTGTCATCGTGCTGGCACGCGCCTGCGAAGAGGACGCCGCACCAGGCCCCTGTTACCACCCCACACTGCTCCATTTCTTCGATTGTCGCAATCTCCATCGCCTCAATCGAGCCGGGCCAGGGCTTCAGAAGGCATACCGAATCGCTCAGATGATCCGGTCCGCTACGGTAATGATAGATACCGCTACGGTAACGATAGATATCCGATGCCATCTGCTCGGCGGTGCGGGAGCAACGAGGATAAACCCATTGAGCCGCATATCGTCCTCGATCTCGAGCTGTCCTTCGCCCCAACTATAGCCGTCATGGTGTACCACCAACCGATACCGGTGTAGAAGAAAACCACATTAAGCCAGATCGTCTCCCAATAGGTCTTAAAGGCGACGTAATGATCTGGATAGTCCAAACAGTCGATAATCTGGTCTAAGGTAGGATAGGGCCAGGTCCATGCGACGCCAGCTTTTTGAGCCGTTTCTCTTTGTCGAAAGAGGCATGGAAGAGGTCAACGTCGCCACCGGGCAAGGTCGTGCGCCAGCGCAAAATCGGTCCCAGATTCTGAGCTGAACTCGTATCCTCGATCTGATCTTTCTCGATGCCCCATCCTTTGACGACGGCAGAAAACGACATCGGAGGGAGTGTCAACGCCGAGGGTGAAAGTCGCCCCACGGGCTATCGGCGAGACTGGGGCAGGGCAGAGTCCGCGGCACCGCGGTACCCGGCGCTGGAGCAACGCAGCCCGCCAGTAGGAATATGAGAGCTATAAGGAGCGTCGGCCGTCTCCGCAGCCGTCTCCGGGACATCGTCGATCGCAAAGAACCGAGGACCGACTCTGCCGCTGCCTTTACGGTTGAACGCTCCATGGGATCTACCTCCAATCTGCATCAATGGGCGGCAAGCTTGCTGCTCTCAAAGCGACTCGGTCACCTAGGAAATGAGAGGCATCTTACTGCTCACACAGAGTTTGGGTATTGGGATCCGGATCAATTACGATCTCTTCGATGTTCCAGGCCAGGGCCTAAGACCACACAGAAATTTAGTGAGGGGAATCGGGGAACCATAAGTGGGTTGCCATCTTCTTGAGATCGCCTGGCGGTGCAACGTGAAACATGCGCATCGGAAATTCAGGGTGAAACCCCGTCGGCTGAACTTTCCCACCGTGGATCAAGCACTGACCATAAACCCTTTGTCTACATACCAGAGACCTATGCTGAGTCCGTTGACAAAGCTTGGCGGGATACTAGCACCGTAGTACTGAGGAGGCCCCAAACACTCAAAGATTTGGGCGAGAGTCGGTGCAGGGTCCAATTCAACGCGAATATATATTAGCTTCCCTACATTGCCACCCACCGCGTCGTAGCTTACTCGACCTCCACGATTGCTGTCCTCCCTCCATCCTACGCTCCATTGGGACGTCACTACCATACAGTTCCTCGGACTTAATCTGAGATTCATTTAGACCGTCCCAAGCGAGGTCACGGAATGGATAACTTCATCTTGTGAGTCCTCGCCAACCTGAACTCCTGCCAAAGTGGACTCTCGGAACATCAAACACAATCGGGACGACTGCGGTGGTATGGGGGTGGTCACCTGCCGCTGATTTCTCGGCCGGCGCGTCGTCACATCTGCTGAGGAGTCGAAACATCCCGCAATTGTGATAAACGACGTGAAGACGAGCACCGATCGTATCCAGAGAGCAACATTTTTCCTCATGGTCTGAACATCCCTTGAATATATTGGATCTGCTTTAGACTCAGTGAACGTGTCACATGTTCGGGAGTCTTCTTGTAGTCGGTTCCATATACCCAAATCGTTACCGCTTCGGCCCAATACTCTTTTTGATTTGTTGCTGCATACTTGGTTAGAAAGCGTGTCCCAGACTTCTCGTATCTGGGATTAGAGCGCCTTCCAAAACCCGGAAAATCACGGGAGGCGTGCCCCCAGCAAGAGATGGTAATGAAGGATTTACACATATTGTAGCCGAGTATGGTAAGCCCCAATCGTTAGACCACGAAATGGGAAAAACGAGGTGCATTCAGACGAATACGGCCGGCTCTGAACAGAGCACGAAGAGCTCTTCCGCCAGCGTGCGATAGTCGGGACTTTGATGCGGTCTCTCATGGTTGTAGAAGTCGAATTAGCCTGTCAGCCCGGTATGCAGTTGACGCGCCGTCTCTTACCGAGTGAAAAAGTTGTCCTCACTCTTGAAGCTGGGCCCATCATCCGGCAGTTGCCGTTTCCAGGCCTGTATCATTTTGGGATGAGTCTCGTGCTCACTGTACAGCTGGCCAATCGTCTTTCTGCCTTCGAGCGCTTCCCGCGCAGTGCGAAACTTGCAGGCCGGCGAGTGTCGCCGCCGTCTCTTGGCCATCGTTCTGCCCCTTCACAGGCTGGGTGATTTGCTCCATTATACACCTTAGCTTGTGGTCCAGTTTTTGGGGCCCACTTCACTCTTGAAGGATTCCGTCTGTTTTTCTCCAGCTCGCAGCTATGCAGCGCAACGGAGGTACTCCTCAAATGGCAAGATTTCCAGCTCGTCGATCGTCCCGGGCCACGGTCTGATTAAACATAGCTCCCAGGCCTGCAAGGAAGGACCGTACACAGCTGCCGCCATTCGTTCTAGATTGCCGGGCGCCACAGCCATAAAGCTACCCCTCTGGGGGCCAAAATAATGCCCCATCAAAGTGCCGGGCTCTATCAACGGCCACTCCGCCTGCCCCGAAGCATCCGGTCTACGCGACGAACCATGAACAACAAACCCCTTCTCAACATACCAAAGTGAGAACTCCAGCCTGTCATAACTATCCTCGACAAGGGTGGCGATATAGTACTCAGGAGGGCCCAGACAGTTTATTACCTGCCCCAGCGTAGGGTACGCGATCTCCGGTGACTCCCAGTAACTGGCAACTTGCAGGAGCTTCTCCTCTCTATCAAAAACAACCTCGTAGCTCAAACGGGGCAAGCCCGTGTTGTCCGCATCCCACCACCCCCGGAGGTCCTCACTTTCCTCCAGGCGGATGGGAATCATCCATACTTCAACGCCCCATACTCTCTCAACGGTCTCCTCATACTCCTCCGGCGTGTCCTCCCCAAACCTGAGCTCGCGCCAATGGTCCTCCCTGAATGCGCTGCACTGAAAGGGCAAACGGATAGGCGTAGGGGTAGGGGGCCGAGGGGGGGCCGCCCTCTCCGGCGTGTAGGTGCAACTCACAAGGAGTGTAACTGCACAGAAGGACAAGAGGCATGTCGCGCCAAGGTGGAATTTCATCTTCCAGCCCTCTTGGATTCAGCGCCTGTACAAGCAAATGGATGAGGATTCGGAGAGTCCACGCCAAGTCGAAGTGCGCGCGATTCATTCAATCTCTTCCTCCCAAACCGCGTCACCGAGAGTATCGACACATTGAAGCATTCGTTTGTCAATGGCCTGCCAGACCCAGACCATCTCCTCCTCTGAGATGTACCCGGCGAAGACGACGGTGTTCAACGTTGTGAGAAACCGCCCGTATTGGCCCAGAAAATGGCATCGCTTTCTACTTATGTCTGCATCATAAGTGTCAAAGTAGGAACAAGCTGCGCGATTCAGATCGGAGGACAGGCCTGCCTGTGTCAAGTCGAATTCCAGCCAAGGCGTAAGTCGGAGCGCGTCGTAAAATACCTCCGGCTCCCGTTCAAAAACAGCTGCGGCTCTTTCGGGCGTACTGTACGCGAGAATCGCATGAATGGCATAGAGAGCGCCGCTGGAACCTTTCCGACCAAAAACAGCTCGGACTCCTCCAAGCCCGCTGCCCGGAATGCCGCGGGAGGTCACGTCGTATGTTTCACTTCTAACGTGCACCCAGCCGGACGGAAAATCAGGCGCATCGATCGCACAACTATACAACTGCGACTCCACTCGCCTCCGAAGCTCTGGTGATGGGCCCAAGTGGCAGGCTGACACGAGGGTCAAGGCCGCCAAAGCGACCAAGGAGGGGAAGCTATACAGGCAACACCGGATGAACATACCTTTGCAAGCGAGCAACATAACCTTTTTCCTGTTCCCGTCTGCTCAACAGCTTTCAGTGGCAAGTCGCCTCTTCCGAGACGAACGGGCAGATCGGCTGGAAATCTCTTGATCCAACACAGCAGCCGCTCCGGCGCCCAGCCGCACGGCCCGCATCTGCGACAGATATGGTGATCCCCAATTGTTAGACTACGAATTGGGGAAAATGAGGGCTTTCAGACGAATGCGGCCGGCTCTGAACAGAGCACGAAGTGCTCTTCCGCCGGCGTGCGCTAGTCGGGACTTTGATGTGGTCTCTCATGGTTGCAGAAGTCGAAATAGGCGGTCAGCCCCGGTATGCAGTTGACGCGCCGTCTCTTACTGAGTGAGAAGGTTGTCCTCACTCTTGAAGCTGGTCCCGTCATCCGGCAGTTGCCGTTTCCAGGCCTGTATCATTTTGGGAATGAATCTCGTGCTCACTGGACAACTGGCTGATCGTCTTGCTGCTTTCGAGCGCACCGAGCCCAATCCGAAGATTGCAGGACATCGAGTGTCTCCGCCGTCTTTTGCCCATCGTGCTGCCCCTCCGCAGGCTTGGTGAATTGCTCCATTGTACGACTTAGCTTGTGGTTTAGTTTTTGGGGCCTAGCGCAATCAGCACCTCAACTCCTTAAGAAAAGATTCCACTTCCATCTTCTCGATTGACCCTGACCATGGCTTTAGCAGGCATAAAGCTCTGGCTTGTACAGCAGGGTCTTCGCCACGCGGATATGCGTTTGATGCCATCTGCTCCAGGGTGCCAGGGGCCACGACGGTATAGGAATCCATCCACTGCGCCGGGGAAATCGCTGACTGCCTCACAAAAGTTGGAAATGATGTATGATGCACGACGAGACCCTTATCTTGATACCAGATGTTCATTTTCATCATGGGAGATTCTGTTCCCTGCCATAAGTGTGCTTCATAGTATTCAGGAGGGCCCAGGCATCCTATCGTCTGGGCTAGAGTAAGTGGCTGGCTTAAATTCACAGCAAATTGAGAGAGCCGCCCTTGGCGGAACTGAGCGTAGTAGGCTATTTCTCCCTCGAAGCCACTCCACCCTATCTCGAGAGGTTCCCGGCCGAGAAGCTTGATTCTCCTGATTTCACTTGCATCAATTTCCCACAGTTTTGCCACTGTCGTTACAACATCATCGGGAGTATCGGCGCCAAATCTGAACTCTGCCCATAGTGACTCGGAAAACCTTTCGCATGGAAAGGGAGCTGGGGTTCCTATTACGATGGCCGGACGATCGCTGCAGCCTGCAAAAACGAAGAGCAATATAACCACAAGAAGGAGACGATTCAAATCGGTCTTAAAAGTCTTCAAGTTGCACATAAACCCCACCTTTGTCTTGCGTAGGTTTGAGGACAATTGCCTCAGTGACATTCCTCTATGCCACTGACTGAGTATGGTGAGCCCCAATCGTTAGACAATGAAGTGGGGAAAACGAGGTGCATTCAGGCGAATGCGGCCGGCTCTGAACAGAGCACGAATTGCTCCGCCGGCGTGCGCTAGTCGGGACTTTGACGTGGTCTCTCATGGATGCAAGAGTCGAATTAGCCTGTCAGCCCGGTATGCAGTTGACGCGCCGTCTCTTACCGAGTGAAAAAGTTGTCCTCACTCTTGAAGCTGGGCCCATCATCCGGCAGTTGCCGTTTCCAGGCCTGTATCAATTTGGGATGAGTCTCGTGCTCACTGTACAGCTGGCCAATCGTTTTGCTGCCTTCGAGCGCTCCAAGCCCAATCCAAAACTTGCAGGCCGGCAAGTGTCGCCGCCGTTTCTTGACCATCGTGCTTCCCATCCACAGGCTCGGTGAACTGCTCCATAATACGTCTTAGCTTGTGGTCCAGTTTTTGGGGCCGAGCTCACTTTCAATCTGAAAGGATTACCCCGGGTAAATGTGAAACGATTGTAGTCGACGATCATTCCCGCTTCAGGCACAATCGTATCCGGCGAGAAGAAGGAGCCTGGCGCGGGATCGTAATAGCGGGCGCTGTAGTACATCAAGCCACTGGTACCTGACTTCTGTCCGGTGAAGGTGTGGTCGGTCTTGAGGTCGCCGGTCGCGACGCGCTCTGCGCCGTAGGCGTAGTAGGTGCGGCTCGCCGTCGCGGTCCCCGCGCCGTCGGCGGTCAACGATGTACTTCCCAGGTGGTCGCAGGGCAGGTGGTAATGGCCGCTGCCGCGCTTGACCGAATAACGCGGGCCGACACAGGCGTGTTGCGAGGGCAAGTTCAGTTTTTAGGGAGCGAAACGGACTGTCAATGGCTTTCATTTGACAGCGAGCAAAACGCGCCATTGCCCCTGGCCCACTTTCTGAGACCAACCAATGTTGCTACTTCACTATTATTCCCACGACTCGCCGGTAAAGGATTCGATGCACTGGAGCATATGTACATCAATCGCCTGCAATACCCGGATCATCTCCTCCATCGACATCGCCCTGGGTGAAATATCTGTGTCAAGTGAAGTAATAAAGCGACCATATCGGGCCTTGACTGCGCACCGTTTGTTGCCTGGGCTAGGCCCTGTTGCAGGCAGGTGATTGGCACACGCGGCACGATATTCATCGGCGGAAAGACTAGCCTCTGTCAGGTCCAGTGGCTGCCAAGAACCGTACCAACTTACTCTGGAGCCAAGCGGAAAGCGCGCAAACTGAACTTTAGCCCTTCTGTGCGTCCCGTAAAGAAAGAGTTGATGGCTGGCGACCGCGTGAAATTGCGACTCAATTGGGCGCATCCCGATCCAGATGCCACCTAGAGCCGGGCCGGGTAAATCGTATATATCGTAGTGGGGACTTATCGAACTTATCTCCCAGCCCACTGGCAGGTCCGCCTTGCCCATCGAGCAGTCTATCAAGCCGGCCGCAATCTGAATGCGCGTCTCATCGGATGGGGTCCTGATTATAACGATTGCAATCCAGATAGCTACAGCAACCAAACCAGCTGTAAAGGGAACGACAACAGCCAGACAGAAAATCTTGGCGCATCGGCGCCGTCCGTGCAACAGCTTGGAGAGATTCCGCATCATTGCCGGCACCTGAAGGTCATCCATCCTGCTCGGCATTTGAATGGAATCGTATCGCCAGGATTTTCGTTGGGGAGATCCGTACCGGATAGCGGCCCGCTAGAGGAGTTTGAACCATGTCCCCCCCTTTAGTTGCTTGCTTTCAATCAAGTCATCGTCCAGCCATCATGTTAGCCGAGGTCCGCCGGGAAACCAATAGAATCCTGAGAACGCTGCCTGGAGTTGACACATTGTCGGACCGTTCACTCTGTGTCAGGGCTTCAAAAAGACAGGCCTTGGCGGCGCCCAGTCCCTTTGCCGTCATACAGCACAATGCCCAACCGGATCACGGCTTGGTAGACCGGATCATCGAAGCAATCGAGGACAGCTTCAATCTTGGCAAGACCTTGCTTCCATTGGGCTTTGCCTGCGCCCGCACGCAGTTCCACTTTGGAGAAGCCTATCGCGCACCCGACATACCCGCCTTCTGGCCGCTCAAGCTGCGGTCCGCCTGGAGAACGCCCGACGCAGCGCGCTCGGCTGCTTAGGCACAGAAGATACGGCAGGCAGTCGAGGTCCCCGCGCCTTCGGTGGTCAACGAGGTGCTGCCAAGACGGTCGCCGCCGCGCTTTACCGCGCTTCGCACAGCCCGCCGAACGAATAGTGGCTGACGGTCGTCGTTACAGCGCCGGTCACCTCCTCCTCGTAGTGGGAAGAAGGTGTAGGTCGTTGTGCTGCCGCTTACCTTCTTGACGCGCGCGCCGTAGACGTCGTACCAGTACTGTTCCAGCAGGTCGCCGTTGTTGTTCTGCACCTGCGACAGCCGGTACTCGTCGTCCCAGACGAGCGTCTGCTGGCCGGCGAGGCCCTTGTTGCGCACGGTCATGTTGCCGTTGGCGTCGCAGTCCAAGCGGTCGGCGTTGCCGATGCGGTCGACCGCGTGGAAGGGCCCGCTGTCGCCGTAGCCGTAGCTCTGGCCGTTGAAGGAGGTCAGACGGCTGGCGCCGTCGTAGGCGTACGTCCTGCCGTAGGCGCCGGTCAGCCGTCCCAGCCCGTCGTATGTGAAGCTGTTGCTGGTCGCGGCCTCGGTCAGCGACGTAATGTCGCCGAAGCCGTTGTAGGCATAGCCGCGGCTGAGACGCTCGCCTCCGCCCTCGCTCAGCCCTGCCTTCAGGCTGGCCAGCATGCCGCCGTTGCGCGGCTCCGTCCACGGGTAGTAGCTCTGTGTGCGCCAGAGGTTGCCGCCGGCGGGGAAGCGCAGCGCGGTCAGGCGGCCGGCGACAATCGCTTAGTATGTCGGTGCTAAGAATAGTCGCACCGGGCGTCTTCGTCGAGAAACGACTCGACTTCAATCGCCTCGAGCGATCCGGGCCACGGTTTGATAGTACACAGAACGTAAGAATGGGCGACGGAGATATGTAGATACGAAATCATACGTTCGAGATCGCCCGGTAAGGTGGCATTGAAATGTTGCATGCGATATTCCGGCCCAATCGAAGGCGGCTGCTCCTCATGGTGGAAAGAATAACCGTGAACAACAAATCCTTTGTTCACATACCAAAGATCAAGATTGAGACCGTAAGCCTCAACGCCCCATTCATAATAAGCGGCGTAAAATTCAGGCAACCCTAGACAGTCAATGATCTGGGTAAACGTGGGCTTTCGATTCCACCACTTGAAGAAAATGGTCGTAAGTCTTAATTCCTTGTCATAGAGAGCTCTATATCTTGGATCGGCTCCATCGGGGAATATGACTTGCCACCAAGCATCTGCACCCCTGTCCGATTTTTCAATCTTGAGATGACTATTGTCGAGATCCCAGAGCTCGATAATCCTGGCGACGATATCCTCCCACATATCGTCGGACTCGACGCCAAAATTGAATTCCTGCCAATACGGTTCCGTAAGACTGTCGCAGGTGAAGGGGGGGTAATGCGCGAGGTCTTGCTGCGGCTGGAAACAACCGGCGAGCAGCAGTATTGCGAACAGACCCGGAGCGCAGCGGTACCACCATCTTGTAAATGTCCTCATGGTCCTCTGAACACTCCTATAGTGTAATCGCGCCAGTAAAAGTATTTCCCTAACGAAACCAAGAGCCTTGCATTTGATTGGCAAGATGTGATTGAAGGATCGGACCGACTTCCATATCAAATGATAGATGGAAACGATGGTTCAACCGGATTTGACGAACTGGGGCCAGTCTTTGTCCGATTTGCGCATCTTGTCGGTGGAAGCTGAACATGCGCGCAGTCGCGAGCGATTTCTGGCATTGTTTATGATCGCGAGTGGACAGACGACGGCCTGTAGCTGGGCACGAGAGATTGGACGCACGAAGGAAACGGTTCTCAAATGGGTGCATGACTATAATCGGTTGGGTCCGGAGGCAGCGCGCTATCGTCATACGGGAGGGCGTCGCCCTTTTTTTGCTTCAAGCAGGTCAGGCAACTCGTAAGCGTTGTCGTGGAAAGCGAGCCTGTCGACCACGGGTTGCCCGGCCACAACTGGACGTTGAAAAAGCTGCGACTCTGGCTCAAACAAGCGCTGGATTGCGACTTGGCCTGCAGTTCGCTGCACCGCATCTTGTGTGCGGCGCATCTGGGTTGGAAGCGATGCCACAAAATGCCCAAGAGAGCCGACCCGCACAAACGAGCTGACTTTGTGCAACGGTTCCACGAACTGTATGAACAGGTGTGGCGGTCGCAGAGACGTCTGATCTGTATCGATGAAGCACACATCCAGCGCGACATGGACGTAGGCTACACCTGGGCGGTAAAAGGCAAGCCGGCCTGGCGACTGAGTGACTCGGTGCCGCTCGCACACCGCATCAACTGGTATGGCGTCTACGACTTCGCCGAGGGCCGCTGCTTCATTTGGAATGAAGGCACCTGCAACAAAGAGCATACGATTCAGTTCTTGCAGCGCATGGCTGCCTGCCTGGCCGATGCACCCGGCGCCGTAGTCATCATTTGGGACGGCGCCCCCTGGCATCGGGCCAAGTGCGTACAGGCTGCCGCAGACGAACTGGACTTCACCCTCATCGCTTTGTCCGCTTACAGTCCCGACCTGAACCCGATCGAAGGTCTCTGGAAATGGATGCGAGAAGAGGTGACACGCCACCACTGCCACGATTCGATGCGCCAACTCTTCGACGCTTGCAAAGAGTTCATCGTTCGCATCAATGACGACCCAATCACCCTTGTCTATCGCCTTTGGCCCAAATTCGAACTCGACCCAGACTACGAAAAACTCTTAGTCTCAAATTGCACTCACTTTAGTTTCCACTTTAGCTTGCGGTCCAGTTTGGGGCCCACTTCATACCTGGACCAGTTCTTGAGGGGCAGGTCACCCCGATTACTTCAATTTGCAGTTGTCAGGATACCCATATTCAAGAGTAATCTGTAGAGTGCCGTCGTCAAGAAGCAGTAACTCGTACCCTTTTTCCCATCCGGTAGAACTACATGAAGCCCGAAACTCACTTGTATTTGTGGGGCTCGAGAACCTCCAGTCATATGAATGTTGGAGTCGGCTTCGCAGTCTGTCTTTCACTTCTTTGACTGGCTCCTGCAAGCTATAAACCGCTGTTATGTTTCGAATAGGCCAACCGATACTTTGATTAGGCCAACCGATAAGCTGAACATCCTGGCTTTCCAACCGGACCTTCAGCTCCAACTCACTCACAAGGTTGCTCGCCAGTCGGCTTGCATAGAGTTGCGAGTAGACAGGAGCAGCGGCAATCAAGATGAAGGTCAACAGGATGTGGAGGAGCATGCCGGTTCGACTGGTTCGAATTCGACACCAACGCAAGAAACTGCGTGAGAAAAGCCAGTTCAGCAGGACGATGACCAGAAGATATGGAAGAAGAAAGAGAAAAACGAATACACTGGTTAACCAATGGAAAAGAGACCAACTGAATAAAACCAGACCCAACGAAGCAGAAAGGCCAAATAAAGAGATAGTAAAGCGATCTTCTCTCTGTTTAGTCTCTAAATTCGACATTCAGCGTAAGTTCCAGATGAGGCAGGCGATTGTGTGGAGTTCCAGCCAGGTCACGACCCTTACTCTACCCTTCAAGCCCCGTATGCAAATCTTTCTCGTGCCTTGTCAGCGGTGGCAAGTCCGGCGTGGTCTGCCGGCGTTGGGCCCTATGAAAATGGACCAGCCATTACGGAGAGCTGCTTTCTGGAGGAAAAAACTTTTCATGCCGATAATCCGCCTCAAGCTTTCGGCGCGCAATCGACGCCACTTCCTGATTCTCATAGCTTGTGACCTCATAGCTTGCGAAAGGACGCTGTCTCCTCTCTATGCCGTTCGAAACGAGGATCATTCCTCCTCCTCTATTTCCAGAACAGATTCCTACGCCCTGAACGGAAGGCTCATCGGGGCAAATGCTCGAAACATATTGAATGTGAGGGCCGGGAAGTTCGTGCCAAAAGGTAAGTGCGCCACGCAAATAGAAGAACGGCTGACCGTAGAGATAAGGTCCTGGAGGTTCGTCCGCGATCAACAATGCACCGTCATCTGGTAAGCGATAGTAGAGCAGACTGTTGTCATCCTTCAATTCGGCCGTCTGGCCACCCGGGACGCTCCAGATGATAAGCACGGGCCCCTCATACCCGGTAGGCATAATCACTCGTATGCTCGATCTTGGTGAGCCTAGAACTGTTGCAAGATAGCAACTATGGCAAATCCAAGCACTCGTGAGCAGGGCAAATAACCAACCAGCTGTTGCGACGACCCTACGAATTCGCATTCTTACCTCATCAGGAATTGAGAATGGGGTAGTGGTCACAAGGTAAGTGGTTAGGGCAAGGAGTACATCGCCAGGTTGTGGTCAATAATAAACCAGTTGGTGACCATATGGTGGTAAGCATCGCTCTTGGAGAATGAGAGTGTTTTGCGAACATAGCGTGCCTGCCTTTGGCGCAATATACAATACCAACGCTCCATATGGGAGAGTTCTCCGCTCTCTTTGCCGACTGCGCAATGGTTCTCCTTGGGCAGCGCTTGATGCGCGTTCCAGAAGTCGCTATAGGAGTGACATCGGCGGTATGTAATCGGGACCTTGGCCCCTAGGCGGCGAAAACTCTGTTGGCTGCGGTCAGCGATCACAAAAGCCACGGTTCGACGCGTTCGACGACACATGACGGTTCATAGCCAGCGTTTGTTGCGCCGTGTGCGCACAAAACATCAGGCCTCATCGATTTCGAGCAGGTCATCCGGCTGGGCGGGCAACAAAGTTGCTCGGAGCGGCGGCAAGGATGCCACATGCGCTCGAATCCAGCGGGCAATCGTGTGACGATGAACAGCAAACAACCGACTCAGTCCGCGCAGGCTGATGCGTTCCTGGTAGGCTCTTAGGATGAGGCGCTTCTCTTTTTTTTCGCCTCTCGCTTGGATTCCAAAACCCGATACGCATTGCACTCTTTGCAGTGATATTGCTTCTGACCAAGGCGGTTGCTCCCATTCTTGACGATATTCGTGCTCCCGCACACGCGACAACTGTAGGTGATCGTTTCCTGTTTCATGGTAACTACAAAGCCACATACAGCGTCTGTCTCGACCAGTGCTTCATCCCCGCCGCCATTCAGATTATCTGACTGCGTATACAGTTGGCCGCCGCCACGTTTGATAAGCCGCACTGCAGGAATGACTCCTTACCGTCGGTGAGCGCTGGTTTTGGAGGGGGGCGTTGCGGGGGGAGTCCCCCCGCACAAGGGAGGGCCGCAGGCCCGACCGTCCAAAAAGCAAGGAGAAAGTAAAGCGGAGTGAGGAGAGAGAAAACACCTTCGCTCGCCTCATTCAGGGTCACAGACTGATTGCGGCTGAGTAGTTACGTATCATGCAACAATCCTACCACCACTTACGATTCGGCCACTACCAAGATTTGTTTCGCCCGACGCTTGGAGCCAAGACCGCCGCATGAGCCGCGGCCGATATCCTTGTCCATCACAAGAATCAGATGAATCATAGTTCAGATAAATGTCAACCAGACCCAATCCCGCAAACCACTAGAGGTTTTCTTCGTGTAGATTCGTGTTACTTCGTGGATCGAACGAGGAAGTTCGGAAAAATCTTCTCTGGCTCTCTTCTGAGCAATCAACTTAGTCGACAAGACACCGGGCAACGCACAGAACCCAAGCCGTCAACGCCGCGCCCTACTCCATCCGCAGCGCCTCCGCCGGATCGGTCCTGCCCATCCGCCAGGCCGGATATAGACCGGCCAACAGCGCAGCCGCCAGCGCAACCAGAAACGCCTGCGTAAACTCACCCGCCGGCGCCTGCATCGATAGCGTCCAGCCGAATGAACGCAGGTTGATGATATACACCAGGATCAGCGCCAGAATGAAGCCGGTCGGCAACGCCGCCAGCCCCGCGCTAGCCCCGATCAAGCCCGTTTCCAGCAGCGTCAACCCCCACAGCTGCCGCCGCGTCATGCCGGTCGCCCGCAGAACGCCGAGTTCCCGCGCCCGTTCGAGCTGCAGGCTCAGCAACGTACTGAGTATGCCGACGAAGGCCACCAGCGTCGCCAGCAGACGCAAAGCCACCGTTATCGCAAAGGTGCGGTCGAACACCTCGAGCGCATTCAGCCTCACCCCCCGGTTGGAGCTGATCAGAAGCTCGGCCTTGCCCGCATAAGCGCGGCGCAGCGCGTTGACCGTCGCGTCCACGTCCGCGCCCTGCTCGACGAACAGCGCAACCGTCGTGAGATAACGGTCGTTCCAATGCCGGCGATAGCTGCCGTCATCGATCAGCACCGTCGGATTCACGTCAAAGTCGTAGGTGACGCCGGCAACAGGAAAACTCTGCACACCGCCATCCGTCAGAATCTCCAGCCTCTGACCAACCCCAAGGTCGAAGCGGTTCGCCATCGTCTCGTTGATCACGACCCCGCCCTCCTCGACCGCCTCCCACGCGGCCTCCGTGTCGCCGACCGCAGCGCGGTATCGGCGGTCCGCCCCGGCCAGGTCCCGCAGCACCGCCGCCAGCTGCACGTCCGCCTGATTCCCATCCGGCATCGTCACCGACACACTGACCTCCCGGCTCGTCGAATAGTCGACGATGGCGGGAAACGCGGCCAGCTCGTCGAGCAACCCGGGCTCCAGCGTGGCGTCGTTGCGATTCGGCCCCAGGGCCGGCGCCGAAACGAAAATGTCGGCCTGAAGTATCTCGTCAAGCCACTGTTCCACGGTCAGCCGGAAAGACACGATCATGACACCCACGCCGATAATCACGCTGACCGCAACCATCAGCGCCGCGATCGCCACCGCCGTGCGCGACAGCGAGCGAATGATATTGCGCGGCGCCATCCGCGTCAGGATGCCGAGGCGCCGGCTCAGCAGCCTATGCAGCAGCTCCATCAGCAGCAGCGTCACCGCCGGCGTCAGCAGCGCCGCGCCGAGAATGACGGCAAACAGCCCAACGAACGCGACCGCCAGGCTCCACTCGGGCAGCAGCAACCCCGCACCAAGCAGGCAAAGTACCCCTCCCGCAGCCGTGAGGCGCGGCAGCGCCCGCCGCGCCTTCTCCTCCACATCCGAACGCTGCAGAGCCCCCGCCGGGGGCACGCTCGTCGCCTCGTAGGCCGGCACGACCGCCGCCAGCAAGGCCGCCCCAATCCCGCTCAGCGCCCCCTTCGCCAGCGTCCACACCGGCACCTCCGCGTTGCGTACCGCCACCACGAAAAAGAGGTCGTTGATCGTCTGCGTGACCGCCTGCACCGCCCCCCGCCCCATCAGAACGCCCAGCGCCAGGCCCAGCGCCGTACCGATCAGCCCGAGATAGGCCGCCTCAGTCAAAATCATGACGAACAGCTCGCGGCGCGTCATGCCCAGCGCGCGCAGGATGCCGAGGACGCGGCGGCGCTGCACCACGCTGAAGCTCACCGTGTTGTAGATCAGGAACATCCCCACGACCAGGGCCAGAAGACTGAGAGCCGTCAGATTGAGGCGAAACGCCGCCGTCATCTCCTCCACCGTGGCCGTGCGCGCCGATGGACGCACGATGCGCGCGCCGGCCGGCAGCATCGCTTCGATTTCGTCCCGCTTCGCGCCGCCGCCGGCGCCTGCCGCCAGGATCAGGTCGATCCGGTCAAGGCGGCCGACCTTGCCCAGCGCCTCCTGCGCCGTGCTGATGTCCACGATCAGCAGGCCCTCCAACGCCCGCCGGCTCAGCTCGTCCGTCGGCGCCAGCAGCCCAATGATCGTCAACGTCTGCTGGCGCGCACCGATCCCGATAGACAGCGTCTGCCCCGGCTGCAGCCCGTAGCGCTCCGCCACCGACTGCCCGATCAACACACTGTCGGGCTGCAGGAGAAAGGGCGCGAGAAAGTCGCCCCCGCCGCCGGTCGCGCCGCCAGTCTGAATCAGACCGCCGCCGAGATAGCTGCGGAACGGCGGTTCAGCGAAAGGATCGATCCCGAGCAAACGCATCGGCTGCCCGTCCAGCTGCGGCACGCTGACGTAGCTCTCAACGACCGGCGCGCTCATGCGAAAGCCCAGCTCTCGCCGCAGACGCGCGTAGACCGCCGTCTCCAGCCCGTCGGGCCCGCCCACAATCTGATGCGTCGCCTTGCCCGTGACCTGCTCCGCGCCCAGAGCGAAGGCGCGGTTGGCGGAAGTGTTCGCCAGGTCGATCGCCACAATCATGGCCACGCCGATCGCCACGCCGACGATCAGAAAGGCCGACTGCAGCGGCCTGCGCCAGCTGTGTCTCCATGCCAGGCGCAGCAGCGGATGTCTGATCATGCCGCCGGTCCGGGAGCCTCGTCGCCGTCCTGCTCGGCGACGAGCCGGCCCCGTTCAAGGAAGAACACCTGGTCGGCGAACCGGGCGATATCCTGGTCGTGGGTCGCCATGATCAGCGTCTTGCCCGCGTCGCGGCTCAGCTCCAGCAGCAGCTCGAGGATGACGTCGCCGGTGCCCTCGTCCAGGTTGCCGGTCGGCTCATCCGCCAGCAGCAGGACCGGGTCATGAATCAGCGCGCGCGCAATCGCCACCCGCTGCTGCTCGCCCCCGCTCAGCCGGTCGGGAAAGGTGTCCAGACGGTCGCCCAGGCCGACGCGGCCCAACAGCGTTTCCGCCCGGCGGTGGCCCTTGCGGTCCTCGCCCGCCAGCTCGATCGGCAGCGCGACATTCTCCAGCACCGTGAGCGTCGGGATCAGGTTGAAGAACTGGAAGACAATACCGATGTTGCGGCGGCGGAAAAGCGTTCGCTGCCGCTCCTGCATGGCCGTCAGCTCGACTTCGCCGCCGTCCTCGCGAATGAATACGCGCCCGCCGCTGGGGCGGTCGATGCCGGAAATCAGGTTGAGGAGCGTACTCTTGCCGCTGCCCGACTTTCCGAACAGGCAGGTGAACTGGCTAACCGAAAAGGTGCAGTCCACCGCTTCCAGTACCTGCTTCTCCTGCCCGGCCTCAATGTAGGACTTGCTCAACCCATCCAGCCGCACGAGGAGGTCCGGCATCGCCTCCTGAGTATCTGGCACGCTGTTCTTCATAGTCTCCCGACCAAACGCATAGCCTGGCTCCATGTTCTCTGTTCCCCGTCATCACCCATTCTAGCAGTGTAGCAGAGTCGGGCGGAAACAATCTGTGGGGAAAGTGCCAAAGGCCGTAGAGCAAGTGCTAAAGCCATAGGATTCAAGGGAACACGCCACCTCCCCCTCTCCCACGGTCGGACCTACCCCTTCGCCAGCGAGAGTGCCGGCGATGGCGGCACAATTCCACCGGTCAGGATTGACTTCTGCCCGCGCCGGTGATAGCCTTCGCGAGTCTGAATCGGTCGCCGCCTACACAACGCGGGCGACCCCGCTCGCAAACCATAGAAAGAGGATTCACATGAAGAGGGACCTGGACCGCCTGATGGCGGAGCGCGATCTGGATGGCTTTCTGGTCATGGGCGAAGGGCACGGCCCGGTGATGAAATATCTGACCAACGGCGGCTTCTTCGAGGGCGCGCTGCTGCTCAAGCCGCGCGGGGAAGAGGTGACGCTCGTGCACGGCATGATGGAGCGGGATACAGCCGCCGCCACCGGCCTCCGCACCGTCAACCGCGAGGAGCATTTCAACGGCTATGAGTTGCTCAAAGAGTTCGAAGGCGACCGGCTGGCCGCAAGCGCCGCCTACCTGGCGCGCGCGCTGGAGATGATGGGGCTGCGCGGCCGGGTCGGCGTCTACGGACTTCAGGACGCCGGCGCAACCCTGGCCCTGATGCGCAAAGTCCAGGAGATGATCGAAGACATCGAAGTCGTCGGCGAATACGGCGAAACCCTCTTCAGCCAGGCCTTTGTGACCAAGGACGACGCCGAACTGGAAATCCTGAAACGGGCCGGTCAGCTCACCTGCGCCGTCGTCGGCGAGGTGCAGGCCTTCATCCAGGAGCATGCCGTTGGCCGCGACGAGACCGTCCTGAAAGCCGGCGGCGACCCGTTGACAATCGGCGACGTCAAGGAGTTCATGCGCGGCCGCCTGCACGCCAAGGGCCTGCAAGAGGACCACGGCACCATCTTCTCCCAGGGACGCGACGCCGGCGTCCCCCACAACAGCGGCGACCCCTCGATGCCATTGCAGCTGGGCCGCTCCATCATATTCGACATCTACCCGACGACCGTAGAAGGCTACTTCCACGACATGACCCGCACCTGGTCCCTCGGCTATGCCGCCGACGAGGTGCAGGCAGCCTACGACCAGACCAAAGAGATCTTCGACCGCGTGATGTCGCAGCTGGCGCTGGGCCGGCCGACGCGCGAATACCAGGTTATGACCTGCGACTTCTACGAGGCGCACGGCCACAGGACCGCCCGCAGCCATCCCGGCGCCGAAGAAGGCTATGTCCACAGCCTCGGCCACGGCATCGGCCTGCAAATCCACGAAGGGCCCCGCTTCAGCCACGCCCAGGGGGAAGACACCGTCCTGCAGCCCGGCCACGTCGTAACCATCGAGCCGGGCCTCTACTACCCCAGCCGCGGCTTCGGCGTGCGCGTCGAAGACGCGGTCGCCTTCAACGAGGCCGGAGACCTGATCTGGCTGACCGACTATCCCTATGACCTGGTCGTTCCAATGCGAGGTTAACCTGCGGGGACTACGCGAAGGGGGGGGCGGGCATCCCTCCCCGCTCCCCCCTTCCATTCAATCAAGCTTAACTGTCGTCGGAGTCCGCCCCTTCCTCCTCCTCCTCCTCTTCATCCGGCAGCACTTCGACAATCTTGAGGGTGTATTCCCCTTCCTCATCGCCCAATGCCGAACTGACCTCGACCGTCAGCACGAGGTCGCTGGGGACCTCCAGCTCCTCCAGCGCGGCGTTCGTCTCGTACGAATCGTCATCGGTCATGATTGGGTCTTCGCCCCCGAGATAGAGCGCCAAATAGGTATCGAACGCCTCGCTGTCCACGTAGATGCTGACGATGTCTCCGGCCGAAAGCGGCAGCGTGTAACGCACGACGGTCTGAGAGGCCAGCGTCGCTGTAATCGTATCGCCGAGCGCGATTTCGCCGCCGTTAATCGTTTCGACCGCCAGCAGCCCGTCCAGGTGCGCAATCGCCGCATCCAGCAACACGTCGTCGTCCTCGTCCGCCAGCAAGACTTCGGCCGTAACCGGCACCTTTACGGTCGGCGCCACGCCCTTGCCCTCGATATGGATCTCGCCGTCGGCGTCAACCGCGCGGCCAATCGTGTACGTGAAGTACTCATCGTCGGGCATCTTGATGCTCTTGATACTGCCGCCCAGCCCGCCGGTCGGGTAGTGGCCGACAACGTCGGAGCGGTCGTCGATCGTCATATCGTAGGAGAAGAACTCGCACGCGCTCAGGCAGAACGGGCCAACAATCACTGCCACCTTGCCGTCGTAGCGCAAGTCCTCCGGCGGCAGGTAGAACCGATCCAATCCGTCCGGATCAAAGAAGAAGGCGTCGTGGTCATCTTCATAGTACCCGGTATTCCCCAGCACGTGCGGCTCATGATAGAAGTAGGCGGCCATCTGATCGGCCAGGAAGCCGCTGCCGCCGCCGTTCTGCCGCATGTCGATGATCAGCCCGCCCACGCCGTAGCGATTAAGCGCCCGTATCATCCGCTCCCACAACTGAATCGTCAGCAGGCTGTTGTCGGAGAAGCTGTCAAGCTTGACGTAGCCGATATCGTTCTCACTCTCGTCGCCAGCTTCCAGCAGGCGGTATTCCACCGGCAGCTCGAACCCAGTCAAACCCCTGGCAAACGAGGAAAAGCTGAAGCTGTCATACTCGCTGATGACCTTCATCGTCTCCGTAACAAGGCCGTCGGCGCTGATCCAGGACAACTCCACCTCCGTTTCGATCGGGAAGCGTACAACGTAGCGCATCTGTTGCAAATGCTTGAAGTGCTCGGTGCTGAATGGCGCCGAGTGGGCGATGGCGTTGTCGATGGCCTCGTCAATCTCTACACCGTCGATGGCGGTGATCTCCGTCCCCAGGGTGATGCCCGCGCCGTCTGCGGGACTGCCTTCAAGGACAAAATTGACGATCACCTTGCTTTCGTCCGTCTCCCTGATCGCGATGCCCAGTCCGCCGGCAATCGCCTGCTGGAAATCCTCGCGAATGAAGGAGCCGCTCACGTGCCCGTCAGGGATCGACCAGCCGAAGTCGCGTAGCGCACGCTGATAGTCCCTGCTGTCCTCGGCGTCTGCCGCGGCCTGGAAACGGGGCAGAAACTCGGTCCGCTTCGCCTCCCAGTCGATCTCCTTGTATTCCGTAAACGCATACTCCTTTTTCAGCAGATCAACCAGCGAGTTGAAAGCGTCAGGGTAAGTTTGGTCCGAATAATCGACCTCGGCGATGCCCTGCGGCTCAATCAGGTCGACAACCGGGTTGCGCGAACGGTCGAATGTGAACGGCTCCGCGTCCATATTGACGATCGTATAACCCTGCGGCAGCGTTACGATCGGATCGTCGGCGGTGAATAGCAGCCCGTCGTCGCCGAATCCGGAGGGGAAGCCCTGCTCGGCATCGGGCGCGTAGACGAGAAAAATGCCGCCAACGATCTCTTTCTCCGTCTCGATGTCCTCGCTGATACGGGTCGAGGCGTAGGCCGTCGACCATCCGCCTCCGTGCAGATCGCGCTCCTCCAGGAAAGGATCGCCAAATGTATTGTCCCAGTAGGCGATCGCGAAAACCTGCACGCCCTGGTCCTCGCTGTCGTCGTTGTCAACGTCGGAATAGGTGCCCGCCGGTTCGATCGGCAACGCGATCGAATATGTGAACGGCGAGGTGAAAAAGTCCGACGTGATCTGTCCAATCGTCTGCGACGCGACCGGCATCAGAAAATGTTCGTCTCGAGCGACGAACCCGGCCTGGTCTTCGAGGATGACCATCGGTTGCGCCACGCCGCTTGTGAAGTAGGGATACGAATAGTCTACCTGTCCCGTAATTCTGACTGCGCCGCCGTCGTCATTGACGATCGGGGCCGCCGGGGGAGGGTCGCTGCTCTCCTGCGCGAACACAGCTGCTCCAAACATCAGACTCAGAAGCAGCGCCGCAGCAATCGCTGCCAGCATTCCTCGAGCCGTACGTGTCTTCATAGTTCTCTCCTGGCATTTTGTTACGGCCCCGGTGGAACAGGCCCCGTTTGCAACGCGTTCGAACTAGCCTGTACCCGTCAAACGCGCCCTTTCAAATTCAATCATATCATCCAGAATATCCGCCAACAAAAGGGACGGCGCCCAACCAATTGCCGCTCTGATCTTCGAAATATCCGGCACACGCCGCCGCATGTCCTCAAACCCCGGCGCATAGGCCTCTTCATAGGCAACATGACGGATCGAAGAAGCTGAACCCGCGCGCGCCACTACCTGCCGCGCCAGGCCGCCAATCGAGATCTCGCAGTCGCTGCCCACGTTATAGATCTCTCCGCTCGTGGCAAGCGGCTCATCCAGCAGGCCCAGCAGCGCCCGCACCACATCGGACACGTGACAGAAGCAGCGGGTCTGGGCGCCGTCGCCGTATACCGTCACCGGTTCGCCGCGCAGCGCCAGGTTGACGAAGCGCGGTACGACCGCCCCGAAGCGGCCGGTCTGACGCGGCCCGACGACATTGAAAAGACGCACGATCGTCACCGGCAGACCAAACTCACGCTGCGCCGCCAGGCCCAGAAACTCGTCCAGCAGCTTGCTCGCGGCATAACCCCACCGGCTGCGGCTGGGCGGCCCCAACAGCAGGTCGTCGTCTTCGGCAAAGGGCAGGGCCATTCCCTTACCGTAAACCTCGCTCGTGCTGGCAAAGAGCGTGCGGCAACCGTAGCGCCGGGCCGCGCCCAAAAGCGCGTGCGTCCCCAGCACATTGGTCTCAATCGTGGCAGTCGGACGCTCCAGCACCAGGTGAACGCCGACTGCCGCCGCGAGATGCACGATCGCGTCGGCGCGGCGCGCCAGCCGGTCGAGCACAACGTCGTCGTCCAGCGCACCTTCCGTAAAGGAAAAACGGGGGTTCTCCCGCAGGCGCCGGATATTTTCGATCGAGCCTGTGCTCAGATTGTCCAATACGGCGACCGTTTCGCCCCGCTCAAGCAGCGCCTCGGCCAGATGGCTGCCGATAAAGCCGGCCCCGCCTGTAATCAGTACTTGCATGTGCGTCTCTTGCGGCGGTGGAACTACACGACAGTTTCAGTCTAGCCAGTCACGCGGCTTCCAGCAACGAGAGTTCATATGGGCGCACGATCAGTGGCGGAAATGCCGCGTCCCGCTGAAAGCCATCACCAGCCCCAGCCGGTCGACCGCCGCGATAACTTCCTCGTCCCGGATCGAACCCCCCGGCTGCACGATCGCTGCGATGCCGTGCTCGGCTGCGGCTTCGATGCCGTCGGCGAAAGGAAAGAATGCGTCCGAAGCCATCACCGCGCCCTTCGACCGCTCACCTGCCTTGTGCCCGGCCAGCATCACCGAGTCCACGCGGCTCATCTGCCCCGCGCCAACGCCCACAGTCGCCCGCCCCTTTGCATAGACGATGGCATTGCTCCTGACATGGCGGCAGACCCGCCAGGCGAACGCCAAATCCGCCAGCTGCTCCGCCCCCGGCCGACGCGCGCTCACAACCCGCCAATTGGCCGGATCCAAGTCCTCGCGGCTGCTGTCCAGCTCCTGCACAAGCGCGCCGCCGTAAACGCTGCGCAGGCTGAGAGGATGCCCCGCCGCCCCCGTCCCGCGCAGGATACGCAGGTTCTTTTTGCGCTTCAGCAGGGCCAGCGCCTCCCCGTCGTACGCGGGCGCAGCAACGATCTCGACGAAGAGCTTGCTCATGCGCTCAGCGGTCGCAAGATCCAGCCGCCGGTTGACCGCGATGATCCCCCCGAACGCGCTCACCGGGTCCGAGGCCAGCGCATTTTCGTAGGCCGCCGCCAGCGTATCGGCAGATGCCAGCCCGCACGGATTGCTGTGCTTGATGATGGCCGCGGTCGGTTCGTCGAAGTCCCGCGCCGCCTGCCAGCTGCCGTCCAAATCCAGCCAGTTATTGTAGCTCATCTCCTGGCCGTGAAGCTGCTCGAACGCGGGCCCCTCGTCCCCGGCATAGCGGTAGAGCGCCCCCTGCTGGTGGGGATTTTCGCCGTAACGCATCACCTGGACACGCTCCAAACTGAGGTCGATCTGCGCCGGCAATGCCACCTTCCCCGGCGTTTTGTCTGGAGCCGCCGGCTGCTGGTCCGCCAGGTAGCCGGCGATGGCCGCGTCGTATTCAGCAGTATGCCGGAAAGCCTTCAGCGCCAGTTCCCGTCGCGTCCCCGCCTCCAGTCCTCCCTCGGCGATGGCCAGCGCCACCCGATCATAGTCCGAAGGCTCGCAAACAACCGCCACCGACTCGAAATTCTTGGCCGCGGCGCGCAGCAGGGCCACACCGCCGATATCGATCTGCTCGACCGCATCGGCCAGAGCCACCCCGGCCGCGGCGACGGTACGCTGGAAAGGGTAGAGGTTGACGACCACCAGGTCGATCGTCGGCAGCCCGTGCCGGGCCAGCTCAGCCAGATGGTCGGGCGTGCGCCGGGCGAGAATGCCGCCGTGGATGGCCGGATGGAGCGTCTTTACCCGCCCGCCGAGCAGGTCGGGAAAGCCGGTCAGCGCCTCGGTCGGCCTTACCGGCAGTCCCGCGTCCGCGAGCTGGCCCGCCGTCCCGCCGCTGGCAATCAGCTCAATCCCCGCGTCATGCAGCCTCTGCGCAAACGCTACCAGGCCGCTCTTGTCGGAAACCGAAAACAGTGCGCGCAATGTCATGCGAATTCTCCTGCCGAAATGGCTCGACACTGGGCAAACAAAAAGGGCAGTCGGAATCTACCAACTGCCCCAGCCCAGGCGTTCGACTGTGCATATCAGAGAAATATCCCCTGCGACTCCTCTCCCCTGTGGTATCTCTCCACACAATCCGCCAGTCGAGGAATCGGTCTCTGTTGGAGCCTGATGTTAGCACCTTTTCGCACCCCGCAGCAAACTGCCGCGCACACATCTTCCATTGGCGCCTTCGAATCGCCGCGCACAGGTCCCACCGACTTTGATTCAGCCGAAAGACAGCGCGCAGTCCAGAATCGGTGCACAGATTCCAATACCCCGGGCAGCAACGGCCTCATAGCCGGTCCACTGTCCACCGCCCCCGGCAGTCCCTCGCAGCTGGCAACCGACCACTGGCAACTGACCACTGCCGTTCTGGACGGTCGGGCCTGACGGCCCTCCCTTGTGCGGGGGGACTCCCCCCGCAACGCCCCCCTGACACCCCTCCACCCGCCGCCAGATGTGGGTTCTTATGCAGCCCTTTGTAACCGGCAGCCCAGCCCCCCGCCACCGTGCGTGCGCGTTTCCAGCGTGTCGCCAAGGCCAGCGTGGGCGATACGGCCGTGTGTGCGCGTCGCCAGCCGTTCGCGCGTTCGACCGGAGAGCACCGGCCCCGGCAGTTCCTGGCCACTGGCAACTAGCCACCGCAGTTGACGTTCTTCGTGGAGATTCGTGCAGATTCGTGGATTGGGTCCTTGCCGCTGCAGTTCGAGTCTTACCCCTTCCGAATTTCGACAGTTCCGGCATCCACTCCCCGCCAGACGACTCCCACCCCCAAAGTGGACTGCACCCGAAAGACACGAAAAATGCCAGGATCCGACTGTCGTCTGCTATACTTAGCCGTAATTTGAGCAAGAAACGTCTCGCAGGGCCCTAAGGAGAGTATCGATGAGTGATGCCGCAACCGCGCGTGGCGATATTGCCGTAACCGGCCTGGCCGTCATGGGCCAGAACCTGGTCCTCAATCTGGAACGCAACGGCTTCCATGTCGTCGTCCACAACCGCACAACCTCCAAAATGACCGACTTCGCGGCCGCGCATGACGGCAAGAAACTCATCCCTGCGGTGACGCTCGAAAACGTCGTGGCACAACTCAAACGGCCGCGCCGCATTCTGTTGATGGTGCAGGCCGGCCGGCCCGTAGACGCCGTGCTCGATTCGCTCGTCCCCCTGCTGGAAGAGGGCGACATCGTCATGGACGGCGGCAACAGCTACTTTTCCGATACCGAACGGCGCAGCCGGGAACTTACGCAAAAGGGCCTGGTCTACATGGGCGTCGGCGTCAGCGGCGGCGAGGAGGGCGCACTCTGGGGCCCGTCAATCATGCCCGGCGGCGCGCCCGAAGGCTGGGCGTCAGTCGGACCGATGATGCGCGCAATCTCCGCCAAAGCCGACGAGGACGGACAACCCTGCGTGAGCTACATCGGCAGCGGCGGCGCCGGCCACTATGTCAAGATGGTGCACAACGGCATCGAATACGGCGACATGCAGCTCATCGCCGAAGCCTACGATATCCTGCAACAGGTTCTGAATCTCACCGCAGCCGAGCTGGCCGACATCTTCGCAACCTGGAACGAGGGCGAGCTGGACAGTTTCCTCATCGAAATCACAAGCAAGATCTTCCGCCGCATCGACGAAGAAAGCGGCAATCCGCTGGTGGACATGGTCCTCGATAAAGCCAAGCAGAAGGGAACCGGCAAGTGGACAAGCCAGAACGCAATGGACCTGGGCGCGCCGATCCCGACCATCAACAGCGCCGTCACGGGACGTATCGTTTCAGCGCTGAAGGAGGAGCGCCTGGCCTCCTCGGCCCACTTGCCCGGGCCGAATGCCGCCCCATACAACGGCGACCGCCAGGAGCTCATCGACGCCACCCGCGACGCGCTCTACGCCAGCAAAATCAGCGCCTACGCCCAGGGAATGGCGCTGCTGCGCCAGGCCAGCGAGGAGTACGGATACGGGCTGAATCTGGGCGAAATCGCCGCGCTCTGGCGCGCCGGCTGCATCATCCGCGCCCGCTTCCTCAACCACATCACCGACGCCTACAACCGCAACCCGGCCCTCACCAACCTGCTGCTCGACGATCAGTTCCGCGCCGATGTCACACACAGACTGCCCGCCTGGCGCAAGGTGGTCCAGCTGGCAGTCGCACGCGGCATCCCCACGCCGGCCTTCAGCGCCAGCCTGGCCTACTATGACAGCTATCGCAGCGCCCGCCTGCCCGCCAACCTGATTCAGGCCCAGCGCGACTTCTTCGGCGCTCACACCTACGAGCGTACCGACCGCGAAGGGATCTTCCACAGCGAGTGGGAGTAGCCGGCCCTTGCCCGGGAAAGCATCTGCGTTGACTACCTTTCGACTCCCGCAGCTCAACGGCTGGCACGCAGCCGTCCCATTGATCCTGCTCTTCGGCGCCTGGTGGATCTGGATCAGCCGCCCACCCGTCGACCTGTCGACCTTCGACGCGCCCAAGCCGCTGATGAACCATCCGGCGCCTGAGTTCACGCTGCCGCGTTACGGCGGCAACGGCGCCGAAACGGGAAACTTTACCCTGTCAGAAATGCGCGGTCAGCCGGTTGTCCTGAACTTCTGGGCGACCTGGTGCGGACCCTGCCGCCGCGAGTTTCCCGCGCTGCAGACTGCAGCCGCCCGCTACGGAGCATGCCAGGCGGGAAGCTCGAATGCCGCCAGTAACCCGCAATGTGTCCACATCGTCGGCGTCAATCAAGGCGAGACCGCGGCCACGGTCGAACGCTTTCTGGCCGAAGTAGGCGTAGAATCAGGCGGCCCCGGCGTCACAACCGGTGGGGCAGCGGACGCCTCCCAACTCGCGATCATATTGGACACCAGCCTGGATGTGGGACAACTCTACAATGTGCAGGGACTGCCCCTGACCTACTTCATCGACGCCGACGGCGTCATTCGCAGCGTTTGGTCCGGCGAGATGAACAGCGTCATCCTGGCGGAAAATATTGCCGGAATCTTGCCGTGAAACCGGAGCAGGCGAGGCTTGCCGCGGTTCTCGAACACCTCAAAATCGACAGTGTAACGCCTCTGAACCGGGGCATGACCTCCGCGCTCTACGACATCGGCGATGGCCGCGTCGTGAAAGTTGATAACGGCCCCCAGGAGCCCGGCCATCTGTCCTCCTTGCAGCGCCTTTGCCAGCGCTTACAGCGCGACGCGCTCCCCTTCGCCGTACCGCAGATCTACCAACACGACGCCGTCGCCGGCATTCACTATCACATCGAACGCCGCCTGCCAGGCCAGGACCTCGCCCGCCTCTTTCCCAGCCTCGCAGCCGGAGAACGGCAAAAGTCACTGACCTCCCTTCTGGAGGCGCTGCCGCCGCTGCATGTAGTTCGCTGACCCCGGCTTCCCTACGGCGAGCTGCTAGGCGGGCCCAAGGGGATAACCGCGCAAACCTGGCCCGATTTCCTCCGGAAACGCGCTTCAGCCACTCTTGCCCGCTCCCGCCCTGATCTGCAGGAAGACCTGCCCGAATCGGACCGAATCCTCAATGCCTGTCTCGCCCAACTCGACTCTCTGCCCGACCTGCCTTCGCGGCGCCTCGTGCACGGCGACTTTTTCTTGGGCAATGTGCTCTGCGACGGGAAGGGCGCCCTGACCGCAGTTGTCGACTTCAGCCCCCTGACTCTGATCGGCGACCCGCTCATCGATCTGGCAGGCGCCTACTACTTCTGCCGCATCTACGACTTCGTCAACGCGGCCGACTACCGGGTCCTGCGGCGGCTGATCGACCAACGCTACGGCGAGGATTGCTGGCAGCGGATCGACCTCTACTATACCTTCCATAGCCTCCGCTTCAACGACTGCAAACTCTCGGACAACCACACCTACAACTGGTGTCTTCGTCGCCTGCGCGAACTGTAGCAAACAGTTCGGGATAAGATAAGCGCCACCTTCTGCGCGCAGCCCTACGCAGCCGCCTTTGCCGCGCGCGGCCCGAACAGGTGCAGCAGGAAAACCCAAACCAGCATCAGGTCCGGCAGCGCGTACGAGGCATCGATCAGGCCGTGGCCCAGTGCGGCAGCGACCGCCCCCAGCGCCCCGACCGCCAGTGCGTCGACGCTCGCAGCCCGCCACAAGGCCCGTATGCCCAGCCACAGCCAGGCCGCAGCCAGCGCCAGCCCCGGCAGTCCAACCCGCGTCCACCAGTCCAGCACGACGTTATGAGGATGGTTGAGACTGGGATCGCGCCACGCCGCCGGCAGGATATAGCCGCTGCGATAGCTGTACAGAAAGTTGTCCGGCCCGACGCCCAGCCACGGATGATCGAGCGCCATCTGCACGCTGCTGCGCCACAGGTTGAGACGCAACCCTCCGGTGCTCTCCGGCCCGAAGTCCAGCAGACTGCGGAACCGCTCTGCCCCGAGAAAAGGTACCAGGCCCGCCGCCATCGCCGCCGCCACCGCCGCCAGCCCCCATCCCCACCACGCCGGCAACCGCAGGCTGCGACCGCCCTCGAGCCGCCGCCCCGCCGCGCCGAGCCCTATCAGCATCGCAGGCAGCCCCAGGAACAGCGCGCCCTTGCTGAACGTCAACAGCAGCGCCGCCAGCTGCGGGAGCGTGAGCAGGAGCGCGACACGCGCAATCCACGCCGAGTCCAGCCAGGTCGACGCAACCGCCGAAGTCCCGCCACCTCCCTCGCTACCGGCTGGCCGACCATCGCCCCTCCTCTTCAGGCCGAAAATAGCCAGCCCCAGCCCGACCGCAGCCGTCCGCTCCAGGTAGAGCGCCAAATTGTTCGGCGAACCGTAAAGCCCTCGCACGCGATTGACGCCTTCCGCCTGGATAATATTCTGCTCGGTGACGTACTGCCACAGACCCGAGACGGCAACGAACGCTCCGCCGGCCAGCCACGCCAGCGCCAGGACTGCCCGCGTCGCGCCGTTGTCAGCCGCGCTGCGCATGGTCGCATGCAAGAGCAGCGCGAACATGGCCGCGCTCAAAAACACTGTTCGCCACTCGCGCACCGCGACATCCCTCTGCGCCGCGGCGACTGCCGCGACCAGCGCCAGCCCGACCACAAAAAAGATGAACTGGTTGCGCCTGTCGCCCGCTTGCCCGCGAGCGCCGCCGGCAGGACGGAGTCCTGCCGCAAAACGCACGCCGCAGAGCGCCAGGCCGCCATAGACTCCGATTTCGATCAGATTCAATGCCCGCCCTGGCAGAACCGGCAACGGATGGAGATAGAATGGCAATCCAAACAGCAGCGCCCCGGTCCACAACACCGGCCACTGCAACGCCGCGATCCCGAGCGCAATCAAGCCGGCGATGACGACGGCCCAGCTCTGGCTGAGCACGCCCGCGCCGATCATGGCAACGCCCGCGACCGCCGCCGAAAGGGCGCGCGGCCAGGACAGCGCCAATCGACCGATACCCAAGCCCAGTAGAGTCCGAAAGCCAATGAATTTCGACGCCAGGGGACCGACGTGCCTGCTCTCGGCAGCCCCGCCGCTATCGCCAGCCCCTGAGGCCGACGGCAGACGTCCTGCCAGCCAGGTTCCCAGGGCCGATACCGCCAACCACCCGCCCACAAGCGCCATCAGGACACCCGGCCACTGCGGGAGCGGCCCGGGCGCAAGCGCGTCCACCGCCGCGCCGCGCAGAACGGTCTGCCCCCATCCGCGCCAGACTTCCACCGTCGCCTCGTGCGGCCCGTCTCCGTCAGCGCGATGCACGACAAGCCACTCGGCCGCCGGGCCCGCAGCAGTCTGCTTTTCCGGGGCAAAGAGTGGTTTGTAGCCGCCTGCCTGCCCTGCGCTGTTGAGGTTGCCGCGCAGGACCGGCAAGCGGTTGGCCGGCCCGCCGTCAACACTGACGAAGACATAGCCCCAGTAGTCGCCCAGCGCCAGCTGCAGCGCCAGATCGCGGCCGTAATATCGAAAAAGCATGCGCCCCGACGGCTCCTCCCACGGCGATGCCGGCTCGGTCGTGTCCGCCCCCGCCGCGGAGACCAGCCAGCCCTCTCCATAGCTGAACGCCGGATCGTCCATCGACGCGATCGCGCCGCTGCGAAGCGCCTCTAGTCCGCCTCCTTCAGCCTGCCCTTGCGGCGATTCAGCCGACGGGACCGCCGCTCGTCGAAGAAACGTCAAGAATGCAGCCGCGTCCGCACCGGCCAGCCAGCCGGCCGCGCACATCAGCAGCACCAGCCCTATCAAGAGATTCGCCCGGCGAGTAAAGGGAAACAGAGAGGCCATGATTGAAACGATCGTATCACACGCGGCCCCATCCAAAGAACGGGCGCCGTTTCTTGCCAATCCAGGCAGCAAGGCAACTTATTGGCGCGTTCTGTCGTCAAAAGATATACGCCAGGAGTTCATCCCTAAAATCACAGCATATGGCCAGGACGTGAGGAGCAGTCAGATGAAGAGCCAGAAATCATCCGGAACCGCTATAGGCCTTGTCGCCCTGATGGCCTTGACCCTGATCGTAATCTCCATCGTCATGACCGCGACACCTACGCCGGCCGCCCAGGCGAGCGAAGGGAATGTCGCCGCGTCAATCTCACACTCTGTGACGGTCGTGGGCGAGGGATCCGTCTCCATCGATCCGGACGTCGCCACCGCCAACATCGGCGTCGAAGTGATGCGGCCAACGGTGAAAGAGGCCAGCGGCGCCGCGCAAGAGGTGATGGAAAGCGTCCTCAGGGCCCTGCTTGCCCAAGACATCGACGAGGCCGACATTCAGACGCGGCACTTCAGCATCTATGCCGAACGTTTCGGCCCGGAGGGATTGCTGAACGAGGACGAGACCCGTTACCGCGTCAGCAACACCGTCTACATCACCATCCGGGATCTGGACACTATCGGCGACGTCCTGGATGCCGCCATTGACGCCGGCGCCAACAACGTATACGGCGTCGACTTCAGCCTCGCCGATCCGACCTCGGTTGAGTCCGAAGCCCGCGCCCAGGCCGTGGCCGACGCCCGGTCCAAAGCGAATGAACTGGCGGAACTGATCGGCGTTGAAGTCAGCGGCGTCACCGGAATCAGCGAGATTATCGGCCAGGGCGGCGGCTTCTACGGCGGCAACTTCGCCCAGATGGCGATCGCCGAGAGCGCCCGCGGTATCGGCCCCATCAATCCCGGCGAGCTGATTCTCACAATGCAGCTGCAGATCACATACGAATTACGCTGAAGCTGACGGCTAAGGCCTCCGGTAGACGAAAGGCCGCAGTTCGCAGACCCCCCCCCCAATGCGGGACGGCTGGCGCGACGTGCCCCATCCTTAGGGTACGCACCACCGCCAGAGTCCCGCATTGACTCTTTCCATCCACCTTACATACCAGTTTTTTTGACAGCCCAGACCGCGCTGGCTATAATAGTGGCTCTGTGCGCCGTTCCCCTGGCCATTCGCCAGCATTGGAGACAGTCATGTCTGAAGAAAGACCGGACGCAAACCCACTGGAAGATGCCGCCGCCGATTTGAGCGCCGACCTGGAAGGCGAACGCGTCGAAGTGAAGGAATCCTCTGTCGGTTCAGTCCGCGGCGGCCACGTGTCGATGTCGCATTCCGCCACCCGGTCTGTCAACGCCCAGGCCCTCAACATGACCGATTCGGCGGCCGGTTTCGTGCGTACAAAGTCGCTGGAGATGCGCGACGCCGGCATCGGCTGCGCCGCCAGCCAGGAAACAACCGTCCACAACAGCGGCATCGGTCTGCTGGCAGCCGGTCAGATCAAGGCGGAAGAGGTATGGACGGGAATGTTATGTGCCGGTAAGGTCGAGGGAAACGTCAAGACCGTCTTGTCACCGCTGAGCGCGCTGGCATTGGGCGCGGGATTCGGCTTGGTCTTGCTGCTTCTGCGCAAACTGCTCGGCCGGAAAACCGCCAAACACAGTTGACCGCGGCCCTGCTTGACACCGACAAGCCGGAACCGTCTCGATAGTTAGAAGGAGAGCAGAGATAGATGTCAACACTAACACTGCATGCCAGCCCCCGCAGCATTACCGGCCGCAAAGTAAAGCGACTGCGCCCGCAGGGGATTATCCCCGTCGTCATCTACGGGGAAGAACGGACGGCACAGAACGCGCAGGTCGAGGTAACCGAGTTTGAAAGCGTTCTACGCGAAGGCGGAAGCTCCCAGCTCGTCAAGGTCGATCTCGAAGGCGAAGAGTACAACATCCTCGTGCGCGAAATTCAGCGCCATCCGGTGCGCCACAACCTGCTGCACGCAGACTTCTACGCCGTCAACATGACGGTGACCCAGCAGGTCAGCGTGCCGCTCTTCACCATCGGAGAGTCGGTGGTCGGTACAGACCTGGTCATGGTGCAGTCAATGGAAAGCGTTGAGATCGAAGCGCTGCCCGCCGACATTCCCGCCCACATCGAGGTCGACATCTCACCGCTTGAGGGCCCCGAGAGTCCTCCGATTACGGTCGCAGACCTCCCGAGCATTGCCGGCGTTACCTATATCTCCGACCCCGATGATGCGATCTGCAGCCTGATTCTCTCACGCGCAGCTGTCAGCGAGGAAGAAGAAGAGGCCGAAGCCGAACTGATCGACCCCGATGCCGAGCCCGAGGTCATCGGTCGCGGCCGCGAGGATGAAGAACAAGTCGAAGAGTAGATTCGCAACCGCGATAACGCAGAGCGCCGGCGACCGAGTCGGCGCTTTCTGTTTTTCAGGGGCGAGGTCAATTCCCCTCTTCCTGGCCAGATTCGTCCTGGCCGTTTCGCTGTTCCAGTCCGGCTTCGCCCAGTGGCGAGAGCAGCGGTCTGTCCAGGAACGGCATCGGGTCAACCGCCGCCCCGTAGATGCGCAATTCCCAATGCAGATGCTCCCCCGTACTGCGCCCTGTCGTCCCCACAAAGCCGATTGCCTCGCCCGCCTGCACCTTCACACCCGGCTCAACCACCGCCTCACGCAAATGCCAGTAGCCTGTGAATAGACCGGCGCCGTGGTCCAGGATCACGCTCACCCCGCGCACATTCAGCTGCTCGGCCAGGACCACGATCCCATCCCCCGCGGCAACGACGGGACTGCCGCCGGGCGCAGCAAAATCCTGACCGGTATGGAAGGATTGAAGCGTCCCGCCGTTATAGCTCCGCTCGAGCCCATAGGGGCTCGTCGTCGGAAACGGCGATGACAACGGCAGCCTGAATGTCTGCCGCCACTGAACCGGCGTAGCCGCCTGCGACCAAATCGGCCTGAGATAGTCCAGCTCCGACTGCAGCAGCGTCTGCTCCAGCAAGTCGCTCTGTTCCGGCGGCAGCGTAATCTGCTGACTCGCAAAGTGACGCTCCTCTACCTCCACCGGGAAGGATCGGGCGACCGTAACGCCGCTGCGCGCCTCGTAGCTCAGTCTCAGCAGATACTCACCCGGCGCCATCGAAGCCGGCGCCGGAACATAGGCCCCCCAGACTGTCACTTCCCCGCTCGCCGCCGCGCCCGCCCCTTCGTCCTCTCGAATTACCAGCGGCCAGATGCCCACAGGCGCGCCATCCCACTCCGCCTTCAACGCCAGCGGCCGGCTCGCCTCAACCTGAAGCCAGCCGGCCTCGCCCTGCTCCACGGCAGCGGGAATGCTCACGATGCGCACCGCGCCGAAACGCAGCCTCGCCGCCGGGCGCGGCGACTCGCGCGCAAGCAGTATCCGCTGGCCCGGAAACAGACGCGCCGCAGGCGCAACACGATTGAGAATGGCAAGTCGGGCTGGAGAAAGTCCTTCGCGCGTGGCGATAGACTGAACGGTGTCCCCCGGCCGGGCGAGAATGAAGGCTCGCGACGCGTTCACCCGCGGGAGGTTGAGTACCTGACCCACGTCGAGGACATCCACGTTAGCCAGTTCGTTGGCAGCTGCCAACTCCTCGACCGAAATATCAAACTGAGCCGCTATCGAGCCCAACGTATCCCCTGCCTGGACAACATAAGTGTCCTCCGGCAACTGCGCCAGGAGTTGCCTCGCAGGCGAATACGCCAGACTGGCCAGAGACAGCACGCAGATGAGCAACAGGCGCAGAAAAGCCTGCCATACCGGCCCCAATCGAGCCGTCATCCACTCATGCCCCATCGGCCGACTGGTAGACTTCAGGCTTCAAAACGCCGATATAGGGCAAATTGCGATACCTCTGATTGAAATCGAGGCCATATCCGATGACAAACTCGTCCGGGACCGAAAAACCCGTCCAGAGGACGTCGATATCCACCTCGCGACGCGAAGGCTTGTCCAATAGCGTCACAACCTCCAGGCTGGCCGGATTGCGGGCGCCGAAGAGCTGTGTCAGATAGGCGAGCGTATGCCCGCTGTCGATGATATCCTCGACCAGGAGAACATGACGGCCTTCAATCGGTTCATTCAGGTCCTTCATGATCCGCACAATGCCCGAGCTTGACGTCGTAGCCCCGTAGCTGCTGGTCGCCAGAAAGTCGATTTCGTGAGGGATCGAAATCGCACGCATCAGATCGGCGAGAAAGAGAACGCTGCCCTTCAAGACCGCGATCAGAAGAAGGTCCTTGTCGGCGTAATGCTCGTCGATGCGCCGACCCAACTCGCGCACACGCTCCTGTATAGCCTCCGCGGTAACCAGCACACGCTCGACATCTCGGCTCCAAAGGGCCTGCCCCAAGAGAGGCGGCTCGTCATCTGTCACAACGGCAACTTCCGATGCAGGCTCTACCATTTGCAGCTTCTCCTGGAATTGCTTTCGGGTTGCGATGATAGACGGCTCGCATCCATTCCCTGATCTGACGGAGCCTCGGCACTGTTGCGGATGAGTTCGAATCCTATCATTCACTCTCGGCGCTCCCCAAATCCTGCCCTTTCCGCCAGGCACATCCGCACGACCGCCAGCAGCTCGCTGAGGATCATGGCGGTGGCGCCCCAGATCGTCTGACCCCGAATCGCGTAGAAGGGAACCAGCGCCGAGCGGTCCTGCAACTGCCAGCGCTCGCGCCGAAAATGGGCCGGATTCAGAAAATCCTCGATCGATACTTCCATCAGGCCGGCTACCTCGCGCCGGTCCGGCCGAAACTCGGGCCGGTCTGCTGCCCAACCCACTGTGGGAACGACCTCGTAGTTGCTCGGCCGGATATAGAGCTGTGTCAGCGCCCCAATCACCTCCACGTCGCCCGGCGCGATCCCCAGCTCCTCCTGCGCCTCCCGCAGCGCTGTTTCTGTCAGATTCGCGTCCCCTCCCTCCCTGCCGCCCCCCGCAAACGCAACCTGACCGCTGTGAACCCCGTCGTATCTCGGACGAACAATAAGTGGAAGACGCAGACCGCCCCTATGTGGATAGAGGAGGACCAGAACGCCGCTCTCGCGAGCAGGCTCCGCCGGCCTGTCGTCAGGATGCCAGCCCGGCCGGGGAAGCGGCGCCATCAAAGCCTGTGCCGGCCGGCCGGGGAGCGGGCCTGCCAACCTCTTCTGCAGGCACGCCACAAGCCGATCAAGGGATGCGGACTCACCTGTTCTCTCAGGCCCCGACGTACCTCCCCTGCCTCGCATCGAATCAGCGCCCATCGGCTCAATCGCCTCGCTGGGACCGAAACACGGTGTTGCCCTGCTCATCCACTTCCCAGCCATAATCATCCAGATATATCGTCCGGTCAGGCAGCGTGAGCCGCCGCGCCGCGCGCTCAAAACGAAACTCAACCGCTCCCTGCGCGTCGGTCAGCAGACCTGTGGCCGCCGCCGCGTCTCGACTGGCAAAGCGCAACTTCGTCTCTGGCTGTCGACTCGCCCAGAGCACAACCGGCCGCAAACTCATCAGGAAGACCCCCGCCAGTAGAGATGAACTACCTCCCGGCTGCTCTCGCTGATTCGCACCCTGTCGGCAATCTGGTGACCCCCCACCCAGACGACCTCTGCGCAATCCAGGACAATTGGCCAGCCCGAACGCAGCCAGCGCGGGACCTTGCGATCGGTCAGATAGTCGGACAGGCTCTTGCCATGCCCGTCCAGACCCAGCTGCGCAAATCGCTGGCCCGGCTGCGGCGCCGCCAGCACAAGTTGCCGCACCCGGTCCGCACTCATATAGGCATCCCACGGCGAGAGCCGCGCAGGCCAGTCTTGCGCAAGGTCCCCCCGCTCAAGCAGTTCACAGTGCAGCGTCCAGCCGGTCACCGAGATTTCACCTGGAATATCAAGCCTTTTACACCGGTGGCGGGAACGCCAATCGCAATCAAGATAGGGATGGTCGACTGCAAAGGGCGTCGCGCCGGCGCGGTGCAGGCTGAAGGAACCGGCAACGCGCGTCAGAACCGCGTCGGCGACCCAAGTGTACGGTCCGCCGGCGCGCTCTTCCTCCAGCAGAGTCTGGCGCAGTCGTTCGATTGCGTCAAAATTGATGCGCGCAGAAGACAGCCCCAGGCAAAGTCCGGCTGCGCGCAGGGTTGCCCGCTGGTCCGCCACGTTCAGACCGCGAAATGCTGCCAGGTCGAATACCTGCCGGTCGGAGCCGGCGGCGGCCCCGGCTTGACAGCTGCCCGCTGCATCCTCCGACACCGCCTGCTCCCGCGCGCTCTCCCCTCCCCTGCGGGCAGCCAGCATCGCCTCGCGTGCACGCGAATCTGAACGGTCAGCCTCCGCCGCCAGTAGCGACGCTGTCCGGCCCAGAGAAGCAACCACCCGCGGGTTGATCTCCTCCAATCGAGGCAGGACCTCGTGACGCAGACGATTGCGCACCAGTGACCGGTCCTGATTGCTCGGATCTTCGCGCCACGGGATCCCGTGCTGCTCAAGGTACTGTACGATCTCATCACGCGCGGCGCCGAGCAGGGGACGAACGAGCCGCACATCCGGCACAAGCCGGTCATCCACGAACAAAGGGCGCGCCGGCCGCATGCCTGCCAAACCGTCCAGGCCGCTGCCCCGAATCAGGTTCATCAACACCGTCTCAGCCTGGTCATTGGCCGTGTGCGCCACCGCGACCTCCACGCGACTTCCATCAACCTGGCGCCTGGCCGCGACCTCGGCCAGAAATCGGTAGCGCGCCCGCCTGGCCGCAGCCTCCACATTGCCGCAACCGGCAAGCGCATTCCGCGGCAGAGTCGACGCCTCCAACGGCACATCCCAGCAGTCCGCGACCTCTGCGACAAAGGCGGCATCGTCCCCGGAATCCGCTCGCAAACCGTGATCAAGATGCGCCGCCACCACGTCGATCGACCAGCGCGCGCGCAGACGCGCGAGCAAATGCAGCAGCGTAACACTGTCGGCGCCGCCGCTGACTCCGACGACGACCGTTGCCCTGGTCCCTTCCTCTCGCGCAGGAGCCGCAAAGATTCCGTCGCGTGCCCGCGCGCGCCGGAGCAACCCTATCAGGCGGCGGTCAATCGCCGTATCCATCTCTTCGTCAGGGCGCAAACTGCCCCGCTCACCCCGCCTTCCTTGTCCCCGCACGCGGCCCTCCGCAGGCCTTCGATCCGGTTCCTCTGTTCCCCTTACGGTCACAATACATCCGTTAGCGCGTAGCCTTCACGCTCGCGCCAGCGAGCGAAAATTGCCCCCGAACCGCACGAGGCGTTCGCCTTGATTCTGAACCGCCGTCCACGGAACGCGACTCGACGCAAAACGGCATCGCAATCGCGCAAAAGTATGCTCATAAGCATAGCGGACGGGCCACCCCCTTTGCAAGATGTGCGATTAGAATCGAGCGGAAAGTCCGGCGCTGTTGTTTTGTGTCGTATGCCGCTATGGTATACTAATTGCGGCGAACGGCCTCTCGCGCGGTGTATCGAGGTCCGGTCGAATGCTGCTCAATCATTGAAAACTGGAACGGAGATCTCCCAAGAGTGTCAAACCCGTTAGATTGGCTGTTGGGACTTTTTTCACTCGATATTGGCATCGACTTAGGCACAGCCAATACCCTGGTTCACGTGAAGGGCCGGGGGGTCATCATTGACGAACCCTCCGTGGTTGCAATTGACAATTCGTCGAAACGGCGCAACAAAGTCAAGGCAATCGGCCAGGAGGCCAAGGAGATGGTGGGCCGGACGCCGAGCCACATTGTCGCCAAACGCCCACTGCAGGACGGCGTCATTTCCGACTTTGAAGAGACCGAGGAGATGATTCACGCCTTCATCGGCAAGGTTCACGGCAAACGGGCTTTCGGCACTGCCCGTCCGCGCGTTGTGATCGGCATCCCGTCAGGCGCCACCGAAGTCGAAAAACGTGCCGTCCGCGATGCCACTGTCAGCGCTGGCGCACGCGAAGCTGGACTGGTCGAAGAACCGATGGCAGCCGCAATCGGCTCCGGCCTGCCGGTTACCGAATCAATCGGCTCGATGATCGTCGACATCGGCGGCGGCACCACCGAAGTGGCCGTCATCTCGATGGGTGGCATCGTCGTCTCCCGCTCAATTCGCGTGGCGGGCGATGAAATGAACGAGGACATTATCAATTACAGCCGTCAGAAGTACAACCTCCTGATCGGCGAACGCATGGCCGAACGCGTCAAAATCGAAATCGGCTCCGCCTACCCCCTCGACCAGGAACGGACCATGATTATCCGCGGACGCAACCTGATTACAGGTCTGCCCGAGGCAATCGAGGTCAGTTCGGTCGAAATCAGAGAAGCCCTGATCGGATCAGTTGACGTGATCGTCGACGCCGTCAAGGATACCTTGGATGAAACGCCCCCCGAGCTCGTTGCCGATCTGATGGAGCACGGGATTGTTCTTGCCGGCGGAGGCGCCTTGTTGCAGGGAATGGCCCAGCGCATCCAGGACGAAAACCGTATGCATGTCTACGTGGCCGACAACCCTCTCTCTTCCGTCGTGCTGGGGACAGGCATGATCCTGGAAAAGCCGGAGCACTACGCCGAAACTCTGACGACAATGCAACGAAAAACCACGATCAGGTAGGTCCGAGGCTCCCGTTTTCGGTTATTGGTTGCAATGTCGCAGCGTACCTTGAATACTGATTACTGAAAACCATGCGAGAACAACGCGGCTGGAGTGGAGGCAACCTTGCCCTAAAGCTTACCATCCTCGCGCTGACTGCAATCCTGTTGTTGGTCCTGCAGCAGACCGGCCGCCTCGGAACTGTCGAAGGCCTGGTTACGCTGGTGACCTCACCAGGCCAATCGGGGCTCTCCTCCCTGACCGACCGGCTCTCCAACTCGCTGACAAATCTTCGCAACTATCGCAACCTTCAGCAGCGAGTCACCGAACTGGAACTGATCACCCAGGGCCTCATCGTCGAAAACCTGCGCCTGAAGGAAGTGGAGCGGGAAAACCAGCGCCTGCGCGAACTACTGGCCTTCGCCGAAACCAGGCCCAGCTTCGAGTTGCGCGGCGGTCAGATCATCGCCCGTGTGATCGGCCAGAACGCCACCAACTTCCTCAATGTTGCCATGATCGATCTCGGCTCACGCCATGGCATCCACGTCGGTATGCCGGTCGTCAATGAACAGGGACTGGTCGGCCGCATCTATACCGTAAACGCGACAACCTCGAAAGTCCTGCTCATCACCGACCCGTCGAGCACCGTCAATACAATCCTGCAGGCCAGCAGACTGACCGGCATCGTAAACGGCGCGTCAGGCTCTGATCCTGTCATGGGTTTCATTCCACAGGGAACGGAGGTGGGTGTCGGTGAAGTCGTCCTCACTTCAGGAATGGGAGGAAACTTCCCCAAAGGAATTCCGGTAGGACAGGTAGTTGACGTGCGCCAGAAGGACGTCGACGTCTTCCAGGAGGCGATTGTACGGCCAACGGTCAACTTTGGCCGCTTGGAGTTCGTCATGGTCGTCACCAACTTCGACCCATTCGAATCCGTGCCTCTTCTCGATACGCTGCCCGCGCAGCCAATTGAACCTTCAGGGGAGTCGAGTGAGGAGTGAAATAGCCAGGAGAGACCCCCGAGAATCTGCCGCAGAGAGACAATCTCTTTCTGACCGCCATTCACCACTGTCGACTCGCGATAGGGGCGCCTCTTGGGTTTTCGTGCCGGCCCTGGGCGCGGCCGCGATCTTTCAGGTGGTCGTCGTGCCCAAACTCGCCGTGAACGGCGTCTACCCCGACCTGATTCTGCTCCTCGTCATCGCCAGGTCGCTCCTCGCAGGCAGAAACGACGCCGTCGTCTGGGGGTTCACCGGCGGCCTGTGGATGGACATCCTCAGCGGCGGCGCCATCGGCGCCTCCAGCCTGGCGCTCATGACCACCGCTCTTGTGACCGGCGTCGGCCACAATGCAATCTTCCGCCGCCATCTGTTCGTCCCTTCCATCGCCGCGCTTTCGGGAACGCTCGTCTTCTCGCTCGTCTACTTGGCGATTCTCAACATTGTCGGGTTTCGCTTCCAGCCCAACCTGCTTGTAACCGAAATCGTCGTCCCGGTTTGCCTCTACAATGCTGCCGTAATGCTCCTGGCAACGCCGCTCCTGAATCGCTTGCCCGAGAAAACGGAGTACGCCTGAGCTGCGGCCATCGTCTACGGGGACACTGACCGCCGGGTGTCCAGGCCGCGTTCAGCGCTTGAAGGCTTGAGAGCCCCCTAAAACCTGCCATGAACGAACGCGCAACACGCACGGCAACTTCAACCTCCATAATCGTACGTCTGACCCTGCTGGCAACCTTTATCGTATTCTGCGTACGACTCTACGGCCTCCAGATAGTACGCGGCGCCAACTATCAGGAACAGGCCGCCGTCAACCGCTTGCGCACAATCGACCTGTATGCCCCGCGCGGCGTCATCTACGACCGCAACGGCGAGATCCTCGCCCGCAATCGACCCAGCTTTGTCATCACCGTCATCCCGGCAGACCTGCCCCCAAACGACATCACCACGCCCGTCAACGAACAGCGCATCGCTCTCGAACGACTGCTCGCCGCCCTGGGAGCCGACACAGACCCTGAAATAGCCATTCGCATCGCCGAAGTGATGTTCCTGCACCTCGGGCGGGAAGACTTCAAGGATACCGTAGGTACCGCGGGTATTACACTCGAATTCCGCCTCGTCAATCTGGAAACTTTGCAGATCAACGACGAAGGTCGCGAAATCCTGGTCGAAGTCCCTACCCTGATCCCCGACCTTTCCGATCCGCTCCCCGCCGCCGGGCTGCTGGCGCTGCTCGAAAGGGCCGTAGCCCTCGGATCGCAGGGCAGCTCCTACAAACCCGTCTCTATCCTCGACCTGGTCGACCGCGAGCAGGCCTTCCGCGTCGCCGAACAAACCTACCAGCTGCCCGGCGTCCATGTGCTGCAAAAGCCGGTTAGAGAGTACCCCTTCCGCGAACTGGCAGGCCACGTGCTCGGCTTTCTCGGACCAATTCCCAAACTGGCAGCCGAAGACTATAAGGCCGGAGGTTACGACAACCCAAACGAGTCCGTAGGCCTGAACGGACTGGAATACACCTACCAGGACGCCTTGAGGGGACAGCCGGGACGCAGAATCATCGAAGTCGACATCCTGGGCCGGGAAAGCCGCTCGGTTAGTACGGAAAGGGAGTCAGAGCCAGGGCTGAACCTCCACCTCAGCCTCGACATTCACCTGCAACAGGTGATGCACGACGCCCTCGCCCGCCAGCTGGAAAAAACAGGCGCACCGCACGGTGTCGCCCTGGCAATGGACCCGCGCGACGGCGCCATGCTGGGCCTGGTCAGCCTGCCCAGCTACGACAACAACATCTTCTCCGAAGGATTGGGCGAAGAGTATCAAGCGCTCGAAGTGGAGGACGACACGCGACGCCCCCTCTACAACTACGCCATCGGCGGCCTCTACCCGCCCGGCTCCACCTTCAAACTCGTCACCGCCACCGGCGCCCTGGCCGAGCGCGTTGTCGACCCATACACAGTCCTCGTCGACCGCGGGCCCATCTATCTGCCCAACTTCTTCTTTCCCGACGACCCCGAACAGGCACAGGCATTCGTCAGCTGGAACCACAAATTGAACATCCTGCACGGCTCCATGACCATCGTCGAGGGGATCGGCCTCTCCAATGACATCTTCTTCTACTACCTTGGCGGCGGTTACCCCAACTTTATGACCGGATTGGGCAGCGAACGCCTCGCAAAGTGGATGCGTCTCTACGGCTTCGGCGAGTTGACCGGGATCGACCTGCCTGGCGAGGTCAGAGCATTCGTTCCCGACGAACAGTGGAAGAGATTGACCAAAGCCGAAAGGTGGACCACCGGCGACAGCTACAATATGGCCATCGGGCAGGGCGATGTCCTCGGCACGCCCCTGCAAGTGCTCGTCAGTACCGCTGCCGTTGCCAATGGCGGCTATGTCGTCAAGCCCCAATTTGTGCGCGAAATGTTCGATACCCAGGGCAACCTCCAATGGCAATACGAACCGGTCTTGCAGGAGCGGATTCCCGTCGAACCGGGTCTGCTCGCCGTCGTCCAAAGGGGAATGTGGCACGCCGTCAACGGACCGGCAGGTACCTCCGGCAACAGCCGCGTCGAAGGCGTCACCGTGGCCGGCAAGACCGGGACAGCCGAGTTCTGCGCCTGGGATGCTGAAATCCAGGACTGCAAAGACCGGGACCACGAAGGAAATCTGCCGTTCCATGCCTGGTACACCGCCTACGCGCCCTATGACAACCCGGAAATCGCCGTCACCGTCTTCGTCTACTCCGGAGGTGAAGGGTCCACCACCGCCATTCCTGTCGCCCAGGAGACGCTCAACGCCTACTTCCATGGGACCGGCGATACGGCACCCTAGCCCTGTCATCGCCCGATAGGGCGCCGCCGGTCCGCAGCACCCGCTCATTCTAGCGACAGTCCCGCGGACACAGTCCCCGCCGGCCTTCGAAAATGCCGTTAAGTCAGGCCATGCGCCGCCTATCCGCCCGGTTCCAGGTTCCGGGTTTTTGGTTTATAGTAAAAGTCGCGACAATTTGCTGTGGCCCGGGGAACCGATTTCGCCGCTTGCACGCCCAACCCCTGCGCCGCAGCGATTGCGACAAAGGAACTGGCTGCTTGGAGTATACGTTGGTTTTAGCGAGGCTTTGTTTGGAACCATGAGTGTCCGTATCATTGGCCGCGGCGGCTTGACCGTCGTCGACGTAACCGGCGAAAAGGGAGCCTGGAGAGACATCGTAAACTACGTTGCCGGGCACATCTCGAAGGCGCAGGACTTCTTCCGAGACGAACGGCTCGCGCTCTCCGTCGGCGACCGCCAAATAACCGCCGCCGATCTTCAATTGATTCACAATGCCCTGCGCGGTCAGAATATCAGCGTCGTCGCGCTCCACACCAGCAACCCCTCCTCCTACCTGCTCGCCAGGGACTTGGGCCTCGAAGCGGTTTGGGAAGGGCCATCGCCTCCCCCTCTCCGCAATGAAATGGGCCTGAAGAGCGGGGAAGCGCCGCAGCGCTTTTCGCATCGCCCCTCCGGGTTCTCTCGCTCCAGTTCAGGCCCCGCTAGTTCCGGTCCCATTGACACCGGCCCGGCGCCGGGCCCGCCGCCCGCCGCCGACCGGCAGCCCGCGCCCGTTTCCGCCGACCCGCCTCAGACCTTGGGCCGCTGGTCGCAAATCGCCGCCAGGTATCAGCAGTCCAGGGAAACCGACCCGGAGGTGGAGAATGCGGGGACACAGAAGCAGGACGGTCCCGCCCAAGATGACAACAGGCGCGGCAGCGAGCCTTCAGCTGTGGAGGAAACCGCACACAATGATGATGCCGCAAACCTGGTACCCTGGAGCGAAGCTTCGGATGAAGACGACGAGCCCCCGCCCTTCGTCCATCGCGGCACCTTGCGCTCGGGCCAGGCCTGCAGGCACGCGGGAACCGTCGTGATCTTGGGCGATGTCAACCCGGGCGCGCAGGTCATCGGCGGAGGCGACGTGCTCGTGTGGGGACGCCTGCGCGGCTTCGTGCACGCCGGCGCTATGGGCGACGAGCAAGCCATCGTGGCCGCGCTCGACTTCGAACCAGTGCAGCTGCGCATCGCCGGGTACATCGCCATGACCCCAAAGGGCGCGTCCAACAATCCCGGCTACTGGTTCTGGAAACGCGACAGCAGCGGCAGACCCGAAGTTGCCAGGGTTGTAAACGAACAGATATACGTGGACCCCTGGGATGCAGGCGCAAGTGCCTGGTGAAGTGCGCGAATCGCGCCCAGCGCACGCGCTTGCCGCCAGAACAAATGCCCATGCGTCCGCGCCGGCAAACCAAAACCGCAAACCTCGAAAGAATCAAGACGCACGACTATGGGCGCAGTCCTTACCCTGACCTCCGGCAAAGGCGGCGTGGGCAAGACCACAACCACGGCAAACCTGGGCATCGCTTTGGCCATGGCCGGCCAACGCGTCGTGGTTGTGGATGCCGACATCGGCCTGCGAAATCTCGACATTGTCATGGGCCTCGAAAGCCGCGTCGTCTACAACCTGGTCGACGCCATCGAGGGCCGTTGCCCCGTGCACGAAGCCCTCGTGCGAGACAGGCGCGTCGAGGAACTCTACCTCTTGCCCAGTTCGCAGACCCGCGACAAGACCGCCATCGCGCCCGACCAGATGATGACGCTGTGCGAAGAACTGAGCACGATCGCCGACTTTGTACTCATCGACTCCCCCGCCGGCATCGAATTAGGGTTCCAGAACGCCATCGCAGCCGCCTCCGAAGTCATCATCGTGACGACGCCGGAGGTCAGCGCCCTGCGCGACGCCGACAAAGTCATCTTCCTCCTCGAGCGCGATACCGAAATCCAGGCGCGGCTCGTCATCAACCGCTACAATCCCCGTCTCGTGCGCCGCAAAGAAATGTTCACCCGCAATGACATCCTCAGCATCCTCAGCATCGACCTTCTCGGCATCGTACCAGAGGATGACGAAATCATCGTTTCCGCCAATAAAGGCTGGCCCGTCGCCCTCGAACGCAAAAAAAACGTCAGCCGCGCCTACCACAACATCGCCCAAAGACTGCTCGGCTACAACGTGCCCCTGGTCCCCTTCAAGGAAATCAGCTGGGCCGAGCGTCTGCGGCGGCTCATAGGCCTCTAATGTTACGCCACTTCGACAAACCGCTCTTCATTGCCGTAATCATACTCTGCGGCATCGGCATCGCCATGACCTACAGCGCCACGATCACCACCATCGATCTGGCAGACTACTGGCAGCGTCAGCTCCTCTTTACCCTCTTGGGCGCCATCGCACTGGTTACCGCCGCGCTGTTCGACTACCGCCATCTGGAGCTGCTCGCCCAGCCAAGCTACTTTGTCCTGCTCGCCTCGCTCGCCGCCGTCTACCTGTTCGGCGAGGTCAAGGGCGGCGCGCGCCGCTGGCTCGACCTCGGCCCCACCGACGTTCAGCCAACCGAATTCGGCAAATTCCTGCTCATCGTCTTCTTCGCCTGGTACCTGAGCCGCTTCCAGGAACGCATCCGGTCGCTCCCATACCTGCTCGGCGCGGCCGTGCTCGTACTCGTTCCTCTGGGGCTCGTCTACGTTCAGCCCGACCTCGGAATGACCGTTACTCTGGCCTTTATCAGTGGGACCCTGATCCTGATCAACGGCGTCCGCCTCCTGCACGTCCTGCTGGTCGCCTTTGCTGTAACCGCCGTGCCCGTGTGGCTTGCCATCCAGGGAACGCTGCAGAACTACGTGCAGGACTACATGGTGGAACGCATCGCCATCTTTCTCGACCCCGCCTCAAACCCGGATGCCGCCTTCAACGTGCAGCAGGCCCTCATCAGCATCGGCAACGGCGGCTGGATCGGTATGGGCTGGGGCGAAGGCTCCCAGAATCAGCTCCACTTCCTGCGCGTCCGCCACACCGATTTTATCTTCAGCGTAATCGCCGAGGAGCTGGGCTATCTGGGCGCCGTGCTCATCATGGGCCTGCTCTTCTTCGTCATCTGGCGCCTCATCCGCATCGCCGACCTCGCACAGGACCAGTTCGGCCGGCTCATCACGCTCGGCGTGGCCGCCCTGATCTTCTTCCAGACCTTCGTCAATGTCGGCATGAACCTGGCCATCATGCCGGTTACGGGCATGACGCTGCCCTTCCTCAGCTACGGAGGCAGCAGTCTCGTATCGATGATGGTGGCCGTGGGGTTGGCGCAGAGCGTCGTCATGCGCCATCGAAAGATGGACTTCTCTTAAAACCGCAACTCCCAGCAGCTGGCTACTGGCCACCGGCCACTGGTCCTGGCTACAACCCTCTCAGCAGATCGGCCCACAACCCCGGCTGCAAACCGATAACGACCACGGCAATTGTCGTAACCGCCAGGCTGAAGTTAATCGCCGGCCCGCAATTGCACGTGATCTCGCCCTCAGCCTCTCTGAAGAACATCGCCGCAACCACTCGCAGGTAGTAGTATGCGCTGATCGCGCTGTTGAGGACGCCGATCACGGCCAGCCAGGCCAGGTCAGCCTCGACCGCCGCCTTGAAAATCAGAAACTTGCCGAAGAACCCGGCCAGCGGCGGAATGCCGCTCAGGCTGAGCATGAAGACCGCCATCGCCACCGCCAGGGAGGGGTAGCGCGTGCCCAGGCCATTGAACCGGTCCTGCTCCACGTCCCCTTCGCCCCTGCCCTCCAGCACGATCACGACCCCGAACGCGCCAATGTTCATGAAGGCATAGGCAAAAAGATAAAATGCCGCGGCCGAGGTCGCGGCAGGCGTGGCGGCCACGAGCGCTATCAGAATCGTGCCCGCGTGCGCGACGCTCGAATAGGCCAGCATACGCTTGACACTGCTCTGGCGCAGCGCCGTCAGGTTCCCGACCGTCATCGTCAGAACAGCCAGAATCGCCAGGGGGGCTGCCCACTGCTCGTACAGCGACGGCAGCGCAACCATCATCACCCGCAAAAATCCGGCAAATGCCGCCGCCTTCGTGCCCACGCTCATAAAGGCCGTTACCGGCGTCGGCGCGCCCTGGTAGACGTCGGGCGTCCACATGTGAAAGGGCACAAGGCTCACTTTGAAGCCGAACCCAACCAGCAGCAGCGCTATGCCCGGCAGAACCAGCGACCGGTTGCCGCCCCCGGACGAAAGCGTCTCGTGGATCTGGACATAGCTCGTGCTGCCGCCCGCCCCGTACAGCAGCGCCGCACCGTATACGAAGAAAGTGCTGGCAAACGCCCCCAGCAGAAAATACTTCATCGCAGCCTCAATGCTGCGCGGGTTCTCACGATGAAAGCCGCTCAGTATGTAGAGCGCCAGCGAAAATATCTCCAGCGCAATGAAGAGCACGATCAGATTCGTAGCCGTGCCCATCAACATCATGCCGATCACTGCCAGAATGAGCAGCGAATAGAACGCGCCCCCCTGGCGCTCGATCGACGGCAGGAAATTCCGGCTCAGAAGCACGCCGAATATTCCGGCGATCAGGACGACCAGCCGCACGCTCAGAGCGAATCCATCCGAGACCGCGCCGCCCAGGTACTCCGCGGGAGGCCGGCCCCAGATCAGCAGCGACGCGCCCATGCCCAGGACCAGAATGGCGATCGCCAGCGCCGCCAGCGTCCCGCTCTCGTTCTGCTTCCGCAGACCAATGTCGACCATCATGAGGACCATGACCCCGACCGCCAGCACGATCTCGGGCAGGAGTACGGTTGCGTTTTCGAAGAGGAGAGCGGTATCCATAGCTTTCAGTCGTTAGCGCCAAGCCGCCGACAATTCGTCTTCGGCGATCAGCGGCGAAAGGTCTTGTCCATCGGCGGTCAGAGTGTCCCCTTCCACAGGCATCTGCAGATCGGCCACCGCGCCCGCCGACGGGTTGATCTTGCTCAGAAACAGATTGGGCGCGAAGCCAATGACAAAGAAGAGAGCAACGATCGGCACCAGCTGCCAGATCTCCTTCCAATTCAGGTCGGGCAGATTCTCCTTGAAATTGGCTGGGTTCTCGAGCGCGCCCTGCGCCACCTTGCGGAAGGCGTGCAGCAGATACCAGGCCGCCAGAATGACGCCAACAGTGCCCAAAACGGCGAACAGCGGCGTGCTCTTGTAGGTGCCGAGCAGGATCAGGAACTCGCCCACGAAGCCGTTGAGGCCGGGGAGGCCCGCGCTGCTCATCGCCACCACCAGGAAGAAGAAGCAGAAAATCGGCACGCTCGCCCACAGGCCCCCGAAATCGCTCAGCAGCCGCGTATGCCGCCGCTCGTATAGCATCCCCACCATCAGGAACAGCGCGCCCGTGCTCAGGCCGTGATTCACCATCTGCAGCACCGCGCCGCTGATCGCCTGCTCGTTCAAAGCGAAGATGCCCAGCACCACAAAACCCATGTGCGCCACCGAAGAGTACGCCACCAGCGACTTCAGATCGCGTTGCGCCAGCGCCACCAGCGCGCCGTATATGATCCCCACAATCGCCAGGATCGATATCAGCGACGCGTAGTCGGCCACCGCGACCGGGAAGAGCGGCAGCGCAAAGCGCACAAAACCGTACGTCCCCAGCTTCAGGAGCACGCCCGCCAGAATGACCGAACCCGCGGTCGGGGCCTCAACGTGCGCATCCGGCAGCCATGTGTGGAACGGGAACAGCGGCACCTTGATCGCAAATGCGAGCGCAAAAGCAAGGAACGCCACCTGTTGCAACCCCGCCGGCACGCCCAGGCTCTGCAGCTCCAGCAGGTCGAACGTGCCGGTCTGGAAGTAGAGCGCCAGGATGGCCACCAGCATCAACGCCGACCCCGCCAGCGTGTAGAGGAAAAACTTGACCGCCGCGTATACCCGGTTGTCGCTGCCCCACTTGCCAATCAGCAGCGCCATCGGAATCAGGCTGAACTCCCAGAAAACGTAGAACAGGACGAGGTCGAGCGCGAGGAAAACGCCCAGCACCGCCGTCTCCATCAGCAGCATCAACGCCAAATAGCCGCCGACGCTCTGCTTGACATGCTGATTGCTGAACGCCACCGCGATCGGCATCAGAAATGTCGTCAGCACCACCAGCCACAGGCTGATCCCGTCCACCCCAAGGTGATAATGAATGTTAAGACCCGGCATCCAGGCGTACCGCTCGACGAACTGCATGCCGGCGATATCCTGCCAGCCGGGCAGCAACAGCAGGCTGACCACAAACGTGGCGACCGCCGCGCCGAAAGCCAGCGCCTTCTTCATGCCGTCGCTCGGCGCAATCAGAACGATTATGGCGCCGGCGAGCGGCAGAAAAATCAAGACTGAAAGCAGCATAAAACTCCGATTTCTCGTTGAACGATTTCAGGTGCCCGCGACGGCAAAGTTGCTGCCGCCGCTAGAGACCGAATACCAGGTACAGCAGGAGCACCGCCACGCCGACGAAAAGACTCAACGCATAGGTCGGCACCAGCCCGTTGTGGACCTTGCGCAGCGCGCCCCCCATCGCCAGGCTCACGTGCCCGACAAGATTGACCGCGCCGTCCACAACACCCTCGTCCACCACGCGGTCAAACCACCGCGCAAGCCCCAGCAGCGGGTTCACAATCAAGGCAGCATAGACCTCATCCACGTACCACTTGTTGGCCGCACCCTGCTCCAACGGCCTGAACACGCCGGTGATGCCCGCCGCCCACCCCGCGCCGCGCGGCGCGCCCGTCTCGTCCTTCGCGCCCTGAACGTAGCGCCCATAAGCCAGCCCGGCGCCCGCCAGCGCAACCACCGCGCTCACCGCCAGCAAAACAAGCTCCAACGGAACGGCCGCATGAAACGCCGGCTTGCCCACCGCGGCCTCCAGGTAGTGTTCCATCGTCAGCAGGAACGGCAGGTTTAGCGCTCCGCCCACCAGCGCCAATACCGCCAGAACCCAGAGCGGCGCCGTCATTACCGCCGGGCTCTCGTGCGCGTGCTCGTGGACATGCTCGTCACGCGCCTCGCCCCAGAACGTCATGAACACCGCCCGGAAGCTGTAGAACGCAGTCAACAGCGCCGTGAACAGGCCGATCAGATACAGAAGAATATTGTGATTGGACGCATGCAGCAGGATCCCATCCTTCGAAAAGAATCCCGACAGCAACGGCAGACCGGCAAGCGCGGCCGCGCCAATCAGAAAGAGCTTGTGCGTCGTCGGCATCTTCGCCCGCAGGTTGCCCATCTTGCGAATGTCCAGCTCCCCACCCGGCAGCCCGTGCATGACGTTGCCGGCGGCAAGAAAGAGCAGCGCCTTGAAAAAGGCATGCGTAACAAGATGGAAGATGGCAAAGGCGTACGCCCCCACACCGACGCCCAGCATCATGAAGCCCAGCTGCGAGATCGTCGAATAGGCCAGTATCTTCTTCAGGTCAACCTGCGTCAGCGCAATCGACGCCGCCAGCAGCGCCGTCAGCGCCCCAACCCAGGCCGCGACGTCCCCCGCCAGGGGCGCCAGCCCCCACAGGACGTACGTGCGCGCGATCATGTAGATGCCGGCCGTCACCATCGTCGCCGCGTGGATCAACGCCGAAACCGGCGTCGGGCCCGCCATCGCGTCGGGCAGCCACACGAACAGCGGCAGTTGCGCGCTCTTTCCCGTCGCCGCCAGCAGCAACAGCAGACAGACCGCCGTCGCCGCCCCGGTCGACAACGCCCCGGCGCCGGCGAAGACCTCTTCAAAAACAACCGAGCCGACGCCAGTCCAGATCAGAAAGACCGCCACCATCATGCCGAAATCACCGATCCGGTTGACCAGAAACGCCTTCTTGCCCGCGTCGGCGTAGTGGCCGTACGACTCGTCGTAACGGTCAAAGTAAAAGCCGATCAGCAGATAGGAGGCAAGGCCCACGCCCTCCCAGCCGACAAACATCCCCACGAAGTTGTCGCTGAGGACCAGCACCAGCATCGCCAGGATGAAAAAGTTGAGATAGACGAAGAAGCGCTGGTAATTCTGCTCGCCGTGCATGTAGCCGCCGGCGTAAATGTGGATCAACGCGCCTACGCCCGTCACGGCCAGCGCCATCGTCACGCTGAGCGGGTCGATCAGCATCGCCGCCGGCGCATGGAAGCTGCCAACCGAAATCCAGTCCCACAGGTGGACCGTGACCGCACGGTGATGCTCGTCCAGCCCCGACAGGCCGAAGAACATACCCACGCTCACCAGAAAAGACAGCGCCACCGCGCCCGAAGCTACGCTATGAATGCCGCGTTCACCCAGTCTGGCGCCGGCAAACAGGTTGATCAGCGCGCCCAGAGCGGGAAAGAGAAAGACGAGCCAGGCAAAATCCATAACTGCGGTTTCCAATAACGGGTTTCAGGTGTTCGCTGCCATGTATCCGGTTCTTACTTTTCCGCTTCAATCAGCCCAACCGCTGGTTCCGGAAGACACGAAAGACATAAACCGATTACCACTTGAGCAAATTGATCTCGTCGATGTTGATGCTCTTCTGGTGGCGAACGTTCGCGATCAAAATCGCCAGTCCAACAGCAACCTCGGCCGCGGCCACCGCCATGACCATAAAAACGAAGATCTGCCCTTCGAGATTGCCCCACTGGCGGGCAAGCGCGATCAAAGTCAGATTCACGCTGTTCAGCATCATCTCGATGCACATGAATATGATGAGCGCGTTTCGCCGCAGCAGGACGCCGGTTGCGCCCACCGTGAAGATCAACGCCGCAAGGATCAGGTAATAGCTCGTCTCAGGCATATCTCTGTTAGTCCGACGCTTCGATTGACGGAACGCCTTCGCCTGTGCCTTCGGACTGGCGGCCAAGCACCAACGCGCCGATCAGCGCAACCAGCAACAAGATCGCGACCAGTTCAAAGGGAAGCACGTACTCCGTGAACAGCGCATTGCCCACAGCCGCCGGCGTGCCGCCCTGCAGGAGCGACGTAGCGTCGTCCGGCGCCTTGAGCATGCGCGTCAGAACGCTATACGAAACCGTCAGCAGCAGGATCACCCCCAGGCCGATGCCCACCACCCGGCTCCACGCGCGTTGCGCCGCGCTGAAATCGTTGGTCTCCCCGCCGATCAACATGATGACGAACAGAATCAGGATCACAATGCCGCCGGCGTACACGATCACCTGCGCCGCCGCCAGAAACTGGGCGTCCAGTGTAACGTAGAGCACCGCCAGCGAAGCGAAATTCGTCAGCAGGAAGAGCGCACTGTGCACCGGTTGCCGGCTCATGACCACACCCAGCGCCGCGGCCAGGCTGACCGCGCCGACAAGCACGAAAAAGAGAAGCGCCATATACCGTTACTCCGGGCGAATAATTACTTTGGGCATGCCGGGATTCAGCAGCTGCTCTTTGGTCAACACGAAATCCTTCCGTTCATAATTCGCCATCGCAAAGTCGTGCCCGAGCACAATCGCCTCGGTCGGGCAGGCCTCCTCGCAATCACCGCAGAAAACGCAGCGCAAGAGGTTGACTTCGTAGACTTTGGCATAGCGCTCACCCGGTGAAAGCGGCGCCTCGGCATCGTTCTCAGCCGCCTCCACGTAGATCGCCTCGGTCGGGCAGGCCGCCTCGCACAGACTGCAGCCGATGCAGCGCTCAAGGCCGTTGGCATAGCGCCGCAGCTCGTGCCGGCCGCGAAAACGGGGGTAGATCGGGATCTCCTCGTACGGAAACTCCACCGTTACCGGCTTCTGGCGCAGATGCTTGAGCGTCACACCCATCGCCTTGCCAATCTCGGTCGCGCCTTTCAGGAAGTCACCCAGTTCCATCTCGTCTCCTTACTTCAGGAACACGGCCAGCACCGCAGAAATGCTCACGTAGACCAGGCCCAGCGGCAACATGAACTGCCAGCAGAACTTCATCAGTTGGTCGTAGCGCGGCCGTCCGATGCTGGCGCGCACCCAGATGAACAGGAAGAGCAGGACCACGACCTTGATAAACAGGTAGATCGGCCCCAGCCAGATGTACTGCTCCGCAAACGGCCCCCGCCACCCGCCGAAAAACAGCGTCGCCATGATCGCGCTCATCGAAATCATGTTGACGTATTCGGCGATGAAGAACAGGGCGAACTTCATGCCCCCGTACTCGGTCTGGAATCCTGCCACCAGCTCGTTCTCCGTTTCCGGCAGGTCAAACGGGCTGCGGTTCGTCTCCGCCAGGATGCAGATGAAGAAGAACGGGAACGCCAGCCACAGCCAGATCCACTCCCACCACTGACGCGACGACTCGACCAGGTCGACCAGGCTGAAGCTGCCGGCCAGGATCAGGATACTCACCAGGAACAGGCCCAGCGGCAGTTCGTAAGAGACCATCTGCGCCGAAGAACGCAGCGCGCCCAACAGCGAATAGTTGTTGTTGCTGCTCCAGCCGGCCAGGATAATGCCGTAACTCTCGATGCCCGCCACCGCCAGAATCCACAGAAAACCAATGTTCACGTCGGCGATCGCCGGCGTCCCCTTGGCGATCGGAATCACCGCCCAGATGATCAGCGCCGGCACCAGCGCCAGCGCCGGCGCCAGCAGATAGACCGGCTTGTCGACGTGGTTGGGGATTATCTCCTCTTTGAAAAAAGCCTTGACCGCGTCCGCGGCCGGCTGCAGGAGGCCGAACTTACCCGCACGATTGGGGCCGTAACGCACCTGAAAGCGCGCCAGCAGCTTCCGCTCGTACCAGGTCAGGTAGGCGAAACCGGTCAAGAGCACGAAGATCAGGATCAACGCGCGTATGGCAGGAAACACCAGCACCTGTAACCAGTCCATTTATCGCCTTTCCAATCTGACGCGCTGCCTGTAGCCGCCGTTCAGCAGTGCGCCAACCGGCGCGCCCGCCAGACTTTCCGGAATCCAGGCCGACCCCGGCTGCACCTGTTCATCGACCGCAACGGTCAGCTCAAGGCTGCCCACGTCGCTCTGCACCCGCACAGGCGCGCCCGCCTCGACGCCGATGTCGACGGCGTCTGCCGGGTTGAGACTGACGGTCGCGCCATGCGCCATCCCCTGCATCTGCTCGGTCAGCCGGAATAGCGTGCCCCCGTCGTAGAGCACCGTGCCGGAAACCAGTGTCAGGGGGTACTCGCCGTCGGCGTCAGTTCCTGCCGCCACTTCTTCTTCGCCAACTTGATCGGTTGGGGCCGCTGTCGCCACCGCCACTGATTCGGCATCCCACTGGATACCCTGATCGCCCAGTGCCTCCCAAGTCAGTCCGGCGTAGCCGGGCACGATTTCGGCAATCTCGGAGGTAACGCTGCGGGCATCGGCAAACGGCCACGCCGCGTCCATCTGCTTGGCCAGGTGAGTCAATATCATCCAGTCGGGCGCCGCGCGCGACTTGGGATCCGTTACCGCCTTGGGCGCCCGCTGCACGCGTCGCTCAAGATTTGTAAAGGTGCCGTCGCCTTCGGCCCAGCCCGCAGCCGGCAACACGACGTCGGCCTTCTGTGCGGTCTCGGTGAGGAAGAGGTCGCAAACAACCAGCAGATCGAGATCCTCCAGGCCGGCGGCCCAGTCGGGAGACTCGTCAGCCGGGTCTGCGCCCATCACAACCAGCGCCCTCATCTCCTGGCTGTCCAGCATCTGTTTGTAGGTATAGCCCGCAGAAGAAGAAAGCGAACACGACCACAGCGTCTCAATCCGTTCCCTGAGGTTGTTGTCGTCCAGCGACGCGTGGCCGGGCAACCTGTCGGGAAGAACGCCCATATCGCGACAGCCCTGGGCATTTCCGTCCAGCCCGGCATATGCGAGCCGCGCCCCCTGCCCCGCTGCCTGCGCCAGTCCGGCGAGGCCAGCGCGCACGGCCGGGCCGCCCTCTCCGCGCGCGGCCATCGGTCCGTAGATGATCAGCGCACTGTCGCTCGCGGCCAGCAGCCCGGCCGCTTCCGCCACAGGACCGCTGTCGTCGGCAGCGCCGCCATCCTGCACCGCCCGCGACAACCTCGAGATGAGCGCTGCCTCCTCTCCGGGCAGACAGACCAGGTAGGGACCGTCGTACTTTGTCAGCTCGATCTTGCGCGGGTGGGCGATGATCAGCTTGCCGCCGCCGCGCAGGAGGGCCCGTTTCAGGTGCAAGTCCAGCACCGGCAGCTCTTCGCTGGGATCGATGCCGAAAAGAAGGACTGTATCGACCTTGGGGTCGGGACCGTACTGCGGTTTCATCAGCTCGGCCAGGGCGGGCACCCCCGTGGCAATGGCCGCCACCTCGCCGCCGTCGCGATGGTCGATGTTGTTGCTGCCGATGACCGCCCGCATGAACCGCTGCAGCGCGTAGTTGGCCTCGTTACTGACCTTGCCGCTGCCGATCGCGCCGATACTGTCCGGCCCGCGCTGCTCTCTGATGCTCTTGAGCCGGTCGGCGACGAAGGCCAGCGCTTCACTCCACTGCACCGGCGTCAGTTCGCCGTTCTTACGCAGCAGCGGAGCGGTCAACCGCTTCTCGTCGTTGACCCAACCGTGCGCGAACCGTCCTTTGTCGCAGATCCACTGGTCGTTGACCTGCATGTTCTCGCGCCCGACGATGCGGCGCAGCTGGTGCGTGCGCGTGTCCAGCCGCAGATTGCAGCCCATCGAACAGTGCATGCAAACACTCGGCGTGCGCTCGATCTCCCACGGCCGGTAAGCGAAACGCGAAACGCGATTGGTCAGCGCGCCAACGGGACAGAGGTCAATGATGTTCCCGCCCGTCTTGGCGTCGACCGGCCGGCCGTCCTGGATATCGACGATCGTGTCGTTGCCGCGCTCGAACAGCCCCAGCTGCGGCTTGTCCTCCCACTCCTCCAGGTAGCGGATGCAGCGCCAGCACAGCACGCACCGCTCCTGGTCCAGCACGATCGTGTCCGAAATGTCGTAATGTTTCTTCGCCAGCCGCTTCGGCTCGATCAGCTGGCTGATGCCCGGCCCGAAGCGCATCGTCTGGTCCTGTAGCGGGCACTCGCCCCCCTTGTCGCAAATCGGGCAGTCGAGCGGATGGTTCAGCAGGATGAAAGCCAGGTTGGCCTCCTGCACCGTCTGCACCTGCTCCGTGTCCGTGCGCACCACCATGCCGTCGCCCACCGGCATCGTACACGAAGCCATCATCGCCGTACCGCGCGGGCCGTCCACCTCCACCAAACACATGCGGCAACACCCGACAGGGTCCAGCTTCGGATGCGAGCAGAAGACCGGGATTTCGATGCCCGCCATGCGCGCCGCGTCAACCAGCAGCGTCCGCGCCGGGACCGATACCTCCTGCTCGTTGATCGTAAGAGTTACGTTTTCAGCCATAGCCTTATTTTCTTTTTGAGGGTCTGATTCGGCCCCTGAATCACCCTTTGTATTCGAGTGACGCACCGCAATGGCTGCATCTGATTGCCTTTGCCCGGATTATCTCATCGCAAAAGGGGCAATGCTTCATTGTGCCGGCCTGCACAGCTTGGCTTTCAAGAGCTTCCTGATTCGCCGGAAGAACAAGGAGAACGATGAGTGGAATCGGCCCCAGTAAGAAAGCTATCACCACCCAAAGACACGCGCTTCTGCCCTTATTTCTTGCCACGACGCCAGCGGCGACCATGCTGACCAACGCTACAAGAAGACCGACAAGAATGATTTCCATGCTAGCTTCCCGCTGGTAGAGCAGCTAGTAATGGGGGTCAGGCAGCATCCGGCGCGGGCGGCAAAACATCGTCAACCGCCACGTCGAAATCGGGAAACGCCAGCGGTTGGACGGTCTCTCCACGGTGAAAAGTCAGTTTCGTCTGGTAGACCGCACCGCCCGCAGATGGCGAATGGGGGTCTCGGTAGACTTCCAATTGACCGTCCACCAGATTCCAGATCCAGTACTCCGCTATGCCCGCCTGCGCGTAAATTGCCCCTTTACGCGTGCGGTCGTAGGCCAGGCTCGAATCCGAAACCTCCATCAGCAGGAGAATATCGCCCGGATAGGGGTGGCGCTCTTCGAAGTCGCTGCCTGACTCCCTGGAAATCACCAGGTCCGGCTCGGGCTCGGTCATCATTTCAGGAACGGAAACCGGGCCTTGTACCCGGATTTCCAAGTCGTCACGCGTCAGAAAGGTCGCAAAAACTCGTTGCAATCGAATGACAGTCCGAATGTGCGGGGGATAGTTTGGACTCATGGACACCAGGAATCCTTCGAGTAACTCAACTCGTTCGTCCTCGTCGAAAAAACCAATCTTAATCAGCTCATGGTACTCATCCAGCGTAAAACGCCGCAGGGGCACACCCTCCACCGGCACTACAGGCAGAATCGTATTCCCCGTTTTGCGCTTCTCAGCCTTGACCTGCTCGACTGTTTCAGCCGCAACCGGCGGCGCAGCCGTTACCATCATTCAATCCCTCAATCGTCCGCCGAGATCAGATCGTCATGCAGCACGATATTCCCACCCGACGGCGCAAACGTGCTGTCGCGCAGACCGCTCGGCTCGTGCACGTCCGGCCGGTACGCCGGCCGTATCGGCAGCTCCGGCACGACCTCGTCCGGATTCGAACTCTCGATCTGCGCGCTGAACTCGTCCCGGTACTTGAGCAAATTGCTCTGCAATCCCCACACCGACGCCTCGCCGAACGGGCAGAAACTCTTGCCCGCAATGTTGTCGGCAATATATTCCATCAACTCCAGGTCCTTGCCCCGGCCCTGCCCCTCCTCGATCCGCAACAGAATCTTCTCCAGCCACGCCGTGCCCTCGCGGCAGGGCGTGCACTTGCCGCAGCTCTCCTCTCGATAAAAGCCCAGCGTCCGCCGCGCTATCTCCACCATCGAGGTGCGCTCGTCGATCGCGATCACGCCCGCCGAGCCGAGCAGCGAACCGGCCTCGGTCACGCTCTCAAAATCGAGCGGCGTATCGAACTGGTCCGGCTTGAGCAGCTTCATCGACAGACCGCCGGGCACGATCGCCTTGATCGCGCTCCCCTCATCCTGCGGGCCGCCGCCGTACTCGTTGACCAGTACGCTCAACGGCGTCGCGTGCGGCAGCTCATACAGGCCGGGCCGCTTGACGTTCCCGCTCAAACAGAAAATCCGCATGCCCGGGCTGCGATCGGTCCCGAACCCCTTGTACCACTCGACCCCCAGCCGCATCACGTGCGTAACGTTGCAGATCGACTCCACGTTGTTGACAATCGTCGGCTTGGCGTACAGACCCTCGACCGCCGGAAACGGCGGTTTGAGCCGCGGCTGCCCTCGATAACCCTCCAGGCTCGAAAGCTGCGCCGTCTCCTCGCCGCATTCGTACGCGCCCGCGCCGCGGTGCAGCACCACGTCCAGCTTCTTGCCGCTGCCGAACACGTTGTCGCCCAAATAGCCCTTCTCGGTCGCCTCCGCCAGCGCCGCTTCCATACGCGTGTAAGCAAAGTAGTATTCACCGCGTATATAGATGAACGCCTTCTCCGACTCGATCGCATGCGCACTCAGGATGATCCCCTCGATCAGCTGGTGCGGGTCATACTCCATGATGATGCGGTCTTTGAAGGTGCCCGGCTCCGATTCGTCGGCGTTGACAACCAGGTAGCGCGGAAAGACGCCCTGCGGCAGAAAGCCCCACTTGATGCCGGTCGGAAAGCCCGCGCCGCCGCGCCCGCGAATGCCGCTCGCCTTGATCTCCTCCACCATGTCGGCCGGCTCGACCTCGCTCAGCACCCGGCGCGCCGTCTCGTAGCCGCCGTCCGCCTCGTACGTCTCGATCCTGTGGCTGTCCGCCTCGTTGAGCCGCGCCATCAGGTAGCGCGGCTCCATGCCGCCCGTGCGATAGGGAGTGTCCGCCGTGCCCTCGTTACCGGGATCGGCCTGCGGCGTCCAGCGCGCCAGCTCGGCGAAGCCATCGCCCGCCTTGAGCAGCTGGATCACCCTGCCCACATCCTCGGCCGAGCTGAGATTCTCAAAGTAACGGATCTGGCCGCTCTTCTGGTCCGTCACGATCGCCATCGGCGCCGTGCCGCACGAGCCCAGACACTCCATGTGGTCGAGCGCGAACTGACCGTCGTCCGTCTTCTCCCCGTGGTGAATGCCCAGCGTGTTCTCAAAATTGTGCAAACACTGGTTGCCGCCCCGCAGCATACAGGGAACGTTCGTGCATACCTCGATGTGGTACTCGCCCTTCGGCTCCGCGTGCAGCATATTGTAGAAGCCGACCACCGCGCCCACCTCCGCCGGCGCGATGCCGAGAATCTCCGCCAGCTCGTCCTGCGCCTCGACCGGGCAGTAACCGAACTCGCGCTGAATGACATAGAGCGCCGGAAGTATCCCCGAGCGCTGCCGCCCTTCCGGGTAGCGCGCCAGTATCTCTCCAATCTCCTGCCGCATCACTTCCGTTATCATTCCCAATTCCCCGCCAGCTCCCTACAATTCAAACCAAGAAAGGGCACCGAACTATCCCCTGCCACTATCCCCTGCCCTCACCGGTCCACTTCGCCCAGCACAATATCAATCGAGCCGATGTTGGTCACGACGTCCGAAAGCATCTCGCCCCGGCTGATATGGTCGATCGCGTACAGGTTGTTGAAGCTGGGCCCGCGCACGTGCAGACGGTACGGCTTGGCCGAACCGTCGCTGTACACGAAGAAGCCGAGCTCCCCCTTACTGCTCTCGATGCCGTTATATAAGTAACCAGGCGAAACGTGGAAGCCCTCGGTCATCAATTTGAAATGGTGAATCAGGGCCTCCATGCTGACGTCAAGCTCAGCCCGCGGCGGCGCCGCCACCTTCCGATTGTTCGATTTGTACAGGCCGCTCGGCAGATTTCCGACCGCCTGCTCAAGAATGCGGACGCTCTGCCGCAACTCCTCCACACGCACACGATAGCGGCCATAGCAGTCGCCGCGGTCGCTCGTCGGCACCTCGAACTCATAGCCCTCATAGCCCGTGTACGGCCGGTCGCGCCGCAGGTCCCAGTCGACCCCGCTCCCCCGCAGCATCGGTCCCGTCAGCCCCATCGAAAGCGCATCCTCGCGGCTGACATGACCGACCTCCGTCAGGCGCTCCTGCCACAGCGGCGCATCGGTCAGCATCGACTCATATTCGCTGATCTTCTCCGGCATCAGCCGGATGAAATCCTTCAGCTCGCCGACAAAAGCGTCCGGCAAGTCCTGCCACACACCGCCGATACGAATGTAGCTGACCGTCAGGCGCGCACCGCATGCCATCTCGAACAGGTCCAGGATCCGTTCCCGCTCGCGCGTCGCGTACATCAACAGGCTCATGCCCGTCCCCGAAACATCCAGCACATGCGTCGCCAGCCAGAAAAGATGGGAAGCGATCCGCTGCATCTCCGCCATGATCACCCGGATCACCTGCGCCCGTTCCGGAATCTCCAGGCCCAGCATTTGCTCGACCGTCAGGCAGTAGCCCAAATTGTTCGACATGGACGAGAGATAGTCCATGCGGTCCGTATAATAGACAAAGTCCTTGTATCGCTTGTTCTCGCCCGTCTTCTCAAAGCCGGAATGAAGATAACCCAGGTCCGGATCGATGCTGACGACCCGCTCACCGTCCAGCTCGACCACCAGGCGCAGCACCCCGTGCGTGCTCGGATGGTGCGGCCCCATGTTGATTACCATGTTCTCCCGACTCATCCCCGGCGGCAGGTCCGGCGCTGCGCTCTCAGCCGCAAGAATCTGCGTGCCGAGCGTCTCAAACTCGGGATCGTCCCACGTGAACGTGAACGGGACCTCTTCACCCCCCAGCGGTGACTGCTTCTGCAGCGGATGATTGTGCCAGCTCTTCGGCATCAGAATCCGGCGCGGGTCGGGGTGGCCGTCAAAGCGGATACCCATCAGATCGTAGACCTCGCGCTCCGGCCACTCTGCGCCCCGGTATACGCCCGCCAGGCTGTCCACCTGCGGCTGCTCGCCGTCGCCGCCCCCGCCGTCCGCGCAGTCGACAACGAGCGTCAGGTGCTGATTGCGCGCATAGGAACGGAACTGGTATACAGTCTGAAAGCGGACGCCCTCGCCGTTCAGCGGCAGGCGCGAACGGTCCAAACCCGTTACGTCTATAAGTGTCTCATACTGAAGTTGGGGATCATCGCGCAGAAACGCAGCGATCGCTTTCAGCTGCGCCGGCCCGACGTGGACGACCTGGTTGCCGTTGTGCAGTCCGGCGGCAACGACCTCCTCGCCGAACCGCTCGCACAGACGCCGTGTATCGTCGGTCTCGCCCGTGGGCAACGGCGCAAGCGCAGGAATGCCGGGCGGGTTCAGCGTGCGCTGCGTCTCGTATGAACGAAGAATCGGTGCAACATCGAGAGGCATCTCGCCTCCTCAGCGTTCGCCGGGCCGGTCGTGCCCGGCGCTGTTCTTACGCCCCCAGAGGCATGATCTCGTCAACCGCCGTCCGTTCAACTACCGCCCGCGCCGTCCCGACCGTCTCCAGCGCCTGCTTGGCGCGCAGCTTGTCGAGCGCATACAGCAGCGACTCGGGCCGCGGCGGGCAGCCGGGCACGTAAACGTCAACCGGAATGATCTTGTCCACGCCCTGAATGATGGCGTAGTTGTTGAAGGGGCCGCCGGCGCTGGCGCAGATACCCATCGCGATCACCCATTTCGGCGCCGGCATCTGGTCGTAGATGCGCTTGATCACCGGCGCCATCTTGTTGCTCACGCGGCCGGAAACGATCATCAGGTCGGCCTGGCGCGGGCTGGCGCGAAACAGCTCCGAGCCGTAGCGTGCAATGTCGTGGCGAGCGGTCCCAGTGGCAATCATCTCCATCGCGCAACACGCCAGCCCAAAAAGAAGCGGCCACGTGCTGTTGGCGCGCCCCCAGTTGAGCACGCTGTCAAGCGTAGACGTCATGATGCCTTCAGGAACTTTCTCTTCTAGGCCCATTTGAATTCCTTCGGTTTCGCCCTTGCCGGAACCTGCGGGCGGCGCCAACTGCCGGTCACGTCGATACGCCTACTCGGGCCGGGACCCATCTCTGGATCCCGCATGCCCGTTCGCCGGCGTCGCCCGTTAGTCCGCAGCCTTCACCCGACGGCCCGGACCGCTAATCCCAATCGAGCGCGCCCTTCTTCCATTCATAGAGGAATCCGACCACGAGAACGATGAAAAAGGGTATCATCGCCACGAGAGCGAACACACGAAGATCTCTGAGGACCGCGGCCCACGGGTAGAGGAAGATTACCTCGATATCGAAGATCAGAAAGAGCATCGCCACGAGGTAATACTTGACCGGAAAACGGCGCCGCGCGTCGGCGAAGGGGATAATTCCCGACTCGTACGGCTCCAGCTTCTGTTTGTTTCGTTCCCGCGGACCGAGCAGCGAGGGCAGGCCGATGGCAATGACGCCGAATCCGGCCGCCAGAACAATCAGTATGAGCAGTGGCAGGTAATCGCTTGCCATGCCGGTTTTCCTCTGCGGCGCTCCAAAACTGAGTGGGGACTGTTCGTGCAATTTTACACGAACGATTTCATTCTAGCACGAACCGAAATCTATTGTCAAAGCCCACGCCCGATGGGGTGCATCCAGGATTTTTGGATTTCAGGCGAGTCCGATTAGTGGGAGTGAACGGTGGGAGGGTTGACTAAGGAGCGTAGCCCGTAGTGCGAGCATAGCTTGAGCGCCGTGTCGAGACCAGCGCATGCCCGACTGTTTGAGACGTTGTTGAACGACCAGTTTGCAAGCTGACTCGACCGTTCCGCTGCCGATGGGATAGCCTGCTTCGCGGAAGAGGCGGTAACGCATACGTCTGCGATTGTGGAAGAGATAGTGCGTTGCGTTGCGCACAGCGTCGGGCAGGGTGTTTCCTCTGGGGTAAAGCAGGCGGATGTTGCGCACAAGTTGGCGGAGGCTCCCCTCGATTAAGAGTTGTTTCTGCGCAGAGACCCATGCTGTCGCCTCCTCTGTTTCCGTGCCGAACCGGTGCTGGGCGATTAGCCACAGCTTTTCGACAGCGTGCCACCAGTCGATGATTTCGACACAGTTGCCATAACACATGCGCACGATGTTCCAGATCCAGGCTGCGCCGTCGTTGACACTGCTCAGATAGCCAGCCTTCTCCACGCCCCGACAACAGGCTTCAGCCCACTGCTGCTGACAAAATTCGCTCGCATCCCACAACCCGGCCCGATAGCTATGCTCGCTTAACAGGGTGGTTGCTTCGCCTGTCACCCTATCATTCAGATGCCGTATCGCCGACACCGCTACCGTTTTCACCTCTTTCCAACCTTCGCCGCGTATATTGACCATCGCCCCATCCATCGAGATGTTCATGGCCGCACTCGGCGGCTCCGGTATCTCACGCCTGACCTCCCCTCCCTCCTTACTCGGCATCTCCATCGTTGCCTGCGCTTCTTCCGCCTGGCGCTCCACCAGTTGCCCGCCATACGCTTTGACCAACTCCTGCAGACTACTCGTGGACAGACCAACATGCGTCAACTCGCTAAACTGGGCCGCAGCCCGCGCATACGAGGGTATCTCTACGCTCATCCGCAGCGCTTGGGCAATCGTCGCCGGCGTCCAACTACGCCGCGTCAGCTGGAGCCTTCGATCCAGGGGGAAAAATCCCTCGCCCACATTCCGGACAACGGTGATAGCCCCGCTCGATCTTCACCTCCCCTTCGGCATGTAACACCTTCCGCCTCCGCCGTCCACTCGACTTCATCTTCTCCCCACAATCCAGACAGACCACCTCTTCATACCTCCCATCCCCATGTTGCTGCACTAATTCCCCCAGCAATTCCCCCATCAACTCCTGACGCTGCGGCACCAACTCCGCCGCCATCTCGTCCAGCGTAGCCTCCGTGTGCTCTGCTCCCCACGACCACATCCGCTCAAATACAGCTTCCGCCTTCCCCAAAAACTTCGCCCTCGCCTTTTCCTTGCCCATCTTGACCTCCCTCTCTTTCCCTTTGTTTATCCTCCCTTTAGTCTACAACTCCCTCCCTCTCGCAAAAATCTCGGATGCACCCGCCCGATGCGGTTTCAGTCCAAGATTGGAGTACAAATTCCCATGCCTCGGGTTGAAACCAAGTCGTGGCCGGCCCACGCCCCATGCTCTGGCGAAGTGGGAAAACTCGCCTTTCTGATTCCTTCTCGACGGTCGGGCCTGCGGCCCTCCCTTGTGCGGGGGGACTCCCCCCGCAACGCCCCCCTGATACCCCGCCGCCGGGTGTGCGCGATTCCAGTGTGTCGCCAACGCCAGCGTGGGCGATACGGCCGCGTGTGCGCGTCGCCAGCCGATCGCGCGTTCGACCGGAGAGCATCGCCCCCTGCAGTTTCTGGCCACTGACCACTGGCCACTGCAGCTTGGACGGTCGGGCCTGCGGCCCTCCCTTGTGCGGGGGGACTCCCCCCGCAACGCCCCCCTGACACCCCTCCACACGCCGCCAGGTGTGGGTTCTAGTGCAGCCCTGTGCAACCGGCGGCCCAGCGCCCCGCCACCGTGCGTGCGCAATTCCGGCGTGTCGCCGATGCCAGCGTGGACGATACGCCCGGGTGTGCGCGAAAGCCGCTCCGTCCGGCCCGGCGCCCTCGCATCCGCTCGACCTCGCGCCGACCTCCGCTCCTATGAGGGTATGCCACCGTACCCGACGCCACTGGGCCGCCAGGTTCGGCAAGCGCAATGCGTGCGGACCGACGCCATCCGAGGCTATCAGAAGTTCGAGCAGGCCTCCTTACAAAATATCAGAGTGACAATAGCGTGACTAAATGGCTCAATTTGATAGCAATTCGGTGACAGCCTTGCTGGCGGCGGCATAATTGGCGCCCACAGCGACAAATTGACTTGACAACCCTTCGCTGACCAAGGTTACAATTCCATTGTCATGATTTAATTGTCATTGGCAATTATTGTGTTCATCCGAGAACACCCGCCACATGGCCCTTCAGCGACGAGTTGCCGGTCACGAATTCGCCCTTTGCAACTCAGGACATGGTCCTGAACGCAGGGCCTGCTCTCCCGCCCGAGAGACTGAGTTTCGTCAGGCGGCAACCCCTACACTCCACGACAGTTCATTTCACAGCGTCGGCCGGATCGAGGCCGGCTTGACGCGGACGGTCGAATTCGCCGCGGGATAGGCTAATGCAAGTCGCGGCTCGCTGCCGCGTTTTCGACCGCTCGGACCCTTTCTCCGTATTGGCAAAGATTTGGCCAGGAATCATCTTGGGCTGGGTACTGCAGCGAGGTGCGGGGGCGCGTTCGACTGCAGATGGCGGAGGGGAATCCACCTTCGAGCAAGGGGAATGAGCTGGCTTGGCAGTGTACCGCAACTCTTCGTTTTTCAAAGTCCTTTTCGCCTGGCTGGCAGCGGCGCTGCTGACGGCATTCCTTGCGCTGCTGTCGGCGGTGGACGTTGCGTCGGCGCAGGAGGACGTGAAGGCGATCCATAACCTGGCGCTGCAGAGAAGACAGCCCGGCGAGCTCGAGTTAACCGTGGGACGTGCCGACGGAGACGCAGATAGACTACCGCGTGACCTGGGTGCGTGACGGCGAAAGATTAAAGACCTGGACCGACATTTCAGGCAACGCCTTCCCCACGACCATTTCGTATTCGGTCAGCGGCTTGGACGAAGGCGTGCGCTACAAGGTGAAGGTGCGAGCCCGCTACCTCGACGACGACGAATTCGCCGCACAGATCGATAACCTCATCCAAAAGCTCGAAGAGGAATAGCCCCTTGTCCTTCCACCCAGAGCCCCGCCCCCTCAACCGCCTCAACTCGGACGAAATCTCCCGCCGTATCCGTTACGAGCGCGCCGGAATGAGGTGCGAATGGTGCGCCGCCCACAACCATAAGCCGCACCCTCTCACCGGCAGCCGCGTTGTCCTCACTGTGGCGCACATCGACCACAACCCGGCCAACAACGCCGCGCCCAACCTCGCCGCCATCTGCCAGCGCTGCCACAACACCCACGACGGCCACAAACGGGTACAGAACCGCAAACACCGCGCCCACCCAAGCCGGCCAGATGGAGCTGCTGTGAAAACACTTCTCATCGCCGCCGCGCTGCTGCTTGCCGCCTGCGCCCCACCCCAAGCCGGCCACGCCCCCCAAGCCACGACGACACCCACGCTCGCCAACATCGCCAGCTGGGGACGCGTAACAGTCTCCGACGGCAGCTGGAATATGCGCAAAGCCGTCGACAACGACATCGACACCTGGTGGTCCGCCGACAACACCCCCCCAGTGGTTAGAAGTCGAATTCCCGTTCGCCGCGCCTGTCTCCAAGATCGAACTGGTCGTCACGCAAATCCGGCCCGGTCCCGCCAGTCACACCCTCACAGCCAATTGCAACGACAGAACCGTCGTGTGGCACCGCTTCGACACCGATTACTCCGCCGACGGAACCCTCTTTTCCCTTAAAATCGACCCGCCCCAACTTGTCGACTATCTCCGCATCCTCACCACCAGGACCGAAGGCTGGGTCGCCATCCGCGAGCTGCGCATTGTGGAGTCCCCGCTTTCGACCGTTTTAGTCGCCGCTTCAGGTCTCGCAGAACCCGTATACATTACCCATGCCAACGACAAAAGCGACCGCCTTTTTGTGCTTGAAAAAGAAGGCCGGATCCGCGTAATCAAAGATGGCATTCTCTCCGAAACTCCTTTCCTCGACTTATCTACACGGGTCGACACCACGTTTCACAACGGCTTGCTCGGATTGGCCTTTTCGTCCTCCTACGCCCAAAACGGCCATTTCTACGTCAGCTATGTAAGCGCCGACAACCAAAATACGGTCAGCCGCTTCTCTGCCGGACCAGACCCCGACATAGCCGACCCCGATAGCGAGCAAGTCGTTCTTGCATTTCACCATCCAGGAGTAAACCATAGCGTAGGAACGCTTGCCTTTGGGCCGCTCGATGGACACCTCTACATCGCCGTCGGCGATGGCAAAGTGTTCAACCTGCCAGACGTGACGCCATACCCGCAAGACCCTGGCAGCTTGCTAGGCAAAATTCTGCGCATCGATGTTGAATCCGGCGTCATCCCGTATGCTATCCCGCCCGGCAATCCCTTTGTAGATGCGCCGGGATACGCGCCGGAATTATGGGCACTCGGCTTGCGCAATCCGTGGGGCATCGCCTTCGACCATCAGACTGGCGCTCTCTACATCCCCGACACAGGCCAGCACACTATCGAAGAGATCAACTTTCAGCCGGCCGCCAGCCCAGGCGGCCAAAATTACGGCTGGCCCATTTACGAAGGGCCGCTTCCCTACCTCGATGCGCAAGCCCAGCAGACAGAACCCTTCTCCTTGCCGGTTGCCCACTATTCACACGCCGACGGCTGCGCCATCGTGGGCGGTGCCGTAGTCGACAGCGTCTTCTACTTCTCCGATGCATGCCTCGGTCTACTCTGGGAGCTTCGCCAGGGAGGCAGCGCCTGGATGGCGAGCAGGATCGCGAAAATAGAACGCCCAATCAGCAGCATCGGGCGCGACCACGACGGCGTCATCTACGCCACAGGTTACGCCGACGGACACATCTACCGTGTGGTGAACCCCAAGTGTTCGACCACGAAATAATAAATATGGTGTATTTAACCTGAATTCTGAGTAAGTGAGCACCTTTACAAGCTGGTAAAATCGAAGTTCTCCTAACCAAATTCTCCAGCAAGGAAAGGTGCTCAGTGATGAGTATACTCAAACTGTTTTGTCATACCGATGACTTCTGTCAGTGGTTGGCTACACAAGAGAATGCCAAACTGTTGGGCGTGACTCGCAAACGAGGGCCGGCCCCGCGGTTGAGCTTGCGTGAAGTAATGACGATTCTGATTCACTTTCACCAGTCGCATTATCGCGATTTCAAGGCCTACTTTGTGCAGCACGTATGTGAGCATATGCGCAGTGAATTCCTAACTCTGGTCAGTTACACGCGCTTTGTGGAGTTAATGCCATCAGCCCTGCCAGCCATGTGTCTCTATCTGCGTGCGCGCTTTGGCCAGGCGACAGGGGTGGCATTCATCGATTCGACCCCGTTGTCCGTCTGCCACAACCGGCGCATCGCCCGCCACCGAGTCTTTGCCGAGGTGGCCATGCGGGGCAAGAGCAGTATGGGATGGTTCTATGGCTTCAAGCTCCATCTGATTGTCAATGACCAGGGTGAATTGCTGGCGGTTCAACTCACACCTGGCAACACAGATGACCGCAAACCGGTCCCACAAATGACCAAAAACCTATGGGGTAAGTTGATCGGCGACCGCGGCTATCTCTCCCAGGCTCTCTTTGAGCAACTCTGCGCACGCGGACTGCAATTGATGGCGGCAGACCGCCCGTTGCCGATCACGCCCATCCGCAAAAACATGCAGAATCGACTCGTTGTTCTCGAAGACAAGCTGCTCACGCGTAAGCGCTTCGTCATCGGGACCATCGTTGACCAGCTCAAGAATATCCCGCAGATTGAACATACCCGCCACCGGAGCCAAACCAACTTTATCGTCAATCTTATCGCCGGGCTGATTGCCTACACTTAGCAACCCAAGAAGCCATCTCTCCATCTCTCTGACAAAGACTTGGCTCTCTTGCCAGCTCTAATCTAACTCGGAACTCGGGTCAGTTACGTCTCAATCTTCGAGTTTCGGCAGTCACGCCATACAGCCAGACGGCCCCTCACCCTCCCCCCCGTGGACCAAAGCCCCGCGTAGGCCCCCACAGCATCCCCCGAACGCCCGAAACTCGAAGCTCGAAAACCAGTAGCCAGTTTCCGGTTGCCAGTCGCCAGTAACACCAGTCGCGCACGCTGCCGTTGCAGTTGACGTTGCTGGCCACCGACCACTGGCGACTGCAGTTGACGTTCTTCGAGGAGATTCGTGCAGATTCGTGGATTATGCCGTTGACGTTGCCGGCAACCGGCCACTGACCACTGGCATCGCCAGCCAACGCCAAATCCTTCCCCGCCTCGCAGACAGCACAGGGCCGCACAGCGCATTGCCAATCAGGAAGACCGCATCGATTCAGAAATACGCGCGACAACATCGCGTTCAAACAGGGTCAAGACTTTCGCATTCAGATTTCGCTATGCTATACTTGCGCGGGAGTTTGTTAAATTCCACACAAACGGAATTTCGGGAGATGCTGAGCCAGTATTTCTTCATTTTGATCATGTCCGGTCTGGCGGTCGTGCTGCCTCTGACTGCCGTCATCATGGGCTACTTCATCGGCCCCAGGCGGCCCGACGAAGTCAAGAACGATATCTACGAAAGCGGCGTGGAAACGATCGGCGAGACATGGGTGCAGTTTCGCGCCCAATACTATCTGATCGGCCTCGTCTTCGTCGTCTTCGATGTCGAAGCGCTCTTCCTCTTCCCGATCGCGGTCGCCTACCAGCAGCTGGAGATGTTCGCCGTTCTGGCCACGATCTTCTTCGTTCTGCTCCTGGTAATCGGGCTGCTCTACGACTGGCGAAAAGGCGCGCTGGAGTGGCAATAGCTCCTCCCTGGAATCCTTGGAATAAGCGCCCGGGCATGAGTCTGCTCAATTCGATTCTTTGCTTTGCGGAGTCGCGACTATGCAAATAACCCAGTGGAGCGATGCGCTCTCCGGCTGGCTCATCGGCTTGGGACTGCCCGAATGGGCAGCGATATTCCTCGTCTACGCCGTCGGCGCCTTCGTCCTCATCAACTACGGCATGCTCTCGGTCCTGCTGCTGATCTGGATAACCCGCAAGGTCATCAGCCGCATACAGGACCGCATCGGCCCCAACCGCGTCGGCAAATTCGGCCTGCTGCAAACCGTCGCCGACGCCGCCAAACTGCTGTCGAAAGAAGACATCACACCCCGCGAAGCCGACAAAATCGCCTACAATCTGTCGCCTATCCTCTCAGTGTCCGGCGTCCTGATGCTGCTCGCTGTCATCCCCTTTGCGCCCGGGCTGATCGGTGTCGACCTCAACATCGCTGCCCTCTTTGTCGTTGCCCTCGGCTCGATCGGCATCATGGCCGCCCTGATGGCCGGCTGGGGCAGCAACAACAAGTACGCGCTCCTGGCCGGCTTCCGCGTCGTGGCCCAGCTGCTCAGCTACGAGATCCCGCTCGTGCTGTCAATCCTGACCGTCGTCCTGCTGACCGGCTCGATGCGCTTCGGCAGTATCATCGAATCACAATCGCTCCACCTGGGCGGCTTCAATCTCGGCGTCGGCTGGCTCGGTATCGTCATGCCGGGCGCCCTGCTCATCTTTTTCATCAGCTCGCTCGCCGAAGCCGAGCTGACACCCTTCGACCTGCTCGAAGCCGAATCCGAATTGATCGCCGGGTTCCACATCGAATACTCGGGCATGAAGTTCGCCATGTTCTTCCTCGCCCAGTTCCTCAACGCCTGGATCCTGGCCGCGGTCATGGTCACTCTCTTCCTGGGAGGCTGGCAAGGGCCGGGCGTAGGCCTCCCCGTCGTCGGACCGCTGCTCGGCTTCGGCTACTTTATGATCAAAGTCTTCGGCGTCTATGTCCTGCAGCAGTGGATCCGCGGCACCTTTCCCCGCCTGCGCATCGATCAGATGATGTACTTTGCCTGGAAGGTGCTCGTGCCGCTGACGATCGGCCTGATCGTCGTGCAGGCCATCGTCCAAAAGCTGCCGACGCCGGTCGCCGTCCACTACGTCTTGATCTTTATCGCCAATGTCGGTGTACTGGCAATCGTCGCCAGCATCCTGCAAAAGTATTTCCGCGAGGAGCAGATGCGGACCAAGCGCTCATTTGAACCGACTTCGCTGATCGGCACAATGCAGGTCAACGAAGAGGGCACAATGTACTAGCCGGCCGGTCTGGGCCGGATCCCGTCCCACGCACCGCGCCGCCGCCAAACGGTTGATCAGAGGCAGGAAGTCACATGGAACTACCGCTGGGAATTCAGGTTCCGATTCCAACATTCGAACAGTTCATCTTCATTCAGGTCGCGCTGGTGACGGCGGTGGCAGGCCTGGCCGTGGTGACCAGCCGCAACCTCTTTCACAGCGCGCTCGCTCTCACACTCACTTTTTTTGGCGTCGCCGGCGTCTACGTCTTTCTGGAGGCGGAGTTTCTCGCGGTCAGCCAGGTCCTCGTCTACGTCGGCGCCATCGCAATGCTGATCGCCTTCGCTATCATGCTGACGCGCAGCATGATGTACGGACGCACCTCGCCGCTTAACAACCAGTGGGGCAAGTCTTCCCTCTTCGCGCTGCTCTTCTTTATGGGGCTGCTGGCCTTCGCCCGCGCCACGCCTTGGCCGGCCGCAAGCGAAGAGGTCATCGCCGACGAGGCCATGATCGGCGCGCTCGGCCGCGAGTTTGTCACCACCTACGTGATCGCATTTGAAGTGCTGGGCCTGCTTCTGCTGCTGGCCCTTGTCGGTGCAGTCATGCTGGCGCGCGATCGATAGGATCAATAGCCGCTCACGACAATTCGCACTGTCGGCTGCATTTTCTGACTATGGCTACCGCACGACTCCGGGGTTGATTCAATGGTTCCGCTAAGCTGGTATCTCATGCTCGCCGCATTCCTCTTCTCCTGCGGCCTCTACGGAGCGCTCGGGCGCCGCAACGCAATCGCGATGCTGATGGGGATCGAGCTGATGCTCAACGCCGCCAATATCAATCTGGTGGCCTTCTGGCGGCACGGGGTCGGCCCAATGGCGGACCTGACGGGACAGGTCTTCGCCGTCCTGATTATCGGTCTGGCCGCAGCCGAAGCAGCCGTGGGGTTGGCCCTGATCATCGCCGTCTACCGCGAACGGCGCACTATCGATGTCGACGAGCTCGACCTCCTGGCCGGCTGATTCTGTTCGGCGGTAAAGACCGCCGAACTTCCAAGTTATTGTGGCAAAAAAGCTGCTGACGGGAACACTTGAAGAACAGTGCAGTTTCCTCTACCAGCTCGCAGAGGAAAAAATGGCAAGCGGCAACTACACCGGCGCCGCCTATGCCCTGAAGGAGATCGTTAAGTATCGACCCGAATACCAGGACGCAGCCCATCTCCTCAAAGTCGCGCGCGCGGAGAAGCGCAAGCAGAGGAACCGGATCGTAATCTCGCTGCTCGGCGCAGCAGTCGCCATCGGCATCGGTTCATCCATAGGGCTGCCCAGTGATCTTTGGCTGTTCGGCATCGCATTCGTCGGCCTGCTGGCCGGCTATGGGGCAGCAAACCTGTTACCCGGGCAAGCCAACTCTTAGGCTTCCGCCAAACCGACAGAAATGACCGCACCAAGCCGTCCGGTTTCCGTACATTCTTGAGGTCCACTTTATGCAAGGATTGTTCAGCGTCACCTGGGTCGTGCCGATTCCGCCCTTCCTGGCATTCCTGGCGATCGTACTATTTCTGAACAGAAACAAACGCGGCAGCGCGCTGATTGCAATCGCCTCAGCCCTGATCAGTTGTGTGCTGGGCTGGGGCATCGCCTTCGCTTCCTTCTTCCGCGACCACTTCGGCGAACACCCGGTCGATGAGGCGATCTACGCCATCCCCACCGGCAACACCGAGTTCGTCATCGGCTATGCGGTCGACCCCTCGAACGCGCTCATGCTCTTCATGGTGCCGTTCCTGGTCCTGATGATCTTCATCTACTCAAGCGGCTACATGAGCTTCCCCGCGCACCTGCGGCCCGAACAGTTCCCGTCCGCACACGCCCAGGGCAAAGACCCGCGCTACAGCCGCTTCATGGCCTACATTTGTCTCTTCGCAACCGGTATGCTGGGGCTGGTCGTTGCCAACAATCTGCTGCAATTCTTCGTCTTCTGGGAAGTGATGGGGCTGTGCAGCTACCTGCTCATCGGCTTCTGGTACGAAAAGGCGACCGCCCGCGCCGCCGCCGTCAAGGCCTTCATCGCTACCCGCATCGGCGACGCGCTGCTGATGATCGGCCTGATCCTGCTCTACGTGCGCAGCGATCCGAGTAGCCTGCGCTTCAGCGAACTCTTCACCGAACACAACCTGGGCCAGCTCGCGCACTCGCTCGTCAACCTGCCTCTCTTCGGCGAGGTCCACTGGATCTCTCTGATCGGCGTCCTCATCTTCTGCGGCGCCATCGGCAAGAGCGCCCAGTTCCCGCTGCACGTCTGGCTGCCCGACGCCATGGAAGGCCCCACGCCGGTCAGCGCAATGATCCACGCCGCCACAATGGTCTCCGCCGGCGTCTACCTGCTCGTGCGCATGTTCCCGATCTACGAGTTCTCCGGCGAAGTGTCGAGCGGCACGCTCCAGTTCGTCGCCTTCATCGGCGCATTCACCGCCCTGTTCGCAGCCACGATCGCGCTCGCACAGTGGGACATCAAGCGCGTGCTCGCCTACTCGACCATCTCCCAGCTCGGCTACATGGTCGCCGCCATCGGCATGGGCGCCTACGTCGCCGCACTCTTCCACCTGCTCACGCACGCTTTCTTCAAAGCGCTACTCTTCCTCGGCTCCGGCAGCGTCATCCACGGCGTCGAACATGGCTACCACCACGCCCACGAACACGCTCACGACGACCACGCCGAAGGCCATGGCGAAGACGAAAGCCATGCCAACGAGCGCCAAAATGTGCGTTTTGTGCGCCGCGCCGACGGCCCGCTCGACACCGAGGACGCCCAGGACATGCGCAATATGGGCGGCCTCCTGCAGCGCATGCCGCGCACCGGCTGGACCTTCATCATCGGCGGGCTCGCCCTCTCCGGCTTCCCGCTCGTCACCGCCGGCTTCTGGTCGAAAGACGAAATCCTGGCCTTCGCCTGGGACACCAACCACCCATGGGTCTTCTGGACCCTCGCACTGGCGGCCTTCCTCACCGCCTTCTACACAATGCGGCAGATCGGGCTGACCTTCCTCGGCAAATCCCGCTCGGAAGGGGCCTCCCACGCGCCGGAGAGCGTCGCCAGCATGACGACGCCCCTGATTCTCATCAGCATCTTCGCCATCGGCGCCGGCTGGTTCGGCATTCCCACATCGTTCCCCGTACTGGGCAGCATCGTAAACAACAACTGGATCGAGCACTTCCTCGAACCCTACATGAAGCACATGCACCTGCATCCGCACCACCCGTCCTTCCATGTCGTCCCCCTGGCAGTCTCGCTGATCGTCGCCCTCGGCGGGCTTGGCGCCGGCTACCTCATTTACGGTAAGGGCTTGAAGGAAGGCCAGACCGACCCGGTCGCCCGCATCCTCGGGCCCATCTGGTGGATGTGGCACCGCAAATACTGGATCGACGAAATATACAACGGCACCATCGTCCTGGTTACCCTTTGGCTGAGCCGCTTCCTCGCGCTCTTCGACCGCGAGTGGATCATCGACTGGGTCGTGAACGGGGTCGGCCGGCTGGCGATCCGCCTCAGCGAACTGACCTCGGCCTTCGATCGCTACGTCGTCGACGGCTTCGTCGACGGCGTCGGCTGGTTCTCCGACCAGGCCGGTCGCATCGCCCGCATGTTGCAGGACGGACGGGTACAGACCTATCTGCTCTTCGGCATGCTGATCCTGGCCGTGTGGATCTTCCTGAATGTACTGCCAATGATTCTCACTCTTGTCTAGAGTGCGGAGTGACTCGAGCTCCGACTACCCAAATCTCTGCGTGGAGAGATCTTCATGGATTCACCTGATTCAATTGTCCTGACAATCCTGCTCTTCTGGCCGCTCGTGGCCGCGCTGCTCGTCATCCTGTTCGGCCGCAGCGACAGACAGATCAAAAGCGGCTCCATCTGGGCCAGCCTGCTCCCGCTCGGCCTCAGCATCTATCTGCTCTTCGCCTACGACTCCGACAGCGGCGGCATCCAGTTCGAGCAGATCGCCAGCTGGATTCCACAGCTCAACGCCGGCTACCATCTCGGCGTCGACGGTTTGAGCGTTCCGCTGATCTTCCTGACCACGCTGCTGAGCACGCTGAGCATCTACTACAGCGCCGGTGTCATCAATACGCGCGTCAAAGAATATTTCTTCCTGATGCACCTGCTTGAGTTCAGCATGCTGGGCGTCTTTGTAGCGCTCGACTATGTCCTCTTCTATGTCTTCTGGGAAATCAGCCTGGTGCCGATGTACTTCCTCATCGGCATCTGGGGCGGGGCGAATCGCGGCTACGCCGCAACCAAGTTCTTCATCTATACCCTGGTCGGCTCCGTGGCCATGCTGCTCGCAATCCTCGGCGTCTACTTCGCCACCGGCACGTTCGACATCGTCGAGGCCGCCGCCGCCCAGCCCTTCGCCGGCAACCTTACGCTTGCAAGCCTGGCCTTCTGGGGCTTCTTCCTGGGCTTCGCCTTCAAGGTCCCCAGCTTCCCCTTCCACACCTGGCTGCCCGACGCCCACACCGAGGCGCCAACCGCCGGCTCGGTAATCCTGGCCGGCGTCCTGCTGAAACTCGGCGCCTACGGCATGTTGCGTATCATGCTGCCCAGCTTCCCCGAAGCATCGGTCTATTGGGCCACCTGGATCGTTGCGCTGGGCGCCATCGCAATCGTCTACGGCGCCTTCGTCTGTGTCGCCCAGACCGACCTCAAACGGCTCATCGCCTATAGCTCGGTCAGCCATATGGGCTACGTCATGCTGGGGATCGGCGCCGCCGCATCCATCATGACGCCGGACGCCCTGGCGAGCGCCGTCAACCGCTTCGGCCTCAGCACCGAGGCGATCCAGGACAGCGCGGCCATGGCCCTCAACGGCGCCGCCCTGCAGATGTTCAACCACGGCATCATCACCGGCGCGCTCTTCTTCCTCGTAGGCATCATCTACGAACGCGCCCACTCCCGCGACCTGGCCCGCTTCGGAGGGCTCGCGACCAAGACGCCCCACTTCTACGGCCTCATGCTGACGGCCGCTTTCGCCAGCCTCGGCCTGCCGGGCCTGGCCGGCTTCTGGGCCGAGCTCTTCACCTTCCGCGGCGCCTTCGCCCTCATGCCCTACTGGGCCGCTTTCGGCACGATCGGCATCGTCATCACCGCCGTCTACATCCTCTACCGCATCATACAGAACGTCTTCCTCGGCGAATACGACGCAAGCAAGCTGCCGCACTGGACGACCGTAGACGGCGAGCACGCCGACGGCCCCACCGACATGGTCGGCTTCGAAAAGGTGACGATGTGGCCCCTGATCGCGGCAATGTTCATCATCGGCGTCTACCCGACGCCCCTGGTGGAATACTTTAATCGGTCAGCGCGCGAGCTGCTGGCCTTTGTGCAAAACCTCGTCTGATAGCTGAATGGAGAGCAACTGGTGGGCGACCTAGGTTTAATCGCACCCGAAATCATACTTCTGATCGGCGGCCTGTTCATCTTCTGCCTCGACCTGGCCTACGACCCCGGCGTCGGCAAAAAATCCGGCCTCAGCTACATGGCGCTGGCCGCCCTCTTCCTGGCCGCCGCCCTGGTTGCCGTCGTGCTGCAGCTGAACATCTCCGAAATATCCGAAGTCAGCCAGGAACCGGTGCCGAAGATCGCCTTCTCGATGATGACCATCGACAACTTCGGCAGCTTCATCAAGGTCACCATCTTCGCCGGTATGATCCTGACCGCCATCGCCGGCGGCCGCTACATGAACCGCCGCTCCGGCAACCAGGGCGAATTCTGGACCTTCTTCCTCATGGTCAGCCTGGCGATGAGCATCGCCGCCAGCGCCAACAATCTGGTCCTGGTCTATCTCGCCATCGAATTCCTGTCAATCACCAGCTACATGCTGGCCGGTTTCCTGCGCGACAACCGCCGCAGCAACGAGGCCGGCCTCAAGTACTTCCTCTACGGGTCGATCGCCTCGGCCGTGATGCTCTACGGCATCAGCCTGCTCTACGGCGCAACCGGCTCCCTCTATATTCACGACATCGCCGCCGCCTTCGCCGAAATCATGGGCGATTCGTCGCAAGTCAGCGGACTGGCCTTCGCCGCCCTGCCCGCCATGCTGTTGGTGCTCGCCGGTCTGGGTTTCAAGGCCAGCCTGGCCCCCTTCTACCAGTGGGCGCCCGACACCTACGACGGCTCTCCCACCCCGGTCGCCACCTACCTGTCCACCGCTTCCAAGACCGCGGCCTTCGCTGTTCTGGCCCGCTTCTTTGTCGTCGGCATGGCCTCCTTCGAGGTCAACTGGGTGCCAGTCCTGGCCGCCTTCAGCATCATCACCATGACCATGGGCAACCTGGCCGCTCTGCGCCAGCACAGCGTCAAACGCATGCTCGCCTACAGCTCGGTTGCCCAGGCCGGTTATATCCTGATGGGGCTCGTTGCAGTGACTTCGGCCTCAACCAGCGCCATGGACGGCCTCAACGGCGTGCTGCTCTATCTCTTCGCCTACCTGTTTACCAACGTCGGCGCATTCCTCGTCGTGATGGCCCTCGAAGAAACAGTCAACAGCACGCACATCAACGCCTACCGCGGCCTGATCAAGCGCGCGCCCTGGCTGGCGGTGATGTTCACCGTCTTTCTGCTCAGCCTGACCGGCATCCCCGCAACAGGCGGCTTCCTCGGTAAGGCCTTCGTCTTCGGCGCTGCCATACAGCGCCAGTATTTCTGGCTGGCCGCGATCGGCGTGATCAACGCCGGAATCGCCGCCTTCTACTACCTGAGGGTCGTTCGAGCCATGTTCTTCACAGAAGAGGAGGAGGAGGACCAGCCGCTCGAAGTCCCGATGGCGCTGCAGACCAGCCTTCTCGTCTGCGCCGTCGCCACCATCTGGATCGGCGTCTACCCCAGCCCGGTGATCGACTGGGTCAGCACCGCTTCCGTACAGCTGCTCTCGGTCGTCCCCTAGGCGCTCAGGGCGTCGGCGCATCCTCCTGCAGGAGCCCCTCGGATTTAAGCGCACGCCAAAGTTCCGCCGGAATCGGCTCCTGCAGCAGACCGTAGTTGGTCTGCACGTGGGCCGCTTCGAGCGCGCCGGGAATAATCGCCGCCACAATCGGATTTGCCAGCAGAAACTGCAGCGCGGCGCACGGCAGCCGAGTCCCGTGCTGCCGGCAGACCTCTTCGATGCGGTCCGTCTTGTCCATCAGCTCCTGCGATGCCGGCGCGTAAAAATAGCGGGCGCCAGGCACCGCCCCCGTGGCCAGGATCCCGGAGGCGAAGACCGCCCCGATTATGATGCTGATACCGCGCTCTTCGCACAGAGGAAACTCCTCGGCCAGCATCGCCTGCGTCAGAAGATTGTACCCGTAAGCGACCAGGAAAAAGTCCAGGTCGACCAGGTCGAGAAAACGCGGGATCATCCCCAATTCATTGATGCCCGCCCCCACGCCCTTGACCAGCCCGTAACGCCGCAGTTCCTCGAGCGCACGCCACCCGCTGGTGAAAAGCTGGTTCAGATAAGCGTTGACCCGGGCCTCGGTCTCGTAAAAATAGAAGTCGAGGTCGTGGATAACAAGCAGATCGATCGAAGGCAGGCTCAGCCGTTGCAGGCTGTCTTCGTAAGAGCGCATGATGCCGTCGTAACTGTAGTCGACGGTAAAATCGAATGGCAGGGCGCCGACGAAATCGTCGCTCTCGAAGCAGTCGGGGTCGCGCGCCGCCTTGAAGACCCGCCCAACCTTGGTCGAGAGCACGAATTCATTGCGCGGCTGCTGCCGCAGAAAATGACCGACCCGGTGCTCACTCTTGCAGTTGCCGTAGAACGGTGACGTGTCAAAGTAACGCACACCGACATCCCAGGCGGCCTGCAGCACACCCTGCGCCTCCTCCTCGCTGAGCGCTACGAAGAGGTCGCCGAGCGGCGCCGTACCCAACCCGAACTCTGTCACCGAACTGCCCGTGCTGCCGATCTCTCTCTGCGGAATGCTGGCCATCGGATCTCCTCCTGGCGGACTAGGAAATATATCAATGCCGCGAATTCTGCCAATTGATTGAATTCAACGCTTGCAATATGTTACTATAATAGCAACTCCTGATACCATTCCCAACGAAGGAGACCATAAGCACGACGCGCCGGGACCATACCTCCCGCACAGGAGCGCAGGAGCAGTCGGGCTGCAAAGTCAAGGAGAGCTGGCATCATGTCGACGACGAGCGAGTCATCCCGCAACCGTTCAAAGAGTTCGAGCACGACCGCCGTTCTGGTGGCGACAATACGCGCCGTTCATCTGCGCTTTCACGCGACCCGCATCTTTGAAGACGACTACGCGCTGCATATGCTGCCGCCGTTCTGGCATGCCGTCGCCTCCTACAGACTTATGAAATGGCTCGTCAGCGACGTGATTCTGGGCGTATACCGCCCTGTCTACCCTGCGGTCGTCCTCCGCGCGCGCTATACCGAAGACCAGCTCATGGAGGCGATGAAAGAAGGCGTCAACCAATATGTGATTCTCGGCGCGGGATTTGATACCTTTACCCTGCGCCACAAGGATATCGCCGACCGCCTGCAGGTTTTCGAGGTCGACCACGCCGCGACCCAGGAAGTAAAGCGGCAGCGCATCATGAAGGCGAACGGAAGCATTCCCGACAATCTTACCTTTGTGCCCGTGGACTTCGAGAACGACCGGCTCGACGAGGAGCTGTCGAAAGCCGGCTTCGATTCGCAGACACCGGCCTTCTTCTCCTGGCTTGGCGTTACCTATTACCTCACACAGGAGGCCATTCGCGATACCCTTGAGCGAGTCGCGGCAATGTCCGCGCCCGGCACACGCCTCGTTTTCGACTTCAAAACCGCCAAGCATATGATGTCCGCCGAATGGAGAACGCTGGCCGAAAAGATGGAGGGCTTCGTCGCCCGCAGAGGCGAACCGATGTTGACTGACTTCACGCCCCAGTCTTTGACCGATCTGTTGGAGAGATATGGTTACCAGGAAGTCGAGATGATGCCGCCCGAAGAGCAGCAGAAACGCTATCTCGGCGACAGCAGCGAAATCGAGCCGGCGGAGTTTTTCCATTTCGCACAATTCGCCGTAGCCCCGCCGGCCGAAGAGAAAGACTCTTAGAGAAGAAAGAGTTGGGATTGCGACAACGGTAGGTGAGCAGCTCCTTTCGACCCAACTATTGCCCTGAATCAGTGTCCTGATTCGGCCGGGTGCAGTCCAAAACTGGGGTACAAACTCCCATACCTCGGGTTGCAACGAAGTCATGGCCAGTCCTTTGTGAATTCTCTGGCGAAGTGGCGGAATACGCATTCCCGATTCCTCTTGGACGGTCGGGCCTTCGGCCCTCCCTTGTGCGGGGGGACTCCCCCCGCAACGCCCCCCTGAAACCATTCCACCCGCCGAGTGTGAGGTCACTGCAACACTGTGCTACCTGCGGCCCAACGCCCCCCTCCAGTTCAACGAACGTCGCGGCCAGGGTAGGGGCAGGCACAAGGCCCGCCCTGCGCCTCTCCCAAAAGCCGGCAGACAATGCAAGCCACCGCCGGCATAAAGTTCCCGCCAAACGACTCCCACCCCAAAAGCGGGCTGCACCCGAATCGGCGCGAAGAATTGCGACCTTTCGTGACTGGTGCTATAGTAACGGCACTTTCGCACCGGGATGAATTGAGGCCGCAGCGGGACTCGGAGGCACGAATGGAAAGGCAGAGTGAGATGAAGCAGCGCAAGCAGCCTGCCCAGTCTCAACGTGTTCAAGTTTTCACCAGACTCCGGAGTTCGAACAAAATGCGCCGCGATTCCCTCCTGCGTGGCGCCGGATCTGTCACCGTGTTATTCCCTGGTCCAAACCCCGTCATCAGACGTGGCAGGATCGGCTCTCACTCTGAAACCGCCAATAGACTTGCCCACACCTGGCAAAAGGCATTTGCGACGGCACAGAAGTAAAGTTAGAGTTGGTAGCAATTCAAACTGATGGAAAATCCCCCTGCCCTCCCGCCCGAAGACGAACACTTCCCTGCTGACGAATACAAGGAGAATCCAGAAGAGCGCCCATCCATCTTTGCTTCACTCTTCTCAGGTCCCATTCCCCCGCCCGCGTTGATGAAAGAGTACGCAGAAATCGATCCCGGTTTTCCCAGGCGATTTATCGAGATCTTCGAGAGGCAGCAGACGCACGATCACGCCGTTGAAAGGGCCGTCATCGAGAACAATAGAGAGATCATTCTCAACAATCAGAGTCTCGAACGACGAGGACGACTCTTCGGATTTATCCTCGCACTGCTTGGGCTTTTCGCAGGGAATTACTGCCGCTTTTTTTGGCTTACAGATAGCAGGCGGCATAATCGGGGCCGGGGGACTTGCCATTTTGGCCGGCGTATTCGTATACAGCAGAAAGAACCAATCTTCATCTCAAAACCCGTCTCCCGAAGCGCATTCTCTTCAGCCTCCTCAAAACAGTTCAATTGAATAATCTGGCTGCAAGGGCCAGTTCCGGTCCGGAGGGACAGTAATCTTGCACCACTCCTCACGCCTAAATCGCCCTTGAGAAGCCAACCGTGGAGAAATTGGCATGACGAATAGAGCAAGCCCGGCCACGCCCAGAGCCGACGAATGGTTGCTCGACAATTCCCAATTGCGCGGTTTCATCGGTACAGTCAACGCGACACGCGCCCGTGAAACGGATGTGCACAGGATCGTGGCCGCAATCCGCCCCCACTTTGTGGAGTTGCTCTCCGACCCGGACTGGCTTCCGCGCAAGTTTCAACAACCATCCCAAGAAAGCGGCATGGGCGGCGGTATCGGCATGTGGCTCCTCTATCGCGCCGGCGACGGCGGCCTCGCCTTTTCCGCTCTGGTAGTCCCCCCCGGCGCGCAAACGCCCGTACACGATCATCTGGCCTGGGGACTGGTCGGCCTCTACAAAGGCGAGCAGGAGGAAGAGGTCTTCACTCGGCGCGATGACGGCCGCGACGAGTCCTACGCCGACCTGGCCCTCTCTGTACGCCAGATGCTGCGGCCCGGCGACTTCTATGAACTGCTCCCCGAAAACGACATCCACCGCGTCCGCACCACGAGCGCCGACACTTCAGTTTCGCTCCACCTGCTTGGCAATGACAACGGCTGCATCTGGCGCCATCGCTTCGAGCCGGAGACCGATTCGGCGCAACCCTTCCGTTCCGGCTGGCTGAACGTTGAGTGCCGCGACGAAGAAGACGCGTAGAGGAAAACCGCGGCATCCGCCGCCCCACAGGAGAAACGGCATGGCAAAGCGTGTGAATCGTGCAATCGAGCTTTTGGAGCAAGGGCAGCCAATCTACTACGTCGGCGCGCATACCGGCCACGTGCTGACGCACGCACAGGGTCGCGAGGACGCCGCAACCTGGGCCGACTACATCAACGTAGGCATGGAGCACGGCTCGTTCGACATGGGCGGGCTCGAGAGATACATGCAGGGAATGGTTGAAGGCGGTCCCACCCCGAGCGGACACAGAACGCCGGCGGTGATCGTCGAAGCGCCGGTCGAGGGCACCTCCGCCGACGTCGTACGCTACAACAGCTGGCAATTTCGCCAGATCCTGGCGCGCGGCGTCCACGGCATCCTGCTCTGCCAGGCAGAGACCCCCGAAGCCGTCGCCGCCTTCGTCGAAGGCTGCCGCTACCCCATCAATCGCATCGGCGTGGATGACGGACTGGGCGTGGGCCGCCGCGGCGTCGGCTCGGAACCCAGCGCCGCCGCGATCTGGGGCGTTGACTACGCCGAATACCTCGACAACGCCGACCCCTGGCCGCTCAATCTCGAAGGCGAGCTTCTGCTCGGCCTTAAGATCGAATCGGCCGCCGCCCTGCCGCGCATCGAAGAGCTCCTCGCCGTGCCCGGAATCGGTTTCGCCGAGATGGGCCCTGGCGACCTGAGCATCTCGCTCGGCTACCGCCACCGCCCCGAGCCGTGGCCGCAGGAGATGCAGGAGGCCAGTCAACGCGTCAAGGCGGCCTGCCTGGCCAACGGCGTCGCCTTCCTCCAGGGGGCCTCGCCCGACAACGTCGCCGAGCAGATCGACAGCGGCGTACGCGCCATCGGCGGCCACAACGAGGAAACAGCCCGCATCGGCCGCGCCTACACGAAACGCCAAATGCCGTCCTGATGAAGCAGTCGCTTCGCCAGTGCAAAAAATCGCCCGCCGTTCACCGCCGGGCGCACCACACTTGGAGTAGGCATGAATCGAAAATCAGCCAAACCAAACCGAACCGTTGCACTCCTCCTGTTGCTGGCCCTGGCCCTCAGCGCCTGCATCGCGCCGACGACCGGGGAAACGGCGGACGCGCAACCTGCCGCCGATGCCAGCCCCGAGACCGGAACCGCCAACGTCGTCTACGACCAGCTGCCGGACATGGGCGGCGCCGAACTGGTGGCCGTAACCGGCAACGACTACATTCCACTCAACTTCATCGACCCCGCCAGCGGCGAAGCAGTCGGCTGGGAATACGACGCCGTCAACGAAATCTGCCGCCGACTCAACTGCGTCGTCAACTGGCAGGTCACCGCCTGGGAAGCAATGATCCAGGCCGTCGCCGACGAACAGTTCGATGTCGGCATGGACGGCATTACCATCACCGCCGAACGCGCCCAAGTCGTCGACTTCTCCGACCCCTACATGACCAGCCAGCAGTTCATGCTCGTGCGCGCCGGCGAAGACCGCTTCGAAACGCCCGGCGCCTTCGCCGCCGATGATAACCTCCTCGTCGGCGCCCAGGCCGGCACCACGGGATTCTACACCGCTGTCTACGACATCCTCGACGGCGACGAAGCCAACTCCCGCATCCGCCTGCTCGACAGCTTCGGCGCCTCCGTCCAGGCCCTCATCGCCGGTGACGTCGACCTCGTCCTCGTCGACGCCGCCTCCGGCCGCGGCTACATCGGCGCCAACCCCGAAAAACTCAAAATCGTCGGCGGCGCCCTCGCCACCGAACAGTTCGGCTTCATCTTCACCCCCGGCAGCCACTGGACTGGACCCTTCAACGCCGCCATCGCCAGCATGAAGGCCGACGGCTACCTGAACTATCTGAACACGCGCTGGTTCTTCCTGACCGATCCCAACGCCGACGACATTTACGACCAGCTGCCGGACATGGGCGGCGCCGAACTGGTCGCCGTAACCGGCAACGACTACATCCCACTCAACTTCATCGACCCCGCCAGCGGCGAAGCCGTCGGCTGGGAATACGACGCCGTCAACGAAATCTGCCGCCGCCTCAACTGCGTCGTCAACTGGCAGGTCACCGCCTGGGAAGCCATGATCCAGGCCGTCGCCGACGAACAGTTCGATGTGGGCATGGACGGCATCACCATCACCGCCGAACGCGCCCAAGTCGTCGACTTCTCCGACCCCTACATGACCAGCCAGCAGTTCATGCTCGTGCGCGCCGGCGAAACCCGCTTCGACACGCCCGACGCCTTCGCCGCCGATGAAGACCTCCTCGTCGGCGCTCAGGCCGGCACCACAGGATTCTACACCGCCGTCTACGACATCCTCGACGGCGACGAAGCCAACCCCCGTATCCGCCTGCTCGACAGCTTCGGCGCCTCCGTCCAGGCCCTCATCGCCGGTGACGTCGACCTCGTCCTCGTCGACGCCGCCTCCGGTCGCGGCTACATCGGCGCCAACCCGGAAAAACTCAAAATCGTCGGTGACGCCCTCGCCACCGAGCAGTTCGGCTTCATCTTCACCCCCGGCAGCCAGTGGACCGGACCCTTCAGCGCCGCCATCGCCAGCATGAAGGCCGACGGCTACGACGAATACCTGAACGTGAAGTGGTTCTTCATGTACGACCCGAACTGATCTGAAACCGGGCGCAAAGAGGTTGGATGCGGCCGGCTCGACCTGGCCGCTCCTCTCTTGCCCCCGGTCACAATTCTTCACAATTCTACCCCCGCGCGGCGGCAAGCCCGTCGTCCACCGCCTTGTGTTGCCGCGAGTTGCCACCGCTGAAACAAGGACACCACGATTCGCAGCGCCCACCGCCGATCTCCCGCCGACTACCTGTCCCGCCTGCCCTATTGGCTGCTGGCGGCGCTGCTGCTGGGCGTGCTACTCCTCTGGACACTGCTGGCCGACGCCGACTACAACATGATCTTCAACGCCGTTTCCAAAGGCGTCGGCGTGACGCTGTACGTCTGCCTGCTCGCCTACGCGCTCGCGCTGACAGTCGGCCTGGCATTCGGCCTCGCACGCGTCTCGCGCACCCGCGTAATCTACGAAATCGCCTCCTTCTACGTCGAGATCGTTCGCGGCATCCCGATGCTGGTGATCCTCTTCTACATCGCCTTCGTCGGCGCGCCGGGGCTCGCCGACCTGATCATCTGGACCGGGCAGCAGCTACAAGCCGCAGGACTAAACGCAGTCGGAAGGCCCCTCGCCGAGTTCAGCATCCGCCAGCTGTCCTTCACCAGCCGCGCAATCCTGGCGCTCGTCATCGGCTACAGCGCATTTATCGCCGAGATATTCCGCGCCGGTATCGAAAGTATAGAGCAGGGACAGATGGAGGCCGCGCTCAGCCTCGGAATGCGAAGGGGTCAGGCGATGCGCTACATCATCCTGCCGCAGGCCGTTCGGCGCGTCCTGCCGCCGCTGGGCAACGATTTCATCGCCATGCTCAAAGACTCAGCGCTGGTTTCGGTCCTGGGCGTCCAGGACATAACGCAACTCGGCAGGCTCTACGCCACGAGTACATTTCGTTTCTTCGAAACGTACAACGTCGTCGCCTTCCTCTACCTGGTGATGACGATCGGGCTCTCGTTGCTGGTGCGCTACTGGGAGAAACGTTATCCGACGAAAACGGGGAGTAAATCAGAGGTGTAGCGCCGTGCAATACAACTGTGCAATACAGCTGTACAATACAGCGGGGCAAAACTTCTGTATTGCACGGCGCCTTGTCGTCTTGCAAACGCTGATGACGCGGCCCGCGCTACGGACCGCACAGGACGGCAGGACGAATTCGGTGACAACTGGGAGAGCGGCTACTCTTTCTTTAGCTGGTGCTCCTCGATGTCGATGTCCCCTTCGTAGGTAAGGGCCTCGTCACCCTCTTCGCCCGTGCTGATGCGGACAATGTTTTCCACCGGGGAGATGAAAATCGCGCCGTCGCCCTGCGTCCCGGTTACGGCATTACTGCGGATGGCCTCCACAACCTCATCAACCTGGTCTTCCCCAACCACGAGATTGACCTGGATGCGCGGCAGCGTATCGACGATGTAGGTCGCATGCCGTCCGGCCAGCTTGATTCCGCTCTGGCGCCCATGCCCCTGGACCTCAACCGTATCGATCGCGGGGACTCCGATCTGGATCAAGGCCATTCTGACACCGTCCAGCTTCTCATGTCGGATGTAAGCTTCGATCTTCTTTAACACCGCCTCTTCTCCTGTCTGCTGAGATGGACCGGCCTCTAGCAGGTCCTACTCCAATCCATTCACGCTACTGTTCAATTCTATACTTTCTCTCCAGGCAATAGGATAGCAGGTCGCTGAGCTCAGGGGGAGGAGAGATTATTCCCTGAATGTCGATATCGCCTTCGTATGCCAGGACGTCCCCGTCCACCTCGCCTGTACTGATGCGCATGATCCTCTCAGCAGGACAGACGTAGACGGCGCCGTCACCCTGTGCGCCCGTGGCCGCCGACTGTCGGATGGCGTCAACGGCCCCGTCAACATCCTTCGCGCTTGCAATGAACGTCAGACGCACGCACGGAAGCGTATCAACCGTGTAAGCCCCGTGCCGCCCCGCCGGCTTGCTGCCGGTCTGCCGGCCGTGCCCCAGCACCTGCACCGTATCCTTGGCCGGAACACAGCCCCCCTCCTCGCCCTGCAAGGAGAAGTAGCTGCCCGGCTTCTCAGGGGGAACGGGCGGCCATTCCGCTGGAATGGCCGACGTCCTCCGACCAATCGTTACTCAGACTTCTCCGACTCTTCGGATTCCACAGACTCTTCAGACTCCTCAGCTACTTCAGCTTCCCCGGTCTCCGTACTTTCCGCATCACCCTCGGAGTCTTCAAACGACTCGGAATCCTCACCGTACTCAGCCGTCTCATACCGGGACCTCGCTAGTCACGCATAGGCCCGCTCGCCGTGCTCGCTGATGTCCAACCCAATCTCCTCTTCCTGTTCGCTGACCGCCAGACCCCATACCGCATCCAGGATCTTCGTCAAAGCGAAGGTAATTATGACCGAGTAGGCAATCGTAACAACCACAGTCAGCAGCTGAATGCCGAACTGAGGAGCGTTTCCGTAGAAGAGGCCGTCCACGCCATTGACCGCCGCCGTGGCAAACAGACCTGTCGCCAGTGCCCCCCAGCTGCCCGCCATGCCGTGGCACGCCCACACGTCGAGACTCTCATCGAGACCTCGCCGCTCGCGGAAAGCGATGCTGTAGTAGCTGATCGGCGCCGCCACCGCGCCGATGATCAGAGCCGACATCGTGTTGACGTAGCCGGCTGCAGGCGTTATCGCCACCAGGCCGACAACCGCACCCGTTACAATGCCCAGGACACTCGGCTTGTTGTCCTTCCACGAGAGGAACATCCACACCACCGCCGCCGCCGCCGCCGCCGTGTTGGTGTTGAGCAGAGCCTGCACCGCCAAGCCGTCAGCCGCAAGCGCGCTGCCGCCGTTGAAGCCGAACCAGCCGACCCACAGCAGACCCGCGCCCAATACGGTGAACGCGATGTTATGCGGTTCGATCGCTATCTGGCCGAAGCCCTTACGCTTGCGGATCGCCATCGAAAAAGCCAGCGCCGAGAAACCGGCCGTGATGTGCACAACCGTCCCCCCGGCAAAGTCAAGCGCTCCCCACCGGGAAAAAATCCCGCCGCCCCACGCCCAGTGACACACCGGGTCGTACACGAGGGTAGCCCACAGGAGTGTAAAGACCAGGTAAACCTTGAAGCGGATCCGTTCAACGAAGGTGCCGGATATCAGCGCGGGCGTGATGATGGCGAATGTCATCTGAAAAGCCACAAAGAGCAGCTTCGGAATCGATCCTTCCACATCCTCTATACCGATCCCGGACAGGCCCACGTAGTTGAGCCCGCCGACAAGGCCCGCGACACTTTCGCCGAACGCCAGACTGTACCCGATGATGACCCACTGTATGCTGATGAGGCCAATCGTGATGAAACTCAGGTTGAGCGTGGAGAGGATGTTCTTCCGGCGCACCATCCCGCCGTAAAAGAAGCCCAGCGCCGGGGTCATCATCAGCACCAGTGCGGTGGCGACGATGATCCAGGCAGTATCTCCTGAGTTGATTCCTTCCATATGCCTGTTTCCTCCTGTCGCAGGCGAAAGCTGCTATCGAAAACTATAGTGGGGTCTTTGCGATGGACAGAACCCTCGCCGGGGCGTCCATCGCCTGACAAACAATGATCACTGAAATAGAGCCGAATAACCTATAGGCACTCTGTACAATAGGGGTCCGGTTTCTTTTGTGAATGTTGCACAACCAGGAATGGCAGGACCGCGACATGCCCCATTGCGCTTGCCCTTTGCGCGGCAATCCACCGTAGGGGATGCGAAGTTGTCAGATCGGGGCAGCATTGACTACAATAGCAGTAATCTGCATCGAGTGCAAGGAGGTCTGAACAGGCCTTTGGGTGCGAAAACCCTCTCTTGCCGGGCAGGAGACGACTTTGCCAGGTTGTGGCATCCAAGGAGGCGACGCATGAGCACAACGAACGGTCAACAGAGAGATGGACAGGTGGAACGTGGGACTTTTGCGGTCAAGACCGGGCTGGCGCAGATGCTGAAGGGCGGCGTCATTATGGATGTCGTCACGGCCGATCAGGCCCGCATCGCCGAAGAAGCCGGCGCCTGTGCCGTGATGGCGCTCGAACGCGTCCCGGCAGACATTCGCAAAGACGGCGGCGTCGCCCGCATGAGCGACCCCCGCCTGATCAAAGAGATCATGGCCTCAGTCACAATTCCGGTCATGGCCAAGGTGCGCATCGGCCACTTCGTCGAGGCGCAGATCCTCGAAGCCCTCGGGGTCGACTATGTCGACGAGAGCGAGGTCCTGACCCCCGCCGACGAAAGCCACCACATCAACAAGCACAGCTTCACAATCCCCTTCGTGTGCGGCTGCCGCAATCTGGGCGAGGCGCTGCGGCGCATCGCCGAAGGCGCAGCCATGATCCGCACCAAGGGCGAGGCCGGCACCGGCGATGTCATCGAAGCTGTTCGCCACGCGCGCGCCGTCAACGGCGCCATCCGCCGCATCAGCCGCATGGACGCCGACGAACTCTTTACCTATGCGAAAGACATTCAGGCCCCATACGAGCTGGTGAAGCAGACCGCCGAACTGAACCGCATGCCGGTCGTTAACTTTGCCGCCGGCGGCGTGGCCACACCGGCCGACGCCGCCCTGATGATGCAGCTGGGCGTCGACGGCGTCTTCGTCGGCTCAGGAATCTTCAAGAGCGACGACCCCGCCAAACGCGCCCATGCCATCGTCCAGGCCGTTACACATTACAACGATCCCCACATCCTCGCCGAGGTCAGCGAAAACCTGGGCGCGCCTATGGTCGGCATCAGCGTAAACGAGCTGCCGGAAGAGGAAAAAATGGCCGAACGCGGTTGGTAGCCGCCCTTCCTCGCACGCGCGATTGACTAAGAACACGGCGGCGGCAGGTAAATTGGTCGAACCTGCCGCCGCTCAGTTTTCCCAGCCCAAAGGTGTAGTCGGTACTCACCTCACATAACAGCAGGTGGACCTGAGGGTCAGCATAGATTCTCTCCAGTTCCTCCGAGACCTGCGGTCCCCATTCACTCGATTCTCCCCCACACATGAGTTGCGGTGACTGATGCACAGTCGTGAAGATGCCCGGGGTGCGCCATGAACGGGAGTTCGCATTGGCGTGCTGGCGCTGCAGGGGCGCCTTTCGCGAGCACATCAACATGCTGGCGCGGCTCGGCGTCGATGCCGTCGAAGTGCGCCTGGCAGAGCAGCTGCCGGAGTTGGACGGCCTCATCATCCCCGGCGGCGAAAGCACCAGCATGGGCCTGGTCGCCGAACGCTGGGGCCTGGTCAAGCCGCTTCGCAACTGGTTCATTCCGGCAGACCGACCTGGGGCACCTGCGCCGGCATGATCCTGCTGGCCGAAGATGCCACCGGGCAAAAACGCGGCGGCCAAGCGCTGATCGGCGGCCTCGACGTCACCGTCAACCGCAACTACTTCGGCCGCCAGGTCGACAGCTTTGAAGCTGAACTGAATGTGCCCGCCCTGGGAGATGACCCTTTCACGCCGGTTTTCATTCGCGCACCAGCAATAACCGCCGTCACCGCCGGTGTTCAAACGCTCGCAACCGTCCCTGCCGCAGATGACGAAAATACAGAGGTGATCGCCGCCGTCCGCAAGGGCGCGCTCCTGGCGACCGCCTTCCATCCTGAACTGACCGCGACCACCGCTGGCACCGCTACTTTTCTGCAGATCGTAGAAGAATTCAAGACAAGCAGCGGCTGAACGCCTCGCCGCAGGCGGCTGCGGCGATGATGGCATAAAACAAGTCCCCTGTCCATTTCCGTTGTGGCGAAATGAAAAGCCCGTGAGAAACGCCACTGTTTCTCACGGGCTCTTGTTTGAACTGACTTTCCGGCTGGCAGGGCTGGAAAATCTAAAGATTTTTTGGGTCTTCGGGACGGCCCGCTCCTCGTCCGGCCCTTCTTCCTCAACCGACCCTTCTTCCTGCGCCGGATCCTCTTCTTCTACTACTTCCTCCGGCTCTTCCGATTGCTCGGATTCCTCCGCAGGCTCAGTACCAACGGCAGGCTCAGTTCCATCTGCAGGTTCTCCATCCTCATCGGCTCAGCCTCCTCCTCCGCATCGTAGACAACCGCCGGTACTGACATGTCCGCGGCCGCCTCATCCTCCGGCGCACCACCCGCCGGCGGCATCGAACCGATCGCACCGCCGGCAGCCCCGTCGCCGGCAAGGCGCGCAACTGGCCGTACAGATGGCTCTGGACATAATAGGCGACCAGCTGCGAAAGCGGCACCGTAACCACCAACCGACGACGCACAAAATCGTGCCAATAATGCTGCCGACCGCTGTGATGATGACGCTGGCAATGACCGTCAGAATGGCTA
>CATOTS010000028.1 GCA_951813625.1 uncultured Caldilineaceae bacterium | reverse complement strand
GGCCCCTTGGATATCGGTACGGCGATACGCAGAAACGTACCCAGGCGCGTGCATCCGTCAATCAACGCTGCGTCTTCAAGCTCGGAAGGAAAGGTCGTGAAGTAGGATTGGAGCACGAGGATGGAGAATGGCAGTGTGGAAGTTACGTAGAGAAAGATCAGGCCGAGAAAATTGTTGATCAGCCCGAAGGCTCGCAGTTCGGCGTAGAGGGGCACGATCAGGGCGTGCATCGGCACTGCAATCAGTGACACCAGGAAAAAGAACAGCACACGGCGGCCAAAAAAGTCGAAACGGCCAAAGGCATATCCGGCCAGCGTTGCGCTGCCCACCAGGATGAGGAGACTGCTTGGGACGACAATGGCGCTGTTGAGAAAGTAGAGGTTTAGCGTGACGCCGGTTGTATCGCCGATCCAGGCTTCCGGGTAGTTCTGCAACCGGGGCGGCCACACGAGCTCTAACGGGTAGCGGATGACATCCATGTCGCTCTTTACCGACATCGAAAACATCCAGAACAACGGAACCAACTGATTGCCGGTCCAAACGATCAGCAACAGTAAGATGCCCGCCAGCCAGGGGTGTTCAGCCACCCAACTCCGTCTTCGTTGCATTTCACCAGATCCGTTGCCGTCTGTGCTGCAGTTCCTGCCCGCGCATGGCCGCAGCTAGAATTCGACTTCCCGCTGACGAAGCCCGCCTTGACCGATATACAGCGTCGAAAACAGAAGAATGACAACAAGAAGTAGCACGGCGGTCGCCGAGGCGCTGCCGAAGCGCAAGAACCAGAACCCCTCCTGGTAGAGGTAATGGGTGAGTACTTCGGACGCGTAGCCCGGCCCCCCTTTGGTCATCGTGAAGACAATATCAAACACTTGGAACGAAAAGATCGTCTGCAACAGCGTAATCGTCAGCAAGACCGGCTTGGTCAGAGGCAAAGTGACGTACCAGAGCTTTTGCAGCTGGGAACCGCCGTCCAGCACCGCCGCTTCGTACAGGTCTTGGGGGATGCCTTCCATGGCGGCATACAGAAAAATCATTGGAAAGCCGCAGTATTTCCAGATGTCGATCAGACTCAGTACCCACATGACCAGTTTGGGGTTGCCCAGCAAGGACGGCAATTCCAGTCCTAACAGATCGAAGCCGGCGGCAAGCGGACCTGAATGAGGATTCAGAATCGCGCTCCACAGTACGCCAACCGCGGTCATGGGCAAGATTACGTTCAAGTAAAATACGGCCCGGAATATCTTCCAACCAGGGACTTCAAAGTGCAATGAAATTGCCAGCAGAAAGCCGATGACGATTTTGGCCACGGTCGTAACGACCGTGAACTGGACTGTATTTCTCACCGCGCCATAGAAGTTGGGCGCTTCGAGAAGACCCTCAAAATTTTTGAGGCCAACGAACTGGCGCGCGCTAAGACCGTCCCACCTGTACAAACTCAGCACCAGCCCGTCGACCAGCGGGTAGACGATGAAGAGTATGAAAAAGGTGAAAGCCGGCAATATGAAGAAGTAGGCGATGCCATTCCGCCGCCAGCCGCGCCGCAACCGCAGCCGCCAGTCAGTTACCGGGCCGGAAACCGCATTGTCTGTCATGGACCCCCACTATGCTGCAGGCGCCCGCGCGCCAAAAGGCTGCCCGGACGCTCCAGCCAGAGAGAGAAATAGAAACTCAAATGGCTGGAGCGTCCGCGACACAGCAGAAAGAGCAGGAACTTCAGCCCCTATGCCTCGCCCGCACGGAATTTCGCCGCCAGTTCGTCGAACTCGGCCACGATCTCGGCCGCTGTCTTCTGGCCTCCAATCGCTGCCTGCACATTGTTGCGCAGCATCGCGTACAGCTCTGCCGGCCAGAAGGTGACGATCTCATCTGTGACCGGAAATTCGCCGCTGCCAAACATCTCCGTCACTTCACCAACTGTTGAATCGGCGTAGCCCTCAAGGTCGGCCACGGTAATGTCGGTCCGAATCGGCATGCCACCACCGATCTTAGCCACGATTTTCTGACCGTCCTTACTGAGGACAAAGTCAAAAAAGGCTGCAACTTCGTCCTTCACCGTCGAGAAAGAAGAAAGCATATACTCGTCGGCGTAGGAGGCGGTCAAGGGGAAGGGAATGTCCTCTTTAATCTGTGGGAACATGAAGAAGCTGGAGTCTTCGCCCAACGCCTCTCGCGCCTGGCCGGATACCCAGATTCCAGACTCATAGGCCACCGCCTGCCCGTTGAAAAGCAACCCTTTGGCCTGATCATCGTTCATGTCCAGCACACCCTTTGCCCAGACCCTCTCGGTCTCCATGTCGCGCATCACCTGGAAGGCCTCCTCGAAACCGGGATAGTCCCCCATGTAATACTCTTCCTTGTCAAAGCGGAGGATCTTCTCATAGTCCTCCAGCGGGACCGTGCGGGTCGCGAGGCACTGGTACATGTGGAAACCCGGCCATCCATCCCGGTCGCCCATCGCCAGCGCTTCAAGATCGTCTGCATGGCAGGCTTCGGCCCAGGCGTATAGTTCATCCATCGTCGTGGGCGGGTCCATGCCAATTTGCGCCATGAGCGATTTGTTGTACCACATCATAGGAACCGTAACTGAAGCGACCGAGAAGTGGTATATCTGGTCGTTGTACTCGTGCGTGTGAAGATGGTCGGGCAGGTAGTCCCACCAGCCGTACTGTTCGTAATAGTCGTTCAACGGCGTAATCACGCCCGCGTCAGCCAGCCTGTCGGTAAGCCCGGAACCGAAATTGATCCAAGCGAAGTCGGGTGCGCCATCATTGGACATGATGGTGACTTCGGTGGCCCGCTTCTGTTCCTGCTCAATCACATTGATCTCAAACTCTACATTGGGCTCCCGCTCCTTGTAGAGATCGATTAGAGCGCGCATGTAGTTGTCAATGCCCCCCGGAGACCACAACGTTCTGATGGTCACCGCCTCCGGCTGCGCAGCTGACTCTGACGGCGCCTCTGCCGCCGGCGCGGCTGCAGGTGCAGCGCAGGCGCTGAGGACCAATGCTCCCGCGGAAGTCGCCGTAACGCCCTTCAGAAACTGACGCCTCGAAATGCTCTTGCTTGCCATCTGTCGTCCCCCCTTCGATTTTCATGCCGTTCTGTGATGAACTCGCACTGCTACCTGATGACAGCTCTTCCGGCCAAACAACTGCTGAACACGGCCTAAATCGTCGTTAGGCGCCTCCTTTCAGATTCCAGCGGCGCGTCTCGCTGCAGATGGCGAAATCTCAACCGGTTTCTCTCCTCTGCTTCTTCTCTTCGAGTCAGACGGCTGTGCCATAGCCTCAACGAGCCGACACCAATTGAACTGCCGGGCAACCCACCCGGCTCAGATGCGCAGCGAAGGGACTGCGCGGCGGCAACCTGACTTCACTGTCCAAACCACGGATCGCGTGGCACACACTATGCTGGCCAATACCTATCGGGACAAGCAGATTGTATCAGACGGCCCTGGAATCATCAATCCGTATCTGCACATGGGTCAGGGCAATCGCATCTAAATTTGTAGACCTGTTCCGCCGCGACTTCGAACAAGAGAATGTGAATATAAGTGGGAATCGCTGTCAGTCTGCCAAACAGTAGCGTGAATCCGCCACAACTAAGGCTGCCAGTCGTCAAATTCAGTCAGCTTCTTATCCTGGGAGCCACCAATTCTACAGTTATGGGTGCCTGAACCTGACCCGAGTGAGATTGCGGCATCATTTCGATGTTTTAACCCTATTTGGTTGCAATTGCCCTGGGTATGGTCCGCAGTTGGCCCGGACGGCGACCGGCTTTGTCCGCATCAGGCGCCGGTTCGGGGATAGGTAGGGTATCGAAAGGGTATCGGATGGCATGATTTGTCCACAACGGCCTGATATTAATTTTTTCTTTTGGGCTCTCGTGACAGGATGTCTTGGGTGAATCTTGTGACAGGAAAGCGATCTTGTCGTTTTGTGAACCTTTTTGGTGCATTTGTAACCGTTGACTGCGCAAAAGAAGGCGCAGGGGCAGAACAGTTGACCCGTTTTGGAGGTTGCGGCGGAATCTTCGTGACAGGACATAGATCTGTGTGTACGGCGTCGGCATGAGCGACGGCATGGAAGTTTCTCGGGATGGGTATGCGCAGGCGCGGCGTTCAGCTGTGTGATGGCAGCATAGCACGTTTCCGGGGTTCTTGCCCGGAAAGGGGAGATTCGTCACTTCAGGGGCCGGCGGCTAGGGGCCGGTTGGCGGCTATGCCAGGCGGGCGCGGGTTGGCTCGCGGGGAGAGAGCGGCTGCGCGGCGGGCCGCAGGCAGCACAGGGCCGCATTGACCCCAAAACTGGCGGGTGGAGTGGTGTCAGGGGGGCGTTGCGGGGGGAGTCCCCCCGCACAAGGGAGGGCCGCAGGCCCGACCGTCCAAAGGGATTCAGGAAAGCGTATTCCTGCACTCTGCTAGAGAAAACTCTGCCAGAGAAAGGACAGTGGAATTACCATGACTTCGTTGCAACCCGAGGCATAGGAATTCGCACCCCACTTTTGGACTGCACCCCTGCACATGGCGAACTTGTATGGCAGCATCCGGACGTCTCGCCTTGGACATTGCATCGGCACTGGCTGAGGAGAGCACTTTGGACAGGAAGCCCTTAGCTTTCACGGTAGAACACACAACGCTAATCATCATTTCCCTGTATTGACAGCCTCCAGCCGACGTTCTATACTTCTGAAACGACCCAAATCGGGATTTCGAAGCCCCCAACGGTTTACCGAGGGCGACCATGCTCACGTTCTGCAACATCATCACCGATGGGATGCTCGACTATCTGGTGGCGATCTACGAGTTGGGCGAGACCAGTGACAGGATCTCCACCACCGTGCTGGCGAAGAAGATGGAAGTGTCGCCGGCCGCGGCCAGCAGCATGACCAAACGGTTGACCGAATCGGGCCATGTGGTTCGCTCCCCGGCTGCAGGTATCCAGTTGACAGATCAGGGCCGTCTGGCTGCGTTGCAACTCCTGCGCAGACACCGGCTGCTGGAGGTGTTTCTGATCGAGGTGATGGGCTTTACCTGGGATCAGGTGAAGGCGGAGGCCATGCGGCTCGAGCACGCGATCAGCGCCGAGTTCGAAAAGCGCATGGAGATTATCTGCAATTTCCCATCCCACTGCCCGCACGGCGACCCCGTACCGAGCGAGGACGGTCTGGTCCAAAACGAGAACCTGATCAGCCTGGCCGAACTACGGCCCGGGCAAACAGGCGAACTGCGCCGGGTGGCCAACCACAACGCGCCGATGCTGCGCTATCTGTCGCAGCTGAATCTGGTGCCGGGCTATCAGATCAAGGTGCTGAACGTCGAACCATTTGACGGACCGAGCATCGTGGAAGTAGAGAACGATTCTTTGCAGACCGACCCGGAGAGCCTCGTCAAAATCATTGGCCGCTCTTTGGCCAAACGCCTCTTCGTGAAGTTGGCTGAGCAGCCTGCCGCGTAGCCGCGCATCGTTCCGCACGTTACACGCATGGCCTCTCCCCGCAGAACGCGCTTTTTCCGCGAAGCGAAAACACAAACACTCCTCTTGAGCGCCACTCTCTCGGCTGCGTTTCTGCTGCTTGTCATCGCCACCAGCCCGCCTGTGTGGGCGCAGAGTGGCGCCACTGACATCACCGCCGACGAAGTGAACAAGGTGGCTCGACAGCTGTGGTGCCCACTGTGCGGAGGCAGGCTGCGGTTGGACAGCTGCGAGTTGAAAGCATGTGCGCAGATGAAGGAAGTCATCGCTATCAAGCTGGCCGACGGCGAAGACACGCGCTCGATCCGAGACTACTTTCTGGATCAGTACGGGCCGCAGGTCCTGGGCGAACCGCCGCGGCAGGGTTTCAACTGGCTGGCGTGGGCCTTGCCGGTGGCGGCGGTTGCGGGCGGCGGCCTGTTCCTCTGGTCGCGCCTGCAGCAGATGACGCGTCCGCCGCGGCCGTCTCCGTCCAGAGCTACGGGTGCGGAGAGCGACGAGCGGCTGCTGGATGAGGAATTGGCCCGCTATGACTGAACTGAGCGAGCGCTACGCAGGGGAAGACCCTTCGGAGCAGCCGGCACAGACATATCCGCCCTCTACGCGCGCGGTGAAATTCTGGCGCATCCTCTTTGTCGGCGTCGGCCTGGCATTTATCGCTCTACTGGCCGTGCGGCTTTGGCAAACAAATATCCAGGGGCAGCGGGCCGCGGGCGACGCGCCGGAGTTAAGCTTTACCACTTTTGGAGGCGAAGATATCGTCCTGCGCGATCTGCGGGGCAAGGGTGTCGTTCTAAATTTCTGGGCCAGCTGGTGCGCCCCCTGCCGCGAGGAGGCCGGGCTCTTGGAGCAAACATGGCGCCGCGAAAAGGAGAACGGCATCATCTTCCTCGGACTCGACTATCTGGACCAGGAGCCGGCCGCGCTCGCCTACTTGGAAGAGTTCGACATCACCTACCCCAACGGCCCGGACCTGCGCAGCCAGGCGGCCCGACGCTATCGTATCCAGGGCGTGCCGGAGACCTTTTTTATCAGCCCCGAAGGCAAAATCGTTGAGATCATCGTCGGGCCGATCGCTAGTCAGCAGGAGATGGACGCGCTGCTGCAGCAGATCCGTCCCCGGTAGCCAGCTGGTCAACTTGCACTTTAATTTGTACGATTTTCCTCGCCGACCGACTCAGTAACTATCGCCTTCTGTGCTACAATGGCGATGCGCGTGTTCGCCATCCATGGTTGCGCGTCTGCTGCCAGATCCGGCTGAAGCATCTTCATGCATGCGCTCAATTCCGGCAGTAACATCGAGTGGAATGTATGTCCGAGCGAATAGGAGCTAAGGGGCGGATGATGACCAAGGGGCAGACCTATCATCTGATCACCCTCGGATGCCCGAAAAACGAGGTCGACAGCGACGGCATGGAGATGCTGTTGCAGCAGGCGAATATCGTTGAGAACGCGGACGCCGACAGCGCCGATGTACTCATCGTGAACACCTGCGGTTTTCTCGAGGCGGCCAAAGAGGAGTCTATCGGCGTCCTGCAGGAACTGGCCGGCGCCAAACAGCGGCACCAGATGCTCATCGCGGCCGGCTGCCTGGCGCAGCGCAACGGCGATGAAGTGCTGAAACGGGTGCCGGCGGTAGACGGCCTCTTGGGCACGCGGCGCTGGATGGACGTGGTGGAGTTGGTCAAGCGGGTGCGCGGCGGGCCGCAGCAGCGCAGTCTGCAGCGCTACAGCCTGCTGGGCGAGCCGGACGAATCCTTCGAGCAGCCGGTGCCGCGCCCCCCCGTGGCCGGAGGAAGCGCCTATCTCAAAATCTCCGACGGCTGTAACGCGCCTTGCGCCTTCTGCACGATTCCCAGCTTCAAAGGCAAGCTGCGCAGCCGTCCGATCGAGGCGATCGTAGACGAGGCCAATGCCCTGGTGGAGGCGGGGGCCAGCGAACTGGTGATCGTGGCCCAGGACACCACCGATTTTGGACGCGACCAAGGCCAGCCGGACAGTCTGCCGCGCCTGCTCAGCGCCCTCTGCAATCGAACGAGCGATGCCCTGAAATGGGTGCGGCTGATGTACGCCTATCCGGGGCACGTGAGCGATGCCCTGATCGAGGTGATGGCGAGCCAGGACAAAATCGTGCCCTATCTGGACATGCCCCTGCAGCACGGAGACCCGCGCACTTTGCGCCGCATGAGACGCCCCTCGCGGCTGGAAATGGTCTTCGACCATGTCGACAAGCTGCGCGCCGCGATGCCGGATGTCGCGCTGCGAACGACCTTCATCGTCGGCTACCCGGGCGAGACCGAAGAGGAGTTCCAGGGACTGCTGTCGTTTGTGCAGGAGATTGAATTCGACAAGGTCGGCGCGTTTCCCTTCAGCCCGGAGCCGGGCACGCCCGCAGCCGAACTGCCCGATCCAATCGCTGAGGAAACGAAGGCTGAGCGATACGCCCGTCTCATGGAAGCGCAGCAGCCAATCAGCCTGCGCATGAATCAGGCGCAGGTCGGCAGGGTGCTCGATATCCTGGTCGAAGGCGAAGGCGAGGTGGCAGAGACCGCCGAACCCCTCGTCTTAGGGCGCAGCTACCGCGACGCCCCGGAGGTGGACGGCCTTGTGCTTGTGCCGGGCATCGCAAACGCGCCCGCGGGTACAATGCTGCATGTCCGCATCAACGGCGCGCTGGAGTATGATCTGGTCGGAGAGCCGCTGCTCGCGGAGACCTATTCGAGCCGCAAAGAGCTTTTCGCAGAGTCCGGCTAGCCAACCCCTCACGGAGACCGCAATGCCCGAACTGGCGCAGTTGGAGCAGGATTTGGGCGCGCTGGAGCAGGACCAGTCCCTCAACGATGACGACAACCTGACCGGGCGCTTCCTGGGGCTGAAGAGGCTCGAATTTCTGGCGGACGCCTACAAGCTACGCGCCAGCGAACAGCCGGCCACAGAACAGTGGCAGCGCGTTCGAGCGTTGCAGGCCGATCTGTCGCGGCGGAACCAGGCGCTCTTTCAAAGAGTTCGCGCCGGCATCACCACCGGCGCTGTCTCATCGCGTCAACTTCGCACCCTTTTCGAGGACAACGGCTACTACCGGCCCGGCCATAAGGACAGTCTGCACTGGCGTGGGGAGGCAGCGGACGCCCTGGCCGCGGGCCTGTTCCGCAGCGACTGCCCGCCGCAGCAGTGGAGCGGCAGCGATAGCGAAATGATCCACTACGAGCCGGCCCCGGTGGGCGCCCTTCTCGAACTGATTGACCGGGTGCCTTTGACGTCTGCCGACAGATTCGTCGATGTCGGCTCCGGATTGGGCCAGGTCGTGCTGCTGGTCCATCTGCTCACGGGCGTGGAGGCCGTCGGGCTGGAAGTGATGCCGGCCTATGTGGAGCAGGCGAAGCGGGAGGCCGCCGCGCTGCGCGTCAAGAGCGTGACATTCGAACATGGTGACGCACGCAACGCCGACCTCTGCCGGGGCACGGTCTACTTTCTCTTCTCCCCATTTCACGGGCAGATGCTGCAGACGGTCATCAAGAGACTGCACGACGAGGCGATGGCGCGGCAACTCACGATCTGTTCCTTCGGCCCCTGCACCAAACCGTTCGCCGACGAAGACTGGCTAACAATCGAAGAGCCGGAGATGAACCACGACTTCCGACTGGCGGTCTTTCGCAGCCGCGGGACAAAATGAATCGGCAGCCGTCGACACAGGAACTCGCCCGCGCCAACGACTGCCGAAGTTGATTTTTTTGGGGGTATCGGACCCGATCTGACCGCTCTGTCTGATCAGCTTTTCAGATGAAAGACCGCCATCTTGGTCTCGGTCATCTCCTCAATAGCATACTTCGGGCCTTCCTTGCCCATACCGCTCTCCTTGACGCCGCCGTACGGCATCAGATCGGCGCGCCACTGCGTGCCCCAGTTGACGTGCAGGTTGCCCGATTCGACCTCCTGCACGAACCTCATCGCCCAGTCGATATTCTGGGTGAAGATCGCCGCGCTCAGGCCGTAGTTCGTGTCGTTGGCGAGCGCGATCGCCTCGTCGATATCGCCCACAGGGGTCACGCCCACCACCGGGCCAAAGACCTCGTCGCAGGAGATCTTCATCTCCGGGCTCACGTTCGACACGATCGTCGGCTGGTACATCTGGCCGTTGCGTTCGCCGCCGAGAACGAGTTCCGCGCCGCCGCTCACCGCGTCCTGCACCCAGTCATTCACCCGCACCGCGTCAGACTCGCGGATCATCGGTCCCATCTTGGTCGATTCCTCCAGCGGGTTGCCGGTGTTGATGTTCTCGACCGTCGCCTTGAAAGCGTCGAGAAAATCGCCGTAAATCTTCTCGTGCGTAACCACGCGCTGCGTGGAGATGCAGACCTGGCCGGCGTTCGAGTAACCGGACATCGCTGCTGCTGCCGCCACCCGCTCCGGGTCGGCGTCGGGCATGACGATCAACGGCGCGTTCGAGCCGAGCTCCATCGTCACCCGCTTGAGTCCGGCAGTGCGGCAGATGTGCTCGCCGATGTCGCGGCTGCCGGTGAAGGTGATCTTGCGCACGCGTGAATCTGCACAGAGGGCGTCGCCAATTGTCGCGCCGGAACCGGTGAGACACTGCAGCGCCTCCGGCGGCGTGCCGGCTTCGAGGAAGATCTCGACCAGCTTGAGCGCAGACAGGGGTGTGTCGGTCGCCGGCTTCAGGATGATGGCATTGCCCGCGGCCAGCGCAGGGCCAATCTTATGGCAGACCAGGTGCAAGGGGAAGTTGAAGGGGCTGATGCCGACGATGACGCCGCAGGGCACGCGCACGGTGAAACCGAACTTGCCCGCGGCGCCGGGGGCGCCGTCGAGCGGCACAACCTCGCCGCCAAGACGCTTGGCCTCTTCCGCCGAGAGCGCAACAATCTCGACCGCGCGCGACGCTTCCATCCGGCCCTCGGCGATAATCTTGCCCTCTTCCATCGTGATCGTACGGGCAAGGTCCTCATTGCGTTCCAGCATCAGGTCGGCGGCCCTGCGTAGAATCTCATAGCGTTCATAGCCGGTCAGCTTCGCCATCGTCTTGGCGCCGCGTTCGGCGGTTGCAAGAGCCAGCTCTACGTCCGCGGCATCTCCCTTGGGAATCGTGTCGACGACCGAGCCGTCAAACGGATGCAACACTTCGATCTTCTCGGACTTGTCGACCCATTGCCCGCCAATGTGCATTTTCATCGAACTGTTCTCCTTATTGTCACTGCCGTTTCAGAATGGTTCCTTTGTTGTATGTTCTATCGCCGCGCAGTTTGCGCAGGTGATGATCACTTCAATTCAGGTCCGGGCACCCGATTCCACTCGAGCGGCTCTTCATCTCCGTCGTATGTAGGCACGAGCCTCCCGATCAATTCGCGCGCGTGCGGCGGCCAGCTTTGTACACGCGTCTGGACCTTGCTCAGATGGGCCTGGATGCGGGGCGGCGCGCTGTCGAAATTCGGGTGGAACCAGAGCGTGATGACGGTACGGCGCTCGTCCGACTGGTTGGCGTGGGAGCCGTGCAACAGCCTGGAATCGCCAATAACCAGATCGCCGGCCCGTACCGGCACTGCCTGGTCCTCCGGCATCGGCTGGTAGGCCGGATGGCTGGGATCGGTAGCACGGCGCAGTTCGTCGGTGTGGGCGGTGTGCACAGCGTCGTGCATACGATGGCGCTTGCGGTGTGACCCTGATATGACCCGCAAACAGCCATTCTCAATGCGCGTATCCACCAGGTAGTACATCAGGAACAGCTGCTGGGGGATGTCGGTATAGCTGACAGGGTCGTTCCATCCCCACCAGTCCTGATGCCAGAAAAGCGGAGGCGAAAAGCCAGGCTTGCTGATGACAAACCCGGACGACCAGCGCGGATTGGGATAGCCCAACGCGGCCAGCGCGTCCAAAGCCGGAGGATAAGCGACCAGCTCGGCGAAGAAAGGGTCATCGTAGACGCTGATCATGCTGCCGGTCGACTTCTGCTCGTCGAAGTGCTCAGAAGGCTGAGCCTCGATCAGGCCGTCACTGGCCGCCCGAACGCGAGCCAGCATCTCCGGCGTCAACACCTGCTCGAAAACGCAGTAACCGTCACCGATCAATTGGGCCCGCTCTTCCCGGGCGCGGGTTATAGTCGTCATAGCGCTCCCTCTCTCGTAAAGTGTGGCACGATTCGGCCATCAGTACGCCGGCCCGCACGATTCGCGGAGAGAATTGACCGGACTGCAAACCCTGTTTGCGCGACCGTGTCTATTGTAACAGAGAGAGTGGCGGCTTTCCATTCTGACACAGCGAGGGGTGCAGTCCAGAAATTGGGGCACGTATTCCAATACCTCGGGTTGCAACGAAGTCACGGCCGGTCCACGCTCCATGCTCTGGCAGAGTTGGGATATTCACTTTCCCGATTCCTTTTGGACGGTCGGGCCTTCGGCCCTCCCTTGTGCGGGGGGACTCCCCCCGCAACGCCCCCCTGATGCTCTCTCGCCGCCGAATGTGAGGTCAATGCGGCCCTGTGCAACTGCGGCCCATCGCGCCGCCTCCAAATCAGCGAACGCCGCGGCCACGGTGAAGGCAGGCCCCGTGCCTGCCCTGCGCCTGCGCTGTACCTCTCCCGAAGCCGGTAGACGATTTCAGCCGCCGCTGGCATGATTTCCCCGCCAAACGATTCCCGCCCCAAGAGTGGGCTGCGCCTACAGCGAGATATGTATGGATTCGGTCGTCGTTCTGCGGTACAATCATTGCACTCCCGCCAGTATGCATCTCGTAGGCCAAGCCTCTCTTCACGCAATCCGAGGCCATTGCCATGCTGATCGGACTCGACATCGGCACGACATCGCTGAGCGCCGTCGCGCTGGACCCGGCGACCGGCCGCCAGGCGGCCCAGCGGACGGTTGCCAATCGCGCTGGTTCATCTCCCAGACCTGGGCGGGCTGAACTGGATCTGTCACGACTGTACGAACTGACGGTGCAGTGCCTGACCGAATTGGTGGCGCAGGCGGATTTAGCTCCGACCGCCATCCAAGGCATCGGTGTTACCGGCCAGCAGCACGGCGTCGCGCTCATTGGGCCGGACGCTTTGCCGGCCGCGCCCGCCATCACCTGGCAGGATTTGCGTGTACAGGAGCCGCTCCCCGGCTCTGACAGGCCGGTACTGGACCGGTTCATTTCGGCTGCGGGAGGGCGTGAGGCCTTTCGCAATACCGGTTGCCTGCCCGCGGCGGGGTTTCTGGGCCCCAGCCTCTACTGGCTCAGATTGCAAAATGCACTGCCCGGTCCCCCGGTGACTGCCTGCTTTGTCCCCGATGCAGTGGTCTCGTTCCTTACCGGCGCGACGGTTGTGTGTGAGCCGACGCTGGCGGCCAGTTCCGGGATCTTCGACATCCGCGCCAACTGCTGGGATCCGGCGCTTCTGGAGCGGCTAAATCTGCCGGGGCGTCTATTCCCGCCGATTGGGGACGCCGGGGATGTGGTCGGGGGTTTGCGGCGCGAGCTGGCTGAAGCCGCCGGTTTGAAGCAGGGCACGCCGGTGACGGTTGCGCTGGGGGACAATCAGGCCAGTGTCATCGGCAGCGCGCCGGAGCCGGGCAAGAGTCTGCTCCTGAACGTGGGAACCGGCGGCCAGATTTCTGCCCGCACGGACAGCTTTCATTTCATTCCCGGGTTGGAAAACCGTCCCTTCCCCGAGGGAAAATACTTGCTGATAGGGGGAGGGCTGTTCGGCGGCCGCTCCTATGCCTACTTGCAGCATTTCTTCCAACAGGTGGGCGCCGGGCTCCTGGACACGGAAGTGCCGGACAATCTTTACGAAAGAATGACGGAACTTGCGGCGACGGTGCCGGCCGGGAGCGATGGGCTGCACTGTGAACCGTTCTTCACAGGTAGCCGCACCGACCCGGGGCTGCGGGCCTCGTTCAGCGGCCTGTCGCCGCACAACTTCACGCCCGCCCATTTCGCACGCGCTTTGCTTGAGGGCATGGTCGACGGCTTTTTCGCCTTCTTCGAACAGATGGAGCCGGTGGTGGGAACGCCGCCGCTCCTGGTAGGCGCGGGCAACGGCGTTCGCCAGAACCGCCTGCTGGCCCAGATCCTGGCGCGTCGTTTCGAGAAGACGCTGCTGATCCCAAGCCATGCCGAGGAGGCGGCGGTCGGTGCGGCGGTGGCGGCGTCAGTTGGATTGGGAATCTTCCAGGACTTGGAGACTGCCGCGGCTGCGCTGCTTGGCTACGCCGAAAGAGTCGAGCCGTAGAAGAGGAAACCGGGGCCATGCGGCCCCGGTCGAAAGTTCAATCGCCTGAGAACTACTCACGCACGTGCATGTCTCCCACCGCAACCCACTTGTAGGTGGTCAGCTCCTCCAGCCCCATGGGACCGCGCGCGTGGAGCTTCTGCGTGCTGATGGCAACCTCGGCCCCGAGTCCAAACTGGCCGCCGTCGTTGAAGCGCGTGCTGGCGTTGACAAAGACAGCTGAGGAATTGATCGCATCGATGAAGCGTTGGGCGTTGTTCCAGTCGTTGGTCAGGATGCCGTCGGAGTGGTCCTGGCTGTGCTCCTGGATGTGTTCAATTGCCTCGTCCATCGAGTCCACCAGCTTAACGCCCAGGATCAGCTCCATCCACTCTGTGTCCCAGTCCTCCGGCCCCGCCGGAAGGACGGTTGCCCCATGGCCTTCGAGAAGGGGAAGCGCGTCGGGCGCGGCCCGCACCTCCACGCCGCACTCGGCCATGCGCCGCGCCAGCTTCGGCAGAAACTCGGCTGCAATGCCGCGGTTGACGAGCAGCGTGTCGAGCGCGTTACACACGGAAGGCCGCTGCGTGCGGGCATTGACGATGACATCAAGCCCCCGCTCCTGCTCGGCGCTGACATCGACATAGTAGTGGCAGATGCCGATACCCCCGGTGATCACCGGGATCGTGCTCTGCTCGCGACAGAGGCGGTGCAGGCTGTTGCCGCCGCGGGGGATGAGCATATCGACGTACTCATCCATGCGCAGGAAACGCGAGACCAGCTCCCGGTCCGGATTGCCGATGTATTGGATCGCCTCACCCGGCAGGCCCTGCTCGCGCAGCGCGCCGCTGATAACGGAGACCAGGGCCAGATTGCTGCGCAGGGTCTCTTTGCCGCCGCGCAGGATCACCGCATTGCCCGTTTTCAGGCTCAACACTGCAATATCGATTGTCGTGTTAGGACGGGCTTCGTAGATGACGCCAAGCACACCGATCGGAATACGGCGGCGGCTGAGGCGCATTCCGTTCGGCAGCACGCGGCTTTCCAGCTCCGCGCCCACAGGGTCCGGCAGCGCGGCCACGCGCCGCGTATCCTCCGCCAATCCCCGCATTCGTTCGGGTGTCAGCAGCAACCGGTCGAGCAGCGCTTCGCTGAGTCCGTTGGCGCGGCCCGCGGTGATGTCGAGTTCGTTCTGCGCCAGCACATCGGCGCTCCCCGCCTCGAGCGCGTCCGCGATTGCGTGAAGCGCGGCGTTCTTCTGTGTCGACGTCAGCCCCGCCAGTTTGCGGCTTGCCAGCCGCGCGGCGCGTCCCATCGCCTCCACGTCAACTGACTGCGGTGCTCCCTGGCCGTTTCCGGACGAACTCTCCTGACGGACACTTGGCTCCCTCACAGCAGTCGTCATTGCTCCCCTCCCATCCTCTACTCCAATACGATCATATCATTGCGGTGAAGCACCACCGGCCCGTAGTCGTAGCCCAGCTGCTCGCTGATCGCATGCGACTGACAGCCGCGAATTCGATCCAGGTCGTGGCTGCTGTAACGTGTGATGCCGCGCGCCAGGTCCGGGCCGTTCGTCTCGCGCACAAATACGGCGTCACCCCTCTCAAATTCGCCCTCCACGGCGGTGATTCCAACCGGCAGCAAGCTGTTTCCATCGCGGCGCAATGCCTTGGCCGCGCCGGAGTCCACCATCAGGCGGCCCGACGGCGCGGGACCGGCCAGGATCCAACGCTTGCGGTTTTCCAGCGGCGTCTCCTGCGCGGGAAAGCGTGTCCCGACCTGCTCCCCGGCCACGGCCCGGATTATCACGTCCGGCGCACTCCCCGCGGCGATGACAACGTCTGTCCCGGCGCGGCGGGCGATATCCGCCGCCTCCAGCTTTGTACTCATGCCGCCAATCCCCAGCCCTGAATGACTGCTGCCGGCCAGGGCGCGCAGTGAATCGTCAATCTCGTGAACTTCCGGGATCAGCCGTGCGTTCGGGTCGGTGCGCGGATCAGCAGTGAACAGCCCCTGTTGATCGGTTAACATCAACAGCAAATCGGCATCGGTCAACACGGCCACCAGCGCAGAGAGATTATCGTTGTCGCCTACCTTGATCTCCTCGACGGCCACGCGTCGTTTTCGTTGACGACCGGTACGATCCGGTGTTTGATCAGGTCGTTGAACGTATCGCGTGCATTCAGGAAACGCTGGCGATTTTCAGTATCTGCCCTGGTCAGCAAGATCTGGCCGACGAGAATGCCGTAGATTTCAAAGAAGCGCCCCCACAGGAGCATAAGCCTGCTCTGGCCCACCGCAGCAAGCATCTGACGGCTGGAAAGACTGGAAGGCAGAGCGGGAAAGTCCAGAAGCGCCCGGCCGGCAGCCTGCGCGCCCGATGTGCAGACGATCAACTCCTTATCCTGGTGATGGAGCGAGGCGATCTGACGCGTCAGCTCGACCATCTGCGGCTGATTCAGGAAGCGCGTGCCCTTGGTCAGAACACCGGTCCCCAGCTGACGACGACTTTGCGGTACATCGGTGCCTTCCCATCGGAAGCGGTCTCCCGCGCCGTTGCGCGCAATAGGAACACGACGCCGGAACGGGACCAAAAGGGCTCAGGGCGATTACGCCAACAGTATAATGCAGCGGCAAACGTTTCGGCAATCATTTCCAGGTAAGTTTGTCAGGCAGGCAGTGAGGGGAACCGGACGATGAAAGCGACGCCCCGCCCTGGCCGCCCGCGCACACCTCTTTGCCAGGAATATACCCGTTTTTGTTGAGGTTTTTCCTTGTGCTAAGATTGTCAGATAACTGAATGCGCCAGGCGGGTGGTTTGGCCGAAGATTCACCTCGAAAAACCGTCATTTGGGCGACACTTTCGGCCAAATACTCTTCCTGCCTATGCCATGATGTTTGAAAATTGGCGACAGGCGCACGATGGGATTTCTTCGGATGCAAACGAAGGACGGAACGCGCCGGAGATTGGCAGACGGTCTGCCGCTGCCGATAGACACGCGTCCGGACGAAGGATTCGCATCCAATCCGCTCCTGCTCACAAGGGGCTCGGAATGGAGGATATCATAAATGCGACGCTCTTCTTTCGACTATGATGAGCCGCGCCGGCGAGGAAGCTCCGGGATGAGAAAAATCGTCGGCGCCCTTCTTTCGCTCGTTCTGCCTGCCCTCATCATCATCGCGCTGCTACTGCCTCCGATCAGCCTGATCGATCGCATCCAGTACCTCTCCTACACGACGATCGACAGGAATGGCGGCTCGCTGATGGACCCGGACGGGACGACGATCGTATTCCCTCCTGAACACGTGATGGAGTCCTTTCAGGTCAATCTCGAAAGCACCCCGCGCATGGAATTTCTGGACGGCAACGCGGGGCAGGCTTGGGTAGCAGCCCGAGACGCCCTCACCAATGCCGGCCTGGAAGCCAGGAGCCCGATCTATGAGGTGACCGTGCGCGGCGGTAGCGTCGACCAGAGTATCGTGCAAATCCCGATACCCAATGACAGCCAGCCCTACGAGACGCTGGAACTGTACAGCTGGAACGGGGACAGCTGGGAGTTCGTGCCCAGTTCGGTCCTGTCGATGGATGATCGCATCGAGGCCCGCGTTGCCGGCTGGCCGCCGTCAAACTTCGTCGTGATGCAGACCAGCGCGCCGCCCCCGCGCGTGGAGACCAACATCGGCGTCGGCGAACAGGTGACGGCCACGCTGGCCAATGCAGGCATTACATCGCTTGCCATCGCCGGCTTCTATCTGCGCGGAGACGGCGCCCTGGACGTTGAACGCGCCAATCCCCCGGTCGGAAACTATGCCGTTGTGCCGGTCCTGCGCAACTGGCGCGGCATGGAGCCGCCGCGCAGCGACCTGCTGCATAACATGCTGGTCGAACCGGGCCAGATGCAGAACCAGCTCGACGCGGTGACCAACCTGCTGATCCAGTACAGCTACCCAGGCGTAATTGTCGACTACCGCGGCATGGATGCTGCAATGGCCGGTGAGGCCGAGTTCAGCCATTTCATCGAGCGCTTGGCCGAACGGCTGCACGCGCCGGATGTCAACCGCTGGCTGGCGGTGCGCGTCGAGTCGCCGCACCAGGTGTCGCCGGTCGACTGGAATACCCGCGGCTACGACTGGCAGGCACTGGGCAGAGCCGCTGACCGCGTGCTGATCCCGGGCCCGGCCGACCCAGCGGCCTATCAGCTGGGCGGGGCGACGGGCTCGCTGCTGGCCTTCGCGACCGACCAGATCGACCGCCGCAAAGTGCAGTTGGAACTGCCGGGCATGTCCGTCGAGCGCAGCGAAGGACAGGTATGGCTGAAAGGCTTCCGACAGTCGCTCCAGCCGCTTGTCGCCCAGATTCGCCTGGGTGGAGAGGATGGCGTAATCCAGCCCGGTCAACCCGTTCAGCTCTCGGTCGAAAACCCCCGCATCTCCCGCCCGCTGGCCTACGACGGCGCCATCGGCGCCTATATGTACAGCTACATCGACGACCAGCAGATGGAGCGAACAGTAACGATCGAAAATAGCAGCAGCTTTGCCCACAAACTGACCCTGCTCGACCTGTACAATGTCACCCAGGTGATGGTACGCGACGCCGATAGCGGTGACGTCGACCCGGACCTGTGGGAGGTCGCGCGCCAGTTCCAGACCGGAGGCAACGTCGACCCCAGCCCCACGCGGCTGGAGGTCGCATATACGATCTTCCGGCCCGATGGAACCGTTCTGGAGCAGGTCTCCTATCCGATCAACAATCCGGTACACACCTTCCAGGCGCCGCCCGGCGACGGCGACGTGCGCGTCGAGGCCCAGGTTGTGCAGGTCTCCAACCTGGGGAACCGCCAGTTGGCAAGCCCGGGGAACGTAGTGGCCATGCCGATGGCGACGCCGACGCCGATCGCGACCGCCACACCCGTGCCAACGCCGACGCCCGAAGTCCCGACGCTGGCAAGCACGCAGATCGTCAACGTCCGCCAGGGACCGGGCACAAACTACCCCCTCGCAGGACAACTAAAAGCCGGTCAGCCCTACCTCATTTTCGGTAAGAATCAGGCTGGGGATTGGTGGCAGATCGATATTGGCAACGGCACAAAGGGATGGGTACTTGGTCAGCTGGTTGCGGCGGCCGGCTCGCTGGACCAGGTCGCGGTGATCACCGACATTCCTGATCCGCCGGCGGCTGCACCTGCGGTGGCCGCCGCACCCGCCCCTGCCGGCGGGGGAGGTTTCGGCTACGGCGTCCAGGCCCACATGGTCCACAACCAGGAAGCCGGATGGGTCATGGAAACGACAAAACTCCAGTTGGGTTTCGGCTGGGTGAAGCAGCAGATCGAGTGGTATGTGTTTGAGCCGAACCCAGGCGACTATCAGTGGGGCGCGATGCAGGGGTTCATTGACGGGGCGAACGGCGCCGGCATCAGCCTGTTGTTCAGTGTTGTCAATGCGCCGGGTTGGGCGCGAGAGGCGGGTTTCGACGGCTCTGTCGGCGGGCCGCCAGCGGATCCGAATACGTTCGCAAGATTCCTGGGGGCGCTCGCAGGAAGATATTGCAACTCTTCTGTGAAAGCCATCGAGGTGTGGAACGAGCAGAATCTGCACTATGAGTGGGGCAACCGACCGATCAACCCAGGCGAATACATGGCGCTATTGCGACCGGCCTATGCGGCGATCAAGTCTGCCTGCCCGTCAATGCTGGTGATCAGCGGCGCGCTGACGCCGGCAGGAGACAATGGCAATTTTGCCGTGGACGACTTCCGCTACTTTGAAGCAATGCTGCAACAGGGGCTTGCGAACCACGCCGACGGATTCGGCGCCCATCCCAGCGGCTACAACGTACCGCCGTCCGTCAGGCACGAGGCAGCCTGCCAAACAATTCAGACAACTGGCAACCAGTTCAAAGGGCCTTGCGACAACCCCCATCACTCGTGGAGCTTCCGCAGCACGATGGAGGGCTACCGCAACCTCGCTGTCAAGTACGGCGCCGCCAACCATCTCATCTGGCCGACCGAGTTCGGCTGGGCTGCGGGCGGCTCGCACATTTTGTCAACCGAGGCGGAAAGAAACACACGTCGCTATGCCGACGACAACAGCCTGGAAGAGCAGGCCCAGTGGACCGTAGAGGCCTATCAGATGATGCGCAACTGGGGGTGGGTCGGCCCAGCCATCCTCTGGAATCTCAATTTCCGATTGGTCGCCGACAACACCGAAAAAGCCCTATGGGGCATTGTCGACAACCAACGGAGACCGCTGCCGGTCTTCCATGCGCTGCAAAATATGCCAAAGTAGAGAGTTAGCCGACCGCTGGTGCAAAACCTTAACCTGCACCGTCCGGGTCCCACACCTAATTCTCTGGGCGCGAAGACTGCACGCCGTCAGCTGATTAAACAAAAAGGCCGAGCCTTCATACGCGAAGGACCCGGCCTCTGTTTTTTCTGCTGCCAGAGAACTCTACCCTTCATCCTCCGCAAAGGCGCCCGGACGCGCGCTGCGACGGCGGCGCGCCACCTTGAGTCTCAGCTGGCTGCGGCGGTAGGCGACCTCGACGGGGCGCCGCTCCTCATCGGGACGCGTGCGCAGCGCCTCTTCGGCGCGCTCCATCGCGGCCTCGGCGCGAGAAATATCGATCTCCCCGGCACGCTCGGCTGAACGCGCCAGCACCACCACCTTGTCCGGCCGCACCTCGACCACACCGCCGCTGACCGCGATGTAGTCGTCTTCGCCGTCGGCCCTGTGCAGCACGATCTCGCCGATGTTCAGCGTTGTCAGCAGGGGGGCATGACCGCCCAATACGCCCATCTCGCCCTCGACGCCGGGCATCGTGATCATCTCGGCCTCGCCGCTGTACAGCTGCCGGCTGGGCGTTACAATCTCGACCTGGATCGTCATGACTCCTGCCTCAATTGCTCGCCTTTCTCGACCGCTTTGTCGATGGTGCCGACCATGTAGAAGGCCTGCTCGGGCAGGTCGTCATGCTTCCCGTCCAGAATCTCGCGGAAGCCGCTCACAGTGTCCTCGATCTTCACATACTCGCCGGACTGGCCCGTGAACGGCTCAGCTACGTACATCGGCTGCGTCAGGAAACGCTGGATCTTGCGCGCCCGCGACACGATCAGCTTGTCATCCTCGCTCAACTCTTCGACACCGAGAATGGCGATGATGTCCTGCAGATCGCGGTAGCGCTGCAGCGTCTGCTGCACCTCGCGCGCCACGTTGTAATGCTCGTCGCCCACGATGAGCGGGTCGAGGATGCGGCTGGTCGAGCCAAGCGGGTCCATCGCCGGGTAGAGCGACTGCTCGGCCAGGGCGCGTTCCAACGTAATGGTGGCGTCGAGGTGGGCAAACGTTGTGGCCGGCGCCGGGTCGGTATAGTCATCCGCGGGCACATAGACAGCTTGCATCGAAGTAATCGACCCCACGTTGGTGGAGGAGATGCGCTCCTGCAACTGGCCCATGTCGGTGCCCAGCGTCGGCGCGTAGCCCACCGCGCTCGGCAGCCGCCCCAGCAGCGCCGACACTTCCGAACCGGCCTGCACAAAGCGGAAGATGTTGTCGATGAAGAGCAACACGTCGCGGCCCTCGTCGCGGAAGTACTCGGCCATGGTAACCCCGGTCAGGCCAACGCGCAGGCGGGCGCCCGGCGGCTCGTTCATCTGACCAAATACCATCACCGTTGAATCGATTACTTTCGACGCGCGCATTTCGTGCCAGAGGTCATTGCCTTCGCGGCTGCGCTCGCCCACGCCGGCAAAGACCGAGTAGCCGCTATGGAACTTGGCGACGTTGTTGATCAACTCCTGGATGATGACCGTCTTTCCAACGCCGGCGCCGCCGAAGATGCCGGTCTTGCCGCCCTTGGTGAAGGGGGCGATCAGATCAATCACCTTGACGCCGGTCTCGAACAACTCAGCCTGCGTGCTGCGCTCGGAAAAGGAAGGGGGCTCACGATGGATTGAGTAATGATCGGCTGCGTCGACCTTCTCGTCGCTGTCGATCGTGTTGCCGGCCACGTCAAAGATGCGCCCCAATGTGCCCGGGCCAACGGGTACCGTAATCGGCGCGCCGTTCGAGTAACCCTCCATGCCGCGACGCATCCCGTCAGTGGAGCTCATCGCCACCGCCCGCACCGCGCCCTCCCCCAGGTGCTGCTGCACTTCGCAGACCAGGGTCGTGCCATCGTCAAGCTCGACGTAGACGGCGTCATAGATCTCCGGCAGGTTCGCGCCCGTAAAGGAAAAATCAACAACCGGGCCGACAACGCTTGACACCGAACCGCTGATGCGACCGTTGCTTCCGTTTTCTGCCATGGTTTGCTCCGTTCTGCTATGCGAAGAGGGCCTCTGGGCCCACTTGTCTCTATTCGAGGCCGACCGAACCGCCCACAATATCCATCAGTTCGCGAGTGATGCCTTCCTGGCGCGCCTTGTTATAGGTCAGAGTCAGCTCGTCGACCAGTTCGTTGGCCGCTTCAGTGGCGTTGCGCATCGCCACCATTCGCGCCGAATGTTCGCTGGCGATGCTCTCGTACAACGCCTGCAGGATCTGCACCTCGGTGAAGCCGATGACGACCTCCTCCAACACAGCATCGACGCTCGGCTCGAAGATATAGTCGGGCGGAATCGAGACCGTCGGCTCAGCCGGTACAACCGGCAGAATCTGCTGCACTGTGGGGCGCTGGAGCAACGTATTGACGAAGTCTGTGAAGATCAAGTGGACCTCGTCGAAACGCTCGCCGCGAAAATCGTCGATAACAGTATGCGAAATCGGCCCGATGTCAGCCGCTGTCGGCGAATCGGGCATGTCGGTGAATTCGGCGCGTATGACCGGGTCGTAGCGCAGGAGCCAGTCGCGTCCTTTCTTGCCCACCGCAACGACCTCGACCTCCCGTCCCTGATCTCGTTGCGCCTTGAGAAAAGCTGCGTTGCTGCGCAGCACATTGGCGTTGAAGCCGCCGGCCAACCCGCGATCGGCTGTTATCAGGATCGCCCCCACGCGCTTGATCTCGGCGCGTGGGTTGATGAGCGCATCCGCGGCCCCGCCGCCGCTGTCGAGGCGGGCAATGTCACTGAGGACCTCGCGCGCCTTTTCCGCATAGGGGCGCGTCGCCAGCACCTGCTGCTGCGCGCGACGCATCTTCGACGCGGCCACAGCCTCCATCGCCCTTGTGACCTGGGAAATGTTCCTCACCGAGCGGATGCGGCGGCGAATCTCACGTGTACTTGCCATACTTGCTTCCGGCCTTTAGTTTCTGGCTCTTAGTCGACGCCAAGCGTTGCGACCCGTCACGACCCTGGAACTTCCGGGCACCGATCAGCAATCCTGTTATTCCGACCCACTCCAGCCGCTGTTGAAGGTCTCCAACGCGAGTCGAAGCGAATCGAGCGACTCATCGGGCAAGTCCCGTGCACGCAGGATCGCCTGACCGATCTCCGGGTGGTTCGCATCCATGTAGGCGTGCATCTCGATTTCCCAGCGCTTGACTTCGGTGATCGAAACCTCGTCGACATAGCCGTTTGTCACTGCGAAAAGGCTCATCACCTGCTTGTCGAGTTGCAGAGGCTCGTACTGGGGCTGCTTCAGCGTCTCCTGGATGCGCTGGCCGCGATTGAGCTGGCGCTGGGTCGCGGCGTCGAGGTCGGAGCCGAACTGGGCAAAAGCCGCCAACTCGCGAAACTGGCTGAACTCCAGCTTCAGCCGTCCGGCCACGCCTTTCATCGCCCGCGTCTGCGCCGAACTCCCCACGCGGCTGACCGAAAGGCCGACGTTCATGGCAGGGCGGATACCGGCGTAGAAAAGGTCGCTCTCGAGAAAAATCTGGCCGTCCGTGATCGAAATAACGTTGGTGGGAATGTAGGCGGAGACGTCGCCGGCCTGCGTCTCAATCACCGGCAGCGCGGTCAGGCTGCCGCCGCCGAACTCCTCGTCCATTCGCGCGGCCCTTTCCAGCAACCGGCTGTGCAGATAGAAGACGTCGCCGGGGTAGGCCTCGCGGCCGGGCGGGCGCCGCAGCAACAACGAGACCTGGCGGTAGGCCTGGGCGTGCTTGGAGAGGTCGTCGTAGACGATCAACGCATCGCGGCCTTGCTCCATGAACTCCTCGCCCATGGCGCAACCGGCGTAGGGCGCCAGAAACTGCAGCGCGGCCGGGTCCGCGGCGGATGCCGTCACGACGATAGTATGCTCCATCGCGCCGTACTTCTCCAGCGTGCCCACCACCTGCGCCACCGTCGACTGCTTCTGGCCGATGGCAACGTAGATGCAGATCAGGTCCTTACCCTTCTGGTTGATAATCGTGTCGACGGCTACAGCGGTCTTGCCGGTCTGGCGGTCGCCGATGATCAGCTCGCGCTGGCCGCGACCGATCGGTATCAGCGCGTCCACGACGGTGATCCCGGTCTCGACCGGCGTATCAACCCCTTTACGCAGGACCACGCCGGGCGCGATTCGCTCGACAGGACGCGTAGCGGTTGCCTCAATTGGACCCTTGCCGTCCAGCGGCTGGCCCACGGCATTGACCACGCGCCCGATCAGCGGGTCGCCCACGGGGACCGAAGCCAGGCGCCCCGTGCTGCGCACCAGGTCGCTCTCCTCAATCTCCGTGAACTCGCCCATGATGATGATACCGACCGAATCGCTGTTCAGATTCTGGGCGATGCCCAACACGCCGGTCTTGGTGAACTCAACCAGCTCACTCGCCATAACGCCTTGCAGCCCGCCAATAATGGCGATCCCGTCGCCGACTTCGACGACCTCGCCCACGTCCACGCGGCTGGGCGCCGGCTTGAAGTTGAGAATCTGTTGCTTAAGCCGGTCGGTAAATTCCTGGGTCAGTTCTTCCGTCTGAACTGCCATTTCTTCTTCTCCAGTGGTTGTTGGCGAGTGGTCAATCGCCGGCGAACTCAGAGCCGCCGCCGGGACCTGACCGCCGGTGAATCACCGAACTTCCGCCGCGATCATTTCACGCAGGGCCATCAGCCGGTTTGCGACCGTATTGTCGATCAACTGATCGCCTACACGAATGCGCAGGCCGCCCATGAGCGTTTCATCGACATCGAAGCTGAAAATGAGGTCCTCGCCGTACTGCTTGGTGAGCCGCCGGCGAATCTGCTCTTGCGCGTCGTCGCCCAACTCGACCGCGCTCGTGATGTCGGCTGACTGCGGCCCGCTCTCGCCGCGCAGACTCGCGCCCAAAGCGCTGACAATTTGCGGAAGCATGGCAGCGTTCCCATCCTGCACAAGCGTCCTTACAAAGTTTTTCATTTCGGCAGGAGTGGACCTGGGGAGCGCCTTTTCGACGGATTCAACGTCCGAGGCAAGTTCCGGATTCTGCTCAAGAGTGTCAGCAATCGTTGTCAGAGATTCCTGCCACTGCCCGACAATCGTTTCCAGGATGCCGCGGGCATAGTCTTGGGCCGAAGCGCGCTCGCTCATGTACCGCTCCCATTCTGTTGCGCCAGATAGTCGTCCACAAAGCGCTCCTGCTCATCCCGGTTCGCCAGCTCGCGGCCCAGAATCTGCTCGGTCGCGGCAATGGCCAGGTCGGCAATCTGCTTTCTGGCGTCCGCCATCACGGCCGCGGTCTGCGCCTCTGCGTCGGCCTGCCCCTTGATGCGGATGTCCTGGGCCTCCTGATCGGCGCGGCTGCGGATGTCCTGGGCGATGCGTTCGGCGTCGCGCGTCGCCTGCGCCCGCACCTCCTGCGCCTCGCGGCGGGCCTCTTCGAGGATCCCCTGCTTCTCCGCCTCGGCCTCAGCGGCCGCCCGCGACGCCTTGTCAGCCTGCTCCAATCCGTCGGCGATGCGCTTTCTGCGCTGCTCCAGCATCTTCAGAACCGGCTTGTAAAGTAACAGATGCAAAACTACCATCAACAGGCTGAAGTTGATGATCTGGGATAGCAATAACTGCCAACTGATGCCTAGTTTATCGAGTGCGTCCAAGGCCAACCTCCTGGTTTATATGCTTCGCACCGGCCTGCGGCTACGGCGCAGGAGTGTACGGAAGCCTGACTTCTGCTGCCGCTTCATCCGCGGTTGCGCCCGCGGGTTCGGCAACAAGAATCGTGTATCCCCGTTTGGGAGGCTCTAGGCGAACTTAACCAAAAGGGAGATAACCAGCGCATAGATAGCGACCGATTCGCAGAAAGCGAAACCAAGCAGCATGTTCGTCTGCACAGTGTTGGTCACTTCGGGATTGCGGCCCATCGCTTCCATCGCTTTGGCGCCAATCAGGCCGATTCCAATGCCGGGGCCAATTGCGCCCAACCCGATAGCAAGTGCGGAACCCAGTTCCTTGGCGACTTCAACATCCATGAGTGTGAACTCCTTTTGCAGTTGTTCGATTTGCAGATGTTCGATTTGCAGTCGTTCGATGCGCCTGTGTTTCGAAAGGACGCAAAGTGTCAAATGAGATATGAGAGGCCTGGCGAACCAATCGCCTCATCCGGCCGCCCCACCGGGAAAACCACCTCAGTGATGGTCGTCATGGCTCACAGTCGCCATCGTAAAGAAGGCCAGCGTCAACAACATGAAGACCAGAGCCTGGATGAAGCCGATGAACAGCTCCAGCCCATAGAAAACGCTGGGCAAGAGGAAAGTGACGAGAAATGCCATCACCAGCAGCACGACTTCACCGGCAAAGACGTTCCCAAAGAGACGAAAAGAGAAGCTGATTATCTTGGAGATTTCAGCGATCAACTCGAAGAAACCGACTATGGCCTGCATTGGCCGCTTGATTGGATTCTGAAAAAACTTTCCGAAGTAGGCCAGACCCAGTGCTTGCACACCGAAAAACTGCGTCATGAAAACGGAGATCAGCGCCAGGGCCAATGTTACATTGAGGTCTGCCGATGGACTGCGAAAAAGAGGTACAAGGACCGGCTTTCCCTCCTCCGCAGCTGCAGAGACCGCGACCGCCTCACCGCCGGCCATGGCCAGCTGGCTGCCCAGCTCAACCTGCGCGTGTTCCCCGCCGCCGTTATGGTAGACGCCAATCGAGCCGAATCCCGGCAGCAGACCGATATAGTTGCTGATCAGGACGAAAATGAAAATCGTCATCACCCATGGAAAAAACTTGCGGGCGTTGGCAGAACCGTGGCCGGCGATGCTCTGGGTCAGGTTCCATATCCCCTCGACCATCATCTCCATGATGTTCTGCCAGCCGCCGGGGATCTCCTTCATCCTCGAGGCAGCGAAAACTGCCATCAAAATGATGACAATGTCGACGAGAAGAGTAGTCAACAGCCCGTTCGTGAACCATTTGGGCCCGTGCTCCAAAAGCGCTTCCGCGGCCAGTTCGACGTGGAGCTCTTTCACACTGAACGTCGGGACGACGCTCAGTGCGAGCAACGCGATCACGCCGATGGTCACGCTGAGCGCGCGTGGATTCGAAAAGAATGAAAGGAGACGTTTCATGGCTGCGCGGAAAAGATCCGCCCTCCTGATCTATGCTGGGCTATCCTTGACTTCCGAGCAGAACGGCGCGGCCCATTTTCAGCCCACCGCCCATCATCGGGGTGCTACGTCCGGCGGCTTCTGGTTCTCACGCCGCGACGGAACGAACCAGACGCAGGAATCCGTCATGCCAACTGCCGAGCCCTGCCGTTCTGCGCCCCATGGGAGCGCGCGACGGTAGGGCCACCCCTTGCAAGAATCTGCTTACCAGTATAAAAGAGCGCGAAAAGATTGCGCAAATTTTCACAGCGTTGTTTCGGCTTAACTTTGGCGCGTCTGCTGACCGCAGGCAGCAGCGCAGATCCGGCCCGCCCCCGAGGGCGCACAGTTGCCGATCACGGTTCATTCTCACAGGGAACAGAGAGGCGAATGGAAGCGACGAACCAGCCGCAGCGTGGCCGGCCCCGGTACGCTCAGAAGTCGAAGACGCTGATGACTGTTGCGACGATGAAGAGGGCGATCGTCAGCCCGAGCAGCGCCCTGTTTCTGTTCATGATCTCGTTCCATGAGGGCGGCGGCAACAGGTCGGTCGTCGGGTTCTTACTGGTGTTCTCTACCCCGAAAAGCGCCTCGCGCAATACCGGGATGCTGGACGGCCGCTCATCCGGATGCATCGCCAGGGCCTGAAATACGGCGCGCTCGGTACGCGTCGAGATGTCCGGATTCAGCTGACGTAAGGGATCGAGCAGCCCTGACTTCAGAAATCGTTCCTTCGCATCCTGCGGCGGCGTCCCTGCCAGTAGGTGATAAAGAGTCGCGCCGACGCTGTAAATGTCGGTGCGCACGTCGGTGTGGCCCGTGTCGCCGCCGTACTGCTCAAGCGGCGTATAGGCGACCGTGCCGCGGCCCTGCACGACCGTCACCGTACGGGCGTCATCCGGCTGCAAAATCTTGACCAGGCCGAAATCCACCAACTTCAATCTGTTCTCGGGCGTAATCTTGATATTGCCCGGCTTGATGTCGCGGTGCAGAACGGACGGATCCTGGCCGTGCAGATATTCGAGCGCGTCGAGAAGCTGCGCGGCCCAAAGCAGCACCTGCGCCTCCGACAGTCGCTTCTGCTGGCGAAGCATTTCGTTGAGGATCTCCTGCAGGTCGCGACCCTCGATGAAATCCATCACCAGGTACTCGCGCCCGTCAACCGAGAAATAGTCTGACACCTTGGGCAAGTTTGGATGGTCGAGCCGCGCAAGGACGCTGGCCTCCTGGTAAAACTGCTCGATCGTCTGCCCCAGGTCCACGCCTGGCCCGCGCTGGTCGATCAGCAGGTTGGGCAAAATCTCTTTGATCGCGCAAACCCGCCCGTCCAGACGCAGATCGTTGGCCCGGTAGACCGCGCCCATGCCGCCCTGCCCCACCAGGCGTACGATTTCGTAGCGACCCCGCAGGATCGAATCTGCTTCCAATACTGTGGCCACCTGACACCTCTGCAAAATGCCGGAGCCGAAAACCCGCGTTATCCGTTAATAGGCCGGACTGGCGGCTCCCCGGGCGCCCCGGAATATATTGACCCCAATGTGCGACTCTCAGGGACGCCCTTGCCCCGCCTGTATAGCCAGGAAGCGTTGCGCCCGAATACAACCCTGGATCCGGTATAACCGGCCTCGATAGTGGGTATTCCCAAGGCCGGATGCCACCCGCCTTCTAGAAAACTGTTGACGATTCAAACCGGCTTCGCTATAATGAACTTCCCCCTTGGCAGCCGCTCGCCGCGATTGCGAAAGTCCTGTAACCGTTACGGATTCGGGGGTTGGCATTAGGGCTCTTACTATAGGAAGTGTCGGAAAAAATTGCAAGTCGCGCCGAAACATCACGTAGTTGCTAGTTCCAAGAGGGATGGAAATGACGCAAGAGGGCCAAAACGCTGAACAGAGTTTCGCAGAATTCCGCCGACCGCAACCTGTTGCCCAACAGCGGGAGACGGCCATGCTTATCCTGCGCCATGGCAACCAGACCGGCCAAGGCTGGCCCCTCAGCCGCACCACCCCCCTGATCATTGGGCGCCACGATGAATGCCACGTAACACTGCCGGACCGCCAGGTCAGCCGTAATCACGCCCGCATTTTCTGGGACGGCTTCGGCTACGCAATCGAAGACTTGGGCAGCAAGAACGGGACCCACGTCAACGGTGTCGATATCGCCGACGCGCCCCACAGTCTTTCGGACGGCGATGAAGTGCAGATTGCCCTGCGATTCAAAATGGCCTTTGTCGATGACGAGGCCACGACTCCGCTCACCCTGGACACGCCCGAATCGGAAGAGGAAGTGGGGTCAGGTCTGCGCATCGAAGAGGAGACCCGCCAGGTCTGGCTCAACGGGACGCTGCTGGACCCGCCCCTGAGCCTGCATCAATACCGGCTGCTGAGCGCGCTCTGGCATGAGGGCGGCGGCGTGATGACGCGTGAACAGATCGTGCAGGCGGTTTGGCCGGAGACCAGCGGCGACGGTGTCAGCAAGCAGGCCATCGACGCACTCGTGCGCCGGCTGCGCGAACGGCTCAACGAACATGACGACAGGGATGACTATATAATCACTGTGCGCGGCCACGGATTCAGGCTGGAAAATCCCTGATAGAGATCGCGGCGATGGAGGCTTTCTCCCTTCGCTCTCTTCTCTTCACTCCCTCCGCCTGCAAGGAGCGCCGTCACAGAACTGATGAACCTCTCGGCTGCATCGCCTCCGACATATTCCACGCGCCGCGAACGGAGAACAAGAGACATCGACGGCGACGCGCACACCGCGCCCGCCGGCAGACAAGATCGCCCCACCTCCAAAATTGAGCGGCCACTTGGCCTCTATATTCATATTCCTTTCTGCGCCCGCAAATGCCCCTATTGCGATTTCAATACCTACGCCCGTCTGGAACCGCTTTACGAGTCATACACGCAGACGCTCTGCCGCGAACTGACACGTTGGGCCCCACTTCTCGACGGACGCACGGTGCAGACGGTCTTCATGGGCGGCGGCACGCCGACCGCTCTCAGCGCAGGCCAGCTCACCCGCCTCTTCAACCTGGTCCGCACAGAGTTCTCCCTGGCGGCCGACGCCGAAATCAGCGTGGAAGCCAATCCGGGCATCGAAGATTGGGGCCAGTTTGCACTCCTGCGCGAATTGGGCGTGAACCGGTTGAGTATGGGCGTGCAGAGCTTTCAGCCGCCGGAACTGGCCTTTCTGGGCCGCATCCACAGCGCGGACGACGCCCTGCACGCCTTCGACGCGGCTGTGAAAGCAGGATTTGACAACATCAATCTCGACTTCATGTTCGGCCTGCCGCAGCAATCGGCGAACGCCTGGAACGACACGCTGGACAAGGCGCTCGAACTCGCCCCCCAGCATCTCAGCCTTTACAGCCTGATCGTCGAGCCGGAAACGCCGCTGGCCCACTGGGTGGATACCGGGCAGACACCACCCCCGGATGATGACCAGGCAGCGAAACTGTACGAGATCGCCATGGCGCGCCTACAGGAAACCGGTTACGTCCACTATGAAGTGTCCAACTGGGCGCGGGGCGCGGAGTTCGCCTGCCGGCACAACCTCATCTACTGGCGCAATCAGGACTGGATCGGTGTCGGGCCCGGCGCGCACAGCCATCTGCGCTATCCCCTGTCCGCGCGTCTGCACCGCGAGCTGACTCGGAAAGGTACCGGCGCGGCCCCGCCAAAACCGGCTGTGAGTTCGCAATGCAGCCAGGCGGCGCTGCGCTGGTCCAACCGCAAGAGCGTGCCAGGCTACATGAAGCGCCTCGATTCCGGCGAGACGCCCGTTGATTTCTCTGAGGAGCTGCCGGCCCTTGTCTCCATGGGCGAAACCATGCTGCTCGGCCTGCGGCTTGTCCGGGAAGGGGTGGCATTCGCCCGCTTTGAAGCCTTGCACGGGCAGCCTATGCGCGCCGTCTTCGGCCCAAAATTGGACCGCTTGCAGGATGCCGGCTTGCTGGAATCGAACCAGGAACGGGTGCGCCTGACCGCCAGAGGGCTGCTGCTCGGTAACCGTGTCTTCAGCGAGTTCGTTGCCTAGGCGCCGACCGGCCCGAAGTCACTCCGATTCCATCTCAAGCCCTTCTGGCGAAATTGCATAGCATTTTCTCGACCGACCTAAAACGGAGAAAGCCAGTGTTGCAGGCGATTGTATTCGACTTTGACGGGACGATTCTGGACACCGAGACGCCAGATTACCAGACCTGGCAGGAAATCTACAGCAGCTACGACGTTGCGCTGCCACTCGGCCTCTGGCTGCAATGCGTGGGCGGCGGGACGGACGATTTCGACCCCCATGATCATCTGGAAACTCAGCTGGGTCGCACCATCGACCGCCAGCGCCTGCGCACGGAACGCCGCCGGCAGTTTCTGGACCGCGTCCACGCCCAACCAATCCTGCCCGGCGTGCTCGAACTGATCGCCGCGGCCGAACGGCGGGAGCTGAAGCTGGCGGTTGCCTCCAGTTCAGACCGCAAATGGGTGGACTCACATCTACAACGACTGGGCCTGCGGAGCCGCTTCGACAAGGTCGTCACCGCCGATGATGTCGAGCGGGTCAAACCGGACCCGGCCCTATACCGACTCGCCGTGAAGCGGCTGGATGTGCCGCCCCGCCGGGCGGTCGCAATCGAGGATTCCTATAACGGCATGTTGGGGGCAAAAGGGGCCGGGTTGCGTTGCATCGCCGTCCCTAATCGCATAACGCGCAGCTCCGACTTTTCCGCCGCCGACCTGCAGCTGGACTCGGTCGCAAGCATCGCAGCAGACGATCTGATCGACCGTTTCAACGACCCGCCAGCCGGCGCCGCAAACGGGACCTCCCCCGGCTCGAAGGAAGCTCTATGACCCGCGCCATCTATCCCGGCAGCTTCGATCCCTTCCATCACGGCCATCGCGACATCGCACGCCGCGCGGCCGCGCTCTTCGATGAACTGATCGTCACCGTCTTCGACGCGCCCGCCAAACGGTTGCTATTTTCGACCGATGAGCGGATACAGCTGGCCCGGGAAGCCCTGCAGGACGTGCAAAATATTTCGATTGTGTCATATAGCGGACTAACGGTAAAATGGGCAGAGCGCCACGGCGTGCGCGTGATAGTGCGCGGCCTGCGAAATGTCGATGACCTGAGCTTCGAGTCCCGCATCGACATGGCTAACCGGTACATGGCCCCGCAGATCGAGACCTGCTACCTGCTCTGCAGCACGCAGTTCGCCTATCTCAGTTCAACGATACTGAAGGAGGTCGCCAGCCTGGACGGCGACATCTCGGGTTGGGTGACACCGCATACGGCGCAGGCGCTGCGGCGCCGGTTTGCATAGGTTCCGCCTCCAATCCTGAGTATCTTGCCGCCGTCTCCTTGTATCGCCGAGAACTGGTATCTGACTACGAAAGACTGCAACGAAAGTTCAAACTGATCATGGAAATTCTACAACTGGTGGACCAACTCGAACAGACCTTGAATCGAGGATGGCGCGTGCCTCTCTCGCCATCGCTGATCGTTAATTCAGAGGAATGTCTGCGGCTGATCGATCAGATGCGCATCAGCATTCCCAGCGCGATCAAGGAAAGCGAGCGCATGATCACCGAGCGCGACCGCATCATCAGTGATGCGCAGGCGCGGGCAGAGCAGATCATCGCGCATGCAGAGCAACAGGCCATCCAGATTGTCAGCGAAGACTCGATCACCGAGCGCGCACGCGAAGAGGCCGAGCGCATCATCGCACATGGACACGCCGAAGCGATCCGTTTGGTTGATGAGGCCGAGGTATACGCGCTTGACGTGCTCTACCGGCTGCGAGACAACCTGAACAACTCGTTGCAGCAGGCCGAAAACGGCATCCAGGCCATCGAAGCCAGCCAGGCGCCCCAGGAGGAGACAGGGCTGGAAGAAACCGAAGCAGAATTCGTGCCTCCACCTTCGCTCCAAACCGACGACTTTATGGATGAATCGGAGGACGAGGAGTAAGCGCAGCCCGCATCGCACCTCCCTTTGATGAACTGTCCCATCGTTCCCCCTGAGAAGAGAGACCTTCCCACCGCAAAATCCAAGTTCGCCAACTGGTTAGCCTTCCTCGCGGCCACGTCGCCCCGCGTCCGCAAGCTGATCGGCGCGCTGCTCGTGTGCAGCGTCGTCGGCTTCTCCTATCGCACCTATTTCCGTAACTGGGTCCCTCTCGGCCCGCAGCGAGCGGTCACAACCGTCAACGCCAAGATGGGCGTCCATACCCGCCTGACCGACGAGCCCGAGGCAGCCAAGATTAAACGCAGCCTGGAGATGGTACGCGAGATGGGCGCGCCTTGGATCGTCGAGTACTTCCCCTGGGCCTACTACGAACCGCGACAGGGCCACTACGCGTGGGGTCACCCCGACGTGGTGATCGATCACGCCAACCGCCAGGGCCTGACCGTGATCGCCCGCCTGGGCTACGTGCCGGAGTGGGCCCGTCCCGAGGAGTCGCATCACCTCTACCTGCCCGAGGAAAACTACGAGGCGTTCGGACGGTACGCAGCTGAATTCGCACGCCGCTACCAGGAAAAAGTGCACTATCTGATCATCTGGAACGAGCCAAACTTGAGCCTGGAATGGGGCTTTCGCCCGGTCGACCCGGCCGGATACGTGGAGATGCTGAAAATCGTCTACCCGATGGTCAAAGCAGCTGCCCCGGAGATGCAAGTCCTGGCCGGCGCACTCGCCCCCACGCTCGACCCGCCCGGCAGCGAATGGAGCATGAACGACCTGGACTATCTGCAGGGGATGTATGACGCCGGCGCGTCCGGCTACTTCGACATTCTGGCGATTCATGCCTACGGTCTGGGATTCGACGCCGACGAGCCTGCCCACGAATCGGTGGTCAACTTCCGCCGCGCCGAACTGCTACGCGACATTATGGTGCGCAACGGAGACGGCGACAAAACGGCCATGATCACCGAAGGCGGTTGGAACGATCACCCCCGCTGGACCAGGGCCGTCCGTCCAGGACAGCGCATCCTTAACTCGGCACGGGCATTCGAAATCGCTCGCAGCGAGTGGCCCTGGCTCGAAAACCTCTGCTTGTGGGTCTTTCGCTTCCCCTGGGACCAGAAGAGCTACCAGGACTACTATACCTTTGTCAGCACCGATTTTGAGCCCAAGGCGATCTATCTGGAGATGCAGCAGTACGCACAGGGCCGGTTCGAAGCGCCATGAACAAGTTGACGGCATTCGGTAGTGGATTGCGGCTGGTAACGACATGAGACCCGCGAATCTCCGCGACCTTTTACAGCCGCCTCGATTGTGGTTCGTCATCGCCGCCCTGGCCGCAGTGGTTGCTCTTGGCGGCTGGCTGCTGTTGCGACAGAGCGGGCCGTCGGTGGACAGGACCTGGCTGCAAATGCAGGAGCGGGGTACGTGGCGCGTCGGCATGGACCCAAGCTTTCCGCCCTTCGAAACGCTGGACGCACAGGGCGCGCCGGTCGGATATGACGTGGACCTGGCGCGGGCGCTCGCAGCCGAGTGGGGACTGGAGGCCGAGATTGTCGCCATCGGCTACGACAGCCTGTTGGATGCGTTGCAGGTTGACCGCGTGGATGCCGTGGTCAGCGCCTTCCCCTTCAACGCCCGCATGACCAAGGACATACACTATTCGCCGCCCTATTTTGAGGCCGGCGTCCGTCTGGTTGTCGGAACGGACGCTACGCTCGAGAATGTCGAGGAGTTGGCGGGACGCACGGTCGCGGTGGAATGGGGCAGCCGGGGCGACGCCATCGCCCGGCGCCTGCAACGAGAGGGCATCGCGCTGGAGCGGCTGCCGTTTCAGTCATCGCAGGAAGCGCTCGACGCTCTCCTCGCAGGCGCCGGCGACGCGCTCCTGCTTGACGGCGTCAGCTTGCGGCTTGCCCAAGGCGAAGGCAAACCTGTACGAGCGGTCGGACCTGCGCTGGACGCCGACCCCTACGTTATTGCCGTGTCGATCAAATCGCACCAGTTGCAAGCCGCACTCTATGACGCCCTTGCTGCGCTGGAGCAGGCAAAAGAGTTGGAACTGCTGGAAGACCGTTGGTTCGGGGAGATGTCGCGGGGCGAGTGAAAAGGAGCGGGTAAACGCCCGCCCCTCTGCCATGCAATCACGAAACCGGCGTGAGCCAACCCCACTTGTCCGGCATGTCGTCCTCGATAATACCGAAGAAAACGCCCTGGATCGCCTGCGTGATCGGGCCTCGTTTGCCGTCACCAACCGGCATCCTGTCCACTGAGCGCACCGGCGTGATCTCTGCAGCCGTGCCGGTGAAGAAGATCTCGTCGGCCAGGTAAAGCATCTCACGCGTCATCGCCTGCTCGCGCAGGTCGTAACCCAAATCTCTGGCGATCGTGATCGCCGCGTCGCGCGTAACGCCGCCGAGAATGCTGCTGCCCAACGGCGGTGTATAGATCACGCCTTTGTAGATCACAAAAATGTTTTCGCCGCTGCCTTCGCTGACCTGCCCGTTGACGTCGAGCGCGATGCCTTCGGTGAAGCCGTTGTCCTTGGCTTCCATGACCACGTTCTGACTGCTGACGTACTGGCCGCCGATCTTCGCCATCGGGCTGAACATGTTCGAGGCCATACGCCGCCAGCTGCTCACCTGTACATCCACGCCCTCTTCGATCGCCTCCGCGCCCAAATAGCGTCCCCAGGGCACCGTAGCCAGGATCGACTCCACCGGACAGCCGCGCCCGTCTACGCCCAGGCTCTCATAGCCGCGAAAGACCAGCGGCCGGATATACGCGCTGCGATGATCATTCTTTAGCAGAACGGCCTTGGCAACATCCATCCACTCGTCTACGTCCAGGGGCGATGGGATGCGGGCTACCTTGCAGGAGTAGAGCAGCCGCTCGAAATGCTCAGGACCGCGAAAAATGGCGGCCGCTTCGTCCACTTCGTAAGCGCGAATGCCCTCAAACGCGCTGCTGCCGTAATGCAGCGCGTGCGTGAATACATGGACCGTCGCCTGCTCCCACGGGATGATCTCGCCGTTCATCCAGATATAGTCCGCTTGCATCTTCGCCATCGCTGTACTCCTTTAGCCGCATTGGGGCGGTGGTTGGCGATCGGTGGTCAGAATTCGCATGGGCGCCCAACCACCGGACACCGTTAATTCGAGTCTGCATTATACAGTGGAAAAACTGGTTTGGCTAAGAATTGACCGCCTCTACCGCCATACATTGGGCAGATAGAGACTGTATGGTGTGGGCACCGGCGTCGGGGTCGGCGTCGGCCGCGGCGTTGGTGTCGGCGTCAGCTCCACGCCAGACCCGACGACCTCAAAAAACAACGCCGTGGGCGGACCCCAGTTGCCGTCCGCGTCCTGCGCCTCGATGAAAATGGTGTAAGTGCCGGGCTGCAGGTCGGTCGTATCGAGCGTTCCGGTCAACACTTCGGTCGCGGCATCGAACGTGCCGTCACTCGCCTGCATCGTTCCGTGCGTAGTCGTGATCCAGGAGGGCGCGTCGATCGAGTAACGCGCCGCGCTGATGTGCTGGGACGGCTCCTTGTCGGCGCCGCTGCCGGCGCTGAGAGTGTCATCCGCGGTCGCGGTCAAGGTGATGGGCGTCCCCGGCTCGACCCAGGTCGGCGCCGCGCTCGCGTTCGTCACGTCCGGCCCGGCCGCCAGCTGGTAAGGGCGCCGGGCCGCCTTTGCCGCGTAGACGAGCGAGGACAGGTTCTGCTCGACAACGGCCCTTTCAAAATAGGAGCAGCTCTGGAAAAACGCGGTGCCGAGCTCATACGTATAGGAGGCGACGCCAAGCGTACCGTAGGCAAAGTCGGTCGCGCTGCCGTCAAACCGGTACATACACAGCTCAGGATTGCAGACCCTGTAACCGGGCGCATAGCCGAGCTTGCGGCCGAGACGGCGCAGCGCATCCAGGTTCGGCGCGGGCGTGGACGAATGCTCCCAGGGATAGAGGATAAGCCGGCCAAAAGAGTGGAGCGAAATGAAGATGCCGTTGGTATCCTCCGGCGCCGGGTCGTTGTAGCCCTCACCCCGCTGGTCCTCGAACGCGGCGCGCAGGTAGGTCTCAACCGCTCGCGTCTCCGGTTCGGACGCCGCCTTTTGGCCCCGGTAGAAGACCGAACAGACGTCGCCGGATGAACAGCCCTCGCAGTGATTCCATAGAAAGCTGCCATTGCGATTGAGGTCAACGCCGTGGCGGGGAAATTCGCAGCCATTGGTGCCGTTCGTATTCTTGCGCCAGAGATGCCCCAACTCGACCCAGGTGCGGCCATCGGGGTTGACCAGGGGGATGACGTGTATGCGGTTGTAGTCGAGCAGCCACGTCAGATCGGCGTCCTCCCCGTATCCCTCGAGCAGTTTTTCCGCAAAGCGGATGGCCAACTCAGCGGTTGTTAGTTCGCGGGGATGGGCCGCGGCAGTCACCACCAGTTCGCCCTTCTCAATGTCGGTCTTGTCTTTGTTGGTCAGAACGAGCGATACGATGTCGTAACCGGCCAGGCCCAGGCTGCGGACCTTGTACCAGCTGTTGCCGATGTCATCCCATTCGGCAAGTCCGGGGTACGCCTCGGCCAGCGCAGCCAGGTCGCTGTAGGTCTCTTCGACTGTTCGATAGCAGGCATAGCCGGGGATTCCGCCCTCGTCGCTCCCGTCGCTCTCCTCGCTCTCCTCGGACAGCGCTTGGATTGCGCAAGGGTCCGGCAACGCGGCGGTCATCTCCGTCTCCTCAGCGAAAAGGTAGCGCTCGCCGCTCAGCCAGGCCTGTTCAGCTTGCGAAACCAGCGCGACGGCCGTGCGCTGGTCCGGTTCAACTTGCCAGATGTCGACGCGTTCAAACAGCGCGTGCAGCGCCTCGGTGTCCCTGTAGCTGATGCGCGCAACGATGTCGCCGGCGTTCTCGTTCTGTATGCAGGGATCCACGACAGGGACGGGGTTGATGGCGGAAATGTTCAGCAGCGCCCTCTGCGCTCGCGCCAACAGACCTGTACGCTGGGCCGCGACGAAAAGAAGCGCGCCGACCACGTAGAGCGCCAGGATCCAACCTCCAAACCTTGCGATTGTCTTTGTGCGGGATTCGGTCACGCTACTTCGCCAACTCCGCGGCGCAGACGGCCATCATTTCTCGACGAGTAACTGGTCCACCGCAGCCGTCAGCTCAGAGAGGGTACTGACCTGCAAAATCCTGTCGCACACGGGGAGGTATTCAAGCATATCGCTGTCGCCGCTGCCCCACAACATCGGCATCTCCGGGTTCAGCCAGAGCGTGCGGCGGCTGCGACGCGCCATCTTCTTGAAGATTTCCAGTCGGGGATCATTGTAGTTGTTGCGCCCGTCCCCGACAACGATCAAGGTGGTGCGGTGGTCGATCGTGTCCAGGTAGTCATCGGCGAAATTCTGCAGGCTGTGGCCCAGATCGGTGCTGTAGTAGCCGGGCGGCATACGAATCAACACCTGCTGGATCGCCTCATTGGCGCGGTTGCCCTGGAAGTCCGGCGTGATGTACTCCAAATGGTCGATGAAGGCGAAGGCGTGCGTCTTGCTCACCTGGTCCTGCAGTTCGTACAGCAGCGAAAGCATCAACTCAGTGCAGTGGCGCATCGACGTGCTGATGTCGCAGATTACCACCAATTTTGGCTTTATGGTGCGGTCGCGATGCTTGATCTGAAACGGTACGCCGCCATGTTTGAGGTTGGTGCGGATCGTCGCCTTTGCGTCCAGCTGCCCGGTCTTGGCACGCTTCTGCCGCAGAGCGATGCGGCTTCGCAGCAGCGCGGCCAGCCGCCGCACCTCCTGCCGCAACTTCTGCATGTCGCCGTCGGAAAGAGCCTGGAACGGTCGGTCCATCAGCCCGTCCAGATGATCCTCCGGACGCTGCTCGGCCATGTTTTCGGCAATCTGCTGGCCGGCATACTGGCGCATCTGTTCCCGCAGCGACTCCATGTTCTGCGCGACCAGCTGGCGCATCTGCTCCAGGCGCTGCTTGTTCATGCCCATCTGCGCCATCAGCTCCATGATCTCCTGCATCGCCTTGCGCACCTGGTCGAACTGCAGCGCGCGCTGCATGCGTCTCGCCATCCACTCGCGGTAGCGCAGGTCATCGGCATGGTTCAAGCCGACCATCTGACCCAGCGTCTCCAACTCCTCCGGAGAGAGCTCCTCCCCGCGCAGCAGCCGCTCCAGCATATCGCGCAACTGCTGGCCGAACTGGCGCAACGCTTCGGCCAGCATGTTCGCCTCTTCTTCGCTCAGGTCCTCCATCATATTCATCAATGGAGGCGGTTCCCCGCTGCCAAAGAAGAGCGGGAAAAGCTCCTCGAAGGTGGGCAGACTTTCCACATCCTTGACCAAAGTTGCCCTCAGACTGAGGCGGAAAGTATCGCGATCGCGCACGCCCAGGTTGTCGATTGCAGCGAAGGCATCGGCGCTCTCCGCCAGGCTGACCCGCACCCCGCCCGATCGCAGCGCTGAGATAAACTTTACGATTCGCTCTTCCATCTGCTTATCCTCTACGGCCCGCCGGCGTCACTCGGCGCGGCGCGGCGGGCGCAACTCATCATCCCAATCGGTCTCTTCCTCTTCGTCCCCACCCATCCGGCTCAACTGACGCTGGACTTTGCGAAGATCGGTCTCGTGTTTCAACAGCACGCTCAGCGTCGTCTCCAGCGTCTTCTGGTCCAGGTTGTCGATGTTGAGCGTGACCAGCGCCTGCGCCCAGTCCAGCGTCTCGGAGATGCTTGGCAGCTTGCGCAGGTCCATCTGCCGCAGGCTCTGGACGAGCTCGACCGCTTGCCGCGCCAGCTGCGGCGCAAGATCGGGCACCTTCAGGCGCACGACGTTCAACTCCTGCTCTGACGTGGGATAACCGATAAAGAGGTAGAGACAGCGCCGCTTGAGCGCCTCGCTCAGTTCGCGCGTGTTGTTGCTGGTCAGCACCACGATCGGCATATGTTTTGCCGCCAGCGTACCCAATTCCGGCACGCTCACCTGAAAATCGCTCAACACCTCCAGCAGAAACGCCTCAAACTCGGCATCGGCGCGGTCGATCTCGTCGATCAGCAGCACGACCGGCCCGTCGCTGAGAATCGCCCGCAGCAGAGGACGCTGCAACAGGAATCGCATCGAAAAGAAGACGTCCTCCTCGTCGGTCAGCCGGTCAGCCGCCTCCGCCAGCGATTTGGTCCCGGACAGCGTTTCCTGCAGCTGATCGCGCAGCAACTGCGTGTACAATAGCTGCTTGGCATACTCCCACTCATAGAGCGCCTTCGTCTCGTCCAACCCTTCGTAGCACTGCAAGCGAATGAGCGGACGGTCCAACGAACCGGAAATCGCCTTGGCAAGTTCGGTCTTGCCCACGCCCGCCGGCCCCTCGGCGAGCAGCGGTTTGCCCAGCTGCTGCGCCAGAAAGACGGTCGTCGAGATTTCATCACCGGCAATGTACTGTTGCTCGCCGAGATCGTCTTTGGTCGTTTCAATCGACTCGAACGCTCGATTTTCACTCATCTGGGAGGGAGGCTCCTGACGCTGAAGTCGGTGACTGCCGGCGCCCGCCGGACGCAAGAGCCGCCAACCAATCGAGGGGACGGAAACTTCATCCTGACCTAGTGTATCTGACAGGCACGCGCTTGGCAAGGCATCGGAATTGGAGGCTGCAGCCCACAATTGGGGTGCAAATCCCCAAAACTCCGGTAGCAATGGAGTCATGCCCGGTCCACAGTCCATGCTCTGGCAGAGTGCAGGAATACCCTTTCCTGTATGCTTTTGGACGGTCGGGCCTTCGGCCCTCCCTTGTGCGGGGGGACTCCCCCCGCAACGCCCCCCTGATGTACGCTCCCCGCCGAGTGTGGGGCCAATGCTGCCCTGTGGCGTCAATGCAGCACCGTGGCGTCAATGCAGCACCGTGGCGTCTATGCAGCACTGTGCTGCCTCCGGCCCAACGCGCCGCCCCCAAGCCAGCGAACGCTACGGCCGCCGTAGGGGCAGGCCTTGTGCCTGCCCATCGCCCCCCAATCAACGGACGGTAGCGGCAGGCCTTGCGCCTTGCCTGTACCTCTCCCAAACCCGCTAAACAATTTCAGCCGCCACGGTAATGAATTCCCCGCCAGACGAATCCCACCCCAAGTGTGGACAGCACCCGAATTGCGAAGCGCATCCCCGCCCGCAGCGGCGCATTGCGAAATGGAAACATCCCTTGACAGATCTGGGGCCTGCAAATATCCTTGTCAGCGCGGACGCGCCGAACTGCATGGGGGCCCCGCCGCGAAATCTGCAATGATGCCAGAACGAAACTGCTTCCCCAATGAGACCCGGAAATTCCCCCCGACGGCCTCCCAGCGGATCGCCCATGAATCCAGCCTGCCCCGCCTCTGATAGTCCGTCGTTCGAAGAAGGACCCCGACGAGAAACCAGGGACGAACAGCGAAAATGGACTGAAAAACCAGGATCGCGTGCAAGAGCCAGCCGCGCGCGCTATAGTAGGACCATGACCGGCGCGACATGCGCCGGCAATGACGCAAGAAACAACATCGCAGGCGCCGCGCAACCCAATTTCGCGCAACGCCGGGCAAGAAAACTGAAACCGTGCTACGCTGTCATTATCATGCCAATCCAACCAAGGGATTCCAGCCAGAATCGGTTCCAAAAAACTGGATCGACCCGACCTGACCGGACTTCACCGGACCTAACCGGACCTGACCGGACTTCGCTCGACTTTGGCCGCCCAAGACAATCGCAAGAGACTCCTGACAACCTTGACTGACCTCACATCACAAACACCCAGCCGCCGCCAACCCGGCAGCACACACGAATGAACCGCCAGAACGACGCGCTCATGAAGCAAAAAGGCAAAACAAGACGATATCCAGTGCAAGAGCGCTCAGACCATGCTACGCTGTCAACATCATGCAAGACTGACCACCCGAGCCGGCCCAATTCGAGCCAAAAGGCAGCCGCCCCAGATTCCTGCTACAATTCCTGCTACGCTGCAAATGACATGCAATTCAAACCACCAAATTCTGCCCGAATTACGCCCGAATTACCGCCAGTCCCGGTGCCCGACACCCCTCCCACAAGAAAAAAAATTGGACGACATTGGGCTATATTGGTCGAAAATGGTCGACATGAGTCGACCTATCCCGCCAAAACGAGAGGACTTTGGTCCCATTCCGGACAACCGCCGCGCCAGCTTCACAAACACCCAAATCCTGGGACCAACGACCGCACGAACCAGGGCGGTTCTGAGATGTTGAGAACGTCGAATCACCCGGTCCAAAAAGGGAAACTGCTTGGAAACTGGAAATCACCCTGCCGAAGCCAAGAACTCTCAAATTCCGCCTCTAGGGGCGAAACATTAAAGTCCCAGGATGCAACTCTTGCCCAAAGTCGTGCTACCAAAAGGGATCTATACTTAGGAGAAGCGCGTGCCTGAGATCAGGGAAGAGCTCGAAAGGCAGGTCGCAGTCGCTCGGGAAGAGCTGGAAACGGCGCGACGGAAGCTGGTGGCGCTGCGGCGCCGGTTGCCGCCCGAGCCGGTGAAGGATTATGAGCTGAAGAGCGCGGACGGTCCTGTCAAGCTTTCGCAGATGTTTGGAGACAAGGATGACCTCATCCTGATTCACAACATGGGAGCCGGTTGCGCAAACTGCACCATGTGGGCTGATGAATTCAACGGCGTAATAGACCATTTGCGGAGCCGGGCCGCTTTTGTGGTCGTCTCCCCCGACAGCCCGGCAGACCAACAGAAATTCGCCCAGAAGCGAGGTTGGCGTTTCACGATGTACTCGACACAGGGCACCCAATTCAACGAGGATATGGGCTTCCACAGCGAAGATGAGACCTTTCAGTCCGGCTACCAGCCTGGCGTATCTGCATATCGCAAAAATAGTGACGGAAGCATCGTACGCGTCTCGAAGGACGAATTCGGGCCCGGCGATCTCTACTGCAGCGTGTGGCATCTCTTCGATCTTCTGCCGGATGGCTGGCGTAGTTGGGACCCGCAGTTCGACTACTCCTGATTCAGCAGCTGAAACGGAGTTTCATAGTGTACGCTGAGTCTCTGCGCGCTTCCGACGCTTGCCCGGGCTGCAAAAGAGGCCCTTCACAGGACGTCGCAGCCGGCCAGAATACCGATAGCTTTGCCATTCGAACACCAACGCCGGAGCCAACCTGGCGTTTACTCCCGACGCGCGTCCCGCAATCGATCAAAAAAAGACAGTTGCACAATTTCTAGTATTTCAGTATATTTCCGCGGCCCGCCAGCAACGGCGTTGATCGCGGCAACCGACAGCGCGTACCGGCGCGCGATGCGAAAGGAATTCGCGAATGCTCGATACAGACCGCCTGATAACATTTGCCAGAGACATTGTACGCATCCCCAGCCTGAGCGGGGAGGAAACGCAGGTCGCAAGCCGCATCGAGGCCGAAATGAAAGCGCTCGCGTTCGACAGTGTCTGGACGGATGACGTCGGAAACGTCATCGGCATGCTCGAAGGCGCGCAGCCCGGCCCTACCATCGTCTTCGACGCCCACACCGACACGGTCGGCGTCTCTCCAGGCGTGCCCTGGGCGTTGGACCCCTTCAGCGGGCAGGTGACGCAGGACTCGCTTCACGGGCGCGGTGCGGCAGACATGAAGGGCGCGCTCGCAGCCATGGTGCACGGCATCAGCGCCCTCGACAAAACCAGACTGAAAGGCAAAGCAGTCGTAAGCGCTTCGGTGATGGAGGAAGTCCTTGAGGGCGTGGCGCTGGAAAAGGTGATCGCGCAAACAGGCGCCGATTTCGTCGTCATTGGCGAAGCGTCGGACCTGCAACTCGTACGCGGCGGCCGCGGGCGCGCCGAGATCCACCTGACAACGACAGGGCGGCCCTCCCACTCCTCCGCGCCGCAGATGGGCCGCAACGCCGTCCTGGACATGATGCAGGTCATCGCGGCCGTCGAAGACCTGGCCCTGGACGAGCACCCACAGATGGGGCCCGCCATCTTCGCACTGACCGATATCATCAGCCAACCCTACCCCGGCCATTCAGTCATCCCCAGCATCTGCCGCGTGACCTACGACCGGCGCCTGCTCCCAGGGGAGAACGCCGCCAACGTCCTGGCAGACATCACGCAGCGTCCGGAGCTGGCCGACATCAAACTGGATGCACGGGTCGGGTTGGGGGAATATACCAGCTACACCGGCCACACATTTACGACCGAAAAGTTCTTTCCCGCCTGGCTGGCCGGCGACGCCGACCCGTTCGTGACCGGCGCGCTGGCCGCGCTGCACGGCGCCGGCATCCAGGCCGGCCTGAACGCCTACCGCTTCTGCACCAATGCGGCCTTCAGCGCCGGTGTGGCCGGCATCCCGACGATCGGCTTCGGTCCGGCCACCGAGGCCGACGCCCACATCATCAACGAAAAGCTCAAGCTGAATGACCTGATTGCGGCAGCCCAGGGGTACCGCGCGATCGGCGAGACCATCTTAACCTGACGCGCACATATCGAGTTCTGACTTTCCGTGAGTCCCCGCCCCCTCTATCCTTCCAAGCTGTGCCGCGTCGCTCAATCAGATGTCTTACGTTTCAGATTCAGGTAACGCCAGAAAGAGATTCGGAACAACGCGCACCCCGGCTTGTTCGCCGTGCAGGGCTGCCTTGCCTTACAGAATGTCAGCAAGCCGTCCAAATCCCTTCAGACCGGCATTCGCGTAGACTCCAGACCCGTTCAAATGATGCAACCAGTGACCCTGACTCCCTCAGAAGCGCGCCGCTTGGCCATCACCGCCCAGCGGCTGACCGCGCCGCGCCCGCCGGCCACCAAAGAGGGCATTGTCGACCTCTTGCGGCAGATCAACTGCCTGCAGATCGATCCCATTCGAGCCGTCGAACGCACACAACTGCTCGTTCTCTGGAGCCGAATCGGGAACTTCGACCCATCTTTGCTCGATCAGCTCCAGGAGCAGCGGCTCATCATCGAAGGCGAAGCCCATCGTGCCTCCTTCGTCCTGACCGAAGACTATCAACTCCTGCGCCGCTGGATCGGGAGCCATTTTGACAGCAAGGCCGCCTGGGTAAAACGGGCGCGTGAGTGGATGGCGGCCAACGCGTCCCTGCAGGAACAGATCATCGCCCGTCTGCAGGCCGACGGACCCTTGCCTGCATCAGCCTTCGACGACCTCGATGCGGTCTCTTCGTACGCGTCCGATTGGTTCAGCGGCAAGCCCGCCTCCCTCATGCTCCAGTTTCTGGAAAGCCTCGGCGACGTGATCTGCGTCAGTCGCAGCAGCAGACAGAGGCTTTGGCACCTGCGCGACGCCTGGCTGCCTGAGTGGGCCGGCAAAGAGTTGCCAGCTGAAGAGGAGGTCGTTGCCCTCACATGCCAACGTTCGCTCAAGGCATTGGGCGTCGCCAATCAGAGACAGATTTCCCGCCATTTCATCCGCAACAAATACCCCAAGTTGCGCCAGCGCCTCGCCGAACTGGTGGCTGAGGAGACCGTAATTCCGGTCGAAATCGTTGGCGACGAGGGATCTTGGTCAGACAACTGGTATCTCCACCGCGACGCATTGCCTCTGCTGGAAACAGTTCGCACAGACGCGTGGAAAGGCCCCACCGTCTTTCTCTCACCATTCGACAATCTCATCTGCAACCGCGATCGAACGGAGACACTCTTCGACTTCCACTACCGCATCGAGATCTATGTTCCCAAAGCGAAACGCGAGTACGGCTACTATGTGCTGCCGCTGCTGCACGGCGACCGATTCATCGGACGAATGGATTCCCAGATCGACCGCAAGACCGGCATATACCACATCCACGCCCTCCACGCCGAAGAAAACGCCCCTGCCGACGGCCAAGCCCGTGCTGCCGCGGCGGAATCTCTGCTGAAACTGGCACAGTTCATTGGCGCAAAACGAATCGAACTCGACGAACGGATTCCGAACATCTGGCGAAATGCTTTTGAGGAGGTCACACCCCGATTATGACTGCGTCTGCACAGACAGCTTCGCCGCAAACACAAAACGCCTCGGCCCGTTTCGGCACCTTTGGAGGTGTATTCACGCCGAATGTACTTACGATTCTAGGCCTCATTCTCTTCTTGCGCACCGGTTGGGTTGTCGGTCAGGCCGGGCTGCTCGGCGCGCTGCTGATCGTCGCCATCGCCAACGCAATCAGTTTCCTCACCGGCCTGTCCCTGTCGGCAATCGCCACCTCAATGAACGTGCGCGCTGGCGGCAAGTATTACCTGATTTCACGTACCCTCGGTCGTGAAATCGGCGGCGCGATCGGCGTCCCACTCTATCTTTCGCAGGCGATCTCGGTTGCCTTCTACATCATAGGCTTCACCGAGTCGCTTGAGGGCATCGCCTTTGTCAGCTACATCGATCCCCGCCTGCTCGCCACTGCGATTGCGACTCTCTTCGGTGTCGTCGCCTTTATCGGCGCCGACTTCGCTATCAAAATACAGTACTTCATTCTGGCAGCATTGATGGCGGCTCTCCTCTCTTTCTTCACGGGCGGCTGGGGCGCGATTCAGGCGCCGACACTAACGTCCGCCTATAGCGAAGGCATGAATTTCTGGAGCGTCTTCGCCGTCTTTTTCCCCGCTGTCACCGGCATCGCCGTCGGCGCCAGCATGTCAGGCGACCTCAAAGACCCTGGCCGCAGCATCCATAAAGGCACGATCTTTTCGGTCCTGTTCACCGCTTCGATCTACTTCGTCTCGGTCCTCTGGATCTCATTGCACGGCACGTCCGATGAATTGAAGAGCAATACACTTATCATGCGGGACATCGCCATCTTCCCGCCCATGATTATGGCCGGTGTGTGGGCGGCAACGCTCTCCTCCGCCTTGGGCAGCATCTTGGCCGCGCCGCGTACGCTCCAGGCGATGGCGAACGACGGCATTGTGCCGCGCGTGCTCGGTTCCCGCCTGGGCAGCCGGACCGAACCCCGCTTGGGCGTTCTCATCACCGCAGGCATCGCCTACGCGGTCATCTGGGCAGGCGATCTCAACGTGGTCGCGCCGATCATCACCATGTTCTTCCTCAATACCTACGGCATGACCAACTTGGTGGCAGGCATCGAGAAACTGGTGGGCAACCCAAGCTTCCGGCCGCGCGCAAAGATCCATCCCGGCTTCTCCCTTTTGGGCGCGGCCGGCTGCTACGGCGCCATGTTCGTGATCAACCCGCTGGCGACAGTAGTCGCCATTCTGATCAGCTACGGCATCTACTTCTATCTGGAACGGCGCTCGACCATCCGCACGTGGGGCGATGTACGCAACGGGATCTGGTTCTCGCTGGCGCGGCAATCGCTCCTGAACCTGGAACGCTCGGTCTACCACGCCAAGAACTGGCGTCCCAACATCCTCGTCTTCACCGGCCAGCCCCACAATCGTGCGCCGCTGGTCGAGGTCGCCGACTGGCTCAGCCGCGGCTACGGCATCGTCTCCTTCTATCAACTGCTGGTCGGAGACATCGATAGCCTGGCGGAACGACGGCTGCGCAGCGTGGCGCGGCGCCAGATTCGCGCGTTCATTCTTGAGCAGAACATGTCGGCCTTCGCCGAAGCCGACATTGTTGATAGCTTCTATTCCGGCGCGGTAACCGTGTGCCAGTCCCACGGCGTGGGCGGCCTTGAGCCGAACACAGTTCTGATGGGCTGGAGCGATACCGATGGCGGACGCGCGCTTTCTTTGCGGATGCTGTCGACGCTGTACGAACTGGGAAAATCTGTCCTCTACCTGCGCCACGACGAGAAACGCGGCTTCGGCAACCGCAAGGTCATCGACGTCTGGTGGCGGGGGCACAGCCGCAATGGCGACCTGATGCTACTGCTGGCCCATATCATCTCCCAGAATCCGACCTGGGACGGCGCGTCGATTCGCCTGCTCCAAATATTGCAACGCGGGGAAGGTCGCGAACAGACCGAAGCCCATCTGCGCGCCCTCCTCGATAGGGTACGGGTCGCCGCCGAACCCGTCGCGGTCGTCGTGCCGCAAGGGCAGCCATTCCCAGAGACAATGAGAATCTGGAGCAGAGAAACCGACCTGACCTTGCTGGGAATGAATCGCCCGGAAGCAGATGCGCGCGAAGAATACGGCAGCCAGCTCAACGACTGGATCAGTGCTGTCGGAACTGTTCTGCTGATTCACAGTGGACAGACCGAAAATTTGCTCGATCCGAACGATTGATCCGAATCGTAGGCAATGGTTCCCTTTTCGCTTCTCTCGTTGCAGGCGGTGCCATGCGTTCCGTCCGCGCCGAACGGCTGAAACCCCGTTCTGGCGTCTGTCTTTCCCATTTCGGCTGTGCTATACTTGACCAAGCCGTGGAGGGATCCCACTCCCTCCATCTTGATCACTTCCCACACCGGCAGGCATCCGTTTCGGCGGATCGTCAGAATGCCAACCCACCTGGAGAACGTTCCAATGCGCGCGAACATCCTTCGCAGCCTGCTCGATCAGGGCAAACCAACGATGGCGACACACATCCATACCATATGGCCGAACATCGTCGAGGTCCTGGGCCACACAGGACTATACGACTACGTGGAATTTGTGGCCGAGTACGGCACATATTCGCTGCACGACCTGGACAACATCTGCCGCGCCGCCGAACTGCACAACCTGGGCTCGATGATCAAAATCGACTGGGCCAACAACGAATACATTGCGCAAAGAGCGGTCGGCTCCGGGTTCAACAGCGTACTCTTCTCAGACGTTCGCTCGGCTCAAGGCGCTCGCGACTGTGTCGGCTACGTGAGAGCCGACTCGCCGCAGACGGGCGGCACCTACGGTGTCGCTACCCGTCGCTTCTCCTACATGGGATACGGCGGCGATGAAGCCTACGTGGAGGGCCTGAACAAGATTGTCGTCGCATTTATGCTGGAAAAGAAGCCGGCGCTGGATGAACTCGACGAGATCCTGGCCGTGGACGGAGTGGAAATGCTTCAATGGGGTCCGTCCGACTTCTCGATGAGTATCGGCGTTTCTCCAAAGAGCAAGGATGCGCGCGTGCAGGCGGGAGAGAAGCGGGTCATCGAGTCCTGCCTGGCGGCAGGCGTAATTCCACGCATCGAAATCAGCACCGCAGACGAAGCCAAGCAGTACCTGGACATGGGCGCGCGCCACTTCTGCATCGGCACCGAGATCACGATCCTACATCAGTTCTGGCAGAAAGAAGGAGAGGAGATGCGCCGGGCGCTGGACGGGTGACGGTTAGCGCAGCGGCCAGCAACCGGCAGGCGCCAGGTTAGCTGGCCGCCGGCTCATCCGACTCGCTCAAGAAAACGCACGTCATTGGTGAAAAAGTAGCGGATGTCGTCGATGCCGTATTTGAGCATCGCGATCCGTTCCGGCCCCATGCCGAAAGCGAATCCACTGAAGACCGACGGGTCGTAGCCGCCGTTTTGCAGCACAATTGGATGCACCATACCCGCGCCTAGAATCTCCAGCCAGCCGGTCTGTTTGCAGATGCGGCATCCCTCGGCCCCGCAAAGAACGCAACCCGCATCAACCTCGACGCTCGGCTCGGTGAAGGGGAAATAGCTCTTGCGGAAACGCAGCTTGCGCCCTTCGCCGAACATCTGGTTGGCGAAGTTTACGAGCGTTCCCTTAAGGTCGCTGAATGTGACGTTGTGGCCGACAACAAGCCCCTCGACCTGGTGGAACATCATGTCGTAACGGGCGCTCACGTCCTCATGCCGATAGCACTTGCCCGGCAGTATCACCCGTATCGGCTCCGGGCAGTACTCGCGCATCGCGTGGATCTGGCCGGGGCTGGTGTGCGTGCGCAGGATCACTCCCGGCGTCGTTGTGTAAAACGTATCCCACATATCGCGCGCGGGATGGCCTTCAGGGATATTCAACAGGCCGAAGTTGTTCTCGTCTGTCTCGACCTCGGGCGCATCGTAGACCTGGAAGCCCATCTGACCGAAAATCTGCGCGATCTCGCGCAGCGTCTGGTTGCTCGGATGGATCTTGCCCAGGGCCGGCCGGCGCCCCGGCAGCGTTACGTCCACACCCTCGGCGGCCAGCGATTGCTCCATCTCCTCCTGGCGGATCGCCTCTTGGCGCGTGTGCAGGGCAGCTTCCAACTCGTTCTTGAGCGCATTCCCGGCGCGACCCGCCTCGGGGCGTTCCTCCCGCGGCAACTCATTCAGTCCGCGCAGAAAGCCGGTGACGGCGCCGCCGCGCCCCAGATAGTCCCGGTACCACGCCTCCGTCGCTTCGAGCGTCTCGGCAGCATCCAACGCCGCTTGCGCACGGCTTCGCAATTCGTCAAGCGCCTGCATATCTCTTCCTGCTCTCTTTTTGGAAAACCGTCGATCGTTCCTGATTCGCTGTTTCCGACCTCCATCGATCAATCGACAGTAATGCTAATGCAAGGCAGGGCTTTTTCAAAGTCCTGCCCTTCTTCCACCGGGATCGGTTGAAAGGACAGCGATCCGTCAACCCGCCCCCTTGGACTCTTTTGTCCGTGAATCCGCCAGGCATAACAAGCTCCGAATCGCAGTATTCAATTCCGAGAAAGGGACTTTGCCTACTCTACTTGCCTTCTGACCACTCCTTGCGTTCGCATGCTCCATTCGCTGGCTGAGTCTCCGGTCGTCGCCGTTGCCATCCCAACACTTGGCGTTTGCCCTCAGAGAGTGCATGAATCCATAGACAATACGAACAAGATCGGCTATGATCCGATCAGTCCTCCTGGTGATTTCCTTTGGCTGGCACCGAACGCCAAAGTAATCTCACCAGGGGGCTTTTTGCAAACGATAACTGGCAAAGGACCTCCGTAACGAGTATGACCGCAACACCAACTTCAGCGAAACGCCTGAACCGTAACGGAGAATCACAAACGATCGAACGGGGGCCCCTTGTGCCAGTCACAGCGGGGATAGTAGTCGCGCTGGCATTGGCCGTTGTGCTGCTCCGCCTTTATCGGATACACGAACTCCCGCCCGGCATCGATCAAGACGAAGGAGCGCACGGCGTGGATGCTCTCCGCGTGTTGCAGGGAGAGCACGCCGTATTCTTTACAGGGCATGGTGGACGTGAGGGGATGGTAGTCTATGCGGTTGCGCTTGCCACCTCTCTCTTTGGCCGAACCGTTCTGGCTACCCACTTGCCCACGGCACTGGCCAGCGCGTTCACGGTCTTTGCCGTCTTCTGGCTGGGTTGGCTCCTCTTTGACCGGGACGAAAGCGGGCAGCCCACGCCATGGCGCGGCCTGATAATCGGAGGGGTGGGCGCAGGTCTGCTGGCTGTTTCCCTTAGCCAGACATTCATCGGGCGCTCAGGAGTCAGAGCCAATTATCTGCCATTGTTTCTCTCTCTGTGCTTTGCCCTGCTTTGGTCCGGTTGGAGGCAGCGGAGTTTGTGGCGGGTCGCGCTGTCAGGCGCCTGCACCGGGCTACTGGCGTACACCTACATCCCGGCACGTTTCGTACCCATTCTGATTCTCTTCTTCAGTTTGAGCTTTCTGCCTTCCATTGTCAGGAGTTACGATGCGGGTGAAAGACAGAAAAGCGACAATTCTCCGCGTCGCCTAACGCAGTTTCTTGTTCCTCTGCGCCCCTATCTGCCAATGTGCGGCCTTTTCCTTGGTGCCGCCGGGCTGGTGGCTGCACCGATCCTCCTCTACTTTTATCTTCATCCCGAACATTTTTTCATGCGCACAGACCAGGTATTGATCTTCAGCCCCCATCGAAGTCAAGGAGACCCACTTGGCGCCTTCTTGCAAAACATCTGGAGACACCTGTTAGCCTTTGGGTCCCACGGCGACTGGAGCGAGCGCCACAATTCCTCCGGAAAGCCGATGCTAACTGAGTGGGAAATGGTCTTGTTCCTGCTTGGCGTGGGGATAGCCGGTTGGAACTGGCACAGGCCTGCCCATCGTCTCCTTCTTCTCTGGCTCGTAATCCTTTTCTTTCCGGCCGTGCTGGCAATTGAAGCCTTCGATTCCGCCAGTTTTCTGCGTATGATCGGCGTTGTGCCGGCTGTCTATCTGCTTATTGGTGTCGGTCTGTGGGAGTCATACCGGCTCTTCAGCGCACAGGCTCGCGCTTTGCCAGAACGCGCGGCTATTTTCTTCGAGAATTACGCCAAGAGTGTTGCAATAACGCTTGGCATTGTGGTCGGCGCCGTTGTTGTGGTTCAGGGTGCGACTACGTATCGCATCTACTTCCAGGAATCGGCAGTCGGCCCGAGATACTTCAAGGCATTCCATGGAGAGTGGGTAGAAGTCGCCCGCACACTGAGTGCATTGCCATCTGAAGCGGGCTCGGTCTATCTCCTCCCTTACAAATCCTACATCAACTTTGGCTTCAGATACCTTTATCAGGGCGCAGCGCCGGCCCTCTTTGTCGATGCCGGAGCGCTTGACCTGTCGCAAATCCTCGAATCAAAGCTGACTGCAATAGAAGATATATCCACTGTGAATGTATTGGACTGGGAGGGTTCTCTTGGGTGGCTCGCACGAAACACACACGTTTTTGAGATCCTCGACAAGTACGGCCACTACCAGGGGAGCAACGAGTACCGTTACTTCACCATCCATTCATACACGGACGTTGCATTGGATAGCACTTGGACATTCTATGACTATCTGGAACCCCGAACTGTCCAGTTCGATGGCGGTATCGATCTCCGGGGACTTGCTTTGGGCCTGGGGAGAAAGCAACTTCCATCGCAGCAGGTGCTCACCCTGGAGGAAAATCGTTCTCTGTGGGTGGCTTTGCAATGGCTAACCCACCCCGACTTGGATGTCGATTACGCGATTTCTCTGCGACTACACAATCTTGAGGGCGCAAGCGTTCATCAGAGGGATCAGAGGCTTATTCTTGCAAGCCTGGACTTTCAGCATACCAGTACGTGGCCGGCGGGAGAAGCGGCCGATACCCTAGTGCGCTTTCCAATCCCGTCCAGTCTGCCGGCAGGTGAGTATGAGCTAAGACTGATCGTCTACAACGCCGAAACTCTAGTGCCCACAGTCGAGATTGGTGTGTGGGAACCTGAGTTAGTCCTGGCGAAACTTCGGTTGGCGGACCCTCAATGACTGAAAGTCCCGCCGAGGTCCACCCTACACTTTCTTTGGCTTATGGTTCGTTGGCTGCCGGCGGTTCAGCTACCGCCAGCTCGGAGATGGGCACACTGGTCTCGACAAGCGGCGCGAAGATCCAGCCGACGCTGTCGGGCAGCTGCACCTGCAGCCAGTCGCCGCTCCCGTTGCGCGCCAGCAGGGCCGCCTGTTCATTTTGGTAAAGACCGCCAACGACCGGAAACTCCGTGCTCGGGCCGGCGCGCACATTGGCCCCCTCAACCACGACAGTGACCGAAGGCCCCGTGATCACCGGCGCGGTGTCCGCTGCCCCCGCAGCGGGCGCGGCACCTCCCCCTTGCGTCGCTGCTTGCCCGGCAGCAGGGGTAACGAGCGGCTGCTGAGGCCTGCTCGCTTCTGCTATCATTGTGGCAACTGCCGCCGGGCCCAGCGATTCCTGCACGACCTCCAGCCCGCCGGCATCGCCAAAGACTCGCACCTGCGACGCCAGCGCCCAGCCGGCAGTTCCGTCCGCCAGGTAGGCCGCGTACCAGCCGCCGTCAGCAGAACGCCCAGTGATGGTTAGGGTCGCGCCTACCTGCATGTTGACGACTGCGCCGCCGCCCGGAACGGCATATAGCGCGCCGCCCCCGACCACGATGCCCAAAGCGGTTGGGCGGTCAAAGACGGCTAGTTCGGGATGGAGCTGCAACACGGATGGAGTCAAAGTAGGCTGGTCAACGGCAGAGGTCCGGGTCGGGGATGCCTGTGTCTGCTGTTGAGCGATCCGATTGCGGACTGCATCAGCCGCGCCGTTCGCAGTCTGCGTTGCCGTCGCATCCCCCTGCGTTGAAGAGCTGAAGTCCGGCGTAGGCTGGACGACGCGAGTGCCTGGCGGCAGTGGCGTCGTCCCGCCTCGGGCGCGCCCACAGCCAGCCGCCATCAACAAAATGCAGCCCAAGAAGAGCGTCCAACGCGCGATGCGCAACAGGTGAGCAGACTCAGATCGCGAAAACCCTGAGCAGAGGCGCGTTCGACGGTTACTCATAGCGCAGGGCGTCGATAGGGTTCAACCGACTGGCGCGATAGGCGGGATAGATACCGAAGAAAAGGCCCACCGCCGTCGAAAATAGAAGCGCAATGACAATGGCATCGATGCCTACGACCGCACTGAAGTTATTGATAAATGAAGTGGCGGCAAGAGCCCCGCCCCCGCCCAGAATAATTCCCAGGATCCCCCCTATCAGCGCCAGCGTTACCGCTTCGATGAGGAACTGGCCCAGCACATTTCGCCGTTTGGCCCCCACCGCCTTGCGCAGCCCGATCTCCCGCGTCCGCTCCGTTACGCTGACCAGCATAATGTTCATGATGCCGATGCCGCCGACAAGCAGGCTGATAAAGGCGATCGCGCTTAAGAAGAGGGTGAAAAGACCGAGTATGTCGCCGAAGATTGAGAGTAGATCTGACTGGTTGATAATGGAGAAATCGTCCTCACCCTGAAAGTCGATGTTGTGCCGTTCGCGCAGCAGTTCGGCAATCTGTTCCTGGGCGGCCTCCATGCGTTCTTCCGAGCTCACGGTGGCGTAGATGACGTTGACGATATAGTCGCCGCTTACCGTTCGCCGCCTGAATAAACGGTCGGATGCCGTTGTCAGCGGCACGAATATCGTCTCATCCAGATTGGCCCCGCCAATGCCCGCGCCCCGCTCCTCCATCACACCAATCACGCGGAAAAGTATATTGTTCACTCGAATCGTCTGTTCAAGGGGGTCCTCGTTCGGGTCGAACAGACTGCCGAAGACATCCGAGCCGAGCACGACAACGCGGCCGCGCTCCTGAACGTCCGTTTCGCCGACGAAGGAGCCTATCGCAGCTTCCCCCAAGAGCGCATCCTGGTAGGTGGCGGTAACGCCGCTTACCGAGACCTCCAGATCACTGCTGCCCCTGGCGACAACGACTCTCCCGGTCACCTCGGGCGAAACCGCGATGACGTCGGGCACGCGCAAGGGATTGGCAATGGCGTAACTGTCGTTCAAGGTAAGAACGCCTACGTCACGACCCCGTTCTTGGGGCGGCCCACCGCTCAGTTGACCGGGAAAAATGTAGAGTAGATTCGTACCGAGGCTGGTAAACTGCTCGACGAAAAACCTTTCAACGCCCCGCCCGATGCTCAGCAGCGCGATCACCGCGCCAACGCCAATGATGATACCGAGCATAGTCAGCCCGGAACGGAGTTTGTTGGCGGCCAGGGCCAGCATGGCAACGCGAACAGATTCGTAAAAGTGCATTATCTTTGCCGTAAAGACTCTTTCGCAGAGGCCAGAGACGGAAACAATGAGACATCATCGGCCGGGGAACGGGCGCGCTCGCCGGTCTACTGGCCGGTCGCCACGCTCGGCATCGCCTGGAAAGGCGGCGCCTCACCCCCGACAGGCGAGTTGCGCTCGTCGCTCTCAATCAGCCCGTCACGCACACGAACGACCCGATCGCAGTAGTCAGCGACTTCAGGATTGTGGGTGACGAAGATGATCGTGATGCCCTGCTCTTCGTTAAGCTGCTGGAAAAGCTCCATGATCCCAACGCTGTTCCTCGTATCCAAATTGCCGGTCGGCTCGTCGGCCAGGATCAGCTGCGGCCGGTTGATCAGCGCACGCGCGATGGCGACGCGCTGTTGCTGGCCTCCGGACAGTTCGTTCGGCTTGTGCCCCCCGCGGTGGTCCAGCCTCACCGTTTTCAGAACCTCCTCGGCCCTTTGACGCCGTTCACGGCCCCCGATTCCTGCGTACAGCAAAGGAAGTTCAACATTCGCCTGCGCCGTCGTACGCGGCAGCAGATTGAAGTTCTGGAAGACATAACCGACCTTCAAGCTCCGGATATCCGCCAACGCGTTGTCGTCCAGCATCGCTACGTCGATTCCGTCCAGACGATATAGACCGGATGATGGCACATCCAGGCAGCCAATAATGTTCATCAGCGTCGATTTGCCGCTGCCGCTCGGCCCCATGATCGCCAACATTTCGCCGACGTGGACAGTCATATCCACACCCTGGAGGGCGTGAACCTCCACATCGCCCATCGTGTAGGTCTTTGTCAGGCCAATGGTCTCGATGACCGGATATTTGTCAACTTGTGGCTCAGACCCGTTGGCACCGGTCCCACCAGGAGAAGGTTTAAACATCTGACTCTGGGTTACGTTTCCACTTTTCCGATTGAACGCTAGTTGCCGAAGATCGCGCTGCGCAACTGCTCTTCACTGCTGGTCCTGATCAAAGCGATCTCGTCCGCGTCGCCAAGACCCGCAAGCACCTGGGTGAAGCGATCATTGCGCAGTCCCATCTCTATTTCCTGCAAAGTGGGCGTCTGATTGATAATCTTCTGCACGAATGCCCGCCCCGATTCACGGTCGAGCTGAATGTAGCGATTGGGCACAAGCAGTACATTGTCCACACGTGCTGTCGTAATGATGGCGGTCGCGCTCATACCGGCCTTTAATTGGGCATCGGTCGACTCGGGCACAATCTCGACTTCGTAGGCCACGACGCCCCCGACATCGCGGGCGGTGGGCGAGACCTTCGTCACCTGGCCGACTATGTCGGCATCGGGAAGTGCGTCCAGGCTGAGGCGCACAGTCTGTCCCGTCTGAACCTGACGAACGTCAATCTCGTCGACCAAAACGGTCATGTGAAAGCTGTCCAGGTCGGTCAGCACGACCGCGGGCAACGCGCTGCTCCCATACAGTTCGCCCTGGCGCAGATTTACCTGGCTGACAACGCCTTTGATGGGCGCGTAGAGCATGGCGTTGTTGAGCGTGTTCTGCGCCTGCAATTTGCTCAACTCGGCCTGGCGCACCTGCGCGCGCGCAATATCAAGGTCCTCCTCCGACTGCCCCTCAAGCAGCGAATCAAGAGCGTCCTGCGCCACCAGGAGATTGCTGAGAGCCTGGCGCACACCCAGTTCCGCCTGCGCGATCTGCGCCAGGGCCGCCGCGATCTGGGCCTCGTCCGCTGCCTGCCTGGTCAATGCAAACTGGGCCTGCGCCACTTCATAGCTGATCGTTGTCTGCTCCAGCTGGACGGCTTGGGCCGATGCGCCTGCATCAGGGAAATGCTTGACTTCATCATACGCGCTCTGCGCCTGTCGCACGTTCACAGCCGCCTGGCGTACTTGCGCTTCCTGTACGGCAAGCTCCTGCTCGGTTGCGCCGGCCAACAGGTCGCGGTAGCTGGCTTGCGCGCTCGCCAGGGTCGCTTCCGCACTGGCAACGCTGGCCTGGGCAACCGTCACGTTTGCCTGCGCGGCGATAACGTCAGCCTCCGACGGCGGCTTTTCCAACTTCTCCAGTTGCGCGCGGCTAATCAGAAGCGAAACATCGGCCTGATCGAGGGCTAACGCCGCGTCAGTGACATCCAGTTGCGCCAGCAGCTGCCCGGCCTCCACTGCCTGACCGACCGAAACCAATACCTGTTCGACCGGACCGCTGGCGCGAAAAGAGAGCGCAACCTCGGCTTCGGGCTCGATGCTGCCGGTTGCGCTCACAGTGCTGCTGATTGTGCCGCGTTCGACCGTTGCAGTCTCGTAACTAGGGACCTCGGCCAGAGCTTCCCGGCGCTCCTCAAAACGTTGGAAGCCGAACCAACCTGCCGCGCCAATCACCGCGATCACTACAATCGCAATCAACAGTCTCTTCATCTATGTTTATCCCTGGGAGTTGAATTGCCCGGCCTCTTCGAGACAGTACGTATTTCAGTCTCCCCAAGTTGCATTGTCTGAAACGCCGCTGCTTCAGACAGAACTACTGGAGGCTTGACGGACAGACTCCATAGTAACAGGAGTCTCGCTAAAGGTCTCTAAATCTGCCTTATGGTCCATTTAATACGACCTTAACGTTTCATTTCTGTAAGCCATTGCCCAATCGCTGCCTCGCCCGGTCTTCTACGGAATCGGACGTCCCTTGTTCCAGGCCAGTATCCAATGCCCAGCCGTTTAGATGAGGCGGTCGGCAATCAGCCCACCTTTACGCCACTCAGATTCTCAAGTGCCTTGACTAGCGCGTGGTTGCCCTCTTCGCCCAATCCGGCCTGCTGCAGCGTGCGATAGAGGCTGAAGACTTGGCCTGACAGCAGAACCGGAACGCCCAGAGCGTCCGCCTCTTGCATGATCAGACGCACGTCCTTCTGTTGCAGGTTGATTGTGAAGCCGGGCCGCCAGTCCCGGTCGATGATCTGAGGCCCGCGGTTGGCAAGCATCCAACTGCCAGCCGCGCCGCCGGTGACTGCGTTGAGGCACCTTTCCAGATCGACGCCGCCAGCCTGGGCAAAAATGAGCGCCTCGCACATCGCCAGACAGTTACCGACGACCAGAATCTGGTTGACAAGCTTCACGGTCTGGCCCGCACCCTGCTTTCCAACGTGCGTTATCGTATTGCCCATCGCCTCGAATACGCCTCTTGCCCGTTCCACCTGGTCCTCATCCCCGCCGATCATGATGCTGAGCGTCCCGTTGACCGCGCCTTCGCTGCCGCCGCTCACGGGCGCGTCAAGCATCTTGACGCCCTTTGCGTTCAGCTGCTCGGCGATATCAATCGTCGCCTGCGGGCTGATCGTGCTGAAATCAATGACCAGCGCGCCCGCGTGAACGCCGGAGAGGATGCCATTCTCGCCCAGAATAACCTCCTCGACATCCGGCGTGTCGCTGACGCAGACGGCGATAATGTCGCAGTTTGCAGCAACATCCGCCGGGCTGGCGCCTGCCGTCGCGCCCGCTTCGATCAGCGGGTCCATTCGGCTTGATGTGCGGTTCCAGACTCGCACGTTATATCCCGCTTTCAATAGGTTCCGGGCCATGCCTTGCCCCATGATGCCAAGCCCGACAAACCCTACGCGCTCATTCATCCTGTTCTTCCTCCTGTTGTAATCGGTGCGAGGAGACCGCTCGCAGAATCATAATGATACGACTGTCCTTGCAAATCACAAAACAGGTACCAAAAAAAGACCCCATCTCTGGGGTCCCTTGCTATCCGAATCTACGACCGTTCTCTCTGGAACACTCTCTACTGCAACAACGCTTCCAGCGCCTCTGTGGTTTCGCTGTCTTCCGGCTCCACAACTTCCTCGTGGGCAATCGCCGTGAACTCGTAACGCCCGTTGGGGCCCTCCTCGTCCGCCTTTCCGTTGGTGGCGTCGAAAGGGTTGCGCGTGCCCGAGGTCTGCTCGCTGACCACGCCTTCTTTCGACACTTCGGCGGGGTCGTCGGGGATAAAATCGACTTGGATCGTATCGCCGGGGACGAAACGACCCTCCAAGAGGGCCTCACTGAGGGGATCCTGTACCTCGCTTTGGATCACGCGCCGGAGCGGACGCGCGCCATAGTCCGGGTTGTAGCCGGCATCGGAGATCGCATAACGGGCCGCCGAAGTCAGCTCCAACTTCATGTCCTGCTCGGCCAGCTGCATACGCAGCGTCCGCAGTTCCAACTCGACGATCTCGGTGATCTCCTCCTTCGTCAGGCTGCGGAAGACCATGATCCCGTCCAGGCGGTTGATGAATTCTGGACGGAATGTCTTCTTCAGGGCGTCCATCACCCGCGCCTTCATCTGCTCGTACTCGGCCTCCATGCGGGTCTGCTCATCGGCCGTGATGGCGAAACCGATGCCCTTCGAGCCCTGAATGAGCTTGGCGCCGACATTGCTCGTCATGATTAGGAGCGCGTTGCGAAAATCCACGCGCCGGCCCTTGGCGTCGGCCAGCGAGCCGTCCTCCATAATCTGGAGGAGCATATTGAACGCCTCGGGGTGGGCCTTCTCGATCTCGTCCAGCAGCACAACCGAATAGGGACGGCGGCGCACAGCTTCAGTGAGCTGTCCCCCCTCTTCGTAGCCCACATATCCGGGGGGCGCACCCACCAGCCGGCTGACATTGTGTCGCTCCATAAACTCGCTCATGTCCAGCTTGATCAGCGCCTCTTCGCTGCCGAAGAGAAACTCGGCCAGTACTTTGGTTAACTCCGACTTGCCGATGCCGGTCGGGCCCAAAAAGATGAAGCTGCCAATCGGGCGCTTGGGGTCCTTCAACCCCGCGCGAGCGCGCCTCACCGCCTTGCTGATCGCCTTGATCGGTTCGTCCTGACCGACGATCCGTTTGTGCAGTTCCTCTTCCATCCCCAGAAGCCGCTCTCGCTCCTCACCGCCCATTCGATAGACCGGCACACCGGTCCACATCGAAACCACCTCGGCGATATCCTCGGCGGTGACGACCGGCTGGTTGGCTACCTGGCGCCAGCCTTCCCGCAGCTTCTCAAGCTTCGACTGCAACTCGACTTCACGGTAGCGCAGATCGATGGCATCATCGAATCGCTGCGTTTCGAGCGCCTCTTCCTTTTCCTTCTGCAGGCGCTTGAGGTCGATGAACGTCTCGCGCAAGCTGACCGCGTGCGGCGCCTTATACATTCGCACGCGGCTGCCGGCCTCGTCGATCAGGTCGATAGCCTTGTCCGGCATGAAACGGTCGGGGACATAACGCGCGGCCAGGTGGGCGGCGGCGTTGAGCGAATCATCCGAAATGATGAGCTTGTGGTGCTCCTCATAGCGGCTCTTTATGCCCTTCAGAATCTCAATCGTCTCCTCAATCCCCGGCTCTTCGACCAGAATTGGCTGGAATCGTCGCTCCAAGGCGGCATCGCTCTCGATATGTTTGCGATACTCGTCGAGCGTCGTGGCACCGATTACCTGCAATTCGCCGCGGCTGAGCGCCGGCTTGAGAATATTGGCGGCGTCAACACTGCTGCCGGCCGCGCCCGCGCCCACCAGCATGTGAACTTCGTCGATAAAGAGAATTGCGCCGCTGTTGATTATCTCTTCGATCACCTTCTTCAGCCGCTCCTCGAACTGACCGCGGTACATGGTTCCTGCGACAAGGCTGCCCACATCGAGCATGAGGATGCGCTTGTTCAGCAGGGGCTCCGGTACATCACCGTCAACGACGCGCTGCGCCAGCCCTTCCACGATCGCGGTCTTCCCTACGCCCGGTTCCCCAATCAGCGCAGGATTATTCTTCGTACGGCGGCTGAGGATCTGAATGACTCGCTCAATCTCCATCTGCCGCCCGATGACCGGGTCGAGCCGCCCCTCCTCGGCCGAAGCCGTCAGGTCAAGGCCCAGTTGGTCGACCAGCGGCGTCTTGGACTCTTTCTTCTGTTTCTCTTTGGTTTGGGCACTGTTTTGAAGCAGATCGCGGGCAGTCTGCGTTCGGACGCGGTCAAGGTTGATGCCGAGGCTTCGCAGCACGTTGACGGCAACGCCGTCTCCATCCCTCACGAGGCCGAGCAGCAGATGCTCAGTGCCGATATAATGGTTGCCCATCATACGGGCCTCTTCGACTGCCAGCTCAATGACGCGTTTCGTGCGCGGCGCCAGTGTCGGTTTCCCGAACGGCGCACGTTCCCCGCGGCCAACGGTCCGCTCGACCGCACGCACAACCTGGCCCGGCTCGACGCCCAACTCCTTGAGCACCTTGACGGCCACGCTGTTTTCCTCCTGCACGAGGCCAAGCAACAGATGCTCGGTGCCGATATGCGTGTGATTCAGCCGCAGTGCCTGTTCCTGAGCAAGCGTAAGCACTCGTCGCGCACGTTTCGTGAAGCGTTCGAGTTTATCAGACATTAGGTTCATTCCTTCAATCGTCGCTTAGTCCTGCGCGTATGCAATTTGGACTCCGCCAATCTAACATATGCGCTAACAGGCTGCCGTAATGAGAATTCCGATTCGATCCCGCGCAACGGTTCATCCTCCAAGACTGAATCGGGGCGAATTGCCTCGGACGAAGACCGCCCATCGCCTGTCGAAATTAAAGGTGCAATTGGCGTACTTGTGGCCGGAAGGACCGCTTGAGAGCACCGGCGTATCGGGAAAACGGAGAACTGACTCGGCTCGCAGGTCGGCCTTGCGGGCATCCGGTACCATCGACCATATTGTAACGACGGCCCGCCCGATTTGTCAATTTAGCAAAAAAGGGGTGCCGGTCGAAATACCCGGCACCCTTTCCAACTGCGTTAATTCCGCAGGTTACAAAGCCGCTTTCTGCGGTCGTTCACGCCGCGTCAGCAACCAACCAAAGACACCAAATCGATAGACTAGATGACCGCTTCAACGTACTCCGGATCTTCCGGATCCTGTCCCTGCGCGTCTTCGGCTTCAGCTTCAGTTTCAACGTGCGCCTGCGCGGCCTCGACACCGGCTTCGGCAGCCGCCGCGCCGCCCTCGGCGCCGTTTGCTTTATTCTCTTCGAGGGGAACCGGCTCCCAATCGAACTCGACCGACTCCTCTTCGGGGGCCACCTGCTTCAAGCTGAGGCCCATGCGGCGCTTTTCGGTATCTATCCGGATGATGCGCAGTTCCAGCTCCTGCTTTTCCGCGACAACCTCGCTCGGATGGTTGATGCGGCGCTCGGTCAGTTCACTAATGTGAATCAGCCCTTCGATGGTGTCCTCGTGCAGACGGGCAAAGGCGCCGAAGTGAACCAGCTTGGTAACGATGCCGCGCACAACCTGCCCTACCTCGTAGCGGTCGGGTACAGTCTCCCACGGCTCGGGCAGCAGGCGGCGCAGGCTCAGACCGATGCGTTTACGCTCCTGGTCCACATTCAGCACCATCACCTTGATCTTTTCACCGATAGAGACCACTTCGCTCGGATGACTGATACGGCCCCAACTCAGTTCGCTAAGATGGATCAGGCCGTCGGCGCCGCCAAGATTGACGAATGCTCCAAAGTCGGCCAGGCTACTGACGACACCTTCGCATACGGTGTTCTCCTCCAAAGATTCAAGCAGCTTTTCCTTCTGTTCTCGCCGCCACTCCCGGATCGCGACCCGCTCTGAAAGGATGAGCCGATTGCGGCGCCGGTCAAGGTCGATCACCTTCATCCGCAACTCGGTATCCATCAACTTCATCCAACGATTGTCCGGCTCGCCCTCGGTGAGCTGCATCGCCTGGCTCTCGCTGCTCAACTGGCTGGCAGGCACAAAGCCACGCACCTGCCCGATTTTGACAATCACACCGCCCCGGTTGAAACCGCTGACAGCACCGGTGAAAATGTCCTGGGATTCGAGCAACTCTTCAGCGTGTTTCCAATCGCTCTCAGCCCTGGCACGCGAAATGCTGAGAAGGAGATTCCCTTCTCGGTCTTCGCGCATCACATAGACCGGCACTTCATCGCCGATGGTCATCTCTTTGAACTCGTCTTCGAGGCGGTCGACCTCGCGACCCGCGACGATCCCCTCAGACTTGTATCCGATGTCGATCAACAGTTCGCCAGCGCGCTTGTCGACAACAACGCCATGACGGATGTCGCCCGTCTGTGGCTGGTTCACATAGGAATCGTCAAATTCCTCAAGGAGTTGCGTCATCGGATGGTCGTCCAAATTCAGGACGGTTTCCTCGTCTATCAGGAAATCTGCGCCCGGTTCCATCACTGCCACTGCTTGCTGAGTTGACATAACTGTCTTGCACCCTCCAATACAATTAAGGTTACCCACGGCACGAAAAGTGCTGATGATCGCATTGCGAAAAATATCGCAACGGTGTTTCCAATGTTCTATCGCCCTCCTTCCTGCAACAAACGCGCAAGTTCCGCACTCGCAACTGTGCAGGAACACACCTGCACAACGTGCACGCGTATAAGGGGGACTGAAGACTGTCTTTGTCTTCTGTGTGGAAAGATACTTCGATTCGGCAGCGAGAATTTCACTCAGGCGCGCAGCGCAATCGCCTCAATCTCTATCAGCGCACCGAGTGGCAACGCGGCAACTTGCACTGTACTTCGTGCAGGAGGATCGTCCTGAAACGCTGCCGCATAAATCTCGTTTACAGTGGAGAATTCCGCTATATCCGTCAGAAATATCGTCGTCTTTACGATTTGACCCATTCCGGAACCGGCCGCGTCCAGCACAGCAGCAAGATTTTCCAAGACTTGGTGGGTCTGTTCGACGATACCCGGGCGTAGTTGACCGGTAAGAGGATGGATCCCAATTTGACCAGAGGTGAAGATCAGTTGGTCAGTTGCAACGGCCTGGGAATAGGGGCCGACTGCGGCGGGGGCTTTCTCCGTAAGAATTATTGTCTGAGTCATGCAGAACGATCGACAGGAATGTAAATCACGACACGCGATAGTGCGTCTTCAAGACCGGCAGGCACCGCCTCACAAAAACAGCCGCGCCTATGCATCACAATCATACTGAAATCACAGGCAAGAACCGAAACAACTACCGATTTCGGCACATTGTATGTGACCCTACAGCATATGTCAAGATCCAATTGAGGCTGTGTTCGCACATTGGCCGGAGACCTGATCCAAAGCCGCGAATGTCAACCCTCCAGTGCCGCACAGATGTCATCGACAATGTCCTGTGGCTCCTCAACGCCGACGGCCAGGCGCACCAGTCCTTCCGATATGCCGACGGTAGCCCGCTGCGCCGGCGACAAGGCGCGATGCGATGCATGGCTCGGATAGAGCACCAACGAATAGAGGTCGCCGACCGTCGTTGCCGGCTGGACCATCTGCAACGATTCGAGAAAGCGGAAAACATCCTCGCGACCTGCGTCCTTCAACTCAAGCGCCACGACAGCGCCAAATCCACGGCAACCGAACATCCGACTCGCAACCTCATGCTGCGGATGATCGGGCAGACCCGGGTAGCGCACGCCAGCAAGCGCCGGATGAAGCCTCAACTGGTCGGCAACAGTGCAAGCGTTGCTGCACTGACGCTCAACCCGCAGCGGCATCGTCTTGATCCCGCGATGGAGCAGCCAAGCCTCGTGTGGACCGAGATTGGCGCCGGTCTTCTTCTGATGTTCCCAAAAGGCGGGACGCATCTCGCCGCGCGCCGCAACGACACCCCCCAACACATCGCCGTGGCCGCCAATATACTTGGTGGCGCTGTGGATCACAACATCGACACCGTGCGCAAGGGGACGAAAAAGAACCGGCGTGGCAAACGTATTGTCGACCAGCAGGAGCGTTCCTTGGGCATGGCACAGCGCGGCCAACCTCGGGATATCAACCACTTTGAGGAGCGGGTTTGAGATCGTCTCAACAATCAGTACGACCGGCCGTTCCTCGACCAGCGTCCGCTCAACCGCGTCGAGGTCAGTGGCATCGACAAAAACGCCTTTTACACCGTATCGGGGCCAGAGCTGGTCCACCAAAGAGTAGGTGGCGCCATAGCAATCCTGCGCCGCTGCAACGGTTGCGCCGGCCTCTACGCCGCAGGCCGCCGCCGCCAGGCTTACCGCAGCCATGCCGCTGCCGGTAGCCAGGGCAAAATGCTCATCGGCCCGTTCCGGCATATCATGACATTCCAGCTCCACCATCGCCCTTTCGAACGCCGCCACGGTGGGATTTCCGTAACGCCCGTATACGTATAGCTCCGGGTCGCCGCCGAGCGCCCGGTCAAGACGTTCGCTGTCCTCGTAGACATAGCCGATGCTGGGCGCGATGCCGCCAACGACAGGCGCCGCAGCAACTCGCCCGTCGCGCGGGGCGTAGCGGCGGACTTCGCCCCCGTGAACGGCTTTGCTTTCGATTGACTTGGGAACAAAAGGCATGGTGGCGAACGCGCTCAAGGACTGCAACCTGATCAGGAGTAGATCATGGGCAGGCTGCGCCGCATAATCTCGTAGTTTTCCAGCGCACGGCCGGCGCCCAACGCCACACAGGCCATCGGATTCTCTGCAACATAGGCCGGCACTCCTGTCTCCTGCGTAAAGAGTGAGGCGATCAGGCGGAGCTGCGCGCCGCCGCCGGTGATCACCATGCCCCGGTCGATTATATCGGCGGCTAGCTCGGGCGGGGCCTTTTCAAGTGTCGCACGCACAGTGCGAACCATATTCTGCAGCGGCTCGATCATCGCCTCGATCACTTCGCTGTTCGTGACCTCGATCGTTTTCGGCAGCCCATTGATCTGATCGCGACCGCGGACCTCGATACCGCGGTCCTCCTCGGTGGGCAAGGCAGACCCGATAGCAATCTTGATCTCCTCAGCCGTCTGGTCCCCGATATTAAGGTTGTACTTCTTGCGGATGTAACTGACGATCGACTCATCCAGGCGGTTACCGCCGACGCGCACGCTGTCCCAGACGACAATATCGTACATCGAGACGATGGCGGCTTCGGTTGTGCCGCCACCCATGTCTACCACCATATTGCCCGTCGGCGTTCCGATCGGTAGCCCCGCGCCATACGCGGCGGCCAGCGGTTCGGGGATCAGATAAGCCGCGCCCGCGCCTGCCTGCATGGCGGCGTCGTGGACGGCGCGCTCCTCGACCGACGTGACGCCACGAGGCGTGCTGATCATTACCTTAGGCTTGAAGAGGGGAAAGCGGCCAACGATGTCCTGGATAAATTTACGTAGCATCGCCTCGGTTACGACAAAGTCGGCGATTACGCCGTCGCGCATCGGCCGCACGACTTCGATGCTCTCAGGTGTACGGCCCAACGTGTCGTAGGCTTCGTGCCCGATGAGCACCATTTTGTTTGCCTGCCGGCGGATTGCGACGACAGAGGGTTCGTGCAGGACGATCCCCCGACCTTTCACATGCACGAGCACATTGACAGTGCCGAGGTCGATTCCGATCTGCTTTTCAAACATAGATTCAATGTGTACCTTTACGCAGCAGGCCTGAAGTCCTGATGCTGCCGGGAAGATCCTGCGCGGGACGGCGGCGAAGCGCTACTTTACGCAACTTCCCCCGGCCATTATAACTTTAATCTACCCGCCAGGACAATTCACTATCCGAAAATCCAAGAATGCTTCTTCGAAAGGTCAACTACCGCTTGCTGCGCTGCACATAGCCGAACGCCCCAAAAAGACCAACGATGAGTCCGGCGAGCGAGGTGCTGTAGGAGAGGAAGCTGAGCAGAAAACCGGGTTCGATCACGCTAATCACCATCCCAAAGGCGAGCAGGAAGCCGATAAGGAGCAGCAGAAAGCCGTAGATGATCAGGTGGACAGGTGAAGTGCGCATTGGCTTTTGCGTGACAATTAGTCGGCCGCGGCAAGAGGCGGAACGCCGCGCCGCGCTTGTCGTCTAGTTCCCGGTCGGCGACTCCTGATAGAGCCAGCAACCGGCCCGATGCTGCGGATGCGGTTCGAAATGGGGCGGTGTCTCCACCTCGCACAAATTCTCCATGAAATGTGTGCAACGCGGGTGGAAGCGGCATCCTGAAGGCGGATTGACCAGGCTGGGCGGTTCGCCGGGCGGCACATCGCGAAATACATGTGCGTTTTCCGGGTCCGGGTCGGCGATGGCGGCCAGCAACGCACGCGTGTAAGGATGCAGCGGATCCTTCAGCAGATCATCCATGCGCGCCTGCTCGACGATTTCACCGGCGTACATGACGAAGATCCGCTCGGAAAAATAGCGCACGGTTGACAGGTCATGTGTAATGTAGACAACGGCCAGATTGTGCGAATGCTGCAAGCCCTGCAGCAGGCGCAGAATCTCGACGCGCACCGACATGTCCAGCATCGAGACCGGCTCGTCGGCTACGATCATGCGCGGCTCCAACAGCATCGCACGCGCGATCACGACGCGTTGCTGCTGTCCGCCGCTCAGCATATGCGGGAATCTGGGCAAAATGTCGTCGACCGGCGTTAGCCTGACCTCCTCCATCACTTCGCGGATTCGCTTCCGCCGCCCGTCGTCGCTCAGATTGCCGTGTATTCTAAGCGGCTCCGCCAGGATGCGACGGATGTCCATAAAGGGCGGCAGAGCCCCGAACGGGTCCTGTTGTACATAGCCGACCTGCGAGCGGTACCACTGCATTTCTCTCGAGTCAAAAGAACTGAGGTCGCGCCCATCGAAGATGACCGAGCCATCAGTCGGCCTGTGCAACCCCAGAATCGTCTTCATCAGCGTCGACTTGCCGCATCCACTCTCTCCGACAATGGCGATTGCCTCACCCGCGTGCAGGTCGAAACTGACATTGTCGACAGCCCGCACAGTGCCGGCGCGTCCGAAGCCCCAGCGCTTCAGTTCGAACCACGTGCGCAGATCGCGCAGCGACAGTAACGGCTCGGACGGATTAGCAGACCCATTGTGAGATCCAGGTGCAGTGATTTCGGAGGATGTCATCGCCGCCGATTTCCTTTCAAGCGAGATCGCATGGCAGGCATTCGTTGCCGACGCGTCGCGGCGACCGGCGCCTCCGGCACGCTGCCGGTTCGCATATGCGCAGTCGTCCCCATCACTGTTTGTCACCATTCTGATGGAGCCAGCATTTGACGTGCTGCCGGTCGCCGGCCGGGAGCAGTTCCGGGTCGGCGTCGCAGGGTGCAAAGCGGTGGACGCAACGAGGGGCAAAGCGGCAGCCGGAGGGCAGGTCCAACAGACTGGGCGGCTGGCCGCTGATGAATTCGGGCTCCTCGACCTGGCGCAGCTTGGGCGTGCTGGCCATCAGTTTCTGCGAATAGGGATGGAGCGGCTCGACAAAGAAATGTTCAGCGTCGTTCAACTCGACCAGTTGGCCGGCGTACATCACCGCGGCGCGGTCGGCCAGTTCGCTCGATGTACCAATGTCATGCGTGATCAGGATGAAGCTGGTCGAAGTCTCCTGCTTGACCCGCTTAAGCACGTTCATAATATTGGCCTGCGTAAGCACGTCGAGCGCAGAGGTCGGCTCGTCGAGAATGATCAGGTCCGGATCGGTTACCATTGCCATGGCGATGGCAACGCGCTGGCGCATCCCGCCGCTGAGCTCGAAGGCGTAACGGTTGAGGAAGTCGGCGGGAACGCCCACATGCTGGAAGGCCAGCGCGGCCCGTTCGTGTGCCTCGGCGCGGCGCATTCCGAGATGGGAAACCAAAGGTTCCGCCACCTGTTCGCCCACTTTCAGCACCGGGTTGAGCGAATTCATCGCCGCCTGCGGCACCAGCGAAATCTTCATCCAGCGCACTTCTTGGCGGAACTCCTCGTCGCTCAACTGCATCACATCCTGACCATTGAGCCTGACGCTGCCGTTATAGGTGTGGACGTTGCGGGGCAGCAGCCGCAGAATCGCCTTCGTCAAAGAGGTCTTGCCGCAGCCCGACTCGCCCAGAATCACCATCGCCTCGTTGCGGCGCAGCGTCAAACTGACGCCGTCGACCGCGTGCAGGACGCCCTGGCCAGTGCGGAAATGAAGACGTAGATCCTCGACCTGCAGAAGAGTCTCTTCGCTCAGCGGCATCACAGCTCTCTCAATCTGGGGTTAAAGATTCTGTCGAGCGCGAAGCCGACCATGGCAAAGCCGAGCCCTGAGACGAGCAGCAGAGCGGCAGGCTCCAGCACCCAGTAATAGTGCCCCTGATAGAGCGCACCGTTAACGCGAGCGTCGCTGAGGACCTTGCCCCACGTCGGCAGCACAGGATCGCCCAGGTTAAGTACAGCGAGCGTGGCTTCCAGAAAGACAAAGGAGGGGATCAATACGACGAATTGGGGCACGAGAACCGGGATGATTCGCGGGATTAAGTAGAGGAAGATGATGCGGAAATTGCCTGCGCCGTATGCCTGCGCTGCCTCGATGTAGGGGGACTCCTTCACCTGCAGAAAGATGGCGCGATAGCCTTTGATGCCGGAACTGAAAATGCCGAGCAGGATCACAACGCCCAACATTACCCAGATGCTGCGCGAGTAAAAGGTCCCGATCATGATCAGAATCGGCAGCACTGGCAAAATCAGATTGACCTCGGTGATACGCTGGATCGCCGCATCGATAAATCCGCCGAACCAGACGCCGATGGCAGCGACGATCAACGTGCTGACCACCGAACCAACCGCGGCCAATAGACCGAAAGCAAGCGCGACGGGGGTCCCCCACATCAACGCCAGCGTCAGGTCCCGCCGCCGGTGATCGGTGCCGGCCAATCCGTAGACTTGTCCGTAGACGACGAGGCGGGCGTCCACCTCCGTCTCCTCCTCAAAGACCAGCCCCGCGGCCACGACCTGGTAGGTGCCCTTCAGCGGTACGGGCTCGCCCTCCGACGCCGGGTCGGCAAAAAGACCGATCTCCGGGTTCACGCCATCCAAGCGGCGCTGCAGCTTCTCCTCTTGCGAAAAACGGACCGTCTCCGGCCCTTCGACCGTGACATCGGCGACCCGAATCTCACGTCCGTCCGGGGTCAGCCACGTGATCGACACCAAGGGCCGCTTCTGGTCAAATTCGGCTGAGAGGAAAAGAGAGATCTCCTGCGGAAAGGTATCGGCGGTATAGTCGAACGTGAAGGTGGTGATCACGTCGGTCATCTCCTCCGACACCTCCTCGCGCGTCTTCGTCACCGATTGCCCGCCCACCTCTTCATTGGGACCCAAGATCACCGTTTCGGGCCGATTGACGCCTGGAAATAGGTTCACCCAACTCGGCAAGGCGTTGCGCGGCGTCTCCAGCCATACCCCTTCGCCGCCCCGCCACATCCTGACGGCCTCACTATAGGGGATGGCGATAACTGTGTATACCGAAAAGACCACGAGCGCGACGATGATGCCCAAGCCGGCAATGGCAGAAGGGTACTTCGAAAGGGCCGCTAGCGTCCGCCGGGCCGCGATCATGTCCGCCCCCCTTCATTGCCGCCCACCTTCACCCGCGGGTCGATCAACGCGTAGACGATATCGAGGAAAAAGACGGTTATAGCGAGGAGATAGGCGTAGATGACAGTTGAGCCGACGATGACCGGGATCTCAAAAATGTTCGATGCGAGATAGAAGAGCCGCCCCAGCCCCGGCCAGTTGAAAACGGTTTCAAGCACGATCGAGCCTGTCCACAGGGTGATGATCCCCAGGGCCAGCCCGGTCACGATCGTCGGCAGCGTCGGCCGCAAAATATAGCGCCGCTCAATGGCCCGGTCCGAGAGCCCCTTGGCGCGGGCCATTTCGACATAGTCCTCGCTCGAATAGATGAGGAAAAAAGTGCGCGATGAATAGATACTGAGAAAGATTGCGCTGACCACGATTGCGGCGACAGGCAGAATCAGGTGATTGAGGACGCTGAGCGAATAGTGGATGATCGAATCCGGCGGCGGCGCGGACACAAGGCCGCCGAATGGAAACAGGCCAAAAAGGGCGGAAAAAACCAAGATCAGGAAGAGACCGTAGAACCAGCTAGGCGCGGCCGACGTTGGGGCCAGCGCGAGGATGACGCGATCCAGCACACTTCCGTAGTTGCGGGAGAGCGCGAGCGCGACGAAAAGCGACACAAAGAAAAGTAAAAACTGCGCGGTGGCGAAGAGCAAGAGTGTCGCCGGCAGGCGCTCAAGAATGATCAGGCGTACCTGGCGCGAGCCGCTGTCGCTGATCATATTGTCGGCCCAGCCCAGGTCGAGGATCAATGCGCCGGAGAGATAGCGAAAACTACGGACCATGAACGGCTGATCTAGGCCCATCTTCTTTTCCTGCAGGGCAACCCGCTGGCTCATATACGCCTGCCGCTCCTCCGCGGTCAGATCCTTCAGCGTTGGGTCGAACCCAATCGACAACGCCACCTGCTCACGGATATACCCTCGCTTGATGTCGTCGACATAGCCGCCCATATTGGCGATCATAATCGTCAGATAGACGCCGATCACGACGGTGATGAAGAGCGCGAACAGACGCAGTGATGAGTACTTCACTACCCGCATCAATGCGCTCTGGGCCTGCACGCGTTCGACGCTTTCCGCGCCGGGTTGGAGAGGGAGAGTTGCTTCCGTCATATCAGTTGCTTTCAGTTACAAGAGAGTGAAGAGGAGCAAAGAGCGGAAATCTGCATTCCACTCCTTACTCCTCGTTCCTCAGTGCTCCCTACTTCGGCTCAGTTTGTCGTGACAAACTCAATTGACGAGAAGGTGGGAATGCTGACCAGCAACGGGACCACCGCCACTTCCAGCTTGTTCGCGCCGGACTCAAGCCCGGCCGTGTCCTCTTCGCTCAGGGTGATCTGCCAGAGACCATCTGCCGCCGGTTCGGCGGTACCGGTCAGGGCAAGTTCACCAAGGGCGTCAAAGACCAGATACTTCACCTCGTTGATGTTGGCGGTCGCGTAGGCGTCGCCTCCGAATTCGATCAGCACGTCGAAGGTCACTTCGTCGCCAGCCGCGACGCGCGCCGGGCCATCAAGCTCGACCTCGGCGATCATCGGTGTTTCGAACGCCTGCCACTTGGTCGAAAGGTCGGGGTAGGGTTCATAACGCACCAGCTGGACCGTCTTCTCGGTTGTGAAGGCTTCTTCAAGGTAGAACGGCCCCAGGCCGACCCAGAAGTGGTCCTTACTCTCGTACCAGGCACCCAGATTTTCCCAGCGCGAAGCAGCTTCATCCGCGCTGATAAAGTCGCCCAACGTCGCTTCATACGGGATATAGCCCGAAGCGTCCGCCTCATCCAGGTGGGCGGCCAGGATCTCCAGGCTTGGTCCAGCGATGAAACTGGTCCATTCCACCTCGGAGGCAGCCGCCTTGTCACTGGAGTAGGCGAGTTCGCCGGCCGCCTCGGCCAGGGCGCCGACCGCGACCGTCGACCAGGGCGCACTCGGGAAGAATGTGCTTACGTTCAACTCGGCGTCAAGCAGGAACTGATCGCTGTAGTACTCGACGATCAGCGGATTTTCCTGAACGATGCGGTAGCCTTTGAAATGGGTCTGGAATCTCTGGAACTGCGGGACCTCAGCCTCGTCGAAAATTGCGCTTTCTTCCTTGGCCCGGTCGAATCCCAGAATCATAGTATAGACGACATCGCCGATGCTGAGGCTGCTGCCGTCGTGCCAGGTGAGGTCGTAGAGGTCGGCGGGATAGTAGACGACGCTCTTCACGTTGGCGGTCAGGCCGTCAGGATGGACCTCGCTGACCGGAAGGAAGCGCTGCTCGGCCGCGTCCCAGTCGATCCAGGCATCCTCGGGCACGTCGATCTGCTCGACAAAGGTCAGGTCTACCCAGTCGTGCGTAACGCCGACCGGCAGCCCCTCCTTGATCGTCACTTCGGCCCTTTCGACGCGTTGCGGCCACTGCAAACCGGTGAAGGGATCGGGCATCAGACCCAGATCACTTGTCGCGCGGATCAACATGGTGTCGTAGATCCAATTGGTGCCGGCAACCGGGTTCCAGGGTTCTGTCAGGATGCTGGGCATCGCGATATTGAGCGAACCGCCCTCTTCACCGACGCGACGCAGCGTATACGGCCACAGCCGCGCGCCGTTGAGACCGCCGGCCAGGTCGGTGGTAACCGCAACGTCGCTCCTGTAAGCGGTGAAGCCTAGCTGATTCACCAGCCAAACGCGTGCCGAATCCTGCATCGAGAGCTCCACGACATCGCCGAACAACTCTTTTCTTTCATCCATCGATGTGAAATCGCGCAACGCGAGCCGCTCAGAGACTGCATCGAACTCTTCCGCCGGACTATAGGCCTGCCACAACGGGTACGGAAGGCCGCGGCTGGTGTAGAAGAAGTCGAAATTGCCGGCCTGATCGCGGCTGATCGCGGTGGTGATCCAGCCGCCGGTATAGATGTGGAACTTACCGTCGTTGGGATCCCCCCCAATCCAGATCGGCGAGGCTTCGGCCGCTGTCTTGTAGTCCCGGATTACGGTGAAGCCCAGGTCCTCAAGCATCGTTGAGACGTAGTCGCCAATCTCCTTGCGCTCATCCTCGGTGCGGATGAGGAAGATGACCTCGACCGGCTCGTCTTCATAGTGCCAGAGACCGTCCACCATCTCGGCGCCGAGCCCCTCCATCTCTTCGTTGATAATCTCGGCCGCCCGGTCCGGGTTGTGCGCGTACTTCAGCTCCAACTTGCGCACGATGTCGACCAGGCGCGCATAGTCGGGAAAGGCATTGGTGATCGCCATGTAGCGCGGCGAGGCCAGGCCACCGTAGATCTCCTGCGAGATGAAGTCCCGGTCGACCAGGTAGTTCATCGCCTCGCGAATACGCGGGACCGCAAACGGGTTCAGCTTCTCAGTGGCGCTGAAAACCGGGCCGGCCGGGTTGAAGGTCAACTCCGCGTAGACACCGAAGGAGTTCGAATATGTCAGGCTGTCCATCCCCTGCACGGTGGCAAAGACTTCGGCGTCGCTGACCGAAAAGGCATAGGCGTCGAGCTCGCCGATGTCCATTCGGGTAACCGCTGCGGCCGCGGTCGGCTCTTCCACCGCGATCACTTCGTCCACCCAGGCGCCTGTGCGTTCGCTCATCATCGCGGGCGCCTCTTCTTCGGCCTGCTCCTCCTCGGCGACCGCTTCCTCCTGCTCCTCCTCTTCCTCGGCAGCGGCCTGTTCCTCCTGGGCGGGCGCTTCCGGTTCCTCGGCCACTTCGGGCTGGCCGGTCGGGCCGCACGCCGCGAAAACCAGCGCGGCGATCAGCAGGATCGCAAGTAGGGAAAATCGGTTTGCTCTCATGCGCTTATCTCCTTTTCATTCATAGGTGACAACGACCGTTATTTTGACAGTAGTCGGTAGCCCAGCCCCAGCCGGAGAATGGCATCCGCTGGAGCGGCTGCGTACACAATACTGTTTACCGTATGTTTTCCATCATCGGATCCAGCGCATCCCTCAGTTCGTCTCCGATGAGATTAAGGGCCAAAACCGTAAGACACCCGAGTTCGGAGTTAGATAAGGGCAGGCAAGAGAGCCAAGTCTTTGTCAGAGAGATGGAGAGATGGCTTCTTGGGTTGCCAAGAGTAGGCAATCAGCCCGGCGATAAGATTGACGATAAAGTTGGTTGGGCTCCGGTGACGGGTATGTTCAATTTGTGAGATATTCTTGAGCTGGTCAACGATGGTCTCAATGACGAAGCGCTTACGCGTGAGCAGCTTGTCTTCGAGAACAACAAGTCGATTCTGCATGTTTTTGCGGATGGGCGTGATCAATTGCAGTCCGCGTGCGAAGAGTTGCTCAAAGAGAGCTTGGGAGAGATAGCCGCGGTCGCCGACCAACTTACCCCATAGGTTTTTGGTCATCTGTGGGACCGGTTTGCGGTCATCTGTGTTGCCAGGTGTGAGTTGAACCGCCAGCAATTCACCCTGGTCATTGACAATCAGATGGAGCTTGAAGCCATAGAACCATCCCATACTGCTCTTGCCCCGCATGGCCACCTCGGCAAAGACTCGGTGGCGGGCGATGCGCCGGTTGTGGCAGACGGACAACGGGGTCGAATCGATGAATGCCACCCCTGTCGCCCGGCCAAAGCGCCCACGCAGATAGAGACACATGGCTGGCAGGGCTGATGGCATTAACTCCACAAAGCGCGTGTAACTGACCAGTGTAGGGAATTCACTGCGCATATGCTCACATACGTGCTGCATATAGTAGGCCTTGAAATCGCGATAATGCGACTGGTGAAAGTGAATCAGAATCGTCATTACTTCACTCAAGCTCAGCCGCGGGGCCGGCCCTCGTTTGCGAGTCACGCCCAACAGTTTGGCATTTTCTTGTGTAGCCAACCACTGACAGAAATCATCGACATGACAGTACAGTTTGAGTATACTCATCACTGAGCACCTTTCCTTGCTGGAGAATTTCGGTTGCAGAACTTCAATTCTACCAGCTTGTGAAGGTGCTCACTTACTCCGAATTCAGGTTAAGACAGATCAACAGACCGAGGCCAACCAGAAGATGCAGCGCCACATACGCTTTCGGTCTCCGAAACCCACCCACCGAGAAATGGAAGTAGGTGGGCCCACCTTACTCTTTATTCAAGAAGGAATTCTGTCAGCCAGAATACAAAAAAACGTCGCACATCTCGTATGGGGGCACTCCAAGAGCATATCGCAATAGTAGCACCCCCGTCGGTAGCTGTCAATACGTTTCAAGAAGAGGGTCAGGGCAATCGCATCCAAATATGTGACCGATTCCGCCGGGATTTCGAACATAAGAATGTGAATATAGGTGCGAATCGGTGTCAGTCTGCCCTATGAAAGCGAAAATCCGTCACAACAAGGGCGGTCAGTCGTCAAACTCAGTCGGCTTCTAATCATGGGAGCCACCAGTTTTACAATGTCGTTGGTCGCAAGATTTGCGTGTCTGCAGACCTGCCATGGGGGTCGTCTGGCTCCATTGTCTCTTGGGGCCGAAGTCCTCTCTTTTTGGGTGGGATAGGTCGACTCATCTCGACCAGGGTCGACCAAGGTCAGTCAATGTCGTCCAATTTTTTTTCTTTTGGGAGGGGGTGTCGGGCGCCGGGATCGGCGGTATTTCGGGCTTAATTCGGGCAGAATTGGGCGGTTTGAACTGCATGTCATTTGCAGTGTAGCGTACAGAGTAGCAAGTAATTGGGGCATCTGCTTTTTGGCGCGAATAGGGCCGGCTCGGTTGGGCAGTTTGGCATGATGGTGACAGCGTAGCATGGTCGGAGCTCTCTTGCACTGGATTTCGCCCTATCTTGCCTTTTTGCGTCATGAGCGGGTCGTTTAGGCGGTTCATCAGGGTGTGCTGCCGGGCTGGCGGCGGCTGTGTTTTTGTGATGTGAGGTCAGTCAAGGTTGTCAGGTGTCTCAAGCGAATGTTTTGTGCCTCCGAAGTCGGGTGAAGTCCGGTCAGGTCCGGTGAAGTCCGGTCAGGTCGGGTCGATCCGGTTTTTTGCGGGCCGATCCTAGCTGGAATCCCTTGGTTGGATTGGCATGATAATGACAGCGTAGCACGGTTTCGGTTCTCTTGCCCGGAGCTGCGCGAAATTGGGTTGGGCGGCGCCTGCCATGTTGTTTCTTCTGTCATTGCCGGCGCATGTCGCGTCGGTCATGGTCCTACTATAGCGCGCGCGGCTGGCTCTTGCACGCGATCCTGGTTTTTCAGTCCATTTACGATGCTTTGACCCGATTCAGATGCAATTGCCCTGCTTAATCCACGAATTTGCACGAATCTCCACGAAGGACGTCAAACTGCAGGGGTCAGGGGAGAGGGGTTAGGGGGTCAGGAACTGCGGGGGGAGGCGCCTGGCTGTCGAGCGCGCGAACGGCTGGCGCCGCGCACGCCCGGCCGTGTAGGCACGCGGCGGGTTGGCGACGCGCTAGAATCGCGGACGTACTGTGGCGGGGCGACGGGCCGCTGCTTGAATTGTGCTACATTAGAACCCACACGCGGCGGGTGGAGGGGTGTCAGGGGGGCGTTGCGGGGGGAGTCCCCCCGCACAAGGGAGGGCCGGAACTGCAGGGGACAGGGGGCAGGGGTTAGGGGGCAGGAACTGCAGGGAGCGGTGCGCGCCGGTCGAACGCGCGATCGGCCGGGGACGCACACACACGGCCGTGTAGGCACGCGGCGGGTTGGCGACGCGCTGGAATCGCGGACGTACTGTGGCGGGGCGACGGGCCGCTGCTTGAATTGTGCTACATTAGAACCCACACGCGGCGGGTGGAGGGGTGTCAGGGGGGCGTTGCGGGGGGAGTCCCCCCGCACAAGGGAGGGCCGCAGGCCCGACCGTCCAGAACTGCGGTGGCCAGTTATCAGTTGTCAGTGGCCAGTTGCCAGGAACTGCCGGGCGTGGTGGACAGTGGACAGGGCATGACTCCGTGGCTACCCGGGGCAAAGGAACATGTGCCCCAATTTTGGACTGCGGCCCAAGAAGACGCCGCCGCCACATTCTGATTCGACGCGGCAGGGCCCACTGGCTATAATTGCCTTTGCACCTCCGCACTTACGCAGGCGCGCAGCCGCGCCAAGGGAGTCGACATGACGGAATCCGAATCGCCTGCCGAGCACGTCAATCAGTTGGTGCAGGAAACATCGCCATACCTGCTGCAGCACGCGCACAATCCGGTCGACTGGCACCCCTGGGGCGAGGAGGCGCTGGGCATCGCGCGAGCGCACGACAAGCCGATCTTCCTAAGCATTGGCTACAGCGCCTGCCACTGGTGCCATGTGATGGAGCGCGAGAGTTTCGAGAACGAAGATACCGCGGCGCTTATGAATATGCACTTCGTCAATATCAAAGTGGACCGCGAAGAGCGCCCCGACCTGGACGCCATCTATATGGAGGCGGTGCAGGCGATGACCGGCAGCGGCGGCTGGCCGATGAGCGTCTTCCTGACCCCGACCGGGCAACCATTTTACGGCGGCACTTACTACCCGCCCCAGCCCCGCCACGGAATGCCCTCCTTCTCACAGGTGTTGCTGGCCGTATCCGATGCCTACAAGAGCCGCCGCGAGGACATTGATTCGCAGGCGCAACGGCTAACTGACGCCATTGGGCGCACCTCCAGCCTGTCTTCCGGCGGCGACACCCTCGGCAGTGAGACTCTCGGCGAAGCGACCGGCAGACTGCTGCAATACTTCGACAAGGAATACGGCGGCTTCGGCGATCAGCCCAAGTTTCCCCAGCCGATGACGCTGGAATTCGCCATGAGCCAGTACCGCCGCAGCGGCGACCCGGACGTCCTCCGGATAGCCGAGCACACGCTGCAACAGATGGCTGCGGGCGGTATCTACGACCAGATTGGCGGCGGGTTCCATCGCTACAGCGTCGACCGCATCTGGCTTGTGCCCCATTTCGAAAAAATGCTGTATGACAACGCCCAGCTGTTACGCACCTATCTCCACGCCTGGCAGATCAGCGGGCGGCCGGAGTATCGCCGCATCATCGATGAAACGGTCGACTACGTGCTGCGCGAGATGACCGCGCCCGAAGGCGGCTTCTACAGCGCCCAAGACGCCGACAGCGAAGGCGAAGAGGGCAAGTTCTTTGTCTGGACAGCGGAAGAGATCGAGGCGATTCTGGGCAGGGAAGAGGCCGACCTGCTGGGGCAGGCCTACGGCGTCACGCCGGGAGGCAACTTCGAGGGCAAGACGATTCTGAATCTCAAGTACAGCGCCGCCGAGCTGGCGGAGCAGCGCAGCGCGCCCGCGGAATCCGTAGCCGAACGGCTGGCGGAATCACGGCAGAAGCTATTCAGCGAACGCGAAAAACGGGTCAAACCGGGCCGGGATGACAAAATTCTCACCGAGTGGAACGGCCTGATGGTCCACGCGCTGGCCGATGTTGGGGTCGTACTCGGCCGGGCCGACGCGCTGGACGCGGCCGCAAGAGCGGCTGACTTCATACTGGCGCAGATGAGCCAGGAAAACGGACTCCTCTTCCGCAGCTACAAAGACGGCCGCGCCCGGTTCAACGCCTATCTCGAAGATTACGCCGCGTTCGCGCGCGGCCTCGTCGCCCTCTACGAGGCGACATTCGAGTTGCGCTGGCTGGCTGAAGCCGTCCGCCTGACAAAGATCATGCAGTCCCAGTTCGCCGATGAGGTGCGCGGCGGGTTTTTCCAGACCGGCCTCAATCACGAGCAACTGGTCGTCCGCCGCAAGGATTTCATCGACAACGCCATTCCCAGCGGCAACTCGATGGCGGCTGAACTGCTCGTGCGGCTGGCCAAGCTGACTGGAAACGAGGATTACCGCGCCACAGCCACCCGCATCTTCCAGATAATGGACGCGGCCATGGCCCAACAGCCGACCGGCTTCGGACGTATGCTCACCGCGCTCGACGATTTGCTCTCACCCAGCCAGGAAGTCGCGGTCGTCGGCGCGCTCGGCGATGCGCGAACGCAGGCGCTGCTGCACGAAACGCGGCGCCACTACCTGCCGCATACGGTGCTGGCTCTCAAAGAGCCGGACAGCGAGAACCCCCTGCCCCTCCTTGAAGGCCGCACCCTGGTCGACGGACTGCCCGCGGCCTACGTTTGCGAGAATTTTTCCTGCAAACTGCCGGTGACCGACGTCGAAGCGCTGCAGCATCTGCTGATATCAGCATAGCGGGAAACAACGAGGACCCGTTCGCAGGCAAGGATGACAGACGCAGCCCTGGCGGACACGCGGCGAAAGTATCAGGAAAGCATCGCCGCCGCCTGTCCCAAACTAACGATTGTTAAGGGCGTACTCTATCGGTGCGGCCAGAACAATGATCTGCTCCTGGTCAACGACAATCTGCTCTTTCGCTTTCCCAAGTACGCGCAAGGCGTGGCCGCGCTGCCCCGCGAGCAGGCAATCCTGGACGCCGTCCGCCCGCACCTCCCGACAGCGACGCCGCACTACATCTGCCACGCCCAGAACCACGAGAAGGTGGGCCGGGCCTTTGTCGGCTACCGCAAACTGGCGGGCGAGCTATTTTGGCCAGAGCGATTCACGCAGATCGACGATGACGGAACGATCGACCGCCTGGCGGTAGACCTGGCAACCTTCCTGCAAGCGCTCCACGCCGTCCCGCCGCAAACCATCGACTACCCATTGCAGCCGGCGGAAACGCAAGCCGCCTGGGGCAGGATTTTCGCGCGAATCCGCCGCGTCGTCTATCCCCGCCTGAACCCGGCGGCCCGCGACTGGACGGACCGTCGGTTCGTCCCGTTCCTGGAGAACGCAGACAGTTTTGCCTTCGCCAATGTGCTGCGGCACGGTGACTTCGGCGCCAGCAATATCCTGTACAGCGAGAGTGCGCGTCGGATAACAGGGATCGTCGACTTCGGCCACGCCGGCGTCGGTGACCCTGCAGTCGACTTCGCCGGCCTATGCGTATGCTACGGTGAACAGTTTCTGCGGCGCTGCGCCCGCGTCTACCCGCACATCGACCTCTGCTGGGAGCGAATCCGCTTCTACGCCGGAAGCGCCTTCCTGCTAGAGGACGCGCTATTCTGCACCGAAAACGACACCGAAGAAAGAGACGAAGTCATTGGCGAGGTAAACCGGAAGGCTGTCGGCGGCTGGTAGTGCCCGGTCCGGCTATTCGCCGGCGCCATTCTCGTTTGCACGCGGCGCCAATCTGTTCCAGAGGACGTCCAGGCCGAAGAGTTTGCTGTGCAGGCTGTAGACGGCATCCCACATCGCGTTACGCGCCGCCACTGCTTCATCCAACTTTCCGCTCGCCGCGGCCTGGCGCCAATTTCCGGCCTGCTGCGCATGGGTATCGGCCGCTTGGCGGGCCTCGCCGGCGAGGGCGTCCGCGCCATGCACAAATTCATCCAACAATAGGCCGACTGGCCGCGTGTCGTCGACGTCGTCATAGAAGCTATTGGGGCGAAACGCCGGCGGGTGCGCGGCGCCGTCCGCGTCGCGCCCGGTGTGCGTCGGCTGTATGTGGGGCGTCACTGACAGGAACATGACCGTGCGCTGGTCGGGCAGCAGGTTCCGCACTTGGTGGATCTCGTCGGCCAGGGCAATGCACATCTGCCCCGGCTCCAGCACTTCGACGTGCCCGGCGATCATGAATTCAGCCTTACCTTCCAGGATAAGAAAGATTTCGTGGCCGAGGTCGTGGCTGTGGCGGCGGTCAACCTGCCCCGGCGCCATGTGATAGAGCCGCGCCCGGATCTCGGGCGTTACAAGGACGTTTTTGTCTACGTCACGAAAGTCATACACTTCGAAAGCCATCGGCTTCTCTCCTCTTAACAGTTTATCGCCCCTGGGCAAGCCCTCGGACCGTGGAAGCCAGGGAGCACGGTGCACCGCCCCGCGCTGTTGGGGCAGGAGCATCTTTGCCTCTCCTCTGGTATGATTGTGGAGGAATCGAAAACGAAATGCAAGCCGGCAGGGTCTAACCGGCGCCGGCAACCAACAGTTCATCCGCGACCTGCGCGTCCGTTTCCCTGCAGAGGGTCATGCGCGCCGCCACTCAGGAGGTCAGCATGGGTATTCCCGTGGGTATCAACACCTGGTCCCGCCATGTTACCGAGCTTTTCCCCTATCTCGACCAGATCATCCACCCGTTCGATTCGCTCTGGTTCCCGGATCACGTGCAGTACAACGGGCACAATGTGGGCGAGGGATGGACGACGGCTGTCTACGCGCTGGCCCGCTACCCGGACAAGCTGGTCGGCCACGACGTGCTGTGCAACAGCTTCCGCAACCCGGCCCATCTGGCCAAAATGGCCGCGACCGCGCAGGCCTACTCCGGCGGGCGCGTCGTGATCGGGATCGGCGCCGGCTGGAACGAGGAGGAGTACCTGGGCTACGGCTGGCCGTTTCCGAGGGCGCGCGCACGCATCGAGCAGCTGGCCGAGGCGATCCAGATTCTGCGCGCGATGTGGACGGATACGCCGGTCAACTTCGCCGGCAAGCATTACCGCATGGAGAACGCCTACTGCGAGCCGAAGCCGGAGACAGTCCCGCCGATCATGGTTGGCGGCAGTGGGGAAAAATACCTGCTGCGCGTGGTGGCAGAGCATGCCGACTGGTGGAACTACGTCTGCCCCGATGTGGAGACCTATGCCCACAAGCAGTCGGTGTTGCAGGAACACTGCCGCGCGGTTGGGCGGGACTATGACGAGATTTTACAGGTCGCACACGTCAGCATTCTGATCGCCGAGAACGAGCGCGAGCTGCAGCGGCTCAAGGATGACCCGGAGGTGCGTCCCTCCGGCGAGGGTACAATCGAAGGAACGCCGACGCAGGTGACCGACGCGTTGCTACGGCTCGTCGAGCAGGGCGCCCGCCGCATCACGGTCAACATCGCCGACCTACCGCGCGTGGAGGGATCGTATTTATTCGCGGCGACGGTGATGCCGCATCTGGCTGTGTAAGGGAGACCTGAGAGAACCAACTGCGCTCAACTGCATCAAAGCATAGCCGCCGATCACCAGATATTTAACGTTCCTGGCGTTGAAAATTCTCAACAGTTCGCTGTAGTCGGAGTTGGCGAACATCAAGACCCTTGACCTTGGCGTTATGCAGGACAAGCTCCCAAGCCGCGTTTACACGCGCAGCCGGCGTTTGAGCTTGCCAGAAGCGCAAATCAAACGTTCGATCCAATTCTTCGAGTTTTCCTCGTCGTTCAACGATAATCGTGCGCATTTTCGGCACTGTTCTTGACTCTACATTTCACTGTCCAAGCGCAATTCTAACGTAGCTGTTGCCTTCCACACGAGCGTTTTTCGTCTCTCGCATCGGTCCCATGGCCGCTATTTCGTCTCCACCGTAAGCGAGCGCAGCCTCTCCTCATCCCAGAGCGCGCCCCATCCGGGGCCGTCGGGCGGCGCGATGTGGCCGTCTTCGATTAGCGGGGCGTTGAGCAGCCCCCACTCCTCACCCTCCGTGCGCAGACGCCGCGGGTCGGCGGGGCCGAGAAGCTCGTAGTAGTCGGTATTGTCGATGCAGCAGCCCACGTGCGCGTGCACCAGCCCGTAGAGGCCGCCCGGTCCGTTGAACTCCACGTTCGTGCCGTGCAGCTCGGCAAAATGGGCCAGTTTCAGCACCTGCGTCAGGCCGAATGTCGCCCGCGCCCGCAGCCGGTCGGTCGCCCCCTGGATCAGCCATTGCGCGGTCAGGTCGATGTCGTGCATCAGCCGTTCGGTCGCCATCACCGGGATCGTCAGCGTGCTGCACAGCTCCTGGTACAGGTTCATCTTCTGCTCGTGCATCGGCTCTTCCAGCCAGATATAGTCCAGCTCCTCCATCGCCAGGCCCACCTCGATCGCCTCGCGCAGGTTGTAGGAGCAGACCGGGTCGTTGAGCAGCTCGAAATCGTCGCCGACCGCCTTGCGCACCTCTGTCAGCAGCGGGATGTCCGCCTTGCCGCCTTTATACGTGTGCAGCTTGTAGGCGTTGACGCCGAAACTTCTGCCGCCCTCGATATGGTCCAGGTAGCCCTTCAGCTCCATGTCGCCGGCTGTGAGATAGACCGGCAGCGACGCACGCACGCGTCCGATCAGTGCGTGGACCGGCAGCCCCGCCGCCTTGCCGGCGATGTCCCACAGGCAGTTGTCGAACTCTCCGAACCAGCCCGGCTCCTGGTAGACCCAACGCGTGCCTTTTTGGAGCATCTGGTAGAGCCGCTCGCGTGCGAACGGACTCTCGCCGATCGCGTGCGTCTTCAGGATCTCCAGCTGGTGGTTGTTGATCGACGTCGGCGCGATGCGCCCGGTGACGCCCTCGTCGGTCTCCACCTCCAGCATATGCGAGTACATCGGCTCGCTGGTCGCGATTCCGGCATGCGTGTACTGGATGCGCCGCAGGCCCGGCACCTGGATCAACCGGTGCCGGCTCTGTGTAAGGGTGGGATGTCTCAGTGTTAGAAGCTTGACGTTTGTAATCTTCATAAGGGGTCCCTATTGTGTGCCGGGATGTGATTCCGAGTTCCGGTAAGCCCCCATACAAATAAAGACTGCTGACATTGTGGCTCCGCATATACAGGAATCAAAGTACTATTTCATGCTGCCCCTTCGCCGGCGCTACGATAACTGGGAATCAGTGGAAATCGAATTCGAGAATTGCATACGGGATAGCGGGATATGATGGGTGTAGATCCATCAGGATGGCCTATTGGTCAAATCTTGAAAATGGTGAGACCTTCCCGATATTTTCAGATAGTTTTCAGGTCTATCGTGCGATAGTCTCTTTCCTTGCCTTGAACGCGTCCTCCTTTTGTCCATGCCAGTGTAGACCAGGCTCACATATCGGATCTCATAGCCTTCAAGAAACTTCCGTTCCGACCAAAATTCCTTCCCTATACATTTGCAGTAAGTCACAAAGCAGTGAGCTCCCTTCAGTTGCTGGATGACTTCGCTGGAGGCCTTATAGTCCCCCTGCTGAATCTCAATGCAGACAATCCACTTCTTCTTACTTTGGGATACAATCACGAAGTCGGCCCGCTTTCGCTCCCCTTTTGACCCGCCAAAGACAGCTAGAGAATCTTCAAAATCCTCTGCTCGAATGACAATTGAATCATGAGGAAGACCTCTAATAACTGCTGATGAGTTATTCTGGAAATCGGTTAGCTGGACTGAGGGAGCCTTACCTGGCGCTTGTTGCAATGGAACTTGGGAAGCAGAGATGAGCATTTCCTGAAGAATCTCAATGTCGTCCAGCGGCGTCACTCTTTCCCCCATACAATGTCTTCTTGAATCCTATTCATGTCATCAATGGTCTCGTCAAAACTGGGAGCTTCAATGCCAAATCTTGGATTAATGTCAGCCTGGACTAGTGTAAGGCCTCTTCTCCGTCTCGTTTGTCCTTCTTCGAGTGGCAACAGGCCTTCTTTGGCCATATAAACCCTGATTTGATCCGAGTTGATCAATTCGGCTCCATGATATCCGTTGTCTCTAGCTATACCTTCCAGATGCGGCTCTTCGTGATTCAGCATGATGAGGGTATTCAGTTCCTTAATGATGTAGTCGCTGTGTGTAGTTACAAATACTTTAAGGCCCACATTCACTAGTCGAGCAAGAAGCCTTGCGATGCGTCGCTGGTTTTCTGGATGTAGGTTGAGCTCCGGCTCGTCCACCATCAACATTTGGCCTGGGGCTGCTACATGGCGCAGATAGAAACCTATGTCCAATAGCGACCGAGCCGCGCTTGAGCTTTCGTCCATTGTCAATTTCACTCGTTGACGGGCGGGGCTGAAATAGATGGTATCGTCACTCCCCGCAATGTATTCGCCGCCGATTATGTCGGCAAAGTCATTTAGAATGCTTGGATGCTCTTGGACAAGAAAGCTGTCTTCCTTCGCGATGTCCTCCAGCCGCCGGATAAAATCCACGTTGACTTTGACCGGCAAAGGGTAATCCTGATATGATTTAAACAGCAGTTCCATCGGGTCAATGTCCCTGTCAGTTCGGCTCATCTCCTCAAGCAGGCGGTTGCGGGCGAAGTTCAGTTCCTTTCGAAAAATCGCCGCGCCTGTTCGCTCGGCACTTGCAATAAAGGGACGGGGAAAAAATTCCTCGAAAAGCAGTTCCAAAATGTGGTCCGATATCATCTCCTTTACGATATGAACCGGTGGCCCCGATCTTCCCTCGCCCAACAGCAACGAAATCACTAATTCCCTTTCGCCTTCAGCCTTGGAAAGGAAGAGGAGATCGTCTTCACCGGAGCGAATTCTGTGGACAAGAGCACGCCCCATTACTGCTGATATTGGCTCTAGATCCACCTTCACTTCAAATGTTGTGTCTTTGAATCGATCTGCTCTAGAAGCGAATATTCTCGGCAATTGTTCTGTATACTCCTCGCAGCCCCGCTTCAGGATTCTGCCCGCTCTGCTTACATATGAGGTAACATCGATACGCGCAACGCCATCCCTATTCAAATCTTCAGTTGCCTGACTGGAAATATTAGCTTTCAGGATACTTTTCCAGCTCAACAAGAAACCAAACAAAGCGTAGGTCGCATAAGTCTTGCCTGTATTGTTTCTGCCGCAAATTATAGTCAACTCGCCCAACTCAAACTCTGCCTTCTTCAAGATCCCCAAATTCTTCAAACTTACCTCAAGACCCATTTCATCACCTCCACAATCGTCATCGCATCACTTCGGGCAAAAGCGGCCCCTCTGTCCTCGATCTCCACCCATCACGGTATTCATTCTTGTCCGACGCCAGTCTGTTCAAGCGATTGGTCACGATATATGAATTGGCTCAAAGCGATTCTAGAATTAGTGTAGCATACATTAGAAAGGCCTTTTGGAGAGCAACCAAACATCTCAAACCACCTCCCGGCTCCCCCGCACCACCCACACGGTCCACAACACCATCGGCACCACGCTCAGCGCCGCCATCGTCCAGATGATCGTCGAGACGCTCAGACTTGTGTCCAGCGCGGCGCCGATTACGCTCGACGAAAGCGCGCTGCCCAGGTAGAAGAACATATAGTCGCTGGCAAAGACCCGGCCGCGCACATCGGCGGGCGCCATTTGCAGCAGCAGATGCGTCGAAAAGACCCAGATAACCCCGCTGCCGAGCGCGCGCACCAGCGAACCCAGCAGGACCGTCGGCAGACTGTAGAGAGGGGCGGTTATCGCCACGCCGGCGATGGCGACCACGTAGGCGATCGCAATCGCCTTTTTCAACGACGCCGGATCGTCGCCGGTGAACCGGCGGGCCAATATCGGGCCGATGCCGGAGCCGACACCGGTCAGGGCAAACATCATCCCCATGCTGATGCCGCCGCCTTCGCCGATCGTGAAGAAGCGCTGGGCGATTGCCACCTGGATGACCTGAAACGCGGTAGCCAGGAAAAGCGCCAGCATTGCCTTCTGCAGGGCGGCTACCAGAACATGCCGATTCGCCCCCAGAAAACGCAGACCGTAAATGTACTCGCGCACGGCCGCGCCCACCGTCTTGTCACCCAATTCGGAGGCCGGCCTCTTTGGTATGCGAATCTGGGCGAGCAACGCCGCCGAAAGCAGGAACGTGAAGGCGTCGAGCACAAACGCGGGGTACATGCCGAACGTGCCGGAGAACAGCCCGCCCAGCGCCGCGCCCAGGGCCAGCATAACCGACCAGGTGGCAGAACTGACCGCGTTCGCCGCGCCCAACTGCTTCGGCCCGGCCACGTCGGGCAGCATCGAGGTATGCGCCGGGTCGAAAAATCCGCTCAGCGCCATCTGCAACGCTATAAGCGAATATAACAGCCAGATATCGCCGGCATCGCGCACGAACAGGAAACAGAGGACCGATGCCGCACGCAGCAAGTCGGCCGTGATCAGGATCCGCTTGCGGCTGTAGCGGTCAGCCACGACGCCGGCGATTGGGTTGACCACAAACGGCGCAAGCATGCGCACCACGAAAACGGAGCCGACCGCCAGCCCCGACTGCGTTAGCAGCCCAACCAGCGAAGCGGACGCCACCAGGTTGAACCAGTCGCCCAACAGACTGACGATCTGACCGAACCAAAGGAAGCGATAGTTGCGGTTTTCCCTGAGAAGAGCGCCGTAACCGAACGTCGGTTGCGCGGTAGGTCTGCGGGTCATCTTGTTGGCGGCCGTTGGCCGGTTGTCAAACGGGGGGGCCTGCTCGCTTTCATCCTCACGCCGCGCTCCGCTATTTTCCCATCTTTCTCAGGGCCTGCAGACAACGCGCGACCGCATCCAGCGGCGTGTAGGCTTCGCTCTCGTACTCGACGATGTACCACTCGGTGCCTCCGACCGTTTCGCAAGCCTCGAAGAACGCCGCCCAGTCGGTGTCATCTTCGCCGATCACCGGGTCGAAGGCCGGGTGCGGATAGTCGTGTCCGCGGCCGTCGAGCAGACCCTTCACCATCGGTTTTACGTGGACCGTCACCGCCCTGCCGGGATATCTGCGAATGGTCTCTACAGGCTCCCCGCCGCCGAAGATTGCGTTGCCGGTATCGAACTGCATGATGACCGAATCGTCAGTGTTGCCGAAGAAGGTGTCCCAGGGGGGTTCGCCGTCCAGGGGCGTGAATTCGTGCCAGTGGTTGTGATAGCCGGTCCGCATTCCTTCAGTGGCCAGGCGCGCGGCAACGCGGTTGGTGAAGTCGGCCAGTTTGCGCCAGTCGTCGCGGCTCTGCCGCAGCTCCTCGGGGATGCCGGGGATGATCAGCTTGTCATTGCCCAGCGCATGGTGGAAGGCGATCGTTTCATCCAGCGCGTCATCCTGCACCAGGTCGAACGTCACATGCCAACCGCAGCACGCCAGGTTGAGCGCGTTCAGCTGGGCCTTCAGCGCGGCCGCGGTATGTTGGGGCGGACCTGCAAACTCGACCCCATCGTAGCCCATCTGCGCCACCGCTGCGAGCGTACCGGGCATGTCGGCCTCTAACTCGCGGCGCACTGAATACAGTTGCAGACCTAACGAAGGCATGAGTACGGATTCCTTTCTAAAGCTATTTCCCTTGTGAAATCGAGAGTTTTGATTTTCTCAACCTGACCGATCCGGCCTGGTCCTTCTGGCTGTTGGTCCCATCGTTTGCGTGGGTGAATCTGGCTTAGCGGTCGTCCGAATCGTTTGACTTACGGGTCCGAGGTCCTTTCGTCATCGGCGTGAAAGGAGGGCATGTGTCGACCAAAGTCGGCTAATGTCGACCAATATACGCCAATGTCGACCATAATTTTTTTCGGGAAGGGGATGTTTTCTTCGTTTCGAGTTTCGAGTATTCAGTTGTGCGTTCTTTGCGTACCGTCTAAGTCTCCTGTTCGAATCGGCGTTCCTCGGTCGCCAGGTGTCCTGACAGATGGCGCCTGCAACTGCTCAAAGATCCACCAAGGGCCGCGTCACGTCCGGTCAAGTCCGGTGAAGTACGGTCAGGTCCTGTCGGGTCGGGTCAGATCGATTTTCTCCGGCGATTGGAGACGGCAAGCGCGGCCGTCTCCTGGCAGCGGATTCAGGGAGGCCTGTTGGAGAAAAACCGGATCGTTCTGGTAAGGGCTTTTGCGTTTTTGGTTCCAGGTTTTCAGTTTCTCGTCTCTCGTTGCCTTGGCATGTTGTCGATGTTGATGACAGCGTAGCACACTTGAAAACCTTTTGCCCGGGTTTTCGCTATATTGTCATTTTTCGTCATGAGCCGGTCGGTTTGGCCCTTCGTGCTGTGGCGCGACCGGGCTGTTGCTGCCGGTGATGGTGTTGGTCGCGCCGCTCATGGTTCTACTATAACCCGTGCAACTGTCTTTTGCACGCGATTTCGCGTCTCTTGTCTAATTCTGCTTCTTCGTGATCGCTTCTACTGTGGGTCCCTCAACAGACAACGAATTCTCAGTGAAGGGGCGGCCTGAATTCCTGGGGGTTTCGCCGGCGCGGCCGTTGGGCAGATGCTCTGGGTTTCATGGGGGAAACGGTTAGAATTGAGAACTTCAATCGTACTTCCCCGCCGCGGTTATTGGCCGGTCCGTTGTATGTCCACGCTCAAACCGCGCACAGCGGCCTCGTCGACTTCCACGCCCAGGCCCGGGCCGGTGGGCACGTCGAGAAAGCCGCCGACCTGGTCGAACGGCTCGGCGATGCCCTCACGAATCGGGCTGGGCGTACGGTCGAACTCCATTACCGGCTCCTGCTGATAGGGACGCGGCGCGTACGCGGGCGGACATGACGGTACTGCTGCGGCCACGTGCAGGGTGGCCGCAGTCATCACCGGCGATCCCCACACGTGCGGATTGCACAGAATGCCGAAGGCGTTGGCCATCGAGGCCACGCGGTGCATCTCGGTTATGCCGCCCACGTTGTTCACATCCGGCTGCACGATGTCGACCGCCCGCCTGCCGATATAGTCCTTGAACGCATAGCGCGTGCGCAGGTTCTCTCCGCCTGCAATCGCCATCGGCAGCGCGCCCTTCACCTGCAGATAGCCCTCTACATCTTTGGCATTGACCGGTTCTTCGAACCAGTAGATGTCGAGCTCGGCGAGCTCGCGGCCAATGCGGATCGCGGTCGTCGCGTTGTAGGCCTGGTTGGCATCCACCATGAGGAAGATATCAGGGCCGATCGCCTCGCGAATGGCGGCCACACGGCGCACATCCTGCGCCAGGGCAAGCCTGCCCACCTTTGTCTTCATGCCTGCGAAGCCCCGCTCCACGTACATGCGGGCCTCGTCCAAAAGCTCCTGTGGGAAGGGGCTGCCGGCAGATGCCGCCGCGATTCCCTCCTCCAAATAGTAGAGGCCGGTTGCGTAGACGGCGACGCGCTCGCGCACGCGACCGCCCAGAAGCGCGGAGACCGGCAGTCCGCTTGCTTTGCCGGCGATGTCCCACAGGGCTGTGTCGACCGCGCTCATGGCGTTGCCGCCGATGCCCATAGCGTCGTTGTTATTGTAGAGAGTCTGGTACATCTTCTGCCACAGCCCGTTGCGCTGCATCGGGTCTGTACCCAGCAATAGGGGCGCGAATCCCTCGTGGATCAGGCGCGCCGCCGGGCCGCGAATCCCCTCGCCCCAGCCGACAACGCCATCATCGGTCGTCACTTTGACCAGTCCCATATAGCGGCTCTCGGCCCAGCCCTGAGACCAACCGTAGCCCGGTTCGAACGGTGTGTCGAGGAGGAATGTCTCGATTGAGGAGATAGGCATGCGCAGTGCTCCTTCCTGTTGGTGTTTCAGCGGAAAAGTGCTTCAGAACTCGATTGAACGGCGGCAGGACACGCCGATTGGATTGAGCCTGGCACACAAGGCAAATTGCCGAATGCCCCGGATGCGGTGACGGAAGAAACGGGATCTCAAAGGAGCGAATCAGTCAACACCGGCGCGCCTGACGACTTGGGGGCTGCGCGGTCACAGCCGCTGGCAAAATCGAGTTGTATCGCCTGCCCGCCATAAGCGACGACCATCTGTGTTGCCGGCCAGCAGTCGGTCACGCAGTGTGGGCCTTCATAGTGATTTGGCTGATGAAGCGGAACTTCCTCCCCGTTGATGCAGAGAGCTTCATTCCAATCGAAGTTGACCATCTTGCCGCCGAGAGGCCGGTAGGAAACGGATAGCCCATCGCACTCGAAACGGGCTGCCAGCACCCACTTGCGAAAATCCGCGAACGACCCGTGATCGGCTCTCTTACCCATTTGGCACAACCAGGCCGTCTCACGACCGGCGGCGCGTAATTCACGCAACGCCACCGGACCGTCTTGTTGCAACGCAATCGGCTTCGAACAACCCAGCGCGATATAGGCGTCCCCCTTGGCGGCAAAAGCCCACTGCACGCCCACCTGGTGTTCTTCAAATGCAGGGGTGGGGAAATAGACGCAAGTGTAACCTGTCTCATCACTCACAGGAAGCGAGTGAAGCGCGATCAGCAGGTCCCTGTGCTGGGCCACGCGCGGCAGGTACCCGCTGGGAGTGTTGTCAAATACGATCGCTTCGCTGCCGAGAGACGCCTGCCAAGCAGGCTCGCCCCAACCGCGCTCGCCTGGCCGAAAGTCCTGTGCGCTGGCCAGCAGGTAGTCCGAAGTCTTGTAAATTCCCTTGTGCAGCGTGTGTGAAGGGGGACCCGCTTTCTCACTACTGTTAACTCCACTCATCTCTCCTGCAGAGTGCCGTTCCGTAGCCCACATGCCGTCAGGCCGGTCTTGAGCCAGGTCTGCGATCAAGGGCGGCTGCTGATAACCCTGGCAACAGGCGAGGCTGACGGGTCCGGCCATATGCCAGTTCCAGGCGCCGATCCCCCATAACAGGCGCGCAACGCCGGCCAACGGCGACGCGTAACCGCTGCGGGCGGGCGCCTCCTCGCCAAGAGCACGCGTTCGGCTCAGGTCAAACTGGCTGGCGCCGTAGACGCCCTGAAAGGAGTCCAGCGCCAATGTCACGAGCGTCTTGTCCATTACGACACCCGCCAGATTCCAAAGCGGCTCCGAATCGGCAAGGTCGATCAGGTAAGACAGAGCGGTCAAGAGGCTCGCAAGGCTATGGCCCGACGTGTCGGGGAACCCATTTGTCGCCGCGCGCTGCAACCAGCGGACAACGGTCGCTTCGCCGCGCTCATGATGCCACTGCCCGGTCTGATTGCCGGACGGGAACGCCCGCTCAGGAAAGCGCTGCCCGGCCAGCAGTTCAGCACTGGCGAGCAGCAGTCGCTCGGTCTCGCTAAGTTTCCTGCCTGTCTTCTGCGCATAGTCCGCTTTGTCAAATGGAAGAGCGACAATGCAGTCAGCGAGGGGTTGTCGGACCTCGGCGGGAAACGCCTCGTGCTCACTGTAGCGGTAAGCCATGCCCAGCAGCCCGAGCGTGTGGGCAAGATGATCTTCGCCATAGCCTTCGACCGCGGCGATTGCGGCATGGATACGACGAGAGCTGACGCGGTCCCACCAGCCGAGCATCATCTTGGCAATCTCGGAGAACAGACCGTCGTCGAGGGCAATGGCGTGGCGCAGCAACTCGATCTGACGCTCGACATAGGCGCCATAGGGCGACGTCCGGTAGTCCGACCGCACGACCGAAAGCGGAATTTTGCGTTGGATGCGAACGCCTCTGACGTAATACTCGTTCGCCGACGGCATCAGGACCAGTTCGTACGCCCCGTCCGGGATCGAAATCTCCTGGGCCAATATACGGTCGCCGCTATCGCCTTGCCTGCCCTCGCTCTCGGCGTAGATGCGCCCGTTCGCGCGTTGCAGTCGCACACTGAAATCGGCGGGCGCTTCCAATTTGCGCGGCCAGCGCAACACGATCCTGTCCTTGTATGCGAAGACCTCTTTATCCAGATAGAGTTGATCAAAGAAAGACGCGAATAGCTGGCAGCGGTCATCCAATCCCGCCGGAATCGCCAATGGTTCGGAGACGCCGGAATCGACAGCATCACTTGATTGGGTAGCGTCAATGCCCCGTGTCATGGTTGGCAACAGAACTCCGTCCTTTTGTGCGGCATGGATGCCGCCGGTTGAGGTTGGGGCGTCGGGCCGGTGCGGACTTCAGCAGGCGGCGCGTGTCGGCGCGTTTCCCCCTGACTACGGCTCCGCTCACACGGAACGAGCAAACTCTAGCACAGTTTGTGGAAGGGGAGTTTAACGCAGCTGCTGGGGGCGTAGTATACGCTTTCTCGCAGCGTCCGCCCAAATCGGAGAGGATAGTTGACCGCCGCATACGAAGCCGTTGCGCGCTCCTCCCGCATGGGCGCGCATGACCTCTTCATTCAATCACCAGAACAGGCTCACCCAGCGCATCCCAGCGGGGAGCGATGCCCAATCCGGCGGCGGTGGATGCCGCCATGCGGCCGCGATTGCGCTGGGGCGCGCCCTCCGCCGTGCTGACGGTCACGTAGCTGTTGAAATCGGTTGCGGTAAAGAGAAACTCAGGCGGCGTACTGTGCGCCAGGTGCGAGATCGCAGCAGTCGTGATGTCACCTCCCCAGCTGTCCTCGATCGTCATTGCGATGCCCAGCGAGACGCAGAGGTCGCGCGCCTGCCGCGCCTTCGTCAGCCCCCCAAACTTGCTGATCTTGATGTTCACAGCGTCCATGGCGTCATCCCCATGAGCGGTCAGCAGCGCTTCTATACTGTCGATCGTTTCATCCAACACGAAGGGATGCGTCGTGCGCCGCCGGATCGAAAGGCACGCCTCGTAACTGAGACAGGGCTGTTCGATGTAAACGTCCACATCTTCCACCCCGCGCACGACACGCGCAGCCTCGTGCGCCAACCAGCCCGTATTGGCATCGGCCACCAACTTATCCCCTGGCCGCAGCACCGCCGCGACTGCCCGAATGCGCTCGATATCGGTGTCGGCGTCGGCCCCTACCTTCAGCTGGAAGCGCCGGTAACCTTCTGACCGGTATCTTGCCACCGAGTCCGCCATCTCAGCGGGCGTACCCTGCGAAATGGCGCGGTAGAGGACAAAGTCGTCGCCGTAGCGCCCTCCCAGCAACACACAGACGGGTTGCCGGCTGACCTGGCCCAGAATGTCCCAGCAAGCGATGTCGATGCCGGATTTGACATAGGCATGGCCTTTGAGCGCTCGATCCATCTGCTCGTTCAGTACTGCCAACTGCCGCGGGTCCAGCCCAATCAGATGGGGAGCCAGCTCGGCCAGCCCAGCTCGCACGCCTGCCGCGTAGGCCGGCAGATAGAAGGGGCCGAGCGGGCAGACTTCGCCATGCCCTGCGTAACCCTCGTCCGTCTCGACTCGCACTATGGTACTGTCGAAAACTGAAACCGACTTGCCACCGGACCAGGCATAGCGCCCTTCATGCAGAGGGAGGTCGACCTGATATGCGGTAATGCGGGTAATTCTCATTTTGGACGCCTCCATAGCGAGGTTGCTTGCGAATCGATTCTAACACATTTCTCAGGTTCCATTGCGCAACGCAAGGTCTTGCGAAGTCCAGGGAGTTGCCTGGTTACCGCTCGGGGGCATCCCATTTCTTGGGGTGGGAATCGCCTGGCGTGGAAATCACGCCAGCTCCGGCTGAAATTGATCGCCGGTTTTGGGAGAGGCACAGGGCAGGCGCAGGGCAAGTCCAGTGCCTGCCCTGTGCCTGCCCCCGCCGTGGTCGCGGCGTTCGCTGAATTGGGGGCGGCGCGTTGGGCCGCAGGCGGCATAGGGCTGCATGGCCCGCTGCATGGCCCCACACTCGGCGGGCGAGGACATCAGGGGGGCGTTGCGGGGGGAGTCCCCCCGCACAAGGGAGGGCCGAAGGCCCGACCGCCCAAAAGGATACAGGACTACGTATTTCCCCACTCTGGCTGGGAACGGACCGAGGGCTGGCCATGACTCCATTGCTACCCGAGGCATGGGAATTTGTACCCCAATTATTGACTGCACCCTTACCGCTCTTGCCACTTGACCAATCCCACAAGTTCGGTTACAAATGTTGATCCAATGAGGAGTCGGGAGTGCGCTCCGGTTGAAGACAACTCGGCTTCCCTGCTCTGCCCTGAAAAGGACCTGCCGATTGATCGCATACTGTCCCAGCAGCCAGTTCCGGATAGCTGCCGAAGAAGCGCCCCTGCGCTGCCCTCTCAGCGGGGAACCGTTGGAGTTTCGCGAGCTGCCCCCGTTCGAACCGGATAAGATCGAGGACCACAATCCGGGCCACTGGCGTTACCTGCCCATGTTGCCCGTGGTCGCTCCGGGGCGGGAACTGCATTCGCTGGGGGAGGGCTGGACCCCTCTGATCGAAGACGTCTGGTTGGAACAACCCATCTACTGGAAGTTTGAAGGGCTGATGCCTTCGGGCAGCTACAAGGATCGAGGGGTCAGCGTCATCATCAACTGGCTGGTGGGGCAGGGTGTGCGCACGGTTATGGACGATTCGAGCGGGAATGCCGGCGCCAGCCTGGCATGTTATGCGGCGCGTGCCGGACTCTTCGCCCGCATATTTGTGCCTGCCTACGCGCCGCAACCCAAAAAGGCGCAGATCGCCGTCTACGGCGCAGAGCTGGTTGAAGTTACCGGCCCCCGCACCGCTGCCACCGAGGCCGCCGAGGCCTCCCAGACCGGCGATGATGTGATCTATGCCTCTCATGCCTGGCACCCCGCCTGCCTCCTCGGCTTCATGACCAATGCCTGGGAGATCTGGGAGCAACTCGGCCGCAGGGTGCCCGACTGGTTCGTTACGCCGGTCGGGTATGGCGGTCTCTTTCTGGGGGCATGGCGCGGCTTTCAGCACCTGCACCGCAGCGGGGTAATCGAGAGATTGCCGCGCATGGTGGCGGTACAGGCCGAGCCGATAACACCGATCTGCGACGCCTTCCACGAGGGACACAGCGAAGTCGTGCCCCGCCGGCACGTGGCGCCCAGTATCCTGGCCGACGGCATCGCCGTCGAGAAGCCGGTGCGCAGCCGTTCAATCCTGGGGGCCCTGCGCCACTCCGGCGGCACCGCCATCGTCGTCAACGACGCGGAAATCAACGCCGCCCAGGAACGTCTGGCTCAGCGCGGTCTCTTCGTCGAACCGACCAGCGCAACCGTTGCCGCCGCCCTCACGAAACTGGCTCCACAGTTCAATCGTTCGGACTCCGTCGTAGTCAACCTGACCGGCCTGGGACTCAAACGGCTGCCAGCGATTTAGAAGCAACGGGAAACGAGATGTGCCCAGCGGACTTTACCCCCGTCGGCCTTTTCCTTCCCCCAATGGGGCATCCGGTATGGAGAGCAAGTTTCACACGCTGATTGAACTTCAGGACGCCGTGGGGCTCCGATTCAACGACTTCACACTGATCCAGCGTGCGTTTGTCCACCGCAGCTATCTGCACGAAGCGGATGACGATTCCGACCTGCAGGACAATCAGCGCCTGGAGTTTCTGGGCGACGCCGTACTGAGCTTCATCGTCAGCGAACTGCTCTTCAGGCGCTACCCGGAGCGGCGAGAGGGCGAACTGACCAATCTGCGCTCTGCGCTCGTAAAGCGCGAGTCCCTGTCCCGCTTTGCCCGGGAGTTGTGCCTGGGCGAATATCTGCTGCTGGGGCGCGGCGAGGAGGAAAACGGGGGGCGCAGCCGCCATACCACTCTGTGCGATACCTACGAAGCCTTTATCGGCGCACTCTATCTTGACCAGGGGATTGCCGGCCTGCGCGGCTTTCTTGAACCCCGGCTTCTGACGGAGATTGAAAGGGTGGCGCACTTTGCCCTGGCAAAAGACGCCAAGAGCCGCTTACAGGAGTGGGTGCAGGCGGCTATGGGGCAAACGCCCCGCTACCGCACCGTCCACACCGAAGGGCCCGACCACGCGCGCAAATTCATCCGCCAGGTGACGATAGACAAACAGCCCTACGGCGTCGGCGAGGGCCAGAGCAAGCAGGAGGCGGAACAGGCCGCCGCCGCCATGGCCCTCGCTCGCCTCGGGCAGACAAGCCCGGGCTACGTAGACAGTGGTCTGGCTGAAGAGTACGACTTGGCGTCTGTGGAGATGCAAAAAGAGCAGGACGAGGAGTGAATCGCGCCTCATCAGCGGCCGGCCAGCGCAAACCCTGCCGCTAACCCTCGTGCAGAGGTCGTCCCGCTACCCCGGCAACCACTTCCGCTCTACGCTCGCCTCTTCAGGTCGGGCCATAGACCGGTGTCTCGACTAGCCGGCGCTTGTTCCGCACCCGGGATACATAGAACAGTGCGATACAGAAAAGTATCGACTGCAGCAGTACAATCGACGCCCCGCTCGAAACATCCACGTAGAAGCTCAGGTACATCCCAACCAGTCCGGTCAGCGAACCCAGTGCCGTTGAGTAGATGATCAGGCGATGAAAGCTGTCGGTCAACAACCGGATGGTTATCGGAGGAACCACCAGCGCGGCACCGATCATCGTCACCCCCATGATCTGCACGGAGGCGATGATGACGGCCGCCAGGATCAACGCAAACCAGGTCTCGATCCAGAAAGTGGGAACCCCGTAGACCTGGGCGACCTCGGTATTGAAAGTCGTGAAAAGCAGTTGCTTGTAGAAAAAGAAGATCATAAAAGTCGCTGCCACCGTAACGAAGATGATCACGGCGATGTCGGCATAGGTAACGCCCAGGACATTGCCGAAAAGAGCCGCGTCAAAAGACTGCGAAAAGCGGCGGTAGCGTGATATCAGGGCGACCCCTAAGGCAAAACTGGCAGTCGTCACCACGCCGATCGCGGCGTCGGCGCTAATCGTCGTTTTGCGCACGGTCTGATTGATCAGCAGTGCGGCGACAAAACCCCACGATACGGCCCCGACATAGAAATTAAACTGGAGAATGAAGGCCACCACCGCGCCGCCGAAAACGGCGTGGGATAGGCCGTGGCCGATGAAACTCATGCCGCGCAGGACGATATATACGCCGATCAAGCCGCACAGCCCGCCGACGAGGACGGCGGCAAGGGTACCGTTGCGGAAAAACTCATATTGAAATGGAGTAAGCAGAGCGTCCATGGCGGTCAGGACTCCTTGTCGGCGGTTGCGGGCTGGGTCCCGTTGCCCTTCTGGTTGTCATGATTGGGCAATCCCCCCTCCACCGGATCCGGCAGCACTTCCTGCAGGCCGTGGGGATGCGGCCTCTGCTGCACAAAAATCATGTCGTCTTGGCGGAGGACGATAAAGTCGCCCTGGTAAGCCTCGCTCAGTTTAGCCTCCGTAAAGATCTCGTGCGGCGGGCCCTGAACCACAATGCGTCGGTTCAGACAGACGACCCAGGGCACATGGGCGGCAGCCATATTCAGATCGTGTGTCGTCAGCAGAATCGTCATACCCTCTTTGTTGAGCAGGGTCAGCCAGTGGAAAATGTTTTCGGAGCTGCGCACATCGACACCGGTGGTCGGCTCATCCAGCACGAGTATCTCCGGGTCGGCCACCAGGGCACGCGCCAAAAAGACGCGCTGCTGCTGGCCGCCGGAAAGATCGCGGATGTGCCGCTCCGCCAGATGGCCGATCTCCAACTGGTCGAGAATCTCCCGCGCCCGCTTCCGCTCGCTGCTGCGCGGCCAGGGCCAGATGTTCGAACGGTGGTCAACGCCCATCAGGACGACCTCTTCGGCCGTGACCGGAAAACTCCAATCGACAGTCTCGATCTGCGGCACATAAGTCAGACGCAGATCGGGCCGCACGCGCTCGATCTGACCCGAGTTTGGCTTGTACAGGTCCAGCACGAGTTTCAACAACGATGTCTTGCCGGCGCCGCTCGGCCCCACCAGGCCAACGAACTGGCCGGGATGCAGATGCAGATCGATATCTTCCAATACATTGAAAGAGCCATAGCCAAAGGCCACACCGTTCAATTCTATTAGCGGGTCCATCTACCCTCCCTCAGGAGGAAATCAGGAAAGGAGAGAGGAGCGCGTTGCCCCGCAAACTCCTCTCTCCGTCCTCCTCATTCTCTGTCGGGAACGTTGCCGGTCTCCACCCCGTCTATCAACGAGGGGTCACCGCCAAGCACGGTCGCCAACGTCCTCAGATTCTCCACCATCATACCGATATACGAATGCTCCGGATCGCCGGGCTCTCCGGGCAGACCATCGTCCATTAACGTGCTCAAGGTCGCGCCGCTCTCGCGCGCGATCTGCTCAAGAACGTCCGCCGGGAACAAGATTGAACCGAAGATAGCAGGCACGCCTTCGTCAAGCAGCTGGTCGATCAGCGCCGCTATTTCTTGCGCAGACGGCTCAGAGGTGTCCGACGGCTGGATCGCTCCGATCACGATGTAGCCGTAGCGCAGAGCAAAGTAGCCGAACGAATCGTGATAGGTCAACAGCCTGCGATTCGCTTCAGGAATCGTAGCCGTCGTCGCGCGGATGGCCTCATCGAGGGCAATGAGACGGGCCGTATACTCGACAAAGTTGGCCTCATAGTAGTCCCTGTTGTCTGGGTCAAGGGCTGACAGGCTAACGAAGATGACTTTGGCGTAACGAATAGCGAAGTTCGGATCGAGGAACAGGTGCGGGTCAGGCTCCCCTTCTTCGCCCTCATCTTCGGCGTGGCCGTGCTCGTTCTCATCCTCGTGGTCGTCGTCGTCCTCGGCGTGGCCGTGCTCGTCTTCATCCTCGTGATCGTCGTCATCTTCGGCATGGCCATGCTCGTCCTCATCCTCGTGATCGTCGTCATCTTCGGCATGGCCATGCTCGTCCTCATCCTCGTGATCGTCGTCATCTTCGGCATGGCCGCGCTCGTCCTCATCCTCGTGATCGTCGTCATCTTCGGCATGGCCATTATGGTGTTCGACACCATAGATGAATTCACCGGGTTCGGCAACGGCAGGGGCCAACTCGACGATCTCAGCTCCTTCCTTCAGATTTGCCTTGGCCAGCTTAAGCGTCGACTCATCGAGATGCAACCCGTTGACAAAGATCAGATCGGCCTGGGACAGTTTCACGGCATCCGAGGGCCTCGGCTCGAATGTGTGCGGGTCAACCCCGGGCGGCATGATGACATCAAGTTCGATTCGGTCGCCGCCGATGTTGTAGACGATGTTGGCAACGGGAGAAATAGAAGCAACGGCACGCAAACGTTCCCTTCCTGGCTGGGCGGCCGTTGACGCCGGCGCGACGGGGCCGCAAGCCGCCAGGAGGATCAATACCGATAGCAGCGAGGGCAAAGTTCGGAGTGAGCTGAGCATGTGCGATTGCCCTTTCGTCTGGAAGAGTGATGCGCCCGACAGAACCCGTCAGGCGCCTGCAGTGTCGCGGCAATCGTTGCAATGCCCGAAGAACGAAACATGACTCACATCGACTTCGAAATCGTACTGCGATTCCATCCTCTGCCGAAACGTACGCAAGACGCTGTGCGGCAGCTCAAGATAGCTGTCGCAGGTGCGGCAGACCAGATGGTGATGCGGTTCTGGCCCGGCAACCTCGTAGGCAACGCGCCCGTCAGACATCTGCACCATCGCAAGAATCCGCTGCTCGGTCAGGAAATGCAGCGTGCGGTAGACGGTGGCCCGGCTCAGGGAAGGTGTATTGCGCCGGACTACCTCGTAGACCGCATCTGGGGAAACGTGCTTGCCCAATTTACAGACCGCGTCCAGGATCAGCTGACGCTGAGGCGTAACCCGGTAGCCTGCCTCTCGCAATCGTCGATTGATCTCTGCCGTGTTGTGACTCATGAGATTATTGGTTATTGCAAATTGTCGCAACTAATATTACTATTACACACTCCGACGAACGTGTCGACCTCAATTATCCACGATCAGCTCTCTCGCTCAAAAGCAGCTCTCGCCGGCCGCGATATCAGGCCGGCAAGAACGAAAGACCTCAATTGGCGCACGCACCGGCTCGGACGAGGCGCGGCCTCTGCTGAACCCGTCTATTCCGTCTCCGGTATATTGCGGGTCTCGATATGGTCCATCAGCGTGGCGTCGCCGCCGAGCGCCTCAGCCAGGGCCTTCTGGTTTCGCACCTTCATATAGAAGAAGGAATGCTCAGGGTCGCCCGGCTCACCGGGCAGATTGTCGTCGTCATACCAATAGATGGGAACGTCCGCCTCGCGGCTGATTTGCTCCAGTACCGTTGAGGGGGAGTAGGAGGAGCCAAAAATGGCGGGCAGATCCAGTTCGCGCAACAGCTCAATCGCTTCCGCCACGTCGTGAGCGGACGGTTCGGAGAAATCGTGCGGCTGCAGCGTGCCTACGATAGTGTAGCCGTAGCGCCGCGCCATGTAGGAAAACGAGTCGTGATAGCTGTAAAGCTGCCGGTTTTCCTCGGGTATACTGGCGGTTACGGCCCGAATTGCCGCGTCCAGCTCGTCGATGCGCGCCGCGAACTGGTCGTAATTGGCGTTATACGCATCTGCATTGGCCGGGTCTTGCTCAACCAGTGTGTCGCGTATTACTCCGGCAAACTTGAGCGCGAGCATTGTATCGCCGCCCATGTGCTGGTCGATGCTTCCAAATTCGTCGTAGATGTAGTCCTCGGGCTCCAATGCCAGCGGGGCGATCAGGACGACGCTGTTCTCGTCGCCAACGATGGATGCGAGTCGCCTTCGGACCGCTTCGGGATTCGTGGCACCGCGCACGATGACCAGTTCGGCCTCGGACAGCTTAACGGCGTCGGATGGCGTCGGTTCATAGGTATGCGGATCAGCCCCTGGCGGTACGATCTGATCGATGGTGATCAGGTCTCCGGCGATATTGTAGATATGGTTGGCCAGGATAGTTCCTGAGGTGACAACACGCAGTTTTGGCTGCTCTGGTGCGGCGGCGGTCTCCTCGGGAGTTACGGGGACACAGGCGGCCATGAGAAGCAGCAGGGCAAAAAGAGTCAGTAGTATGTGGAATCTGTTGCGCATGACTTGGTTCTCCTTTACTCCGATTCGGGCCTTGTGCCTGGTTTCGTAGGCGATCTGCTTGGTATTCGTTAAACAAAGAGTTGGTCGGCACCGCCGCAGCTACTGCTTAACGGAACTGTCCGGGCCGGGCACATTGCCGGTATCCACGCCGTCCATCAACGCAGGATCTCCTCCCAGGGCCTCGGCCATCGTCCTCAGATTTTCCACCATCATACTGATGTAGGAATGCTCGGGGTCCCCCGGATCACCCGGCAAATCATCATCGCTCAAAGTGCTCACAAAGGAGACACCGGCCTCACGGCCTATCTGATCTACGACTGTGGACGGGAAGACCTCCGAGCCAAAAATGGCTGGCACGCCGCCGTCGCGCAGCTGCTCAATTAACGCCGCCACTTCCTGCGCCGACGGCTCAGAGAAATCGGATGGCTGCATTGCTCCCAGCACCGTGTAACCGTAGCGGGGAGCAAAGTAGGCGAACGAGTCGTGATAGGTGTACAGTTTGCGATTATCTTCCGGTATGCTGGCCGTCGCGGCCTGGATGGCCGCGTGGAGCGCCTCGATGCGTTTCGCAAACTCGTCGTAGTTGGCCTGGTAAGCGTCGGCGTTCTCCGGATCACGCGCCGTCAACTTTTCCCTTACGATTTCGGCATAAGCGAGGGCATAAATCGGGTCGGTCCATAGATGTGGATTGGGGCTTCCGCCCTCTTCCGGGAAGGAGAAATCGAAAACATACTCATCCGGCTCGATAACCATCTCGCCCATCAGAACGATCTCAGCGCCTTCTTTCAAGTTCGCCTCGGCCATGCGGATGGCCGATACCTCCAGGTCCAGCCCGTTGATGAAGATGACGTCGGCATTCGCCAGCGTCACCGCATCCGACGGCGCCAGTTCAAATGTATGCGAGTCGGCGCCCGCGGGCACAAGACCGGTCAACTCGACGAGGTCTCCGCTTACGTTGTAGACGATGTTGGTGATCGGTGAGACTGTGGCGACCACTTGCAGCCGTCCGTCTGACGAGTCCGATCCGTCTCCGCCGCAAGCGGAGAGCAGGAACGTCAAAGCCAGCAATACAATGAAAAAACGGTATGCTTTCAACTTGAGGGACATCCTTTTGCAATTGGAGATCAAAACTGGGGGGATTGGCCGGCCTATTGACATCTTTCGCAATTGCCGGTAAATCTAGCATGATCATTCAGGGACTGTCAAAATGAGGAAATGCCTGGCCCGAAAACGGTACAGCAGCATCAATGGCCGCGCCCTTTTCGTTGCTCGCCAAGATGAAGGGGGCTCGCGCGGCGCGGGTGCAGCCCACTATTGGGGTGGGAATCGTCTGGCGGGGACTTCATGCCAGCGGTGGCGGAAATTATTTACCGGCTTTGGGGGGTAGAGGGCAGGCACAAGGCCTGCCCCTACGGTGGTCGCGGCGTTCGCTGAATTGGGGGCGGCGCGTTGGGCCGCAGGCAGCGCCGGGCTGCATAGACCCCACAACCGGCGGGGGGAGAACATCAGGGGGGCGTTGCGGGGGGAGTCCCCCCGCACAAGGGAGGGCCGCAGGCCCGACCGTCCAAAAGGATTCAGGAAAGGGGAATCCTCCACTCTGCCGGAGCATGGACAATGGAATGGCCATGACTCCGTGCCTACCCGGGGCATCGGAATCTGTGCCCCAATTCTGGACTGCACCGGCGCGGCGTCTCTTCGTTGACCCCGGCACTTTCCTCTACTATACTGGCTTCAATGCTTCATTGTGATTTCTCGGCAGCCAGCAAGGAATCTTTTTATGGTAACTGTTCCGACCGCACCCACCGCGGCAAGCCTCGCGCCGGTAACCGCTAACGGCGCGGCTGCGGCAGCAGATTGCCCCGAATGCATCGCGGAGATCTACGCCGAAAACGGCTACTACATCCTTCCAGACGCGTTGACAGCGGCAGAGGTGGAGGAGCTGCGCGCCGAAACCACCGCCATCTGCAAAGGCGAACGCGGCGACGTGGACGGCTTTGAGTCGGGCATACCGGGGGAAAGCGATGACGAGGCGCTGCGCCGCTATCTCTGCATTCACTTCCCGCACAAAATATCGAAGGTGATGCTCGACTACCTCGGCCACCCGCACATTGCCAATGTCCTCACCCAGGTGATCGGGGCGAACGTCAAATGTATGCAGTCGATGCTCTTCATCAAGGCGACCGGCAAACCGGGCCAGGCCTGGCACCAGGACGAATACTTCATCCCCACTCGCGACCGCACGCTCACCGGCGCCTGGATCGCGCTCGACGACGCCACTATCGAGAACGGCTGCCTCTGGGTCATTCCCGGCTCGCACAAACGCGGCATCATCTGGCCGCAGCACGACCACGACGACTCCCGCTTCGACTGCGCCGGCGAAGCCTACGGCTTTCCCTATGCCGACGATGACTCGGTCCCGGTCGAGGTGAAGGCCGGCTCGCTCGTCTTCTTCAACGGCTACCTGCTGCACCGCTCCTTTCCCAACCGGGCGCAGAGCGGCTACCGGCGCGTCCTCGTCAACCACTACATGAGCGCCGAGTCGCTGCTGCCCTGGCGGGGCCCGAAGGAGGGACAGCACATGGCGATCAGCGACTACCGCGACGTTGTCATGATCGCGGGAGAGGACCCCTACTCCTGGAAGCCGCTCGAGGAGTTGGCCGCGCCCAAGGTCCGGCCTAGCGGCGAGGGCGGCTGCGAGCAGTGGCGGCGGGGGCCCAAACGTGAAAAACTACCCTTCTTCAAAGATGGCTTCCGCGCCGGGGACGCACCCGAAGATGACGACTGATCTCTGTTTTCTCAACGCGGCTGACTTGGCCGCCGGCATCCGCCGCAAGGACTTTTCCAGCGTCGAGGTGACCCAGGCCCACATCGAGCAGGTCGAACGCGTCAACCCGGCGGTCAACGCCGTCGTAACCTTCCTGTCCGAACAGGCCCTCGAACAGGCCGGGGCCGCGGACGACGCCATCGCCGCCGGTGACGAAGTCGGCCCTCTCCACGGCCTGCCCATGCTCCACAAGGACACCACCGACACCGCCGGCATCCGCACCACCTACGGCTCGCCCATCCATCGCGACAATGTGCCGGAGCAAAGCCAGCTGATTATCGAGCGGCTGCACGCGGCCGGCGCAATCCCGATGGGCAAGACCAATGTGCCCGAGTTCGGGGCGGGATCGCAGTCGTTCAACCCGGTGTTCGGGGCGACGGGCAATCCGTACGATCCGAGCAAGACGTGCGGGGGGTCCAGCGGCGGCCAAGCGGTGGCGCTGGCGTGCGGGATGACGCCGATTGCGGACGGGAGCGATATGGGAGGCTCGCTGCGCAATCCGGGGAACTACTGCAATGTGGTCGGCTTCCGGGTTTCACCGGGACGGGTGCCGGTATGGCCGAGTATGGCGGGCTGGTCGGGGCTGTCGGTGCAGGGGCCGATGGGGCGGACCGTGGCTGACGCGGCATTTCTGCTGAGTGTGATCGCGGGGCCGGACCCGCGTTCGCCGATCGCGCAGTCGGAGCCGGGCAGCATTTTCGCGCGTCCTTTAGCGCGCGATTTCAGCGGCGTTCGCATCGCGTACAGTGCGGACCTGGGGGGAGAGTTCCCGGTGGACCCGCGGGTGAGGAACGCCATCGAGGCGCAGTTGCCGGCCTTTGGCGAGCTTGGCTGCGAGGTGACCGATTTCAGCGGCGCCGGGGCGTCGCGGCCGAGGGATGACGGACCGGGCTTGCCGGACTTTGGCGACGCGGACGAGATCTTCAAGATTATGCGGGCGTGGAGTTTCCATCTTTCGCACGGGCCGTTGCTGGCGGAGCACCGCCACCAGATGAAGGACACGATCGTCTGGAACATCGAAGAGGGGGAGAAGCTGAGCGGCGCGGATGTGGGACGGGCGGAGGCGATGCGCACGGAGTTGTATCAGGCGATGCGCGTCTTTATGGATACTTACGAGTTCCTGCTGCTGCCGGTAAACCAGGTCCCGCCGTTTTCGGTGGACGTACCTTATCCGATGGCTATCGACAGCGGGGACGGCATCGTAGAGCTGGAGACCTATATCGATTGGATGAAGTCCTGCTACTATATTACTGTGACCGGCCATCCGGCTATTTCTGTGCCGTGCGGGTTCACTCCCGAGGGACTGCCGGTCGGCGTGCAGATTGTGGGCCGCCACCGGGACGATTTCGGAGTGCTGCAGCTGGCGCATGCTTTTGAGCAGGTGACGCGCGTGGGCGAACGCAGACCGCCAGTGGTCACTGGATAGTGGTCACCGGATAGTGGACAGCGGCCGGCAATTCGACGGTAGGCTTTGCCAAACTCAGGATACGGACGGCTGTAGCCGCGTGCATTGCGTACAACGGCGGGCTACGTAAGACCCCAAATGTGGGCGGCGGTACCTCCCAGAATCCTCTCCTTGTCCTCCGCGCGAAGAAATGGAATCCCCTCTCTGATCAGGCGCAGCTCCTGCGCCAGCGGCGGCCAGTTGTGCTTGAGGCGGTGATGCCCGGGGTAGCCGGTGCCCCAGATCATGCGGGCGGCGCCGAACGCCGAGTGGACCTGCGCAATGAAGGGATGCACATCGGCGTGTGGATACGCCGAGCGTGAGTGCCCGGTGACATCCGACAGCTTTACATGGATATTGTCGTAGCGGGCGAGGTCGACGATCGGCCGGTAGGCCTCTTTGTCGAGATCGACCTGCGGGTAGCCGAGGTGATCGAGGATCAGCTTCAGATGGGGATAGCGCCCGGCGATGACCGCGATCTGGTCGGCGTCCTCGGCGCGCAGATGGAACTGGATGACAGCGTCCAGCGCCGCGATCTCCTCCCACATCGGCCCGTTCTGCTCGGTCAGCAGGATCTTCTCATCGGGATAGTACATCGGGTGGAAACGGAAGCCGGCCAGGCCGCGCTCCTCGATCCAGTAGCGGACCTGCGTTGCGTTGTCGGCGTTCTGCGGGTCGATCAGCCCGTGCCCGATGAACCGGTCGGGGAATCGCGCCGCCGAATCGGCAATGTAACCGTTGTCCCAGGTCGACCAGCTGGTCTGCACGAGCACGGCCCAGTCCACCCGGTGCGCGTCCATCTCGGCCAGCAGCTCGTCGGCCGTGCCGGGCTCGTCGGGGTAACTGTTCCAGGTCGGCGCGGTCGGGCCGACCGGATATCTTGGCGGGTCGATCTCCCACACATGAACGTGGGTGTCAACGAGCATAGGGCGCTCCTCCCTCGGTGACGCGGCGGCCGCAATCGGCGGCCGGTCGCGTTGGCAGCTTGGCTACACTTTGGCATAATGCAAACAGCAGGCGCCGGGTCACTCCTGTTTCCCTTCCGCGCGGGGCTGAGCGGAAGCCAGAAACAACGCGGCGCAACTGATTGTACTCATCCCCACCGGAGGAATCAACCGTCGGAATCAGACGTCGGAATCAACAGTATCGCCGCCGGATAGTGGAAGCGTGGGCCGCGGTTGAAGCGCCTGCGAACCGAGGAGAGACATTCTGATCATGACGAAACTTCACAGACAGCTGGTCCCTCTGCTCGTCTTGTTGGCGCTGGCGTTTACGGGCTGCAGCTCCATCTCTGGCGATGACGGTTCCGCTGCCGGGGGCGAACAGGCGGCGCAGGCGACCGAGCAGCCGGCCGCGGAACCGACGCCCACGGCGGTCGAGGAGCCGACAGTCACCGCGGAACCGACGGCGCCGCCGGAACCGGAGCCGACCGAAGTCGCGCTTGAGCCGCCGCCCGCGTTCAGAGAAGAGATGATCGCCACAGACCCGCAGACCGTCGTGCTCGGGCAGGGCCATCCCCAGGTTATCGAGTTTTTCGCCTTCTGGTGACCGATCTGCGTCCGCTTTGCGCCTGTGGTTCACAGGCTCGAAATCGACTACTGGGGACAGGTTGAGTTCATCTATCTGGACATTGACGACCAGGGCTCGGCGCCCTTCGAGCAGCAGTTCGGCTTCCGCTACCAGCCCCACCTGATCCTGCTCGACGGGAACGGAAATGTAGTGCAGGAGTTCGTCGGAGCGCAACCCGAGGCGGACCTGCGCGCCGCGCTCGATCAGCTGATTGCGCTGGATAGTGAGTAGTGGATAGCGAATGACATCGAAAGCGCGCCGCGAGTTACGTCAACCCGGCCTCTGACATGACCTCTGACCTAAGCGAAGTGACAATTGTCCAACTGCAGGACGATATGGCCGCGGGCGCGCGCACTGCCGTCAGCATTGCGGAGGGCTACCTGGCCGCGATCGCGGCAATGGACGGCGACCTGCGCTCGGTGATCGAGGACAACCCCGATGCGCTCGCGATCGCCGATCAGATGGACCGCGAGCGCGCGTCAGGTCATCTGCGCGGCCCGCTGCACGGCATACCCATCCTGATCAAAGACAACATCGACACCGATGACCGCATGCAGACGACGGCCGGCTCGCTGGCTCTGCTCGGCTCGCGCCCGGCAGGCGACGCAACCGTCGCCGCTTCGCTGCGGCAGGCCGGCGCGGTCATCCTCGCCAAGGCCAACCTGAGCGAATGGGCGAACTGGCGTTCCACCAGCTCGAACAGCGGCTGGAGCGCACGCGGCGGCCAGTGCTGGAACCCCTACGCGCTGGACCGCAGTCCGGGCGGATCCAGCTCAGGCTCCGGCGCGGCCGTCAGCGCCAATCTGGCCGCGGTTGCGCTGGGCACCGAGACCGACGGTTCGATCGTCAACCCGTCGACAATGTGCGGCATCGCCGGCATCAAGCCCACCGTCGGTCTCAGCAGTCGCGCCGGCGTCATCCCCATTTCGCACACGCAGGACACCGTCGGGCCGATGGCGCGCAGCGTTGCCGACGCTGCTGCCGTGCTGGGCGCGCTGACCGCGGCCGACGCACGCGATCCGGCGACCGGTGTTCCACAGCGAAAGGTACAGGCCGACTACCGCCAATTCCTGGACGCTGACGGCCTGCGCGGCGCGCGTATCGGCGCGGCGCGCAAAGGGTTGAGCGGCGCCGACGCCGCGATCGACAGGGTTTTCGAAGAAGCGATCGCGGCCATCCGCGACGCCGGCGCCGAAGTGATCGACCCGGCCGACATCCCCACGATCGAAGATGACAGGATGCGTGCCTGCGAAAGGGTCGTCATGATGACCGAGTTCAAGCATGACATCGCCGCTTACCTGGCAACCCGCGTCGTCGTTGATGCGGAGATGCCGCAGCCGCGCACGCTCGCGGACCTGATCCAGTTCAATCTTGATCACGCCGAGCAGGAGATGGCCCTCTTCGGCCAGGAGCAGTTCGAGATTGCGCAGGAGAGCGGCCCTCTCGACGGCGAGGAGTATCTGCAAGCGCTGGCAACAGGGCAGCGTCTGGCTGGCCGGGAAGGGCTCGACGCGGTCCTGGACGCGTACAACCTGGACGCGCTGATCGCGCCGTCCGGAGGGCCGCCCCCGCTGATCGACCCGCAATTCGGGGATACCTTTCGCGGCGGCAGTGCCAAATGCGCGGCGGTGGCAGGCTATCCGCTGGTGAGCGTGCCGGCCGGCTTTGTGGCAGTTGCGGAGGAAACCGGCGCGGCGGTCGACCTGCCCATCGGTCTTACCTTCATGGGCCGCGCCTGGAGCGAGCCGGCGCTGATTCGCCTCGCCTACGCCTTTGAGCGAGTCACCCAAGCGCGCCGCCCGCCGCCACTCTTCTCCCCTGCAGTGTAGACTGGGAAATACGGCGCGTTTTCGAACAACTGCTGCGCACTATGTGATAAGCAATACGCAAAACGCGGCCGGTTTCTGCTATGATCTATTGGCAGAAGGGGGATAGACGCCACAATGAACTTGCAAACTGATCTCAAAACTGAACATGTCAACCATCTGGATGTGGGCGGCGTCTCGCTCGTGCCGGCCGGCACGTCGATTCGCGATACGCTTGCGCAGATGCGCGCCGACCGCAAGGTCGTCTGCCTGGTGCTCGACAACGACGGGCAGCCCGACGACGAAGGCGGGACGCAGCTTGTCGGCATCTTTACCGAGCGCGACGTGATGCGCAAAGTCATCGACGCCCAAGACATCCTGGACAGCCCGGTCGACGAGGTGATGACGCCGAATCCGATCACAATCGGGCCGGACACGCCGGCGGCGGACGCCTTGCGCCTGATGGACGAAAACCATTTCCGCAATCTGCCCATCGTCGATGAGGAGGGCAATCTGTTGGGGAATATGACCCACCAGGCGATCATCCAGTATCTGGCAGACCGTTATCCGGTCGAAGTACTGAACCGGCCAATCGATCCCGAACGCTTTCCGAGCAAAGCGGAGGGAGGATAGAGCGCATGAGCGAGAATCTGAGCGAAGAAATGCAGGAGATCGAAGAGCTTGAGTCGGTCGCAATCCGCTTCGCCGGGGATTCCGGCGACGGCATGCAGCTGACGGGCACACAGTTTACAACTACGTCGGCGGTCTTTGGCAATGACATCAGCACGATGCCGGACTTTCCCGCCGAGATCCGCGCGCCTGCCGGTACGCTGGCCGGAGTCAGCGGCTTTCAGGTCCACTTCTCCAGCCAGAATGTGCTGACGCCGGGCGACGCGCCGCAAGTCCTGGTGGCGATGAACCCGGCGGCCCTCAAGGCCAGCCTGCCGAGCTGCAGCGCTCCGGTACGATCATCGTCAACACCGACGCCTTCACCAGGCAGAACCTGTCGAAAGCCGGCTACAGCGCCGACCCGCTGGAGGACGGCACCCTTGACGGCTACCAGGTCCTGGCGATACCGATGACTTCGCTCAACCGGGAGGCGCT
>CATOTS010000027.1 GCA_951813625.1 uncultured Caldilineaceae bacterium | reverse complement strand
AACAGGAGAATCCAAGAGCCTACTGCCACCAGCGCCGCCGGCCCAGGGGGCAGTTCGTGGGCGACCTCCATGCCCCGAAAGGCGATCAATATGCCCCACACATGGACCAGAAGCGCCGGCGACGGAGACGAAGGGAACCGCGGTGAGCAGATACAGCAGGCGCGGAGCAGTACTCAGGGACATTGCGCCCAGTGTCTGGCCCAAGGAGCCACGGCCGCCGAAGGCGCGGGCGAGCAGGTGTGCGATGAGGCCGAAGAGTAGCCACTGACCGACGATGCTGAGCGGAGTGATTGCTAGTGTCAGAAAACGGAACCAGCCGGTGTCGTAGCCGCTGGAAATACGCAGAAAAGGCCAGACGCTACGCAGCGAGAGCTCGATTTCATAGATTTGTCTCGCCGTTGGCCGCGCTCTGCCGCAGGAGCCATAACACAACATTGAGGAGCGCATCGGAGGAGGGCAGTGAGGCCGTAAGCAGCAGTCCTCCGGCGACTCCGGTGACGGCGACCAGTATGCTAATGCAGGCGCAGAGGAAGAGTCCTTCTATCCACGGATTGTCGTCGTCGACAATTGCGACGAAAGGTTCAGGTCAGGAAAGCGCCTGGCCCGATGAAGCGCCCGTAGCGCGGGTAGTTCTGTGGCTGTAACATCCGGCTGCGATGCGCCCCGCGACTGCGGGAATGCTCCGTATGTTTGAAGAGTCTCCGCAGGCGTTCATTTCACGCCGGCGGCACTGAAATCTTCAAGTTGAGAGTAGGGCGGAATTCTAAGGTGACAGCAGCGCGGCAACTTCGCTACACGAGCAGCGCGAAGCAGGCTTGCGCCGAATGCTGCCTGAGCGTCCACAATCATAGCACAGGAAAGACCTGCGCTCGAAAATCGCTACCGGATTGGAAGGCGGAACGCCGCGCCGGACGAATCGAACGGCCCCCGGCGACAATAACTCTTGGATAGGATTGATCCAGCCTTGTGCACGTGATATTCTGGGGAAACTCACTCTGCGCGAGCGATACATCTCGACGGACACGTCCAACCACTGTTGCGCTCATTTGTACAAGCTACGCATTCTGCAATGCCGACCTTATCGACCCGGCAAACTAGCGCCGGAGCTGCTGGCAAACTTGATCGCTTCGCTGCCGACCGAGGACAGTCATCTCGTCCTGGGGCCCGCGTTGGCGAAGACGCCGCAGTCATCGAACTGGGCAGCGCAGATATGCTGCTTGCGGCCAAGAGCGATCGATCACCTTTGCCACGGATGAGATCGGCTACTACGCCGTCAATGTTTGCGCCAACGATCTGGCGGTCTGCGGCGCCCGCCCTCGCTTCTACCTCCCCACGGTACTGCTGCCGGCGGCGACGACCGAGTCGGAAGTGCGCCGGATCTGCGACCAGAGTCGGAGCGGCCTGCCGCTGCGCTGGATATCACGGTGGCGGGCGGCCATACTGAGGTAACCGAGGCGGTGAATCAGCCGGTGATAGCCCGGAACGCTGCTGGGCGAGGTCATGCGGGGTAAAGTCGTCCGAAGCGGCGGCTGCCGCGCCGGCGACCCTGGTCCTGCTGGCCGGCAGCGCGGCGGTCGAGGGCACGTCGATCATCGCGCGCGAGATGCGGCGATGGGCTGCTGGCCCAAGGCTGGCAGCCGGCGCAGGTGGATGAGGCGGCCAACTATCTGCATGAGCCGGGCCATCAGCGTCCTGGCGCCGGCGCTGGCTGCGGCTGAGGCGGAACTTGCGACGGCGATGCACGATCCGACCGAGGGCGGGGTCGCGACCGGCCTGTGGGAGCTGGCCGACGCGTCCGGCTGCGGGCTGGAGGTGGAGTTGGACGAAATTCCGGTGGCGCCCGTAACCGCGGCCGCGTGCGCCGCATTTGGGCTCGACCCGCTGGGCACGATTCGCGTCGGGCGGGCTGCTGGCAACCGCCGCGCCGGATAATGTGGAGACATTGCTTGCGCTTGTGGCGGACCACCGGAAGTGAGGGCCGGCGCATCGGGCGCGTGCTGCCGGCGGATGAAGGGGTTTACGGCCTGCGCGCTGGGAAGAAGAGTACCGTTGCCCGCGCTCTTCGACGCCGATGAGATTGTGAAGTTGTGGAGGGAGTGAGGGGAGCAACTTGCGGAATCCGCCAAGTGCCCCTTCTTCGCGTAAGCTACTGCGGCCCCCTACAACCCCTCGACCGTCTCCGCCTTCAGATGGTCTACAACTGCCTTCAAATCTCCCCCCGCTTCTTCATAGACGCGCAGCTGACGGGTCCGCGCTGGAGCCGTGCTCGATGATCTGCTCGAATCGGCGCGGATCTCCTTTTCGCTGCCCAGCTCGGCGATCTCCTCGCCAACCAGCTCCAGTAGTTCGCGCGCCAGATCGCGTGCGGGAAGTTCGGCCTGTTTGCCGAAGTCGATCATCTTGCCGTCCAGCCCGTAGCGGGCCGCGCGCCACTTGTTCTCGTCGATTAACTCCTTGCCGTAGACGCGGAAGGTAACGTTGCGCTGGCGCAGCTTCCAATGCCACAGCACGAGCGCCTGGCACAGTGCGGCGATTGCGATCGCCTCGTCCACCCGCGGGCACAGGTCGCAGATGCGGGAATTCCAAGGTTGGATAGGTGTGGTGGGGCCGGATGTCCCACCAGATCATGCTGGCGTCGGGGATACAACCTGTGTTGACCAGCGAGCGGACCAACCCCTCGTACGCGGCCCGGTTGGGAAAGACGTCGGGAATGCCGCTGCGGGGCATGTCCTCGAAGACGACGGGGCGGTAGCTCTTCAGTCCGGTACGGCGGCCGGCCCAGAAGGGGCTGCTTGCGCTGAGTGCAAGGAGATGCGGGAGCATGTAGCGGAGGACGTTCATCGTGTCGATGGCGAAGTCCGGGTCGTCCAGACCGACGTGCACGTGCATGCCGAAGATGAGCATCCGCTGGGCGAGCTGCTGCATCCGCTCGAGCGCGCCCTGGTAACGCGGGAAGGGCGTAATTTCCTGGTCTACCCAGTTGCTCATTGGGTGAGTAGAGGCAGCGACGATCTCGACGCCTTTCTCATGCGCCAGGCGGCTGATGAAGGCGCGCTGGCGGAGCAGCTCCTCTTTGGCTTCGGCGGCAGTGGCGCAGACCGGTGTGCCGAGTTCCACCATCGACTGGTGCAGCTCCGGTTTGACCTCCCGCTCCACCATCACCATCTTGCCGTCTTCGATCAACTGGGTGATGAACGAACGCAGCAACCCGCTCTCCGGATCGACGACCTGATACTCCTCCTCGATTCCAAGCGTCAGTTGGGGACGTGCAATCATAGACCCATTCTCCGTCTGTGAAACGAGAAAATCAACAACAGCCTTGCCGTCCTTCCCGTTCTCGCGCCAGACATGGCGTTGCTGGTCGGAACTGGCCCCCGCGCGCTATGATCGTTTCAACATGCCCTGACTTCAGCGGCGAGCAGTTGAGCCGGTCCAGCACCGGGTCGACACGCTCAAGCAGCTCGTGCAACAGATCATGGATGGGGACCTCCTGTTCGATGCCGAAATCGAGCAGCTTCCCCTGCAAAACCGTACCGCACGGCCCGCCATTTGTTTTCGGCGATCAACGTGCGTTCGTAGAGGACGAAACGACATGTTGCGGTGACGCAACTCGACCATCCAGGCGACGGTAGACTGGATCAGGGCGGCGACCGCCAACACATCATCGATCTCGGGCAGCGCGTCGCAGACGCGAATTTCCAGAGCCGGCAGTCTCGCAGCGTTAGGGGGACGGCTTGCCGCATCTCCCTCCTCTACACTGGCTCTCCGGTGTTCGCGGGGGCGAATATCCCACCAGATCGCCTCAGGGTCGGAGATGCTGTTTGTGCGCAGAAGTGTATCGACGTAGCTCAGATAGTGGTTGTAGCTACGGAACGCGTTTGGGATCCCGGTGCGGGGCAACGCGTCGAGCAGCACCGAGCGATGGCTTGCCAGCCCCGTGTCGCGGCCCTGCCAGAAGGGTGAGGAGTTGGCAAGGCAGAGGACGTGGGGCAACAGATACCGCATCGCGTTCATCACATCGATGGTCAGGTTGTGGTCGCCGAGGCGACGCGGACGGTCATGCCGAAGGCGAGCAGCCGCCGGGCAACCGAACTGTGTGTCTTCAATCAGGGCCCGATAGCGGGGCGACTCCTCCTCATGCACGCGCTCCCAAAGGCTGAAGGGATGGGCGCCGGCAGCCATGAGCTTGAGGCCGTGCGAGGCGGCAAGTTCCCGCATCGAGCGGCGGCGGCGCAACAGTTCGCCGCGGACCTGCTTCACATACGCGGCAGACCGGCGTGCCCACGACGGGGACGACAAACGCCAGGTCGGAGGCGCGGGAGGACTCTTCGCTCTCCTCGTGAAGCGTGAGCCCTTGAGCCGTGGCGAAACCGCGCAGCTCGCGGCTGTCCGGATCGACAAATTGGTACTCTTCCTCAATGCTGATGCTGAATGATGGCTGGCTGTAGTCGGTCATGGCTCGCTCTTTGTCTTCCATCCCTGCGCGGGTCGGCACTCTATCCGGTATTGGTCCTGGATAGAAGCATCGCTGCTCCGGCGCCTGTCAGTTGCCTTTATCCTCGATTACAAAAGCCGGCACAATCGAGCCGCCGCCGGCCGTAACGTTCAGAAGCGTTTCGCTGCTCAGCCGGCACAGACAGCCGTGTACGTGCCCTCCTCGGAGAACAGGAACGGATCCGAATCGACAAGCGGCGGTCGATTTCCACGGCACCCTTTTCGTTCAGCGCCGGAAAAGGGCTCGGACGCGATCTGCACACGCTCCTGGACGACCATCGGTTCGGCGACTGCCTCGGCAAGGGCCGCGTCCCAGGCGTCCTGCGCCGTCTCCCAGCCGATACGGACGCCTTTGCCGCCGTATTCGTCGTTCGGCTTCAGCACAAGCCGTTCCCGGTTGGCGCTGGGCCCACGGTAACAGAGTCGACCGTATTTCCGGCCGGGTCAAGTGTGGCGGCGCGCCTCCACTGTGCGCGTCCAGGGAATGTGGGGCGCGGACCGCGCGTTTCTCGTCTGCAGTCAGCAGATGGCTGTTGCGCTCGTCGCTGGCAACTGCGAAACTGGCCTTTTTGTGCAGCAGCTTGCAACTGAACGGATTCACGACACAGACGGCGCCGGCGCGCAGCGCAGCAACGAATCGGGTGATCCAACCCGTAGCGCGACAACAGCTCGCTCGTCAGCACCCGCTTGTAGACGAAGTCGACCTGCATGCCGTTGGCGTACAGTTGCCCTTGGCGGAATTCCATCTCATCCGGCGCGCAGGTGACCGACGCGATGCCGTTCTCAGGCAAAAAGCTCAGCGAACAACTCGAACTCGCTGGCGGTTGGCACGCCGTGCCAGTCGACGATTGCAACGTCGGGCAGCTTGCCGCGATTGCCGCGCCATTCGTAGTAGACGCGCAGAAACTCGTTGACGGCGGGTCTTCTGCTGGGCAGTGTTTCGCAGCGCATACCGTTGACCGAAAGCCTGCATGACCGGCATTTCCAGGAAAAGCCCGCCAAGCACGTCCGAATAGGCCATGGAGGCGGGGCTTTCGCCATTGATCTCGACGAAACTCAAGTTGCGCGTGCCGTCTTCCTTGCGGGCGTAGAAGCTATCCAGGCGCGCGGTGGGAATTGTCCCATCGTAGCCCTGCTCAATTTGGAACAGCTCCTCTTCTTCAGCTGTTGCATGGATCTGAGCCCGCAACTTGCCATCTTCGAGCATCTGCCGGGCCAGCCGGTCAAATATGCGGGCAATCAACTCGGTGCGCGCAGCCAGGTAGCGCCACTCCGGCGGCGTGTAGAACAGCGGCCGCATGACCGTACAAATCAGGCGCTCGCCGAAGACCATGCCTCTTTCGGCCATGCGGGCGGTTAGCAGCGCCCAGCTGTCGTCGGCGAGGCCGGGTCGGTAAAGAAGGTCATGGTAGAAAGAGATTGCGGCCGATGAACTCATGCAGGCGGTGAGTCCCAGGCATTCCCGAAGCCGAATCCGGGCTCGCCGGCTTCCGGGTCGCGAAAAGTCAGCATAAGGTCGAATTTTCGACGGTCTACCGGTTGCGCCTCGCTGCTCAGCCCGACCGACAGCAGGGCCTCCACCGTGTAAATCTGGTCGGGTAGAACGGGCGCCTTCAGATGCAATGTGTTGTTGAGGCGCGTATCGGTCTGCGCCAGCAGCACGAGGCTGTTGTTTTCGCTGCCGTCGGGGTTGTAGACGATCAGTTCCACGTTGGGCGCCTCGTCTTCCAGGCGTGCGGGCAACCAGATCCGCACCCAAAGGCGGCGCAGGTCCGGGTACGGATAGATTAGAATCCGCTCGAAACGCAGCGGCGCATCTGGCTCAAACAGGTCGATTTGGGTCATAGTTGCCAGCCACTGGTTCATAGCTCGCGGCCGGTTGGATGCTGGCAAGCTGGATTCGGCGCCGCTCTGAATTGGGCGCTTGCGTGCGCAGGCAGGCAAGTTTATGCTTTGAAAGGCTCCGTCCGCCGCGGCGCTACGCGACTGGCGCCGCCCACTGGCTAAGTATAACAGGAACCGACACCTTGAAACACCTGAAAATCCTGGCCGATGATGTGACCGGGGCCGCCGATACGGCGGCACGCTGCCGGCAGTTCGGGCTGCCGGCGACCATTTTTCTTGACGTTCCTGCATTGCCGCTGCCACCGGGCGCGCTCGCTTTCACCTCCGACTCACGCCATCTTCCACCCGAAGAGGCGGCGCAGCGATCACGCGCTGTGGCAGTGTCGATTCCGGCTACGGACGCGCGCTGGTATAAGAAGATCGATTCAACCTTGCGCGGCAACATCGGCAGCGAAGTGGACGCCCTGCTCGACCTGCTGGACGAGCCCTCCGCCGTCGTCTGCCCGACCTTTCCGGCCCATGATCGCGGCCTGATCGACGGATATCTCACGGCTCCCGGGTTCGTGTCTCGGGATGTACACCTACCCTCCCTTTTGTGCCGGCAGAGCCGTCATCCTGTTGGCGCGATCGCGCTGCCGGATGTGCGGGGGGGAAAGTTGGCTGCGCACATGCAGCGCCTGCAGCAGGAGATGGCCGGTGGCACACATTCGCGGCGCTTCGTCCTGGTTGCGGACGCGCTGACCGACGATGATCTGGACAGCGTGGTGCAGGCGCAGCAGGAGGCGCTGCCGGACGCACTGCTGTGCGGCAGCGCTGGATTGGCGGGCGCCCTCGCCCGCCGAATCGGCCCGCAGGCCGGCTTGCCGCAGGCGAGCAGCGCGGACCTGTCCAATACGCGGGAAATACCGCCCAAAATCAGGACGGCCCTGCTGATCATGGGCAGCGGAAGCCGGTCCGCCCACCGGCAGATCGCCTTTCTGCTCGATTCCGGGTCGACTTCGCAAGCGGGCGAGAAGTCCCGCCGCAATGCCCCGCATCTCTCCGTGAGCCGGTTGCTCGTGTCCCCGCAGACCGACCTGGACGCGGTCGCAGTCCTGGATCCGGCGCAGACCGTATGGCTCCTGCAGCAGCCTCTGCCGGAGCCGGGCGCCGTGCTGGAAGGTGAGGACGCACGGCGCCGCGCCGATAATCTTGCAAGCATCGGCGCGGCCGCCTTCGACCGGCGGAGACCCGATCTTCTCGTCCTGGTAGGGGGTGATACGGCGATGCAGATCCTGAAACGTCTGGGCGTGGGGCGCCTAACGGTCGAGCGCGAACTGCTGCCGGGTATGCCTCTCTGCAGCGCCGTGATAAACGGCAGGCCTGCGCTTATCTCGATAAAGCCTGGTGATTTCGGTGGAAGGGATACGCTCTTGGAGCTGCTGACCGTGGCCGGCTGAGCGTAGAGTTGTCACGTCGAAAGCCGGGCGAAATGCCGCGTACACAGGATGGGGCGCGGAGTGAAGCCCGTCCTACCTCAGCGCGTTGATGTTCTCCCGCACTTTCAGAATAGCGCCGGCGATGTCGTCCATCTCATCAGGCTCGGCCAGGAGGAGATTCTGGCTCAGCGAGACCGTCTGCTCGCAAAGTAGCTCGCTGTTCGGGCAGGGAGTCACCCGGCTGAACGGTTCAACAAGGGGAGGTTGGCGGTAAAGAGGATAGGGATAGACCGGCGACGCGGGAATGTTCTCGGCGCGCAGCGCGGCGATGAAATCCCGGCGCGGCAGATCGCCGAACTGCTCGGCTTCATATCGGATCAGAAAGAGATGATGGGCGTGGGCATCTGCGCGGGGATCCCAGCGTTGGGGCGTCAGACCGTCGATTTCCGCCAGAAAGTTGCGAAGACGGCGGGCGTTGCTCATTCGGCGCCGTAGCTGGTCGTCCAGGCGGGTCAGTCCCGCGGACAGGACCGCCGCGTGCCAGCCGCTCAGGCGCAGGTTTGTGCCCAGATTGGGATGTTCATAGCCGTCGCCGCTGGGGAGCCGGCCGCAGTTGACGATGCTCCACAACCGCTCGGCAAGATCATCGTCGTTGGTCAGAAGCGCGCCGCCTTCGCCGGCGGTCAGATTCTTGCTGGTCTGGAAGCTAAAAGAGCCGACCGCGCCCAGCGCGCCGACCGGCTGGCCCCGCCAGCTGCTGCCGTGAGCGTGGGCCGCATCTTCTATCACGATCAGATTGTGCCGCTGCGCCAGGGGCAGAAGCCTGTCGAAGTCGACCGGCAGGCCGCCGAAGTGGACCGGTACGACCGCTTTCGTGCGCGAGCTGATGGCCGCTTCTACGGCTGGAACGGAGAGATTCCAGGAATGCAGGTCCACGTCGGCAAAGACGGGGATTGCGTCGACCATGCGCACGGCCGCTGCCGTCGCGATGAAGGTGTACGGCGGCACAATCACTTCATCGCCGCGGCCGATGCCGAGGGCACGCAGGGCGGTCTCCAGCGTGGTCGAGCCGTTAACCGCGGTGACACAGAAGCGGGCGGCGTGGCGGGCGGCGAAGGCGCTCTCAAACTCGGCTACAGCCGCGTCGTAGCCACCCCATTCGCCCCGTTCGAGCACTGCCATCAGCCCGGCTTGCTCGCTTTCATCCCATTGCGGCCAGCCCGGCCAGGGCCGCGTGCGCACGGGATCCCCACCGTGAATTGCCAGTTTGTTGTTCATCGCGCCAACCCCTAAGCGGGCGAACCTCCCGGGTTCTCTGAACTGACCATCTGCGCGCACAGTTCCAACGCCCGCTTCAGCGCCTGCGGATTGGCTGTGCCCTGTCCGGCAATGTCGAAAGCTGTGCCGTGCGCCGGGGTTGTTATTGGCGTAGGCAGGCCGCCATGCACCGTGACACCGCGCTCAAAGCCCAGGAGTTTCATCGCAATCTGTCCCTGGTCGTGGTACATGGTTACGACGCCGTCGAACTCGCCGCGGCGCGCCCGCACAAAGACGGTATCGGGAGGGAATGGCCCGGCCGCGGCGATATCCTCCTCCTGGGCGGCTTCGACCGCCGGGCGGATTGTCTCGATCTCTTCGCTGCCGAACAGCCCGCCCTCGCCGGCGTGGGGATTGAGACCGGCCACCGCGATGCGCGGCGCCGGCACGCCGCTGCTGCGGACAGTGTGATGGAGCAGGCGAATGGCGGGCAGGATCTCATTTGCAGTGATGCGCTCGCACGCGACCCGCAGGGGTATGTGGGAGCTGACGCGGGCGGTCCACAGACCGTCCAGCGTATTGATCTCGCCGACGTAGCCGCTGACGCCGAGACGCTCAGCGAAGTAGCGCAGCTCATCCTCGTGGCGGCTGCCGGCTGCGTGCATGGCCTGTTTGTTCAGGGAGGCGTAACAGATGCCGTCGACAGCGCCTGACCGCGCCAGCTGCGCCGCGTAGTCCAGCGTTTGCAGAACGTAGCGGCCCGCGGCCTTGCTCACACGGCCGGGCGTATGCGCTTCAGGCGGGAATGAAGGGCCGGTCAGGAGCAGAGTTCCCTGGGCCGCGCGGGCCAAGTCCCCCGGCGCGCTGCAGCGCGGCAGATCCAGGGAGACACCGGCGCACATTGCGCCCCACTCCAGCACCCAGGGCTCGCCAATGACAACGATCTCCACGTCGCCGAACGGCGCGGAACCGTTCTCGATGGCGGTTGCTTCGGCCAGAACGCGAGCCGCAACCTCGGGCCCGATACCGCAGGGGTCACCGAGCAGGAGCGCGAGCCGGCATCTGCCCGTCGGCAAGCTCATGCGTACTCGAGCACCGGTTCCAACTGCCACGGTGTCTGCATGACGCCGTGCACGAATGAGAGAGGGGCTTCACCGGTGATGGTGAGGCGTGGATGGGCTTCGACCTCTGCGCGCAGGCTGGGGCTGACGTAGAAATCCTCCAGGCTCAGTGTATCGCGGATGAAGACCATCTTAGCTGCGTCCTGCGGTTCGGCGCAGATGCGCAGAGCCACCTGCAGCGTGCGTTCGTCGTCGGCGAAGGTGAGCGGCAGGTGGGAGCGGGTGGCGCTGAAGATGCCGGACGTCACCGCGTTCATATAGGTCGCCTGCCAGTCGATCTTGCGAAAGACCCGCGAAGTGGTGACGTTGGCCAGACCGAGGCCGGAGACATTGCCGTGCGTCTCTTCGGTCAGGTCGAGAACGGTGATGATGGCCACGTCCACCTTGCCGAAGTTCTCGGGCTGGCGGGGGATGCTCAGGCGGCTGATGACGTTTGTATCCATGCCGGTGCCGGAGATGTTCTTGCCCAGGTCGCGCACGACCAGCACATCGACGGCCGCGAAGGGGATCTGCGCCAGATAGTCCTTGGCCTTGACCAGCAGGTCGGCCTCCCTTTGCGTGCCGACTTCAGCAGCGGTCAGGCCGGCGATCAGCGCGGTATCCTCGTAGGCGTTTTCCACCGGGCAGATGGCGCCGCGAAAGTTCGTATTGGTCTCGTAGACGCGCGCGGCAGGCTCCAGATAGATCTGGAAATTCCTGCCGCCGCCGCTGTGCATCATTGAGGCGCCGTGCTGCTTGCCCCAGCCGATGACGCACATTTTGGAGGGACCGCTCTCAAGATGGCTGCGGAAATCGGTGTGCGGCTTTATGCGGCTGACCAGAATCGCATGGTCGGCGGCCATCGAGTCCTTGCCCTGGCAGACCGCCGGTCCGTTGGGGATGTGGCCAATCTCCTCCACCTCCATCGTCGCGCGGATCTCTACACCGATCTCTTCTTCGGTCACGCCCATGCCGGCGAGGATCTCTCTCTGCCCTTCTACGGTCGCGCCGCCGTGGCTGCCCATGGCCGGCACGACGTACGGCTTCATGCCTGCGGCCTTGAGGTGTTCGGCGGCGGCGCGCACGATGCGGGCGAGATTGGCGATGCCGCGGCTGCCTGCGCCAATTGCGACCGAATCGCCGGGCTTCATGGGGGACATGATGCCGCTCTCGGCCAGGGCCTTGCCCACGGCGGCGTGAATATCGTCGACCTGGGGCGTGTCAAAGTTCTGATGAACGGCCAGCAGCGTTTTTGGCAGCGCGGCCGGGAAACGAATATCCTGGATCTCTTCGAGCAGGTTCATATAAGGGCTCCTTCGTCTCAATTGAACGGACCGCACTGGCGGGTTTGCAGCGACTCTTTAGAAGTCTTCTGGTTTGCCCGACCAGTAGGCCTCAATTTTCTCAAATCGTCGAATGCGATCGCCGATTTTCTCGATTTCCTTTGGATAGAATTCGAACATTTTTTCACAGAAATTTAGCATCCACTCGCGGCGAGAGGATTGTGCATCCACAACAATGTTATTGGAATTCGCAATTTGAATCTGCCCCCATCCAAGCGCGCCTACAGTCAGGCAGTCCCAACTTAAGAACTCGATTGGCACGAAATGGACGCGGGAGAGGACGGCGCGCGGTCCTTGCAATTCGTATTTCACCATCAGAAGCACGAAGTAATTCTTTTCCTGCTCATAGAAACTTGCCAGCCTTTCAACCGAGGTTAAATTGGGCATATTAAAGCTTGTGCTGGTTCGATGCGATTTGACATCTATAGCATAGTAGTTGTCATCCATGTCCCTGAAGGCCAAATCCTCCATTGCGCGACGTGCGAAATCGGTTCTATAATCCGACACCAATTCTCCCAAGATTCCCTCAAGATTACGAGCAAGAATATCCTGAATGGCGTCGCCCGCCGCGCGGGTACTGCTAAGGGTGCTTGGAGATAGGAAATCAGACTGCGAGTTAAGCAGTGCGAGCGTGTCTTGCTCTATCGAAACATATGCATTCTGGGAGAAAACCCGGTTATTCACCAATCTTACTGCGGCTCAAAAAGCTGAGATTGCTTTGAATATGAGTTATTAGCCCGTTGCTTCGCACTCAGACTGTTCTTTTCGGTCTTTGAGTTGCGTTCCCAGAATACACCTTCCTCATAGCCCTGTATTGTGGGGCTTTCAACGGCCAGTTCCAAACGCTTTTCGGCTAAGCAGCAGAAGTCTCGCTCGATTTCAATCCCAACATATCGACGGCCCAATTTTTTTGCGACCACTGAAGTAGTACCGGAACCGAGAAAGGGATCGAAGACGACTGCATCGGAGTAGGTACTCGCAAGAATGACCTTTGCCAGCAGCTTTTCCGGTTTCTGTGTCGGATGATCGGTGTTCTCTGGCATTGACCAGAAAGGGACGGTCACATCGGTCCACAGATTGGAAGGATGGGTTCGGCGGAACCTTCCGTTGTGGGTGTCCTGCCAGTCTTTGGGAACGCCGTCCTCGTCAGTATACGGGGCGCGCACGCGGCGGCTGAGCTTGACCTCATCCACGTTAAACACGTATTCGTCTGAAAGTGTACAGAACCAGATGTCCTCCGCGGCGTTCTTCCAGTTGGACTTTGCACCTCTTCCCTTTTCGCGCTCCCAAGTGATTCGATTGCGAACGATAAAATGACGCTGTGCAGCCCGTTGGATGGCAGCAGAGGAGCGCCAGTCCCCGCAGAGATAGAGAGAACCGTTCGGCTTGAGCAGACGCGTCATCTGCGGCAGCCAGCCCTCCAACCACTCTTCGTAAGCATCGAGAGAGCGGGCTGCGAAAGTGCGGCCGTTGAATTGCTTGGACAGATTGTAGGGCGGATCAACAAAAATAAGGTCGGCAAAATTGGTTGGAAGATAATCCAGTACAGCCAGCATGTTCTGGTGGATGGTGCGATTCAGAATCGTGTCAAGCTCGGCCGAGTCAGTTAGACTTAGCAAGCGGCTGCCATACCGTTCGCGATCTTCACTGCTCAGAGAGATCGTGCGGTTGCGGGGCGCCCTCTCCTTCATACTTACAATTCCCCTTTGACATTGGCTACAATCTCGCGCAGGAGGCCTTCGAAATCGTCGGTCGCGGCGGTGAAGGCATCGGATGCGATCACCAGGGGGGCGCCGAAGACGACGATTTCTGCGCCCATTTGCAGCGTCTCGATCGCCTGCTCGACCGTGAGTCCGCCCACGGCCTGCACGGGAACGTCGACAGCGGCGAGGATCGCCGGCAGGTCGTCGAGGGGGCTGAGGCCGGGGATCATGTTGCGCTCATCGAAGCCGGTGTGGACGATGATCAAATCGACGCCCATTTCCTGCGCCTCTTTGGCCCGGCCCACTTTGTCGGGACAGAGCATTATGTCGCACATCACCTTGGCGCCGTTGCGCTGCGCCATCTTCACCTGTTCGACGATGCTGGCGTCGTGGGCGACGCCCATAACGACGACGTAGTCAGCGCCGGCCTGGAACATCATCTCCGCTTCGAGGCCGGCACCGTCCATCGTTTTCAGATCAGCCACTATCGGATGGTCGGGGAAGGCGTCGCGCATGGCGCGTACGCTGTGCAGCCCTTCGGCAAGGATGAGCGGCGTGCCGGCCTCCAGCCAGTCGACACCGGCGCGCACCGCCGCCCCGGCCATGTCCAATGCTTCGTCAATTGACGTCACGTCCAGGGAAACCTGGATGATTGGCGCTTTCTTCGACAAGAGAGGACTCCGCAATGGGTGGAAAGCGAAATGCCAACATCAAGTGGCTTCGCTGCAGCCTCGGAATCAATACAGCCTGATAGTGCTCCAGCCCAGGTCAACTGATTTCAAGAAACAGGTCGTGCACCGAAACGGAAAATTGGTCCAGGAGAGCGGAGGTTGCCTCCGCGTCCTCGCCGAACTCGCCGTGAATAACATAGGCCTGCTCTTCAAGCTTTAGCACTGTGACCGACTTCTGCGCGGGATCGACGATCCAATACTCCGGGATGCCCGCCTGCGCGTACTCGCTGCGCTTAATCTCCCGATCCCGCCGCGGGTCATCCGGGCTGACGACCTCCATGACGAGATCGGCGCCTTGCCAGAACCGTTCGCCCAGCCTGTCGGCGTGGTCACGGGCCATATATACGATGTCCGGCTCGCGGAACTTGCCGGGCCAGAGCTGAATGCGCAGCGGCGAAAACATGACGGTACCCAATCCATTCCCCTCGACGAATCCCAGCAGCGCACCGTAGAGGAAAGCCACAAGGCGTTGGTGCGAGAATGTGGGCGTCGGCAGGACCTCCAACTGCCCGTGCGAAAACTCAATGAGGTTGTTTGTGTCAAGTGCGAGATATTCCTCCTCGCTCCAGTGGCCTTGCGCGGGAAAGAGGTGTGCGATTTCCCAGGTCGGTTCGGCTGTGCTGTCTGGTCTCGGCGGCGAATAGGCCATAACCTGCCTCGTTTCCATCGGGGACGAAGTCGAGTCGGTTCGATTCATGCGTCCAGGCGGAGTACCGATTTTACGTTTTCACCCTGTTCCATCGCCTCGAAGGCCTCTTCCCATTCCTCCAGCGCGTAGACGCCGCCGATGACCGGCGCCAGGTTCACCTGCCCGGTCGAGAGCAGTGCCAGGACGCGCTCCCATGTCGGGTAGAGGTGGCTGAAAGTTCCCTGGAGCGTGACCGCTTTGCCGACCAGCGAATCCAGGCTGAAATCGAGAGGCTGCGGCCCCCAGCCGATCTTGGTAATGCGCCCATTGGGCCGCACCATTTCGAGTGACTGTTCCAGCGCCTTGCTGACGCCGGTGGCGTCGATTACCAGGTCGGCGCCGAAGCCGTCGCCCAGAGAGCGGACCAGCGCCATCGCGTCGTCGCGCTGCACGTTGAGCGTGTAATCAGCGCCCAGTTCAGCCGCCACCTCCATGCGTTTGGCGTCGGCGTCGGTGCCGAGAACGACAAGCGTGCCCGCGCCGCGGATGCGGGCGATCTGGAGCGCCATCACTCCGATCGGGCCGGGCCCCTGGATCACGACCAGGTCACCGGGTTTCATCGCCGTCTTCTCGACCAGCGCGTTGTAGGCCACGCAGATCGGTTCGGTGAGCGCGGCGTGCTCGTCGGGCACGTTCTCCGGCACGCGGTGCAGGATCTGCGGGCGGGCGGCGACGTAACGGGTCATCGAGCCGTCGGCCAGCGCGCCGTAGCCGAGGCGTTTGGGGCACAGGTTGTAGTCACCGCTCAGGCAGTAGACGCACGCCGCGCAGATTTCGGCTGCCGTCTCGACCGCTACCCGGTCCCCGATCTGCCAGTCGGACACGTTGTCGCCGACATCGACGATCACACCGGCAAATTCGTGGCCGAGCACGAGCGGCAGCACAATCTCCCAGGACTGCATGTTGCGCCACATGTGCACGTCGGAGCCGCATACGCCGGTCGCCTTGACCTCGACGAGCACCTGCTCCGGCCCGATTTCCGGTTCGGGCACGTCGCGCACCTCCACTTGCTTGTCTCCGAAGCCGTATTTGGAAACTGCCTTCATGGGGCTGACTCGCTTGTGGTTTTCAGCCGGCGGCTTGCGTCGTCTCCGAAAGCCGCGGGACCTGATAGTGTGTCTCCATTATAGCCGAAATGTCGGCGCGCAAGCGAACGCACCGGACGGAGATTAGATTGCGGTGGAGGGAAGATTACATCGTCACGCAAGCGGCGGGAGGAGGCCTGGCCTTGTGGGGCTGCCGTTTCAATCTGTCAGACTCTCGTGGTGGATGCAGGCCACGCTCTGCCCGTCCAGCTGGATCAGGTCGGGCACTGCCGCTTCACACTCTGCCGTCTTCCAGGCGCAGCGAGGGTGAAAGACGCAACCCTGGGGCCGTTCTCCCAGCCCCGGAATGCGGCCTGGGATCGGGTTGAGGACGTTCTCATCGTGCAGGTCGTGGGCGCAGCGCAGCAGACCGATCGTATAGGGGTGGCGGGGCCGCTCGAAGAGCGCGGCGACGGTTCCCTTCTCGACGACTTTGCCGGCATAGAGCACGACCGCTTCGTCGGCGCTGGTGGCCACGACGCCAAGGTCGTGGGCTACGAGCACGACGGACATGGTAAGCTCGCGTTTGAGCCGGTCAAGCAGGGCGAAGATCTGCGCCTCGACCGTGACATCGAGACCGGTTGTCGGCTCGTCGGCGATGAGGAGGACGGGTGACGGCGCCAGCGCCATCGCCAGCACGATGCGCTGCTGCATGCCGCCGCTGAACTCGTGTGGGAAGGCGTCCAGGCGCGAGGCCGCATCCGGGATCTCGACCCGCTCCATCAGTTCGATGGCCTGTTCCTCCCGTTCTGCCTTCGATAGCGGGGTATGGTACTTCAAGACGCGCTTGATCTGTTCGCCGACGGTGAGCACGGGGTTGAGCGCGCCGCTGGGGTCCTGCATCATGTAGGTGATGGCGCGGCCGCGCAGGCGCAACAGCTCCTGGCGGCTGATCTCTTCACCCTGGAACAGGATGTGGTCGGCCTCCCACTCGCCGTTGGCGGCAAGCCCGTTTACGAGCGCCATGGCGACGGAGCTCTTGCCGCTGCCGCTCTCGCCGACGATTGCGACGGTCTGGCCCGCATCCACAGTCAATGAGAGTCCGTCGACTGCATTCAGGCGCTGGCGGCCGGCCCCGTAGTGGACGCGCAGGTTATCGACCTGCAGAAGGGGATCGGCAGAGTTGATCGCGGCCATCAGAGATCGGCCTCTTCGAAACGGTACTCGGGGTCGAGAACGTTGCGAATGCCGTCGCCGAGCACGGAGAAGGCGAACACGAGAAGCGAGATGGTGAAGCCGGGAATGAAAATGTGCCAGAACTGCCGGCTGAGGAAGTACTCCTGCGTCCGGGCGAGGATTTTGCCCAGTTCGGGCTGCGGCTCCGCCGGTCCCAGTCCCAGGAAGCCCAGCCCAGCGGTGCTGAAGACGGCGAGACCGAGGTAAGTGGTCGCCTGGATGATGACGGCGGTCAGGCAGTTCGGAATCAGCTCCAGCGCGACGATGCGCCAGACCGGCATGCCCATCAGCTGCGCGGCCTTTATGTAGGCGCGGTGCGCTTGCGGGATCGTGGAGCCGCGCATCGTTCGGGTCAGGCGGGGGGTGAAGGTGAAGACGAGGGCAAAGACGATCGTCATCTCGGGGTTGGTTGTGATCGGCCCGATTTGAATGCCCTGGGTGCCCCAGGCTGCGACCAGGATGACGGCGAGGAGGATGCCTGGAAATGTGAGAAGCGCATCGATCAGGCGCATCACGATTTCGTCGAAAAGCGAGCCTTGGAAATAGCCGGTGAGGCTGCCGAGGACGATCGCAAGAATGGTGGCCGTCAGCACGCTGGAGACTGAAATGACGAGCGTTGTGCGCGTGCCGTAGATTAGGCGGCTGAGCATATCGCGGCCCAGCGCGTCGCTCCCCAGCAGGAGACGCTCGCCGGTGGCGGTAGTGGACATCACGTCCATCGGCAGGAGCTCGCCTGCCGCGGCCCTGAACTGTTGGGCGAAGTCGTAGGGAGCGAGCTGCGGGCCGAAGACGGCGATCACCAGGAAGAGGAAGACGAGCACTGCGCCCAAAACGACCAGTTTGTCGCCGATGAAGCGGTTCCAAAGAATTCGAAAGCGCGCGGTCTTCACAGCTTTCCTCCGGTATCAGGTGCGCACACGCGGGTCGAGGACGCCGTACAGGATATCGGTCAACAGATTCATCAGGATGAAGACGGTGCCGATGATGAGCACGAGCGTCTGCAGCAAGGCGTACTCTTGGGTCTTGGCCGCCCGCACGAGGAAGAGGCCGATGCCGGGCGCGCCGAAGACGACCTCCACCAGGAAGGTGCCGCGGAAGATCAGACCGATGGTGTAGCCGAGCACGGTGACGATCGGCAGGATGCCGTTGTGCAGCATATCCTTGATCACGACCCGGTTGGGAAGGCCCATGATGCGTTCGAATTGGATGAAAGGCTTGTTCTGCACATCGAAGAGTTCGCCGCGGGTGATGCGGGCGACGATGCCGGCTTTGGCCAGGCCCAGGGCGATGGCCGGCAGGAGCATGCTCTGAAGCGAAAAGAGGACATTGCGCGAGAAGTCGATCTGTCCGCTGATGGCCCAGCGGTAGCGGAATATTACGCCGAAGACGAAGAGAAGAATGATGGCCAGCCAGAAGTCGGGGATCGAATAGGTGGCGATGCTGGAAAGGCGCGAAAACCCGTCAAGCCAGGAGTTCGGCCTGACCGCGGAGAGCGCGCCGATGCTGAGCCCGACGACAAGCGCGACCAGGGCGCCGCCCAAAGTCAGCCAGAATGTGACGAGCAGCGGCTTGCGCAGCATCTCCGCAATCGGCGTCCCAGGGGCCATCACGATCATTTCACCGAAGTCACCGGAGAAAACGCCACTGATCCAGCGCAGGTACTGCACGTGCAGCGGGTCGTTGAGGCCAAGCTCCTCGCGGATGCGTACTTTCTGTTCCGGCGTGCCGAAGATTCCGGCCAGTGCCTCGACCGGCCCGCCCGGCGTGACATAGAGCAGGCCGAACGCGAGGAAGGTGATCAGAATCAGGGTCGGTATGGCGGAGACGAATCTCCGCCCGATGTACTTAAACAAAGACACTGCGCGCAGTGATACTCCCGGAATGAGGACGGCATAGCGGTGTTGGCTGCGCCCGGCCGTTACGTTTCACGCCCGCGTCCCTAAGGGTCAAGCTCGACCGTTTGGCCGTTCTCAGGGTAGAGGAAGCAGCGAACGCGATGATCGGCGGACAGGGGCTGCAGGACCGGTCCACGCTCCTTGCAGAGCGAGCCCACCTGTTCCTGATAGGCGCAGCGGGGGTGGAATCTACAGCCTGAAGGCGGCGCGACGGGGGACGGGGGCTGTCCCTCGAGCGTTGCTCTTCGCGTTGCCTGCGGGTCGATGTCGGCGATTGCGTCCAGCAGCGCCATGGTATACGGGTGTTGCGGGCGCTCGAATAGCTGCGCCGCGGGCGCCTCCTCCACCACTTTGCCCAGATACATTACGCAGATGCGGTCGGCGATAAAGCGGACCGCGCTGAGATCGTGCGAGATGAAGAGGAGCGAAATCCCCTTCTCGCGGCTGATGTCGGCCAGCAGCTTCAGAATCTGCACCTTGACGTTCATGTCCACGGCCGACGTCGGCTCGTCGCAAACGATGAACTCCGGTTCCAGGGCCAGCGTTCTGGCCAGGGCGACGCGCTGCAGCTCGCCGCCGGAGAGCTGAAAGCTGTAGCGGTCGGCGTAGCGCCGCGGCAGGCCGACCACGTCGAGCAGGCTGTGAATGCGGGCGGTGATCTGCGCTTCGCCGGCGTATCCCATTTTGCGCACCGGATAGCCAAGGATCGTGCCCACGTTGTGGCGGGGATTAAGCGATTCCCTGGGGTATTGGAACAGGAGCTGGACCTTCTTGCGCGTCGCCGCGTCCATCGACGCCAGGGAGCTGCCGCGGAAACGGACCGCGCCGGCGGTCGGCTGCACCAGCCCAGCCAGCAGCCAGCCGAGCGTCGTCTTGCCACAGCCGCTTTCTCCCACCAGGCCGACGATCTCGCCGGCGTCGATGTTCAGCGTGACGCCGTCGACGGCCTGGATGTCGTTCCCCTTCAGGAGCAGGAGCCGCTGCAGCCAGGACGTATTCGAATAGTAACGCTTGACGCTTTCGGCTTCGATCAGCGCTGACACGTTTCTGCTTCTCGCCTGAGTGGGTCCTTGTCAACTGGCAATCAGAAAGGCTGTGCGCACAAAACGCACAACGTGGCGCTCGTTCATACCACATGAGCCGACCGTCACGTTGTAGGTAATATGTTATATCGTTGTGTCGAGTGACACTCGTTCTACATCGGGGCCTCGCGTTCGGGCGGGCCGTTTTCGGTCTCGGCGACGGAGACGCCGTGAATGATGGGCGTGATGGTCGGGCTGGCCTCGATGCCCTGCAGGTAGTCCCAATAGGCTTCGAGCCGGGCGCCGTGCACGACGGGCACGTGGAGGGCGAGATCGGCGTTGACCATCTGCACGTTGCGGACGGCGTCGGCGTACTCTTCGGAGCCGGGAGGGGCCTCGCGCATGCGCTGCATCGCGCCCATGAAGCGGTCGAGCCACTCTTCGGGCATGTCGTCCATGTGCCAGGGGGTGATGCCGTAGGGCGGGGGGTAGTAGCGGCCGTATTCGACGACCCAGATGCCGGAATCACCGGCGTCGTGGTAGACGCCGTCGACTTCGTTCTCGATCACGCGCGGCCAGTTGGCGGAGGAGACGTTGGACTCGACGGTGAGCTCGATACCCACCTGGGCGACCTGCTCCTGGATGATGCTGGCCGGTTTTTCGTAGCCGCGGCCCTCGGCCAGGACGATGTGCGCGCTGAAGCCGTCGGGGTTGCCCGCCATCTTCAGATGCTCGCGTGCTGTGTCAAAATCGGAGCGCAGCGAGTGGATCTTCTCGACTTCCTGGTTGACGAGCGGGTCGTCGGCGTACCAGAAGCTGAAGGCGGGGCTGCCGAGGCCGGCGTTGACGACATTGTTGATGTCGACGCGGTCCATCGCGGCGCTGATGGCCTTGCGGTTGTGGATGCCCTGCTCGGTGAAGCCAAGCACGCCCTCGCCGACAAAGGCCAGATAGTTGATGAAGGGGTCGGCCACCGGGATCGAATTCAGGCCCGGCGTCTCTTCGATGCGCGCCTGGAGCGTGGGCGAGACGTTGTAGTACCAGTCCTGCGCCTGCGCCAGCAGCTGGGAGACGCGCACGGTCGGGTCGTTGACGACCTCGAAGACGAGATAGTGCGGGATGTCTTCGGAGAAGCCGCCCCAGAAGAGGTCCCAGCCCCAGTAGTCGTCGAAGCGCTTGAGAACGACGCGTTCTTCAACGCTGTATTCGATCAGCTCGTAGGGTCCGGTCGTCGTGCCGTCTACGGAGCTGGTGAGCGCGGTCTGCAGGCCTTCCTTCTCGACCGGCGCGCCGTCGTAGGCGCCCTCGGCGACGATGCGGGGGCCGTCGGTCACCGACATGGCCGAAAGCAGGAAGGAGTCGGGCGCGGCCAGGTCGATCACGAGGGTGTGGTCATCCTGCACGCTCACCTCTTCGATGTTGACGAGCAGGCTCGATGTGGAGAGCGAGTTTTCCTTGATGAAGTCGAGGGAGTACTTGACGTCGGCCGCGGTGAATGCGGCGCCGTTGTGGAACTTCACGCCCTCGCGCAATGGAATCGTCCAGCGGCGGCCATCATTGTCGACCGCGGGGAGGGCGGTGGCGAGATTCGGCTCGATGCCCTGGCGGGTCAGCCGGTAGAGGCCGTCGTGGTACATGGTGCCGAATGTCTTATTCGGCGGCGTCAACGGGTTATTGGGATCGACGCCCTGCGGATCCTGGATGATAGGGTGCTTGACGACGTACTCTTTCGCCATCGCCATCGGCTCGGCGTCCTGCCCGGGCGCGGCAGCGGGGACGCAGGCGGCGAGGGCTACCCCGACGCCGGCCATACCCGACAGCTGCATGAACTGCCGGCGAGTCAATCGTGACTTCATCTTCTGCCTCCTGTGTGGATTGGCGGCATGAATTTGCTGTCCATGCCAAAACAGTTGAACGGAATGTCGACGTTTGTCTGTCGACGGTTGAGGCACCTGAGCCGGACTTCAACCTCTACAGGTCCGGCTCGTTCACGCAAGACAAAGCTAGCCGACTGCAGACGCATAGCGCGCGGCCACTGCATCCCAGTTGACGACGTTCCACCAGTTTTCGACGTATTCGGCGCGGCGGTTCTGGTAATTGAGGTAGTAGGCGTGCTCCCAGACGTCGAGCCCCAGGAGCGGAGTGTCGCCTGTCTGGGTGTATGGGCCGTCCTGGTTGGGCGTGCTGTAGATGAGCAGGCTGCCATCGAGCCTGGCCACGAGCCAGGCCCAGCCGCTGCCGAAACGGGCCATGGCGGCGGCGTTGAAGCTGCTTTTGCAGTCTTCAAGGCTGCCGAAGCCGCCGGCGATGGCGTCGGCCAGCGCGCCCGAGGGGGCGCCGCCTCCGCCGGGGCCCATTGTCTCCCAGAAGAGCGTGTGGTTGGCGTGGCCGCCGCCGTTGTTGCGGACGGCGGCGCGGATTTCGTCGGGCACCGTGTAGAGCTTGTTCAGGATCGCTGTCACTTCCATGTCTTCAAACTCGGTGCCGCCGACGGCGTTATTGAGGTTGTCGACATAGGTTGCGTGGTGTTTGCCGTGATGAGTGCGCATCGTACGCTCGTCGATATGGGGTTCGAGCGCATCGTATGCGTAGGGCAACGAGGGTAGTTCAAAGGCCATTTTGCTCTCCTGCAGTTTGAGATGGTGTGCGTTAACTGCGGCTGGCGCCTGCGGACGGGAATAGGAGGGGGAAGCGGTCACCTTCCCACAGGTCGCCCTCCTGGAGCTCCCCGTCTTTCTGGTCGGCCAGGACGGCCACGTTCCAGGGATGGTCGCCGGTGCCTTCTTTGTAGCGGGTGTAGCCGGGCAGCATGTGAGCGACGATGGTGCGGCGCGGGTCGTTGGTGCGGTTTTCGGTGCTGGCGTGCAGTGTCCTGGAGTGGTGGAAGGAGATGCCGCCGGGTTCGAGCAGGAGGGGCGCCATCTCGATCGATTCGCCTTCGGGCACGGAAAAGTCGGGCAGGTCCATGACGTCGGCGTCCTGCTGGAAGAAGTTGCGGTCGGACTGCAGGGGCCAGCGGTGGCTGCCGCGAATGACCTGCATGCAGCCGTTCTGCTCGGTCTCGCCGTCGAGCGAGATGCGGGCGGTGAGAGCGTCGCCGGGCGTGGTGCACTGCCAGTAGGCCCAGTCCTGGTGCCAGCCGACGGTGGCGGAACGGGGCCGGTCGGGGCCGATGCCGGGCTTGTGGAGAAGCTGGTCCTGGAAGAGGCGGATGCTGTCGGTCCTGCCCAGCTGAGCGGCGATGGCGCCGATCTTCGGCTCGAGTACCAGGCGCCTGATGACGTTGTCGGCCCACCAGCCGTTGTCGACGTTCTTCATGTTGGATACTGGGTCGCCCGGCCACCAGTCTAGCTTGTTGGGGGGCACATTTGTCTCGTACTCCTGGGCGAAGACGCGGGCCATGTGTTCTTTGGCCTCGGCCAAGTCGGCCTCGTCGAAGATCGGGCCGACGATAAAGTAGCCGTTCTCTTCCCAAAAGCGGATGTCGTCTTCGGAAAGTTTGACTGTTTCGAGTGCATCTTGCGTGATCGTCATTGTGGATCTCCTCGCTGCGGCGGTAGAACGGCCGCCGGGTAAGCTGCGCTACAAGGGATGCGACCGGAAAAAGAGGAATGGATAATTTCACCGCGCTTATTTCTATTGACGTAAATTGTCGTCTTTCCGTTCTCCCAATCGGAGGCGCGGCTCAGCCGCTTTGCGGGCGGCGGAACTGACTAAGCGCTGCCAGGTTGAGCCGCCTCTGGGCCAACAGCGGAGCGAGAATATCGGCTGCTGCGCTGAAGAGGAGCAGCGAGCCGATGGCGAACTGCTGCAGGAAGGGCGAAACGCCGAGCAGATTGAGCGCATTGTGGACGACGGCGAGAAAGACGACGCCGAGAAGGGTACCGGCGATGGTGCCCTCGCCGCCGAAGAGGCTGGTACCGCCGATGACGACTGAGGCGATCACTTCGAGCTCGTAGCCGATGCCGGCGTTGGTGGTCGAGGCGTTGAGTCTCGCTGACAGCATCACACCGGCGGCAGCGGCCAGCGCGCCGCTGAGAATGTAGAGTTTGGCGACGTGAAAACGGGAGTTGACGCCGGCGCGGCGGGCGATTTCGGCGTCGGTGCCGACGGCGATGGTGTAACGGCCGAAGCGGGTCTTCTTGTGTACCAGGTAGAGCGCGACGTAGGCCGCGCCCATGATAATGACGGGCACGGGCAGCCCGATCAGATCACCTTTGCCGAGGAAAGTGAAGGACTCCGGGTAGCCGCGGCCGGCGGTCTCGCCGCCGGAGAGGAAGAGGACGCCGCCGCGCACGACGTAGAGCATTCCGAGTGTCATGATCAGCGCCGGAATTCGCAGGTAGGCGACGCCGTAGCCGTTGACGGCGCCGACGGCGGCCCCGGCCAGAACCGCCAGCAGGATGACGAGGGGGATCGGCAGCCCGGTGCCAAAACCGACTGCTACGAGGTAGCCGCCCAGGGCAACGACAGAGCCGACCGACAGGTCGAAGCCGCCGCCGATCATCAACAGGGCGACACCGGACGAAACCAGCCCGATGGAGGCGGCCTGCTGGAGGATATTGAGCCAGTTGTAGATTGTCAGGAAGCGCGGCTGGCCGATCGTGATCAGGATACAGAGCAGGAAGAGTGCGCCGACGAGCAGGCCTTGACGTGTCAAATTGCTTCCTCCGCGGCGCCCATCGTGATCAGGTTTACGATCTCGGCCGAGGTCGTCTCGGCGGTCGTTCGCGCCCCGACGACGCGGCCGGCGCGCATCACGACGATGCGGTCGGTGATACGAAAAATGTCCTCCAGGTTGTGGCTGACGACCATGACGCCGAGGCCGTGATCGCGGAACTGTTCGATGATTTCGAGGGTCGCGAGCGTCTCGGCGATGCCGAGGGCCGCGGTCGGCTCATCGAGGAGGACGATCCTGGCCTGGAAGAAGATGGCTCTCGCCAAGGCAACCCCCTGGCGCTGGCCGCCGGAGAGGTTGCGGACGCGCAGCTTTGGATTGAGGTCGAGGCCGATGCTGGACAGCAACTCTTTGGCCTGGGCCTGCATCCGGCTCTCGTTGAGCCATTGGAAGAGTCTGGGGCGCTGGACCAGCTCGCGACCCAGGTGGATGTTGCTGGCGATGTCGAGCGTCTCGATGAGTGCGAGGTTTTGGTAGACGATTTCGATACCGAGTTGACGGGCGTTGATGGGGTCGTTGATGGCGACGCGGGTGTTATCGACGAAGATCTCGCCCTCGTCAGCCCTGGTGACGCCGGCGAGGATATTGATCAAGGTGGACTTGCCGGCGCCATTGGCGCCGACAAGTCCGACGATCTCACTGGGGTAGACGGACAGAGAAGCGTTGTCGAGCGCCTGGATCCCGCCGAACCGCTTCGAGATCCCCTGCACCTCAAGACACGGGAATTCGGCCTTCCCATCATGGTCAGTCATGAATTTCTCACGCAGTTTTCGGCCTGGGTTCCGTTTTGCGCTCGCTGCTTGCGAGCCTCTGTCGGTCTTCCTCTGCTTTCAGTTGCCGGTGAATGCCCGGACGCAGCGCTACTCCAGTGCTACTCCAGTGCTACTCCAGTGCTATTCCAGAGCTACGCCAGAGCTACGCCAGAGCTACGCCAGTGCTATTCCGATGCTATTCGGTGGGCGGCCCCATCCACTCGCCCAGGTCGATGTAGGACTGCACTCTATCCTGGGCCACGTAGTCGGAGCCGGAGTCGGTGTAGGTCTCGACGGCCATGCCCTGGTAATGCTCGTAGATGGCCATAACGCTCTTATAGCCCATCAGGCGCGGGAACTGCGCGAAGCAGGCGTGGAGCAGCCCTTCTCTGACCGATTCGAGCTCTTCCATCGAGCAGTTGCGGGTTACGACGAGGGCGTCTGACCCGGCGTCGCGGATGGCCTCGGCCGCGCCGAGCCCGTCCTGTCCGCTGCAGCCGAAGACGCCGGCCAGGTCAGGATGGGCGACCAGGATATCCTGGAGCGCGTTGTAGCCTTTTTCGCGGCTGGGGCAGGCGAGCGGCATGGCGACGATTTCCGCTTCAGGGAACTGCTCGACGGCGGCGACGAAGCCGGAGGTGATTTCGCGGCATGCGCTGATGGTCGACGGGCAGGTCGTCAGGGCGAATTTGCCACCGCCGCCTGCGTCCTCGATCAGGCGCACTACGGCGTTCATGACGCCGTTGAAGTTGTCGGTGGCGACGGTGCTGAGGAGTTCGGCGGGGGCGTCAACCCTCGTATCCATGGCCACGACCGGGACGCCAAGCTCGTTGGCTTCCTGCACCGCGGGCACAAGCGCGGCGGAGTCGGCCGGCGCGAGCACGATGCCGTCGGCGCCGGCGGCCAGGGCATCCTCGAAGGCCTTGATGCTGTCCTCGACGCCCATGTCGCTGGTCCCGGTGGTATAGATGAGTTCAACTTTGTCGGGGCCCAGCTCCTCGGCTGCCTGGCGGCAACCCAGAATGGCGCCCTGCCAGAAGACGGCGGAAGCATCCTTGACCTGGCAGTAGATGAGCAGCGGGCCGCTTTCGGCCTGGGCTTCCGGCGTGGCGGTCACGACGACCTCGACCACTTGCGGCGCTTCACAGGCAGTAAGCGTGACAGCGAGAACCGCGATCAACGCGACGAGAAGCAACGCTTTTCGATTCCGAAACATGCTTTACCTCCTACTGTGGGTTTTGATGGGAACGACCGGTCATGTGGCTGGGGAGTCTGAAATTGTGGTCGCACCTCCCAGGATGGCAGGCGCTGAGTGTCCGACGCCGCTATATGATAACGATGTTGAAGTTCGCGCGCAAAGAGGATTTTTTCGGCCCTGCCGGCGCGGCCTGCAGGGCCCCGGCTGAGCCGCGGATCAGCGCACGTGGATGTCGGCGAAGTCCATGTAGCGCTCCCAGTCGTAGAGGGTGACGTCGTGCTTGCCGGTGCGGATGTGGTAGCCGATTCGGCTGCGGACGGGCTGGTTCACGGGCGGCTGCTCGTCGACGGCCAGGCCGTCGGCGCCGAGCAGGCGGTAGACGGGATGCGCGTGCTTTGCGCCGAGGAACTCACCGTGCGGGTCGGCCCAGAGGTCTTCGTCGGCGCTGACGACGTAGACGGGGCGGGGCGCGACAAGGGCGATGAGCATGTGCTGGTCGACGGGGAGGTCGTCCTCCTTGTCGTCGTAGCGCTTGAAGTTGCCGCAGAACCAGTGGGGATAGGTGTAGTTGGCGTGGCGGGCGGTCTCGCCGAAGCGGCGGCGGAAGAGGGCCGTGCCGCCGCAGCCGGAGTTGTTGGGGATGACGAGGGCGAAGCGTTCGTCCTGGGCGCCGGCCCAGAGCGCGGTCTTGCCGAGCCGGGACTGGCCCATGACGGCGACGCGTTCGTGGTCGACGTCGTCGTCGGTCTCGAGGTAGTCGAGGGCGCGGCGCAGGCCCCAGGCCCAGGCGCCGATGGCGCCCCACTCGTCTGCGGCGGGCCGCGTCTGGCCCTCCTCATAAAATAGAGGATGGACGCCGTTCTGGAAGCCGTCGTCGTAGTCGGGGTCGAGGTCGCCGTAGTAGATGGTTGCGAGGGCGTAGCCGCGTTCGAGGATGCGCTCGACGGGCCAGCGCGAGAGGGCGGTGCCGCGGCTGGCCTCGGTAGCGCGGTGGTTGCGGATGCCGCGGTCGAAGCGGTTGCGCATCCACTGCTGCGAGATGGTGATGCCGGGGTCGCTGTGGACCGACTGGTTGCCCTGGAAGTTGGGGACGAGGAAGGAGGGGACAGGCCGCGTCTGACCGTTGGGCAGGTAGAGGAGGATGTCCATCTTGTATCTGTCGCGGCGGCCCGAAAAGTAGGCGGTAACTTCCTTGCGGGTGGCCTGGCCGCCGAGGGCGTTTTCATCGACCGAGGTGACCTCAAAGGTCATCGCGTCGGGGCGGCCGGGCGCTTTGCCGTAGACCTGGTCCTCGAAAATGCGCAGCAGTTCGGGGCGGCGTTGGTTGCGCCACATGGCGGCGTCGGTGACTGCGCGTCCGTCTTGCATGCGCAGGGCGTCGGGCAGCACGTAGCTGGGCACATCCGCCTCTTTATAGATGACATCCTCGCACTGGCGCACCTGGTTGTACCATTCGCTGGCCTGCTGGCGGGTGGGGTCGAGCTTGAGCGCCATCTCGAAGATCTCGGCGGCGAGCGGCCGGTTGTCCTGGAGGCCGTAGGCGCGGCCGAGCACCTCGTAGGTGTAGGAGTGTTCGAGCAGCTCGGGGTGGATGTCGACGAGGTGGGTCAGGTTGGAGATGATGTATTCCGGCACCTCCCAGGTTGTCATCTCTTCGAGCAGCAGGTTGAGTTGTTCGGATACCTGGGTCATGGTTTTTCCTTTGACTTCGCATGCCTTTGCGAATAGGGATGGGCCGGATGATCGTTGCGCCGAACGGAAAAGGGCTCAGATTTTGAGAACGTCACGCAGGTAGTCGCGGCTCAATTTGGCGTTTTCGAAAGGCGACCAGGAGTTGTCACGCGCTGAGCGTCCAACCGAGTCCTGCTCAACGACGAGCCAACCCTGGTACTGCGTGGAGCGCAGTACATCGAAGAAGGCGGGGAAGTCGATGCAGCCAAGTCCGAGTTCGGCAAAGATATCCATCTCCCAAGCCTGGGACATGTGGATCCGCTCTGTTCGCACCCGGTCAAGTTTCTCATGCCATACGTCCTTGAGATGGATGTAGCAGATGCGGTCGGCTTACGCTGTGGCTGCCTGCACGACGTCGCCGCCGCCGTAGTGGTAGTGGCCGGAGTCGAGGCAGAGTCCGACGAGCTTCGGGTCGGTCATTTCCATCAGACGGGCAACCTCAGCGGGCGTCTCGACGAAGGTACCGGTATGATGATGGAAACCGGCCCTCAAGTTGAAGCGTTCCATACATCTGGCGGCGACGGCCTCGAGTGCGCAAGCTGCGCGCTGCCACTCCTCGTCGTTCCAGCCGTCACTGCCATCGGCGGCGACGAAGCCCGCAACTTCCAGGCGTCTGGGCGAGGACGAACATGCGATGCGGATATCGCTGGCGCCGAACTGGCTGAACCTGTTGCAAACGTCGTCCACCGTTTCGAGCATGTCGTCGAGCGCGCCTTCCTGCTCCAGGGGCAGGGTCACGCAGGAGGAGGCGACCTGCATATGTCTAATGTCCAACCCGGCGCGAATCATCTTCGAGTCGTCTGGAAAGAGGCCATTGGATTCCAATTCGGTACCCTCATATCCGGCCGCGGCCATCGAATCCAGCATCTGTTCGAATGAGAGGCCGCTATTTTCTCGGTTATGGGAAGGATAGGCGTCCCAGCTGATGGGGGCGCTTCCTACCTTGACGTTGAACATTGCCGCTTACGGCTTGCTGGTTCGATGGAAGGAGGAATCTCCGACATCCAGGCTGTTGTAAGGTGAACTGCTCTCAGATCTCGAGAACGTCGCGCAGGTAGGCGCGGCTCTGTCTGGCGCTTTCGAGCGGGGACCATGGGGTCTGGCGATCGGGGCGGCGGACGACGTCCTGCTCGACGATCATCCAGCCCTGGTAGGCGCGGGCGCGCAGGATGTCGACGAAGGCGGGGAAGTCGATGCAGCCCTGCCCCAGCTCGGCGAAGACGCCCATCTCCCAGGCTTGGCGCATGTGGATGCGCTCGCGACGGACGCGCTCCAGCTTTTCGGCCCAGAGGTCCTTCAGATGGACGTACCAGATGCGGTCGGCGAACGTTCGGGCGGCTTCGAGGACGTCGCCGCCGCCGTAGTGGTAGTGGCCGGTATCGAAGCAAAGGCCGACGAGGTCGGGGTCGGTCATCTCCATCAGGCGGGCGACCTCGGCGGGGGTCTCGACGGGTGTGCCGGCGTGATGATGGAAGGCGACGCGCATGCCGCAGGTGTCGCGCGCGTGGCGGGCGGCGGCGGTAAGGGCGGTGGCGGCCTGCTGCCATTTCTCTTCGCTCCAGCCGTCGCTGCCGTCGGCGGCGACCGAGCCGGCGATTTCGAGACGTTTCGGCGTCGTGTTGGCGGCGATGATGAGCTCTTTCACGCCGAAGATGCGCAGGAGCGCGCCGACGCGCCCGACGGTGCTGGTGATGGTGCTGAGAGCGGTCTTATGTTCGAGCGGAAGGGGGACGTAGGAGGAGGCCAGCTTGAGGCCGCGCCGGGCCAGCTCGGCGCGCAGGCGTCCGGCGTCGAGCGGGTAGTAGCCGATGGGTCCGAGCTCGGTGCCGGCGTATCCGGCGGCGGCGATCTCGTCCATGACCTGGCGGAAGTCGGGGTGGGCGCCGTTCTCCGCTTTGGCGGAGCCGACACCCCAACTCACGGGCGCGTTGCCGACAGTGACGTTGAACATAGCTAGTCCGCGATGTGTGGTGTGTAATCCGTTTGGCGCTGGCCGGAGGAGCTCAGGCAGCGTTGAAAAGGCCTTCTACTTATCTGGAAAGCGGTTCAGCGGATGGCCTGGCCGGTTGCGTCGTCGAAGAGATGGAATCGATTGAAGGAGAGGCTCAGCGTGTCGCCTTCGCGCACCTGCGACGCGGCCACATCCTTTACCTTGAGCAGGAGGCCCTCTTTCTCGATGTCGAGAATCGTCTCGGAGCCGAGCGGCTCGAGCAGGAAGACCCCGGCCTGATTGGCGCCCTCTTCGTCCATGGTGAAACGGATTTCCTCGGGGCGGATGCCGAGCGTGCACTGGCCGCCGGGGCAGACCTCGGCGGCGCGGTCGGCCATTTCGGCGCTGACCGGGATGACGAACTGGTCGCTCTTGTGGACGGTGCTCCCGTTCTCGGTCTGCAACGCGCCGGGGATGAAGTTCATCGGCGTCGAGCCGACGAAGCGGGCGACGAAGTTGTTGGCCGGCAGGTCGTAGATCTCGCTGGGCGTTCCCAGCTGCTGGAGTGTGCCCTGGTTCATGACCGCGATCTGGTCGGCCATCGTCATGCCCTCGACCTGGTCGTGGGTTACGTAGATCATGGTTGTGCCGAGCTCGTGCTGGAGGCGCTTGATCTCGGCGCGCATGTAGACGCGCAGGAGGGCGTCGATGTTGGAGAGGGGCTCGTCCATGAGGAAGACAACGGGCTCGCGCACGATCGCCCGCCCGAGGGCGATGCGCTGCTGTTCACCGCCGGAGCAGAGGCCGGGGGGCCTTTCGAGCGTATGGGTGATGCCGAGTAGCTCGGCCACGTCGCGCACGCGGCGTTCGATCTCCTGTTTGGGCGTTTTGCGCAGCCGCAGCGGGTAGGCGATGTTGTCGAAGGCGGTGAAGTGGGGGTAGAGGGCGTAGCTCTGGAAGACGAGGGCTACGTCGCGCTCGCGCGGCTCGAGGTCGTTGACGCGCGTTTCGCCGATGTAGATGTCACCGTAGGTGGGGCGCTCCAGTCCGGCGACGCAGCGCATGGTCGTGGTCTTGCCGCAGCCGGAGGGGCCGAGCAGGACGACGAGATCGCCGTCGTTGACCACAAGGTTCAAGCTGTTAACGGCGCAGGTGTCGCCGTAGTATTTTGTCAGTGCTTCGATTCTTACTTCGGCCAAAGCGCACTCTCCCTTGGTAATACGAGGCCGGTTTGCGGATTGCGGGGGCCGCAATTGGATGCTGTCCGGTCTTTCATATGCTTCATATCATGGTTCACTGGCCGCTGGCGACGCCGAAGGTCAGCCCGCGTACGAGGAATCGTTGTAGTGTAAAGGCCGCGATCAGGACGGGGAAGATGGCGATCGTGCCGGCGGCGCTGACGACGCCCCAGTCGAGCTCGTGCTGCGGGATCTGCCCCTGGATCGCGATCGGGAGGGTCATGGTGTCCATCGAATTCACAAAGAAGAGGGCGATAATGTATTCGTTCCAGTTGAAGATAAAGAGCAGGATGGCGATGGAGAAGAGGCTGGGGAAGATGAGCGGCAGCAGGATACGGCGCACGGCGCCGAAGCGCGTGTCGCCGTCCATGAGGGCGGCCTCCTCAACGTCCATGGGAACATCCATGAAGGTGCCGCGAAGTACCCAGACGGCAAAGGCGGTATTGAGAACGGTGTAAAGGATTATCAGCGTGTACTTTTTGTCGATCAATCTCAAATAGCTGGCCAGATCGTAGAGAGGAATAGCTGAAGCGATGGGTGGCAGCAGGGCGACAAGGCCCATCAATCCAACGACGATGCCGACAAATTTGAGCGGCAGACGCATTCGGGTGGCGGCGTAGGCGGCGGGTACGGCTACGACCAGGCAGATGATGGTGGCGATGCCGGCGACGACCAGGCTATTGAAGATGTTTTCGAGGATGCGCCGGTCGATGATGGTCACCCAGGCATCGTAGCGGAATTCGGCTGGGAAGAGCCGCGGCGGGATGTGGGCCAGGTCGAGCTTCGACTTGACCGAGGTAATCGCGACCCAGTACATGGGCACGAGGGTCCAGAATGCGGCCAGGTAGAGGACGACGACCACGAGCACTCTGTTCAGGCTGAAGCGCCGCCCTTGCGCGGCCATGGCTACGGCGCGGGTAACTGTCTGACCGGTTGCGGCGTCGGGCGTTATTGACTGTGCCATCAAACGTTTTTCCCTTAAGAAAGCGAGAGTTTTGGTTCTCAAAACCTCTCAGATCTATCCACGAGGTTACACGAAACTACACGAAGAAAATCCTTGCCCGATTCTCCTTACCATCAGCGGCCAAGCAGGCATGTCCACGAAGTAACACAATCTTACACGAAGGAACCTTTGGTTGATGTTCCTTACCCTTAGCGGCCAGCCGGTCCAAACCCGGGAGCAGGAGGCCGGGTTAGCGGCTTCGGCGTTCGACCCACAGGTATTTGACGAAAAGTGTGCCGGCGATATATGTCATCAACAGCATGACGAGGACCGCCGCGGAGGCGTAGTGCGGCCTCAAACGCTGGAAGAACATGCCGTAGATGAACCAGGACAGGTTCCAGGTGGCCCGGCCCGGCCCG
>CATOTS010000026.1 GCA_951813625.1 uncultured Caldilineaceae bacterium | reverse complement strand
TTGCCGCCGCCAGATGGTCGCGCTCAGCCTGACATTCGATCATCGCGTGGTAGACGGCGGCCCGGCCGCGCGTTTCCTCAACACGGTGCGCGAGTACGTAACCGAGCCGGTCCTCTGGCTCACAGCCTGAGGAATACTCGCGCGGCCGGTTGTCGGTTGCCCACACTCTCCTGCTACCCAACTGAAACGTCCAGGGCCACCGCCTTCTGCGCCTGACTGTCGGTGGCAAGAAGCGACGCCCCAGGAACGAGCCAGAAATGAGCGGCTACCGTCGAATTCGGTAGACCGCGCAATTGAGCATCTTGTGTCGCGAATGGCCCGGGAAAATCGAGCGCGCCCAAAAATTGACAATATTACTGAATTCCATAGGATTATTGAGAGCCGATTTCAGGCCAATCTCAATCCTTTTCACTCACGAATTCACGGAGGGGAGATCCAACAATGAAGCACAGTGAGACCTTGTCGAGACGCACCTTTCTAAAAGTAGGCGGAACGATGGCGGGCGCCGCGGCTCTGGCTGCCTGCGCGCCTGTCGCCGCACCCGCGGACGACGGTACAATGGCTGAGGGGCCGGCCGCAGAGCCTATCACGATCCGCTACGGACGCCACGACCCGGCCGCCGGCGTCGCCACAACGCTGGATTCGTTCCACGAAGAGTACCCCAATATTGAAGTAAGTGTAGAGCAGATCGGCGAGTTCCACGCCAAGATCCCGGCGCTGGCTGCGGCCGGCACACTGCCGGACGTTGTGCGCAGCTGGGAGGCGATGGCGCTCGACCTCGGCCGAAACAATCAGTTCATCGACATCCAGCCGTATGTGGACGGGGAACCCGGCTTCGACGCTGGTGACTTTTACGAGAACTGGTGGAACTATCCGGTTGTGGAGGGCAAACGTTTCGGCGTTCCCGACGCAGCCGCGCCCCATGTGACCTTCTACAACGCCGACCTCTTCGACGCTGCCGGTGTGGACTATCCTGACAAGGACAGCTTCACCTGGACCGATTTTGAGGAGAAGGCCCGCGCCATCAGCGACCCGGACAACAAAATCTGGGGCTCTGAGACGATTCCTGTGGGCTGGCACATGTTCAGCGTGAAGCAGACGTGGCAGAACGACGGCAGCTTCTATAGCCCCGATTTCCGCGAGTGCTACCTGGACAAAGAGGAGACGATCCAGGCGATTCAGTTCTGGGCCGACATGCTGTTGGACGGAAACGTGATGCCGACACCCTCACAGATTGTCGGCATTGGCGGCGCCGGCGCGGCGGCCGAGCTGCTGTCAGCGGGCAAGATCGGGATGCAGCGGATGGGGTTCGTGGATTACCGGCAGTCTGGTGGAGGCCGGATTCCGCTTCAACGTTGTAGCAGAGCCGAGCCAGGCCCGGCGCGATACAATCACGCACGGCGCGTTCAACAATATTTCGACCACTTCTGAAGAGAAGGATACGGCCTGGATTTGGCTGAACTACAACACCAGCACGCAGGGGATCTACAACTACGCGTCTGAGGCTAATTTCCCCGGCACGCGGCGTTCATCCAACGCGATTGAGCCATTCCCCTGGGTCGCAGATGTCGACTTCGAGGTGGACTGGGACGTGATTCCGGATGCGCTGACCTACGGGCATATCCTACCGGGACCGGCCAACGAGGGCGAATCGCTGAAGCTGATCGGCGACGCGCTGGAGAAGGTCTACTCAGGCGAAGTACAGGCCGCGGAAATCTTCCCCGAGGTTGCGCCGAAGGTGACAGCTGTAATCTCCGACGTATAACCCTGGTCGCAGCATTTCATTCGTTCGAAAAGGGCGCGAAGGTGTCGGTTTGTCCAGGATTCCTTCGTGCCCTTCATTGACCGGGTATGTCTCTCTGCGCGAGTTCTAACGCGCGGCAAAAGTATCCAACTCCGGGGCAGGATTCCGTGTCCACGACCGGCATTACAGATCAGAATAGCTTTTGGCACAGCCGGCGATTCCGCGACGCCCTGGTAGCGTATATGTTCATCCTGCCATGGGTAATTGGATTTGTCGTATTCACGGGTGGGCCGATTGTGGCATCGTTCGTGCTCAGCTTCTTCCGCTGGAAGATGATCGCACCGCCCAGATTCTACGGGTTGACGCACTATATCAATATGCTGACCACCGACGAGCTTTTTCGCACCTCGATCTGGGTGACGTTCAAGTTTGTGCTGATTTCGGTGCCGATAGGACAGGTGCTGGCCTTGGGGTTGGCGCTGCTTCTGAATCAACGGATCCGGATGGTAGGATTCTGGCGTTCGGCCTTCTATCTGCCCGCGGTCGTGAGCGGCGTGGCCGGTTCGGTCATCTGGGTGTGGATGTATCACACTGAGTTGGGCATTGTAAACAACGGTCTGCTTCTGGTGGGCATCGAAGGGCGAAACTGGCTCTTCGACAAAGAGTTGGTGTTAGGCTCTCTGATCGTAAAGAGCCTGTGGAATGTAGGCATTCCCATGGTGATCTACCTGGCCGCTTTGCAGGGCATGCCGCAGCAGTTGTACGAGGCGGCCGATATCGACGGCGCGGCCGAAGTGTCAAAATTTTTTGCGGTCACGCTGCCGATGCTGTCTCCGGCCATCTTTTTCAACGTCGTCATGGGCATTATCGCCGCGATACAGACATTCGCTGAACCCTACGTCATGACCGGCGGCGGCCCGGACAATGCAACCCTTTTCCTGGGCCTTCACCTCTATCAGAACGCGTTTCATTACCTGAAAATGGGCTATGCCTCGGCGATGGCCTGGATCATGTTCCTGCTCATCTTCGCGTTGACGGTCGTCCAGTTCGGGCTTGCAGGACGCTGGGTGTACTACGAGGGTGGGGCAAGATAGGGAACGAGGAGACGAAGTAGAGTGGTTGTCAGCAACAATGCGGCCCCGTCAACTGAGAGTATGGCCAGGAGGCAGTTTGCGCAGCCGAGCAGAGTGCGCACGGCGCTGCTGGGCAATCGCTTCCAGACGGGCCTCTTGCGACTGTTTCTTATCTACGTCCTGCTGCTGGCTGCGGCATTCCTCTTTCTCTTGCCGTTCTACTGGATGTTGAACACCGCGCTCAAAGTCCCCAATCAGGTTTTCGCGTTGCCGCCGGTCTGGTTCCCGAAGCCGGTGATGTGGTCGAATTTCCTCACGGCGTTCACAATTCAATACGAGACGGATCCGCCGGTCTACAACTATGCGCTCAACACGGTGATCGTATCCTTCAATGGCGTCATTTCCACGCTCTTTTCCAGTGCGCTTGTTGCCTATGCCTTTGCCCGCCTTGAGTTTCCGGGCAAGAATGTCGTTTTCCTGGGCATTCTCAGCACCCTGATGATCCCTTTTGCGGTGGTTATGGTGCCGCAGTTCATCATTTGGAAAGAGCTTGGGTGGCTGGACACCTTGTGGCCGTTGATGGTTCCCCACTGGTTCGGTTCTGCCTGGAACATCTTCTTGTTGCGCCAGTTCTTCATGACGATTCCCAGAGAGTACGACGAGGCAGCCTATCTCGACGGCGCCTCCCGCTGGTTGATCTTCGTTCGGATTATCCTTCCTCTATCCAAGCCGGCGCTGGCCGCTGTCGCGGTATTCGCATTTGTCTTTTTCTGGAACGACTTTCTTGGCCCGCTGATCATCCTTTCCACGCCGGAGAACTTCACCTTGACATTGTTCCTGGCGAACTTCAGCGTGGCCTATCGCGGCACGCCCTGGCATCTCTACATGGCCGCGGCGCTCATCATCATCCTGCCCTGCCTGATTCTATTTTTCTTTTCGCAGAACGCGTTCCTGAAGGGGATCACGGTGACCGATCTCAAAGGGTAATTTGCGGGAAGCGGCACCTGTAGTGAAGTGGGGAGACTGCAAAGGACAGATTGGTGTCCAGAATACAGGATCGAATGGGCTCTGCTTTCAGAATCTGCCGAGTCGTGTGTTTGCCTTTGATGGATCGTACGAAAATGCTCTCGATTCTGACGGGGGAATAGACCACCTCTCGGCCGCTTTCAGTATTCCAGAACAGGCCGACGCGTCACCCGTTACCCTGTGCCATAGCACAGGGTTTTCCACATAGACATGGGGCACAAAAATGAAAATCAGGGAGATCCGGGCGTTTGAGATTACGACCGAGCCGCGGCCGGTGACGAAGCCGCGCACGCCGAGCCGGGCACAGACGGTCCACATGAACCGCCCGATGGCGCGCTACGAACGATTCCCCAATGGTGTGGGGCACGTCTCGTTTGCGCCTTGGAAACGTCCTGCCGTGCTTGTCACGGCGGAGGACGGCACGCAAGGATTTGGCCTCTCGCTCTACGCGCCGCCGGTAACGCGCATCATAAACGAGCATCTCGGCCCCAATCTGATCGGCGAGAACGCGATGGCGACCGAGAAGTTGTGGGACATGATGGTGCGGCTGAGCACAGCTTTCAGTCCCACCGGCATGACCAGTTACGCCATCAGCGCGCTCGACGTTGCGCTGTGGGACCTCAAGGGCAAGCTGCTGGGGCTGCCGGTCTACGAACTGTTAGGCGGGCCGCAGAAGGATAAGATTTTCTGCTATGCCTCAGGGTTCGATCAGCCATGGTATATGGAGCTGGGCTTCAAAGCGACAAAGCTCTTCAGTCCCTGGGGCCCGGAGGACGGGCTGGAGGGGCTCAACAAGCTGGAGGAGCTCGTTGCCGGCACACGCGAGACGATAGGCGACGACGTTGAGCTGATGTTGGACGCCTGGACGGGCTATGATAGCGAGTTTACCGTGCGGGTGGCCGAACGGATGCGACCGTACAATCTCAAGTGGCTGGAGGACTATATCCAGCCGGAGGACCTGTTGGGATACGAGTCGATCCGCCAGCGTTTGCCCTGGCAGACGCTGGCGACCGGCGAGCACTGGTACAATCTGGCCCCATTCGCCGCGGCCGCGGGCAAACGTCTGGTGGATATTTTCCAGCCCGATGTGCTCTGGTGCGGCGGCATTACAGCAGCGGCCAAGATCTGTCACCTGGCCCAGGCAAATCATATTTCGGTGATTGCCCACGGCGGCATGAACTACCCTTTCGGCCAGCATCTGTCGATGGCGATGCCTGCCGTAACCTGGGGCGAAAGGTCGGAAGATGTGTCGGCGCCGGGCGTACCGCTGGCGGAGATGGTCAAGCTACCCGGCACGGCTGTGATCGAGGACGGGTATGTGCGGCCCAGCGACGCGCCGGGGTTCGGCCTTGAGATAGACGAAGCCTGGCTGGAGCGTGCCGCGGCGTAGTCCGGTGCGGGCGGGAACAGAGAATCCGAAATCGCCGGCCGGCGACAGGCCGTATTGTCAGCGTCGCGACGAACCGGAGCGGCCACACGTGGTCAGGTGGCGCCGCCAACTCTTACGAAATCGGAGATAAGTCCATGCGACTTGGCTATTTTCTCATGCCTCTTCACCCGCCGGAGAAGGACCGAACGCTATGCTTCGAAGAGGACCTGGAGTTGATCGAACGTGCGGAGGCGCTGGGCTATGTCGAAGTCTGGGTGGGCCAGCATCACACGGTCGCGTGGGAGCCAATCCCCGCAAACGATGTGTTTATCGCCCATGCAATGGCCCGAACGAGCACGATCAAGTTCGGCACAGGCGTAACGATAGCTCCGTTTCACCATCCGGCCAATGTAGCCGTCCGCCTGGCGCTGCTGGACCATCTCTCGCGGGGCAGGCTGATGTGCGGTTTCGGCCAGACAGGCATTCCTACCGATATAAGCCTTTTTGATCTGCCGCGCGATCCGGGCACGCTGGGTCTGATGACGGTTGAAGGGATCAACATGGTGCTGGACTTGTGGACAGCGGACGCTCCTTTCGACTTGAAGGGCGACTTCTGGCACATTTGCATCGACCAGACGCGTCCGGAGATCGCGATGGGCCAGCTACTGCGTCCCTATCAGCAGCCCCACCCCCCGGTGGCGATGGCAATCATAAAAGGGGAGTCAATGGCAGCGCGCATGGCCGGGCAGCGCGGCTTTCTGCCGATAAGCAGCAACCTGGTTCCGGCATCGACCCTGCCGATGCACTGGGAGACATATTGCGCAGGCGCGCTTGAGGCGGGTCGCGACGAGCCGGACCGCAAGGACTGGCGGGTAGTGCGCAACGTGTTTGTGGGCGAAACAACGGAGGAAGCGCTCGACTTTGCCCTCAACAGCGCGTTTGCCCGCTCTTTTGACTATCTAATCAAGTTGATCGGTCCGGGTCGCGTGAACAGTATGAAGGAGGACCCGGAGATGCCGGACGAGGAACTGACCGCGGAGTACCTTGTGCGGCGCCTGGCGATCGTTGGCGATGTAGAGGAGTGCATCCGCCGCTTGAAAGAGGTGCAGGAGCTTACGGGCGGCTTTGGGACACTTCTGGCCATCGCGCATGATTGGGACGACAAGGCTCGCTGGCTGCGCTCGATGGAATTGCTTAAGGAAGAGGTGGCGCCCGCGCTAGAGGACCACTGATGCCGGCTTTATGGATGAAAAAAACGCTAGCGCCCCAAATTGAAGCCAGATGCCCGATGAACCCGAGTCAAGGCCAATTCGGAAGGTCTTTGAAGGCCTGATTGATGCCCGGCCATCCCGGGCGAGTTCGAACCAGGGCCTAGAATGGGAACAAACAACATCGGGATTGAGCCGCAGGGAGGACGTCATCAACGCCGGAAGAACTCTCTCGTATCGGCGTCGTCCTCAAGCAGGTGTAGCTGAAGAGCTAGGGCAATGGCGGAAGATGCCAAGCCCGAGCAATTCTGTGCGAGCGACGCAATAGGTCCCGTCACACCAAACCAATCTCCTCGTCTACCTCGAACTGGTAAGCGTCAACCTTCTCAGACAGAACCTCGTCCATCGACAGGGCGCGGCCGGCCAAGCTCGACTCCAGCATGGCGTAGGAGAGGGCCACCGAGCGGGCGCCTTGTGCAGCATCGACCTCAATCGTTCCGCCGCTCTCGATGGCCTGGCCCAGTTCGCCGTACTCAGCAGCGATCAGTTTGCGATCGGTTACGGGGAAGGGAAAGTCATAGCCCCACAGGCGGTCACCGCCGAAAAGCGCGGCCACGATCGGTTCCAGATGGAAGTCCGGGACGAGGTCGAGCAGGCTTTCGTCGCAGACCGCCTCGCCATCTTTGTGCAGCGTAATCAGTTGGCCTGAGCGGTCGGACGGCAGGTCGAGAGATCCCTCGGAGCCGTGAATCTGGCGCGTGAAAACTCCTTGCCCGTGGCCGGCGTGGTCCTCGATGTACTGGCAGACGGCGCCGCTCTCAAATAGCAGCGTTGCGTAGGATGCGTCATCGGCTGTGGCTTCGAACTTGGCCGGCATCTGCTTTTGCCACCTTTCGTAGACTACGGAAGGGTTGCTTGGTGAGCTCTCGCCGGGCTCGGCGGCTATATTGCGCCGGACCTGTTCGTGCAGACGGGTTTGGGCGTAGACTGTGGTGGCCGGGCCGAGGTAGTATTCGATTATATCGGTGAAGTGGACGCCAACATCCAGGAGAACTCCGCTTTGGTTTTTCTGGTGCCGCCAGACCGTGATCAACATCAGGTCGCTGCCGCCCATCGTGTTGTGAATCATCAGGCGCGGCGAGCCGATAGTTCCGGCGTCCAGAAGCGCCTTACCGAGGCGATTCATCGGGTCGCGGCGATAGTTTTCGGCCACACTAACAATTTTGCCGGTGCGTTCGGCCGCTTCGCGGATGCGATTGCTGGCGCGCACGGTCAGCCCGACCGGTTTCTCGATCATCGCGTGCCAGCCTCGTTCGACAGCTTCGACGGCTACTGTGTGGTGGTAGCGGGGCGTGGTGGTAATGTCGACTGCGACGACGCCCATAGGCTCCAACAGCTCCATCCGCTCGACAACGGCGGGGCGCGTACCCAGACGATCTTCGGCGTCGTCGGCGAGTGACTCGGCGTTGGTCCTGACGGGATCACAGGCGGCCACCAGTTCGAAGGGGGAGAGGCCGGAATCGTTCAACTCCGCCAGCCCGTAAAGGTGGCGATGGCCCATTCCGCCGCATCCGACGATTGCAAGAGGGATCTTATCCATCAGTGGTCCTTTCTTTTGGGTCGGCCTCTATCATATGAAAAAGGCAGCGTGAGATGCATGTGTGGAGCGGACAGGGGCGATCACTCTTCGCTCGTCATGAGTTGAGTGCTCGTTGCAAAAAAGAGGAGGGGAGCAGTTATGTCTATCAGAGTCCAGAGCCAGCTGTGAGTCGTCACGGGATCGGCGAACTGGAAGCCAACCCAATTCCATAGCAAACCGACCAGCAGAGCAATGCTCAAATAAAAGGTGCCGTTGGCTTCCAGGTAATCCCTGCTAACACCGCTCTCCGAAGCGGTGTCGACGGCGCGTTTGCGCTGATAGGCGTAATATACTGCAATGAGCATACCCAGCACAATCAGAGGATCGATGATGCGATAGACTGACTCTGCCAGACCCTCTGAAGTAGGATCATAGAATTGAGACCCAATGTATTGCACATAGACGACGACTGCCAGGACTCTCAGGTATACCCAGAAAATCAGTTTCACTTGAAACCTCTCTGTAACTTGGCGGATTCCCGAGCGGCCAAAAGCGTCCGTTTAGTCAAAGAGCATGGTTTGTATAGGAAAGCAGTTCTCAATGAATCCGAACAAAAAGTCACGGACTCATGCATAGGAAAGAGCTTCGGCGTCTAAGAACAAGTGTATCCTACCTTTCAACCATAGGAAGTGTCTTTGGTGATGATAGGCATGCCCAAATGTGGACTTTCCGTTATTAAAGTATTTCCCTTATGAAACCAAGAGCCTTGCATTTGATTGGCAAGATGTGATAGAAGGATCGGACCGACTTCCATATCAAATGATAGAGGGAAACGATGGTTCGACCGGATTTGACGAAATGGGGCCAGTCTTTGTCCGATTTGCGCATCTTGTCGGTGGAAGCTGAGCATGCGCGCAGTCGCGAACGTTTTCTGGCATTGTTTATGATCGCAAGTGGACAGACGACGGCGTGTAGCTGGGCGCGAGAGATTGGACGCACGAAGGAAACGGTCCTCAAATGGGTGCATGACTATAATCGGTTGGGGCCGGAGGCAGTGCGCTATCGTCATACGGGAGGGCGTCGCCCTTTTTTAGCTTCAAGCAGGTCAGGCAACTCGTAAGCGTTGTCGTGGAAAGCGAGCCTGTCGACCACGGGTTGCCCGGCCACAATTGGACCTTGAAAAAGCTGGGACTCTGGCTCAAACAAGCGCTGGATTGCGACTTGGCCCGCAGTTCACTGCACCGCATCTTGTGTGCGGCGCATCTGGGTTGGAAGCGATGCCAAAAATTGCCCAAGAAAGCCGACCCGCACAAACGAGCTGACTTTGTGCAACGGTTCCACGAACTGTATGAACAGGTATGGCGGTCGCAGAGACGTCTGATCTATATCGATGAAGCACACATCCATCGCGACATGGACATCGGCTACACCTGGGCGGTAAAAGGCAAACCGGCTTGGCGACTGAGTGACTCGGCGCCGCTCGCACACCGCATCAACTGGTATGGCGCCTACGACTTCGCCGAGGGCCGCTGCTTCATTTGGAATGAAGGCACCTGCAACAAAGAGCATACGATTCAGTTCTTGCAGCGCCTGGCTGCATGGCGGGACGATGAGCCCAGCGAAGTCGTGATCACTTGGGACGGCGCCCCTTGGCATCGGGCCAAATGCGTACCGAAGGCCGCTGCCGAACTCGGCTTCACGCTCATGGCTTTGCCCGCTTACAGTCCCGACCTGAACCCGATCGAAGGTCTGTGGAAATGGATGCGAGAAGAGGTGACTCGCAACCACTGCCACGATTCGATGCGCCGACTCTTCGACGCTTGCAAAGAGTTGATCGACCGCATCAATGACGACCCAATCAGCGGTGTTTATCGTCTTTGGCCCAAATTCGAACTCGACCCAGAGTACGAAAAACTTTTGGTTTCAAATTGAACTTACTTTAGCATGAGGCCCTTCATGTATGACATCCGCAACCCATTGACAACAACCTCGTCGAACGCGATGTGCGCATGACTAAAGTCCAACAGAAGGGATCCGGCTGCTTTCGTACGCCAGTAGGTGCTCATGTCTTCTGCGCGATACGTTCCTATATCTCTACTGCTCGTAAACACGACCTCCACACCATTGTTGCCATCTACAGGACTCTGCTAGACCAACCATTCATCCCTGACACCTCTCAGGCTCAGTAGTCAGGAATCCCCTTATGCCGTCGTTGATCGTCACAATCGCCCTGGTATTTCTGTTCTATATACTGCCCGGCGGACTCCTGATCTCCACTTCCCTGGGCAAAGAGGGGAAACGGCTTGAGAATATCGCGCTCGCAGTTCTGCTCTCGATGATTTTTGCCCCGGTCTCCCTTGCGCTGTTGGGTTACATCTTTCCTGGAAATGACAGGGCGCTATTGGCGGGCTATCTCACTGTCTGGGGACTTCCTCTCTTCGGGTTACGCCTCTTTCGCAGCCGAGTCATTCGCTGGCTGCCTGACTTCAACGCGCTGCCCAGAGCCGGTGCCAGCGCGTTATTGTTTTCTGTCGTGCTAGCGGTCTTCTTCCTGGCCCTTCGATTCAATATTTTTCAGGGGCAGATCTCCAAAGTCGCCGATGACTTCGCACATTTCGCAAAAGTGACTTCGATTGCAGCTACAGGACTGCCTTCCTTATACTCCAGACAACCGCTGTATCCCTTCACCTATTATGACCTGGACTACATCGTGCCCGCTCTGGTGGTCCGCTTTTCCGAGGGCAGTGTTGGCGTCGTGTTTGCCTGGCTGGTCCATGCCACTGTACAGACCTACGTGGTAACGCTTTTCCTGGCACGCATGCTCTTTCTGTTTGCACGGTCTTGGGTGGTGCAGCTTTTCGGCCTGTTAACTCTTAACCTCGCTGCCGGGCTGGATTACCTTCTCGCCCCTTGGCTATTGGACTTACAGCAAATTGGCAGCGGCGTCAATGACGTAGACGCCCAACATGGCCTGACAATGATTTCTTCTCCCATCTTGCTTCAGGTCTACACGCCACAACATATGCTGGGGCTGGCCATCGTCGGCCTGATTTTCTACCACATCGCTGTAAGACCGTACCGGGGAATCCCTCAAGCCGTTGCCTTTGCCGTGCTTCTGGTGGCGCTATTTCGGGCCAGCACTTTGGTCTTTGCAGGCCTCCTTCCCGGCTTGGCACTCTGGTATCTGTATGAACTGCTGAGAACCAGACAACGTATGCGTTTGCTCGCCTTTCTCGCCATCACCGCCTTGCTTGCATTCGCCCTGAACTACCCCTATTTCGTCACGATCCTCCAAAAGACTGAAACCCTCACGTTCGGACTGCGCTCCTTTTCGTTTCTCGATTTTCCCTCCTTCCCATGGCTCAGGTTTCCAGCAACCATTCTTCTCCTTCTGTTTGTCAAATTCGGCATACTGTTGCCAATGTTCTTATGGCTGCTGACTCGTCCCATTCTGTACACATCTGCGGCCCGCGCGGATGAGGACCAGTCCACGGAACCAGGGCCGGTTAACAGGACTGAGGGGAAAGAGACCCGCCTGCTCTACTTCTGGTTGTTTGCCACTGTTGGTCTGCTGATACCTTTCATTGTTCGACTACCAAATAACAACGAAGTCGCCATGCGCGGCGTCATTCCCGCCCAGGTTGGCGTTACCATTGCGGGATGCTATGTCCTGACCCTCTGGGAAGAGCGTCGCCGGCGGGTGGTAATCGCACTCGTGGCCTTCCAGGTTGTTTTGACCACAGTTGTGGCCGGTATCCATACCAATCGCATAATCTCTTTTGCTGATGACTCTGTCCCTGCTTCGTCACGTTGGATTGCCCGGAATACACCGTTCAATGCCTTGGTTTTCTATGAACAAGATCTCGCTACATCAATATGGACAAAGTTGATCGAGCCGATTTATGGCCAGAGGCTTAGCTACGTTGAATGGCCGGTGTTTTGGGACTGGAATATGACGCCGGCCCAGCAATTTGCCTGGAACTGTCTTCCCAAAGTGAACCTCTATGACGTAAACTCGCTCTGTGCGATCGAGGCGAACATTCCCGGTGAACAACCGGTTTACGTAAGCTATCTTTCCCCTCCTTCCTCTCTCGATGCCGCATCTTTTTCATCCCTACATCAATCTGCCGAGACGGCGATCTTTTCCCTCACTTGCCCCGTGCGCGACTTTCCGAAATATGATGATCCTCCTATGTGGATGAGAGAGCCCTATGACAGCCTGGCAGCAGTTGCGTCAGGGATCCCAGTTGAGCATCTCATCATTGCCGGCAATCACCGCCTGGCAAGCTGGCTGCAACAAGAAGGATTCGGAGACCGGCCTCTTGCTGTGGCGTCCCAGCAGGGCAAACGGCCCGTTAACCCCTTGTCCCAAGAGGGTTTCTGGTTGACAATGGTACCTCCGCCGGATGCCGCGACCTCGATCGCTCCTCCCTATCTGGAGCGCCAATTCAGCTGGATCGATGCTGTCGCCTCACCTGTCTGGTTCTTGTTGGACTACACGTCCGATCACCGCTGGAATGACGCGATCTATTCGTATGTCCGGGAAAACCACTATGTCGCCCAGCCCAGCGGCGGCCGTTCTGAATGGCTCACCTGCGATCAGCGGGCTATCCTTGCACTTCCTTCGGCCGGCCGCTTGATCACTGTGCAGAAAGACCTTCAATTTGAACAGGCGCTTGCCGTCAATGAGTGGTTGTCATCCGACCGTACATATCGCGCCGGCGACATAGTCCCTATGGAGTTGGTGTGGCGTCAGTTAGAGGATGGCCAACTCAAGTTCTTCATTCATCTTCTGGATGAAAACGGAAGTCTCTTTTCCCAGACCGATCTGTCACTCGTCCACGATAGGGCAGTGGAATCGCAGCGTCTGAGGTTGGGACTCTATCTGCCGCCCGAACTTTCCGCTGGCCAGTATCAGATTCGCCTTGGCGTCTATCGCCCCGACAATGGCCAACGACTTCAGCTTCCCGATGGGGCGGACCACGCCCTCATTCCTCTGACTGTTGCAGACCGGTAGTGGCTGCAAACGTTTGTGAAGCGTATACGCAGTATCCGCGGCCCGTAGTACGGGTGCGGTAGCAATAGCAGCTACCGGCCCGACTGGCACAAACCCAACCATGACGGATACTCCGTCTGAAGGCGACAAAAAACCGTTTCTTTCGGATATAGTAGAGTTAAGAGACTATGCGGGCCCTATGCTAGGTAGCGTTTGAAAAAAGTTCCCTGGTGAGATTACTTTGAAGTTCGCCACCAACAAAGAATCTCGCCAGGAGGACCAGCCGAATGATAGCGCACTTTGACGATTTCTGTCTATGGGTCTATGTGGTCGTTGACTACATGCGCCAAGAACTGGAAGGCGATCTGAGACGACCGGGGACCAAGCCGGCGTGTAGCAGAAGTGAAATGATAGCCATCTGTCCCGTCGGCGATTGCCTGGGTTGGGATGTGGAAACAGAGCTACTGAGTCATATGCAGGCACATCGGGATAGGTTCCCCATCTTGCCGGAACAGAGCCGCTTCAATCGGCGACGGCGGCAGTTACAGTTTGTCATCAACCGGATACGACAGATGATGTTGGCTCGCATCGATCTCTCTCGAGATGGGGATTGTGTAATCGATAGTCTGCCCATTCCCGTGGTTCAGTTCCATCTTGCCCCTTATTCGCGTGGTGACTGGACAGCCCATGGCGCAAATTTCGGCAAGTTCGCCTCCCTCTAAGAGCCAGTTTTCGGTAACAAGCTCCATCTTCTGACCACTGCAGGCGGTCTCATCCTCGATTTCGAACTCGCCCCTGCCAGTGTCTTTGACTTGAAAATAGGGCGCGAACTCTTGGCGCAACACAGCAACTGCCACGTCATCGGCGACAAAGCCTATATCAGTGCTGAGGTCGCTGCCGAACTTTGGCAACACAATCGCATCCGTCTGCACACCTTGACCCGACGCAACCAGAAGCGACAGCTCCCCAAGTCTGTCCGTCGCCTCTTTAACTCGTTGCGCCAAATCATTGAAACCATCAACAGCCAGCTGGTCAAACAATTCCAAATCGAGACCAACCATGCTCATTCTTTCCAAGGACTGTGCGCCCGCCTCTACACCAAGCTCACCGCAAACGCGTTATGCATTAACGTCAATCGACTCACGGCCGCGCCCTGCTACCTGCAGATCAAGAAACTGGCCTTCCCTGACTAGCATAAGTCCTACGAGCGAATTGGTACAGTTAGACCGCGAACAACTAAGGCGCCTAGACCAGGAAAGGCTGATCGAGTTGATTCTGCTTCTGCTGCAGCAGTTGGCAGCGCAGCAGGCGTTGATTCAGCGGTTGCAGGATCAACTGACGAAAAACAGTCACAATAGCGGCAAGCCGCCGAGCTGCGATGGGCTGAAGAAAGGCAGACGCAAGAGTCTACGCGAGTCTGGCCAGAGACCGCGTGGTGGGCAACGCGGACACAAAGGGCGCACCTTGATGCAGGTGGCGCAGCCGGAGCATGTCGTCGTGCATGGGCTGGCGGGTTGCCCGCACTGCCAGACAGAGCTGACCGACGTAGCGGTTCAAGGGCATATGAAACGGCAGGTATTCGATATCCCACCGGCCAGCATCGAAGTGACAGAGCATCAGGCGGAGGTGAAGCAGTGTCCTGGCTGTGGTACGTGCGTGAAGGGCGCGTTTCCCGCCCACGTGACCCAACCCACCCAGTATGGTCCCCGTCTGAAAGCACTCGCTTGCTACCTGTACAGTCAACAGTTCATCCCCTTGGCGCGCATCAGAGAGTTGCTGACTGCGCTCTACGGTCATGCGCCTTCGGAGCCGGTCGTTCTCGCCGCCGCCCACCAACTTGCCAGCCGCACGCACGCAAGCCTGGAAGAGATTCGCCAACAACTGGTCGCTGCTCCTGTCGTCCATTTCGACGAGAGTGGCTTGCGTGTCGATGGTTGCCTGCAATGGTTGCACGTGGCCAGCACAGAGAAGCTGACCCACTACCACCTCCACGACAAACGGGGGCATGTCGCTATGCGAGTCGGAGGCATCCTGCCCCACTTCAAGGGCGTTGCTCTGCATGACCACTGGCGCTCCTACCTCACGTTTACCGACTGTCAGCACAGTTTCTGCAATGTCCATCATCTGCGCGAACTGCGCTTTGTGGCCGAGCAATACAACCAAGCATGGGCGGCGCAGATGGAACGTGTGTTGTTGGACATCAAAGCCGAAGTCGCATCGACTTCAGCACTGCATTCTGCCTTGCCACCAGACCGCTTGGCCGACTACGCGACACAGTACGATGCGCTCATTGCCCAAGGCTTTGCCGACAACCCCTGCGCAGCAAAGACCAAACCCAGACCGGTCGGCCGACCCAAACAGTCGCCGCCCAAAAATCTGCGCGACCGCATACGCAAACATGGGGTCGGCGTCTTAGCCTTCATGTATGACTTCCGTAAGCCCATTGACAACAACCTCGTCGAACGCGATGTGCGCATGACTAAAGTCCAACCGAAGGTATCGGGCTGCTTCCACTCCTTAGACGATGCTCAGGCCTTCTGGGCGATACGTTCCTATATCTCTACAGGTCGTAGACATGGCCTCAACGCCATTGATGCCATCTACAACGCCTTCCTTGACCAACCCTTCACACCCGACACCTCTCAGGCTCAGTAGCTACGTTTCTTCTGCAGAACTGGGAAAGGTCAACGCGGTGGGGGTCAGAAGGAAACTGCTCATGTCACTCAGAATTGGACAGTCGCAGGCGCGCCAGGACTTTCTCCGCCTCCCAGACGCCTAATTCGACAGTTGGTTTGAGCGTTGCAAAGTCGTACACGACGAGACTCAACTCGTATTCGCCGGTCGCGAGGTCTTGCGGAGGACTGATAATGTGCAAAGTTTCGACCGGTTCGTCCGGCTTCCAGTGCCTGGTTGACGAAAGACTATCACTTGTAAGGACGGCGTCCTTCTGATGGACCATGCCGCCCTCATTGTCGTGCAAGCGCACTGAGATAGAATAGACGACCTCTAACCCAGGGGCGGTCTGCCATCGAAGAACCATCCACAATGGCTGGGCGTTGCTAAGATCAAACATTAGTGAAGACGGGAGAGTCTCCGGTCCCTGACCCAGGGCAATCCCCAGGAGGGAAATGCCGCCGTCATAGTGTACTTCCAAGGGCACGGGACGTTCGTATAGGTTCCAGGGGCGATCCAGGTCTAAATGTGTAAAGGTATGGAGTCGAAAGCTATCTCTATCCTCGATGTCATGCAAACGCGCAAACTTGGTCAAAATGGCAACGATTCGATCGTCTTCACTTGAATACCCGCGTGCAGGGTCTTGCTTCCAAGTCACAACCTTTGCAGTTCCGAGACTCTCCAAAGCCCTTAGTTTGAATTCAATCATCTGCGTAAGGTCGTGTAGGGTGGCCGCTGGGACTAGGTGAGCCGGCGATGTGCCCTGGTACAAGTAATGGAAGCCGTAGGGTTCTTCAGGCTTGGGATAGGGAATCAGGTAGACCGTGCCGGCTGAGGCAGACTGTGCGTTCAGCGCGCGAGCCAATTCTGTCCACTCTTGATCGTACGCAGTAAAGGTTTGGGGGGCGGCTGCCCAGTTTCCAAAGTAGGTGCGATAAGTGGCGATTCCCTGGGCCAGAATGAGACATCCGATCACAGCCCCAAGGGCCGCCCCTGGCCCCGCTCCACTGGTGAGGAAGGCGGGCAATGCGGGCCTCGGAAACGCTAGGAATCGTTTGGCAAGGAATCGATATCCTTCCCACAGGCCGACACCAATGAGCAAGTATACTGCCGGCACTGCTCCAATCATACGCGGGGTATTGGGCACAAGTCCGTCAGGGTCCGCGGACAGAAAGGCAGGTATAAGCATCACACAAAGCCAGATCAGCAGGAGTCGATAGGAGGGCTGTTGCCGCCAGCGCGAGGCGGCGATGGCGACGCCCAGCCAGAAGAAGAAGCCTTCCCAAGGGTTCAGCATCGGTTGCTCGGCGTAGTTGTGCCGCCAGAATGGGTCGCCGCGAAAGCCAAATGCCAGCAGGTGGTGCCACACGTTACTAAGGAAGGCCCCCAGTGGGTCTCCCTGGCTAAGGGCCGGAGCGAAAATTGAAAGCTTACCGGCTCTTGAGAAAAAATGTTCAGGATTCAACGCAAAGTGGAGGAGGATCGGCGCGGCTACAAGACCTGCCACGCCCGCGAAGAGAACTACCCATGGCAGTTCTGCCCGCACGCGGGAATTGACATTGGAGAGAATCGCTTTTTTGTCTCCTCCTTTCCCGCGGGTGAAGGAGAGAAGAAAACTCAAGCCAAGCAGGAGAAACAGGAAGGGGGCGAAACGCGCTGGAATGTAAGTATAGGGCAGCAGTCCGGCGCAGACGCCCGCCAGCGCCAACCGCCATCTGGCGCGCAATGTCCAACCTTCCCACAACAGGACGATACAGAATGCCAGAAAGAGAGGGAGAAAGGGCGTCCTAAAAGCGGTTCGAGCGATGATGGTCTGGCCAAGGGAAACCGCCATCAGACTGGCGCCTACTCCTCCGATGAACAGGCCCCGCCATGGCCCAACACTCTCACCCGCACCGTCTTTTCCAAAGAGGACCCGGCCCAACCAGAAGACGAGAAAGACGGTGCCGGCACTGGCCAAGGCCGTGGGCAAACGCAGCGCAAGTTCGGTGCGCCCCAAAAAGGAGATGGCGAGCGCCATTGCGTAGACGACCATCGCCTCGCGTCCCAGCTCTTTTTCGGGGAAGAAGACTGCGTGCTCTCCATGCAGCACGCGCAGGGCGTCCACTCCATTCGCCCCTTCGCCCGCGTCGATTCCTTCAGGAAGTTCGCTCAGTCGATGAAGTCGCAACAGGACGACGGCCAAGGCAAGCGCGAATAGGGTTACTCCTGTCACAAGGTTGAGGAGGAGGCGTTCGCCATGTTTTGGCGCGGCGAAAGGAGTAGAGGGGCTTGCAGAAGAAGACAATTCGGACACTCTTGCTCTTTTCCGGTTCGCGCTAGCCGGTCGGGAACACGGGCTGACCTCGAGACAAAGACGACTGCTCAATGCAGGGCACCTTTACTCGCCTCCATCCAATCGCAAGCGCGCAAGGGCTTTCTCAGGCTCCCACACGCCCAATTCGACAGTAGGTTTCAGTGTCTCGAAGTCGTAGACGAGAAGGCGCAGCTCATATTCGCTCGGCACGAGTTCGGCCGGAAGGTTCAAGTAGAAAAACGTGTCTACTTGCTCACCGGCGCTCCAATGGCTCGTAGGCGCCGGTTGAGCGTTCTTCAGGACCACGTCCTCCTGGAAAACCGCAGCACCCGAATCATCATACAAACGCAGGGACGCCGAGTAGTCGATATCCAACTCAGGAGCCACTTGCCACTGCAGGGCCAGCCATAGAGAGCGGTTTTCCCCCAGCTTCGGTGTTCGAAGAGTCGACAGTTGTTTAGTTCCCTGGCCCAAGGCAATCCCCAAAAGGGATATTCCGCCGTCATAGTGGACCGTTAGCGGCTCCAGCAAGTCATACAGTGTCCAGAGGGGATTCAGGTTAATGTCGGCATAGGAGTGAATCTGAAAGCTTTGGTACTGAACGGTGCCAAGGTATCGGCCATACTTATTCAGAACGCCGGAAAGGTGTTCGTCTCCGTTCTCTATCAATATATAGTTGTCGTTCCAATCCACATAATGCACTGTAGAGTTGACCTCTCTAGCTGCCAACGTGGATTCGATTTTTTGAGCCAGGTTGTGGGCGGTGGTGGCAACAACGACATGCGCTGGCGCCGCGCCCTGGTACAGGTAATCGAATCCAAAGGGTCGATCTGCGTCGTTGTAGGGGAGCAGGTACACTTCATCGGCGGTGCGCGCCTGTTCATTCAGTACGCGGGCCAAATCTGTCCATTCCTGATGGTAGGCGGCGAAGACTTCGGGTGCTGCGGCCCAATCCCGAAAATAGGTACGGAAGGTGACTGTTCCCTGCGCCAAAACCAGGACGCCGACGATAGCGGACGCGACAATTGCAGGCCTTTTGCCGCTTCCAGGGTGGCTGAAGTTCTCACCCAGCCCCAGAACTCTAAAGCGCGTACTGAAAAGATTCAATGTTTCCCATATGCCAAGACCAATAAGGAGATAGACTGCCGGCACAGCGCCTATCATACGTAGTGTGTTGGGACCTTCGAAGCCTACACTTCTATCTGTGGACAGCAAAGCCGGAGCGATCAGCACTACAAGCCAGAGTAGCAGGAGTCTATAGGCGGGCCGTTGCCAGTGCCGTACGGCGATACCCACACCCAGCCAGAAAAAGAAGGCCTCCCAAAGGTTAAGCATAGGCTGCTCTGCAAAGTTGTGCCGCCAGAATGGGTCACCGCGAATGCCAAATGCGAGCAGGTGATACCATGAATTGCTCAGGAAGGCATATAGAGGGCCTCTTGGGCTAAACGCCGGCTCGAAGACTGAGAGCCGGCCGGTTCGCGAATCAAAGTTTTCAGGATTCAGAGCAAAATAGAGGAGAATCGGTGCAGCTACGATTACGGACACGCCCACAAAAGTGCCTGCCAAACGCAGTTCCGCCCGTACGCGAGATGTGGAGACTGAGGGGAGCACTCCCATGACTCCGCCTTCGCTCCGCTTGAAGGACAGGACCAAGCTCAAACCGAACAATAGAAAGAGAATGGGCGTAAAGCGCGCCGGAATGTAGGTGTAAGGTAACAGACCCGCGCAGACGCCTGCCAATACAACGCGCAATCTGCTTCGCAGCGTCCAGCCTTCCCAAAGAAAGAGTATACAGGGCACTAGAAATAGAGGTAAGAAGGGAGGCCTATACGCCGTGCGGCCGATTATCGTCTGGCCGAGGGAAACTGCCAGGAGACCAGCGCCGATACCACCGATCAACAGGCCTCGCCAGGGGGCGGCCCACCTGCCGACAGCGTCTTTCCCGAAGAGGACCAAACCCAACCAGAAGACGAAAAAAACAGTCCCGGCACTGGCCAGCGCCGAGGGCAGATGGAGTGCCAACTCAGTGCGCCCCAATAGGGCGATGAACAACGCCATTGCGTAGACGACCATACCTTCGCGGCCTTCAACCTTTTCCGCGAAAAAGACCGCGTGATCTCCTTTGAGCACGCCAAGCGCATCCATTGCATTTGCTGCTTCACCAGAGTTGATCCCTTGGGGCAGTTCGCTCAAGCGATAGAAACGCAACAAGGCCACGGCCAGCGAAATGACGAGAACAATAACTCCTGTTGCCCACATGAATCGGACACGTCCAATTTTTTCCGATCCCCATACTTCTCTGCGCTGAACAAATGACGTATCAGGCACTCCCGCTTCTCCCCAGTGCGCTTTCGCTCTTGTCTCGCCGCTTTGGCCGGGCCTTTTCCGGCACACCTACGTCTTTCGACTGGTTCTGCGGCGGATTGGCCGAATTACTCAGGCGACTGCAACTGCAAGTGAGCCAATACGGACTCCGGCTTCCATACACCCAACTCGACTGTCGGCTCCTTCGTCTCAAAATCATAGACAACCAACCTGATTTCGTAATCGCCTGGAAGAAGCTCAGCCGGCAGATCAAAGTAGCTGAGTGTATCGACTGGCTCACCGGCTGTCCAAAGGCTTGTCGTCAAGGGCCTAGCGTTTTTCAGGACAAAGTCCTGCTGCGAAACCAAGCCGCCCTCTACATCGTACAAGCGCAGGGAGACTGAATAGTCTACATCCAGTCCAGGGGCTGTTTGCCACTGCAGTGCAACCCAGGTCGGTTGAATGCGCCCCTTATGGATGTTTCGCTGAGACGGCAGCTGCGCTTCGGACTGGCCAACGGCATATCCGTTAAGGGAAATGCCCTTATCAAAGTGAATCGTGAGCGGATGCAGATGGTCATAGAAGGTCCACGGCGCTTCCAGAGAAAGATTTGCGAAAGTGTGTATATCAAAATTGAAGTAATCTTCAACGGGCAATTGACGCCCGTACTTTTCAAGAAACGCAATAACGTGTTCTTCAGCTCTCGCGTCCCCTCCGACAAGCTGGTTATCCCAGTCAACAAACGCTACGGAGGTAAAGTTTCCCTCTGCAGACAGGACAGCTTCGACCTTTTGCGCCAAAATGTTCGGCGTAGTGGCCGCCAAAATATGGGCTGGCGCAGCGCCTTGATATAGGTACTCGAAGCCAAAGTGTTCACTGCCGAAGTGTTCATTGTGCAATGGGTAGGGAATAATATAGACTGTTTCCTCCTCTGATTGCCTTTCACTTAGCACCTCGGCCGCTTCTGTCCACTCGGCATGATACGCACGGTCGAAAGCAGGATTGCCCGCCCACTCTTCAAAAAATGAACGATATGTGATCACACCTTGAACCAGGATGAAGATTGTGACCACAGCCGTTCCGACTGCAGCAAACGCGGCATCATTTGACGGCAGGACGGGGCGCCCGCGCCACTTCATTACCAACCGCCTCGTACGCACAAACCGATACGATTCCCACATGCCGCTACCAACGAGCAGGTAAATGGCTGGCGCAGCTCCGATAATACGCAATGAATTTGGTCCCTCACCCTTTGTATCTGCCAGCATTGCCGGGAGAATGAGCACACCAAGCCATAGCAGCAGCAGACGGGTTGCGGAATTTCGCTGCCAATTGTATGCAGCTACCACTACGCCGATCCAGAAGAAGCTCGTCTGCCACGGATTCAGCATGGCCTGTCCGGCAAAATTGTACCGATAGTGCTGGTCGCCGCGAAAGCCAAGGAGCAGGATGTGTTCCCATGCGTTTCTCAAGAACGCGCCAAAAGGATTTCCCTGACCTTCGTGGAAGATCCATAGTTGACGACTTCGAATTAAGAAATCTTCGGGAAGCTGAGCGAAATAGATGAGCAGTGGCGCCGCGACGAGCCCGGCCACGCCCGCGAACAGGCCTACCCACGGCAGGTACCGTTTGACAAGAACAGACAAAGCCGATGACCCCAAAGTCGTACGAAACGGCAGCAGAAAACTTAGCCCTAACAAAAGAAAGAGGATAGGAGTAATGCGCGCTCCAAGATAGGTATGCTGGAGCAGGCCGGCGCATGCTCCGGCCAGGGCAACTTTCCACCAAAAGGCGCCTGGGCGGTCCCTTGACGGCCAAGCCCACCATAGCAGTGCAAAACTCAATGAAATAAACAGCGGCAAATAATTCGCCCTCAACCCCGCGCGCGCAAGAAAGGTCTGACTGACAGAAACTGCCATCAGGCCAGCCCCAGCAGAGCCGACCAGCAATCCCCGCCAAGGAAGGGGCTGGCCGGTTTCTTCATCTCGCCCGTAAAGCAGTTGCCCCAACCAGAATACGACGAAAACTGTGCCGGAGCTGGCCAGGGCAGTGGGCACGTGAAACCCAAGTAGAGTGCGTCCCAAGAAATGGGTGGCTATCGCGACAGCATATACACCGATTGCCTCGCGACCACTACCTTTTTCAGGGAAGAAAATCGAGTGCTTACCGTCCAATACTTGGAGAGCGTAGACACCATCCGGCCCCTCATCGCTTTGGATTCCCGGCGGCATTTCGCTAAGGCGGTAGAATCGCAGCAGCAGAACCGCCAGTAACAATGACACCACGACAATTGCGGTCATTGAAGCCCGGTAAGTACTATCTCGATTGCCTGATTTTGTCTCTTCGTTCAATCTGGCTGTGGACATGGATTCGCCCGGCTTTCCTCCTCTGAATCAAGGCGGTGGCTGTGCTCATCGCCCGTAAGCGAGAACGGCCTTCTCAAGCGGCATTATGGTTGCCGAGTCATCCTACTGAAGGTTTCCCACGTGCAGCTGTACCAAAACCCGTTCCGGCTCCCATACACCTAGTTCGACTGTTGGTTTCAGCGAATCGCCGTCGTAAACGACGAGTATCAATTCGTACTTTCCAGGGGAAATATCAGTTGGTAGGTCTAGACTCATCCAGGTATCGAACCGTTCAGATGGCCCGCCGTCGCCCGTAACTGAGTGATCAGGTTTCCACAGAATAAAATCCTCTTTGAAGACTTCCTTCGCATGAGTGTCTCGAAGACGTAAGGAAACTGCATAAGAGATTCCCAAATCAGGGGTGGTCTCCCAACGCAAGACTGCCCACATCGGAAGGTCTTCTCTGAGAATAACTGGTTCCTCAATCGACAGCTGTCCTGGGCCCTGGCCGAGGGCAACCCCCAGTAGCCCAATGCCCCCATCATATTGGACGGAGAGCGGTTCGAGATTGTCAAAAGGTACCCAGGGACCATCCAGGAGGACATCAGAGTAACTGTGAATTCGAAAGCTGCCATAGTCCTCACTTCCCAGGTGGCGTCCGTACTTGCCGAGAAGGAAAGTGATGCGTTCGTGCTCGTCTCCAGTCCAGACTGACTTGAGATTCCACTCCACAGCTTTCACGGTGGAGAAGCCCTTGACAGCGGCTAAGGAGGATTCGATCTCCTGGGCTAGGTCGGGCACAGCGGCATGGAAGAGGTGAACGGGCGTCTTGCCCAGGTAGAGGAAGTCGAGCGTGTAGCTGCGAAATCCTTCCTCCAGCTGCAGATGACGCTGGCCATCGGGGATCAGATAGACCGTATCGGCACTAAACGGCAACGCATTGAGGTGTTTTGCCAGTATTGACCATTCCACTTCGTATTCATTGTTCAATTCTGGAATGGCGGCCCACTTTTGGAAATAAGTGAAGTATGTGATCACACCTTGGACCAGGATCACGCATCCCGCGACCGCCCCTACAGAAGCGATGAAAAAAGCTTCATTGTCACGAAAAAAGCGCTTTCTCAAAAACTCTGCCGTCTCCCAAAGGCCGAGACCCGCAAGCAGATAGATGGCCGGCATTGCACCAATCACGCGAACAGCATTGGGGAGAGGGACATCGTCAAAGAACAGTGCTGCAGGAAGGAACATCACACCCATCCAGAGGAGCAGCAGGCGATAGGCAGGGACCTTCCAGCGCCGACCCGCCACACAGACACCTACCCAGAACGAAGCCGCTTCCCATAGGTTAAGCATGGGCTGGCCGGCAAAGTTATGCCGCCATTCCGGGTCGCCGCGGATGCCGAAAAGCATCAGATATCCCCACACATTTCGCAGAAGAAGCACGAATGGGTAGTCCAAACTTCGATTTGAATCGAAGATCCAGAGTTCATTAGTTCGCAAGAACAGATGCTGGGGATTGAGGGCAAAGTGAAAAATGATCGGTGCGGCCGCGAGTACGAATGCCCCGCTGAATGTGAGTATCCAGGGCAGTTCAGCCCGAATGGTACGCGGGGTAGCGAGGCGATTGGGCCATATGAAGCTCAAGCCGAAGACTAGAAACAGGAAAGGGGTTACCCGAGCGGGAGTGTAAGTGTGAAGCAGCAGGCCCGCGCATAGGCCGGCCAAGACGATTCGCCACCAGGCGCCGCGCCGGCGGCCCCGACATTCCCATCCCCACCATAGCAATGCCAGACTCAGGCAAAGAATAAACGGTAAGAGTTGAACCCTGTACGCAGTTCGCCCAAGGACCGTCTGATTCGTGGATACAGCCAGCAAGCCAGCAGCAGCTCCCCCCACCAAGAGGCCGCGCCAAGATCTGCTTCGCCCGCCCTCGTCTGTTCCGAAGAGCAACCAGCCGAGCCAGAAGACGGCGAAGATGACTCCTGTCCCAACGACTACAGTAGGGAGACGAACGGCTAGTTCGGTCCGGCCCAGAAAGGAGACGGACAGGGCAACCAGGTAGATGCCCAACCATTCTCGGCCATAACTTTTCTCCGGGAAAAAGAGTGCGTGTTGTCCTTGCAAGACCTGCAGAGCGTCCGCGCCATTGGACCCGGCATCGTAATGGAGTCCTGGAGGGAGTTCGCTAAGTCGATGAAAACGCAGAATCGCAGCGGCAACGGCCAGGGCGAATAAGACAACTATTGCTACTGTAGCCGGAGAACAGCGCCCGAATCTCGGCGACTCCACAATGCCTGCTGAACTATGGGTGTCAGAAACCGTCTGGGGCATGCCCCACTCCCTACTCTTTTCCGCTGCTCGCTTCCGCAGCCAGTAGTTTACAATCGGCAGCTTGGAAGCCAAAAGGTAGGCCCGTCCCCCGTACGTTGATCACGTCGACGATGGGTCTGAAGGTGTTAAGATACTTGCTGGATTCCAGATCGCCTCGGAGGGAGGCAGGGTATCAGCAAGGCACCTCTGATTGAGGGGCAAACTGTCTGCTATCAGGTGCCATCACGTCCCTCCTAAAGTGACAAATAGCTCGTCGGTTAGGCCAAACTTTTGTCGTGATGGCTCAATTGCTCGGCGCCGTCCGCTGTGACCAGAAATGCATCCTCCAGGCGGACGCCGGTTACGCCGGGGACGTAGATGCCGGGCTCCAGCATGACTACGTGGCCTTCTTCGAGTACCTCCTGACTGTAAGGGACGATGCGGGGTGCCTCATGGCTTGTGAGACCGATGCCATGACCGCTGTGGTGCGGATAGACTTCGTAGCCGCCGTCGGCCATGTAGCGGCGCACCTGACGGTCCACGTCCTGGGCTACGACGCCGGGCCGGATCAGGGAGACTGCGAACGCGAGGGCCTCTTCCACAAACTTGTGTAGCTCCGTCTGCAGGGCGGTGGGTTGATTGGCAAAGTAAGTGGCGCAGCTGTCGGTCCAGTATCCGTCGACGACGACACTCAGGTCAAGGATAAGGGAATCGTCGGCGTAGATCTCGTAATCCAGGGGCGCGGCGCCAATATTGGCTGGCCGATGGCCGACAAGGCAGTCGTTTCCCATCTGCATCCACATTCCCGCCTCCCGCTCGACCGCGGTCTGCACTTCGGTCCAAACGTCGATCTCGCGCTGCCCTTTGCGTACGGCTTTGCGTCCGGCGTCGTGACCGATTGTAACTAGGCGGAATCCTTCACGGATGCGGGCCAGCTCCTCTTGGGTCTTGACAGCGCGGAGCGGCAAAAGCCTTCCCTCTAGCGAGACCGGCTGATAGCCAGGCAGCGTGTTGTGAAGCGTCTGCCACAGTGACAGGAGCAAACTTTTTTCTTCAATTCCGACCCGGCCGGCGGGCGTTCCACTCGAGGCAATGAGATTGCCAAAAACCTCGGCAAGGCGACCAGGGGCGTCGATGGGCTGCTGAATCGTATAGTTAATGTAGGACGCGTGGGCGCAGTCCGGGTTGTCGCCGAAAGAGGCGGCAGGGGCAAAACCCTCATCGGCCAGCAAAGTAAATCGGCCTCTGTCGAACCAGAGAAGCGCTGGCGCGGGTAGGTTGAGCCCTGTCAGCCAGCGTACACTGTAGATATCCGAAAAGAGCGCGCAATCCACTCCATCCTCGTCCAGGAGCTGCGCGGCGCGGGCTCTCTGTTGTTCGTGCATTTGGCTATATTCCTCTAGCTGGAGTAAGGAAGACTCTACTCTCGCGGAAAATGTATTGGGTTGCGTTTTTGGTCGCTACCAAGGCGTCGTGCGCTTGGTATATTCGCGTCCGACACTCGCCGCCTCTTCGGTTGCCGAGCCGATCATAACGCCTTCGTCGATGAGCTCCCGAACGTCGTGAGGACGCACGCTATTGAGGAAGAATATCCCGGCAGCGTCGCAGGCTCCTTTCACGCGGGCGCGGGCTGCGGCCATATCTGGAGGGTAGGGTGGATCGTGGGCGTCGGCGTGGCCCAGGCTCATGCCCATGTCGCCCGGCCCCCATTCGGCAAAAGCGATGCCGGGAACGGAAGTGCTGGCTTCGGCATTCTCGAGCGCACGGCGGTTCTCGATCTTCAGGCCGAGCAGTAGCTCGCCATCTGGATTCAAGGGCCAGACATCGGCCTTGCTTACATATTCCTGGGGCGTGAGCCCCCAGATGGATGCTGCCATGGCTTGGCCGCCGGCGCCTCTGCGGCCCTGGTCCAACGTGATTTCGCCATTTCCGGAAGCACTCGCCTCAGTGGCGGTATCGGCAACGCCGATCGTTTGGAAGGGGTAGCGGGAGGACTCGACGAAGACCTTGACGGCGGCAGGCGACTCTGCATGGCAGAGAAGAATCCCGTGAACACCGCGCGCCAGGACCTGCTTAACCATCCAGGCGTTGGCCCGCATCACGTTCTCGTCGGTGCCGTCGGTTGGAAGCGTGCAGATGACGGCTGGCGTGCGGTGCCCGCTGCGGGTCGGGCCTGCATCGACGAGGCCGCGCATGAACTCCGCCAGGCCGGCTGGGTCGAAGGCGCCGTGCTCGAACTCTACAATGAGGTAATCGGCCCAGGTATCCTTGTGGGCGGTGCCGTTCCTGTAGGTGAGGCCCCCGTGAACGCCGCTGTAGTAGATCGGTTGTTCAGCCTCCAGAAGTTCAATTGCTCTGTTTATGCGCGGCATTCGGTCTCCTCGGATTCGTGCATGCGTGGATTTCCCCGAACGGTGTCGGCTAAAGCGCTCGCAGGGGTTCTTCTACCAAGCCGACCAGGGCGTCCAGGAACTGCGCAGCGCGGACGCCGTCGACGGCGCGGTGGTCGCAGGAGAGTGTCAAAGTCATCATCGGGCGCACGGCAGGTTGCCCATCAAGTGCAACGACTCGTTCGGCGATGCGTCCTACAGCAAGGATCGCGGCCTGGGGCGGATTGACGATTGCGTTGAATGCGTCAACCCCGTACATGCCCAGATTGCTGATTGTAAAGGTCCCGCCAGCGAAGTCGTTGGGCTGGAGAGCACCGTTGTTTGCTCGCGCGACCAAGTCGGCCCTACAAGCTGCGATCTCTTCGACGCGCAGGCGGTCGGCGTTGTGCACGACGGGAACGAGCAGTCCCTCTTCGACGGCCACGGCGAGGCCGATGTTTACATTCGGGTTGGTCAGGATCACGCCGTCTTGCCAGAAGGAGTTGAGGCGGGGATAGGCGGCCAGCGAAAGGGCGGCCAGCTTGGTGAGCAGGTCGGTAAAGGTAACTTTGGCCGCGACTTCCCCGTCGGCAGAAAGTAGATCCCGCCAGTTCATCAACTGGCCTGCGTCGACCTCGCGTACCAGGTAGAAGTGGGGTACGCTGTTCCAGCTTTCGGTCAGTCGCTGTGCCATGATCTGCCACATACGCGAGACGGGCTGCTGCTCTGGTTGTCCGAGTGCGGGCTCGGGCAGGGGGGCAGTGAGGACAGCTGGCGCTTCGAGCGGCACGTCTGCTGCGAGCACGGCTCCCTGTGGGCCGCTTCCAGCAAGCGACGCCAGATCGACGCCCCGCTCGCGTGCCAGCCGGCGCGCTTTCGGAGAGGCCAACACGCGGCCAACGGGAACTGCCGTACGCAAATGGGCCTCAACGTCCTCCTTGGAGATGCGTTCGCCGGAGGTGGAGACTTCGGACAGGTCGATGCCATGTTCTGCAGCCATGCGCGCGGCCACAGGACTGGGTGCACGAGTATCCGGGGGCGGAGCGACAGCCGATTCATCCGGTTTGACATTGGTCTGCGCGGTATCCGGTGCAGGGGGCAACTCTTCGCCTTCGGCGGCGATGAGGCCGATCACCTGTCCGACCGGAATCTCGTCGCCTTCCTGGGCTGTTACAGCGGTAAGGACGCCGGAGGCGGGCGCTTCGACCTGTACGTCCACCTTGTCGGTCGCCACCTCCATGAGCGGTTCGCCGGCCTCAACCATTTCGCCTTCCCGTTTCAACCAGCGCAGCAGGACACCCTCGTCCTGCGCCATCCCCAGTGCCGGCATAATTACTTCTTTGGGCATGTCTTTCCCCTTTCGGAGGTCAACTCGCGCGGATGTGGTTAGGAGTCAGCCGCACATGGCTTTTGCGGTCTCGAAGACATAGTCCGCGCTTGGGATCGTCAAGTCCTCCATGGCGGGCGAGAAGGGCACAGGCACATTCATTGCGCCGATGCGTTTGACGGGGGCGTCGAGGTAATAGAAAGCGCCGTCGGCAATGACCGCGGCCAGTTCGCCTGTGACGCCATACTGCTGGTAGCCCTCGTCTACAACGAGCGCGCGGCTGGTCTTGCGAGCTGATTCGATAAGTGTTTCGGTGTCAAGCGGCGTGGTAGTGCGCGGGTCGACCAATTCAGCGCTGATTCCGGCCTCAGCAAGCTTATCGACCGCCTCCAACGCCGTGTAGACCATCGAGCTGGTGGCGACGATTGTGATGTCCTCGCCGGCGCGCTTCACGTCCGCCTGGCCCAAAGGGAGCACGTATTCCCCTTCTGGAACGGGCCCCTTCTGTTGGTAGAGCATCTTATCTTCGAAGATTACGACCGGATTGTCGTCGCGGATCGCGCTCTTCATGAGGCCTTTGGCGTCGTAAGGTGTGGCCGGGACAGCCACTTTGAGGCCTGGGATGTGGCTGAAGAGCGCGTGAAGCGACTGGCTGTGCTGTGCGGCGGAGCGGCGGCTGGCGCCGAGGGTCGTGCGCAGGACCATGGGTACGGTCAGCTTCCCGCCGGACATGTAGTGGGTCTTGGCCGCCTGATTGATCATCTGATCCATCACCAAGGTAGTAAAGTCGCCGAACATGATGTCCACGATTGGGCGCATGCCGGTGATAGCCGCGCCGACACCAATCCCGGCGATGCCGGCCTCTGAAATGGGCGAGTCGATAACCCGGTCTGCGCCGAATTCGTCGAGCAGGCCGACGAGCACTTTAAAGACCGACCCGGCTTCGGCGACATCTTCGCCGATAACGAATACGCGCTCGTCGCGGGCCATCTCCTCGGCGACGGCTTCGCGAATAGCCTGGCTGAAGGTGATTTCACGCTCACCGGGCGCGTGTATGGCCGGACTGCAAACGATCCCGTTCTTAAGCGTAGACATGCCGCTCCACCTCGCTTTCTTCTGGGAAGGGCGCCTCAAGGGCAAAGTTTACCGCTTCGTCAACGGCGGTCTGAACGTCCTGTTGAATGCGCTCAAAGACTGACGCATCAGCTTGCCTGGTTTTCGTCAGCCAGTCCTCGAGGAGTTTCAAGGGATCCCGCTTGGCCCACTCTTCCTCCTCTTCGCGCGTGCGGTAGGGTCGGTCGATGTCGCCGACGTGATGGCCGCGGAAGCGATAGGTGTTACAGACGAGGAAAGCAGGGCCGCCGCCATTGCGCGCTCTGTCGACCACGAGGCGGGCGGTGGAGTAAACCGTGCGGATGTCCTGGCCGTCGATGCCCTGCGCGTGGACACCAAAACCGGTTGCGCGCCCGATCATGGAACCGGCCGCGGTTTTGGAATTGTGCGTATACTCTCCATATTGGTTGTTCTCGCAAACGTAAATGACCGGCAGCTTCCAGAGTTGGGCCATGTTCATCGACTCGTAGAGGAGCCCCTGTCCGAGGGCGCCGTCGCCGAAGAAACAGACTGCCACCTGGTCGGTTCCGCGCAACTTTATGGACATACCTGCCCCTGTGGCGATGCCTGCGCTACCGCCTACGATGCCATTCGCCCCCAGGTTGCCGGTTTCCTGGTCGGCTATGTGCATGGAGCCGCCTTTGCCGCGGCAGTAGCCAGCCTCCTTGCCCAGGAGTTCAGCGAACATGCGGTCCAACGCGGCGCCTTTGGCTAGGCAGTGACCATGTCCCCGGTGTGTGCTGGTGATGTAATCGTCCTGGCGCAAGACTTCGCACATTCCTACCGCGATCGCTTCCTCGCCGATGTACAGGTGGGCAATGCCCGGCATCCGCGCGCTGGTGTAGAGTTCGTTGGCCGCCTCCTCGAATGACCGAATCCTGACCATTTGCTCGTACGCCTGTAGCCAGTGTTCGGCGTCCAATTCGGCCCCGTTCTGCTTGGTTCCGTTTGTCTCGGTCATAGCATCACCCCATGTGAATTTAGAAAGTAGCTACCAGTGCATGACCCAGCCGCTGTCGACGTTGACAGCCTGGCCGGTGATAGTGCGGGCGTGGTCGGAGGCGAGAAAGACGACAGTGGCCGCGATCTCCTCTGGAGAGGTCAGTTTTCCCAAAACGGCCAAGCGCCCGATCTTCTCGGTATACCATTCTTCGTATGTCGGTCTTTCGTCTTCCGGTAGGTCTGCAGTCGAAAACTTATGGATACGCCGTTGGAGCGGCGTATCGACCATGCCGGGACAGATAGCGTTGGCGCGTATATTGTAGGGGGCAAAGTCCTTGGCTGCAATCTGCATGAAGCTGAGTACGGCGGCTTTGGAAACGCTGTAGGGTGGATCGGTCTGGGAGCCGATCTGGCCGGCGACCGAGGAGAAGAAGCAGAAGGTGCCCTGGCGGCGGGCGATCATGGGTGCGTAAAAGGCATGGGCCGTGTTGACGGCGCCGATCACATTGACATCATGAACGCGCGGCCAGTCGGATGGTTCCAGGTTCCAGAAAGGGAAGCCGCCTTTGCCGGAATCGATGCCGACGGTGAAGATGACATGGCGCACGGGCCCAAGTTCATTCTCGACGCGGGTTGCAACGGCTTGTATAGCCTCAAAGTCGGTCACGTCGACTTGGGCGGACAGTGTGGCACCGCCTTGTGCCGCGGCCTCGTGCGCAATTTCGTCGACAGCGGGGTCGCGGTCGAGCAGTGCCACGGCTGCGCCCTCTGCTGCGAAGGTCTTGGCGATCATCCTGCCCATCCCGTTAGCGCCGCCGACTACAACTGCGACATGGCCTGCGAGTTCAAGATTCATTTTGGTCCTCTATCAATAGCATTTGTAGCCAAACTATAGGGATACAAACTGGCTGTCAAGCAATGGAAGTCACGGATGGGCGCCTGTGCGGTTGGCCTGGGCGCGAGGTGTAAGGTCGAATTGGGTCTCATGGCCTTCAAAAAAACGCTGCAGCTCATCCACCATGAGCGCGAAGAAGCCCTGCTGTGCGGTTGGGCCGCCGTATGACCCGATATGCGGGCTTAGGAAGACGTTGGGAAGTTGCAGGATTTCGCTGTCGGGCGGAACGGGTTCCGGATTGAAGACATCCAGCCCGGCGACGATGTCGCCCTGCTTGAGCCGTTCGATGAGCGCGGCGGAGTCGGTCACCTTGCCGCGCGAGACGCTGACGAATACGGAGCCGGGCCGCAGAAGCGCCAGCTCCTCTTTACCGATCATACCTTCGGTCCTGGGTGTGTGTGGAACGAGGCAAACTACAACATCACAGGTGAAGATATTTTCGAGGCTTGTCTGCAAGAATCCAAGCGCCTCCGGCAATTCCTGCGGCAAATAGGGGTCGTGAACCCAGATTTCGGTCTCGAAGGCGCGCAGGAACTTGATCAGACGCCGGCCCATGTGACCGCAGCCAACCAGGCCGACCCGACGGCCCATCAGAGATCCCGGCAGCCCTTCCATCAATGACGGTTCCAAAGGGGTCTGCCCGGCAATCATTCGCCGAAAGTGGCCGCCGCCGTTGCGCATGCTGACGAGAATCATCGCCAGGGCCCACTCGGAAACAGGGTAGGAAGAGGCGTTGGTCGTGTCGACGGTACGGATGCCGCGTGCCCAGGCAGCGTCGAGATCGATGCGACTTGCGAAACGATCGCCCTCCATTTCTCCAATAAACTTTAGCGTGGGGGCCTCGTCCAGGATCTCCTCCGTTAGCGTCGGCGCTCCCCAGCAGACTATAAGCGCGTCGTGACCGGGCAGCCTGTCTGCCAATTGAGCGGCGGCTTCGGGGTCCGTATTGGTGTCGTAAATACCGCCCCCCTCGCAAGGGAACCAGTCCCAATCGGCAAATGATTCGAGACGGCGCAAATCCTGCGGGTCCAGGTGGTGGTGGCGAACGTTGGCGTCGAAGGCCAGCAGGACGCTGGGTCGATCGTTGGACATGCGAGTAGCTCTCAAACGGGCGGACTCAGTTGAGCCACAGCTCCCTCGTGTACTCGATGGCTCGGCGGAAACCGTCCTCGCCGGTCTTGCTGGCCTCTTCGACGGAGATCCAGCCGTTGAAACCAGCGGTACGGAAGCGCTCAAAGATTTTGTGCAGCGGCGTCACACCGCTGCCAATTAGGACCGGCTCAAACTCGCCGGCTCGTTGGATGTCACTGACGTGGAGCGCGGCGACACGAGGCAGCACCTCATCCAGAACGGCCAGCGGATCATCGTTGACGGCGAGCAGGTTGGCCGTATCGAAAAGGATTTTGAGGCCGCTTTGGGCAGTGCGTGCGCAGATCTCGAGAAATACCGGCGCTGCCTGCGAAAAGTCGAAATAGGACCAGACGTAGCCGATGGCGTGGTTTTCGTAAGCGAGGGTGACACCTGCAGCGCTGGCCTCGTCCACCCATGCGGACAGCCCGTCGGCGGCCCAAGCGACGCCGTCGGCGCGGGCCACGCCGGGGTGATTCTGCCCGGCGGTAACGCGCAGGAAGTCAACTTCCAGCCGGGCGGCTGCGTCGATATACTGGCGGAGTTCGTGCCGATTGCGCCGGCGTTCAACCGGGTCCGGGTGGGTGAAATCGGTGTAGGTTACCATGCCTGCGATTACGACGCCTGCATCGTGCGCCTGCCGACGAAGCTCGTCCAGATAGGCGTTATCGAGAGAGTCAAGATGGGCAACGCTGATGTCGGCTCCGTCGAGGCCGAGATCGGCTGCCAGGCTGAACCATTCCGCCAGCGTTCGCTCCCCACTGCTGATATCGGGGTAAAGGGACGCGGGGAGGCAGGAAAACGGCATGGCGCTATCACTCCTCGATCGCAACGACCCAACCGGACGAGGCATCGCAATAGAGAAAACGATTGTCGGGGTCGGCGCTCAGGCCGTGGGGCTCAGGTTCCGACGCGGGCACGGTGATGCGCTTTAGTTCCGTCCCATCTTCGACATCCAATTTCACGATGACGCGATCGCCTGTATGCACGACCCAGACGCCGTCTTCGACTCGCACGACGCCATGAGCGCGCTTATAGGGCAGGGGGATCACGTGCTGTACAGACCAATCGCTAATGCGCACCTTGCTGAGTGTCTGGTTTTTGAGCGTAGTCAACCAAAGGTGTCCCGGGTCGATGTTGTCATATTCGATGCCGTGTGTGCCGCCGCCATTGGGAATCGGATGGCGGGAAATGGTCTCGCCGCTCTTCGGATCCACTCGCAGTACTTCCCCCATGGACTTGCTCGCATCCTTTGAACGCTGCGGGCGCCACTTGTCGGCACAGCCGTTGGCGGCCAGCCACAGGCTGTCCTCGCCCCAGGCCATGCCGCTGGTGTTGGAGGAGTCACTGGGGATATCCCGAATCATCATGGGCACGCCGTAGTAGTCCAACTCACCGGAGGGTTCTACCAGCATCAGACGGTCGGTGATCTGATCGACGATCCAGAGGCCGTCATCGGTCATCTGCAAACCATTGGGCACTGCATACGGCGCCCGGAAGAGATTGGTAAAGGATGTCATGATATTGGTCTTTTGAATAGGCTAGTTGGTTTCTGCTGACGGGGCGGGGACGCCGACGGCTTCCCCAGTTTCGACAATGCGGTTCCAAGTGCTTTCTTCGATTGGAATTCCGTCGGCCAGACGTTGCTGTCGGCGCTCTTCCTCGATCTCGCCGGGGTAGTAGATTCGCTCGACGCCCGGCAACCTCGGCGATGAATGGACCCAGTTTACGAGCCGCTCAATCTCTTGCTTGTATTCATCCACGTCGATGAAACTCTCGATGCGAATGGCGATAGCGATCCAGCCGGAAGCGCCGCGCGTTGGCGGATCCGCGCTGCAACCGGCCCAGGAGAGCCCGCCGGCGATTGCATCGACCATCATACCGAGGCCGTACCCCTTATGTCCGACTGAGCCGCCCATGGGAAGCATTGCCACCTCACCGTTCAGAAAGAGATTGGGGTCGGTCACTGGGTTGCCAGAGGCATCAATCAGCCAGTCGTCAGGCGTGGGCAGGCCTCGGGCGCGTTGCACATCGACTTTGCCGCCCGCGACCATACTGGTCGTCAGATCGAGCATCAGGGGCGGGCCTTCTGCGCGCGGCGCGCTGAAAGCGAGCGGATTGGGCGGAAGGCGGCGCCCAGTACCACCGAAGGGAGCGGTAAATGGGCCGCCGCCATTGAGCAATAGCAGGCCAATACAGTCTTGTTCAGCGGCGATAGGGGGAAACGCCCCCAACCGCCCGATGTGCGTGGAGCGATGGACGGCGACCGCCCCAAAAGTGTGCTCTTTGGCACGTTGGACCGCCATTTCCATGGCCTTCTTGGCCAGAACGATTCCCTGCATCCGCTGCGCGTCAATGACAAGTGATGCCGGCGTCTCGCGTACTATTTTGAGGTCGCCGACGGGCTCCATAGTCCCCTCTCGCACAGCCGAGATATAGTGCGGCAGGCGAATGATGCCGTGGGAGTCGTGCCCGACGAGGTTGGAATCCACGAGGTGATTGGTAACATCTCGGCCTTGGTCGCTGGGAAAGCCGGCGGCGGCAAAGATGGCTGCACCGTACTCTCTCAAACTGTCGTGGGAGATTGTAGGCATTTGCATAGCTTCCTGTGGAAAACTCGTGGAGTCGACGATGGAAAGCGAGTGAAATTTTCGTCTTCAACTCATCATACATACAAGGAAGAGTATACCCTGCAGAGGCAAAAGATTCAAACGGTCTCGACCAGATTGCGGGAGCGTGAAGTCAGTCGGTCGGACAGTGGCTTCATTCGGAAGCTTCTTCTCGGGCAAGGACGGCGAGTGGGACAAGTAGCTGTCCATCTTCAAAGTTTCTTTGCGTACCGTCTTCAGGATGGAAAGGCAGCCTCTCTCCAGTTGAGCGGTCATATAGACCGATGCGAAGCATGTAGTTTCCTGGCGTGAGATTGGAAGGCAGGTCGAGATCTCGCCGGTCGATGTAGAGTGCGTTGGTGTGCCACTGGCTGGTGGGAACCAGCCCCTCCAGAGCAGGCCCGTCGAACTGGGCGATGCGCTCGCCGCTTGGATCGTGCAGATGGATGTAGGTGATCCAGTCGTTGGCGATGCCGTTGCCGCTCTCCCAAAAGAGGCCTAAAGTTGGTCCGTTCGGCAGAGGCGACAGATCGTAGCCCTGCAGGAGCAGACCGTCATCTGTGGCGGCACGCGCTTTGGTGGTCGGCCTCTCCTGCTGAAAGAAGCCCGGGCGCGATGGTGCGAAATCGAAAGTCCTCAGATGCACAATGTTGTCGTTGGTTCCGGGCACGATAAACTTGCCCCTCTCATTCGTGAACAGTCCTGCACCAAGAGAAAGGGTCGTCGGGGGAAGGTAGTCTGGAAGAAAAAGATGTACATCATCTATGTAGTACTTTTCGGGGTCCCACCACCAAGCTTCAGGTCGGTCAACCTTCCAGTTCTCCACTGCCCATGATCTGCCTGTCAAGGGTGAGTAAAGATGCAAAAAGGTGTGAACCCTAGCGTTGCCCTGGGCCCGCCCCTGCCAATAGAGTCGCGCCCTTATCAGTGCTCCCGGCTTGGGGGTCTCACTACTCATCGTCTGCCAGCCGAGCAGCGTTATCCGGCCAAAGTCGGAGTCTTCCAAGGTCACGGGCCGTCCTTCCACAGGGAAGGCTAACTGCCCCGCGGGGGAGTTCCACCAGAATGGCCCTCTCTCGGACCGGTCTATCGCGTAACTCACGATCGCAAGGGGAAGAACGCATGCGACCAAAATTCTGACGTGAAGAGAGTCGTAGGATGTTAGTAACTCTCGCGTACTGCCCAGCTCAACTCCTCTTCCTCGTCGAATTGCTATCAAAGAGAGGCCGCTCATAGAGGCGAGCAGGCCGAGCAGACTCAACCATTCGCCCCAGCGCTGGGGGATAGTTCCCTCCCAGCGAATTACGAGAGGCTGTGCCGGGTTGCCAAGCTCGGTCACCTGCATCCAACCGGCGGGGCCCGACGACAGCGTGGCTCGGTTTCCTGCGCTCCAGCCGGGGTGAAAATGCATGCGGAGCAGCATCGGTTCGGTCTGTCCCGCCAGATCCGCGACAGCTTCGTGGGGTGAACGCCACGCCAAGAGCGTTGCGTCTGGCTCTGGTACTCGACCCGTTACAACCTCCATGTCTGCCCCTTGAACCAGGAACTCATCGCTAGCGCCGGTTGTGCCATAGGCCTTGCTTGTCTTTTCGTACAGGAGCGTGTCTTGGGCGGTCAAGGTCTGCACCGGTTCGGCCGGCACAGGTGATGTATGGCCAGGGAAGAGATACGGGAACAACGTAAGGAATGAAGCGAGAGCCAAGCTGAGGGCAGGCAGCCAACGGCGGCCGACCGGCACTGCGTCTACCGCCATGGCAGCCACGGGCAGTAAGCCGAGTGGTGCGAATGTCAGAAAGCGAAAGGGGAATTGAAACAAACTCAGGCCTGGAATCGTCTCCCACAACGGTTCAGAGGCCCGGAGCGTGAGGAAAAGCATCGCAAGAGCGAAGAGAGCGCCGCCAATGCCCCAGTACCGACGCCTTCTGTGCCTGACGAAAGCAAGACTGGTCAGCCCGGCCGCCAGCGTTAGCCACGAGGCTGCGCCAAATCCTAAGAAGATGAGTTGAATCAACGGGTTGCCGGCACGACTATCAAGAAAAGGGGATTGAAACAAGAACAGGCCCCGCCAATTGTAGAATTGTTGGCTAAAATGAAAGAAGCCTTGCTGGGCATTGTCTATCTGAACATAGTCCAGGTCGATCAATGCCGGCAGCCAAAAGGCAGATGACAACAGTCCCGCCAGTATTGCGGACATAAGACAACGAATGGGACCTCGCGGATGACGGAAGCTGACTGCCAACACAATACAATAAGCGGCCAAGATGACCGCTCCGACCAGCGCAACCTTCGGGTGGAGGAAGATCAATGAGGTGAAAGAGACTACCGCCACCACCCAGTTCCAAAGGCGCGGCTGAATGTGGAGTGCGGTAAAGGCATACAGGCAGACCGGCAGGAGCAGTAGCGCCAGCAGGTGAGGGTAAGAGCCCTCAAAATAGAGTTGACGCGTCAGGATATGAGGGTGGAGCAAATACAGGCCGGCAGCGGTAAGGCTTGCCACCGGGCTGAAAACGTACCGTAGCCAGGCGTATGCGCCGAATCCAGAGAGGAGGACCGCGGCCGTGACGGTAAGTTTCACTGCATGATCCAGTCCAACGCCTTCTCCGTGAATTGAGGCAACCAACCAGTAGAAACCGGGGCTATAGTGATGAAGTACAGGCGCGCCGAGACCGTTATAGACTATGGGAAACCAGCGCGGCCAGAAGATACCTTGTTCGAAGGCACGAAATGTAGCCGCGCTGCGGTGCAAATGAAAATCTGCGTCAGCCGTGGCCGCAGGAATCCCGCTCAGACGCCACATAGGGCCGGTTAGGAGAAGGGCCAGCAGTCCAAAAAATAGAATCACCCAGAAATTCAAAGGGAGGCGCTTCAGCATTCGGAAGATCATATGGCGGTGAAGGATTCCGGTCAAATTTTCCTGGAATTTCAGTGATGCGATTCTGCGCGGGAATTTGTCCTTTTTCGACTGCTGCAGGTTAGCCGCGTGGGCAAGGCGCTTATTTCGGAGGCGAAATCGTTAAGGGAATCAGCAGTTGTCCGTCTTCAAAGTTGTCGTGCATTTTGTCATCCGGTAGTAGCGGCAGCCTCACTCCACTGGTAGGATCGTACAGTCCTATACGAAACATGTAGTTTCCCGGCGCGAGTTCCGCTGGTAGGCCGAGTTCTCTGCGGTCAATGTAGAGCGCAGTCGTGTGCCACTGGCTGGTTGGAACCAGTCCCGCCAGTGCAGGGCCATCAAACTGTGCGATGCGTCCGCCGCTTGAATCGTGCAGATGGATGTATGTGATCCAGTCATGGGAAATTCCTTTGCCGCTATCCCAGAAGAAGCGCACTGTCGTCCCTCCCGCCTGCGGCATGAAATCGTAGCCCTGCAGGCGCAGGCCGTCATCAGTGGCGGCGCCCGCTCTGGTTGTTGGGCGCTCCCCTTGAAAGATGCCGGGACGCTTTGGAGCGACATCAAGCGTTCTCAAGTGCAGCATGTTATCTGTTGAAGAGGGTACGATGACTCTTTCGCCATCGGAGGTGAACATCCCGGCGACGAGCGTATAGGTGACCGGCGGCAGGTCTACCGGAAGTATGAGCCGCAGGTCGTCCACGTAGTACTTGGCCGGGTCCCAGAATTGGGAGTCAGGACGGCCACCAATTCCTACGTTTTCGACTGCCCAGGAACGCTGCATGGAGGGCGTGTAGAGATGTACAAAGCTGTGTAACTCATCGGTGATTCGGCCCTGTCCTTGCCAGTATAGCCGTACTCTGACCGCCCCGCCTGGTCTTGGATTGGATCCACTGACCATTTGCCAGCCAAGGAGCGTCACCTGTGTCGAGAATGGGTCTCCTATGGTCTTCTGTTGCCCATCTACTGCAAGAGCCAGCTGCCCAGGCGGCGAGTGGCGCAGGAATGGCCCTCCGGAGGAGAGATCGAAGGTATATCGCGCGCCCACGAGAATGAGGACGCAGCCGACCATCGCGCTCAATTGTCGGGATGCAAAAGGCATTCGTTGTTCGCTCTCCTCCTCTTCCTCACGGCGCAAAAGCAAAATACATAGCAGGCCTCCCACAGTCATAATCAGGCCAACTAGACTTAGCCCTTCGCCCCAACGTTGCGCGGGAGTACCCTCCCAGCGAATAACCAATTGCTGTTCGGAATCTGTGGCGTCGGCAACTTGCGTCCAGCCTGCAGGACCGGGGGTCAGAGATGCTCGTTGTCCGGCGCTCCAGCCGGGATGAAAGTGAAGACGGATTAGTTGTGGTTGTGCCCGCTCAGAAAGATCAACTGACGCCTCGTGGGGAGAATGCCACAGCGGCAGAATGGCGACGGGTTCAGGCGTCTGGCCGTTTATGACGCTCATGTCTGCGCCTCGGAGCAAGAATTCGCCGCTTACAGTGGTACCCCAAGCGAAAGTTGTCTGTTCAAATGTGCGTGTGTCCTCGGCGGTCAAGGAACTTACTTTCACGTTCGGCGAGAGTGACGTATGTGCAGGAAACAGGTATGGGAAGACAGTTAGAAATGAGGCAATAATAATACCGAGGGCAGGCAGCCAACGACGGAATGTCGGCCATGCGTCAACGGTAACAGCGGCAGCGGGCAGGATGCCGAGAGGAGCGATAGAGAGAAATCGAAATGGAAATTGAACCATGCTGAGCCCTGGAACTGCGGCCCACAGAGGCTCTGACAGCTGCATAGTCAGCATGATCATGGACATGGAAAAGAGCACACCGGCAAGGCCCCAGTATCGGCGTTCCGATCGTGAAACGAAGAATAGACTGACCAGACCCGCCAGCAAGGCCGCCCACGATACTACGCCGAAACCCAAGGTGTTCAGCGGCATCAAGGGGTTGCCGGCGCGACTGTCCAACATGAGAGACGGGAAACTGAACAGTTGCCACCAGTCGAGGAAGTGGATGCTGTAGTGGAAGGGACCGATACGAGCTCCTTCAATGCTTACCAGGTCGAGGTCTGCCAAAGAGGGCAGCCAGAAGCCGGCTGACAGGAACGCTGCCAGGAGCGCCGCCGAGGCGCAGCGCATTAGACCGTCAAGCCGGCGGTAGCCAATTGCAAGGAACAACCAGAAGCATGCTAGTACAGCCGCTCCTATCATTGCCAGAAGCGTGTGGCTGAAGATGAGTGCTGTCAAAGAGAGGATTGCCGCCAGCCAGTTACGGATGCGCGAGCGCGCGTGGAGCGCGGTAAAGGCCCAGAGGCAGACTGGCAGGAGCAATAGCGCCAGAAGACGGGGGTAGGCGCCCACATAGTAGTATGAGCGGGTCAGAATATGAGGATGCAGTAGATAGAGGGCGGCGCCCGCCAGACTCGCCACAGGGCTGAACGCGTAGCGCAACCAGCCGTATACGCCGAACCCGGCGAGGAGAATCGCGACCGTAACTACCAACTTCAGTGCCTGATCCAGCCCGATACCAGTTCGATGAACGGCGGCAACCAACCAATATAGACCGGGAGCATAGTGATGGAAAACGGGAGCTCCGAGTCCATTGTATACGGCGGGAAACCAGCGGGGCCAATAGACGCCCTGTTCAAACGATCGCTCCATGGCTGCCATGCGGTGCACATGCTGTAACTGGTCTATGGCGTTCGCTGGCAGACCGCTTTGCTGCCAGAACGGACCAGAAAGAAGCAAGGTCAGGAGGGCGATGAAGAGGATCGCGCTCAGGTTTACCGGAAGTCTAAGTGGCAAAGTGCACCCTTTAGTGGGGTCAGTGTCAGTCGGGCCCAATGCTGGAGGGCTCGATGGTGACGGGGACCAGCAACTGGCCGTTTTCGAAGTTGCCTTGGGTGTTGTCGTCTGGTTGGAACGGCAGCCTCTCGCCGCTGACGCGATCGTACATCCCGATGCGCAACAGGTATTCGCCGGGCTCGAGATCTTTGGGCAGGTCCAGCCGGCGGCGGTCTATGTACAATGCATTATCGTGCCACTGGCTGGTCGGTTGCAGGCCGGCTATTGGCGGTCCGTCAAACTGTGCAACACGTTCTCCCCCATTGTCGTGCATATGGACATAGGTTATCCAGTTGTTGGAGACGCCTTCGCCAGTCTCCCAGAAGAGGCGCAGCGTAGGCGACTCTGTCGCCGTTAATAGTTCGTAGCCTTGCAGACGCAGGCCGTCATCGGTTGCTGCCGGCGTTTCGATAGCGGGCCTCATTCGCTGCATGAACCCGGGCCGAATCGGCGCGACATCAAGAGTTCTCAGGTAAAGCAGGTTATCTTCCGACCCGGGCACAGTTAATCTTTCGCCGGAGGACGAGACCATGCCTGCGACAAGCGAATAGTTCGCCGGCGGCAAATCATCCGGCAAAAAAAGGAGCAGATCGTCTACGTAGTATTTGGTTGGATCCCACCACTGGGTGTCCGGCCGGGCCACACCCCGGTTTTCGACTGCCCATGACCGCTGCAATGCTGGTACATAAAGATGCAGGAAACTTAGCAGTTCTTCATTTATGGGTCCTTGCGGCTGCCAAAACAGTCGTACTCTTACCCGCCCGCCGGCTTTTGGCGCTTCGCTGCTCAACATTTCCCAGCCCAGAAGGGTTACCTGGGAAGCGTTGGCCTCCCCAATTGCTGTCGGCTGTCCTTCTACGGGAAACACCAACTGGCCGGGAGGAGAGTTTAGCAAGAATGGTCCTCCGCCGAACCGATCGAACGCAATGCGGGTCACGGTGAATAAGAGTAGGCAGCCTGCCATGGCGCCCAGAGCAAGCGTTGAAGACTGAGACACAAAACCCCGTTCTTCGCCCCCCAATTCGCTGCTGCCCGCCAAGCGCCGCCTGCCCATAGAGAGGCGCCAGATTACCTGGTGGGCGAAGCCGACTACCAGAGCGATGAGACCCAAAAGACTCAACCTTTCGCCCCAGCGTTGAGCGACAGTGCCCTCCCATCGAATTTCCAAGAACTTGCCGGAGTTGCTCACCCCAGACAGCTGCATCCAGCCCACTGGCCCCGATGAAAGGGTAGCCCGGTCGCCTGCGCTCCAGCCCGGGTGGTAGTGCATTCGAAGCAGCATCGGTTCCGCCAGTTCGGAGAGGTCGACGACGAACCTATGGGGCGTAGTCCATGACGGCTCCGTTGCGCTCGGCGCCGGCGCCTCGCCGGTGGCGACGCTCAGGTCCGCCCCTCGAACGAGAAATTCGTTGCTGGTCGTCATTCCCCATAAGTTTTGTGCCTGTTCAAGCGAGCGAGTTTCCTCGGCGGTTAGTGATCTCGCCGGGTAGGGGGGATGCACAGTCAGTGTATGGGCTGGGAAGAGGTACGGGAACAGTGTCAAGGAGAGGACCGTGACCAGGACAGCGCCCGGCAACCAGCGCATACGAACCGGCCATACATCAATAGCCAGTGCGGTAACCGGCAACGCGCAGAGCGACGCGACCGCCAGAAAACGATTGGGAAATTGAAGGTAGCCCAGAGCAGAAACGTTTTCCCACACGCGCTCCGTCTGTTGCTGGGTGAGAGCCAGCATAGCCAGGACAGAGATGAGTCCAGCCATGCCCCACACGCGTCTTTCACTTCGGCCCGCAAAAAACAGACCGGCGAGCCCGGCAACAAGGGCCAACCATGACGCAGCCCCAAAAGTCAGGATCGGCGTTAGAGGGTTGCCATTCCGGCTGTCCAAGACGGGTGTTTGAAAGCTGAAGAGTTGCTGAAATTCCAGGAAATGTCTGTCGAATTCGAAATAACCCTCCCGCACGTTTTCGCTCTGCACGTAGGGCAGATCGGCAATCGCCGGCAGCCAGAAGGCTGCAGAGATTAGTGCTGCCACAAGCGCAGCAGCGGTGCAGCGAAGAAGGCCTTCCGGCCTGCGATAGCCAACAGCCAGGAGCACCCAGAAGAGGAAAAAGATGCTCGCTCCCATCATGGCGGAAAGGTTGTGGATATAGACCAGCGCAGTTAGTGAGACGCACGACGCAAGCCAGTTGCGTAGACGACCCTGCTGATGTAGCGCGGCGATGGACCACAAACAGACCGGCAGAAGCAGAAGGGCCAAGAGCTTGGGGTAGGCTCCACCGAATGGATCTGGAGAAAAGAATTCACGAGCCCAGACAAACGGAAAGAAGAGATAGAGAGCCGACCCTGCCAGACTCGCTTCCGTGCTGAAAACGTGGCGAAGCCAGGCGAAAGCGCCCAATCCTGCAAGGATGAAGCCAGCCGTCATTACCAGTTTCAGGGCCTGATCCAAACCGAGGCCTGTCCAATGGACCGCGGCTACCAGCCAATAAAGACCTGGGCTATAATGATGGAACGCGGGCGAGCCAAGCCCGCCGTAAACGTCGGGGAACCAGCGAGGCCAAAGAACGCCCTGCTCGAAGGCCCGGTAGACAGCTCCGCTGCGGTGGATATGTACAAGTGCATCAGCGTCGCCGCCGGGTAGCCCGGACAGTTCCCAGAGCGGCCCCGCAAGGATCACTGCCGCCAATGCAATGAAGAGGACGACCCACAGCGAAACCGGCATACGTAGCAACATTCCAGACAGTATACTGATGCAGAGAACGCGTGACAAAACGCAGCCCGACACTGGGGACAGTCGAAATGTATCCGGGCGGCTTGCGGCGCTTCGCTGATCAGGACAACGGCTTTGAACACTTGATCGTCAAGTGTCCACCCGAGCCGTCCATCACTTCGGGCCGGTTGCGAGAGAACGCAGCGAAAGAGACAGGTTGCTGCGGACCCACACTATAAGGAGAGGACTAGGACCGTGAAAGAAAGTGCTTTCACACTGGACACGTCAAGCATCAAATACGGTCCTGGAGTGACTCGCGAAGTAGGCCATGACATGAAGAAGCTGGGAGCAGGGCGCGTGATGGTGGTCACTGACCCGCGTCTGGCAAGCAGCGAGCCGCTGGCGGTTGCCCTGGGCGCGCTGCAGGCGGAGGGGATCGATGCGGCTCTTTACGATCAAGTGCGCGTGGAACCGACCGACAAGTCGTTTCAGGACGCCATAGCCTTCGCCCGCGATGGAGGTTTTGGGGGTTACCTCTCTGTCGGCGGCGGCTCCGCGATCGATACGGCCAAAGCAGCCAATCTCTACGCTACTTATCCCGCTCCTTTTCTTGACTATGTCAACGCTCCAATTGGTAAGGGAGTTCCGGTACCCGGGGAACTGCGTCCCCATATTGCCGTACCCACGACGGCGGGCACAGGGAGCGAAACGACCGGTGTCGCCATTTGTGACCTGACGGAGTTACACGCGAAGACAGGGATCGCGCACAGGGCTTTGCGTCCGCAACTGGGAATCTTAGACCCCCACAACACGCGCACTCTACCCCAGATGGCGGCCGCCAGCACGGGGCTGGACGTGCTGAGCCATGCGTTGGAATCGCTAACTGCCATGCCTTACGACAGTCGAGACGCGCCGGAATCCCCGGAGACGCGGCCGGCCTACCAGGGAGCGAACCCGATCAGCGACATTTGGGCGACAAAGGCGATCGAATTGGTTTCGGCCAACATTGTGCGGGCGATCCGGGATACGGAGGATGACGAAGCCCGCAGCGCGATGCTGCTGGCCGCAGCTTATGCGGGCATTGGATTTGGCAACGCCGGCGTGCATCTCCCGCACGGCATGAGCTATCCGGTCAGCGGCATGGTCCGCAGTTACAGGCCGCCTGGATACCCGCCTGATCATCCAATCATTCCGCACGGCATGTCGGTGATCCTCAACGCGCCGCCGGTCTTCCGTTTCACGGCACCGACGAATCCGGCGAAGCATCTGTATGCGGCTGGGCTGATGGGTGTGGACACGAGCGACGCGAGAGAAGAGGACGCGGGCGACCTGCTGGCGCAGGCGATCATCGACCTGATGAAAGAGACCGGTGTGCCAAACGGACTAGGCGCGATTGGATTCACGGAAGAGGACATTCCGGCCCTCGTAGAGGGCACGTTGCCTCAGCACCGGGTGACGAAACTTTCGCCCAGACCGGCGAACGGGGACGACCTGGCTGGGCTATTCCGCGATGCGATGAAGTATTGGTGACAATTTTCTTGGAATGAAGAAGGCAGTAGCCAGAGATAACGGCTGCTCGTCGCATCTCTTCTGCTACGGAATCACTGGCGGGGAGGAACTTCCAACGCTGCCGCCAGCGCCTCTGCTATGTGAAGTGGCATTTTCCCCGTGAAATGACTAATCTGGTCGCGGCAGCTAGTTCCGCTGGCCACCAACATGGCGTCCGCGGGCAGGTCGCGGACTGCAGGAAAGAGCCGGTCCTCGCCGATGGCACGGCTCACATCGTAGTGACCTAGTCCGTAGCCAAAATCACCAGCCATGCCGCAACAACCGCTGTCGATTAGCTGCACGGTATAGCCGGCCGCGCTGAGGGCGTCTATGCTGGCATCGTTGCCAATCAGCGCTTTCTGATGACAATGTCCGTGCAGATATGCCGTGCCAGGATTGCTGCGCCACGCTGGAAGGGGCGAAGGTCGAGAGGGGTCTACGGGCCCGTCTTCAGCCGCTATAGCGCGAACGATGAACTCGTCAAGAGTGAAGGCGTTTTCTGCTAGCAGGAGGGCCTCATCGCGATCGGAGGCAAGGTCCGGGTATTCATCCCGCAGCGTGAGGATGCAACTGGGCTCTATTCCGACGATTGGCAGGCCCTGACGAGCATATGGGGCGAGCAAGGCTACGTTTTGATCGACCCAGCCGCGAACTTTGTCGGCCTGGCCGCCTGTGATGAGCGGTCGCCCACAACAGGCTCTCCCCTCTGCCAAACTTACGCGGTAACCGGCCGCCTCCAATACCTCGACCGCGGCCTGACCCACCTCCGGATGGTTGTATTGGGCCCACGTGTCGTGAAAGAGGATCACGGCCGGAGAACTTTCGCTACTGTCCGCGCGAGGTAGGCCCGCCGCCGTCCGGCGGGCAAACAAGGATGAAAGGGGGCTGCGGGCATAGGCGGGCAGGTTGCGGCGCGGGTCAATGCCGGCACGGGCGAGCAGTGCCTTTGCCGGTGGCGTCTTCAGACTCCAGTTGACAAGTGGTACAAGAGGCCGGCCGAAGCGATAGAGTAGACGGTTGAGCGTGGGTAAGAGTCCCATCAGGCGGTTGAAGAGGGGCAGACCGTTCTTGGCGTTGTAGTGGACCATATACTCGGCCTTGATGCGCGCCATGTCGACCGCAGAGGGGCATTCGCTCTTGCAGGCCTTGCATCCAATGCAAAGGTCCATAACCTCGTACATCTGCGGCGAGAACAGTTCCTCACGGGGAATTCGTCCGGCGAGCGCGTTGCGCAGCGCGTTGGCGCGGCCGCGCGTCGTATCCTGCTCATCGCGAGTTGCGATGTAGCTGGGGCACATAGTACCCGCGCCCAGCTTGCGGCAGACACCGGCGCCGTTGCACATTTCGATGGCTTCGGCGTATCCGAAATCGCTGCTCCAGTCGAAGACGGTGCGCAGTTCGATCGTGTCGTAATCTTGACCGAAGCGAAGGTTCTCGGTTGAAGGAGGAGCGTCGATGATTTTGCCCGGATTCATAAGATTATCGGGGTCGAAGACCTGCTTAACCTGCCGCAATGCGCCATAGAGATCCGCGCCAAACAAGCGAGGATGAAGATAGCTGCGTGCGAGTCCGTCTCCGTGTTCGCCACTCATGGCGCCGCCAAAAGAGACGGCGAGGTCACAAGCGTGTTTACCCACGGTATGGAGCGCATCGATGCCGGTCTGTCTTTTGAGATTCAACAATGGGCGCACGTGCAGGCAGCCGGCAGAGGCGTGGGCGTAGACGGCGATGCCGGGAACTTCTTCCTGCTGGCCGCAGAAGTCGAGAATCTTCTCAAGGTAGTCGGCCAGCTTTTCCTGCGGCACGGACACATCTTCGATGCCGGGCACAGGTTTGTAGTCCCCGCGGCGGCCCATGAGAATATTCAGGCCGGCCTTGCGTACGTCCCACACGTCCTTTTGGCGAGCTGCATCCAGCAGTTTTACAACCGTGCACTTCCTGCCCCGGTTGTGGAGGTGACGCTCCAGACCGTCCATTTTCGATGTCAACTCAGACTCACTGGCGCCGTAGAATTCGGTCAGGAGAATGGCCTCCGGGTCCCCGTCGACAAAGTGGAGGCGTTTTGCCCATTCCGACTGGGCACGGGCGAGGTCCATCAAGTGCTTATCAAGAAGCTCGGAGGCGCTGGGCTGCTTTTCGAGGACGTCGGGGATGGCGGCGCAGGCGCCAATCAGGCGGTCGAAATGGACAACGGCGAGCGCGGTCATCGTTGGTTTGGGGACCAGTTTGAGGGTTGCACTGGTAACGGTTGCGAGCGTACCTTCACTGCCGGCGATGAGTTGGCTCAAATTGAACTGCTCGAACTGGGCCGAGTCGCAATACTCGGACCGGAATAGGCTGTCGAAACCTAGCCGCGCCCGCATGAGGGCAGCGCTATCTGCCGAACGATCTGTCTCCGAAGCAAGACCGCCATCTTGGAGCAGGGCAACCAGGAGCCGGTCGAGATTGTAACCGGAAACCCGGCGCCAGTGGCGCGGCCAACGCTCCAGGATCTGTTCAAATTGGGCATTCACGATGGCTGGGACATTTCGATAAATCTGCGCTTCGAGCGAGTCACCGCGCTGGCGGCTTTCCATTGCAGATGAAGTCACCGGCCCGAAACGCGCGGTCGAGCCGTCGCTGAGGACCACTTCAGTCTCGAGCAGATTGTCGGCCATCATACCGTAGAGGATGCTGTGGCTGCCGGTGGCGTTGTTGCCGATTGAGCCGCCGATGGAGGCGCGGTCGGCGCTGGCCGGATCCGGGCCCAGCATCAATCCCAGAGGCGCCAGCGTGCGGTTGAAAGCACCAATTGAGATGCCGGCCTGGACGGTAGCAGTGCGGGCTTCAACGTCCACTGCCAGGATCTTGTCCATGTACTTGCTCGTGTCGATGACGAGGCCGGGGCCGACACACTGCCCCGCCAACGAGCTGCCGCCACCACGAGGAAGGAGGGGCACGCGATGGCGAGCGGCTAGCTCGACAGCAGCTTGGACATCGTCGGAGTGGCGGGGGATCACGACGCCTAGGGGCTGGATTTGGTATTGGCTGGCGTCAGTGCTATAGAGCATTCGACTGTAGCCGTCGAAACGCACTTCGCCGTCGATGACCTGCTCCAGTTCGTGAACAAGCTGCCTTGTTTCCTGGAGTGCACCGGAGAAGGCAGGCACGTTCAACGTAGCAGCGCCTGATGTCGAAGCGTACTGAGTCATCTTGGCGTCATTCCGAGGCAATCACGAATCGTTTTGAGTTGCAAGGCTGTACCTTTGATCAGCGAAAGGCTATCGCTTTCCGTTCAAGCTGCGGAAACCAGGCCAACGCACTTTATCAGATTCCACAGATACGGTATACTCGCTACTTGAATAGACTAAGTTGGCAGTTCGCCGACGAAAGCCCGGACAATCACTGGCGGTCCTCAGGTACCGGTTTGTCGTTCATACCCGCACTATAGGAGAACGGAATGACCCATAGCGTAACCGGAAACGGCGCGCAGATCAAAATGTACACGACAACATGGTGCCCGGACTGTTGGCGGGCGAAGTCGGTTATGCAGAGTCAGGGCGTTGAATTCGTGGAGATTGACATTGAAGGCGACGAAGATGCCAGGGAGCTGGTACAGCGGCTCAACAACGGCTTCATGTCGGTGCCTACGATTGTTTTTCCCGACGGCGACGTGATGACTGAGCCGTCCACGACTGCGTTGATGGCAAAGCTAACGAATCTGTAGTGGCGGCTCGCTCCGAAACTCGGGGGGAACGAAATGGGCAACTACAGTCTGGACGAGGTGCGCGAACGTGAGTTGTATCCCGGCTATTTTGGCAAGGTGATCCATAGCGAGAACATGACTCTTGTCTACTGGAGGGCAAACGCCGGCGCGCCCCTGCCTGCCCACGATCATCCCCACGAGCAGGTCATCACCGTGTTGGAAGGGCAATTTGAACTGAGCATCAGCGGCGGTGAGACTCGCGTGCTGGGGCCAGGCGACATTGCAGTCATTGCGGGAACCCGCGAGCACGCCGGACGAGCGGTAACCGACTGCAGGTTTCTGGACGTGTGCTACCCCATCCGTCAGGGATACTTGGGGGAAGCTTGAATTGTATAATGGACTCTTGCGGAGGGTTGGCGATATCGCTGCCACTCTGAGGAGTCGGCGGGCGCCTCACAGAAGCACGGTCGCGTCGACCCCGCGATGTTGAAGCAGATTGGCAGACAACGCTTCCGCAAACAAGTGATGATCCGCTCGCTCATGGAGTGACAGGGACTGGGAAAGGTTTGGCGCTGCGTTATGGAACTATCAATTCTGAATCATATCGATCTGAGCCAAAGGCTGAAGCGGAAGGATTACGAAGAACTCCTGGAGGCGCGCCAACAGAAGTTCCTGGCATTGCGCCTGCGGCTGGGCGGTCAGATCGGAGGCAAGACTGGCCCGCCGCTGCTGATTCTCTTTGAAGGCTGGGATGCAGCCGGAAAGGGCGGCTGTATCAGGAGGCTTACCGCCCCCCTGGATCCGCGTCACTTTTCGGTACATCAGTACCAGGCCCCGACCGATCGTGAGAAGCGGCATCACTTTCTCTGGCGATTCTGGCCGGCCGTTCCCGGCAGAGGGGGAATGTGCATCTTTGACCGGACCTGGTATGGACGCGTCCTGGTGGAAAGAGTGGAGGGCTTTGCGAGCGTGCCGGACTGGCGGCGAGCCTACGAGGAGATACGGCATTGGGAGTCTCTGCTTGTATCCGACGGGACTATCCTTATCAAATTCTTCCTTCACATCTCCTCAAAGGAGCAGAAACGGCGATTCGAAAGCCGGGCCGTCGATCCGTTGCGTCAGTGGAAGTTGACCGACGAGGATTGGCGAAACCGGAAGAAGCGTGAAGCGTACGAAGATGCGATTGAGGAGATGGTGCAAAAGACCGACACCGTACTGGCGCCGTGGACGATTGTTGCCGCGGAGTCGAAACGGGTCGCGCGCATCAAGGTGCTGGAGACGGTGATCCAGAATGTGGAGGCAGCCGTGGGCTGAAGAGGATTGACTTTGCCCCAAAATGCGATGTTAGAGGAATTCCTGTGCGCCGAGGTCAGGATTGGCAGGGGATCTGTGTAGGGTCGCGGACCGCGGCCATGCAGTCGAGAAGAATTTCGTGTGTACGCGACTTAATCTTGGCATGTTCGTTGGAAGTCTTCAAGAAGGCGACCACTAGTCTTTGACAATGGATTTAGCAGACAAAGTAGCGCTAATCACAGGGGCGGCATCCGGTATCGGACTGGCCAGTGCGCTTCGGTTCCTAGCCGAAGGGGCAACCGTGCTTGCGTGTGACATAGACGAAGACGGGTTGGCGTCGCTGGCCACCGAGCACGGGGAGGACCGGCTGCATTGCGTCGTTTGCGACGTGACACGGCGTGCGGACGCAGAGGAAAGCGTGAACTACGCGGTTACGCAATGCGGCGGGCTGGACTGCCTGGTTAACTCAGCGGGCATTACACCGCGAACGTTGCCGCCCACTGCTGACTTTGAAGCCCGCTGGGACGCGGTGATGGAGGTCAATGCCAAGGGGGTTTTTCTGATGTCGCACGCGGCTCTTGCGGTGATGCGCCCTGCCGGCCGCGGATCCATCGTAAACCTTGTTTCGATCATGGGGATTGTCGCCTACCCGACATCGCTTCCCTTTTCAGATGGCTTCACCGCCTACCCGCACAGTAAAGGGGCAGTTGTGCAGATGACCAGGGAGATGGGCGTTCGCTTTGCCGGTGAAGGCGTTCGAATCAATGCGATTGCGCCGGCCTTTGTCTATACGCCGCTGACAGCGAACGTGACTGGCGACCCGGACGTGCACGCTGAGATGCGCCGACTTCACCCGATGGGGCGGATGGGCCAGCCGGAGGAGATCGCGTCGGTGGTTGCGTTTCTGGCTTCCGAAGATGCTTCGTTCGTCACAGCGAGCGTGTGGCCGGTGGACGGCGGGTACACAGCGCAGTAGGAGATTTCGATGTTTGCCGGAGTCGGATCACAAAGAGGGTGGCCAAAGGAAAGCTTGAGAAGGCTGCCCAATTGTTCGAAGGCTTGAGATTCTCTCTCCTGCGTACCTGGCCTGAATCTCGCGAAGTCGTCTGTTGTTTCAGAGACCAATCACTAGCCGCCATCGAGACAGACTATCGCATTGGCGGCTAGAGCAGAACTGAAGAAACCACTGCACAAAGTTGCCTCGATGTTCTGCTCGTTCAGTTCCCCATACCTCCACTCACCGGACATTTCCTGATAGCCGTCGACCATATGTCCTGTCTTCTTTGCCTTCTGTTTATATGCTGCAGTAGGCAGGAAGTCTGAGCCGTGGCTCCCTCTAATCTTTGTCTAAGGAGTTTCGCAGCGCCCTCCACACACGTTCCGGGGTGAAGGGAATCTCTCGGATGCGCACGCCGGTGGCATCGTAAATTGCGCTGGCGATGGCGGGGGCCATTCCGTCCATCGGGATCTCGGCGACGGCCTTGGCACCAAATGGTCCAGTCGGCTCGTAGGTCTGCACCAGAATCGTGTCCAGGACCGGCATCTCGTCGGCGGCCAGGATGCGGTAGTCACCGAATCTGCCAATTTGCAGCCGTCCCTTCTCGTCGTAGGGCATCTCCTCGCACAAGGCGTAGCCGAGCGCTTGGGTCATACCGCCTTCGACCTGGCCGCTCGCGGTCACGGGGTTGATGGCTACGCCGCAGTCGACCGCCATGACCGCCTTTTCGACCGTCAATTGACCGGTCTCCGTATCCACCTCGAGCGCAGCGTACTGGGCGGCGAAAGGAGGCGGGCTGACGTAGCTCATGTGGCTGGCGGTGGCCATGATCTGGTGTTGCTCTTCCTGATGGATGCTATGGAGGGCGAGCGTTTCGAGTGAGACAGAACCACCATCGGGGGCGAGAATGTGCTTGTTCTCCAACCAGAGTTGCTCGGCGTCTGCGCCATCGAGCAGATGCGCGGCGGCGTGGCGGCGAATCTGGAGGCTAACGTCTTCGGCAGCCTTCAGCACGGCGCCACCGGAGATGTAGGTGGTACTGCTGGCGTATGCGCCTGTGTCAAAGGGCGTGAAGTCGGTGTCACTGCTGTAAATGAGGATTTGCTCGAGGGGGACGCCGAGGGCTTCAGCCGCAATCTGTGCGAGGACGGTATCAGAGCCGGTCCCGAGGTCGGTTGCACCGACGAGCAGGTTGAATGAGCCGTCGTCGTTGAGTTTGATGCTGGCGGCGCCCATGTCAAGCCCGGCGATGCCGGTACCGTGCATACATATTGCAAGGCCGACGCCGCGACGAATGTTGGGTCGGTCCGAAGGGGCCTTCCAGGCCGGGTCGTAGCGTCGCTCCCAATCGATTGATGTTGCTCCAGCTTCGACGCACTCAGCCAGCCCATTGCTCTGCACAGTTTGAGGGAAACCCTCGCGGCCTTCGCCCATTGCGATGGCCATCGGGAGCGACTGGCCTTCTTTGACCCAGTTTAAGCGCTTGAAATCCACCGGGTCCATGCCGTAAGCCAGCGCCATCTCCTCCATGTGTTGTTCCAACCCAAAGAGGGCCTGCGGCGCGCCATAGCCGCGAAACGCGCCGGGCACCGGCTTATTGGTGTAGACGACATCGCAGTCGAAGCGGGCCGAGGGGAGCCAGTAGGTACTGAGAGCGCGAAAGCCGGTTACCATTTGCACAGTGAGACCGTGGGTCCCGTAAGCGCCGGTGTCGGCCACGACTCGCACGTCCATTGCGACCAATTTGCCGTCGGCGTCGATGCCGCTGCGAAAGCGCAACCACTGTGGGTGCCGCGTGCGCGCGGAGCTAAACTCCAGCTGGCGTGTGTATTCAAATTTGACCGGCCTGCCGGTGGCGATTGTCAGATGGGCGCAAAGGTCTTCGATCAACATCTCCTGCTTGCCGCCGAATCCGCCGCCGATACGTGGTTTGACGACGCGAATGCGTCGAACGGGCAGGCCGAGCAGGGGGGCAACCATACGGCGCACGTGGAATGGTACCTGTGTACTCGTGCGAATGACAAGGCGGTCGTCTTCGTCCCAAAAGGTGATGACGACATGGGGTTCGATGCTGGCCTGCTGCACCTGGTGCACACGGTATTCGCTCTCAAAAACGAAAGTGGCAGAGGACAGGGCTTCATCCACGTCGTTGTGGTCCACGCGCAACTTCACGGCAATGTTGCAGGCGGGATCGTGGATCATCTGGGCGTCGTCCTCGTCGTGAATCACTGGTGCGCCGGGCTGCGTCGCGTCTTCGGGCGAAAAGACGGCGGGCAATACCTCATATTCGACGCGGATACGCTCCAATGCCTCCTGCACGAGTTCGGGCGTCTCGGCTGCGACCGTGGCCACGCGGTCTCCTACGTAACGAACCTTTGAATCTAGGCTGACCTGGTCGTAAGGAGGCGGCTGGGGATAGCTTTGCCCACCGCTGGCATAGATGACACGCGGCAGGTCGGCGTAAGTCTGTACGGCGTGGACGCCCGGGATAGCCATAGCTTCAGAGGCATCGATGGAGAGGATGCGGGCGTGGGCGACAGGGCTGGTGAGAAGGCCGGCATAGAGCATGCCGGGCAGCTCGACATCGTCCGTAAAGACTGGGCGGCCCTTGGCCAACTTGAAGGCATCGACCTTTGGCTCGGGCCTATTGACGACCTGCGTTTGGGGCGGAGCAAGCGTCACGGTTACGCTCTGGGTCTGGGTACGGGTGTCCGGCCCGCCATCGTGCCATCCGTTGGAGGGAGGCAAGCCTTCGGCACTGTCCGCGGGCCATTCGCCAGTAGTCGGCGCGTCGCGCACGTCGATTTGGGGTGGGTGCGTCGACTCTCCTCGCAGCTGGGCAGCGGCTCGCAGGATCGCCTGGACCGGTTTCACGTACCCTGTACAGCGGCAGAGGACACCGGCGATCGCTGTACGGACGGCGGCTTCGCTGGGATGCGGCTCTCTATCAAGGAGGTCCTGGGCGGCCAGGATCTGCGCAGGTGTGCAGTAGCCGCACTGGATTGCGCCGCATTCGATAAACTGCTGTTGCAATGCGGAGACCGGTGAATTGAAACGGTCCGCCTCATTCTCCTCCAGCCCTTCGAGGGTGACAATCGATGCGCCGTCGGCTTGAGAGGCCAAGAGGACACCGCTGTTTACGAGACGGTAACTGGTCGGGTTGTCGGGTGTTCTGGAGAAGAGGAGCGCGTCTGACCCGCTTTCACCGGTTTCGTCGCCGTGCTTGAGGCTGAAGAATCGAAGACGGCGCAAGGCCGTACGCAGCAGTTCGCCGGGTTGGCTTTCGAAACGGTGGAAGGTTCCATTGATTGTAAGCGTAACTGGTCTTTTCATAGTCCTTGGTCTGAAGCAGGCAGGGAGGTGAGGCCAACTACAACCGGTCGTTAGACAGACAGGCGAGCGCGCGCTGCCGCACGATTTCGGACATCGTCCGCCTGTATTTGGCGCTGCCCTTGAAGTCGTCTGGAGGATTGAGCGCGCTTCCCGCCAAGAGTGGCAGCGGGCCGACTCCGCAGAGGCCGATTCGAACCCCCTTAGGGGGATTTGATGGCATTTGAGAGGAGACTCGGATCACGACTTGAACTGCAACTGCTGCTACGATACATCGATCGCTTGGCGTGCGGGCGACGCGTGCGTGCCCGCCTTCGAACTGCGCCAGCGGCAATCTCAACTCGGTTATGAGGTCCGCCGGGCGCCTCGGCCGCGGACGGCTGGAAATGTAATCTTCGAATGACTTAACGTTTTCGGACTGGTCGCCACTGACGGCCACGATAGTGGCGTCAAGTGCCAATAGCGCAGCGAACAGCTCGCTATCTGGCTCGGCCAGGGCGATGAGGCCGCCCACGGTGGCGGCGTTGCAGAGGTTCTGCGGCCCTTCAAAGCGGGCCGTTCGCGGCAGGATGCCGCCGGCCATAGAAACGCAAACAGGATGTTGGACAAAATCTGTGAGTGTCGTCATCGCGCCGACACGCAGGCAGTTCCCTTCCTGCTCGATGAAGGAGAGATCGATGTCTGCCAGGTCGACGACACCGTCAACCTCCCGGCACTGCCGCGTCTCAAGCGCGGGGACCAGATGTGTGCCGCCGGCAAGGGGGAGGCGCCGCGAACGGCGGTCGGACAGAAGCTCCAACGCCTGCGAAAGCGACTGTGGTCTGTGATATTCTGCAAGAATCGCCATAGAGAAAGGTTAGAATTCCCAGGTCGCGCGGCCAATTCGCGCCTTATGGCGCTGAAATTTGCCTTCAATCATAGCCTTCAGCGCTACGCACCCGGGGGCGGATCCGGCGCAAGGTCCAGTTCCTGAAGCAAGCCGACCAGGCTGAAATTCATTGCGAGGACGACCGCCGCCGGAGTAAGCAAAAAGATGGGAAGGACGGTTGCAACACTAACGATAATTAGGAGGGCCTGGAACAGGAACATCAGGAAGGTGTAGAGAGGGTGGCGCAGAGCAAGAATAAAGGCATTACGCAGCACCATTTTCAGGCTCATTTCGTCCTGCTGCCACAGTAGGGGGAAGAAGTACTGTCCAGCCATGAGAATGATTAACAGAATCCATACCCAGACAATACTTATTATTCGCGCCCAGTCGGCCGGGCTGCTTCCGTAGAATCGAATGTTCATTGCTACGCCGCCAACGAGCAAAATGTTGACGCCGAGCAGCAGCCAGCTCTTGCCGATAGTCTCGCGGGCGCCATCCCAGAAGAAGCCGCTGTCCACACGGCGGTAGTTGGCGACTCGGTTGGCGGCATTGTGAATGCCGGCGGTCACTGGCGCAGCAGGCAGGACGAGAAAGATACCGACCCACCATAGTACGCTGAGCCAGACCCACAGCAGAAGGTCCTCGTAAAGCGCTTTGATCGTGCGCCACATTACTGTGAATGCCTTCATTCCGGTATCACTTTACCCAAGGAGCTACGTGAAGGACGCTTGACTCTGCTCCATTATATCCGCCATAAATCTTAAATGCCAAGATCGGGCCCTGTTCTGAATTTATGGGAAAAAAGTAACTACCAAGCCACATTCAGCGTCTGTCTCGACCAGTGCTTCATCCCCGTCGCCATTCAGATTCTCTGACTGCGTATTCGGTTGGCCGCCACCACGTTGGTTGACCCGCACTGCAGGAATGACGGCGTACTGTCGGTGAGCGCTGGTTTTGGAGGGGGGCGTTGCGGGTGGAGTCCCCCCGCACAAGGGAGGGCCGCAGGCCCGACCGTCCAAAAAGCAAGGAGAAAGTAAAGCGGAGTGAGGAGAGAGAAAACACCTTCGCTCGCCTCATTCAGGGTCGCAGACTGACTGCGGCTGAGTAGTTACGGAAAAAACTGAAACCTGGATCCACGTGCTCGGAAATCCATGCTCCGGGCACTGGTACTTTTGAAACTGCTGCTGCTATAATGTGGAGACGGAGTCGGACCTGTACGCCGGATGGGAAGCGGAAGAGGATTACCGATGTCAGATCAAGCCGAAAAGATCCTTGTGTGCGTGGCCTGGCCCTATGCCAACGGCGAAAAGCACATCGGACAGATCGCAGGCGCCTACCTGCCGCCGGACATTTTTGCCCGCTATCAACGCATGGCTGGGAACGATGTACTGATGGTCAGCGGTTCGGACACACATGGCACGCCGATAACGCTGCAGGCGGAGCAGGAGGGTATCGAACCGGCTGCGGTTGTGGACAAGTACCACGAGATGTTCGTGGAAGGCTGTCTGGCGATGGCCTTGACTTTTGACCTTTACACGCACACCGATACGCAGAACCACTGGGATGTTACGCAGCAGGTATTCCAGCGCCATCTGGCGAATGAGTTCATTTATACGGAGGTGCAAAAGCAGTGGTTCGATCCTGAGGCAGGGCGGTTCCTGGCCGATCGATATGTGGAAGGGACGTGTCCGTTCTGCGGATATGCCGGCGCGCGCGGCGACCAGTGCGACGAATGCGGCCGCCTCTACGACGCGCTGGAACTGACCGATACCCGCTCCAAGTTGAGCGGTAGCAATGAGTTGGAGGTGCGGGAAACCGAACACTTCTTTCTCGACCTGGGCGCCCTAAATGAACCATTGCTGGCGTGGGTCGGCAGCGGGAAGGAGCACTGGCGCAGTAACGTACTCAACTTTACGCAGGGGCAGCTGAACCTGAAGGAGTTGCGCGGACGCGCCATCACGCGAGATATCGACTGGGGCATCGACATTCCTTTGGAGGGATACGAAGACAAGCGCATATACGTCTGGTACGATGCGGTGCAGGGCTACCTGAGCGCGGCAATTGAGTGGGCCGACCTGAGCGGTGGAGAGTGGCAGGCGTGGTGGGATCGCGACTTGGCGCCGGATGCCCGACACTACTACTTCATCGGCAAGGACAATATCCCGTTTCACACACAGATCTGGCCGGGCATGATCATGGCCTACAACGACGATTCGGGGGAAAGGGAGCCGCCGCTGGCGGGGCTGTCCGAGACAGCGCAGGGGCTGGCGACGGCAGGCTTAAATCTGCCATACGACGTTCCGGCGAATGAGTATCTCAATTTCGGCGGCGCCCAGTTCAGCACCAGCAGAGGAAACGTCATCGGCTGGAATACAGTGTTGGAGGCGTACCAGCCAGACGCGTGGCGGTATGTGTTGACAGCGATGTCGCCTGAGAGCGCGGACTCCGAGTTCACGTGGCCTGATTTCGTCGAGTTGGTCAACAACGAATTGGTGGCGAATTGGGGCAATCTGGTGAACAGAGTGCTGGGATTTGCCTACCGGCGGTTTGACGGAGCGGTGCCGCAACCCGGCCCGTTCGATCCAGCCGACGAAGCCGTGCTGGCGGACATACGCGCTGGATTCGAGAGCGTAGCAGCACTCTATGAGGCCGTCAAGCTGAAGGCCGCACTTCACGAGGTGCGTCGCCTCAGTCAACGAGTAAATCAATATCTGAACGAGAAGGAGCCGTGGCGCACGATAAAGACCGAGCCTGGGGCAGCGACCACGGCTGTGTATGTCGCGCTGCAGGCAATCGACTGGTTGAAGCTGATGTGGGCCCCGATCCTACCGCACAGCAGTGAACAGCTGCACATCTATCTTGGCTATACACAATCGCTATTCGGCCGGTTGAATACGACGTCGATAGAGGACGCGCGCGGCGAGCATCTGGTACTCCGCTACGACCACGAAAGTGCCAGCGGTGTCTGGCAGGCGTCGAGTCTGCCCGCCGGCCAGTTGCTGCAAAAGCCGGCGCCGCTGTTTGCCAAGTTGGATCCCGCGGAAGTACTTGGTGAGGAATGGGATGAGTGAGGCGTGGGAGAGTCTTCGTACAGCCGCGCGACCTCGTATATTCTGCTTCTCATACTACTCGTTTACCTTGCACTGGCGAGTCTATTCGCCGTCAAGACCCCTCCCTGGCAGAATCCGGATGAACCAGCCCACTACAACTATATAGCCGATGTGGCGTCGGAACGACGATTGCCCCTGCTGGAAAAGGGCGACTATGACGGAGCCTACCTCGAACGGTTGAAAGCCGAAAAGTTTCCCCCCGGCCTGTCGATTGACCCGGTTCGCTACGAATCGCATCAACCTCCGCTCTATTACGTGCTGTCCGCGCCTGTCTACTGGGTGAGCGGGGGCAGCTTGCTGGCACTGCGACTGTTCGGAGTCGTCCTGGGAGCAGGAGTCGTGCTGATGGTGTTTCTGTGCGCCCGTTTGGCGCTGCCTGAATCTCCTCACATCGGGCTGGGCGCGGCCGCGTTTTCCGCGTTCCTGCCGATGCACATCGCGGTGATGGCGTCTGTCAATAATGACGCGCTGGCTGAATTGGTGATCGCAGGGGCGATTCTTGCGCTGATATGCTGGCAAAGGGAGGCCGACGTTGGAGAAAACGGAGAAGAATCGCGGACCAAAAGCTACCGCCTGCTGCTGGTGACCGGCATTCTAATAGGGGTCGGCTTTCTCACCAAGGCTACCGCGTATATTCTCCTGCCGATTGCGTTGTCTGTCGTGGTAGGCAAAACGTATTGGCTGAGGCGGGGTCAAAAACTGTCGATTAAGGGGCAATTCGCGCAGTTCGCGTTGCTTACCGCGCCTGCGCTAGCTCTCGGTCTTCCCTTGTGGCTACGCAATATCCGGGCCTATGGAGCCTGGGACCTGCTCGGACTTGCTCGGCACAATTTAGTGGTTACCGGGCAGCCAACCGCGGCGGCCTTTATCGCGGAGAACGGTTGGGACGCTTACTGGGAGCGGGCGTGGACGTTCACGAGCAAGAGTTTCTGGGGCGTGTTTGGGTGGCTGGGTGTTTTTATGGACGCGCGCGTTTACACGGCGCTCCAGGTGGTGTCGGCAATGGCAGTTGTGGGCTTGGTGTTCTGGTGTTGGCGCCGTGTGTACAGTGGAAGGGTGCAGTGGCACCAGCTATTTTCATCGCCCTGGACGCCGCTTATCCTACTGTGGCTGGGAGCGTTTGCGGCGTACGCCTGGTACAACCTCGGTTTCATGCAACATCAAGGCCGATACCTATTTCCGGCTCTTCCGGCCTGGAGCTTGTTCTTCGCGCTGGGTTGGTGGGGCGTTCTGGGAAAGCGGGCAAGTGTTGTTGGCGGGGGTGTTCTGTTGGCGGTCGCAGCGACGCGCCTTCTGATTGGCATGGCCTCCGGCGACTTCGACCGCTGGGCATTGCTTTTGTATGGTGCGGCGGGTATTGGCCTACTCGTTCTCGGGCTATTGCTGACACGTCTCGCGCGTTCATTGGTCGAGGGGTGTGGCGTGCGGTGGACGTCGCTGGAGCCACTGCGGCCTGTCCTCTTCATCGGCCTGTTTGCAGCACTGGTTGGTCTGGACATCGTTATCCCCTTCCTGTATATTGTTCCACAGTTGGGCGCTTAATCGGTAGCTCGGTAGTTTGCGGACGGTCGCCTTAGGTAGTGCAGGCCGCCGCGACGATGGTTCACATAGCAATTCATGAACGCAATCACTCCAGTTGGGACATCACGACGGGCAGCCCGCCCGCCCAGTGGCGGCGAGTACTTGTTGATCTGGTTCTGCGTTGCTGCCGTGGCGACGATTGGCGCGTTCGCGGGTTTACAGTTCTGGCACGCCGACCGCATTTTCAGCGGCGTGCACGTCGCCGGCGTACCGGTCGGTGGGGAAACGCGCGCGGCGGCCCTGCTGCATCTGCACAGGGAGTTGGCGCCATACCCTCTTGCGCCGATTTTTCTTGAATATGAGGGTCGGCAGTGGGCGCTGGGCACGGACCTGTTGACTCCTCAGGTCGATTTAGAAGATGCGGTAAATCGTGCATATTCGGTTGGACGGGAGGGTGGACTGGTTGAACGGGCACTGAACCAGTGGCAGGCGATTATCGGTCAAGCGACGATTTGGCCGGAAGTGACGGTAAGCGAGGGGACGGTCAGACAAGTTGTGGGCAGCGCGGCGGCTCAGGTGCGCCGGCCCAGCAGAGCGGGCCTTGAGGTCGGCAACTATTCGCTTCCGCCGCAGCAGGGACTGGATGTTGACATTGCGGCCACAGCGCAGTTGATACTGTCGCAGGCGGCGAGCGGTCGATCCGGAACTGTTCCGCTGCAGACTTTCAGCACATCGCCGCCGCAAAGCCCACCTGCCGAAGCGACTGATGCGTCGGGCAGCAGTACGCTTGCGCTGCCTCAACCTATTGTCCTGCGTCACGAAGCTTCGGGAATTGGCTTCGCCCTGGACGCCGCGCTTTTGGAAAGGATCATGCCCAGCGGCGACCCCCAATCCCTGAATGAAGAGGCTCTGCGAATTGTCGTTGCCGGCTGGGCGAGGCAAGTTTCCTACCCAGCGCAGGATGCCCGCCTGCGCTTCGATGACACCAGCGGACAACTTGAAGTCCTGCAGCCGAGCCAAGGGGGCCAGCGGTTGAATGTCGACCTGACGGTGGAGGCAGTGCGCAGGGCGCTGGTCACTGAACAGAGGACAGCGGATCTGCCGGTCATAGCCGTGCAGCCGGCGGTAGATTCAGAGCGACTGAACGAGCTGGGCATCAGGGAACTGATCGCCAGCGGCACAACCTACTTCAAGGGCAGCAGCGCGACGCGTGTATACAACATCGAGGTGGCCGCCGAAAAGTTCGTTGGCGCGGTGATACCTCCCGGTGGCATTTTCAGTTTCAATTCGACGATTGAGGCTGTGAGCGGGGCGAACGGCTTTGAGGATTCTGCGATTATCTGGGGCGACCGTACGGCAATTGGGATTGGCGGCGGGGTGTGCCAGGTGAGTACAACAGTATTCCGGGCCGCGTTGGCGGCTGGATTCCCGCTTCTGGAGCGCCACAATCACGGCTATGTCGTGAGCTGGTATGGCGAACCCGGATTCGACGCGACAATTTATACGCCTTACGTTGATTTCAGATTCCTGAACGACACCGACGCCCATCTGCTGGTCCAGCCGGTTGTAGACACCGTGGACGGCATCCTGTCCTTCCGCTTCTACGGCACCAAGCCAGACCGGGAAGTGGAGTTAAGCGAGGCGGAGTACAAGGATATCAAGGAGCCGGGGGACCCGGTCTACCAGGAAGACGCGACGCTGGAATCCGGCCAGATCAGGCAGGTGGAATGGGCCAAAGAGGGGATGACCGCGACCGTGATTCGCACGGTTACGGAGAACGGCGTGAGCCGAGAGGACAGGATAGTATCGGTCTACCGGCCCTGGAATGCGATGTTCCTGTATGGGCCGGGTACGGTGATTCCCGGCGTGACCGACAGGGATGAAGAAACCGCTGCGGCTTCTGGGCAAGAAGGCTCTGAAGAAGCGCAGGACGAATGAGATTGGCCGAAATCATTCAGAGAGAAGCAGGCTTTTCCAGCCCCCTTCATAGCAGTCTCTCCGTTTGCAGATGCTCCTGACAGTTGACATAGGCAACAGCAGCATAAAGCTGGGCGCATATCCTGGCCGTACCCTCGACCCCGCTGCAGTTGACTACAAACCGCGTGATGACGATGCGCCGGTTGTCAATTGGCGCATCCCGACTGATCGGTATCGGCGGCTGGAATCGTATCGCCGTCACTTAGGTAAACTTTGGGAAGAGAGCGGGTTTTGCGGGAGCAGTCTTAAGGGCGCGGCGATTTGCAGCGTCGTCGAACCGTTGACTGGTTTGTGGCGAAATCTCCTGGCCGAGATACTGGGTCGGGAGCCGTTCGTTCTACGTCACGGGCTGGACCTGGGGATGCCGCTATTGGTTTCCAACCCGGAAAGTGTGGGCATGGACCGGCTGGCAGATGCTGTGGCAGTGCGAAGGCGCAGCCGCGGCGCGGCAGTGGCAGTGGACTTTGGTACGGCGACGACATTCAATGTTGTCGATGCGCAAGGGCGGTTCCGCGGGGGTGCAATCGCACCGGGCATGGGCACGATGGCAGGCTCGCTAGCTGAGCGGGCGCCCTCCCTTCCAAGAGTGGAGCTGAGTCCACCGGTTTCGGCTATCGGCGAAGACACGAAAGAGGCTCTGAAGTCTGGAATCGTTTTAGGCTATACCGGGCTTGTAGAGGGGCTACTTGCGCGTATCAGTACCGAAATCAACGCGCCCGTCAATGTCACTGCCACAGGCGGCCTCGGCCACATCATTACGCCGCTGACTGACTCCATTGACGCTTACGACCCCTGGCTGACCTTCGCGGGCATGCGGGCGTTGTATCAACGAAACACCGGTAAGGAAAATGAGTAGAGTTGAGATAGAGCCCTCTCACTCATTACTTCGCTCTTCCAGCAAATCCCTGTAACAACGCAGAGTCGAAGCGGCCGTTTGATGCCAGGAAAACTGCTTCGCCTGCTCCGGCCCTCGTGCGCTCAGGTCGGCGCGCAGCGGGTCATCCTCAAGCAATTTTGCCATTGCCTCTTTGATTTCAGCCACTGAGCAGGGATCGAAGAGCAGAGCAGCCTGCCCTACAATCTCCGGCAGGCTGGCTGTGTTGGCGCAAGCCACCGGCGTCCCGCACGACATCGCTTCCAGCACTGGCAGGCCGAATCCTTCATACAGGCTTGGGAAAACGAAAATAGTTGCCGCACTGTAGAGCGCGGGCAGGTCGGCTTCATCGACCGGGCCGAGGAAGCGCACTGACTCGCCGAGTCGAAGTTGTGCCGCCCTGTTCCTAGCCTGTGGGTAACGCCGGTCCCAAGCGCCGCCGATGATGAGTGGCGGCGTATGCTGGGCGGCCAGCTGGGAAAAGGCGTCGATCAGGGCTGGCAGGTTCTTGTGCGGCTTGTTTATCCCGAAATACAGGACATAGCGTGCGGGCAGGTCATACTTGGCGCGAATGCGGTCGATTTCGCCGGCGGGCTGGGGCCGAAAGCGCGCTTCGGCGGCAAGAGGCGTTACCCTGATTCTCGCAGGGTCAACGGAAAAATAGCGCGTGAGATCGCAGCGCGTGGCCTCGGAAACGGTGAGAATTTCACTAGCGGCGCGCAGGGCGACCGTCACAATGACGCGGAAGAAAGTCCTGGCCTTCAGCGACACTGATTGGGGATACAGGAGCGGCGTGACGTCGTAGATGGTCAGGACTGCGGGCATTCCGGTAAGGTACGGAAAAAGGTAGTAGGGGCTATGGTAAATTGCCGGCCCGGACAGTGGCAGGCGTCTCAAAAGACCGGGAATGCGCCACTGCTGGCTGGCGCTAAACGGGGATACGGAGACAGGGATTGAGCGAAACTCAGCGACGGACAGGGAATTGTCGTGGGTTTCCGTGCCGGGCAAGTCACCGAGGAGGGTCAACTGCTCACCGGCAGCGAGCAATTCGTTCATAGACAATGCCAGGCTGGTCGCGTAGCGCCCTATGCCGGGGAAGTGTTTAGTGGCCGTTCGAACGTCAAGAATGTAATGACTCACCGGGTTCACCGAGAGCGGTACCTGGTTGGATAGACGAATGCAGCCGTCAGCAACGATCGGAGACTCTCAGCACTATGGGCGAGAGTAAGTGGAGAGGGCCTCTTTGTAAAAGGAGACGGTATTTCGAATCATCATCGGCAGCGCAAACTCATCCTGCACGCGCTTGTGTCCCGCGGCCCCCATTTTCATGCACAGGTCGGAATCTGCCAACAGCCGGTTTATCGCTGAAGACAGCGCCCGGGAATCGCTAGGAGGAACGACAAGGCCGGTCTCTTCGTGGCGGTTGACGTAGGATGTGCCTGTTCCCAATTCGGTGCATATTACGGGCAAGCGACAGGCCATCGCCTCTAGCTGGACAATGCCGAGGGCTTCAGCGCGGTTTATGGAAGGCAGCACAGCGATCTGGGCAGCGTAGCGAGCCGCGAGGGTGTCTTGCTCGGGGCACTCACCTAGGAACGTTATTCGATCGTTCAGATGCTGCGTGTCCGCCAGTTTCTGCAGGTCCTGCCGCCTGGGACCGTCGCCGACGATCATGAGGTGGGCATCTTTGACCCCTTCCATGGCGCGGATCAGCACGTCGACGCCCTTATAGTGGCGCAGGCGGCCCACGAACAGCAGCAGTGGGCGGTCGCCAAAGCGGCTGCGCAGGCGCCGCGCACTTGCCTGAATCTGGCGGGTCACTGCGAACTGTCCCAAGTCGATGCCAAAGTGGACCAGGCGGCATTTGTGCCGGATGCGGCGGAGGAAGGGGGACGATTCGACGTAGGGCGGACTGGAGACGGCGACGAGTGCCGCGCGATGAAGAACCAGGCGCAGAAGCGGGGCGTAAAGACTGCCGGTCAGCTTCTGGCGTACGATGTCGCTGTGGTAGGTGATGACGAATGGCTTCTTCCGCCCGAGCAGGAGTTGAGCCAGCTCGGCCGGCGGATAGGGTGCGTGCAGATGGACGAGATCTGCCTCCTCCGCCTCGCGCGGCAGCTCGGTGAAGTAGGGGAAGCTGATGGGCGTGGAAAGTATGTGCGCCTGCCGCCCAGTCTTGGTTACGCGCACCCCGCCAATGGTTTGACGGACCGTGTTCGGCCCTGTGTTGGTGACGAGCACCCTTGCGTCGACGCCCTCGGCCCGCAGGCCTTGGGCGAGCAGGCGCATGTAGTTCTCAATGCCGCCGAGGACGGGGTGATAGTCCTTGTATAGCAAGAGCACTCTCATGGCATTGAAACGACATGCCGTAGATGGTGCGCGGCTTTACGCATAATCTTTCAACCTGACGTCAGCAGACGTTCGTAAAAGGATTCCAGTTCGGCAACGGTGCGTTCTATGCGGAACATTTTCTCAACGCGGCGCCTGCCGGCCTGTCCCATTCGCTGGGACAGCGTCGGGGTTTCCAGAAGACTTGAGACAGACTCTGTGAGCGCGCCAGCGTCGCCTGGCGGAACCAGTATGCCGGTTTCATTTTGCGCGACGATTTCCGGCAGAGCGCCGTGGCCAAAGGCGACGACAGGTTTGCCCATCGCCATCGCTTCGATATTGACCAGGCCAAAGGGCTCCGGTGCACCGGGATGCACAAAGATGTCCATGGCCTCCAGAGCGGGCCGCACATCCGCCAGCTGACCGGTCCAGTGCACGCGTTCGTCGAGACCGAGCTGCGAGCAGAGCGCCCTCAAGCGCGCCTCATAGTCGTCGCCAACGCCGAACGGATCGCCTCCGACCACCAGAAAGCGGCAGTCGGGCACGGTTTCAGCAAGTTGGCCCGCCATGTGCAGGAAAGAGTGCTGGCCTTTTGTTGGGCGCACTCTGCCGACCATGCCGACAATGGGCGCTGCAGGGTGGAAGCCGGCGTCATGGCACAAAGTTGCTCTGTCATTGGCGGCAATGTTCCTCGTGTCGAAGTGTGTGAGGTCGATACCGTTATGGATGACAGTCGTGCTTGCGGACGAAGGAAGGTGTTCGGCGACCGCATGGGAATTGGTAATCACCGCGGCCGCCATACGGCACAACAGCCATTTACCCGTTCGATCCCCCCATTTGCTCGCCGGCTCGGCCTCCGAGAGCCAGAAATCGCGCATATGCCAGACAAAAGGCAACCCAGCAAGCCGGCAGGCCAGCGCCGTGTAAGTCGCGGCTCGGACTGTATTGCTGTGGATAAGCGCAGCGCCGATCCTCCTGGCAATTCTGGAAATGCTGGCGGCCCCTTTCCACCAGTCCGGCGGGGAACGGAAAGAGCCGCGCAGACGCGGCAGGTCAAGAGTATGGACAGGGATGCCGGCGCGGGCGGCTTCGTCAGCCAGTTGGCCGGGCGGCGCGACCAGGTGGGGTTGCCAACGGTCGTGGTTGAGGAACGTCATGAGCAGGAGAAGGCTGCGCTCCGCTCCGCCGAGGGCATCTGCGTGGTCTACGAAGAGAATGGGGCTCGGTCGCATAGTGTACGTTCCATGATTGAAATGAACTGTTGTCCTACCCGGTCCCAGTTCATTTCGTGTTCAACCCATCGACGGCCGGCGCGTCCCAGGCGCTGGCAAAGGTCGGCGTCGCTGAGCAGGCGCGCCAGAGCCTGAGACAGCGCGGCAGGATCGTCGGGCGGGACGAGGAGCCCTGTCTCGCCATCGCGCACAGCTTCGGAGGCGCCGCGGCTGCGCGCGGCCACGACGGGCAGTCCACTTGCGCTTGCTTCGAGGTAAACAATGCCGAACCCCTCGACGCTGGGTGAGGTGTGCGCGGCGTGAAACTCTTCGCGTGTTGGCAATACAAAGATGGAGGCGCGGCGGTAGATGTCCGGCAGTTCGGAGTCGGAGACGGGCGCTCCCTCCTGACTCAGGAAGCGCACGGCATCGCCGAGTTGGAGATCGCTTGCGAGTTTCTCCAGTACCGGGCGCTGCGGCCCGTCGCCGACAATCCAGTACTCCAGGCGCGGCGCCAAGTCCAGCAAGGGAGGCAACGCGCGCAGAACGGTGTCGATGCCTTTGCGCGAAACGAGCCGGGCAACGGTGAGGAGGACAGGTGGGGCGGGGCGGGCCGCGGGGGACGGTGTGAAGCGAACGGGGTCGGCTGCGGGCAGTACGATTTCAGGGGTGGGCAGGCCCAGTTCCTCCAGTCGGCGCGCATTTGCGCTTGAGATTGTAACAAGGGGGTGCGCATCTGCCAGGAGCCGGTTGAAGATGCGACTATGCCATCTCCGCTGTGCGGCTTCAAAATCATTGCCGTACGCGAGGGCTATATAGCGTTCCTTGCACAGCAGGACCGTGGGCAGAAGAAGCCGGGGATGGGCATGGCCCACGATGATGAGATGCGGGCGCAAGGTGGCTAACGCGCGGGCAAGATGCCAGGGCAACGCTGAGGGGACGGAGAGGACCTGGAAAGGCTCTGTTCTGAATGGTGAAGAATCGGCGCGCGGCAGCACAACTGTCAAATTGCAGCGTGCGCCGATTCGGCGGCTCAGTTCGAACAGATACTGTTGCACGCCACCGATAGATGGGGGGAAGTCCAACGTCAACAGGGCGATGCGGCGCTTTTGTCCTTGTGTGCATTCAACAGTCGAAGTCACTACGCCTCCACATCTCGAGCTCTCGCCGAATGGCCAGGATCGGAAATCAGAGAAGTGAAGATCGACTCATAAGCATCTGCGACCCTGTCCTGCGTGAAGTCGTCGGCACGCTGCAGGCCCAATTCTGCCATGCGCAGCCGCCTGGGCTCATCTTGCAGCAGTGAGAGCAGAGTTGATCCCAAGTCCTCAAAATCGGCCAGGTGACCCCACTTGCCGTCTTCGAGCAGCGCACGGGCGCCGTCGTTCGGCGTCGCAACGACTGGCGTGCCACACGCCATTGCCTCAATGTAGGGGATACCAAAGCCTTCATATGTGCTGGGCAGACAGAGGATCCAAGCTCTTCGATAGAGGTCAGCAAGGTTGCGATCATCTGGCTTGTGAATGGAGACGACGCCGGGCGCGTTCACGCGCTGGTCGGCGACCAACCAGAGTTCGGCACCGGGCAAGGCGGGACGTATCTTTGCTTGAAAGATTTCCAGTAACTTTTGCCCGCGTTTGCGACCGCCCATCGTGCCGACAAAGAGTATGGAAGGGTTGGCAGACTTGGGGCTGTCGTCGGTATAGAAGATCCGTCTGTCGACCGAAACGGGAATCACGTGGTCAATGCCTGGCACTTGGCGGCCCGTGGTAGCGATATTCGAAATCACGACGTCCGCCTTTGCCGCCTCCCAGAGTTCGCGTGGGACGAATGACAGGTACCAGAGTCTTCTCTTCCAGGTAGGGGAATGGATTGCTTCTGCCAGCGCAGAGCCATGGAAGGTACGAACGAGTGGGGGGCCAGGTTTCCAAATCAGGGCATCGTCACCGTGGGCGTGGATGATGTCAAAGCCGCTGAAGTCTTGCGCGGCGAATCGACGAACCAGAAGCCACTTGTTCAGCCAGTCTCGGAGGGGATCGGAAGGCCAGTGGGAGAGGACGGTGCGGACATCATAGAGCGCTTCATCCGGACGTTCGTCGGTGGTAAAGACGGTTACGGCATGGCCGCGCTGACACAAGGCATTGGCCAGGCGATGCGCAGCGTAGGCCACTCCGCCGCATTTGACGCGGCTGTCGGAGGGTAGATGGAGGGACAGCACTGCAATTCTCACGATGGCAAACTCCTTCGCTTGCGCAGGCCCGCCAGGTATCCCCGCCAGACGCCTTGAAGAGAAGAAAAAGCCAGTTGCGGCCGCCCTCGAAAGTTGCTTCTTTCTTTGACAAACCAGGCCATTTCGCGTTGCAGGAAATAGGGCAGATAACGTTGCCTGAAGTTTTTGGCAAAGAAGTAGGCGATGTTGTGGTGAAACTCAAACAGGTATCTGCTCTCGTCTTTGGCTTTGCTGGCACGACTGCCGCCTGTCGGATGGCCCAAATGGACGACTGCGGCGGCCGGGTCAAAAGCAATCTGATACCCCAAATGAAGGATGCGCAACGAAAAGTCGGTCTCTTCGCGATAGGCGTTGCCGATGTAGGCTTCGTCAAACAGCCCCGCCTCGAATACAAGCCGGCGCGGCATGGACATGTTACCGCCTCTGAGACTATCCGTCGTGCCCTTTGCGACTTCATGGTCCCAGTAGTCGTTCACTCGTCCATTTTGAAAGACCTCGCAAGGTCGCGGTCGCCCGGACAACCCTTTGCGCTCCTGAAAGAAGCCCCCGGTAGCGGCGCCGATGCCGGGTTGTTCAAGACATTGGAGATGCATTTCGATCAGGCCCGGTGGTGGTATGATGTCATCGTCGCAGTAGAGTAGAAAGTCTCCAGCCGCCAACCGCGCGCCTACGTTTCTGGCATGTGGCAGATTGGGCTTCTGGATGGAATGCCAGCGAAACCCGCTGGGGTTCTTTTCTGCATGAGCGCGCAAGAACTGCTCGGTCTCAATCTCGTGCTTCGGCGTCTGGTCGATGACGAGCAACTCGAAGTTTGGATAGGAAAGAGCGAGCAGGTGGTCGATCGTCTCACACAGCACCCTTTCACGCTGATAGGTGGGTAGGATTACTGACCAGAAGGGATTGCTAGACATCCTGAAATACGATCTGCCGGTTTGAGGCAACTGCTGCAAGCCGGCGCGAGGGCGCAGATTGCGCTAAGGGCTGGATCACGATTGAGGCGCGAGAAAGTCAACCAGGCTCTGGTAGGCGGGTCTTAGTTGGTTGGGCAGGTAGGAGCAATTCTGACTCAGAAGCGCGTGGTCGCTCGCATCCAAAGCCGCAAACGCGCGCAGCATAACCGGGTATACAAGAATCCCGGCAGCGATGGCAAGTACCAGTCCTCCAAGCCATGAGCTAATCAGCCCTGCGACGGCGGCGGCAGCAAAGGCTGCCAGCGCGATACGGGCGATTGAGCGCAGCGGGAAGGTCAGGTTGAGCCGCCGAAGGGAATAGGAGATTCCGGCCACGCCGGAAACAAGCTGGCTGGCGGAATTGGCGAACGCGGCACCGATTGCACCATATCTTGGAATCAGAGCCAGGTCTAGTCCTATATTTAGGACCGCGGCAATGAGCCCGAGCCGCACGATAAAGCTTTGTTCGTCCGCGCTGTGCAGGACTGTTGCGCTTACAGAGGCCAAGGCGCCTACAATATTGCCGACGAGAAGAATCGAGAGTACAGGGGCCATGGGCAGGAAGTCTGGCCCGTAAAGGAGAACGAAGGCCGGGGTGATGGCGGCAGTCCCGAGGCCGATTGGCATTGCGACCAATGCAAGGACTCGATACGAAGAAGTGTGCAGAGACCGGAAACGCTCGGGAAACGCTCCGCCATTCCTTTGGGCTGCGAGAGAGGAGAAAGTCGGTAGAAGCACACCGGAGAATATCGCGGGAATCGACATTGCCTTCATGGCCAGATCAAAGGACTGGCTGTAAAAGGCGATTTCGGCGTCGGCGGCATACCGATTGAGGAAGAAGAGTTCTGAGCGTTCGTAGAGGATTGTGTCGACGACAAGGATCAAGGCTACGTCGCGGCAGTAAAGGAGAATTCGGCGGCTCAGTTCGGGCGGAAGTGATATCGTGGCCGCACCCTGCATTGGGTAATGGGCCGGCAACTGCCGGCCGATCAGGACGAGCGTCACGACTCGCCTGGCGAGGACCGCAAAAAGAAGCGCGTGAACGCCAAAACCGAGCGAAGCGACGGCGATGGCGCAGACGGCATAGAAGAGGGTGCCAATGAGGCTGGATTGGCTGAGCGTACGGAACTCCTGGGTCCCTTTGGCCGCGGCGAGGAAAAGCCTCTCCAGGACGCCGGGCACAACCGTGATTCCAATCAGAATTAGGGCGGCCGTGTCTGATGGCGGGGCAGATGCCCAAGGCGCCCAGGCAAATAGCAGCGTCGCGCCGCCTACCAGGCCTCCGAGTGCAAGTTCGGCGAAAAGGAGCCAGGCAAAAAGTGCCGAGGCCGTCTGCCTGTCCTGCCTTCCCAGCAATTCTGCGCCAAACTTGGTCATGGTTTGGGCCAGTCCGGGCGAGGAGACCAGGATCAGCAGGCTCGAAAGCCAGATCCAGTAGTGGAACTGGCCGATCAAACTGGGGCCAAGCATTCGGGCGAGGACAATGCTTGTAACCAGACCGAACAGGAGGCCCCCGACCGTATTTAGGGCGTTCCACCAGGTATTGCTGATTACCTTGGAATCGACGCTCACTGAATCACTCCGCTGCAATTGGCCGAGGAAGCCGCAATCCGCATTTTAGGATAAACCGGCTACCACACTGTTATAACAGGCGACCGTCTTCTCGACCATGCGGTCAGTCTTAAAATCCGAGTGGGCTCGTTCGAAACCGCGCGTGCCCATTTCATGTCGCAGTTGGGCGTCATTAGCCAAACGGATCAGAGCACTTGCCAAATCGCTTACATTTCCAGTCTCGGCCAATATGCCGGTCTCGCCTTGCGATACAACCTCAGGCACGGCGCCTGAGTGAAAGGCGACAACTGGCTTGGCGTGGGCCATGGCCTCGAGATAGATGAGGCCAAACGACTCCGTCAGCGAAGGCGCGACAAACAGATCGCAGCCGGCATAGAGCTTGCAGAGGGCGCTCTCTTCGACATGGCCAAGAAAGGTCGTAGCCGCACGCGCTTGCGGGGAGGCAAAGGTGGCAAAGTAGTCGCGGTAGTTCTCCAAATGCGGCGAGTCTCCGCTGTCAGCGCCGGCGATAACGAACTTGCTGAGAGGCGCACAACGAACTACTTCGGGTATGGCATGGAGCAAAAGGGCGATACCCTTTCGTTTCTCAAGACGGCCGACATACAGAACGGTAACGCCTTCATCTTCTCCAACACGTTGCGCCGGTCGGGAAGGCGGTATTGGAAGCCCGAGCGGAATCACGGAAAACTTTGTTCTTGAGATTCGATAGAGTTGCGAGCAGGCGTTTGCAATAAATTCGCTGTGGGCAATGAGACAGGCCGCACGGCGGACGGACAGCGCTTCCAGGTAGCAGAGAAGGCGCATGCCCGGGCGGGGCCGAAGGTTGCCTTTGAGACGATCGACCTGCGCGAGCGGGGTGGAGAGGCGGACCACGAGTGGGGCTCGGCGGTGAAAGGAGTAGATGAGGGACTCCGAGCCCCAGTTGGGCGCTTCGACGACGTCAAACGGTCCTTGCGACCGTTCCTTGCGGGCAATTTCCCTGTCCACGGCAATACTTCTCTCAAACACTTGCCAAATCCCGAGTCCCTTGCGTCGAACCGAAGGCGGCAGCCACAGTTTTGCGTTTGGCACACCGGTAAGACTGACTTCGCCGGCTGGCTGAGCGGACCCTGATTGGTGACCGCCGACGGCCTTTCTCTGATGCGAAGCACCAGCAATGACGGAGACATCATGTCCGGCTGCGGCCAGGCCGTGAGCGAGGCAATGTACGTATGAGGCGATGCCGCCCGTTCCCATTGGAGGATACTGATCGCTAACCAGACAGATACGCATCTACATCACGAACCTCGTGCTACGGCGGCCCTGTAAACGTCAACGGTCTCTCGTGCGGCACGCTTCCAGCAGAAATGGGAAGACTGGCGGCCGCCATTGGCGCGCATGGCGGCCGCCAGGTCCGGGTTCGACAGCACTTGCCGCACTGCGGCGGCAAGTGCTTGTGCCGTCAATGGTTCAATGAAGAGGGCGGCGTCGCCGGCCACGTATGGGAGGCTGCTCGCCTTGCTTGAGACGACGGGCGCACCGCAGGCCATCGCTTCAAGCACAGGGATTCCGAATCCTTCATATAGGCTGGGCATCAGAAAACAGTCGGCTCCGCTATACAGGGCAGGAAGATCGGCATCGGGCACAGCGCCTGCGAAGATGATGTCACCGGTCAAGTCAAGCGCTTCAACCTGGCGCTGTACGGTTTCGAAGAGCCAGCCCCGGCCGCCGACGACCACGAGACAGTGGGGCCATCCTTCCGCTTTCAGACGCGCCAGAGCTTCAAAGGCGAGGGTGTGATTCTTGCGAGGCTCGAGCGTACCCACCATCAGTAGGTAAGGGCGTCGAATGGAATGTCTCTCTCTTGCACGCCGGATCGCGTCTTCGTCTGCTTGCCGAAAGTGTTCGTCTATGCCTTCGTCGACAACGTACACCTTTTGCGACGGCGTAGCATAGAGATCCAGTAAATCCCCTTTGCTATGTTGACTGACGGCAATGATAGCATCGGCCCTGCGCACGAACAAGGGCATAGCGACGCGCAGGAAGGCGCGATTCGCAAGCGTGTGATGCTGGGGAAATCGCTCAAATATCAGGTCGTGCACGGTCATCACCGCTGGACGGGCCATCCATGGCAGCAGGTGCTCGGTGGCATGGTAGACACCGTTGGCGGGAAGCCTGCGTTCTACGACCGGCGCGCGCAAGAGTTGACAGGCAAGCGCGCCGAGCCGCCAAGCGTGTTGGTGCAACCGAAGCGTGTGGGCAGGTACAGATGCGATGGCGGCTGGCAGTTGGCGGCGGCTATGGCTGTTATAGAAGAGGTTCAGGTCGACCACGTGGCGGTAGTTCTGCCACAGGGCGGAGGCAAGGCGTTCGGTATAGCGGGCCAAGCCGGCGCGCTGGTGGACGGCGGGGCCGGCGTCAAGGACGACGCGCAGCGGAGATTGTCGGTGGCCGGCGCTGCTGCTAGGCACTGGACACCAACCGGCGATCAGTGCCCGCCGGAGGCTCGGTGCGGCGGTCCAACCACTCCCGCACGGCTTCGCCCAGGTGGGAGAGAGGGCTGTGACGCGTGGTGCAGTCAGGCAAGGCATCGAGAAAGAAATCGCCGTAACTGCGCTGCCACAGGCGGCTGTCGAGCAGGACGACGACGCCGCGATCGGTAGCGCTTCGAATCAGGCGCCCAAAACCCTGACGCAGCCGGATGACCGCCTCTGGCACGGCGTATTCGTGAAACGGGTCCTCGTAGAGGCGGCTGCGGGCAGCGTAGAGCGGTTCGGTCGGAACGGCGAAGGGGAGACGGGCGATGAGGAGACAGACGAGTTGGTCCCCTGGGAGATCAATCCCTTCCCAATAGCTGCTCGTGCCGAGAAGGAGTGAGCGCGGATTTGCGCGAAAGTCACTCAAATTGCGGCGCCGGCTGCCCTCGCCTTGTCGGAGAACGGTAACACCGGCTGCTGCAAGGGGCGCGCGGACTGCTTCCGCGGTAGCACGCAGGTGGTTGTGGCTTGTGAAGAGGACGAGCGTTCTGCCCTCGGCGGCCAGGGCAGCCTGCTGGATGGCCTGCTCGAGCGAACGCTGGTAGCTATTCTGGTCGGGCGTCGGCATGTCGCTGGGCGTGTAAAGCAAGGCGTTGCGCTTGTAGTCGAAGGGGCTGCCGATCACGTTGCCGCCGGCATCCCAACAGCCGAGCCGATCGCGCAGGAAACTGAATCCATCGCCGGCCTGAAGAGTTGCGCCGGTGAGGACGACTGCACGCCGGGGCCCGAACAGGTCGGCAGCCAGCTTTTCAGCTACCTGAATCGGCGCGCTTCGCAGCACTACCGAGCGGGAGCCGCGCCGAGGGCGGGCGGCGGCGGTCGCAGCAGAGGGACCGTTCTCGACCAGCTCCAGCCAGGCTACCGAACTTTTCTCCAGGTGGAGGGGACGCAGAATCACGTCGTCGGCCACCTGAACCAGGTCGATGAGACTGGATTGGGCGGAGTGAAGCAGTTCGGCGGCGTGGCTCCAGATCCCGTGCTCCGCTTCGGATTGTGCGTCGATGCCGGAACTGCTTAGAGAATGATCCTCCTGTATTCCGGAAGGGCTCTCCAGCAGCGCGGCGAGCGCGGTCAACTGTTCCAAGATTCGACTGAGTTGACTGCTGACGTCATCCCACTGGATTTCGATTTCGCTCCACTCAGGTTGGGCGCGCATTCGGTTGTCAAGGGCCAAGAGCTGGGGATATCCGCTTCCTGATTCGGACGACTTTCGGGCGTCGGGTCTTTCGTCGCGGTGGCGCAGAGCGAAATCGAGCAGAAGGTCAAAGAAGCCAGGGATAATCGATTGCGCTGACCGGCGGCTGGCCTCGAGTTGACTGATCAGCTCGCGTGCAGCCCCATGGGAAATGTGCGACGGGAGGTGAGAGACGGCCTCGGCCAATCTGTCGAGCAGGGAGGCCAGGATGTGGGGGTTGATCTGGCGCGTAGACTGAGCGGTGGCGGCGTTCTCGAGGTGATGGGCTTCATCTACGACGAGATTGTCGTATTCGGGTAGAACCTGGCCGCGGGCTTCGACATCGGCCACCAGTAGTGCGTGGTTGATCACCAGGAGGTGAGCTGAAACGGCGCGGCGATGGGCTTCGAGGTAGAAGTCGCGGAAGCGCCCGCCCAGGTAGTCGTGTTTGCCAGGAACTGCGCTCACCATACAGCGCTCTGGGCTGCATTCGTCAGCACGGGATGAGACATGGGCAACCAACGCCCGCTCCTGCCGGTCGTGAACGGGAAGCTCGCTGAGGTCTCCCGTTTCGGTGTTGGGCAACCAGACCAGAATCTTGGCCAGGAAACGCATTTCCAAGGGGGAAAGGCCGGTTGGCAGGAGACCGTTACGAGGGCGAGGCCTCTCCAGCCAGCGGGCCAGCCGCCGCGTGCAGAGATAGTGTGAACGGCCCTTCAACACCATCGCCCGCAGGGGCGGTTGATCTTCGTCGCTTGCGGCCAGGCCCGACGCTGTCAGAACTCTAGACACGCGGGGCAATTCGTGTTCAAGAAGCTGGTGCTGGAGAGGAATCGTGTTGGTGGCGATCACGACGCGGCTGTGGTTAGCCCTGGCCCAGGCGGCAGCTGGCAGGAGGTAGGAAAGACTCTTTCCGATACCGGTACCCGCCTCAATGATCTTGTGATCGCCGCGATTGAGCGCGTCCAACACATGTCGCGCCATTTCAATTTGGCCGTCGCGGCGCTCGAAGCGCGGCTCCTCCTTGCCGTCGAACGCCCCGGCAAGCGGCCCATCTGCAGCGAAGGCAACTGATAGAAATCCGTCCTCTATTTCGTGCGGCGCCGCGCGCGGGAGGAGGGGGGGAGGCACACGAACCATGCTCGGCTCTTGCCTCTCGATTTCGCCACTCCTTGCGTCCTGTTCCATCCGGCTGGACAGCGCGTCCTGGAAGAGAATCAGCGGGTCCCACTGGCTCTCGAGCCCTGCCGCGCACAGGACCTTCAAGATGGATCCAGGCAGATCCTCAATGCGGTTGAGCAGGTAGAGCAGTAGGTCCGCGGTAGCTTCGGCGTCGTGGCCGGCGCGGTGGGCAATGGGCAAAGAGATTTCGAGCGCTCGGCAAAGCTCGCCGAGGCTGTAACTGAACTGCCCGGGCAGCAGAATTGTCGCCAGTTCGAGCGTGTCGATCACGGGTGTGTTGATTTTCACGCCGGCGGCGCGCAGGAAGGAGATATCGAATCCGGCGCTGTGGGCGACAACGGCATCGGTACGTCCGCCGATAAATGCCAGAATTTCGGGGATTAAGGCCTGAATTGGGGGTGCATCGGCGACGTCGGCCGGGCGGATGCCGGTCAGCTGCTGGATGCGCGGCGGAATGGGGCGTCCGGGGTTGACGAAGGTGGCGAATCGTTCACGGGCGCGGCCTTCTTGAAATCGTACCGCGCCGATCTCGATGATCTGGTCTCTCTTGGGACTGAGCCCGGTCGTCTCAAGGTCAAGAGCGACGAACGGGCGCGAGGACATCGTTCGGCGACTCACGGCTGTTCGACGTTTCCGCCTGCGAAGGAGATTTCGGCGGCTGTCCTGGTTACGCTGCCGGTGTAGAGCCAGGACACCTGCCGAAGGGTGAGAGCCTGGTCGAATTCGGTCAGCGCGGAGATACAATCGCAGGGGAGGACTACGGAAAACCAGCGCAGACCGGCGGAGGCGGCAGTGTGTAATACGCAAATGCTGGAAACGGTTCCGACGATCACAAGGTGACGGACCTGCCAGACATTGGCCAGGAAGTGCTCGAGCGGCGTACCGTAGAAGCCGTCGTAGCGGCTTTTCTGACAGATCAGGTCCTCCTTGTGCGGGGCTAACTCGGCGACAATCTGCCAGCCCCAGCTGTTGAGCTCACAGTGGCGCGGCCAGATTTCCCATTCCGGATCGCCTTCTGAGTGGGTGTCCTGTGTGTAGGCGATGTGTACACCGGCGCGGCGGGCACCGGCCAGGAGCGACTGCACACTTTCGATTGTGGCGGCGGCGCCGGGCACAACCAGCGAGCCGCCATCCTTGACAAAATCGTTTTGCATGTCAACAACGATTACCGCGCTGCTTTGCGCGGGCAGTTCGACGCGCGTCTTCCAGGGAATCTCGGGGACTTCGACAGTTTGGCCGGGAATCTCCATCCTGCCCTCCTTCGTCAATGGCCGGTAAACCGTGGATAGCTGCCCAACCGGTGACAGGCAATCAGCCACAAATCACCCAATTGTTCCAGAAGCTATGCCAGATCCCAACGGCTGGGGTTGATGCCCGGAGCTTCGCTGGCCATATTGGCGGGCTTGTTTCCGCCGCCGTGGTCCCAGCGCCGGACATTGCGGTCGATAAAGAAGGGCTTGACCTCGTCGGGCAGCTTCTCCAACTCAGCTTGCGGCCATTGCTCGACCTTCTGCGCGACCGGGCCGGCCCAGGCGGGCCGGTAGGCGATTGCCAGCAGCTCGCGTGCGTAGTTGCCCGCGTTGGGAAAATTGCCGTGAAAGACGCGGTGATTGATCATCACGGCTGAGCCGGCCGCGGCGGTTACCATGACCTCTTCCGGGTGGGACTCGTAGCGCAGGTAGGGGTTGGCGTGGGCGTGCATAGCCAGGTGGGACCGGGGGACTACGCGGAAGGGCGACACCTCCTCGGTCAGGTCCTGGAGATAGTAAAGGACGCGCACCGTGCAAGGACAACTTCCCTCATAGCCGAAGATTTCGGAGCCGTAGGGCTGGCCGTCGGTGTGGATGCTGATGCCGGGATGACCGGGTTCGGAGCGGGCATAGGCGTAGGACATGAAGACAATTTCATCGCCAAACAGCCGTTCCAGAAACTGGACGGTCGGCGGATGGGCGATGAGTTCGGTGATAGCGCCGCCGACAAACTGGGTGCGCGGACTCACCTGCTGCTTCACGCTGTAATCGACGGCAAAAGTGTCCAGTCGGGCGGTCGCAGCTCGCAGCTCTTCCAGATTCTCTTGGGAAAGCAGTTCGGGCATGACGGTGTAGCCTTCGACTTCCAGCTGATAGACATGCTGGCCAAAGCTCAATTTCGACCAATCGCGGTCGTCGATCTTTACATGAGCCACTTCAGTCCTCCATTTTCCAGTGGAAGGTCACTGATGAACGCCTGACCCCGCGATCTTTTTACTCGCCCTATACCAATCAGCGATGAAAGATGTAAAGCGAACGATTCTCGAGCGGAAGGCTGATACGCCGTCCCTGGCGATGGCTTTCGGCGAGCGCGAGGCAGACTTCGGTCAGGTGATGGGCAATGCCGATGGGGCCCAGGGTTGGACGACCCTCTTCATGCGCCAAGACCAGGTCCTCCAAGCAGAATTGGGTGGCGCTGTATTCGGGCACCTGCTCGATGGGGACTTCGACTGCAATGCGGCTTCGATTGCCCTGGTACTGGCGCAGCTGCAACCCGGCGCCGTTGTCGAACATACGCAAACTGCCGCCGTCGCCAAACACCTCGAACTCCCAGTTGCCAGAGGGTACACTGGTCGCGGCAACGCCGTTGGCAAAGTTCAACTGAAAGATGCCGTAGGGGTCGTCTTCGAGCCGGTTGTCCGGAATGCGATGGTCGATTGAATTGAGCTCGCCCCAGATATTTTCGACACTCGGATCGTCCAGAAGAAAGCTGAGCGTGTCGATTGAATGGATGTGGCCGTGCAGCAGGTTGGTGCTGGCATAGTGGACTACTGCCTGGGGTTTGCCGATTTCGCCCTTGCGGACCAGGTCACGGGCCTGATGATAGCGCACGTCGAAGCGGCGCAGCACACCCGAGTTGAAGAGCGCGCCATTCTCCTCGACTGCCTTACGCAGCGCATCCGCTTCGAGCATGGAACAGGCAATCGCCTTCTCGCAGAAGATCAGTGGGGCGCCCTCCTGGGCGGATTTCGTCGCCATCTCGGCGTGCAGATGGCCGCGCGTACAGACCGCGACCATGTCGGGGGCCTCCTGGCGGATCATCTCAACATAGTCGTCGTAAAGCGCATCGACGCCCCAACGTTCGGCGAAGGCGTCGCGTTTGGCGGCGTCAATTTCTGCGCCGGCCACGACTTGCAAGCGGTCACTGGCGCGGCAGGACGCGGCAACGGAGTAGGGAGGCGCCCTCTCAGGGAATTCGTCGTCAATGGTGCTGCCCATGCGTCCAAGGCCGATGATGGCGACGCGATAAGTTTTTTCGGTCATGGTGCATGCACCCCCTCGAAGCGACTCTTGGGCATACCGGTTTTCAACCTCAAGTTGCAGCGGCCTGCGCACGGCGAATGCGGGCAGGCACGTCATCCTGGGTGATTCCGGACGACAAGATGCGGAGAGAACGGTCGGCGAGAGGCAGATTGACGCGCTGCCCGCCGCGGCGGTGTGACTCTCGCATTGCAATCGCGATCTCCAGCGCCTTGCGCCCGTCGTCTCCTGAGCAGCGCGGCTGCGTTCCGGTCTCGATGCAATGGACCAGGTCTTCTATGGCGGCCAATCCCATGCTGGGAATGCTGATGGGCAGTGGGAACGGCGCCTGTGCGGGCACACCCTGATCACGAAGGCCGCCTGGGACCCAGCGGTAATAATGGGTCTCCATGCCCTGGGCCAGTGAGCGGACGCGGCCCTCGGTGCCGATCAGGTCGAATTCCCACTGGGCCAAGCCGGTCGGTGTGGTTCGCAGAAAACCGCGCACACCATTGTCGAAGGCAAAGTAGCCGTTGCCCATCAGGTCTACGTCGCCGGCCGCTTTCTCATCCGACTCCATCTCCCCAAAGACCCAGTCGACGTCGCCGTTTACCAGGAAGCGCATTGCGTCGATCGAGTGGCTGCCGCTGTGGGAGAGACCGCACCGCGTGTAGGCTGTTATCTGCAGAATCTCGCCCAGTTCCTCCTCTTCAACCATGCGCCGCGCTTCGGTGAAGAAGACATTATAGCGGCGGGAGCAGTTGACGGCGACGGCCGCGCCCTTGCGGTTGGCGAGGTCGATTACGCTGTCGGCTTCGGCCAGGCTGAGTGTAAAGGGCTTTTCGGCCCAGATCGCCTTGACGCCGGCGTTAATTGCTTCCTGCATGATGGCGGCGCGGTGGCGGGCAGTGGTGCAGACGCTGACGAAGTCGGGGCGCTCTTCCTCGAGCATTTCCCTGTAATCTGCGTAGATCTGCCGTTCGGTAAGCCCCCAGCGCTGGGCGAAGATCTTCCCCTGCTCGGCGTGGGGGTCGACGCCGGCGACAAGTTCGGTCTGTGGGGAAGCCACGTAACTGGGCGCGTGGCAGTAGGGCATAAAGAACTGTCCGCCCTGCTTGATCTCGTCGTCGAATGTGCTGCCCATCCGCCCCAAGCCGATAACGGCAGCGCGGTAGGTTTTTGAGGACATTCATTTTACTCCTGGCAGCGACGCGCGCCGCCTCAGTCGACAGCGATGATGGCTTCGATTTCGACCGCCCAATTGAGGGGGACGGTCAGGCCAATGGCGCTGCGTGCGTGGCGGCCGGCGTCGCCGAACAGCTCGATGAACAGCTCGCTGCAGCCATGGATGACCGAGGGCGTATCGTCGAAACCCGGAGCCACGTTGACCATGCCGAAGACTTTAACGACCTGCCGCACGTTGTCGAGACCGGCGATGGAGTGGACAGCCTGCAGAATACTCAAGGCGCACAGTTGCGCGGCGCGGTAGCCCTCTTCGGTCGTCAGATCCTGTCCGACCTTGCCAAGGACCTCTTCATCGCCCCAGCGGGAGACCTGCCCGGAGACGTAGACATGGTCGCCGGAGCGCACGGCCTGCATCAGTCGACCGCCGTCCAGGTCGACGACTTCCAGTTCGTAGCCCATTTCCTTCAGTTTTGCGAGATAAGACACGCTCTTCTCCTGTGAATGTTCTGCGCGCGCCGGGTTTGGCGCGGCTAGGTGACGGGTAGTCAGGAACTCTGGATCATTGTATCGCCTATGTTTCCCGGGACAGCAGCGGTGCCTGTCCGGCGCGCCGGTAGAGGTCAGCGAACTCGGGGCTGCCGTCATCGTCCAAGTATTCGGTCTGGACGCCGCGCTCGTAGACCGGCTGATTGGCGGTTCGCCAGTAGTCCCACATGAAGGATTGCTGGCTCCAGCTGGAGTCGGGGAAATAGACGCGCACGCCATTGGCCCGGCTGTAGCGGATGAGGCGGCGGGGCAGGCTTAAATCGGCTTCGTCGACGCAATAGGCGTGCAGAGCTTCCTCGTCCAGTGTTATGCCCAGGCCCGGCGCTTGGGGTGTCGGTGCGAAACCGCCGACCACAGGGATGCGCTCGCTCAGCAGGTTGTGCTCGTAGAGCTCGTGGCAGTTTATTGCGGGCCACTGGGCATGGCTGAGCACAGCACCCAGGTGCAACGCCATCGTTGTTGTGAGGCCGGTGCCGACCATCTGGATGAAAAAAGGCATGTTGGCGGTGGCAGCTGAGATTCCGGAACGCATGACGTTGGTTACGCCCCCGGCCACGACGAAGCCGTCGCAGTAGCCCTGCTGGATGGCGACCGCGCCGGGCACGGCACCGTAGTGATGGGCGACCGGCGTGCGCACTTTCTCGCGCAGGAGGCGGTTGCCGGCCACGTCGTCGGACTTGATGGGACCCTCCCAGATCGAAATCTTGGGGAAATCGGACTCGAGCTCACGCAGGACGGGCACGGCGGTGGATACGTCGAGCAGGAAATCGTTCCAATCGCAGTCGATGTGGAACCAATCGGGTGTGGCGTTGCTGATACGCCGGACTGTCGCGTAGACGTCGTGCCAGGGGCGAGTCTTGATCTTGATCGAGGTGAAGCCCAGTTCTACGGCGAGCTTCGCCTCGCTTTCGTAGGCCTCCGGCCCCATATCGTGGTCCCAGAATGAGACGGGGCACCAGTCTCGCACTTTGTTCCCAAGCAGACGGTGGACGGGGACGCCGGCCAGTTTTCCGGCGGCGTCGAAGAGCGCCATCTGCAGTCCCGCGCCGAGAGAATCATCCCACATACACTCAAAGGGCGAACGTCCGATCACGCGGTCGGTGTCGGGCACGCGGCCCCAGGTGTAGTTCTGGATGGTTTCGCCGTAGCCGACGGTGCCGTCGTCGGTGGTGACGCGGATTACCTCGCACTCCGACCAGCGATGGATGTTGGCGCGCTCCATCTCGCGGCGCACGCGCTCGACAAAGGGAACGACGAGCAGGATGCGTTCGACATTTGTGATCTTGGAGGTAGCGGTCATCTGGTGTTCCTAAACAAAGGCGACGGACTGCGATACTCCGGCAAGACATACTGATTGGATTCTAACACGCTCTGTAACTACTAAGCCTGAGAGGTGTGAGGGATAAAGGGTTGGTCAAGAAAGGCGTTGTAGATGGCATCAATGGCGTTGAGGCCATGTTTACGAGCTGTAGAGATATAGGAACGTATTGCACAGAAGAGATGAGCACCGTCTGGCGTACGGAAGCAGCCGGAGACTTTCTGTTGGACCTTAATCATGCGCACGTCGCGTTCGGCGAGGTTGTTGTCGAAGGGGATGCGGAAGTCATACATGAAGGCTAAGACGCCGGCCTTATGTTTGTGTAAGCGGTCGAGCAGGTTTTTGGGCGGCGACTGTTTGGGTCGGCCGACCGGTCTGGGTTTGGTCTTTGCTGCGCAGGGGTTGGCGGCAAAGCCTTGGTCAATGAGCGCATCGTACTGTGTCGCGTAGTCGGCCAAGCGGTCTGGTGGCAAGGCAGAATGCAGTGCTGAAGTCGATGCGACTTCGGCTTTGATGTCCAACAACAAACGTTCCATCTTTGCCGCCCAAGCTTGCGCGTATTGCTCGGCCACAAAGCGCAGTTCGCGCAGATGATGGACATTGCAGAAACTATGCTGACAGTCGGTAAACTTGAGGTAGGAGCGCCAGTGGTCATGCAGAGCAACGCCCTTGAAGTGGGGCAGGATGCCTCCGCCTTGCATAGCGACATGCCCCCGTTTGTCGTGGACGTGGTAGTGGGTCAGCTTCTCTGTGCTGGCCACGTGCAACCATTGCAAGCAACCATCGACACGCAAGCCACTCTCGTCGAAATGGACGACAGGAGCAGCGACCAGTTGTTGGCGAATCTGTTCCAGGCTTGCGTGCGTGCGGCTGGCAAGTTGGTGGGCGGCGGCGAGAACGACCGGCTCCGAAGGCGCATGACCGTAGAGCGCAGTCAGCAACTCTCTGATGCGCGCCAAGGGGATGAACTGTTGACTGTACAGGTAGCAAGCGAGTGCTTTCAGACGGGGACCATACTGGGTGGGTTGGGTCACGTGGGCGGGAAACGCGCCCTTCACGCACGTTCCACAGCCAGGACACTGCTTCACCTCCGCCTGATGCTCTGTCACTTCGATGCTGGCCGGTGGGACATCGAATACCTGCCGTTTCATATGCCCCTGAACCGCTACGTCGGTCAGCTCTGTCTGGCAGTGCGGGCAACCCGTCAGCCCATGCACGACGACATACTCCGGCTCCGCCACCTGCATCAAGGTGCGCCCTTTGTGCCCGCGTTGTCCACCACGCGGCCGCTGGCCAGACTTGCGCAAACTCTTGCGTCTGCCTTTCTTCAGCCCATCGCTGCTCGGCGGCTTGCCGCTATTGTGACTGTCTTTCGTCAGTTGATCCTGCAACTTCTGAATCAACGCCTGCTGGGCAGCTATCTGTTCCTGCAGTCCCTGGATCAATGCCTGTTGCCCAGCCACCTGCTGACGCAACGCCTCGATCAACGCAAGGCTCTCTTGATATAGCTGCTCTATTTGCTCACGACTTAGTCTTATGCAATCACTCATACCATTTACTCTACTACATCCAAGAGAAATGGCTTAGTAGTTACCACGCTCTGCTAATTTTCACCTGTGGGATCCAAGCAGATCCTTTTCCAACGCGCTTCGGACGCGGCCGAGAACATCCTGGCAGTTCTGTCGAGTGGCGGCAATCCGACCGGCACTCAATTCTCGGTTGCCGCTTCCACGTGTATCTCCGCCGTCACGCGTAACCTCCAAAAGACATCGACGAAGTATGTTGAATGGAGCCTTTTCGAGTGTTAGGTCCCCCATTGGCATCGAGACTTTTGGCCGGAGTCGCATCCTGGGATTTCAGTCTTCTCACCCTCAAAGGCGGAATGTGAATGCAGGTGGTTTCGATCGTGTAGTTTCCAGTTTCCAAGCAGTTTCGTCTGTAAGACCGAGCGATTCGACGTTCTCAAGCCCTCAAAACATTCCTGGTTCGTGCGGTCGTTGGCCGCAAGATTTGCGTGTTTGCAGACCTGCCATGGCGGTCGTCTGGCTCCACTATCTGCTGGATGCGAAGTCCTCTCGTTTTGGCAGAATACGTCGACTCATGTCGACCAATATCCACCAATATAGCCCAATGTCGTCCAATTTTTTTTTCTTGAGGGAGGGGTGTCGGGCGCCGGGCCTAGCGGTATTTGGGGCGTATTTCGGGCAGAATATGGTGGTTGGAATTGCATGACATTTGTAGCGTAGCAGGAACTGTAGCAGAAAGTTGGGGCGTCTGCTTTTTGGCGCGAATTGGGACGGCTCGGTTGGACAGTTTCGCATGTTGTTGACAGCGTAGCATGGTCGGAGCGCTCTTGCACTGGAATTCGCCTAATTCTGCCTTTTTGCGTCATGAGCGGGTCATTTTGGCGGTTCGTCAGGATGTGCTGCCGGGCTGGCGGCTCTTGTGTTTTTGTGTCGTGAGGTCAGTCAAGGTCGTAAGGTATCTCTTGCGAATGTTTTGTGCGGCCGAAGTCGGGTGAAGTCCGGTCAGGTCGGGTCGATCACGTTTTTTTGCGGGCCGATCCTGGCTGGAATCCCTCGGTTGGATTGGCATGATAATGACAGCGTAGCACGGTTTCAGTTCTCTTGCCCGGAATTGCGCAAAATTGGGTTGCGCGGCGTCTGCGAAATTGTTTCTCCTGTTGTAACTACTAAGCCACATACGGCAACGGTATCGACCAGTCTTCCATCCCCGCCGCCATTCAGATTATCTGATTGCGTATTCGGTTGGCCGCCACCACGTTGGATAAGCCGCACTGCAGGAATGACGACGTACCGTCGGTGAGCGCTGGTTTTGGAGGGGGGCGTTGCGGGGGGAGTCCCCCCGCACAAGGGAGGGCCGCAGGCCCGACCGTCCAAAAAGCTAAGGAGAGAGAAAACACCTTCTTTCGCCTCATTCATGGTCGCAGACTGATAGCGGCTGAGTAGTCACCTCCTGTTATTGACTGCGCGTGTCGCGCAGGTCATGGTTCTACTATAGCAGGCGCGGCTGTCTCTTGCACCGAATCCCGGTTTTTCGGTCAATTCTCGTTGTTCGTTCCTGGTTTCTCATCGGGATTCCTTCTCAAAGGACGGACTTACACGGGAGGGGCGGGCCGGATTCATAGGGGATCCGCCGGCACGTCTGTCGGGCGGGATTCCCGGGCCTCATTGGGGAAGCAATCTAAGTCGGAATCACCCGTGGACCTCTTCCACCAGCCGCGCCAGTACGACCTCTTCCTCTCCTTCTTCAAGGGTCGTCGGGTTGAGGAAGATGGAGTTGTCGGGGCCGAGCGCGACGGAGACGGCGGGGCGGCCTTCGAGTAGACCTTGCACGATTTCGCTGCGCGCGCGCCCAATTGCGGCGGCGTCGAAGTGGACCTGCGCGCGCGGCAACGGCTGGCCCGCTTCGTTTGGAAAGGAGCGCACGGCGTGCAGACCTTCCAGCTTGTTCAATTCGTTACACCAGCCGGAGACAATCTCGTCCATCTGCGAGGCCCGCCCTTCGTGATCGAGCGCAAGGTACCGTTCGACCGCGGCAAGCAGTCCGAGCATCTCTTCTTTGCCCACCTTCATTGGCCGGCCGATGCTGTGATTGGGCGGCCCGTTGAGCGCGCAGGCGTCGATCAGCCATTGCTTACCCAGAACCAGCCCAGAGGACTGGGGCCCGCGCAGGTCCTTGCCGCCGCTGAAGATGGCAGCGTCGGCGCCCATCTGGGTGAACTTCCACAGGTTTTCCACAGGCGGGAGCTGCGCGGCCGCGTCCACGAGCACCGGTACGCCGTGGGCGTGAGAGATATCAATCACTTTTTCCAGGGAGATATCGCCAGGGCCGCCCAGAGCGCCATGAAACCAGATGACGGCAGCGGTCTTCTCGTTGATTGCACCCTCCAGCTGCCAAACTTCGGTTACGGCAGGGTAGCCGATCTCCACCAGTTTGACCCCTACCTGCCTAACAGCGTGATCGTACCCGTTCCGCTGGGACTTATGGACGATAACCTCGTTTTTGAGACCCGACAGGTTCGGCAGTCTTTCAATCGCCGCCATGTCGTTTCCAGTGACGCAGGCGGCGATAGCGACTACAATGCCTCCGGCCGCGCCCGAACTCAGGTAGCAGGCCTCGTTCTGTGTGAGGAGGGCGATGCGATTGCCGACGCGGCGCTGCAACTCGGGCAGTTCGACGAAGACTTTGGCCGCCTCCATCATGGCCTCCAGCACCTCCGGGGGCATGAGAGAACCGCCAAGCCGGGTCAGGGTGGCGTTGGCATTGATGATCGGGGTTACGTCGAGCTCTGAGTAGGTGGGCATGAGCGTACCGTATATTCCCTTGTGATGGGAGGCATGTGGAGGGGTCGTGCGCGCGGCGCGAATCGATCGAGCCGGCTCGCGCCGCGCGTTCAGGACTTTTTGGGCGAATCTACGCCGCTTGCGGCAATACCAGGTCGCAGGCGTCGGCGGGCATCCAGTGGGCGTCTTCGCCGGCCCACTTGACGTTGCAGCCAATTGGGTTCGTCAGGTCAACGCTGACCTGCTGGCCGGAGGTATGCTCGTCCAGGGCTTGGTCCAGGTCAAAGACGGTGGCAAGGCTGGCATCGCGGGGATTGTCGACGCCGCGTCCGGTGTAGACTAGCTCACGATCCTTGTTGAACACGTAGAAGTGGGGCGTTCGCAGCGCGCCGTACGCCTGGGCGATCTCCTGGGTTTCGTCGCGCAGATAGACCCAGGGGAACTTGTATTCAGCCATGCGCTCGACCATGTGGCGGAAGTCGTCCTCGGCATTGACATGGACGCTATTCGAGTTGATGCCGACGAACTTCACGCCCTTGGACGCAAACTTGTCGGCGGTCGTGCGCGTGGCCTCATCGGAGCCGATGACGTAGGGGCAGTGGTTGCAGGTGAAGAAGATGACAAGTGTTTCGGCGTCGTCAAAGCTGCTGAGGTTGTAGACGTTGCCATCGGTGGCGATCAGCTTGAAGTCAAGCGCCTTGTCGCCGATTTCGAGAGTAAAAGCCATGCTGTCCTCCTGAAAGGATTGTTGGATGTGCTTGGATTGAGAGAAAACCGCCCTCGTGAATCACAACAGTTCATTGCGTCTGATCGCAACTCGGCCGAGCAGGGCGCAGGCACAAGGCCGAGCGCGGACTCAATTCGGGTTGCGAAGCAGACGGTCAGGACGGATTATGCCCGCCGACGATATGGTTCAACTACGCGATTGATTATACTGAGGATCTGATACTGGGCAAATGAGCGGCGGAAAAGGAGAACGGCCATGCGCATTGGAATTGCCTATCTAATCCACGAATCTAACACCTTTGCCTCGTTCACGACAGCGCTGTCGGACTTTCACATCCTGCGCGGCCAGGAGATTGTGGAGAAGCACGCGTCGACCTACCACGAAGTAGCCGGTTTCTTCGCCGGCGGCGAGGCGTTCGGATACGAGATCGTGCCGCTCTTCGGAGCGGACGCGACGCCTTCGGGCGCGGTCGAGGCGGAGGCGTACGCGGCGCTTGTCGGTGAACTGTTGGAAAGCATCCGGGCGGCGTTGCCCCTGGACGGCCTGTTGCTGGCGCTGCACGGCGCGATGGCGGCGGACGGCTTCCCGCATGCCGATGGAGAGACGGTACACCGGGTGCGGGCACTCCTGGGGCCGGATGTTCCTCTGGTCGTCACCCACGACTACCACGGCAATGTGCCCCCGCAGCTGGTTGAGGAGGCCACGGCGCTGGTGATCTACAAGACGTGTCCGCATGTCGATCAGCGGGAACGCGGTCTGCAGGCGGCGGAGTTGCTCGCGCGCACGGTGCGGGCCGAAGTCAGGCCCGAGGCGGCCATCGTCAAGCCGGAACTGCTTTACAACATTGCCTTCCACAATACGGGCAGCGGCCCGATGAAGCAGGTGATGGACGCGGCGATCGAACTGGAGAGGCAGGCGGGCATACTGGCTGCCAGCGTTGCGGCCGGCTATCAGTATGCGGATGTGCCGTGGATGGGGCCATCGGTGGTCGTGGTGGCCGATGGGGAGCCGGCCCTGGCGCAGCGGGAGGCCAGGCAGCTGGCCGAGCTGATGTGGTCAACACGTGATGAGCTGCTGCCACGCGTTCCGGGGCCGGCGGAGGCGGTGCACATGGCGATGGCGAGCGCGGAGACACCGGTCTCTCTGTTCGAAATGGGGGACAACATCGGCGGAGGCAGCGCGGGGGACGCCACCTTTGTTGTGGATGAGTTGCTGCGCCAGGGCGCCGACAGGTGGGTGGCAGCCCTGTATGATCCTGAGGCGGCAGCGGCGTGCGCGGCTGCCGGCATCGGCGCGCTGTTGACGCTGCCCGTGGGCGGAAAGGTGGACGATCAACACGGGCCGACATTGACGGTCGAAGGGACCGTACGCGCGCTGCACGATGGCAAGTTCATCGAGACCGAACGGCGTCACGGAGGCAAGCGGGAGTGGGACCAGGGCCTGACGGCGGTGCTGGAAACGTGCGGGGGCCTGCTGCTGTTGGACAGCTTGCGGACGCCGCCGATGAGTCTGAATCAACTGCGTTCGGTAGGCATACTGCCGGAGCAGCAGCGCATTTTCGTTGCCAAGGGCGCGGTTGCGCCGCGCGCCGCATATGAGCCGGTATCCGCCCGCATTATCGAGGTTGACACTGCGGGCGCGACATCGATCAGCCGACCGCCGGAGGCGTATCAGAAGGCGCGGCAGGGGCTGTACGAGTGGGCAGTGCAGGCACGGTAGGTGAAGAGGATAGCACGGTCGCGGGGGCGGGGTCGCCAATGAGATTGTCGACGATCTTGGCGGAAGAGACCACACCGGGCACCCCGGCACCGGGATGCGTGCCAGCACCGACGAAGTAGAGGTTGTCGATATCTTCCGAGCGGTTGTGGGGGCGGAACCAGGCGCTCTGGGTCAGGGTCGGCTGGATGGAAAAGGCAGAGCCGAGTTGGCTGTTAAGCGTGTGGGCGAAGTGGCGGGGATCGATCCTGTGCTCGGCAACGATGTTGGCGCGCAGGTCGGGCAGATAGTTCTGCTCGAGAAACTCGATGATGGCGTCGCGGTATGGGCCGGCCTGGACCTCCCAATCGATCGGTGCGCCGAGATGGGGGACGGGCGAGAGAGCGTAGAAGGCTTCGCAGCCCGCCGGCGCCATGGATGGGTCGGTCAAGGTCGGCATATGGAGATAGAGGGAAAAGTCCTGCGGCAGGCCGTGGTTGGCGAAAATTTGGCGCAATAGACCCTTGTAGTTGCGGTTCATCATGATGTTATGGTGGGCCAAGCCCTGTTGGCGGTATTGCCGCTTGGCGCCGAAATAGATGACAAAGAGGGACATCGAGTAGTTCCTGTTCCTGATGCGACTGTTGCTGTTATGGGGTCGGTGTCGTTCGGGGATCAGGTTGAGGTAGGTCAAGGCGACGTCGGCATTGGAGACAACGGCGTCGGCCCGCCTGATGGAGCCGTCCTGCAGACGGATTCCCTGTGTCCGCCGTTGCTCGACGATGATGGAGTCAACCTCCGCATTCAGGTGAATGGTCACGCCGAGCTCTTGCAGCAGCCGGGCGAATGAGGCGATGATGGCGCCGGTTCCTCCCAGCGCGTAATGAACGCCCCACTTGCGTTCCAAGTGATGGATAAGGACATAGAGACTGGCCGCGTCGAGAGGGTTGCCGCCAATGAGGAGCGGCTGAAACGAAAAACAGCAACGCAGAAATTCATCTGGGAAGAATTTTGAAACGTAACCGTAGACGCTGCGATAACTTTGCAGGCGAATCAGATCGGGCACGACTCTGATCATGTCGGACAGGTTGAGGAAGGGCTGGTCGATCAGGGCCATGCCCTTGTCGAAAATCTCCTTTGTGCTGGCAACAAATGCCTTGAACCCTTCCACATCGGAGGGGTTGCGTTGCTCGATCTGGTGCAGCATCAGTTCAAGATCTGCGCTGAAGTCGAAGGGGCGGTGGTTGTGATCGAAGATACGGTAAAAGGGGTCGCAGGGAACCAGCTGGAAGTAGTCCTGGCGGCGACGTCCAGCCGCGTGCCAGATCTCGTCGAAGATCCAAGGCGCGGTGATCACTGTGGGGCCGGCGTCGAAGGTGAAGCCGTCGATTTCGTAGACGTAGGCGCGGCCGCCCAGCTTGTCCCGTTTTTCGAAAATATCGACCTGGTGGCCGCGGGCTGCCAGTCGCGCGGCAGCGCTCAGACCGCCGAAGCCGGAGCCGATCACGATGATTTTTGACAGAGGAACACTCCTGGGGCCGATTGCGGCACTGGCAGTTAGAAAATGCGGGTTGGATTCCGTTTAGACGTTCAAAACCTGGACAAGAATTGCGAACATTGCCTTTTTGTTTAATTATTATACAAGATTGATTGGTGACAAAATGGAATGGTCCGTCCAATTGAAACCAATCGCTCAGAGGTCGCGCCGGATTTGCCGGATGGGCGGATCTGGCCTATACTCTCTCTTTGTGTGGGCGGCCTGCCATCGGCTTCGCTGCCCTATTTTTGTGGGATAAAGTCCCTGTGACAGATGCCTGCAAATCATTCGTCCGAGTTGCGGCGCCATTTGCGCTCTGTTGCACCTTGGGGCGCGAGAAAGAGTAGCCCGCAAGCCGCTACCCGAAGATCCGGAGAATTCGACTAAAGAGTTCCCGGACGCGGTTACAGGAGAA
>CATOTS010000025.1 GCA_951813625.1 uncultured Caldilineaceae bacterium | reverse complement strand
GCCCCTCTCGCGCAGGGGCGCATTTGACCCTTTTACCGGCAGTTTCAGAGTTCTTCAGGGAGGAAGAAATGCAGAACCGACAAAGGCGTAACCGTAACAGCATCAAAGCGCTGGTTGTGTTCGTGCTGGCCGCGTTGCTGCTCTCTGCTTGCGCCCCCATCGCGCCGGCAGCCGACAGCGGCATGGAGATGGCCGACGAAGGCCCCGTCACAATTACCTGGGCCATGTGGGGCAGCCCGTCAGAGGTCGCAACCCATCAGTCGGTGGCCGATGCCTTTATGGCAGAACAGTCCGACATTGTCATCGAGATTCTGGCCGAACCCTGGGGCGACTACTTCACCAAGATCCGGACCCTTTGGGCAAGTGGTGACGAATCGGTCGTTCCCGATGTCCTGTTCCTCTCGCCCATCGTGAACTACGCCTCCGAGGGCGTGCTGGAAAATCTCGACCCCTGGATCGAGGCGAGCGGCTACAATGTTGACGACTACTGGCCGTCCCTGTTGGAGTACGCCATGTACGACGGCAGCGTCTACGGCTTCCCGCGCGACATCGGCCTGGAAGTCCTTTACTACAATAAGGACATCTTTGACGAGGTCGGCGTCCCCTATCCCGATGACAGCTGGACCTGGGACGATCTCACGGCGGCTGCCGAGCAGTTGACCGTCGTCGAGGACAGCGGCCGCGTCTCCCGCTATGCCCTTGGCATGGAGGGCGGCAAGTACATGATCTGGGTGATGCAAAGCGGCGGCATGGCGCTGGATGACATGCGCAATCCCTCCCGCTGCGCCTTGAACGATGCAGAGGCAATCCAGGGCGTGCAGTTCTTCAGGGACATGATCGACAATAACTACTTCATGCCTCCGGCCAACTTGAGTCAGGCCGGCGGTGATGCCGCTGTATTCGAGAGCGGCCAGGTGGCGATGATCATCCAGAACGCCAGCCGCGTCTCGGCGTTCAACGCCGCGGGTATGAACTATGACGTCTCGGTTATCCCGATTCCTTCCAACGGACATCGGGCCTCAGCAGCCGGCGGCGCCGCCTGGGTGATGAGCGCACTGAGCGACAACAAGGAAGAGGCCTGGACATTCCTGTCCTGGCTCCAGAGCACAAACGGCGGCCAGCGTATCTACACCGCCTCCGGCGAGATCCTGCCCGCTTTGCAGTCCACCGCCAAGTCCGACGCCTTCCTGGACAGTGGTGACCCGCCGAGCAACCGGCAGGCCTTCATCACCGAAGGTGAGAACGCAAGGATGGGCCGCATCGGCTACTTCGTCGAATGGAGCGAGATCGGCGGCTCGTTTATCAACCCGGGCCGTGATCAGATCATCACCGGTGAAGTCTCAGTCGCGGAAGGACTGGCTGCCATCTGCGAGCAGGTGGACGCCTACCTGGCGGAGAACGGGTTCCCGAAATAGGCTGAAATAAACGGCAGTCAGCAGTTAGCAGCCAGTAGCCAGTCACCTCACCGGCTACTGGCTGCCTGCCGCGAGCCCATGGCGCCATGACCGCCTCCACGTCCACCCAAAGCTCCGTGCCCCGCTGGCAGCGCTACAAGCCCGACCAGCAGTGGGAGGCCTATCTATTCCTGCTGCCGAGTTTCGCCGGATTTCTGATCTTCGTCGCGATTCCGGTCGTTGCATCTCTAGCCCTCAGCTTCTTCGAATGGTCGCTGCTCTCCCCGCCTGAATTCGTCGGCATCAAAAACTACAAGCAACTGCTCTCCAGCGACCTGGTCTTTCGCAAAGTCCTCTTCAATACCTTCTACTTCATCGTCACCATCGTCCCCCTGCAGCTCGCCTTCGGCCTGCTGCTCGCGGTTTCCCTGAACCAGGGCCTGCGCGGCCTCGAGTTCTACCGGCTGATCTATTTCATGCCGGTGGTGACGACGATCGTGGCCGCGGCGCTCGTCTTCCAGTGGTTCTTCAACTATGATTTCGGCATTCTGTCCGCGGCCGTCTGGGAGCTGGGTGCGAAGACAGGCCTTCCCTCTCCGCCCGCCGGACTGGCTGAACGATCCCGACTGGGCCAAACCGGCAGTCGTGATCCTGACCCTGTGGAAAAATACCGGCTTTACTATGGTCATCTACCTGGCCGCGCTGCAGGGTGTGCCGACCGAACTGTACGATGCCGCCAAGGTGGACGGCGCCAGCGCCTGGCAACGCTTCCGCTATGTGACCTTTCCCATGGTCAGCCCCACAACCTTCTTCCTGATGGTCATCCAGATGATCGGCGCCTTCCAGCTCTTCAGCGAAGCCTTCGTCATGACACAGGGCGGCCCGGCGCAAGCTACGCTTACCATCGTCTACTATATCTACCAGCTGCCTTTGAGTTCAGCCGCATGGGCAAAGGCGCGGCCGTCGCCTGGGTGCTCTTCATCTTCATCTTTGTCTTCACTTTCGTGCAGACGCGGCTGCAGCGGCGCTGGGTGCATTACGAGGCCGGCGGCGACTCATGACCTCAACCGCGCCCGCTCCCCTTCGTCGAGACACCGCACGCGCGCCCGCTCTGAGCACGGGGCACCTGCTGCTCCACGCCGCCCTGATCCTGGGCAGCGTCGCCATGCTGCTGCCCTTCGGCTGGATGCTGGCCACGTCGCTGAAATCGCCGCCGCAGATCTTCACCTACCCACCCTCGCTGGTTCCCAATCCGGTTGTGTGGAAGAACTACCTGGACACGGTGCAGGCGATGCCCTTCGGGCGCTTCTATCTGAACAGCCTCTTCGTCGCCGTCAGTGTGACGACCCTTCAGATCCTGACCTCCTCGCTGGCCGCCTTCGCCTTCGGCCGCCTCCGTTTCCGCGGCCGGGAAGCGCTCTTTCTCGTCTACCTGGCCACGCTGATGATCCCGTTCCACGTGACCATGATCCCCAACTTCATCCTCGTCCGCTTCCTGCGCTGGTTCGATACCTTTTACGCGCTAATCGTCCCCACCGCCTTTTCCGTCTTCGCCGTCTTCCTGCTGCGCCAGTACTTCCGCGGCATCCCCGTCGACCTCGACGAAGCCGCACGCATGGACGGCGCCTCCTCTTTCCGCATCTGGGCCCAGGTGATCATGCCGCTCAGCGGACCTGTGCTCGCGGCCTTGACCATCTTCGTCTTCCTCGGCTCCTGGAACGACTTCCTCTGGCCGCTCGTCGTCTCCAACTCCCATGCCACCCGCACGATCCCTGTCGGCCTGGCCACATTCCGCGGCCAGTACAACACCGACTGGCACCTGCTGATGGCCGGTTCCGTAATCGCGCTGCTGCCCGTGCTGCTGGTCTATGTTGTGGCGCAGAAGAGGTTCGTGGAAGGGATTACCCTGTCCGGCATGGGCGGTCGCTGACGCCTGTTTCTCACAGCTGCGCCCGCGCACTGCCGCGGGGATGCAATCGCGCCGGCGCAACGCGGAATCCTGGGACAATCAGTCGCACAGCTTCGGGCGGTTCTTGTTTCCAGCGGGTTCCAGCGGTTGCCCCCACAACAGAGTTCCGGCGTAGCGATGGGTGATGAGTCCGTCGGGGCTGCTCACATTGCGCGTCGCGATTTCCGTCAACAGGGCGTCGGCTTCAGCCGCCAGTTTCGGGTCCATCCGGTCCCCTGGAAAAGCCATTGCGGGCATGGATGCTCTCTACCCATTCGCCGATGGGCTGCCGCCACTCGATTGTATCGGTTTGGGCGCTGCCCAGCGATCGATAGAATCCCCGTTCCTCCAGGTCAGCGAGAATTGCCCCGGCGCTGTAGGGAGCGAAGTCCCGGTTCATCGAATAGCGCGCCAATACCGGCTCCAGCTCCTCCCGCATCCAGCCGGGCCTGTCATGCCTCATGCCCACGGCAACAAACAACCCTCCGGGCGCCAGCAGTCGCGCAAAGCGGGGAAAAGCCACCTCCCAGTCAAACCAGTGCATGCTGGCCCCGGCAGTAATGAGACAGTAGGGCGGATCAACCGCCACTGACTCGATCGGCCCCACGATCCAGCGCAGTTGCGGGTGGTCTCCGCCCGGCAAACGCCTGCCCTCCCGGATCGCAGCCGCTGAGAAGTCAACTGCGTCCACACGCTCCAACAGCGGCGCCAGTGACCGGGCCACGAATCCGGTCCCGCAACCGGCGTCTAGAACGGCCCTGGGCGAGCACGTCGGCGGCATAAGTTTTGTAAGCAACTCGAAGAGTTCCGCCGGGTATCGGGGGCGGTACCGATAGGCGCGGACGACGCTCTCGTCCTGGAAGATGCTGGAATACTTGAAGCGGAACTGTTTCGGCTGATTGCTCATCGCAGGACATCCGGTTCACCCCAGTTGCGCACGCGTTCCCCGCGCAGAAAGCTGACGATAAACTCGGCCTGCGGATGGCGCATCTCCCAGGCCTTCTCCTGGGCCAGCTTCAGGTCATACGCCACCGCCCGGTGTTCCACCCGGTATCCGCTCCTGTCCGCCTCCAGCACCGCATACGTTGCGCGCAAACTGGGGATCAATGGGACGCCGACGCTGCCCGGATTGACGATCTGTACGCCATCCAGATGGAAGTTCTGCGGCCAGTGCGTGTGGCCGACACACAGCAAGTCTGCGTCGCAGCCGTCCAACCGCCCGCTCATCTCCTCGTCGCTGTAAACGGGCACGAATCCATCGCCGTCGTCTCTGCCCGGCGAGGCATGCACCAGCAGCACGCTGCTGCTGTCCGGCAGCGTCAGCCGCTGTTCAAGCGGAATGTCCTGCACGAATGGCAGGTAACCGCCCGCGGCCAGCGCGCCCGCGGTCCAGGCGAACGACTCGCAGACATCCACGCACCCAGGCACCAGCGACCAGTCGGTCATCTCCGCGATCGGCGTCGCCAGCGGTCTCTCCCCAGTGAGGAGATAGCGCTCCGAATTGCCGCGCACGTAGCGCGCATTCGCCAGGCCGTTCAGCCGCTCCATCACCTCCAGCGGCTGCGCGCCGGCGGATGCCATGTCGCCCAGAATCCAGTACTCGTCGACACTGCAATCAACGCCGGATTCAATGTCGGCCAGCACCGCGTCCAGCGCCACGCAGTTGCCGTGAATGTCTGAGAGAATTGCGATACGCATAGTGGGCAAGGGTCTCCGTAAGTCAATTGACTCCGAGCCAATGACGCAACTTCGCAAGGTGGTTGCTACCGCTGCTCTCTGCCCAGATCCAACGTCTGGCCTCGGCATGCCGGCCGTGGAGTATATGATAGAATGAAACCTGATTTGACAGTTTTGGATTGTAGCATACCTATAAGGCCTAACCTTTTCAGAGGGAAGGAGACTGCAAGAAAACATGGCTGAATCGAGCGAGCGGGGGAAAGGAAATGTCGCCGCAATTGTCGCGCAGTCGAACGACGTGCAGCGAGCTGGTCGCGGGTCTGACCTGGATCCCTATCGAGCGGCCCGCAGCGCGGCGTCCAGTTTACGCCTCTTTACGCTTGAGACGCCTCTGGTCCTTTCTCCCGCCCTATCCGAACATACCGGTGCCGAGGTATTCCTCAAGCTGGAAAACCGCCAACATACCGGTTCATTCAAACTGCGCGGCGCGACCCACAAGCTGCGTAGCCTCGTGCTCATGGAGCAGGCGCGCGGGGTCGTCACCGCCTCCACCGGCAACCACGCGCTGGCAGTGGCGCACGCGGCCGAGCAACTCAATGTCGCGGCAACCATCTATCTGCCCGAAGACGCCTCCCAAAGCAAAGTTGAGAAGCTGCGCGCCTACCCAGCTGCCCTCAGGCGCGTCGCCGGCGACGCGCTCGCCGCCGAGAACAGCGCCCGGCGCTCCGCACGCAGGCGCGGCCTGGTCTATGTCTCGCCTTACAACGACCCGCAGATCATCGCCGGGCAGGGCACGATCGCTGTCGAAATGCTCCGCCAGGAGCCGGAGTTGGACGCCGTCTTCGCCACCGTCGGCGGCGGCGGGCTGATGGGCGGCATCGCAGGCTATCTCAAGGGTTGCGATCGCGCCGTGCAGACGTTTGGCTGCCAGCCCGAACGGTCGGCGGCGATGATGAACTCCGTACGGGCCGGCAGGGTTGTTGAGATCGAGAGCCTGCCCACGCTTTCCGACGGCAGCGCCGGCGGAATCGAAGAGAATGCCGTAACCTTCGACCTTTGCAGGGATTATGTAGATACGTGGTTGACGGTCAGTGAAGAGGAAATTGCGGGTGCAATGCGGCTTGTCTACCGCGACAGCGGCGAGCGTATCGAAGGCGCGGCCGGCGTCGCCGTGGCCGGACTCCTGCAGCAGCGAAAGCGTTTGGCCGGCCGGCGCCTGGCAGTCGTCATCTGCGGCGGGAATGTGGATGATGAGGTCTGGCGGCAAGTCGTGGAAGCGGAGATTTAGGGTATGTCCAAGCCATTTCGACTCGGGTTTATGAGCCATCTGCGCGGCAGAGCCGACGCCGACCAGGCCTACAGCGAGAGCATCCGCATCTTCGAAACCGCCGACGAGCTCGGCTTCGACGCCGGCTGGGTCGCCCAGCACCACTTCAAGGACGTCGACGGCTACCTGCCCTCCCCCTTCCCATTTCTGGCCGCCGTCGCCGCACGTACGCGCCGGCTGCGGGTGGGCACCTCGATCATCGTGCTGCCCTTTGAACACCCGCTGCGAGTGGCCGAAGACGCCGCCGTCGTCGACACCATCAGCGGCGGCCGGCTCGAACTGGGCGTCGGCAGCGGCAGCGACGCCGACGAATTCGAAGCCTTCGATGTTGAAATCGAAAGCCGCCACCAGCGTACCACCGACTGCCTGATCACACTCAAAAAAGCCCTCGCCGGCGAAACCCTGGGCGAGGACGGGCAGCGCCTGCGTCCGGCAGCGCCCACGCTCGGAGATCGCCTCTGGCTGAGCGCGCTCAGCCTGCGCGGCGCGCAGTACGCCGCCCAGACCGGGGCCGGTCTGCTGCTCAGCCGCTTCATTGGAAGTGAAGAACAGGCCGCGGGCCAGGAGCAGGAACCTGTGGCCGCCGCCTACTGTACAGCGTGGGGTGAACGGCCGACGCCGCCCCGAATCGGTCTCTCACGCGGCATCTACCTCGGCGCCAGCCGCCAGGCCGCGCTGCGCGAAATCGAAGAGTTCTTGATGCGGGCCATTCCCGCCAATCTTTCCACCGCAGAGTTCTGCCACCGCGCCCACATCATCTACGGCACGCCCGACGACGTCGCCGCACACCTGGCCGCCGACCGCGTGCTGCCCTACACCACCGACCTCATCCTCCAATTCGACCCCATCCACCCGCCCCTGCCGCGCATCCTCGAGATGCTCGAACAGGTCGCCACCCAGGTCGCGCCCGCCCTCGGCTGGCAACCAACCGGCGACTGACAACTGGCCGCCGGCCACTGGAAACCGGCCACCGACCACTGCCGTCCTACCCCAGCCAGCGCTTGCGCCGCTTGTAGTGCTTCACGTCCCGATAGCTCTTGCGTTCGCCCACCTGGGTCAGGCCGAGATAGAACTCCTTGATGTCGGCGTTCTGCGCCAGCTGCTCAGCCGGGCCGTCGAGAACGATGCGGCCCGTCTCCATCACATAGGCATGGCTCGCCGCGCGCAGCGCCACGTTGGCATTCTGCTCGACGAGCAGCATAGACACCCCCGATTCGGCGTTGATGCGGCGAATAACCTCGAAGATCGACTGCACCAGCAGCGGCGCCAACCCCAGGCTCGGCTCGTCCAGCAGCATCAGCTTGGGTTTCGCCATCAGCGCCCGGCCGATGACCACCATCTGCTGCTCGCCTCCCGACAGATAGCCTGCCGTCCGGCGGCGAAACTCGGTCAAACGCGGAAAGTAGCCGTAGACCTCCTCCAGGTCCTGCCGCAAGCCCGCCTCGCTCGTGCCGCGAAAAATAGCTCCCGTGCGCAGATTCTCCTCGACCGTCAGGTGCTCGAACAGCCGCCGCCCTTCCAGCAGCTGCACGATGCCCATCTGTACGATCTCGTCCGGCCTCCTGTTGTCGATGCGTTCGCCGTTCCACTCGATGCTGCCGCGTGTCACTGCGCCCTGCTGCGCGCGCAGCAGGCCCGAGATTGCCTTCAGCGTTGTCGACTTGCCGGCGCCGTTCGCGCCCAGCAGCGAGACGACCCGCTTCTCCGGCACGGACAGCGAGACGCCCCGCAGCACGAGGATCACATCGCTGTAGACGACTTCGATGTTGTTGATCTGTAGCATGGGCGCGGCAGCAGCCGGCGATCGCCAGGTCTGACGACCACCGGCTGCCGGGAGCTGAAGTTATTCTGCACTCGGCCGCATATCGGGCAGGGTCATGAAGTCCTGGACGACCACGAAGTCAACGCTGCCGTCGTCCATTATCTGCGCCTGCCGGATCTGCGCCTTGTTGGAAGCACGGTTGCTGCCTTCGACATTAATCTCAAAGACGCCCGCCGCGCTTACCGTCCCCATCTCCTGCATTGCTTTCAGGAACTCGGCCCCGCTCAGGCCGTCAAAGCCGGCGTTGTTCATCGCAACGGTCAGAATGTCGGCGATCCCGAACATGGCGCTGTACATGAGCAGATAGGTGAAAGCCTTTTCCGACTCGTGATAACCCTTGGACGAAAATGTCTCCAGCGCCCGTTGCACGCCCGGCGAATCGGTGTCGGTCCACCACAGGTACGGGAAGACGCCATAGTAACCGGCCGCAAGCGGCGCATTCTGGCCCAGAATGTTGAGCACGTCCCGGTTCATGCCCCAATTCACGCTGCCGAGCACGACCTTATCATAGAAGCCCATCGCGTGCAGCGTGCCGATCACCTGGGTGATGCTGAACGAAATAGCCTGCATGTAGATCACATTGGCGCCGTTGACCAGCAGATTCTGCAGCTGCCCGGTCACGTCGGCCGCCGGATCGATCGGCTGCTGCTCCAGCGGCAGCACGCTGATGCCCAGAGATTCAGCGTAGGCCAGCGCCTCTGGCGTGGTCGCGCCGGCGCCAAACGCGTTTGCCCAACCGATTACGCCGACGGTGATCGCATCCCCTGCGCCTTCCGGCTTAATGTCCGCCCAGTTGTCATGCACGAACTGCAGAAAACCGGCGAACTGGTCGGAATAGATCGGCACCATCCCGACCGAGTAGCCATCGGCCGGGTTGTAAATCGAATGCGCGTGGACCCCGGTGGCGAGGTTGACGATCTCATCTTCGACCACGCGGTCCTTGAGCGCAACGGTCGCGGCGCTGTTGGCCGTCAAGATGAACAGCGGCTTGGGCGTCTCCGCGCGAAACTGCTCATAGATCTGAATCTCCTGCTCGAGCGCGTACTGCGTGTCTTCGACGCGTATATTCAACATGACGCCGCAGACGCCGCCATCGGCGTTAATCTGGTCGAGCGCGTCCTGCGCCGCACTGATAAAGCCGGTCCCCATCAGCGTGGCCAGCGGCCCGGTCAGGCCCGCTTGCTGGTAGATCGTAAGACTTTCACCCTCGTAGGTGTTTTCGCAGGTGATGTCCATCGGCGCTTCCGCCGGCGCCTCTGCTTCCTCCTGCGCCGCGGGCGTCGGCTGTGTTTCGGCGGCCATCGGTTCTTCAGGCGCGGCAATGGGCGCGCAGGCGGCTACAAGTAGCGAAAATATCAAGATGCACGTGATGGCGGCAGGTCGCCGGATTCCGGTCGATAGCATCCCCTTCATTGAAAATCTCCTTTCGTGTGAATCTCTTACCTGTAGCTATGCTACATCATCGTTCACGCCTCGTAAACCGCGAGGGGAGCACGGCGCGGCACAGTTTCCGACCGGCGCGGCGGCGCGCCGTCCTCCAATCAGCGTGAGAACGGACGCAGCCGCCAGCCGGCTTTCAGCAGCTGCCAGCGGTGGGCGAGTCCGCGCGGCTCGTAGATCAGAAAGAGTATCAAGGCGATGCCGAAAAAGATAGGGCGAAATGAGGTGAGAAGCTGCCCGGAAAGCTCAGGCAAGGCCGCGGCCAGCACGCCCCCCAGCAGGTCGGAAAGATCCTCCAGCAGGATGATGAATGCGACGCCCAGAAATGGACCCAGGTTGGTGCCGAGGCCGCCGATGACCAGCATGCCCAGGTAGATGATCGATTCGTTCAGGCCGTACCCGAACTCGGTCCCGACCCCGCGCTGGCTGTGCGCCTTGAGCGCGCCGGCAACGCCCGCCAGCAGCGCCGCGATAAAAAAGGCCCGCAGCTTGTAGGTGAACAGGTTCACGCCCAGCAGCTCCGCCGCCAGGTCGTTGTCGCGCACGCTGACAAACGCCCGCCCCAGCCGCGTGCGCGAGATGTTGTACAGCAGCACGGTTGTGATCACCAGCACGATCAGCGAGATGTAGACGAAGTTGCTCGCCTCGCCGAAGTACAACCCGCCCAACCGCGGCACCGGCGCCTCGATCGCACCGTTTGAGCCGCCCAGGTACGCCTTGAAGGTGTGCCGGCTCATCCACGGGATGATGAACTGCGCCGCCAGCGTCGCGAAGACCAGGTAAAACCCCTTCACCCGCAGACTCGTCAGGCCGAACAACAGGCCAACGCCGCCCGCGACCAACGCCGCCAGCGGCAGGGCGATGAAAAACGACAGCCCGGCGTGCGTAACGATCAGCGCCGAGGCGTAGCCGCCCACAAGCATGAAGGCCGCCTGGCTCAAGGAGATCTGGCCGGTGTAGCCGGTCAGGACATTCAGCCCCTGCACAACGATGATCGTATACGCGACCTGATTGACGGTCGCGATGACGTAGGCGTTGCCCCACAGGGGCACGGTAAAGGCCGCCAGCAGGCTGACGCCGAGCAGCCAGTAGTGCCACGGACGGCGCAGCAGCGCCATATCCTGCTTGTAGGAGCGGTCGAAATCGCCGGCGGGGCGCAGTACGGCCATTGGACATCCGGTGGTGGCTGGGCTCGCGCTCGCGGGCGGCGGGACCGCCCTCTACGATTCACGAACGGTCTATATTCTCTCGATTCGCTTCTGCCCGAACAGCCCTTCAGGGCGGATCAGCAGTACGACCAGCAACAGGAGGTAGGGCGCGATTTCGGCGGAGTTCCGCACCTCGATCAGACGCGATGCCTGCACCAGCGCCTGCACCAGGCCGATGGCGAAGCCCCCCAGCAGCGCGCCGCCAAGCGACTCCAGCCCCCCCAGCAAAATCGCAGGAAAGGCGATCAGCGCCACCGTCGACAGGTTCAGGCTCACGCCGCTCACCGTCGCCAGCAGGACGCCCCCTAGCGTCGCGATCACCCCGGCGATGCCCCACGAAAGGCCGAAGACGCGGCTCACCTTGATGCCGACCGAGCGCGCGACCTCGTGGCTCTCTGCCGTGGCGCGCATCGCCAGGCCGGTCTTCGTCCGGTTGAAAAACCAGATGAACAGCGACGCGGCCACAACGGCAACGACAAATGTGGCCACCAGCGTGTACTTCAAACGAATAGCGTCGCCGAACGCCCCCGGGAAGGGGATGACCAGCACGTCGCTGGGCGAAAACGGTGTCGGGAAGTTGCTCTTCAGTGCCACGCCAAACAGGACCGCCGTCACCCCTTCAAGAAGCTGGGCCAGCCCCAGCGTCATCAGCATGATCGCCAGCAGCGGCTGCCCCGTCATCGGGCGCAGCGCCAGCCGTTCGATCAGCAGGCCAAGCCCCATCGAGGCAATCAGTGCCGCAATCACCGCCGCCCACAGCGGCAAATCGATCAACGCCCCGCCCGGTTCCGCGCCGCCGCCGGTAAACCACCACGTCAGGAACGCGCCGAACATCACCAGGTGCCCATGAGCAAAGTTGAACACCTCCGACGACTTGTAGATCAGCACAATGCCCAGCGCGATCAAACCGATCGTCCCGCCGTTGAGCAGGCCGGTCACAAACTGTTGCGGTACAAGAGGCCAATTCATATCAGTTGCCAGTTGCCAGTTGCCAGTTGCCAGTTGCTAGTTGCCAGTTGCTAGTTGCCAGTAGCTAGTGGTCAGTTGCCGGTAGCCAGTAGCCAGTAGCTGTAGTGGCGGTCGAGGCGCCTCTGCGCAGGAGACCGATCTCACCGTCCAAATCCACTTCCCACTATCCGTAGGTTCATCTCCATGATGTGCTCGCTGCCATCCTGCTGGCGCACCGGCGCACGCACGTGGAACGGGTCCCAGCCTGCGACAAACTCCAACTCTCGTTCCCCTGCTTCCCTGACCAAAGACCCCCACCTGATCCCGTGCCCTAAATCATGTTAATCACAAAAATCAGATAAATCACAGTTCAGACAATTACCCACTATCCACGATCCGCAAATCCATCTCCACCACGCCCTCGCTGCCGTCCTGGTAGCGCACCGGTGTGCGCACGTGGAACCGCTCCTCGCCGGCGTACATCGTCTCGATCATGTCGGCGTAGCGTGTGTACAGTACATCGCGGCGCAGCTTGCGCGACCGGGTCATCTCCGACTCGTCGGCGTCAAACTCCTTGTGCAGCAGCACGAAGCGCCGCACCCTGCTTCCCGGCGGCATGTTGGCGTTCACCTCCGCCACCGCCTGGCGGACCAGTTCACTGACCTCTGCCTTTTGCGAAAGGTCGGCGAAGGTCGTGAAGACGATGCCCTGCTTCTCCGCCCAGTTGCCGACGTTGTCGAAGTTGATGATGATCAGCGCGGTGACGTATTCCAGCGCCAGCCCGCCCACCGCCATTACGTCCAGGATGTAGGGACTGAACTTGAGCCGACCTTCGATGAACTGCGGCGCGAACCGCTCGCCGCCGGCCAGCGTGATCATATCCTTCATCCGGTCCAGGTAGATCAGGTGGCCGTCATCGTCGATATAGCCGGCGTCGCCAGTGCGGAACCAGCGCGTTCCGTTCTCCTCCACAAGCGCCTCGGCGGTCGCGCCCTCGTTCTTGAAATATCCCTGAAAAACGGTAGGGCCCCCGATCTGAATCTCCCCGTCCTCATCTGTCCGCACCGATATGCCCGCCGCCGGTTTTCCGATGCTCGCAAACTTGATATCGCCGTCCCGGTGCATTGTACCACCGCCGGAAACTTCAGTTAAACCGTATATCTGTTTCAGGTTGATGCCGAGCGCATGAAAGAAGCGCATCGCATCCGGGCTGAGCGCGCCCCCCGCAGTGTACGCGGCGCGCAGATTGGTGAAGCCCAGTTTATCGCGTAGCGGACCGAAAATGAGCCAGTTGCCGATGCTCTGTGCCACCCGCAGAGCCGGCGATACCGCCTCGCCCGCCAGCCTCTTGTCCGCCACACGCTGTCCAACCGGCAGAAAGAGTTCGTAGAGCGTGCGGTTCAGCCGCGAAGTCTCGGCCATGCGCACCTGGATCGTCCCCACCAACCCGTCCCACAAGCGCGAGTTGTAGAGCACCCGGTTCGGCGCAATCTCGCGCACGTCCTCGCGCACCGTTTCCAGGTTTTCCGGAAAATTCATGATCATGCCGTACAGGCAATGCGGCGCAACCCCCCAGGCGTGTTCTGCGATCCAGCCCAGCGGCAGCAGGCTCACATGATTGTCGTCTGCCTGAACAGGGGCCACCTCGGTGAAGGCTTCCGTCGTGCTGATGATGTTGTCGTTGCTGATCATCGCCCCTTTGGGACGGCCGGTCGTGCCCGAAGTGTAGCAGAGAATCGCCAGGTCATCCGGGCGGCCGCGCGCGACCTCCTCCTCGAAGCGCGATGGCTCGCGCGCGGCCAGCGCGCGGCCCAGCCGGCACACCTCCTCGTAGGGCGTGAGCCACGGCTCGTCGTAGTCCCACAGGCCCCGCTCGTCCCAGTAAATGACGCGCTCGACCTTGGGGATGCGCGCGCGCACGGCCAGCATCTTGTCGACCTGCTCCTGGTCCTGCGCAAGGACGAAGCGGGCGTCGCCGTGCGCGATGATATAGGCGGCCTCCTCGGCAGTGGCGTCGGTGAAGAGCCCGACCTGCACGCCGCCCACCGCCAGCAGCCCGAGATACGCCCACATGTACTGGCAATCGTTGTCGCCGATCGTGGCGACGTGCTCGCCGCGCTCCAGGCCCAGCGCCCGCAGCCCCAGCCCGAAGTCCCGCACCTGCTCGCACGACTCCTGCCAGCTGTACTCGCGCCAGATGCCCAGCGCCTTCTGACGCAGCGCGACCTTTTCAGCGTCGTTCGACTCGACCTGCCGCAGAAAGTGCTGCAGGATCGTCGCCGCCGGCTGCATCGTCGCCGCCGGCTGCATCGTCGCCTCAGGCTGCATCCCTGCCATTCAGTCCGCCTCTCCCAGGTAGGCGCGGATCACCTCCGGATCGCGCCGGACTTCATCCGGGCTGCCGTCCGCGATCTTCGTGCCGAAATCGAGGACGACGATGCGGTCCGCGATGTCCATCACCAGCGTCATGTCATGTTCGACAAGGACGATCGTCGCGCCCCGCCGCGCGTGAATGTCGAGGATGAAGCGCGCCATATCCTCCTTCTCCTCGGTATTCATGCCCGCCATCGGCTCATCCAGCAGCAGGAGCTTCGGCTCCAGCGCCAGCGCGCGCCCCAGTTCGACCCGCTTGCGCAGGCCGTAGGGCAGCGCGCCGACCACACTCTTGCGAATGTGCGCGATCTCCAAGAAGTCGATCAGTTCTTCAACCACCGCGCGATGGCGCACCTCTTCGGCGCGCGCCCTGCCCCAGTAGAGCGCGCTGTCGAGCATATTCTGGCGCATGTGAATGTGCCGCGCCGCCATCAGGTTTTCGAGCGCGCTGAGGTGCGTGTAGAGTCCGATATTCTGGAAAGTGCGGGCGATGCCCAGCTGCGCCACGCGGCTGGCGCCGGTCAGTTCGTGCCCGCCCTCAAAGAGGAGCCTGCCCTGCTGCGGGCGGTAAAAGCCGCTGATGCAGTTGAGCATCGACGTCTTGCCCGCGCCATTGGGGCCGATAATGGCGCGGATCTCGCCCGCGCGCACGTCGAACTCGACCCGGTCCAGCACCGTTGTGCCGCCGAAGGCGAGTGTGACTTCCTCCACCTGTAAAATCCGCTCAGGGGTCATGGAGTGTTAATCGGCATTCTCTCAGCGCATCCCCTCCAAGGCAGATATTCTCGAAAGAGGCGCATTTTCATTCAGGGACTCTTCAGTTCCGGGAAGTAGGAGGTGTAAAAGCCGCGGTCACGGGTGAGAAAGGCGTCGGCCGCGGTGATGGCGTGGGCGCCGATGAGGAAGTCGGTAATGATGCGTTTGCGCGGTCCGCCAGCCCGGCGGTACCGCATCCAGCGTGTGCCGGCTTCCCAAGCGATGTCACGATTGATCGGGGAGAGTGTGATGCCGAGTTCCTGCAAGACCCTGTCCAGGGCCGCCCGCTCGCCGAATGCCGGAACCAATTCAGCATAGACGATGTCGCAGACCAGCAGCGTCCCTCTGTCGTAGGCAGAGCGCAACCACTCCACTGACTGCGCGTGGTGCGGCGCGTGAGATACGAATACGTCCAGGAGGACGTTGGTATCGACCGACGTGATCACCTTCCCCGGACTTCCTCCAGGTATTCGTCTACGTCGCAGATGCCATCGAGGATCCCGCAGACACGGTCCACCGGGTGCTGCGCCGCCGTCTGTTTCCGGATGAGCAGCCCCTGAGCGGTAGCTGTGATCTCAACTTCCGCATCCTGGTTGAGACCGAATTGGTCACGCAGCAGTTTTGGGATGGTGATTTGCCCCCGTTTTGATATACGCATAGTTTCCTCGACGTGAATTAACCTATGCCTCCCATCATAACCTCCTGGCATTCGAAGGTCAATCCATTCTTGATGTGTGCGTCCCGAAATGGGGGCGAATTTCTGCCTGCCTCTGGGCAACTACACGGGACTGAGCGACTTGCCGGTCTCGTCGCCCCCAATTCTGAGATGCACCCTTTTGAAGCCGCGATCTGACCCAGAGGCCGTGCCTCGGCAGCGCGGACGTCCTCGCCCTTTCCCTCCACCTGTGCCGGTAGCGGCCGCGGGTGGCCGGTTAGCCGCTCAGGATACGAAAGATCTCAAGGGGTTCCTTCGTGACAATTCGTGTAACTTCGTGGATCAATCCGAGACGTCGGGAGAAGCGAACCTCCCGTCTTCACTGTGGGTCGTTGACATTTCCAATGACTGGTCAGCAAGAGTCGGCAACCACAGGTTGCCAGCGTAGAGTCCCAACTTTGGTTCGCCTGATTCTTGGAGCGAAGATCGCCGCGTGAGCCAGTGCTTGAACAGAGGTCTTTCGCTCACAACGCCAACCTTGAACGGTGATATGAGAAATTCCTCGCTCAAAGCGAGGAATCGCAGGGGGGCAAGTCTAAGGAAGAGTAAGAGTCGTTATTTCCGCAGGCAGTTAGCCCATGAACGTCTCGAGCACGACCGCCACCCCGTCCTCCTCGTTGCTCACGGTCATACGATCGGCCGCGGCCTTCACCTCGGGCACCGCGTTCGCCATCGCCACCCCCAACCCGGCCTCGGCCACCATCTCCACGTCGTTGACGTCATCGCCGAACGCGATCACCTCTTCCATCGCCAGACCCCAGCGGTCGAGCAGCCAGCGCAGCGCCGCCGCCTTCGACGCGCTGCTGGGGATCACCTGGACCAGGTCGTATTTTGGCGATATCAACGCACGGCTGGAACGCGGAAGTCCTTGCAGGAAAATTTCGGACTGCCGGGCCGTCACCTCGCCATTCGCCCGCTCGAACTGGGCCGCGTCCAGGTCCGATAGCGAAGTCAGGATCTTGGCGGCAGGACGTGTGGTGTGCGCCAGAACATCGCTGACCAGGGTGGCGCTGTTCCACTGGCCCTCACGGTTGGTATACAGCTGGTCTGCGATTTCCACCCCCAGGCGGCAATCGGGCGCCGCCGCCTGGATCTCAGCCACGATTCGGCGCGCATCCTCGACCGGGATCGTTGTCTGAAACAGGACGTCGCCCTCCAGCTCGATCCAGGCGCCGTTGTAGCAGATCCACGGGAAACCGTGGAGCGCAGAGGGAATGGAGCGCGTGGAGCGCGGCGGGCGCCCCGTCGCGATGACGATTCTGCGGCCGCGTGCCTGCCACTTCTCCAGCGTCGCCATCGTGCGCGCGGAAACGCTGCTATCGCCATCCAGCAGCGTTTCGTCCAGGTCTACGGCCAGTACCGAGTACATAGGGTGCGGCTCCCGAAAGCCGGTGGTCAGCGGGCGGCGGTTCGCGCCGCAACCGATTCGGCTCCCAGTCTACCTTACCTGGCCTGGGGCGTCCATTTCGCGGCAAAGAAAACAAACTTTTCCCCGATTTGACAAACTAGCCTGTGCGATCGTATTATGCTAAGCAGCAAAATGAGTTAGTGTTCTGACAGGTTTACGTATGAGCGTTCTCCCCATGCGACGATGCAAGGAGTATTTTCATGTAGTATCACCAGTCAGTGCGCAAGTTGTTTTGCGCCGTATCTGGTAACCGCAGTCAGCATAGGAGAGTCTTCACCATGAGTGAAACAGTCGCCGGCACCGTGAAGTGGTTCAGTGATCAGAAGGGCTATGGCTTCATCGCCCGGGAGGATGGACCGGACGTATTTGTGCATTTCTCCGCGATTCAGTCGGAGGGATTCCGCAGCCTTTCTGAAGGCGATCAGGTCGAGTTCGAGATCGAAGACGGACCGAAGGGACCTGCCGCCAGCAAGGTTGTAAGAACACCCAGCGTGGCCTGAGCAACGGCCGGTTGGTAAAAGCAGGGAGTGACTACGATTGTCGCTGACTCAAAGCTTCGGACAATAGCGGCAATTCGACAGGGTCGCTCCCTTTTTTTTCTCCTCAGATTTTCGGAGATGAACGTACATCTCCGCCGTCGGTGCAGACGACCTTCAACTGGTAGCGCCCCAGTGTAACCTGCGCGCCGTTTTCCCAGGACCGGCTCTCTCCCGTCCACGGGTCTACGAGCAGGAACGGGCCTTCGGCCCGTAGCGTTACACTGCCCGCTAGCGGCGCGCTCTCCTCGTTGAACAAAATCCACCAGTCCCGCCCACCCTTGCGCACGCGCCGCACGCGCAGTGCTGCCGCGCCCGGTTCCACGCTGACATCCGCAGCCGCCAGCCGGTCGACAAAGGTCAGCAGAGCTGTCGCCGACGTGCCCGGGCCGTAGTGCAGCAGACGTCCGGCCTCTTCCAGCCTGCGCATGGCAGGGCGCGCGCGTTCGTCCGGCTCGTGCGCCGCGATGACCGCCGCGTAGCGCATGCCCGCCAGCTCTATGCCGTCTTCGTCGACCGCGGCGTCCTCCCACAGGTGGCGCTCCTCCACGTAGTTGAAGTCGCGCTGCTGCTGAAAGAGGACCTTGGCCGGTTGCCACGGCAGCCAGTCCACCTTGCCGAGGACCGCGATCGAGCAGACATGCCGGCTGTCGGTGTTCAGCCAACTGAGGCGGCGGCAGCGGTCGGCGTAGCTCTTGTAGCGCTCCCACCACGCGCTGTTCGGCCCCACGTCCGGCGGGCGCTCGTCCAGCCGGATGCCGCGCACACTGTAGTAGAAGGCGTGCGGGAAGAGCATGTTCGTGCCGCGCACGAAACACCAGTCCGCCAGCCAGTTCATCTCCTCCCACGTCAGCTCATGGCCGAATGCGCCGCACAGCTCGTTCGCGTTGCGCCGCCGGCCGGTGTGGATCATCGCCGAGCTCCCGCATTTGCCCTGCGTCGACTGCGGCCCCTCAAGCGCCGTCGGATCGTCCGGCAGCACCCACCGCCACACGATATCCTGGCCGGGCATATGAAAATAGCGTTCCGCGCCCAAATCGTCCGCCTTCGCCGGATGCCCCGTCAGCGCAATTCCGTGCTCTGTACACCAATCGTACAGCTGTGCGTACCAGGTCTCCTCCATCCGCAGCGCGATCGCCCGTTCATAGTCCGCCCGGTAGCGCTCCGCCTCCGGCTCATCATCATGCCACAGCGCCGCCAAATGCGGCGTGAAATCGTAGCCCAGCAGCCGGTTCACATGCGCCAGAATCCCCGTCGTCCCCGGCCACACGCCCCGCTCGCGCGGCTTGCCCACCGGGCTCGGCTCATCCGTAAAGATCGCCGGAATCAGCCCCCCGAAGTGCCCCCCGAACCGCTCAAAGAACTTATCGTAAACAAGCCGGATAAAGCACGCCACCGCCTCCGGATTGAGCAGATCCCCAGCCAGCGGTTCATCCTCTTCGGGCCCGCCGTCAATATAATGCAGCCCCCGAATATAAGCGTCCATCTTGCGGTCGATCACCGCCATCCGTTCACCGCCCTGCCTCCTCACCACCGCCACCAGCGTCTCGTCCGCCTGCAGCGCCGGCTCTTCGCCCTCCGCCAGGCTGCGCGCCGCCAGGCAGCGCGTCTGGAAGGCCGGGTTCTCCGCCACCACCTGCCCCGCCGACGAGCCCGACGGGTACATCCCCTCGTCGTACAGCAGCGCCTGCATCCCCCGCCGCGCCGCCTCCTCGATCGCCACATCGTAGAATGCCAGCAGCGCCTCCGACATCCATCCCAGCGAGCGCGGCAGCCCCACCCGCGGGTGAATAATGAACCCATGCACCCCATGCGCCTCGAAATCGGCGATCTGCCGCCGGATCTCGTCCGCGTCCAATGCATCGTTCCAGAACCAGAACGGCAGCACCGAAAACTCAGTCGGCGGGTTGGCGAAAGTAGAGAGAGTGGCGTCCATTTCTGTCTCCGCAAGGCACTGAAAACTGGGTAGAGTCGGTTCCAATGTAGTCTACTCCATCTTGAGCGCTACCAGCACATGCGCGCCACCGCACGGGGCAGTCCAAAACTGGGGCACAAATTCCAGTCCCCCACCTGGCAATGAAGTCGTCCCCGCCCCACTGTCCCCCGCCCCGGCAGTTCCTGGCAACTGGCAACTGCCGTTCTGGACGGTCGGGCCTTCGGCCCTCCCTTGTGCGGGGGGACTCCCCCCGCAACGCCCCCCTGACACCCCTCCACACGCCGAGTGTAGGTTCTAATGTAGCCCTGCGAAACCAGCGGCCCGTCGCCCCGCCACCCTGCCTGCGCAATTCCAGCGTGTCCCCAACGCGCCGCGTCCACATGCCGCCGCGCGTGCGCGTCCCCCGCCAATCGCGCCCTCAACCGTCAGACACCGCCCCCGCAGTTTCCTGCCCCCTAACCCCTGCCCCCTGCCCTTGCCCCCTGCAGTTCCGGCCCTCCCTTGTGCAGGTGAACACCCCCCGCAACGCCCCCTGGCACCCCTCCACCCACGCCGCGCCGCGCCGTGCTCGAAACATGGCGCCCGCCACCACCCACCGCCGGTTCTCGACAGCGTCCAGGTCTCGGTTCCCGAACCGGAACGGTAACACCGATCGCGCAGCCGCCGCATTCCTTGGAGTAGTGAATACGGATTGCTTGGGTGTGGTCGGGGCGGTGGGGGAAAAAAATTAAGGGGCAGTTTTATCGACGACTGGCATTGGGGGTGGTTGGCCTCTCCCAGCTGAAAAGAGGCCAAATGAGTTGACCGTTCGAAACGATGCAGAGTAGGATATGGTGAGAAGGCGCAGCCTGAAACCGGCGAGAGACTGTCTCTCGCCGCTGGGTTTTGAGAGCAGTTCTCCCTTTCGATGACGACCGCCGTTTGGCCAGTTCCGGATGGTATTCGATCTTCGCTTGGAGGTATGACATGGCCAAAATACAAGGTTTTCGAGTGAGGAATTTCAAGGTGCTCAAGGATGTTACTCTGGGCCGCCTATGGAACCAACCGGAGGACCATCCGCTCAGCGGCATGACGGCGGTCATCGGCAAGAACGGCGTCGGTAAGAGCGCTATGTTCGATGCCTTTGGTTTCTTGGCCGATGCCCTTAAGTCCGGCGTCGAGGAGGCCTGTGATGCACGTGGACGCGGTGGCTTTGCAAGGATACGATCGCAGAATGAGTCGGGCCCCATTGAGTTCAATGTCTATTACAAAGAGAATCGAGGCGCTCGGCCCATCACCTATGAAATGTCTATCGACGCCGACGAATCTGGCCGCCCCTACGTATTGAGAGAACGCCTTCGGCAGAGAAGACGCGGCCAGAGACACGGCTGGCCGTTTTCTTTCCTTATGCTTGAGTCCGGGAAGGGCTGGGTATGGAGAGGAGAGGAAGAAGGATTAGAGATCGATGAGAGTAAATTGCAACTCCGCCTTGAGGGATTGAGGGAGTTGATCGAGCCGGAGGAATCCAGCGAGACCGAGTACATCGAGCTGGAAGATCGGCGCAAGCTCGGCATAGCTACCTTGGGCGCCTTGGCACAGCACCCGCGCATCTCAGCTTTTCGGCGCTTCATCGAAGGGTGGTATCTCAGCTACTTTACGCCGGACGCGGCGCGCAGCCTGCCACTGGCCGGACCCCAACCGCATCTTAACGTCCACGGCGACAATCTTGGCAATGTCGTCCAGTTCATGGAACGTGACCACCCTCGACGCTTCAAGACCATTCTAAACGGCATCGCCGCCAAAATCCCCGGCATAGATCAAATCGATACTGAAAAGACCAGTGACGGCCGCCTGCTTCTTAGATTCAATGACCAAGGCTTTGAGGACCCCTTATATGCCCAGCAAATGTCCGACGGGACGCTGAAACTCTTTGCCTACTTACTGCTGCTTGAGGATCCTTCGCCTCCTCCTTTTCTTTGCATTGAAAAGCCGGAAAACGGTCTCTATCACAAGCTCTTGGGAACTCTCGCCGAGGAGTTTCGCGAGCATGCCAAAGCGCCTGGGGCTGGGTCACAAGTATTCGTCACCACACATCAACCCTACTTCGTTGACGCCCTCGATCCGCAGGAGGTCTGGATATTGGAAAAGGGCGGGGACGGATTCTCGACCATCCGCCGCGCCAACCAAGACCCATTTGTATCTGACTTGGTCGCGGAGGGACTGCCTTTAGGCGGCCTTTGGTACAGCGACTATCTTGATCCGAGGTGACCGGATGCACTTTGAAATTCTCGTCGAAGACAGGTCGGGGAAACAGGCGCTCGACATTCTCGTTCCAAAGATAATCAGCGGACAAGACTCGTTCAGGGTCATCGCGTACAAAGGAATTGGCCACATTCCCAAGAATCTTTCGATTAGCGCCAGTGCTGGCGCCCAACTCTTGCTAAACCAGCTTCCCAAATTTCTCAAAGGTTACGGCAACACCTTCGCCAACTACCCGGCCGACACTCCGGCTGCGGTAATCGTTGTATGCGACCTGGACAGCAAGTGCCCGAAGACATTCCGTCAGGATCTCTTCGCCATCCTCAATGCGTGTTATCCCAAACCAGAGACCCGCTTCTGTATAGCCATCGAAGAAGGCGAAGCTTGGCTTTTCGGTGATCTACACGCCGTCAAAGCGGCCTATCCGCAAGCCAGAGACGCCGTATTGAATAGATACATCAATGACTCGATCTGTGGCACAAGGGAACTTCTGGCCGACGCCGTGTATAGAGGCGGTTCCCAAGCGCTGCCGAAGCAGGGATGGCAAAACGTCGGCAAGGAAAAATCTATCTGGGCGATGAGTATTACCCCGCACATGGACGTAAGCAAAAACAAGTCCCCCAGTTTTCGCTACTTGCGTGAGAAGCTGGGTGAGCTTTCAGCGATAGGGAAACAGTAGATGGAGCCGGAAAGGAAGGTGTTCGCTACTGACTTCAGGGATGTCTGAGCTATGAAACTCGAAGAGCTGACAACCAACGCCGCCGTCGAGGGCATCCTCGCCGACAGCCTGGTCACCGTGGTCAGCGTGCAGTGGTACGGCGACGCCGCCGTCGAGCTCACCTACAAGACCCCTACCGGCGAAGTGGCCAACGAGCTCCTCTACCGCGCGGACGAGCCCCGCATCAGCATCGCGCAACAGGCGCGGCCCTGGAGTTTCGACGGCGACGGCGCCCTCTTCCGCCTCGTCTCCGAGGCCCAGCGCATCCGCCTCGCGCACCTCTTCGACCCCCTGCTCGCCGTCCATACCTCCGACGTCGAAGCGCTGCCCCACCAGATCACCGCCGTCTACGAAGAAATGCTGCCGCGCGCGCCGCTGCGCTTCCTCCTGGCCGACGACCCCGGCGCCGGCAAGACCATCATGGCCGGCCTGCTGATCAAAGAGCTGATCGCCCGCGGCGACCTGCAGCGCTGCCTTATCGTCTGCCCCGGCGCGCTCGCCGAACAGTGGCAGGATGAGCTCAACCGCCGCTTCCAGCTGCCCTTCGACATCCTCACCAACGACAAGCTCGAAGCCGCCCGCACCGGCAATTGGTTCCTCGAGACCGACCTCGCCATCGCCCGCCTCGACAAGCTGGCCCGCGACGAAGAAGTCCAGCAGAAGCTCAAGGCCCGCGACTGCGACTGGGACCTGGTCGTCTGCGACGAGGCCCACAAAATGTCGGCCGGCTACTTCGGCAGCGAGCTGCGCTATACCAAGCGCTACCGCCTCGGTCAGATGCTCTCCGACCTCACCCGCCACTTCCTCCTCATGACCGCCACGCCGCACAACGGCAAGGAGGAGGATTTCCAGCTCTTCATGGCGCTGATCGACAGCGACCGCTTCGAAGGCAAGTTCCGCCGCGGCGTCCACAACGTCGATGTCTCCGACCTCATGCGCCGTATGGTCAAGGAGAAGCTCCTCAAGTTTGACAGCAAGCCCCTCTTCCCCGAGCGCATGGCCTACACCGTCTCCTACAAACTGTCGCAGGAGGAGGAACGGCTCTATGCCGCGGTCACCCAATACGTCCGCGAGGAGTTCGACCGCGCCGGCGCGCTCGAGAACGACAGACGCGCCGGCGCCGTCGGCTTCGCCCTGACCATCCTGCAGCGGCGGCTCGCCTCCTCGCCCGCAGCGATCTACCGCTCGCTGCGCCGCCGCCGTGAACGGCTGCAGGGCCGCTTGCAGGAACTGGAGGCACTGCAACAGCAGGGCGAACCCCAATTGCCGCTGGCCGCCGGCCAGCGGCCGGCAACGGCGGCAGGCGCCTATCTGAGCACAAACGGTCCCGGACTCGATAGCGAGGACCTGGAAGACCTGGAGGACGCGCCCGAGAGCGAGGTCGAGGCGCAGGAGCGGCAGGTCCTCGACGAGGCCACCGCCGCCCAGACGATCGACGAGCTGAAGCAGGAGATCGCCACCCTCACCGGCCTCGAAGCCGAGGCCGCGCGCGTCCTGCGCGGCGGCCGCGACACCAAGTGGCGCCAGCTGAGCACGCTGCTCGACCGCCTCTTCATCCACAAATTCGGCGAAGCGCCGGCGCCCTACGGCTCGGGCCAAATCGCCAGGCCCGTCCCCTCCCCGCAGCAGAAGCTGGTCATCTTCACCGAACACCGCGACACGCTCAACTATCTGCACGAACGCATCGCCGCCCGCCTCGGGCGCGAACAGGCCGTCGTAACCATCCACGGCGCACTGCGCCGCGAGGACCGCTACGCCGCACAGGAGGCCTTCCGCCACGACCCGCACGTGCGCGTGCTCTTGGCGACCGACGCCGCCGGCGAGGGCATCAACCTCCAGCGCGCCCACCTGATGGTCAACTACGACCTGCCCTGGAACCCCAACCGCCTCGAACAGCGCTTCGGCCGCATCCACCGCATCGGCCAGACCGAGGTCTGCCACCTCTGGAACCTGGTCGCCTCCGATACGCGCGAGGGTGACGTCTACCAGCGGTTGCTCGAGAAGCTGGAACAGGCGCGTCAGTCGCTCGGCGGCCAGGTATTCGACGTGCTGGGCAAGCTGCAGTTCGACGGCCGGCCGCTGCGCGACCTGCTGGTCGACGCCATCCGCTACGGCGAGCAGCCCGACGTGCGCGCCAAGCTGACCACGGTCGTCGAGAACGCTTTCGACAGCGCCAGACTCAACGAGCTGCTCGAGGAGCGCTCGCTGACGCCCGAGCTGATGGACGCCGGCCGCGTGCACCGCATCCGCGCGCAGATGGAGCGCGCCGAGGCGCGGCGGCTGCAGCCCCACTATATCGAGTCCTTCTTCCTGGAGGCGTTCGGGCGCGTCGGCGGCCGCGCGCGCCAGCGCGAGAGCCGCCGCTACGAGATCACGCATGTGCCGGCCGCCGTCCGCAACAGCGACCCGGCCGCCCGGGCCGGAATGCCCGTCCTGCGCCGCTACGAGCGCATCGCCTTCGAAAAGGCGCTGGCCGTCGACGGCAGCCAGCCCCCCGCCGCCTTCGTCTGCCCCGGTCATCCCCTGCTCGACGCCGTGATCGACAACACGCTCAGCAGCCACCGCGACCTGCTCAAGCAGGGCGCGCTGCTGGTCGACGAACGCGACGCCGCAACCGAGCCGCGCGTCCTCTTCTTCCTCGAACACGCCATCCAGGACGCCAGCCTGACGCGCGCCGGCAGCCGCCGGGTCATCTCCAAGCGCATGCTCTACGTCGAGCTCGATGCCGTCGGCAACGCCCGCCACAAGGAGTACGCCCCCTATCTCGACTACCGCCCGCTGCAGCCGCATGAGCCCGACGCCGCCGCTGTGCTGGCCCGCCCGCAGTGCGCCTGGGTCGGTGCCGAGCTGGAGCGCACCGCCCAGCGCTACGCCGTCGCGCACGTCGTGCCGGCGCACGTCGAGGAGGTCCGCGGCGCCAGGCAACCGCTGATCGACAAGACGCGCGACGCCGTGCAAAAGCGGCTGAACCTGGAGATCGCCCACTGGGACAACCGCGCCGAACAGCTCAAGCTGCAGGAGCAGGCCGGGAAGGTCAACGCCCGCCTCAACTCGGCGCAAGCGCGCCTTCGGGCGGACCGGCTAGAGGAGCGAAAGAAGAGACGGCTGGCCGAGCTCGAGCAGGAGCGCCAGATCTCGCCGCGGCCGCCGGTCGTGCTGGGCGCGGCCCTCATCGTCCCCCTGGGATTGCTGCGTGCAATGCAGGGCGGGCCCAAAACGCACGCCATCGCCGCGGCCGACACGCAGGCCGCGGCCGCGCGTGCACGCGCCATCGTGATGGCCGTCGAGCGCGGGCTGGGCTACCTGCCGACCGACCGCGAGTTCGACAAACTCGGCTACGACATCGAAAGCCGCGACCCGGCCGCCGGTCGTCTGCGCTTCATCGAGGTCAAGGGCCGCGTGAGCGGCGCGGCCAGCATCACCGTCACCCGCAACGAGGTCCTCTACTCGCTCAACAAGCCCGACGCCTACATCCTCGCCATCGTCGAGTTCCTTGAAAACGACGCCCACCGCGTCCACTACCTGCGCCGCCCCTTCCAGCGCGAGCCCGACTTCGGCGTAACCAGCGTCAACTACAGCTTCGCCGAGCTGCTCGCCCGCGCCGAAGAGCCGCATTGAACCGGGATCGGCGCAATGCCAAGCGAAAATCCGTAGCCACAAAGCCTGGCTGTAAGCAGCTTCCTCAGCCCTGCCCGCAAGCCATCCAAACGCGCCCCTTCGTGTGAATTCGTGTTCTTCTTCGATCTTTGAACAGTCGCAGGCTTCACCTGTCAGCCCACGTAACGACCAAAGAACCCCAATTCAAAAAGGAGCCGTAACCACTCAGCCGCAATCAGCCTGCAACCTTGAACCACGCGAGCGAATCTGTTTTCTCTCCTTGCCTTTTGGACGGTCGGGCCTGCGGCCCTCCCTTGTGCGGGGGGACTCCCCCCGCAACGCCCCCCTGATACCCCTCCGCACGCCGCCAGGTGTGGGTTCTAATGCAGGCCTGTGCAACCGGCGGCCCAGCGCCCCGCCACCGTGCGTGCCCGTTTCCAGCTCGTCGCCAACGCCAGCATGGACGAAACGGCCGTGTGTGCGCGTCCCCCGCCGATCGCGCGCTCGACCGCCAGGCGCCTCCCCCCGCCGTTCCTGACCCCTGACCCCTAACCCCTGTCCCCTGCAGTTCCGGCCCTCCCTTGTGCGGGGGGACTCCCCCCGCAACGCCCCCCTGACCCAACCCGCAGTTGACGTTCTTCGTCGAGATTTGTGCAAATTCGTGGATCAAGCCCTTGCCCTTGACGTTGCAGTTCGAGTTTCGGCCGTTCTGGCCACCCCCAAAGCGGGCTGCACCCGCTTCCACCCTGCCCTGCAAGAAACTCTGAAACGTGCTATAGTCCAAGGTTGAACTTGAACGCACTGCATGCACACAAATGCCCGCCCACCATTCCCAGGCCGCCGACCATGTCGACCCGCACACAAAAGAACGTCCAAAACAGGCCCCAAGCGCAGAACGTTCCATGCGCCGCCGCTGCCAACGGTCAACGCGTAAACCCGCCGTCCGCCGCGCCGCCCATGCCAGCGCCGCTGACACCCGGATCAGTTACCCGTCACAACAAGAATGCAGCAATTCCCGTTACGCGCCATTGCGCCGCACCCGCGCCATCTCTATTCACGTTCGCAGGCCACATTCGGCCCAAAAAGGTCCACCTGCGCATCCCGTCACGAGAGTCCATCCCAATATCCTGTCACAAGAAGAACCAGGAAAAACTTTTTTACAGTGCCTTTCTGTACAAATTGGTGCATTCGATACCCTATCGATACCCGATTTCCGCTGTTTCGCAGCCAGTTTGGGCCACACCTGGTCTCTTTTTTGGTCATATGTGGAAAGAAGTGGGCAGCATCCTTGCTCAAACACGTGCCATTACCGACAAGGAGAAGACCTCCGCCATTGGCTACGACCCCGATTTCGATGAGCGACGGAGGCGTAACGACCCGCAACGAGCTCCTCTACTCGCCCAAAAGACCGGACGCCCCCATCCTCACCGTCGTCGAGGTCCTGGTGGAGGACCCCGCCAGGTGCACTGCGAGCGGCGGCCCTTCCAGCGCGAGCCCGACTTCGGCGTAACCAGCGTCAACTACAGCTTCGCCGAACTAATGGCGCGAGCGGGGGAGCCCGCGTGACTTGCTTTAAGCGGTCTGCAACCAATGATTTCCAAGTAAGGTGAACAGTGATATGGTTTCGCCAAACAATCAATTCCAGCCCGACTATGCGGTGCCGCCTGGATGGATCCTGGAGGAACATCTTGACGTGCACGGCATCTCGGAAGCCGAATTTGCCCGCAAATGTGGTTGCCCTCCGCAGCTAATCAGCGAGATAATTGCCGGGAAAGCTCCCGTTGACTCAGAAATCGCGCTTCAGTTCGAGAAGGAGTTGGGGCTTGCCGCAAGCATCTGGCTCGGCATCGAAAGAGAATACCGGTTGCACCAGTTGAGAGAAGCCGATACGAGGAATCGCGGTTGAACCTGAGCGCTAGCCGCAAGAAGAATAAAAAGCGACGCCCTGCGCGGCGCGTCGCGCCAATGATGCTATAATTGGGGTGGTAGCCTTGGAGTTAGCGCATTGCAGGAAAACTGTCAATAAGCACGTTGATTGACGGGCCCCGATGCCGCGTTCGGATAGATGCGTCACTATTTAAGAGGGAGGGGGACGTCCGATGTTGACTCGGCTGCGTCTTGAGAACTTCAAATCCTGGCAGGATACAGGGCACTTCGCGCTCAAACCGATCACTGGCTTCTTTGGCGCGAACAGTTCGGGCAAGTCCGGCCTGATACATGCCCTGCTGCTCCTGAAGCAAACCGCTGATTCGGCCGACCGCGGCATCGTATTCCATTTTGGCGGGTCAACCACTCGCGTGGACCTTGGCGACTTGGCAAGCGTGGTACATGGGCATGAAACGAAAAGGAACCTGGCGATCTCTCTCGACTGGCGAACTGAAAAGCCTATTAAAGTAACGGATACTCACGCGCACAGAGATGTTACCAGTAGCGCAGATATAGGATTTCGCGTTGTCGCGCGGATGGAGGGCGACGGCGTGCATGCACGCCCGGTCGTTGATCATATGACTTACCATGTCGGCGAAGCAGAATTCGGACTGTGTCGCGAGCATGAGTTTCGCCGTAAGCATGGGGAGACTTACCCGTACGACCTCTTCTCCGAAAATGTGGGGTTCAGGTTCGTTCGCTATCAAGGGCCGGTATGGGGATTCGAATCTCCGGTAAAGTGCTACCGCTTCCCGGACAAGGTGCGACTCTATTATCAAAACGCCGGATTTCTCACCGATCTCGAATTCGCCCTGGAGCAACGTCTACGGAACGTCTACTACCTTGGCCCCTTACGCGCATTTCCACAGCGGATCTACAACAGAGCAGGCGAAGAGCCGCTAGACATGGGAGAGGCGGGGGAGTTGGTCGTGGCCGCGCTTCTGGCTGCGCGCCAGCGGGACGAGAGGATAAGCCTCGGGAAAGGCATATCTAGACCCACTTCGGAGCAATATGTCGCCCAATGGCTAAAGAAACTCGGCCTAATCCATGACTTTCAGGTCGTACCTATGGCTGAGAGTAGTCACTTATTCGAAGTCAGGGTACGAAAGTCCCCTAAAGCGCCCAATGTGCACATCACCGACGTGGGCTTCGGCGTCTCGCAGATCCTGCCAGTACTTGTCCTATGTTTCTACGTGCCTGAAGGGTCTACAGTCATTCTGGAGCAGCCGGAGATTCACCTGCACCCGAGCGTGCAGGCCGGACTCGCCGATGTCTTTATCGACGCGTGGGAAAAACGCAAGGTGCAGGTCATCGTCGAGAGCCACAGCGAGCATTTGCTGCGCCGCCTCCAGCGCCGCATCGCCGAGGAAGCGATATCCCAAGATGATGCCGGGCTTTACTTCTGTAAAGAGGATGACGGCGCCTCCAGCCTTGATGCGCTTGAAGTGGACAAGTTCGGCAACATAGCCAACTGGCCCCAGGATTTTTTCGGGGATCAGTTCGGCGAAATAGCGGCTATGAGCGAAGCTGCTCTTAGGCGCCGTCAGGCGGCAGGTTGAGTATGGGCAAGGCAGAGGTTGTGGTGGACACTAACGTTCCCCTCGTCGCTAATGGCAAGGCCGATCAGGCCGGCTTGAAGTGCGAGGATGCCTGTGTCAGAAAGCTGATACAGGTACAGGCGGAGTGCCAGACCCTTCTGGACGATAAGTGGTTGATCATCGAAGAGTACCGCAGGAATCTCAGCCATGCCGGACAGCCCGGCGTGGGAGACGCATTCTTCAAGTGGCTCTGGGAGAACCAGGCCAACCCACAACATTGCCGGATTGTGCCCGTAACTGTCCATGCCGACCGCGGGTTCGTCGAGTTCCCGGACGACGCGAGTCTTTCTTCATTCGACCTGTCCGACCGTAAGTTCGTCGCTGTCGCGCTGGCAAGCAGGACCAGCCCCAGGTTCTGAACGCAACGGATACCGACTGGTGGCATGACCGCCTGGCGCTGGCGGGACACGGGATACAGACTGTATTTCTCTGCCCGGAACTAATGGACAAGGACCGCTCATAAGGATAAAAAGAAACGCCCCCCGTAAGGGGGACGTCGGGCCAACGATACAATCGTTGGGGAGGTACGGGTACTGTACAGGATCCTCGACTGACCTGTCAAGATCGCCCCTGTTGATTTCAGAGACAACCAATTGGCCATTCGAATCCCCAAATCCGACCGCCACAAACTGACGCGGCCCCCAACTTGGAACTGAGATAAGCCCATGCATCAGACCAAGACCCGCAAGAAACTGATCGAAGTCGCCCTGCCGCTCGACAAAATAAACGCCGCCTCCGCCCGCGAAAAGTCGATCCGCCACGGCCACCCCAGCACGCTGCACCTCTGGTGGGCGCGGCGCCCGCTGGCCGCAGCCCGCGCCGTGCTCTTCGCCCAGCTCGTCGACGACCCATCCGGCCTGCCCGAAGAGTTCCCCACCGAAGAGGAGCAGACGCAAGAGCGGCAGCGGCTCTTCGAGATCATCGAAGAACTGGTGCTCTGGGAAAACACGACCAACGAAATCGTCCTGGATAAGGCCCGCGCCGAGATCCGCCGCAGCTGGCGCCGCACCTGCGCCGACAACCGCGACCACCCGCGCGCGGCCGAGCTCTTCGACCCGGAGAAGCTGCCCGCCTTCCACGATCCCTTCGCCGGCGGCGGCGCCATCCCCCTCGAAGCCCAGCGGCTGGGACTGGAGAGCTATGCCAGCGACCTCAACCCCGTCGCCGTGCTGATCAACAAAGCCATGATCGAGATCCCGCCCAAGTTCGCCGGCCGGCCCCCCGTCAACCCCGAGAGCAACGCCGGCCAGGTCGGCATCAGCGCCGCCTGGAAAGCCGCGGCAGGCCTGGCCGAAGACGTGCGCTATTACGGAAAATGGATGCGCGACGAAGCCGAAAAGCGCATCGGCCACCTCTACCCTAAGATCGAAGTGACTGCCGAGATGGCCGCCGAACGCCCCGACCTGGAGCGCTACGTCGGCCGCAAGCTGACCGTAATCGCCTGGCTGTGGGCGCGCACCGTTCGCAGCCCCAACCCCGCCTTCGCCGACATCGAGGTGCCGCTGGCGTCGACATTCATTCTGTCGAAGAAGAAGAACAAAGAGGCCTACGTCAAGCCGGTAATCGAGAATGGCGGCTATCGCTTCACGGTCAAGGCCGGGACGCCGCCAGAGTCTTCCACCAAAGGCACAACGGTCGGAAAGCGAAAAGGTTTCTCTTGTCTAATTTCAGGTGCCCCTGTCACGTATGACTACATTCGTGCTGAGGGCCAAGCTGGTCGAATTGACGCGCGTTTGATGACGATTGTTGCAGAAGGGGACAGGGAACGAGTTTATTTGCCACCAATAGACGAGCACGAGGCACTCGCTAGGAGGGTAAGTTCGGATTGGAAGCCGGAAGTAACCCTAGAGGGAAAGTGCCGGGTAAATGTCTCTCTGTACGGCATTGACACTTTTGCCGACCTGTTCACCGACCGGCAGCTGGTGGCACTGACGTCGTTCAGCGATCTGGTGGGCGAGGCGCGTGAACACATCCGGCTTGACGCGGCAGCCGCCGGTCTGCCGGACGACGGCGTTCCCCTGCGCGAGGGTGGCACCGGCGCGATGGCGTATGCGGAGGCGGTGTCGGTGTATTTGGCGTTTGCGGTGGACAAGGGTGCGAACTATTGGACGACGCTATGTGCGTGGCATCAGACTCGCTACGGAATTGTCTCGACATTCAGCAGACAGGCTCTCCCAATGATGTGGGATTTCGCTGAAGCGAACCCAATTGGCAATGCATCCGGTAACTTCCTCTTAGGTATTGATCAAGCGTCAAAGATGTTAGAGATGCTTGGTGAAGGAGTACAAGGTGCACCAACTCAGGCCGATGCAGCCTCTCAGCTTATCAGCGCAAGAAAGACGGTATCCACCGATCCTCCTTACTACGACAATATCGGATACGCAGATTTATCAGATTTCTTCTACGTTTGGTTGCGGTATTCACTTAAGCAGGTCTTTCCCAATCTGTTTGCTACGCTTGCCGTGCCCAAGGAAGAGGAGTTGGTAGCCACGCCCTACCGTCACAAAGGAAGTAAAGAAAAGGCAGAAGCCTTCTTTATGGCGGGCATGACCCAAGCTATGCGGTCACTCGCGAAGCAGATTCATTCGGTAATGCCGGTAACAATCTACTATGCCTTTAAGCAGTCTGAGAGCAAAGGTGCAACGGGCATTGCCAGCACCGGTTGGGAGACTTTTCTAGATGCGCTGATCTATGCAGGATTCTCAATAAACGGGACTTGGCCGATGCGGACGGAGTACACTGGAAACCTTAAGAGCAAAGTCAATGTACTCGCCTCCAGCATTGTCCTCTCCTGTCGTCCTCGTTCCGCTGTCGCACCAATGGCCACGCGCCGCGAGTTCGTCGACACCCTAAAGTCCGAACTCCCCCGCCGCCTTGCGCACTATGCAGGCCGGCAACATCGCGCCCGTTGACCTCGCCCAGGCCGCAATCGGGCCGGGCATGGCCGTCTTCAGCCGCTACGCACGCGTCCTCGACGTCAACGGGCGACCGCTCTCGGTGCGCGACGCGCTCACGCTCATCAACCAGACGCTCGAAGAGACCCTCGCCGAACAGGAGGGCGACTTCGACGCCGACACCCGCTGGGCCGTCGCCTGGTTCGAGCAGGCCGGCTTCCTCGATGGCGAGTTCGGCATCGCCGAGACGCTCTCCAAGGCCAAGAACACCAGCGTCAACGGCATGATCGAGGCCGGCATCCTCAAAGCCGGCGGCGGCAAAGTGCGCCTGCTGCGCCCCGAAGAGCTGCCCGCCGACTGGGACCCGCAGACCGACCGCCGCCGCACCGTCTGGGAGGTTGTGCATCACCTCGTGCGCGTGCACGGCCAGGAAGGCGAGGAGGGAGCGGCGCAGCTGCTCGCCAAAATGCCCGCCGACGCCGAGCGCGCCCGCGACCTCGCCTACCGCCTCTACCGCATCTGCGAACAGAAGAACCGCAGCCAGGTCGCCCTGGGGTATAATGCCCTCGTACAAAGCTGGCCGGAGATCGCCCGCCTGGCGCGCGAGCGTCCCACCGAGGAGCAGATGACCCTACTCAACGAGACCGGGAATATACAGTGACCAACGAAGCCGTCGTTGATACCATGGTAGAACGAATCGTTGAAGGCTTTCAGCCCACGCGCATCCTGCTCTTCGGCTCGCATGCACGCGGCGCCGCCAACCGCTGGAGCGACGTCGACCTGCTTCGTCGTTATGGAAGAAGTCAACGACAAACGCCGCGCCGCAGTCGAGATGGGCCGGACGCTCCGCGACCTGCCGGTCAGCAAGGACATCATCGTCACGACACCGGAGGAAATCGCCCGGCGCGGCCACATTGTCGGCACC
>CATOTS010000024.1 GCA_951813625.1 uncultured Caldilineaceae bacterium | reverse complement strand
CGCGAGTGGAAATTGATCAGGTACTACAAGAACAGCGGCGAGGGCAGCGAGGGCAGCTACCGTTTGCAGCTCTTCCACATTGCGTCAGACCCGTGGGAGCTGAACGATAGAATCGATGATGACAGCGCGAGGCCAGAGCGGGAGCGGCTGGAGCAGGAGTTGGGCCGCTGGCAGATCGAAGTAAATGATCCGTTGTTGGAGGTGTGACAGCGGTCGCGCCGCCGACTTCCGCTTTTAGGAACAGTCCGTTGGAGAGGATGAGGCGGTAGCCGGCCTGCTTGTCCCCGTCATGGACCGCTGGGCGGACGCGGCAGCTGTAACATGCTGGAATGTTTTCGCCTTCGAGATGGCCGGCCGCGCGAGCGTGAAAGCGATCCTTTTCTGGACATCGATCATTTCATCGAGCAGGCGCTCTGTGCCCTCATAGTCGTCCGTCATCTCACAGTTTTCCTCGTTGGCTCCGTCCGTACCGCTTCCAATTCCTTCCATTTCAGGTCTGGGGCGTATGCCCGTTTTGAGCGCCGCGGCCCCATTTGATCATGGCGAGGCAAATCGCGGTGGGCTCATTGTGCATTCTGCCGTGTTCGAGAGTTGCAAATGTTACAATTGTAGATATAATTAGGGCGAAATGTGGAGCGAATCAGCGGATTTGCGCCCAAATTTGAGTGAAAAATGAACGTTTTCTCGCTGGCAAACACATTTATTGTCCTCGTCCTCCTTCTTATCGGTCTCGTAGCCCTTCTCGTAAGCGGCTTGAGGCCGCAAACGGTTGGCGAAGGCGCGAAGGCCAGAATGTGAGGCTTCTCGCACAGGTCAGTGCAGACCCTTCCTCAACCGGGAAGGGTCTTTTTGTATACGCAGAACCGGACTTCCCAAATGCTCGGCTCCAGCCGTCTTGGAACTGCAGGGGCGGGAGTAAGCAGGCGACGGGATTGGGAACTTAGAGAGACGCGGAATCGTCGAAAGAATTCATGTGCAGGAAGAAAGTAGGAGGCGTCAAATGGCAATAGCCAAGAGAGAACCGACCAGCAGCGGATACGATCTGGGGCCGCAGGAGTTTACCGGTTCGCAGATGGTATGGGAAGCGCTCCTGCGTGAAGGCGTCGACCTGGTATTCGGTCATCCCGGCGGCGCCATACTGCCGGCCTATGACGCCCTGGCCGAATACGAAGGCGACGGGCGGATCCACCACGTGCTTGTGCGCCACGAGCAGTGCGCCGCGCACATGGCCGACGGCTACGCCCGGGCGACGGGCCGCGTCGGCGTCTGTGTCGCCACCAGCGGACCGGGCGCAACCAATCTCGTCACTGGGCTGGCCACAGCGCAGATGGACAGCGTGCCTGTTGTCGCCATCACCGGCCAGGTCCCAACCAATCTGCTCGGCACCGACGCATTCCAGGAGTCGGACGTGGTCGGCGTTACCCAGCCGGTCTGCAAGCACAACTACCTCGTAACCGAAATCGAAGAGCTGCCGCTGGTCATGAAGGAGGCCTTCTACATCGCGCGTGAGGGCCGTCCCGGCGTCGTCCTCGTCGACATCTGCAAGGACGTACAGATCGCCACCGGCACATTCCGCTACGACTTCGACATCAACCTGCCTGGCTTTGAGCCGTGGCCGGAGGTGACCGTCGAATCGGTGCAGGAGGCCGCCGCCCTGCTGAACGACGCCGACCGGCCTCTGATTCTCGCCGGGCACGGCATCCACCTTTCGGACACGAGCAGAGAGCTGCTGCAGCTCGTCGAGAAGGCCGGAATCCCGGTTGTGACAACCCTGCTCGGGACCGGCAACATCCCCGAAACTCATCCGCTGAGCCTGGGAATGGGCGGAATGCACGGCGAGGCATTCGCCAATCGCGCGGTGCAGGCCTGCGATGTGCTCTTGGCCATGGGAATGCGCTTCGATGACCGCATCACCGGCCGACTGGACCGCTTCGCCGCCGACGCCAAAGTCATTCACTTCGAGCTCGACAGGGCCGAGGTTGGCAAAAACATCGTCCCCGACGTGGCCGTAATCGGCGACCTCGCCGAGACGCTGCCGGCGTTTCTGCCACTCATCAGGGAGCGACAGCACAAGGACTGGGTGGCGACTCTGGACGAATGGCGCGCCGAGACCGACGAAGCCGACATCATCCAGTACGAAGTTGAAGAGTTGATCCCGCCCTACGTGATCCGCCAGCTGTGGCACGCGACCGAAAAAACAGACCAGCGGGTAATTGTGGTAACCGATGTCGGTCAGCACCAGATGTGGGAGAGCCAGTATTACATCCACGAACAGGCCGGCATGCTGCTCACCAGCGGCGGCCTTGGAACGATGGGCTACGCGCTGCCCGCCGCGCTCGGCGCGCAGATGGCAGACCCGCAAGCGCTGGTCTGGTGCGTCGCCGGCGATGGCGGCTTCCAGATGACGCTGCAGGAGCTGGCCACGATTCAGCAGGAAAAGCTGCCTGTGAAGGTGGCCATCATCAACAACGGCTTCCTTGGCATGGTGCGCCAGTGGCAGCAGATCTTCTACGACAAACGTTACGTCGGCACGCCCGTGCTCTCGCCCGACTACGTCAAGCTGGCTGATGCCTACGGCATTCCCGGGGCTGTTGTGCGTCATCCGAGCGAAGTTGTGCCCGTGCTTGAGCAGGCGCACGCGACCGAAGGGCCCTTCCTCGTCGACTTCCAGGTCAAGGAGGAGATCAACGTTTACCCGATGGTCGCCCCGGGTGCGGCGGTGGACGAACTGATCCGGAGGCCCAAACCGGGCTACGTGCAGGGATACAGCGGCGTGCAACCTAGCTGGTAATACTACCCGCTTTCAAGGATACAAGAATTCTGCCAGGCGTCCGTTTCGCCGGCCTGCGCAAGTTTAGGATAGACGCAGCTAAGAGAGGTTAGCGAGGATACCAATGCAATACACTCTCGTCGCCTGGATGCGCGACAAACCCGGCGTGCTGAACCGCGTGTCCGGCATGTTGCGCAGGCGCAACTTCAATATCGACAGCCTCCAGGTCAGTCACAGCGAAACGCCGGGCATCAGCCGCATGACCTTTGTTGTCGACGGCGATGAGCGCGTCGCCGAGCAGGTCGTCAAGCAGCTGCGCAAGGTCGTCGACGTGACCGCGGTGGAGGACATCACAAACCGGCTGGCGATTTTGCGCGAGCTGGCGCTGATTCGCGTGCGAACGACACCGGAAACACGCGGAGAGATTATGCAGTTCGCCGAGATCTACCGCGCCCAGATCGTGGATGTAAACGCTGAAAACCTGGTCGTGCAGGCGGTGGGCACGGAGGACAAGGTCGATTCGCTGATCGAGCTGCTCCGGCCATTCGGTATCGATGAGATGGTCCGCACAGGGCGCGTCGCCCTCTGCCGCGGCGACGAGCGGCCCAAACGCAGGAAGCAGGCCACTGCCATCTTCAAAGCTGCCGCCAGCCTGAATGGCAATGGGCGGGGAGAGCAGGAGTAGAAAAGGAAACCAAAGCCCGCGCTGGTTCGTCTACACGGGTTGAAGGGCGGCAAGTGACGCGGTCGCGGCTGCTACAAATCGAACGAAATCATTTTCCTGGAGGATACAGTGGCAACGATCTACTACGAGAACGACGCCGATATTTCCCGCATCAACGGCAAAAAGATTGCCGTGATCGGCTACGGCAGCCAGGGCCACGCCCACGCGCTCAACATGAAGGACAACGGCCAGGACGTACGCATCGGTCTCCACGAAGGCAGCCGCAGCAAGGCCAAAGCTGAGGCGGACGGCCTGCGCGTCGTGAGCGTCGCCGAGGCCGCACGCGAAGCCGACACGATCATGATCGTCATCCCCGACCCCATCCAGGGCAACGTTTACAAAGAGGAGATCGAGCCCAACCTTAAGCCGGGCAACACCATCATGTTCGCCCACGGATTCAACGTCCGCTACGGCTTTATCGCGGCTCCCGATGACGTCGATGTCTCGATGGTGGCGCCGAAAGCACCCGGCCACCGTGTGCGCGAGGTATTCGTCGAAGGCTCCGGTGTTCCCGCGCTCGTGGCCATCCACCAGGACGCCTCCGGCGACGCGCTCGCCAACGCCCTTGCCTACGCCAAGGCGATCGGCTCGACCCGCGCCGGCGTCCTGGAGACGACTTTCGCCGAGGAGACCGAGACCGACCTTTTCGGCGAACAGACCGTTCTTTGCGGCGGCGTCAGCGAGCTGATCAAGGCTGCTTTCGAGGTCCTTGTCGACGCCGGCTATCAGCCTGAAATCGCCTACTTTGAATGTCTACACGAACTCAAACTTATCGTCGACCTGATGTATCAGGGCGGGCTGAACTATATGCGTTACAGCGTCAGCGACACAGCCGAATGGGGCGACTACAAGAGCGGCCAGCGCGTCGTTACCGAGGAGACCAAGGCCTCGATGCGCAAGATCCTGTCCGAAGTCCAGTCCGGCGCCTTTGCCGAGGAGTGGATGGACGAATACCATGGCGGCGGCAAGATCTATTACGAGCGGCGCCGCAACGAACAGAGTCAGCAACTGGAAAATGTTGGCAAGCAGCTGCGCAGGATGATGACCTTCCTCGACGCGAAGGAAGTCTGAACCGCGCCAACTGCGAGTGAGACCTGCGGAAAGGAGGTGATGGACATGGATGATGGCCTTAGTGACCTTATGCGCATGGACAGAGGCCGCGCCGGGAAGGGACGACTACCCGTCCCCGGGGGCCTGAAGAGAGCGAATCCGTCATCATTCCACCAAATCACCCCCGGAGGGAGCTCACAATGACGACTACACAGGATGACAATGAGCAGGACGTTGGCGGCGCAGACGGCGAGTCTGCCATCGACGTGGAGGAGTTCCGTCTCGACGACGTCAACGGCTGGGCCAGCGAAGTCGCCCATGGCAACACTATTCTTGTGTTCGACACCACCCTGCGCGACGGTGAGCAGTCGCCTGGGGCGACCCTCAATGAGCAGGAAAAGCTGGAAATCGCCCGTCAGCTTTCCCGCCTTGGCATCGATGTTATGGAGGCCGGCTTCCCTGCCGCCTCGCCCGGCGACCTCGCCGCGGTCAAGCGCATCGCGCTGACGGTCGGCCGCACGCCGCGCGTCGACGACGAGGGCAACGCCGCGGCTCCGCCTATTATTGCCGGCCTGGCCAGGGCCAACAAGAACGACATCGACAAGGCCTGGGAAGCCGTGCAGGGCGCGGTGCGGCCGCGCATCCACACATTTCTCGCCACCAGCGAAATCCATATGCAGCACAAGCTGCGCATGTCCCCCAACGAGGTGCTCGAAACGGTCGGCGACATGGTGCAGTACGCCCGCAGCCTCTGCGACAACGTCGAGTTCAGCCCGGAGGATGCCGGCCGCAGCGATCCCGAGTTCCTGGTCGAAGTGCTGAGCGTCGCCATCAGGGCCGGCGCGACAACGCTAAACATTCCCGACACGGTCGGTTACACCACGCCCGAAGAGTTTGGCGATTTGATCCGCTATCTGCGCGAAAACGTTGAAGGCGGCGAGGATGTGATATTCAGCGTCCACTGCCACAACGACCTGGGCCTGGCGACCGCCAACACGCTCGCCGGCGTGCAGAACGGGGCACGGCAGATCGAGGTCACGATCAACGGGATCGGAGAGCGGGCGGGCAATACCAGCCTGGAAGAGACGGTGATGGCCCTCTACACGCGACAGACCGTCTTCGACCTGCGGACCGGCATTCGCAGCCAGGAGATTCACCGCACCAGCGACATGGTGAGCCGCTACACCGGCATGGTCATCCAGCCCAACAAGGCGATCGTGGGCACGAATGCTTTCGCTCACGAGGCCGGCATCCACCAGGACGGAATGCTCAAGAACAAGCGCACGTATGAAATCATGGACGCCGATACGATTGGCCTCCACCAGAGCCGCTTGGTGTTGGGCAAACATTCCGGCCGCCATGCGCTGGGCGTGCGCCTGCAGGAGTTGGGCTATCATCTCGACCGCGAGAAGCTGAACGAGGTCTTTCTCCGATTCAAGGAGCTGGCCGACAAGAAGAAGAGTGTCACCGACGCCGATATCGAGGCCCTTGTCGCGGATGAGCTCTACCAGCCGGTCGAGATCTGGGAGCTGCTGGGTGTGCAGGTACAGTGCGGCACAAACATGACGCCCACGGCGGTGACCACGCTGCGCAACAACGAGAGCGGCGATGAGATCACTGAGGCCAGCTTCGGTAGTGGGCCGGTCGACGCCGCCTACCAGTGCATCGACAAGATCGTGCAGCGCCCCAATGAGTTGACCGAGTTTCTGGTGCAGGCGGTGACCGAGGGCATCGACGCCAACGGCGACGTCACCGTGCGTATCGAGGCGCCCGAAAGCCGCGGCCACAGCCGCACCGCGCAGGGCCGGCGGCGGCGGCAGCTCTACAGTGGACGCGGGGTGGACACCGACATCATCGTCGCCAGTGTGAAGGCATATTTGCAGGCGCTCAACAAATTGTGCGCGGCCGAGGAGGCCGGCGACGCTACGGTCGCGATCGCGGCTGACGATACGCAGGTGGCGACTGTAGGGATTTAGGCAGTTAGTGATAGGGGGAAATAGCGGCGAATCGCAATGTTGCGATTCGCTGTTTTTGTGTATCGTAATCGACTGTTGTATTTGGAAATCTTTTTCTTTTTGAAAAGCCTTATGCCCAATGAGGATTCTTGTGGAATTTGGTGAAATGTTGCGTTGGTCCTGGGCCAATCACCAGAGAAAACCGAGTTCGGTCGGGTTATTCCTTGTAGTCTTGCTCATCTCTACCCTCGTGCCTGCGCGGCCCGCATTCGGGCAGAGCGGTCCGCCTGTTTACACTTTCGCAGAATGTGAGAATACAGAAGAGGATCTTCTGCTCAGCGAACTGAACCAGATTGTCAGGTCTGTGTTTGACTTGGAACGGGGCAACTTGGACTACCAGGCAATAGTCGACCGAAACTGGGTCGAGCTGGGTATGGACCAGGTAGTTGACTCGGCGGTTGACAAGGCCGCTGAGACTCTGCTGGAGCAAGAAGGACTGTGGGACCGGATAAAGTCCGGATGGCATCCACCGACGGCCAAGTCATTTGCCACCAAGATAATTGCGACTGCTTTTGAGTCCACTGAATTTGGGGACGCCGTCAACGATTTGTCGGTCGGAATTGTAGATGAATTGGCGGTTGAACTTCAGATTATGACTACCATTTCTGCCTCTTCTGCCTTGCTATGTTTGCAGGAATTCATCGACGAGAGGTTTTCCCATACGATGTCCGTCACGTTGGAGCGCGTGGTTCAGAATCGAGTGGGCGAAACGAGAGGGGACTTTGAAGTACCTGATGAGGTCGGCGAAGTACTCGCATCAAGAGCTCATTCGCTCACAGGAATCAGCGTCATTCTTGGTACACAGATTGCTAAGGCCCTGGCCAAAAAAGTAAGCGCGCGTATTGTCGGGAAAATCGTAACTCGCATTATTGGTAAGGCTGCCGGTGCATTGATCCCAATTGCCGGATGGATAATCGGTGGCGCGCTAATAATCTGGGACATTACTCAACTTCATAAGGGCTCCATCCCCCAGATTCGCGAATCTCTGAAGGAAGAGGATGTTAAGAAGCTGATTCGTACACAGATTGCCGAGGTAGTGAAAGGAGAAATCGAAGAAGAGCTCGAAAACGCGGTGGATGAAGTCACGGTTGACATGTACCAGCACTGGAAGTCTTTCCTTGAGGGTTTTTTGCACGTGCTTAGACTCGCCGAACAGAACCCGCGCTTTCGCGAAATACTGGACGGCGTTACTGCAGACCAGGTGGATAAGCTGTCCAAGCTGGTCGAAATAGGGGAGAAAGTCTTGGGCAGAGAGTGGCTCAATCAAATCATTGAGTCGGGCGATTTCGAGAGAATTCGTGCTCTCCCCGAGGATTCCTTCGAAATATTGCGGGAGCGAGCGAACCCAGACCTTGTATTGGAGTGGGACGAACTTGCGGGGGAACTGATTATCGGTGTTGTGGACACGAAGCTGTACTTACATGCGTTTCCCTCGGACTTTGATGATCGGGATTCGTTTGAAAATGTGCTGGCCCTAAAGGATACGATCGTCATTGAAAGGCTAATGGGCTTGAAGAAAGCTGAACGGCGGTCACTTCTTCGCCTGCCGACGATTCAAACTCAGTGGGCGTTAACGAAACTGGCAGTTGATGAGGCCTCCTGGCTTGCCTCCTTCCTGGAGGGGCTTTCGGTACCATCGCAACGCGATATGATGGACTTTGTGATGAGGGTACCGACGGTGACTTCGAAACTTCAGTCCTCTGACGAATTGCAAGGCCAGTTTCTGCTGGTGCTGGCGCTCTCGGCTGAGAGCCCTACCTTCCGGACTATCCTGGGTGCAACAAGCGCTGAAGACTTGGACAAGCTCACGTCGCTTTCTTCGACAGCAATTGCGGTCCTGAAGCCGGGGCAATTGAAAAATATGATCAGTTCTGGGCAGTTCGAGACTATTCTTGCTCTTCCTCAGGCGACCTTTGTGATATTGCGAGCAACCGGAGATCCTGCTCTATTGGTCTCCTGGGCCGACCTGGCTGGAGAGGCAATTCTTCGTGTCGCTGAGACCGGACTATACGGAGTATTCCAACCTGAGGACTTCAGGGGGCGCGAAGAACTTGAGCAGGTGCTTGATCTCGAACATCCGCTTGCCATTCAGACCTTGATGAGCCTTGACAAAGAAGAGAGGAAAGGGTTGCTGCAACTTCCACCCGAGGAAGCCAGGGAAATCTTGCTGTCGGATCTTTCTGAACCAGAGCTCAAGTGGCTGACCATATACCTGGAAGGGCTGGGTCCCCCAACGCAGCAGCTACTGGCGCAACTGGCGGTGGAGAAGAAAGGACTCGTTCAAAGACTGTTGAGTTCTGAAGAGTTAGCAGGGAAGTTTGTTCGGGTGCTTGAGACGGCATCGACGGTTTCTCTGTTCAAGGATATCGTCGAATCAACAAACGTAAATGGACTCGAAAAACTTACGGAACTGTTGGTTTTGGCCGAGGAAGAATTGTCGCCGGAAAAGATGGTCAAGATGATTGAGTCCGGTCAGTTTGAAAGCATTCTCGACTTACCAAAGGCAGCTTTCGAGATTCTGCGAGGGAAAGCCGAACCTGCTCTTGTCATCGGGTGGGCCGAGCTGGCGGGAGATTCTTTCGTTCAAGTCGTCAAGACAAAGATCTTCGACGTCGCATCTCCTGAAATGTTTCGCGACAAGGTTGAGCTCGATGCCGTCTTGGCACTTGACGACACCAAAGCCTTCGAGGTGGTCATCCAACTCGAGCGGAGCGAACGCGAAGTCGTACTAGGTCTCGCGCCAGGCGCGGCAAAGCAGATGCTTGTTTCGCTCGAAATGGAGCAAATTACCTGGTTGATCCCGAACTACCTTGCACATTTGCCCAAGGTTGAGGGCGAATTGCTGGCTTCACGAGTTGCCGGTCGGCCGGGTCTGTTGCAGGAGCTGGACAACGAGACGGTCCGAGATGCTCTGCTGCGCGACGGTAGAATAGAACGCTTGCTGGTCTTCATAGACAAGAGGGTAGAGAAACCCGTTGCCATTTGGCCAACGATCGCAATGCTGACCGCCGCTGTTCCTTTAGTTAATGGCGACATTCCATTGGCGCTCTACAGTCATTATTTTCTGACACCCTCGCTCGTCCTTTTGGCAGTTCTGCTTGTCGCCTTGGCGCTAGCGGGCGTATGGGCATTCAGAAGGCCGAAATACCTGGAGAATTGAATCTGCCACCGCAGCCTATATTGGGAATAACCATGCTTCCAGCTCCCTCGCTTTCCTCGAACTTTCGATTCGGCATTGGTCTCTTGATCGCGATTCTGCTCGCCGCCTTCCTGCCGGCACAAACAGTGCGCGCTCAAGCAACTGGCCCTGCTTCCTACACATTCGAGGAGTGCGACCAGATTAGTTCGACAGGTCTGCGCGACGAGTTGAACCGCATCACACAGGCTGTCATTGCCGAAGAGCAAGGTGGAATCGAGATTGCCGCCGTAGTGGATCGCAATTGGGCGGCTCTGAACCTGGATGCGGCTGTGAATGACGCGGTGGCGGCTGCCACGCAGAAGGTGATGGAAGAGACAGGATACTGGGAGCGATTGATTTCGGCGTGGTCTCCTGACAAAGCGAAGGAACTGACAGAAAGAGTTGCCCTTGACGCCTTCGGTTCCCAACAACTTCGGGAGGCATTCGACGGACTGTCACAGAATATCTCCGACGATGTCGTGGGTAAAGTTCATTTGATTACTGCAAGGTCTGCATCATCAGCTCTGCTGTGTGTTCAGGCGTATATTGGCGATACGATTTCGCCGACGATGTCGGCCGTATTGGAAGAAGAGCTTCAGACCAGGTTGGAAGATCTGGATCCTTCTACGAATGAGGAACTAGATTTTCTGGATATTGCGAAATCAAAGCCGAAGTTGCTGGGCGGAGTTGGCATTATCGTTGCCTCAAAACTAGCCAATAGTCTGGGAAAGAAATTTGCCCAAAAGATTGCAGGGAAAGTGTTATTGCGCGTACTGGGAAGAATTGGTGGCGTAGTGATACCAGTCGTCGGTTGGCTTATCGGAGCCGGACTTATAGTTTGGGACTTTTGGGACGCCAGGGAAGGATCACTGCCATTGATTCGCGATGCCCTCCAGGGCGAAGAGGTAAAGCAGGAAATTCGCGCGCAAGTCGCAGAAATTGTGGACGAAGAACTGCGTAGGGAATTTCCTCAACTGGCGCGCTCGATTTCCAACGACGTTTACGGCCAGTGGCAGGAGTTCCGCAAGAAGTATGCCCGCGTGCTTGAGCTTGCAGAGAATCAAGTGCGGTTCAGGAACATTCTTGACAACACCGCCGTCGAAGAGGTGCAGAAGCTCGCCGATTTCGCTACTTTGGTCGAGGACAAATTCGGCTTAGAACGACTAAGAGAACTGATCGACAGTGGACATTTCGAAAGGCTACTTGGTCTTCCAGAGGAATCACTTGATATGCTCGCAGTTGTCGATGACCCCCAGGTAGCAATCGACTGGGCGGATCTGGCGGGCGAATCGATGGTGGAAGTAATCGAAAAGGAGCTCTATCGAGTTTCATCTCCCTCCGACTTCAGAGATCGTGCCGACCTGGAGCGGGTACTTGCAGTGGGCGAAGCCGGACTGATCCAGAAACTAATGTTGCTCGATGCGGACGCCCGCGGGGCAGTGTTGGGACTGCCAAAGGCTCACATCACACAAATCCTGGATGCTCTTTCCGTCGAGGAATTGACTTGGCTCGCAGAGGACTATTTGTCGGTCCTCGACGAGCGCTTAAGGAATATTCTGGTTGATCGAATCCTGCGCCAGCCGGAGATTAAGGCCGAACTGAACGCCGGCATCGTGCGGGGGGCACTGCTGGCCAGCAAGGATTTTGAAGGGGCGCTTAACTACGTTGGGCAAAGAACAGAACGCGGCAACTGGATAGGCAATACCTTCGATATGCTTGCCGCCATCGGGCCGACGGTTTCGGGTGAGCTGCCATTCTCCCTTTTCTGGCGTCATGACGGCCGCATTCTTCTCAATGTTCTTTTCGTGCTGGCAGGTCTAATCGCGCTGTACATAGTTTGGCGGCGGGTCTTTCCCGGGCGCCGGCAGGACGTCAATGTGAACGTCATTGTGCCCAACAATCAGGGCACCAACGAGAGCGACTCCGGTATCAGGAGAATCGAAACTCGAAGCGATGAGGAGGATGACTAGTGGACCTGGTCGCACTCGATCAGCCGCATAGACACGAGGCGGAGGTCGGCGAACTGCTGGTGGTGGTCGTGGTGTACGCGGCAAACATTGTGAAGGATGTGCGTGAGAACATTCGCAATCTTGTTGGGGGGCGCATGTCCCACTACGAATCGCTGATTTCCAAGGCGATCGAGCAGGGACTCGCCGACCTTGAGGAGAAGGCGTCTGCGAAAGGGTATGACGGCGTCCTGGGCGTGAAAATCAGCCATCCGCTCGTGGTCGATGGCGGCGTTGAGGTAATCATTTACGGCAACGGTTATCGCTTGCACGTCCAGGAGAAAGAAAGTTGACGATATAGCCATTTTCGTGTAGAGTAGCCGGAATGTTATTGGATTGGTTTCTCATAACCAGGCCAGTAGGCAAGGTAGGCACGTATCGACAACGACGTCATCCGGTCTGCGCAGTTGGTCTTGCTTCGCATTAGTTGTTAGTTACGAGCGTTCGTTTGCGGTCAAGAGAACGTGTGGTTGGCCGCTCAGAGCGAACGATACGAAACTAAAGCTTTATGAGGAGATGTCGTTATGGTAGAGTCTGATTTTACTCCCTCCTGTTCCCTTCATCCCACGCAACATTCCCACCACGGCCTGCCCGAGAAACAGGGTCTCTATGACCCGCGTTACGAACACGACGCCTGCGGCGTAGGATTCGTCGTCGACATCAAGGGCAGAAAATCGCATGCGATCGTCGCCCAGGGCTTGCAGGTCCTGCTCAACCTGGCGCACCGCGGCGCTTGCGGCTGCGAGCCGAACACTGGCGACGGCTCCGGCTTGCTCATGCAAATGCCGGACAAGTTCATGCGCAAGGTTGCCGCGGCCGAAGGGATCGATCTGCCCGCGGCCGGCGACTACGCTGTGGGAATGATCTTCCTGCCGCCGAGAGGAGACTACCGCTTCCTCTGCGAGCAGATGTTCGAAAAGATCATCCGCGCCGAAGGGCAGACAGTCCTCGGCTGGCGCACCGTTCCGACCGCAAACAGCGCGCTTGGGCACACCGCCAAATTGGGTGAACCAATCGTCCGCCAGATCTTCATTGGGCGGAACCCGGATCGGCTGACCGGTAGCGACGACCTCGCATTCGAGCGCAAACTCTACGTAATTCGTAAGCAGGCCGAAAACCGGATCCGCTATTCGCAGGTGCGCGAAGGGGACGCCTTCTATATTGCCAGCCTCTCGTCGCGTACTGTCGTCTACAAGGGCATGCTTATGTCGATCCAGGTCAAGGGCTTTTATCCCGACCTGCTCGACGAAGATGTGGAGGCGGCGCTGGTCGTCGTCCACTCCCGCTTCAGCACAAATACGTTCCCCAGTTGGGAACGCGCCCATCCTTATCGTTACATGATCCACAACGGTGAAATCAACACGCTGCGCGGCAATGAGAACTGGATGCACGCCCGCCAGTCGCAGTTCAAGAGCGAACTGTTCGGCCGAGACATCAAGAAGATCCTGCCCATCATCCACGATGACGGCAGCGACTCGGCCAAGTTCGATGAAACGCTCGAGTTTCTCTACCTGTCTGGGCGTTCGCTGCCGCACGCAATGATGATGATGATCCCCGAGCCGTGGTCGCAGCACGAGACGATGAGCGACGAAAAGAAGGCATTCTACGAGTACCACAGCACGATGATGGAGCCGTGGGACGGACCCGCTTCCATCGTCTTTACCGACGGCGCGGTTGTCGGCGCCGTGCTGGACCGCAACGGCCTCCGCCCCTCGCGCTACTGTGTCACCAAGGACGGCATGGTCGTGATGGCCTCCGAGGTCGGCGTCCTGCCGATGGAAGCGGATCGCATACTGTTGAAGTCGCGCCTCGAGCCGGGACGGATGTTCCTCGTCGACACCAACCAGGGCCGCATCATCTCCGACAAAGAGTTGAAGGAGACGATGGCTACGGCGCAACCTTACCGCGAATGGCTCGACGAGCACATGGTCAGCCTTGATGAGATTCCCCAGCCGGACACTGAGGTACCCGGCGTCGATCACAGTACGCTCATCGAGCGCCAGCAGATATTCGGTTACACATTCGAGCAGTTGCGCATCCTGCTGGCGCCGATGGCCACCGACGGCGTCGAGGCGCTCGGCGCGATGGGCAACGACACGCCGGCCGCGGCCTTGTCGAACCAATCGCAGCTCCTATACAACTACTTCAAGCAGCTCTTTGCACAGGTCACCAACCCGCCCATCGATGCCATCCGCGAAGAGTTGATAACAGCCACCGAGGTGATGCTTGGCACAGAGCTGAACCTTTTGGAAACAATGCCCGAAAACTGCCGTCAGCTCAAGCTGCGCCAGCCCATCATCACCAACAGCGAGCTGGCCAAAATTCGGCACATCGAAGAGAGCGACGCCAAGGGGTTCCGCGCCAAGACCCTTCCAATCCTCTTTGACGTAAACGGAGGGCCCGATGCGCTGGAACAGGCGCTCGAGGACCTCTTCCAGTCTGCAACCGATGCGATCGAAGAGGGTTTCAACATCCTGATCCTCTCTGACCGCGGCGTCGAGCCCGGCATCGCGCCGATACCCGCTCTACTTGCGACATCGGGTCTGCATCACTACCTGATCCGCAATGAGACGCGTACGCAGACCGCCATCATAGTCGAATCGGGTGAGCCGCGCGAAGTCCATCACCTTTCCCTGTTGATCGGCTTTGGCGCCACGGCCGTCAACCCCTACCTGGCGATGGAAACTCTCGACCAGATGATCCAGAGCCGTCTTCTCGTCGATATCGACCACGACACCGCGGTCTACAATTACGTTAAGGCTGCGATGAAGGGGGTTGTTAAAGTCCTGTCGAAGATGGGTATTTCGACGATCCAGAGCTACTGCGGCGCGCAGATTTTTGAAGCCCTGGGGTTGAGCCAGCGGCTGGTCGAAAAGTACTTCACCTGGACTGCAAGCCGCGTCGAGGGCATCGACCTGCCGGAGATCTACGCCGAAGTCAAGATGCGGCATGATCGCGCCTACCCTGTCCGAATCTATTCGAACCTGAATGAAAACGGCCACGCTGGCGACGCAATGCAACCGGCCATCAACGGCAATGGCAGCGGCGGCGGGCAGCTCCTGGCCCCCGGCGGCGACTACCAATGGCGCAGCGACGGCGAGCTTCACCTTTTCAACCCGCGTACCATCCACCTGCTGCAACAGGCGACGCGAACCGAAGACTACGACTCCTTCAAGGCTTATTCTAAAGATATCGACGAGATGAACAAGGAGTGGTGCAACCTGCGCGGCCTGCTGGAATTCGATTTCGACAGCGCGTCGAGCATCCCGATCGAAGAGGTCGAACCGGTCGAATCGATCTGCAGACGCTTCAAGAGCGGCGCGATGTCCTACGGTTCCATCAGCAAGGAGGCCCATGAAACGCTCGCCATCGCCATGAACCGCATTGGCGGTCGCAGCAACACCGGCGAAGGCGGCGAAGACCCGGCCCGCTATACCCTGGAGCCGAACGGCGATTCGAAGAACAGCGCCATTAAGCAGGTTGCATCGGCCCGTTTCGGCGTTACGAGCAACTACCTGGTCAACGCCAGGGAGTTGCAGATCAAGATGGCGCAGGGCGCCAAGCCGGGCGAAGGCGGTCAGCTGCCCGGCAAGAAAGTTTACCCGTGGATCGCCGAAGTGCGGCACTCGACGCCGGGCGTGGGCTTAATCTCGCCGCCGCCGCACCACGACATCTACTCTATCGAAGACCTGGCCGAGTTGATTCACGACCTGAAGAACGCGAACCATCACGCGCGCATCAACGTCAAGTTGGTATCGGAAGTGGGCGTGGGAACGGTCGCCGCCGGAGTCGCCAAGGGTCACGCCGACGTTATCCTTATCAGCGGACACGACGGCGGCACGGGCGCCTCGCCGCAGACCAGCATCAAACATGCCGGCCTGCCGTGGGAGTTGGGCGTCGCTGAGACGCACCAGACGCTCGTTATCAACAACCTGCGCAGCCGCGTCGTTGTCGAGACCGACGGCCAGCTCAAGACAGGGCGCGACCTCGCGATCGCCGCGCTGCTGGGCGCCGAGGAGTTCGGTTTCGCCACCAGCCCGCTTGTGGCGCTCGGATGCATCATGATGCGTGTTTGCCACCTGGACACTTGCCCGGTCGGCGTCGCAACACAGAATCCCGAGCTGCGGGAGAAGTTCACCGGCGACCCGGAGCATGTGGTCAATTTCATGCGCTTCGTTGCGCAGGAGTTGCGCGAGTACATGGCGAAACTTGGTTTCCGCACCGTGAATGAGATGATCGGGCGTACCGACAGGCTGCATGCACGGCATGCGATCGACCACTGGAAGGCGCAGGGAATCGACCTGACCGCCATTCTGCACCGGCCCGACGTTCCCGACGACTGGGGACGTTACTGTCAGATCGATCAGGACCACGGCCTTGAGCTGGCGCTGGACAATACGACACTGCTCGAACTATGCCAGCCGGCCCTCGAAAACAGCGTAGAGGATGTAGAACGGGCGCGCGAAGGGCAGGAGGGTGGAGACGCCGCGGACGCGTTGCGAAAGGTACGCGCAACGCTGCCAATCAGCAACACCAACCGCGTCGTTGGCACAATCACCGGCAGCGAGATCACTCGCCGCTTTGGCCCCGAAGGCCTTCCGGAGGACACAATCCAGCTGCATTTCCAGGGTGCGGCCGGCCAGAGTTTCGGCGCCTTTATTCCCAGCGGACTGACGCTGGAACTGGAAGGCGACGGCAACGACTACTTCGGCAAGGGGCTTTCCGGCGGCAAGATCATCGCCTATCCCCCCTACGGTTCCACTTTCAAAGCCGAGGACAACATCATCATCGGCAATGTCGCCTTCTACGGCGCCACGAGCGGAGAGGCCTACGTCCGCGGCATGGCAGGCGAACGTTTCTGCGTGCGCAACTCGGGCATGCAGGCGGTCATCGAGGGCGTCGGCGACCACGGATGCGAGTACATGACGGGGGGACGCGTCGTCGTGCTGGGGCGCACAGGACGCAACTTTGCCGCGGGCATGTCCGGCGGCATCGCCTACGTACTCGACGAGAAGCCGGTGGACGGCGTTCGCTTCGACAAACGTGTCAATCTTGAAATGGTCGAACTCGACGAACTGCAGGACCCGGAGGAGTGCGAAGAGGTGCGCGCAATGGTCCAGCGCCACTATGCTTTTACAAATTCAGAGGTTGCCAGACGCGTCCTATCGAATTGGGACGAATACTTGCCCAGATTTGTCAAAGTTTTGCCCAAGGACTATAAGCGCATGCAGCAGTGCCTGGCCGAAGTCGAAGCCACCGGTCTCAAGGGCGCGGAGGCGATGATGGCGGCGTTCCAACGCAACAGCCAGGACCTTGCGGCGCGAGTTAGCGGAAACTGAGTATTGCGTATCGGGCCCCTGCAGTAACCGGTATTGCGAATCAATGTGTAAACGCAATACGCAGTCAGGAGATGAGCGATGGGTAAACCGACTGGCTTTCTTGAATTCGACCGGCAAACCTTTCCGGAGCGCTCGCCGCTTGAACGAATTCAGGACTGGGATGAATTTCATCTGCATCTGACGATACAGGACTTGCAGCATCAGGGCGCGCGCTGCATGGACTGCGGCATCCCATTCTGCCATACCGGGACAATGCCCGAGGGCGGCTGTCCCATCAACAATCTCATTCCTGAGTGGAACGATCTGGTCTACCTGGATCGCTGGCGCGAGGCGCTGGACCGCCTACACGCCACAAACAATTTCCCCGAGTTCACGGGCCGCGTCTGCCCAGCGCCTTGTGAAGGCTCCTGCACATTGGGCCTGATCGAGCCGCCGGTTACGATCAAGAGCATCGAGTGCGCCATCATTGATCGCGGCTTTGAGGAGGGGTGGGTTGTCCCCCATCCCCCCGCTGTTCGCACCGGGGAGCGGGTCGCCGTAGTCGGCTCGGGGCCGGCGGGGCTTGCCTGCGCCGCGCAGCTCAACGCGGCGGGTCACACCGTTACCGTATACGAGCGGGCTGACCGCATCGGCGGCCTCCTCATGTACGGCATCCCCAACATGAAGTTGGAGAAGGAGCGGGTCGAACGTCGTGTTGACCTGATGCGCGCCGAGGGCGTTACCTTCATCACCAACTGTGAAGTTGGCAGGGACATTGCCGCTGACAGCCTTTTGGACGAGTTCAGCGCGGTCGTTCTGTGCGGCGGCGCAACGAACCCGAACAACCTGCCGATCGAAGGCCGCGAACTGGATGGCGTACACTTCGCCATGGAGTTCCTGCACGCAAACACCAAGCAGCTCCTGGACGACAAATATGGCGCATTACCGGGGGAGGGCTTCGGCTATCCCTACATCTCAGCCGAAGGCAAGGACGTAATCGTCATCGGCGGAGGCGACACCGGTAACGACTGCCTCGGCACTTCGATGCGCCATGGCTGCAATAGCGTCAATATGTTCGAGATTATGCCCAAGCCGCCGCCGTCGCGGGCGCCAACCAACCCCTGGCCGGAATGGCCGAATATCTTCCGCGTCGACTACGGTCATGCCGAGGCTGCCGAACGCTTCGGCGCCGACCCGCGTACGTTCCTGATCAGTACCAAGCGTTTTGTCGGCGATGAACAGGGGCGGCTGAAGGAACTGCACACGGTGATGATCGAGTGGTTGCCGAGCGAGAACGGCGCGCGTCCGCAGTTGCGCGAGGTGCCCGGCACCGAGAAAGTGTGGCCCTGCCAGCTCGTGTTGCTGGCGATGGGTTTCAGAGGGCCGGAAAACCCTGTTTTGGACCAGTTGGGCGTGGAAAGGGATGCGCGTTCCAATGCCAAGGCCGAGTACGGCAAGTACGCCACCAACGTGCCCGGCGTCTTCGCGGCCGGCGACATGCGCCGCGGTCAGAGCCTCGTCGTGTGGGCCATCAACGAAGGGCGCGAAGCGGCGCGTGAGTGCGACCGCTACCTGATGGGGGAAACAAGCTTGCCTTAGGCCGCCGGGCGACCTGAGTCCCTTCGCGAGAGAAAAGGAATCGGTGCATGGGAAAGACGCTGTACGAAAAGATCTGGGACAAGCACGTCATCGCACAGGATGAAGGCGCGCCGGCGGTGCTCTATATTGACGCGCACCTGGTGCATGAAGTGACGTCGCCCCAGGCGTTTGCCATGCTGAGGGAACGCGGGCTGCCTGTGCGCCGCACCGACAAGACCTTCGCCACGATGGATCACGCCATCCCGACGCGAATCGGTGCAGTCGAGCTCGACTGGCCGGAGGATGCGGCCCAGCAGGTTCGCTCGCTGCGCGAGAACTGCGCCGATTTCGGCGTTCCCCTGTTCGACATCGAAGGTGACATCCAGGGAATCGTCCACGTGATCGGCCCTGAATTGGGCGTCACGCAGCCGGGCATGACGATCGTTTGCGGCGACAGCCACACCAGCACGCACGGCGCGTTCGGCGCGCTCGCCTTCGGCATCGGGACCAGCGAAGTGGGGTACGTCCTGGCTACGCAATGCCTGATGCAGCAAAAGGACAGGACCTTTGCCATCAACGTCGAAGGAGAACTGGGCAAGGGCGTCACCGCCAAGGACGTCATTTTGGCGATCATCGCCAAGAATGGGGCGGCCGGCGGCGTTGGCTATGTTTTCGAATACCGCGGCGAGGCCATCCGCGCGCTCGATATGTCCAGCCGCATGACCATCTGCAACATGAGCATCGAAGGCGGCGCACGCGCTGGTCTGATCGCCCCGGACGAGACGACATTCGACTACATCAAGGGCCGAGAATACGCTCCCAAAGGCGACGACTGGGAGCGTGCCGTCGCCCACTGGCGTACGCTGCACACGGACGAAGACGCTGTTTTTGACCGCGAGCTGACGCTGGACGCAACCGCACTGGCACCGATGGTGACCTACGGCACCAACCCCGGCCAGGGCGTGGCAGTGACGGGGCGTGTCCCGAAAGCGGAAGAGTTGGAGGACCCGGCGGACCAGCGCAGTTTGCGAAGCGCGCTTGAATACATGGGGCTAAGCGAGGGTCAACCGATCGAAGGGCAGCACGTAGACATCGTCTTCATCGGCTCTTGCACCAACAGCCGCATCGAGGATCTGCGCGCGGCCGCAGCTATTGCCGAGGGACGGCGCGTCTCCGATCACGTCGAGGCGCTGGTCGTGCCGGGTTCAAAGGCCGTCAAAGCGCAGGCCGAGGCGGAGGGGCTGGACCGCATCTTCAGCGAGGCCGGCTTTGAGTGGCGCGGCGCCGGGTGCAGCATGTGCCTGGCGATGAACGATGACAAGGCGGGCGAAGGTAAGTACGTCGCCAGCACCAGCAATCGCAACTTTGTCGGCCGGCAGGGGCCGGGCAGCCGTTCCTTGCTGATGAGCCCAATCATGGCTGCCGCTGCCGCGGTCAACGGACGCGTGGTCGACGTGCGGGAGATTCTGTGATGCAGGCCTTTACAAAGCTGACTTCGACCGCCATGCCCCTGCGGGTGGAAAACGTCGATACCGACCAGATCATCCCGGCGCGCTACCTGACAGCGGTAACGCAGGCTGGAATGGGTGACGGCCTTTTCTCCTGGTGGCGGTACAATCGCGACGGCAGCCCCAATCCGGATTTTGTCCTGAACCAGCCCCAATTCGGGGGCGCCGAAGTGCTTGTGGCAGGCCGAAATTTCGGTATCGGCTCGAGCCGGGAACATGCCGTTTGGGCGCTGTCCCAGTACGGTTTTCGGGCGGTGATATCGTCTGCTTTCGCCGACATCTTCTACAACAACAGCCTCAAGAACGGGTTGTTGCCGATTCAATTGGCCGAAGAGAGCGTAGCGCACCTTCTCGACCTGGTCGAAGAGCTCCCGCAAACTGAGATTACAGTCGACCTGGCGCGCCAGACGGTCGAATTGCCCCAAATTGGCGGCTCACAAAACAGTTGGACATTCGAAATCGATCCGTTTCGCAAGCAATGTCTGCTACGCGGACTCGACGATCTTGGCTATCTTTTGGACAAGGAGGAGCAGATCAGCGCCTTCGAAGCCGCGGCGTCGTTTTGACGGTTGTTCGTTCCTGGTTGCCTATTGCAAAGAAGCAAATGCAAGTTACAAGTGACGTAAGACCGGGGACTCGGAGGGGATTGAGCGAAGTGGCGGCAGACGCGGCGGCGGAGTCAACGAGTTCGGTGTGGAAGGACCCCGGCCTGGTCAAACAGTACCTGCTCCAGGCGCGCAAAGGGCTGCCCCTGGCTCAGATCCAGCTGGATGTGATGATGCGGGTAGTTGCCGGGGCCAAGAACGCCTCCGAGTTGGGCGAACAGCCGGTTCGAAACTTTCTGGACCTGGGCTGCGGTGATGGCATTCTGGCCGCTACAGTACTGGATAGGTACCCCCAAGCCAGGGGGACGCTGGTTGATTTCTCGATGCCGATGATCCAGGCCGCAGTTCGCAACCTGCAGGCCTTCAGCAAGTCCCTTCACATTTCTTCGGTTGACTATTCCGACCCCGCCTGGTTCGACATTATTTCCGCCCACGCTCCCTTCGATGTAGTCGTATCCGGTTTCTCCATCCACCACCAGCCCGACCCGGTCAAGAGCCAGATCTATTTGGACATCTTCGACCTGTTGGAGCCGGGCGGCGTCTTCGTCAATGTCGAACACGTCTCCTCGGCCACGCCCTACATCGAAGGGCTTTACGACGACTACTTCATCGACAGTCTGTGGGCAAGTCAGCTGACCGGAAGCGAGGCGCAGACCCGCGACCAAGTGGCCATGGATTACCGCAAACGGGAGGACAAGAAGGCCAATCTCCTCGCGCCGGTAGAGCTGCAGTGCGACTGGTTGCGGCGAATCGGCTTCGAAGACGTAGACTGCTACTTCAAGGTATTCGAGCTGGCCGTATTCGGGGGAAGACGTCCCCAGCCGAGAGGCGAAGACGAAGACTGAACAACCCATTAGCGCCCACAAACTCCTCAAGCCCAGCCTTGAGGGAGTGGGCGTTTTCTTAAGGAAAGGCACGCATGGAAGCAACGATTGTCATCCTGGACGGCGACGGCATCGGCCCTGAAGTTACGACTGAAGCCAGGAAAATCCTGGCCGCGGTGGCCGATAGGTTTGGGCACACCATCGAGTTTGATCATCAGATGATCGGAGGTCGATCGATCGATCAGCTGGGCACCAGCCTGCCCGATGAAACCGTGGAGGCCGCAGCAAAGGCCGAAGCCGTTTTGCTCGGCGCGGTCGGCGGGCCCAAGTGGGACGATCCAGGCATGCCTGACAGACCTGAGCGCGGCGTACTTGCCCTGCGCAAGAGCCTCGACCTATTCGCCAACCTGCGCCCCGTAAAGCTCCAGCCCGAACTCCTGTCGGCCAGCACGATCAAGGAAGAGGCGTTGCAAGGCGTCGACCTGCTGGTTGTGCGCGAGCTGACCGGCGGCATCTATTTCGGCCCACGCAAGGAGGCCGACGACAACTTCGAGGCATACGACACGATGGTCTACACTCGGCCCGAAATCGAACGGGTCGTCCGCCTCGCCGCTGACTCGGCGATGGAGCGAAGCAAGCGTCTGACCAGCGTGGACAAGGCCAACGTGCTCGCTTCATCCCGCCTGTGGCGCAGCGTGGCAACGGCAACGCTTGCCGACTATTCCGAACTGGAGGTCGAGCACGTCCTCGTCGACGCGATGGCCATGCATCTGATTCGCCGGCCGGCCGATTACGACGTGATCGTAGCGGGCAACCTGTTCGGGGATATCCTCACCGACGAGGCGTCGATGCTGGCCGGTTCGATGGGCATGCTGCCTTCCGCCAGCCTGGGCGACATCAGCAACCGGCACGAGCTGCCCCTGGGCCTCTACGAACCGATTCACGGCAGCGCGCCGGACATCGCCGGGAAAGGCATCGCCAACCCGCTGGCCGCGATTCTGAGCAGCGCCATGCTCCTGCGACATAGCCTTGGCCTGGAAGAAGAGGCGGTCGCTGTCGAGACAGCGGTCGATTCTGTGCTTGCCGAGGGCGTGCGGACCCCTGACATCGCCCAACCGGGCACCGAGACTACCGGCACCGAGGTGATGGGCGATCTTGTCGTGCAAGCGCTCAGGGAGGCATGAAGCGGACCCTCGGCCAGTAGGCAAAGTTTCGACAATCCTGCCTCTTCTTTTCGCCCTCAGATATGGCAAGCCGCCGAGCGAGAGGCATTGGCGTTGGGGGCACCGTCCTTCCGGTGAGCGGTTGTTCCGAGTGGGGTGGCAGTACCGTGGCAACCGTAGCTGAGAACACGAACGCCCCTTCCGAAGCCGGCGACAGACTGCGCCGGACCGTGCGCCAATTGGGCAACCTGCTGGGCGAGACGATCGTAGAGCAGGAGGGGCAGGAGATATTCGACCTCGTGGAGGAGCTGCGCTCCCTCACCCGCGCCCAACGCCAGGGTGATGCGCGCGCAGGCGCCCGCATCGAAGAATGTACCGCCCAATTGGTGAACGATTTGGATGGGACGCTGGGCGTTCTCAAAGCCTTTACCACCTACTTTCAACTTGTCAACCTGGCCGAAGAGCAACAGCGTATTCGCGTGGTGCGGCAGCGTACGGCACGCGCCGAGAAGGAAGGCCAGCCCATGCCCGAGACGATCGCGGCCGCGATCGAACGGCTACGCGGCGGCGGGACAGAACGCGAAGAAATCGCCCAGCTGCTGCAGGAGTTGCTGATCCAGCCGGTCTTCACGGCCCACCCGACCGAGGCCAAGCGCCGCACCATCCTCCTGAAGTTGCTCGACCTGTCGACATTGCTGCACGACCTTGAATTCCGCGTGCTCCTCCCCAGTGAAAGGGAGACGATCTGGGAGCAGGTGCGGGAGATCGTGGTTTCTCTTTGGCAGAGCGACGTGAACCGGGAACGGCGGCCGGACGTGTTGGACGAGGTGCGGGAAGGGCTTTATTTCTTCGAAACCACGCTGTTCGATCTCTTGCCGGAGATCTACGCTGAATTCAAGAGGGCGCTGGAGGCGGCCTTTCCCATCGGGGCCTCGGACAAGACAGTGGAAGGCAATTCCGCGCATCTGCCTACTTTCCTGCGTTACGGCTTGTGGATTGGCGGCGACCGCGACGGAAATCCGTTCGTCACACTGAAGGTAACCGAAGACGCCCTGCGCCAGCAGAAACAGCAGGCGCTCGAACTGTACCGGCGCACAGTCGTCGGCATGTACGGTCATCTCAGCGTTGCGCGCACACGCGGCGCGTTTGCGCAGGAGTTCCTCGGCAGCCTCGCGCGCGATCTGGAGCGGGCGCCGGAGAGCGACAAAGCCCGGCTGGAACGCTTCTCGCTTGAACCGTACCGCCAGAAGATGATTCTGATCTACAGGCGCCTCGGCGCAACGATGGCGCAGAACCGGGAGAGTTGGGCGTCACAGAGGCCGGATCCCTGGGCCTACAACAACGCCGATGAATTCATTGCCGACCTGGAGTTGATTCAGCGCAGCCTGCGTCGAAACAAGGGCAGCCGGCTGGCTGAAGGACGGTTCGCCCGCCTGGTGCAACAGGCCCGCATCTTCGGCTTCCACCTGGCGTCGATGGATATGAGACAGCACTCCGAGCGCCACATGCAGGCCGTAGCCGAGCTGCTGGATAGTTACAATCTTGATGGAAATTCTGACTATATGGCGCTGACGGAGCAGGAAAGGACGCAGCTGCTGGTCAACGAGATCGAGAGCCCGCGCCCGCTTACTGCGCGCCTGCAATACAGCGACGAGACCAACGAGACTGTGGCCCTCTTCCGGCTGATTCGAAAAGCGCACGAGCGGATCGCGCCCAATGCAATCGGCGCGTACATCATCAGCATGACAACCTCCGTCAGCCACGTGCTCGAGGTGCTGCTGCTGGCAAAGGACGCCGGTCTCTTCGGGCAGATCGACATCGCGCCCTTGTTCGAGACAATCGAGGACCTGGTCGGAGCGCCCGATGTCATGCGAGCGTTGTTCGCCTCCCCGATCTACCGCCAGCACCTGGCGCAGCGCGGCAACCGCCAGGAGATCATGATCGGGTACAGCGACTCGAACAAGGACGGCGGCTACCTGCGCTCAACCTGGATTCTGTACCAGGCGCAGCGGAGGCTCGCCGAGACCTGCAGAGCACACGGGGTAAAGTTGACCCTCTTTCACGGCCGCGGCGGCTCGATCGGGCGCGGCGGCGGGCCGGCCAATCGGGCGATTCTGGCGCAGCCGCCGGGATCGGTACAGGGGCGGATCAAAATCACCGAGCAGGGGGAGGTGATCAGCGCCCGCTACAGCAATCGCGCGGTCGCCCAGCGCCATCTGGAGCAACTGGTGAATGCAGTCCTGCTGGCAAGCTGCGAGAAGGGCGGGCCACTTGAGGATGGCGGTGAGCCGGCAGACGCCCTCATGCCCTTCGAGGAGAGTTGGGTAGATATCCTGGAAGAGGCCAGCGATCGCGCTGAGCGCAAATACCGGTCCCTGGTTGAGAACCCTGACTTTCTCAGCTACTTCCACGAGGCGACGCCGATCGAGCAGCTGGGGCAGATGAATATCGGCTCGCGGCCTGCCAAGCGCAGAGAGACGACCGACATAGCCGACCTGCGCGCCATTCCCTGGGTCTTTGCCTGGACGCAGAGCCGCGTCAATCTCCCGGGCTGGTATGGGCTTGGGACCGGTCTTCGGGCAGAGTCTCCGTCGCGAATGGCGCTGCTACAGAACATGTATCAAGATTGGCCTCTTTTCCGCACCGTCATCGACCGGTCGCAGCTCTCGATGCGCCGGGCCGATATGACAATCGCCACATTGTACGCCTCGCTGGCCGGGAAGGAGACGAGCCGGGCGATTTTTGGCGAAATCATCGAGGAGTTTCGTCTTACGGAACGGACTATTCTGGGCATCACCGGGCAGGATGCCCTTTTGGACAACGAGCCGTGGCTCCAGCGCAGCATCAGACTGCGCAACCCCTATGTTGATCCGCTCAACTATATCCAGGTCGCATTGCTCAAAAAACAGCGGGAGGCCGAACGGCAGAAGGAATACCGCCGGCAAGACGCGACGGCGGGCGGCGATTACGACCGGCGGCTTCGGCATGCGATCTTGCTTTCCATAAACGGAATCGCGGCCGGTTTGCAGGCGACGGGTTGATGCTACCGGGCATTGACCATTCATGGCTGCAGACGCAGGCGCGACTTCTCTTGCAATCGCTTATGTAGGGAGTTTCGACGAGTGACGATTCAGCTATTTGACACGACATTGCGTGACGGCGCCCAGGCCGAGGGTGTCTCGTTCAGTTGCGACGACAAACTGCACATTGCCGCCCGCCTTGATGAATTCGGCGTGGACTACATCGAGGGCGGCTGGCCCGGCTCCAATCCCAAGGACATGGAGTTCTTTGAGCGGGCGCCGCGTGAACTGAGGCTGCAGCGGGCGCGGCTCACAGCCTTTGGCTCGACCTGCCGCCGCGATACGGAACCGGAGGCAGACCAACAGATTCAGCTCTTGCTGCAGGCCAACACGCCGGCAATCTCGTTGTTCGGAAAGAGTTGGGACCTGCAGGTGCGCGACGTCTTGCAGACAACGCAGGAAGAGAACCTTCGCATGATCCGGGCTTCGATTGCCTATCTCAGAGCCCGCGGCAAAGAGGTCATCTACGATGCCGAGCACTTCTTCGACGGTTACAAGGATAACGCCGCCTACGCGCTGGCAACGCTGCGGGAGGCAATAGCCGGCGGGGCAACCTGCATCGTCCTGTGCGATACGAACGGCGGCAGCCTGGCTTGGGAAATTGGCGAGATTGTCGACGCTGTTCGCAGCGGGCTGTTTGCAGGGGATGGGCGAATGGCCAACAGTGCAAGCAATGGGAAGGCGAGCCCGTCGGGCGGCTTTGGAGGCGTTACTCTCGGCATACACGCGCACAATGACGGCGACTCGGCGGTCGCCAACTCGCTGGCGGCGGTCCGCAGCGGCTGCACGCACGTTCAGGGCACGATCAACGGCTACGGCGAACGCTGCGGCAACGCCAACCTCATCAGTATCGTCGCAAACTTGCAGCTAAAGATGGGATACGACCTGATTGCGTCGGAACAACTGGCCTCCCTGACCGACCTCAGCCACTACGTTAATGAGCTGGCGAACCTGCGTCCGAACACACACCAGCCGTTCGTCGGGCAGAGCGCGTTTGCGCACAAGGGCGGCACGCACGTCAACGCCGTGCTCAAGAGTGTCGACAGCTACCAGCATATCGAGCCCGAGGTGATCGGCAACCAGTCGCGCGTGCTTGTCAGCGAACTGAGCGGCAAGGACAACATCACGATCAAAGCGGACGAGTTCGGCGTGGAGGGGCTGTCGCGGGAGAAGGAGCGCGCGGTGCTCCAGCAGATCAAGGAGTTGGAGAACAACGGCTTTGCCTTCGAAAGCGCAGAGGCGAGCGTAGACCTCATGCTGCGGCGTTCCCAGCCGCAGTATCAACCCTGCTTTTCTTTGATCGACTACACGGTGGGCGTAGCTAACATGGCTGGGCGGGTACTCTCTTCGCGGGCCACGGTCAAGGTCGAGGTGGGAGAAAACGTATATCATGAGGTTGCGGAAGGCAACGGCCCGGTGAACGCCTTGATGCTGGCGCTGCGCAAAGCGATTCAACACCGATTCCCTCAGCTTGACCGCTTTCATCTGCTCGACTACAAGGTGCGCATTCTCGACGGCAGCCAGGGTACGGGGGCTTCGATACGGGTGCTGATTACCAGCACAGACGGTGTACGCAGCTGGACGACAGTTGGGGCGAGCACAAACATCATCGATGCCAGCTGGACGGCCATGTCCGATGCGGTGGAGTTTTTTCTGGTCACCTGCAACGGCAACGGCGCCGGCGAAAGGGCCGCGGTCGAAAAGGCCGCGGTCGAGACGACGGCAGCGGCTGAGGGGAAAATTGCACACGAAGGACAGCTTCAGGCGAGCAGCCAGCCGAATAGGGCGTATCCCGAACCCGGTTAATCCAGGTCGAATACGGGGCAGCAAGTCCGACCCCCATTCGACGGCGGCTTCATCTCTTGGGTCTACCGCACTTTCCACGGGGAAGAGAAACTCATGACAGCGACGACAAACCACAAACTCAACAAGTACAGCAGTATGCTCACGCAGACGATTTCGCAGGTCGGCTCGCAGGCGATGCTCTATGGCGTGGGGCTGAGCGACGAGGACATGAGCAAGCCGCAGGTTGGCATCGCCTCGATGGGCTGGGAGGGCAACACGTGCAACATGCACCTCAACGCGCTGGCCCGGCGCGTGAAACAGGGCGTCCAGGATGCCGGGCAGGTCGGCCTGATCTTTCACACAATCGGCGTGAGCGACGGCATGTCGATGGGCACGTCGGGCATGAAATTCTCGCTGTTGAGCCGGGACATCATCGCCGACTCGATCGAGGCGGTCATGCGGGCCCAGTGGTATGACGCCAACATCTCGCTGCCCGGCTGCGACAAAAACATGCCCGGCGTGCTGATGGCGATGGCGCGTCTCAACCGGCCCAGCCTGATGGTCTACGGCGGCACGATCAGCCCGGGCAGTCTGCCCGTGCCCAAGAAAGAGTCGGACCGGAAACTGGACATTATCTCCGCTTTCGAAGCCTACGGCCACTACCTGGCGGCTGACATCAACGAAGAAGAGATGCGCGAGGTACTGCGCAATTCCTGTCCCGGCGAGGGCGCCTGCGGCGGCATGTACACGGCCAATACGATGGCTTCGGCCATCGAATCGCTCGGGATGAGCCTGCCCTACAGCTCCTCCTACCCGGCCACCAGCGAAGGAAAACAGCAGGAGTGCGTCGAAGCCGGCGCCGCCATCCGCAACCTGCTCGAAATGGACCTAAAACCGCTCGATATCCTGACGCGCGAGGCTTTTGAGAACGCCATCACCGTCACGGTCGTCCTTGGCGGTTCCACGAATGCGGTTCTTCACCTGGTGGCGATCGCCAAATCGACCGACGCCCAGCTCTCGATCGACGACTTCCAGGCCATTTCCGATCGCACGCCGCTGCTGGCAGACCTCAAGCCCAGCGGAAAGTACGTGATGGAGGACCTGTACGAAGTGGGCGGCGTTCCGGCGGTGCAGAAAATGCTGCTGCGCGAGGGCTTTCTGCACGGCGATTGCATGACCGTCACCGGCAAGACGCTGGCGGAGAACCTGGAGACCGTCCCCGATCTCTCCGACGGACAGAAAATCATCATGCCGGTCGACGAGCCCATCAAGGAGACGGGGCACCTGCAGATTCTTTACGGCAACCTGGCGGAGACCGGGGCGGTGGCCAAGATCACCGGCAAAGAAGGCGTCCGCTTCAGCGGACCGGCTGTCTGCTACGATTCCGAGGAGGACTGCCTGGCCGGCATAGAGAGCGACGAAGTGCTGCCGGGCAACGTAGTCGTCATCCGTTACGAGGGGCCCAAGGGCGGGCCGGGGATGCGCGAAATGCTGAGCATCACCGGGGCGATCATGGGCAAGGGCCTGGGCCAGGACGTCGCCCTGATCACCGACGGGCGCTTCTCCGGCGGCAGCCACGGCTTTGTCGTCGGCCACATCACGCCCGAGGCGCAGGAGGGCGGCCTGCTCGCCCTGGCGCAGAACGGCGATACGATCTCGATCGACGCCGAGAACAACACGCTCACGCTCGATGTGGCGGAAGAGGAGATCGACCGGCGCCGGGTCGCCTGGACCGCGCCGGATTACAAGGCCAACAGCGGCGTCCTCTGGAAATACATCCGAACGGTGTCGAGCGCCTCCGAGGGATGCGTCACCGACGCCTGATCGCCAAATGACCCGGCCTTAGCAGATAAAAACCTTCGCAGGAGCAGACCTATGACAGATGAACACAGCAACGGCCTTCGCCTGGGCACCTCGACGTACTCTTACTGGCACTTCACGGCAGAGAAGACACCGATCGAAGGCGTCCTCGACGCAGCCGCGGAGCTGGGGCTAAACGGGGTGGAGATTCTGCACCGACAGATGGAGTCGGAAGAAAACGCCTACCTGCAGAAACTCAAGCGGCAGGCCTTCATCCTCGGCCTGGATCTATACAACCTGTCGATTCACCAGGACTTCGTCCACGACGACGCGGGCGAACGTCAGCAGCACATCGACCACACCCTTGCCTGCATCGACCTCGCGCACGAGATGGGAATCCCTTCGATTCGCGTCAACTCGGGCGGCTTTCGCAAGCAGGGCAGTTTCGACGACCTGATCAAGGCCAAGGGGTGGGTTGAGCCCTGGGAAGGCAATACCATGGACGACGCCTTCGGCTGGGTCGTCGACGCGATCGAGCGCTGTCTGCCGCATGCCGAAAAGCGCGGCGTGCTGCTGCTGCTGGAGAACCACTGGGGGCTGACCACTTTTGCCGGGGACATGCTCCGCATCATCGAGACGGTCGACTCGCCCTGGCTGCAGGCGATCCTGGATATGGGCAACTTCATCTTCGAAGAGGATATGTACGCCGCCATGGCGCGCATTGCGCCATACGTCCAACTGGCCCACGCCAAGACATACCCGGGCGGCGGCAGTTGGTACACGCTCGACCTCGACTACGGCCGCATCTTTCGCATTTTGCGGGAAGCAGGCTGGCGCGGCTACTGCTCTATTGAGATGGAAGGGGCGGAGGCAGCCGAAACCGCGGTGCCGAAGAGCATCGATATGCTGCGGCGGGCGTGGGACGGCGCGGCCTGACCTATACGGTCACGACGGCCCGCCCGCTGGGGTCAGCCGGCGGCGAACTGCTGGCGCAGGACTTTCTTGTCAAACTTGCCCGTTCCGGTCTTGGGCAGCTCCTCGATGAGGACGAAGTCGTCGGGCATCCACCACTTGGCGATCTGGGGTTCGAGGAACGCCTGCAGCTCTGACGCCGGCGGCGGGTCCTCGGCGTCGGTCGGCACAACGACCGCCAGCGGGCGCTCGTTCCAGCGTTCGTGCGGCAGCGCGATCACGGCCGCTTCCAGCACGCCGGGATGCGCCATCAGCAGATTCTCCAGCTCGACCGACGAAATCCACTCGCCGCCGCTCCTCACCAGGTCCTTGGTGCGATCGGTGATCGTCATAAAACCGTCGCGCGTAATCGTCACAACGTCGCCAGTGCGAAACCATCCGTCGTCGGTAAAACTGTCGCTGCTGCCGTCGAGCTTGAAATAGTCGCGCGCCACCCACGGGCCGCGCACCTGCAGCTCCCCCATCGTCTTTCCATCCCAGGGCAGCTCCTCGCCGGCCTCGTTGACGAGCCGCATCTCAACACCCGAGATCGGATAGCCCTGGCGCGCCTTTAAGTCCCACTGCTGGTCCTGCGGCAGGCGCTGGTGGCGCGTCAGCAACTTCGACACAGTTCCCAACGGCGACATTTCGGTCATGCCCCAGGCGTGCACAACGTTGACGCCAAGCTCCCTCTCATAAGCCTCGATCAGGCTGCGCGGCATCGCTGAACCGCCCACTACCAGGGCGCGAATACAGGAGATGTTGCGCGGATTGTTTCTGAGATCGTGATAGAGCCCGTTCCAGATGGTGGGCACGCCGGCGGCGACGGTCACGCGCTCCTCTTCGATCAGCTCGGCCAGCGCGGCCGGCTGCATGTGCGGCCCCGGCATGACCAACTCCGAGCCGACATTGATCGCCGCATAGGGCAGGCCCCAGGCCATGGCGTGAAACTGGGGCACGACCGGCATCGTCACGTCATTCTCGGTCAGGCCGATCGCCGCCGCCTGGCACGAGCCGATGGTATGCAGGTACATCGAGCGGTGGCTGTAGAGCGCGCCCTTCGGGTGGCCGGTCGTGCCGCTTGTATAGCAGAGCCCCATCGCCTGGTTCTCGTCCTCGATGCGCCAGCTGTAGGACTCGTCGGCGGCGGCCATCAGCTGCTCGTAGCTGTGGACCTCTCCCGGCAGCCTTGCCGCCGCGCCCAGCGACGGCTCATTGAAGAGCACAAAGTGTTCCACTCCTTTGATTTCGCCGGCCAGCTTCTCGACGAGCGGAAGCAACGTGGCGTCGACAAAGATTACTTTGTCCTCGGCATGGTTGATGATGTAGGCCAGCTGACCGGGGAAAAGCCGAATGTTGAGCGTGTGCACGACCGCGCCTGAGCCCGGCGCGGCGAAGTAGAGTTCCAGATGCTGGAAGTTGTTCCACGCGAAGGTACCGACACGGTCGCCCGGCTGCACGCCCAGCCACTCCAGCACATTGCATAGCCGTTTCACCCGCCGGTAGAGGTCGTGGTAGGTGTAGACGTGCATGGCGCCGTCGGGCGATTTGGTCTTGATCTGCTTGTAGGGATAGAGGCGGTTGCCATGCTCGAGGATGCGGTCAACCGTAAGCGGATAGTCCATCATCAGGCCGGACAGCATGGGGCGGCTCCTTGTCGTCTGGCGGCTCGTTCGGCTGGGGGTTCGGGGTTTCAGCCTTGCCTGGATTGTAGTGCGGGCCTGCCGATTGGTCAACCGAATTCAGTTGCGCGGGGAAGAGGGCACGGTTCAAACGAAGGCGCCGATGCCGGTCAGCTCCCTGCCGGCGATCAGGAGGTTGATCTCGTTTGTGCCCTCGTAGGTGTAGGTGGCTTCGACGTCAGTGAAGAGGCGCGCCGCGTGGTGATCGAGGAGTATCCCATTGGCGCCCAGAACCTCGCGGGCCATCGCTGCCGTCCGCCGCGCTTTCGCCGCGCAGCTCTGTTTCGCAAGCGAAAGCTGCCCCGCCGTCGCCGTCCCGGCCTCCATCAGCTTGGCCAGGCGCCAAACCATGAGCTGCGACTGCGCCAGGTCGGCCGCCATCTCGACCAGCTTGGCCTGCACCAGCTGGAATGAGGCGATCGGTTTGCCGAACTGCTCGCGCCGGCAGGCGTAGTCGAGCGCAATCTCGTAACAGCCCGCGGCCAGCCCGACCGCCTCCCAAGCCACGCCTGCGCGCCCAAGCGCCAGCACTCGCGCAAGGTCGCGGAAGCTGTTACAGTGCGCCAGCCGGTTTGCCGCCGGCACATGCACCTCGTCAAGGGTGATATCGGCCTGGTGCACGGCCCGCTTCGAGATCTTGCCGGTCATCGCTGTCGCCTCAAAACCGGGCAGCTGCGACGGGTCTTCCAGCACGAAGCCGCCGAAGCGCCCGCCCTCGTCGCGCGCCCACACGATGATCAGGTCGGCGATCGTGCCGTTGCCGATCCAGCGCTTGCGCCCGTTCAGGACATAGTGCTCACCAACCTGGCGGGCTGTGGTCAGAACATGGGCCGCGTCGGAGCCGCGTTCCGGCTCGGTCAGCGCGAACGCGCCCAGCCGCTCCATGCGCACCATCGCCGGCAGCCAGCGTTCCTGCTGCTCCTCCGAGCCCAACATGCCGATCGACCCCATCGCCAGTCCCGAGTGCACGCCGAAGATCGTGCTGATCGAGCCGTCGACGCGACAGATCTCGTACTTGACCAGTCCGTCGCTGACGTTGTCCAGCCCCGCGCAGCCGTGGACCTGCATCGTCCCGCCCATGATCGGCAGCTTTCCCAGGCCGAGTGCGAGATCGAGCGCGATCTCGGCCCGCTCCCAGTAGTCGTTGATGGCCGGCTTGACCACGCTTTCCATGTACTCGCGTACCCGGTCACGCAGCGCTCGCTGCTCCGGCGTGAGAAGGTCGTCGAAGTTGAAGGGGTCACTTACGAGCGTTGACATTGGAAGTTACCTCGCGGTGGCAAGTACCTCAGGGAAGTGTAATTCTTGCGTTACCACTTCGCAATTCTCACTCGTGCAATTTGAACGGCGGTCCGCAGTGGATATCCTGGGCGAGGCGCCCGGTCAGCGTCTCTTTAACACTGCCGAGGAAGTGGAGTCCTACCTCAGGGACGAAAGGTCGTCATGGGATCGCTGACGCTTCCGCAGGAAGGACCGATCTATCTTGACGCCAGTGGATTCATCTACAGTGTGGAGCGCATCCAGCCCTTTGCCGAGTTGCTCGATCAAATGTGGCGTCAGGCCCAGGCCGGACAGTTCAGCATTCTTTCCAGCGAACTGGTCGTACTGGAAACACTGGTTAAGCCGCTACGAGAAGGAGACACGGTTCTCGAAAGCTTATTTCGCTCGCTGTTTGATGCCACGGAAGTCACATTAGTCCCAACGACTCGCCAGTTGTGGGAGGACCGGCCGGCTCACGCGCCCTGACATGGCTGAAGACACCTGACGCACTGCATGCCCAGGCCCTCCAGCACGTTGCACAACCGCTTCACCGGCTGTTAGAGGATGCGGCATGTGAAGACGTGCATGGCGCCGTCGTGCGTTTCGGTGTTGTTCTGCTTGCAGGGATAGAGGCGGTTGCCATGCTCGAGGGTACGGTCAACCGTAATCGCATAGTCCATCATCAGGCCGGACAGCATGCGGGGGCTCCCGGTCGTCCGCCGGCGCGGCGGGCTGTGGGTTAAGGGTCTCAGCCTTGGCCGGATTGTGGTGCGAGCTTGCTGGTTGGTCAACCGAAATCGTTTGCGCGGGAACCACGGCCCGGATCATTCGAACGCGCCGATACCGGTCAGCTCCCTTCCGGCGATCAGGAGATTGATCTCATTTGTGCCCTCGTAAGTGTAGGTGGCCTCGGCGTCTGTGAAAAGGCGGGCAACGTGGTTGTCGAGGAGAAGGCCCCTGGCGCCCAGAATCTCACGCGCCAGCGCGGCGGCGCGGCGCGCAGTGGCAGCGCACGATTGCTTGGCCAGCGAAATCTGGCCGGCTGTCGCCGCACCGTCCTCCATCAGCTGCGCCAGCCGCCAGACCAGCAGCTGCGCCTGCGAGAGACCCGCCGCCATCTCAACCAGCTTGGCCTGGATCAGTTGGAAGGCGCCGATTGGCCTCCCGAATTGCTCACGCCGGCACGCGAACTGAAGGGCGATTTCGTAGCAGCCGTCGGCGAGACCGACGGCCTCCCAGGCGACGCCGGCGCGCGTCTGGGCGAAAACGGTGTCGAGGTCGCTGAAACTGTTGCAGTAGGCGAGCCGGTTGGCCGCCGGAACTCGCACGTCCCAAAGCGAAATCTCCGCCAGGTGCACTGCTCGTTTGGCGATTCTGCCGCAGATGGGAGAGGCGGTAAACCCATCGAACTGGGCCGGGTCCTCGAGAACAAAGCCGCCGAAGTGCCCTGCCTCGTCGCGCGCCCAGATAATGAGCAAGTCCGCAATCGTGCCGTTGCCCGGCCAGCGCTTCTGACCGTTTAGCACGTATTCGGCGCCGTCGCGGCGAGCTGTCGTCTGGATGTGGGCAGCGTCCGATCCCCGTTGCGGCTCGGTCATACAGAATGCGCCCATACGCTCCATGCTCGCCATCGCAGGAAGCCAGCGACGTTTTTGCTCCTCCGACCCCAGCAGGCCAATTGCTCCCATGGCAAGACCAGAGTGCGAGCTGAAGATCGTGCCCACTGAGCCGTCAACGCGACACAGCTCATACTTGACGAGCCCGTTGCTCACGTTGTCGAGCTCGGCGCAGTCGTATCCCCGCAGTGTCCCGCCAACGATCGGCAATTCGCTCAAACCGAGAGCAAGGGGGAGCGCGACCTCGCCCCGTTCCCAGTAGTCGTTGATCCTTGGCTTGACTTCCGTCTCCATGTATTCACGCACCCGGTCGCGCAGGTCGCGCTGTGCTGGCGTGAGCAGGCCGTCGAAATCGAACGGATCGGTGGTGGGTGCCATGAGTCAACCTCCGGTCGTCATATGTCAAACCTACCGAGAAATGACACTTGCGATCTGTATGGCTACTTCCAGTAATGCTTGTAATGGTTGAATCGAGGCGCCCACGCCCGGGACACGCACAGCCTCCAAGTATGCTAAAATTGGACCAGCTTGTCATGGGCAAGAATGTGAATTCGAACGGGAACTGTAAATGCCAAACCGCATACAGCGTCTGTCTCGACCGGTGCTTCATCCCCGCCGCCATTCAGATTATCTGAACGCTTATTCGGTTGGCCGCCACCACGTTGGATGACCCCCACTGCAAGAATGACGACGTACTGTCGGTGAGCGATGGTTTAGGAGGGGGGCGTTGCGGGGGGAGTCCCCCCGCACAAGGGAGGGCCGCAGGCCCGACCGTCCAAAAAGCAAGGAGAAAGTATAGCGGAGTGAGGAGAGGGAAAACGCCTTCGCTCGCCTCATTCAGGGTCGCAGGCTGATTGCGGCTGAGTAGTTCCCTGATTGGGGCGCCCCAATTCATCTGCCAATTATTGCAACACTGGCACCCCAATTTTTTGCCATCCCTCAGCACGCCATCCGTGTGCCAATTCAAAGCAATGATACAGTTCAACTACCAAGAGAGCTGCCCATGACCACCGACAAGCACTCGCTCTTTCGCGTCAACGGCCCCACGCAGGCCGAAATCGACGCCTTCCACACCGACGGCTTCATCTCCTATCCCAACGTCTTCACCGACGTAGCCCGTGAAAGCCTCATCAAAGAGATCGGTGACCTCGACCACGTGCGCGCCTACATCCAACAGATGGAGTCGGGCGACGTCGAGCCCAGGCCCTACTTCGTCCGCCCCTGGAACGATCGCGGGCCCTACGCCGACCAGCTGATCGACGATCCCTTTATCGCCTCGCTGCTGGGGGCCACCATCGGCAGCGACTACCACTTCTGCCACTCGGCGCTCAACATCGCCGCGCGCGGCGCCCCGCCTTTGGGTTACCACCAGGACCACCACCACTGGCGGCACGAGAACCCCGTCAATCTCGCCGAACGCGACCGATACTACGTCCAGATTCTCTACTATCTCAACGGCTTCACCCTCGGCGACCGCAACCTCAAGGTTATTCCCGGCAGCCACAGGGTCGCACCGACCCGGGAGGCGGCGCCGGAGAGGATGCTCGCGGGCGAGTTCGACGAAGAGGCCGGACGCCCGCTCAAGGAGAAACGGCTCGCGCTGCCGCCCGGCAGCATGGTCTACATCAACGCGCGCATCTTCCATGCCGTCGAGCCCAAGCCTGTCGACTCGCCGCAACCCTACCGCTTCTTCAACATCGACATCTTCAAAGAGGCCGGTCCGCCCCACCGCTACACGCAGGAGATCCCTCCCGAGTGGACCGCGCGCGCTAGTCAGCACCGCAAGAAACTGTTCACGCGCGCAGCCTACAGCGAAGGCTGCTGGGACCCGCATTGACGAGAAACTCGCGAAGCCGGTAGCCTGGCGCAGAGCCTCTTTTTTTCTGTCCTATCGCAGCCCAACCCACAGGATACCAGTCCCAATGCAAGACTTCCTCCGTTTCCGCCAAGTCCATCTCGACTTCCACACCAGCGAACAGATCACCGGCATCGGCGCCGAATTCGACCCGGCCGCCTGGGCTGCAATGCTCATAGACGCGCACGTCGACTCAATCACCTGCTTCGCCCGCTGCCACCACGGCATGATCTACTACGACACGCAGGCGCACCCCGAACGCCGCCACCCTCACCTGGCGCGCAACCTGCTCGCCGACCAGATCGAGGCAGCCCACGCGCGCGACATCCGCGTTCCCGTCTACACCACCGTGCAGTGGGACTATTACACCGCCCAACGCGAGCCGCAGTGGCTGCAGCTCGCCCCCGACGGCGCGACCCAAGGCCAGAAGCCCTACGAGGCCGGGTTCTATGCGAAGTTTTGCCTCAACACGTCCTACGTCGACCTCCTCAGGGCCCACGTCGACGACATGTTTGAGAATCTGCCTGCCGTCGACGGCCTCTTCTTCGACATCGTCCAGGACCAGGACTGCTCCTGCCCCGCCTGCCGCCGCGACATGTTGGCACAGGGCATCGACGCGTCGTGCGACGAAGACAGGCAAACCTTCGGCCGCGCCGTCACCGACCGCTTCAAGCAGGATATGTCCGCCTATGTGCGCGGCCACGGCCAGGACTGCACCATCTTCTACAACTCCGGCCACGTCGGCCCGCGCCAGGCTGTTACCGGCGAGGCCTACAGCCACTGGGAGCTCGAGTCGCTGCCCTCGGGCGGCTGGGGATACATGCACTTCCCGCTCTCCCAGCGCTACGCGCGCACAACCGGCCACGACTGCCTTGGCATGACGGGCAAGTTCCACACCGCCTGGGGCGACTTCCACTCCTACAAGAACGAGGCCGCGCTCCAGTTTGAGTGCTTCCAGATGCTCGCGCTCAACGCCAAATGCTCGATCGGCGACCAGCTCCATCCCACCGCCCGCCTCGACCGCGCTACCTACGACCTCATCGGTCCCGTATACGCCGAGGTGGCCAGCAAAGAGCCCTGGTGCCGCGGCGCTCAGCCGCTCACCGACATCGGCCTCTTCACGCTCGAAGAGTTCAGTGGCGAACGCCTCACGCCGGAGACCATTGCCGGTGTGCGCATGCTGCAGGAGAGCGGCCACCAGTTCGACATCGTCGACAGTAAGAGCGACTTCTCATCCTACCGCCTCCTCGTCCTGCCCGATGCCGTCGTCCTCGACGAAGCCCTGGCGCGCAAGACTGCCGCCTACCTCGATGGCGGAGGCAAGTTGATTGCCTCGTTCGAGTCCGGCCTTGCGCCTGACCTTCGCGACTTTGCCCTGCCCCAATGGGGCATCCGCAAGACCTGCGACGGCGCCGTCGACGCCCACGGCCAGCCTGTGCGCGGCCGCCACTTCCGCAGCGGCGACTACGTCGACTACCTGCGCGCCGAAAACGCGCTCGATCGAGGATTACGCGAAACTGAGTACGTGCTCTACATGCGCGGCATCGAGATCGACGCCAGCCCCGGCACCGAGACCCTCGCCAGCCTCGTCCCGGCCTACTTCGACCGCACCTGGCAGCAGTTCTGCTCTCACCGCCAGACTCCCAGCGGCGGCCAGCCAGCCGGCCCCGCCATCAGCCGCGCCGGCGACGTCATCTACTTCGCCCACCCCATCTTCCGCCAGTACCAGCGCAACGCACCGCGCTGGTGCAAGCAGCTCTTTCTCAATGCGCTCGACCTCCTCCTGCCCGACCCGCTGCTGCGGCACGGCGGCCCCAGCAGCCTGGTGACCGCGATCAACCGGCAGGCGGGCGAGAATCGTTGGGTCCTCCACCTGCTGCATTACATCCCCGAACGCCGCGGCCAGGACTTCGACGTCGTCGAGGATGTGATCCCCCTCTACAACGTCGAGCTCAGCCTGCGGCTGCCCGCGCCCGTTTCAACAGTTCGCTGTGTTCCCGCCGGTGAGACTCTGCCCCACGCGACCGAGGATGGGCGCGTCGCCTTTACCGTGCCTGCAATAGAGGGCCACCAGATGGTCGAAATCGCTCTTGCCTAAGAGTCGTTTCCACCAATAACCAGCCACAGGTCTATCGCCTCGATCGCCTGACCCTTGCCTGTGGGGGCGTCCCCGCCCGACTTCCACTATCCACTGCCCTTCACCCGCTCACTTCCTCCTTAGCCCTTCGCAAACCGCGGCTTTCCATGCCTACACAACAGCCCCTTCTTTCTCTTGTACGAGCAGGCGTACACCCTTTGTACCCACGAAAATTATGGCAGCCACTGTCGGGAGTGAAAGGAAGACAATCCGGGCAAACAACACAACACAAGTCGATTCATCGTTTACGTAGCCATCGCCACCACAGTCCAGGAGGAAATAGTCTACGACGCGCAGCAATGCATTCAACGCAGCCGGAATCAGCAAAAACAGGCAGACACGAGCAATCTGGTCCCGCTTCTCGGCGAGGGTCATAAAGGGGATGACCGCAACCAGCATGGCCGCTACAAGAAGGACGGGAAGCAAGAAGAAGCCCATGTCGCAGGCGAACAGGATCTTTCCGAGCGGCGCAACACGGCAATCTATCTTTTCCAATTCCAGAACGACGATTCTGAGCGCTACCGTGAGAACGACAACTGGGGCAACGAGCTGGAAAGTTCGCTTCATCAAGGCATTCACTGTTCCACGCCTCCAATGGCTGACGTCAGCCAGCACCTCAGTAGAGGCAGGCCATGTGCCTTCCCTCGTCCCATTGATCGCCGCGACTCCAAATCATAGTCTTCCGGCCGCCGGCAAAAGGCAACGGCCCTTCGCCTCCCGCCCGTCGGCTGGGCACTTGCATTGAACGGAGAACTGAAAATTAGAGACTCCTCCAATAGTCCACCACCACCACCTTCTCCACGTGCGGCGTCACCAGGTCGGCCAGCGCCAAGTGGTCAGGGTGGGGCAGATAGGCGTCGCGGTCGGCTTCGCTTGCAAAGGTGAGCAGATAGCAGTGCGTGAATCCCTGCGACAGGCCCTCGACGCTCACGTCCGTTCCCCACTCGAACGCCTGGATTTCCTCAAACTTACCCTTCGGCGCCAAGAACCCCTCTTCGATCTCGCGAATCTTGTCGTCGGACGTCCCCTGCTTGAACTGGAGCGGGACGACATGACGCAATAGCGGTTGTTCAGATAGAACTCCCCTCCCAAATACTCGTGCTTCGTACCGGCTTGTCTACCAAGACAGTTTCGCCGTCGCCTGCCGGCGCACCGCTCCCCGCCAAACTAACGGAAGCCGACGCCAACCGCAAGCCTGCCGTCCCCACTCCCAACTGGAATCCATCCGCCAAAACCAGTAGAATAGGCGCACTGACCCGATAACATCGCCACCGAGCAAGGGAAAGTGAAGAACGCAACTACTAAGCCAAATTCAGCGACTGTCTCGACCAGTGCTTCATCCCCGCCTCCATTCAGATTGTCTGATTGCGTAATCGGTTGGCAGACGCCGCGTTGGTCGGGCCGCACTGTCGGGAAAACGCCGAAACGACGGTGAGCGATGGTTTTGGAGGGGGGCGTTGCGGGGGGAGTCCCCCCGCACAAGGGAGGGCCGAAGGCCCGACCGCCCAAAAGCAAGGAGATTAAAGCGGGGGCAGGAGAGAGAAAACACCTTCGCTGGCCTCGTTCGGCGTCACAGACTGATGGCGGCCGATTCGTAACCCAAAAACCTAAAACACATAACTGGAAAAGCACTATGTCTGACTCACGCCCCAACATCCTCTTCATCATGTCCGACGACCACGCCTCGCACGCCATCAGCAGTTACGGCAGCCGCATAAACGAAACGCCGCACCTCGACCGCATCGCCGAGGGCGGCATGCGCTTTAACAACTGTTTCTGCACCAACTCGATCTGCACGCCCAGCCGCGCCGTGATCCTCACCGGCACATACAACCACGTCAACAACGTGACCACGCTTTCCTCCACGCTCGACGGCCGCCAGGTGACGATGCCCAAGCTGCTGCAGGCGGCGGGATACCAGACCGCCATGATCGGCAAGTGGCACCTCGGCCACGGCGGCGTCAACGACCCAACCGGCTTCGACTATTGGAACGTGCTGCCCGGACAGGGGCTCTACCACGACCCTGAAATGATCGACATGGGCGAGCGCAAGACCTTTCCCGGCTATACCACGGACCTCATCACCGACTTTTCGCTCGACTGGCTGCGGGCCCGCGACCTGGAGCGCCCCTTCTTCCTCATGTGCCACCACAAGGCTCCGCACCGCCCCTGGGAGCCCGACGACAAGCACGCCCTCATGTACGAGGACGAGGAGATCCCCTACCCGGAGACCTTTGACGACGACTACAGCAACCGCGCGGCTGCGGCCGCCGCAGCCGAAATGCGCATCGACCGCGATATGAACCTCACCGACCTCAAGCAGCCAACACCCGAGGGTCTCACGCCCGAGGAGGAGAAGAAGTGGAAGTACCAGCGCTACATCAAGGACTACCTGCGCTGCGTCGCCTCGATCGACGACAACGTCGGCCGCCTGCTCGACTACCTCGACGAGGAGGGCTTGGCTGAAAACACTATCGTCGTCTACACATCGGACCAGGGCTTTTTCCTCGGCGACCACGGCTGGTACGACAAGCGCTTCATGTACGAGGAATCGCTGCGCATGCCGCTGCTGATCCGCTACCCCGACGCCATTCGGCCCGCGACCGTCAACGACGACATGGTTCTCAACGTCGATTTCACGCCCACTCTGCTCGACTACGCCGGCGTCGAGATTCCCGAACAGTTCCAGGGCAGCAGCTTCCGCTCGATCCTCTCCGGCCAGACGCCCGCCGACTGGCAGACCTCGATGTACTACCGCTACTGGATGCACCTCGCCCACCACCACGTCTACGCCCATTACGGCGTCCGCACGCACCGCTACAAGCTCATCTACTACTACGCCGACGCCCTCGGCCAGCCCGGCACGATCGACGACAGCAAAGAGCCCGAGTGGGAGCTGTTCGACCTCGACGCCGACCCCTACGAGCTCAACAACGTCTACTGCGACGCTGCGTACGCGCCGGTCGTCGAAGAGCTGACGGCGGAGCTCCACCGGCTGCAGGCGCGAGTTGGGGACGAGCCGTATGACCATCCGACGGCGGCGGGGACGTGGAAGGGCTAACGTGGGAAAACCACCCGTGGATTTGGTCAGCAGCGCAAACTAAGGAGCTGCCCAGAATAGGGGGACTGGAGAATTGCCTTCGGTCGCCATTTATGTCCTAGTGAATCTAAAGCCCGGTCTTCTTCACGATTGAGACTCCGGAAAGGAATCAGGCTATGTCAAGTCAACAGAATGAACTCGATCTCGTAGATGTAAGGGACATGTGGGGACACGAGGCCCTTCACTTCACGCCGTGGCTGGCAGAAAACCTAAATCTCTTGGGAAAGGAACTTAGCCTCAACCTCGTTATTGATCAAACAGAATTTCAGATTGGGCCCTATTACCTGGACATTCTTGCAATCGAGGTCGATTCGGGCGTGAAAGTCGCCATAGAGAATCAGTTGGAGGAGACTAATTTGGGCCATTTGGGACAACTGCTGACATATGCGACAGGCTGCGACGCGGGAGTCGCAATCTGGGTTGCTCCATACTTTGGGATTGAGTTTGCCCGCGCATTGCACAAACTGAACCAGTGGACTGGCGCGAGAGTGAGGTTCTACGGCGTGAAAGTTGAGGTCTACAAAAGGGCAAGCGACTCGTTGCTAGTGCCTTGTCTTCGCAAGGTGGTTTTTCCCGGTGGCTGGAACAAGGACCTTACCTTGAAGAGAGGATCGATGCCTCCGACCAAACAAAAGTTTCACGACTTTTTCCTGCCCTTGGAAAGAGAGTTGACCAAAACGAACTGCTTTAGGAAACCTGTTCTCCTCTTTGGGCACAGCGGAAGGCTATTCCGCACTCGGTTCGGCAAAGGAATTGGCTATGGTGTGTCGCTAGAAGAGGGAAACAGCGCTTGGGTGACACTCCACATCGGAACTGGAGATAAGGATTTGTCCAACAGGTTATTCGACCAGTTATACGACAGTAAAGATGACATAGAAAGTGCCATCGGTGTTGAAGACCGACTGGACTGGCACTGGAACAAGCATCCCAAATTCACTTTTTCTAGTGTCAATATCAAATCCGAAGGCTCGATCGACGATTCCGAAGACAAACAGTGCATCACCAGGAAGTGGATGAGCAGCTATCTAATCAGATTCAGAGAATGCTTTGACAGTCGATTGGAAGAAATAGTAAGCGACCTGTAACGACAGGGACAGGGGAAGCTACAGGGCTGTCGACTAAGTGACAGCTGACTCAACCCGCCTGAATTGGTCGAGTGGGTTGAAGAACCGGTCCCCGGATATCTCAAGCGCCCCGCACCCAGGGACGAAGAAGCCGCCAAGCAACTCAAGATGCGGACCCTAACAAACCTCTACAACAGGCGCCCCCAATGGCTCGCCGACGCCCACGGCGCCCTCGACGCGGCGGTGGCCGCCGCCTGCGGCTGGGATAACGAAATCTCTGAAGAGGACGCCCTGGCGGAACTGCTGGCGTTGAACCTGGCCGAAGGGGAAGCCTTGAAATATTGAACTGCAGCCAATTGAGTCAGATCAAGACGTCGGCAGTCAATTCAATTCTTCTCAGAGCGCCGCGCGGATGTGGGACCAAATTCACCACTAAAGGCAATTGACAGTCACAACCATTTGCATTAGAATGGCACAAATGAGCTAGATCGGTAGTCGAGAGGTTGGCGACTGCCGGCGCCCACCGCACACGCCTGAAGCGGCAGTAGTCCGAGTTGCTGCTGACATTCTCTTAGTCGACGGGGAACTACCGTGACCGAACCAACAAGTGAAAGCGAAGAACGCGTCCAGCGCATCGAACTATGGCTTGACCGCCTTATGGAGCGCCAGATTCACACCGACAACCGGCTGGACAGATTCGAAAACGGGCTTGAAGACACCCAAAAGATTCTCAAACGCAATGCAGAGCAAATCGAGCGAAATTCACAGCAAATCGAGCGAAATTCACAGCAAATATCCGATCTCGCGCGCGCGATAGGCTTCCTGCGGGCTGCCGTCCAGGGCCATGTCTCGCAGTCGACGCCCCCGGCCCACCCCGATTGACACGCCCAGACTTTGGCTAGCAAGTCGAATATGAAAAACAAGGCATGGGCCTCTCCGCGGGCGTATATATCAAGCGCGCCAATGGCTCGGTAATGCCCGCCTTGCTCAATTATCCGGTGGCTGCCACCACCTGCAAGGACGCCTAAGACTCGAAGGACGATGTTTGGGGGCACTGTGATCGTTCACCACTCATGTCGCAAGGTAGTCCTCCATCCTGCCCATCAGACAAATAACAGTTCAGACGATCGCAGGCGACCGACCGTGTCCAAAGGGGAGTACAAGCATTCGTAGTTTACGGGGAAAGTCATCGGATGTGCGATGAGCGTGCATTCGGTCTTAGCCAAAGATTTTCGGGAGGTCATCTATCAGAGGGCGCTTGCAATCGAAATGACGGATGAAAGCGTCTCCTTCAGTCGCGAGCAGGAATTGTCCGTACTCAACAAAGGCCGCATGGTTGGCTCAAGGCGAGTCGATTTCCTGGTCGGCAATGTTGTCGCTGTCGAACTGAAAGCAATCATTCAACTGGAGAACGTTCACTTGGCGCAGGCAATTAACTACCTGGAAGCTTACAACCTCGAAGTAGGGCTACTACTCAACTTCGGCGCGCGAAGCCTTCAATTCAAGAGAGTCTTGAATCGAGACTTCAGGACCGGGTCGCAGAGGAAGCTGTCGTCAGAAGGAAACCTGGATGAGGGGGAAAGAGGCGTTGTTGTCTGAACTGTGATTCATCTGATTAGAGGATTAACTTTGATTCCAAAAGCACAGATTCAGGCGATAAAGGAAATCCCTATAAGACAGTTCAGGAGGTCCTACTCATCGCTCCATCAAGCATCTCGCAAGGCAGCCCTTAATCCTGCCCATCTGATAAATCAGATAAATCACAGTTCAGACAGCCAACCCCGTCCCGCGCCGCCTCAAACTCCCAACTCGCCCTGCCCGCTTAGTCTCGCCAAAAACGAGCAACTCAAAACTAGAGACGCCGCTCCGCCGCCACCGGAAACAGATGCGCACGCCCCAGCCACAGCGCCAGGCACGCCAGCAGCCCTGAAAAGAGCACGCCGCTCACGGCCACTGCCACGACCCCGCTGATTGAGTACACATTCCCCGTTCCCAAACTGCCCACCGCTGAAGCAACCGCTACGCACACCTCGCTCACACCCTGCACGCGGCCGCGCTGCCGCGAGCCCGCCAGAGCGGCCGACAGCAGCGCCGAACCCGCAATGTAGCTGAAATTCCAACCCAGGCCCAGCAGAAACAGCGAAGCATACAACACCGGCAGCTCCGTCGACAGCGGCATCATGATCGCCGCCAGCACCTGGACTAATGCCCCGGCGAAGATCATCGGCACGCGGCCAACGCGCGCCACCAGCCACCCGCTCAGACCCGAAAGACCAAACATCCCCAGGGTATGCGCCATCAAGACAAAAGAGATTGCCCTCGCGTCATAGTCGGCCCGGTTCATGTGCAGCGGCGTCACCACCATCAACAGCGTCATCACCATCTGCCCGATCGCCATGGCCGCAATCGCCAGCTGCACGTCAGGCAGCCTCATCAGCTCCAGTACTTGGCTGAAACCCCTCCTTTGCGCGCCGCCGACCCGGTTCCCCTTCGAACTCTTGTCGGCATCGCCGTGCGCGGTGCCGTCTTCGGCCCCGTGCCCGAGCTGCGCGGCCAGGTCCTTTGGGTCCGGCCGCAGGGCTACGAGCAGCAGGACCAGGGCCAGCGCCATCACGGCCGCGCCCAGCCAGAACGGCCCGATATGCTCGTTGAACCCGCGCTCACGCGCTGTGCTCACGGCCGGCTCCACCAGCAGCGGACCTCCCACTGCGCCCACCGTACCCGCGAAGACGACAATGCCGATTACCTTGGCCCGCTGCGAAAGCGGAAAGATCTCTGCGGCTGCAAAACGTGTCTGCTCCAGGGCTGCCCTGCCCACTCCCAGCAGCACCGCGCCTCCCAGGAAAAGGCCAAGCGACCCCGCCGAAATCGCCGACGCCGAAACCAGCATCCCGAAAATCACGAACGAGAGCCCCGCGGCCAGGCCAATCCGCCGCCCCGCCTTGTCCAGCAGCCAACCCAGTGGGTAACCCGCGCCCGCCCGTCCCGCCATCGACAGCGCGTTCGGCAGCCCGATCAGCTGCACACTCCCGCTCAGCGAATAGGAAATAATCGGGGTCAGCACAAAACTGGAGATCATCGCCGCGCTGTTCAGGCTACTTACCACAAACAGCGTCACCAGCAGCCGCAGCTGCACGCGGGACATTTCAGGCATCGAAAAGAGTCCTTTACAGGCCAAGACCGCCCAGCCATGCGCAGACAGGGCTTCCCTGGGCCTCTACATTATGTGGCGTGGTGCCCATTGTAAACAGTCGGCTGGCAAAGAGCAATATCAACCTGCATTCACGCCGCCGTCCAGAAACAGAATGCCATACATTGGTGTAGCCTTACAGTGAATCTTCACGATTTCCGGGCAAGAGCCGCGAGCATTGTTTATGCAGTATCCAGGGCAGAAAGACATTGGCTCAAGAGCATCTTTGTCGCCGCGGTGCAAGAGATTTTCTTTTCGAATACACTTGGAAACTGAGGGCGCCATGAAACCTTCCGGACCGCTACGCGAATCGCAGTCTTACCGGGGGAAATAGCATAGAATAGGATGCTGGTCACCTGTTTTCCGTCCTTCAGGAAAAAAGTTTCGGTCGACATTGAAGGACTTCAGTCTACATTGGTCGACATTGGTCGACTTTCAACGAAACATTCATAGCCTTTCAAAATGACCCGAATCTCGCCGAAGGCAGTTGCCCCACTAGCAGGCTTTTCAACGCAGGGAGACTTTGCGCCGGCCTCGTGCAGCCTTTCCTGGACGCGCTGGCATTCGCACAGTTGCGTCAATAGGCAACAGAGCGAATCTTTACGACTTCCTACTCAGCGTCTCGGTTCGACCCCGACACGTCACAATGCGAACCGGCGCGCCCTGTCTCTTAGTCCTCCCGTCTCGAAAGGTTCCTTTTTCCAGAAGCCAGATGCCGTTCGTTTCTCAGCCATGCGTCTGGCGCAGTGAACAGTCTTTACTGCGGGAAAAACTCATCCGGCCCGACTTGACCGGACTTGACCGGACTTCACCGGACTTGACCCGACATGATTCGATATAGAACTACTCTTCGCGAGCTTATACGACCTGTTTCGAAGGCAAACGGAGCGGCACGGCCCGTGTCGCCCATTTCGGCCCTCAAACGGCCCGTTGCCCTGGCCGCCGGACCGGCCGCGGCGGCCATTAGCTCCCATCACCGCACCGTGCAATCCGGCACCGAAAACGGACTGGAAGAGCAACGGAATTGCTGGGCCCTATTCTTGCCGCGTACCGCTCAATGTGTTACCGTTTCAGCGACCTTCAAGAACAGTTCCGAGACGGCCATTTTCGGCACGATCCGGCGGCCGCAAGGGGACCGCACGCACCGCCCGCATACCGCGTGCGCACCACAGTCCTCACCACGCCGGCAAGACCCTTCCGGTTCACCAGCATAGAAGGAAAGCACGATGGCACCGAATGCAAAACCGAACATCATCCTTTTCGGCATCGACTCGCTGCTCGCCGATCACATGAGCTGCTACGGCTATGACCGGCTCACGAGCCCCTACCTCGACCGCTTCGCCAGCCAGGGTGTCCTCTTCGAAAACACCTACAGCGCTCACATCCCGACCACCAGCGCCTATGCCTCGATGCTGACCGGCCTCGACGTCTTCTCGACACAGGTCGTCGCCCTGCGCCACCAGGGCCCCCTGCGCCCTGAAGTGAAAACACTGGCCGAAATCCTACGCGACGAGGGCTACCACACCGTCTGCGTCGGCTTCGACGGAAACCCCAGCAGCCGCGGCTTCGACGAATACCTCAGCTACCCGGCCTGGGGCTCCTGGGCAGAAGGCCGTCAGCCCAAGGCCCAGCTCCTCAACGAGCAGGTCCTTCCGGTGCTTGACCGCCTCCTCGCGTCCGACAAGCCCTTTTTCCTCTTCCTGCGCCACATGGACCCGCACGCGCCCTATCTGCCGCCGGAGCCCTACGAGCGCATGTTCTACCACGGTGACGAGCGCGACCCGGACAACCGGTCGATGGATCCGGTCCTCGCCTTCAAGCCGTTCAGCGACTTTCTCGTCTCGTGGCTGCCGCCGGGCACCACCGACAAAGACTACGTCATCGCCCAGTACGACGGCGCCATCGCCTATATGGACGCCGCCATCCAGTCCCTCTTCACCGCGCTCGAAGCCCACGGCGTCTTCGACGAGACCATCGTCGCCATCAACGGCGACCATGGCGAGACGCTATACGACCACGAATGCTGGTTCGACCACCACGGCATCTACGACGTCGTGCTGCACGTGCCGCTGATGCTGCGCTACCCGCCGAAGCTGCCGGCCGGCAGACGGGTGGCAGGCTACAACCAGCACAAGGACCTCGTGCCCACCCTGCTCGAACTGGCAGAGATCGACGCCGGTATCGACTTCGACGGCCGCTCGCTTCTGCCCATGATCGAGGGCAAGGTCGCGTCTCACGAGAGCGAAATCTACATTACAGAGTGCACGTGGATGCGCAAGCACGGCTGGCGCACGCCGCAGTGGAAGCTGATCCGCGCACTTGAACCCGATTTCCACTTCAAGCCACCCGTCGAGCTCTACAACCTCGTCGAAGACCCCGACGAGAACAACAATCTGGCCGAAGAGCTGCCCGGCGTTGTCGAGGCCCTCACGGCCCGCATGGACGCCTGGATCAGCCAGAGGGAGGCTGAGACCGGGCTGCCCAACCCGATCCACCACCAGGGCGACTGGCACGGCATCAAGGGTGTCGGCGCGTTTAAGAGCTCGCAGCAGGCCTACGATTCGCTCCACATCGGCGACGCCAGCGCCGCACGTCGGCTTCAGGCCGAGTCGCGCAAGGTCGAAGAAGAGGAGTAACGGAGAACCGCCAGATGGCAGGCAAGGACAGGCCGGACATCGTCCTGCTCGGAATCGATTCGTTGCGCGCCAGCCGTATGAGCTGCTACGGTTACGGACGGCTGACCACGCCGCGTCTCGACCGCTTTGCATCGCAGGGCGTGCTCTTCGAGAACACCTTCAGCCCCCACATCCCGACGACCAGCGCCTACGCCATGATGCTGACCGGCATGGACATCTTCACCACCCAGATGGTCGCGCACCGACCCAAAGGCCCCCTGCGTCCCGAGGTGAAAACGCTGGCCGAGATCCTGCGCGAACACGGCTACCACACCGTCTCGGTCGGCTTCTCCGGCCGGCCCAGCAGCCGGGGATTCGACGAATACCTCAACTTCCCGCAGATGGGCAGCTGGTCCGAGGGCCGCGCGCCCAAGGCGCAGAGGCTGAACCAGCTCGCTCTGCCCGCGCTCGACCGCCTCGTCGCCGAAGACAGGCCTTTTTTCCTTTTCCTGCGTCACATGGATCCCCACTCTCCCTACCTGCCGCCGCAGCCCTTCGAGAGAATGTTTTATCACGGCGACGAGTGCGATCCTGCCAACCGCTCGATGGACCCGGTCCTCGCATTCGATCCCTTCAGCGATACGCTCATCGACATGCTGCCGCCAGGCATCAGCGACAGAAAATACGTCAACGCCCAGTACGACGGCGCGCTTGCCTACATGGACGCCGCCATCCAGTCGATCTTGACCGCGCTCGAAGAGCACGGCATCTTAGACCGGACAATCGTCGCCGTCAACGGCGACCACGGCGAGGAGCTCGACGAACACGGCTTCTGGTACGACCACCACGGTCTCTACGACAACAACCTACGCGTGCCACTGATGCTGCGCTACCCGCCCAAGCTTCCCGCCGGCGAGCGCGTCGGCGGTTACAACCAGCACAAGGACCTAGTCCCGACGCTGCTCGAGCTCGCCTGCATCGACGCCGGCATCGACTTCGACGGCTGTTCCCTGCTTCCCATGATCGAGGGCAAAGTCCCCTCGCACGCCAGCGAAATCTATATCACCGAGTGCGCTTGGATGCGCAAACATGGCTGGCGCACGCCGCAGTGGAAACTGATCCGCGCGCTCGAGCCTGACTTCCATTTCATGCCGCCGGTGGAGCTCTACAACCTGGTTGAGGATCCAGGTGAGCAACACAATCTGGCCGCAGAGCTGCCCGGCGTCGTGGACGCCCTCACTGCTCGCATGGACGCATGGGCCAGTCGGCGCGAGGCTGAGACCGGACTTCCCAACCCCATCCACCACCAGCCCGGGTGGCACGACATTGAAGGCATCGACTACTTCACCAGCTCTCAGCAGGCCTACGACAATCTGCGCATCGGTCGACCCAGCCGGGAGGCGCTGCGGCGAACGCGCGCGTTGACGAACGACAATGGACATTAGATTTCAGACCGGACGGCCCGGGGCCGGGCCGATACAAACTCGAAAGCATCGTACGCCCCATCGCCACAAAACGGAGCGATATTCATGAAACTTGGCGCAAACTCTGTACTTTTCGGCGGATACGACATGGAGACCGCCTTTCGCTACATCGCACTTGCGGGCTACGACGGCATCGAGCTCGCCGCCATTCCCCAAATGGCCGACCATCTCGACCCTGAGCGCTGCCAGGAGCAGGCTTCTGAGGTGAAACGCCTGGCACAGGCCCACGACCTTGAGCTGCTTGCCATCGAACAACCGCGCCGCGACGTGGAAATCATGGAGCCGGTCATGCAGGCCGCGGCTGAATGCGGCATCCCCATCGTCAACGTTGGTCCTGGCGGCGAATCCGGCAACGAGGATAGCCTCGTCGAGACTATCGACGAGCTTGGCGCTCTGTCACTGTTGGCGGAGAAATACGGCATCACGCTTTGTGTCAAGGCCCACGTCGGCGCCAGCATCTTCGACACGCCCACGACGCTGCGGGCGATGGAGGCCATCAGCTCGCCCAATTTCGGCATCGACATGGACCCCTCCCACATCCACCGCGCCAATGAGAATCCGGTCGAGGCCATCGCTGCCGTCATCAGCCGCGTCAAGCACGTCCATATCCGCGACTGCAAGGGCCGCCAGCAAGGGCCGGGCAAACCGGAGCTGCAGGCCAACGGCCGCGGCGACATCGATCTCGTGGGCTACGTCCGCGTCCTGCACGAGAACGGCTACGACGGACCCCTGAATCTTGAGGTCATCGGCGCCAGGGAATACAGCCTCGAACAGTGCTGCACGATTGCAGCCGAGAGCCGCGGCCACATGCAGGCCTGTCTGCAGGCCTGCGGCGCACGCTGATCGGCCGCGGCAATTCCGCATCCCTGATCGGGTAAGTGTCCAGGTCCCTGGGACGTAAGGAGAGCATCATGCTTTCGACAGCACAGGTAGAGCAGTTTCAAGCCAACGGCTTTCTCAACGGCGGCCAGGTGCTGACCGCGGACGAAGTCGAAACGCTGCGGGCTGAGGTCATGCGCGTTATTGACGAGCGCGAGCGCGACGACATCCCCCAGCCGGTACACGTGCGCAACATGAGCCGCGACGATAGCCTCGCCGTCTGGCAGATCGTCAACATCTGGCAGGCCAGCGAGCCCTTCCGGCAGCTGATCAGCCGCGACGACATCACCACCGCCATCTCCCAACTGACCGGCGCCGGCGAGCTGCGCATCTGGCACGACCAGATCCAGTACAAACCGCCCCAGACCGGCGGCACCACCCACTGGCACCAGGACGCGCCGCTCTGGCCCATCATCCGGCCGATGACCGAGGTCACGGCCTGGGTCGCGCTTGACGACGCCGACGAGGCCAACGGCTGCATGTCGATGGTGCGCGGCTCGCACAAGTGGGGCAACAACATCGAGTATCTGAAGCAGCTGGAGGCGATCAAGGCGATGCCCACCGAGCACGAGGGGCGTCCGCTGCGTGTGGCGAGCTGCCCGGTAAAGAAGGGCGAGGTCCACTTTCACCACTCGTTGACCTGGCACGGCTCGCACAACAACACAAGCGACCGGCCGCGGCGGGCCATCGCCCTCCACTACATGACCGGCGAGACCCGCTACGTCGCCAGCGGCGAGCATGTGATGAAACAGTACGTCGAAGTCGCCGATGGCGAACAGCTGCGCGGCAGCTACTTCCCGCGGGTTTATCCCTAGAGCAGGGCGGCTACATGGCAAAGACTGCACCGCAAAACCGGACAAGGCAATGAAGTTCTACACAGACCGGGAACTTGCCGCGCTTTTGGCGGATGGCGAGTCCCACCTTGTGGAAAGAAAAAGGAGCGCGGCTAACCGCAGCGCCATTCGCCGAAACATTTGCGCATTCGCCAATGACCTGCCAGCAACTGGCCGAACGGGGGTAATCTTCGTTGGGTTAGAGGACGATGGTACCTGTGCAAAAATCACGGTTGATGACGAACTGCTCACCCTTCTTGCCCAAATGCGGGGGGATGGAAATATCATGCCATTGCCCACTATGACGGTCGACAAGAAGACACTCGGTGGGTGCGAGTTGGCGGTCATCCAGGTAACCCCTGCGGAGAATCCTCCGGTGCGCTACGAGGGACGGGTCTGGATCAAAGTGGGGCCGACAGTTCAGCTGGCGACGGGTGAAGACGAGCATCGCTTGATCGAACGCCACCGGGCAGCCAATCGGGCCTTCGATATGCGCCCATCCTTTGGCGCTTCGTTGGAAGACCTGAACCTGGAGTACATCGGGGAATCCTACCTGCATGCCGCGATTGCAGGCACAGTGCTGGAGCAGAACCGGCGCCCGCTGGACCAGCAGCTTCGTTCACTTCGGCTCGTAACGCAGGACGCGCCATCGTGGGCCTCCTTGATCGCCTTTGGCAAGGACCCGCAGTCCTGGATGCCCGGGGCTTACATCCAATTCGTCCGTTTTGACGGGAACTCAATGACCGACCCAATTCTGAACAGAAAGGAGCTTACCGGAGGACTTTTCGAGGTCTTGAGCCGCGCACACGACCTGGCCCAGATTAACATCTCTGTTGGCACCGACATATCGGCGGGACCGCGGGAGATTCGCCGACCGGATTACCCTCTGGAGGCGCTGCGGCAACTTACCAACAACGCCGTAATGCACCGAAACTACGAAAGCACCAATGCGCCGATCAGGCTCTACTGGTTCTCAGACCGGATAGAGATTCAGAGCCCGGGAGGTCTCTACGGAATTGTAACTCCGCAGAATATCCATGAAGGCGCAACGGATTACCGAAACCCATTGATTGCGGAGATTATGCATAACCTGGGTTTCGCGCAGCGCTTTGGCGTAGGGATTCAACTTGCAAAAGATAGCCTGCGGCAAAACGGCAATCCGGAACTTGAGTTCGCGTTTTCGACTACGCATACGACTGTTACAATGAGGCCGGCGCGGTGAAGACGATTGCCTTTCTCAATAACAATGGGGGGGTAGGGCAAACATCCCTGGTGTACCATCTCGCCTGGATGTTCAAGGATCTGGGCCTGTCGGTCGTCGCGGCGGACTTTGATCCCCAGGCCAACCTCACAAGAATGTTCCTCAACGAAATTGAGATGGAAATGCTGTGGGACGATGGAGAACATTCCCGCACAGTTTACGGCGCTCTTCGGCCGCTGTTTGAAGGGACAGGAGATGTCGCTCCACCCCATACGGTAGAGATCTCTCCCGGACTTGCTCTGCTGGTGGGCGACCTGACACTATCCAGCGCCGAAGATGAACTGTCCGGTCGGTGGGCGGCATGCCTTTGTGGGGAAGCAAAAGCTTTTCGCGTAATCAGCGCGCTATGGAGAATCGCCGTTCAGGCCGGCCAGAACACAGAGGCCAGCGTAGTATTGATCGACGTCGGCCCGAATCTAGGTGCGCTCAATAGAGCAGCCTTGGTCGCAGCGGAGGACGTTGTTGTCCCTATGGCCCCAGATCAGTTTTCTCTGCAGGGGCTGAGAAACCTGGGTCCCAAGCTGGTCCAGTGGCGCCAGGATTGGCAGGATCGTTTGGACAGGAAGCCCCCGACTCTGAACGATCTTCCCCTTCCTCCCGCTGCCATGAAGCCTTCAGGCTATGTCGTATTGCAACATGCTTTACGCCTCGATCGACCCGTCATTGCCTACGGCAAGTGGATGCAGCGCATCCCTCAGGAATACAGAAGGTCCGTTCTGGAGCGAACAGAACTTTTGGAAGGGGTCACAACTGACACCGACCCGAACTGCCTGAAAACCCTGAAACATTACCACAGCCTGATGCCCCTTGCGCAGGAAGCGCGCAAGCCGATCTTCTCTCTCAAGCCGGCGGACGGCGCGATAGGAGGGCATATGCAGTCTGTACAAGGGTGCTATAACGACTTCTACGAACTAGCCAAACGGATCGCGGATCGCGTAGGGCTTGCCCTGCCATTCGAGACGCCAACAGGAAAGGAATCGCTTTGAAAGCTGCCGAGGAGTTGCGGCGCGACATTGCAGGCGCCCACGTCAGCATCGTAGCGTCCTGGGCACCGCCCGGCGACCGATTGCGTGAAGGACGCCCAGTACTGACGTTGTCGCAAACCCATTCGAACCAAAGTCAGAGCGGGAGCTTTGCCAAATGATCCGCATCGGCATCGTCGGCTGCGGCCGCATCCTCAACGCTCATCTGCAGGGCTATCGCAAAATGCGCGAGGCCGGCTGCGACGACTTTCGCATCACCGCCCTTTGCGCGCGCAACCGGGACGACGCGCTCATGTTCCGCAAACGCGGAGAAGGCCCGCCCGCACGGGCAGCCGTTGTGTCACCGGAGACGGGCGACCCGCTCGCCGCGCCTCATATCTACCTCGACGACTTCCAGCCCGACACAGAAGTCGCGGTTTTCGCCGACTACCGCGAGATGATCGAGGCCGGCGAAATCGACGCTGTCAACGATTTCACAACCCTCTCGATGCATCACCAGATCGGCGCCGCCGCATTCGAGGCCGGGCTTCACCTGCTCGTACAGAAGCCACTGGCAATTTCAGTGGCCGCCGCGCGCCTGCTGGTCGCCAAAGCTAGGTCAGCCGGGCTGACGCTCGGCCTTTTCGAAAACGTCCGCCAGGCGCAAGCCACGCGCGCGGCCGCCTGGGCAGTTGAGCAAGGCCTGATCGGCGAACTCCAGCTCGCGCTTTTTGGCGGCATCGGAGGCCTTTGGTCGCCCGACAAGATTGTGGCCGAGACGCCGTGGCGCCACCGCAAACTCGAAGGAGCCGGCGGCGGCGCCATCGACATCGGCGTCCACGTCATGCACTGGGTGCGCTACGTCTGCGGCGAAATCGCCGCCGTCAGCGGGACTGTGCGGACGTTCGAGCCGGTCCGGCATCTCTACGGCGACCCTGATAGCGGCACATCGGTCGAAGCCAGTGTCGACGACACCTACCTCGCCACCGTCACCTGTGAAGGCGGAGCCATCGCTCAGCTGATGTGGTCCTGGGCAATTCACGGCGAGGAGACGCAGATCCCCGGCGCGCCTGTCTTCTATGGCAGCCGCGGTTGCATCAAAGGCGGCGAGATTATCGACGACGACGGCAGCCGCCGCGATTTGTTGCAGACCTTCTGGGCCGAAGCCGGGCCCGGGCTGCTCGATAAGCTGTTCCCCGTCGTTGGACCTGCCGCCACCCGTTTGACCGACCCCTTCGCCATCCAGCAGTACGACTGGCTGCGGGCCATCGAACGCGGCGGTCAGCCCGAGACCGATGGCGAGGAGGGCCTACGCGATCTGGCCGCCTCATTCGGCATGATTGAGTCATCGCAACTGCAACGCACCGTGACCATGGATGAGTTGCTCTCCGGCGCGGTGCGCGGCTACCAGCAGGAGATAGACGACCACTACGGCTTGATCTAAGTGCGCGGTTTGAGCCTACCGACTGCTTCTGGGCAGCGAATCTGCCCGGAGGAGGGAATAGCCGGCACAACGCTCTCACAGAGATACCAAGACGCGAATCGTTTTCTTCCCACTACGCGGCGCAAGATCAGAGAACTCATCAGGGACCTTGAGTCGGCCAGATTCGAACTTCAGGGCGGAAAGGGAGGTCATAGGAAGTTCTCGCATCCTAACGTTTCCAGAGTTATTGTCCTGCCCGGCCGACTCGGGGCCGTCGCGAAACGGTAGCAGGAGAAGGCTGTCAGAATCGCGATCGAGGAGGCAGGAAAGTGAGAGATAGCGAACGGTACGTAAAGATTGTGGAATTGTCGGAAGAAGACCATTACTACGTCGGCAGCTGCCCAGGCCTTTTCTATGGCGGATGCCACGGAGATGACGACCAAGAGGTCTTCTCAGAACTTTGTCGCGTTGTCGAAGAGACTGTTGCGCTCTACATGCGTGAAGAGCGGCCACTGCCAATTCCGACGGCAGGCAGAGACAATGCAAGCAAAATTTTGGCAGTTGCCTGAAGTGACATGCCGATTTGTCCGCTGCCAAAGATCGCCCAGGTAACGGCACAAGGGACCGACCTTGGGAACGCCATGTACCGAATTCTGGAGATAACCTGATGCGACGAGTAGGAATCGTAGGGGCCGGCGGCATCTCAAGAACGCACGCCGACCGCTGGCTGCAGATGCCGGGAGTCGAACTGGCCGGCTTCTTTGACATCGCCGAAGATGCCGCACAACGCGCTGTCGAAGCATTTGGCGGCAGAGCCTACGGCACATTGAACGAGCTCTTCGACGCCGTCGACTATGTCGACGTCTGCACGCCCGGAACGGCGCACGCCGAGCCGGTCATCGCCGCGCTCGAAGCCGGGCTGCCGACAGTCTGCGAGAAACCGCTCGCCAACAGTGTTGACGACTGCGAACGGATGGTGGACGCGGCCGAGCGCACGGGCACACCCCTGTTTGTCGCCATGGTCGTGCGCTTCTTCCCCCAATTCGCAAAGGCCAAAGAGGTGTTGGACAGCGGGGCAATCGGCGCCCCCGGCGTGATCCGAACCGTCCGCAGCGGCAGCTACCCCGACGCCGGCTCGGCTTGGCGCAAGGGCCTCGCCATCACCAGCTATTACGCCGACTTTGCGCAGAGCGGGGGCGTGCTGCTCGACCTCTGCATTCACGACATCGACTATCAGCGCTGGTGCTTCGGCGAGATCGAACGCGTCTTCACGCGCGGCATGATGTTCGCCGGCAAGGAGCCAGTGGACCACGCCCTGCTCACCCTGCGCTTCGCCAGCGGCGCCGTAGGCCACATCGAAGGCAGCTGGGCGTATCCGCGCGGCCGCTTCAGCCAGCGCATCGAGATCGCCGGCTCGGGCGGAGTCATCGAGTGGGATTCACGCGCTCGCGCGCCGGTCGAACTTGCGCTCGCCAATGGGGACGGAACGCTGGCCGCTTCCGGCAGCTCGCCCACCGCCCCCCAGGACGATCCCTACTACGCCGAGCTTGCCCACTTCGTCAGCTGCGTCGAGGCCGGAGAGCCCTTCCTGGTCTCTCCCTATGACGGGCTGATGGCGGTCAAGATTTCGCGCGCCGCCATCGAGAGCCTGGAGACCGGCAAGCCGGTTACAATAGGATGAGCAGCCGTGATGCCTCGCGGCTATTCGTAAGCACGCTCCGGCGAAACACAGTATTCTCCGGCGACACACAATATTGAGGTAGCGATTCGAATGACCGACCGACCAAATCAAATTCACGAGCAGAAGGCCACAGAAAAGAGAGTATCCGACTCCGCCGCCGAAGTCAGGCTTGGCCTCTTCAGCTTCGCGCACATGCACGCGGCCAGCTATCTCCACTTTCTTAAGCCGATGGCGGGCGTCACGCTGGCCGGCATCTACGACGACAATTCCGAGCGCGGCCGCCGCTTTGCTATCCAAGCCGACATTCCATACTTTGAGAAGCCGGGGAGCTTGCTGGATGAAGGGGTCGACGGCGTCGTCATCTGCTCTGAGAACGCCTCCCATGCTCCTCTCGTCCAACAGGCCGCCGGCCGCGTGCGCGCCATCCTATGCGAAAAACCGATCGCAACCACTGCTGCCGATGGCTTGGCCATGATTGAACGTTGCCGCGAGACCGGCACCAAGCTGCAAATCGCCTTTCCCATGCGGTATTCGCCGCCCGTGATCGAGCTGAAACAGCGGATCGACGCCGGCCTGTTGGGTGAAATCTACAGCGTCAAGTGCACAAACCACGGTTCGATGCCGGGCGGCTGGTTCGCCGACCCTGAACTGTCCGGCGGGGGCGCCGTCCTTGACCATACCGTGCACGTTATCGACCTGTTGCGCTGGCTGTGGGATACCGAAGTCGAGGAGATCTACGCCGAGGTCGGCCATGAGCTCCTCCATCCTGGGCTCGGTATCGACGACGTCGGCCTGCTCAGCTTCCGGCTCGCAAACGGCGTCTTCGGCACCCTCGACACGAGCTGGTCGCGCCCACCAAGCTACCCCACCTGGGGCGACGTAAAGCTTGATGTCCTCGGAGAGCAAGGCCTTATCAGCGTCGACGCCTTCGAGCAGAACCTACAGGTCAGCTCTGACGAGGCGGGCAAGACCTCCTGGGTCAACTGGGGCAGCAACGGCGACGAAGGACTGGTGGCCGATTTCGTGGCCATGATCCGCGAAGACCGCGAGCCCTTCATCAGCGGCGAAGACGGACAGGCCGCGCTTGAGGTCGCGCTGGCGGCCTACGAATCCGCACGCCGTGCCGAGCCGGTACGGCTGCCGCTGTAGAGCCCCCACTATGAGCCAAAGCGCAGCCCAGCGGGCACGAGAGATACTGGAGAGCAACCCACTCTTCTTCGACACAGAGACGACCGGTCTCGGAAGCGCCGATGAGATCGTCGAAGTCGGCATCGTGGACGCGCAGGGCAATACCTTGCTGGATAGCCTTGTCCGTCCTGTTTCCCGCATCCCCCACGAGGTCATAGGCGTGCACGGCATCACAAACGAGATGGTGCGCGGCGCTCCAACCTGGGAGAGAATCTGGCCCGAGGTACAGGCTCTGTTCGACGGCCGAACTGTCGGCATCTTCAACGCCGACTTCGACCTGCGCATGATGCGCCAGTCGCACGAACGGCACGGCCTCGAATGGCAGCCGATGGGAGGGAACGCCTTCTGCGTGATGAAGCTCTACGCCCGCTTCTACGGCGAACGGCTCGGAATTCGCAACGCCAGGTGGCAGGGGCTGCAGAAGGCAGGGCGGCAGTGCGGAATCTCCAGCCGCAACGCCCATCGTGCTGTAGACGACGCCCGCCTTGCCAGCCAGGTCTTCCGCCACATGGCGGAGTCAGGGCAGACTGGCTGACCGCAAGTTCCAGGTGGCCGAAAGACGCGGATTGCATGGCAGTGCTTCTGACCGAGTTCCTGCGGGGACACGCCCCTCTGGCTGAAGAGGAGATTGTCTGGCCGGGAGGCGGGCTCAGACTGATTCAGACTCGATATACCTATGCACTTGAGGAGGAGGCCAATCCGCCGCTCAAGTTGGTCACCTCTGTACGCGCGGTTCTGACTCGCGGCGATGAAATCATGGTTGTGCGCGACCCGGAAGGCCGGCACATCCTCCCCGGCGGTCGCCTCGAATCAGGCGAAGAGCTCCCGGATGCACTCGAACGCGAGCTCCTGGAAGAGACTGGCTGGAGCATTCGTCCGGCGCCTGCCCGCGTTGCGCTCTTTCGCTACCACATCCACTCCCCCAGGCCGCCCGGCTACCGCTACCCTTATCCTGACTTTCTGCAACTTATCTATTGGGCGGAGGCCGACGATCACATTCCGGAGGCGATGGAAGTCGGCGGCAACGAGTTGGACGCAGAGTTCCGCCCGCGCGGCGAGGTCGCGCAATTGTCCCTTTCCGGAGGGGAGACCGCTCTTCTCAGGCTCGTCGACCAGTCCTGATAGAGGTCGGTAGAAACCGAATCAGGGTAGAATTCTCAGGATACTGCAAACTGTTGAGACGACTCCCTCAATTTGCCATGCGGCGCTGAGACTTTGGAACTTTGGGGGGGAGAGAGAACCTACTAAGCCACATACAGCGTCTGTCTCGACCAGTGCTTCATCCCCGCCGCCATTCAGATTATCTGATTGCGTATTCGGTTGGCCGCCACCACGTTGGATGAGCCGGACTGCAGGAATGACGACGTACTGTCGGTGAGCGCTGGTTTTGAAGGGGGGCGTTGCGGGGGGAGTCCCCCCGCACAAGGGAGGGCCGAAGGCCCGACCGTCCAAAAGGAATCAGGTAAGGTTATTGCTCCCACTCTACCGGAGAATGGACCGTAGACTCGCCATGACGCCGTTGCTACCCGGGGTATAGAAATTTGGGCCCCTCTGTTGGACTGAACCCGCCCTGCGGCGCTGAGACCCAGGAACATTGGCGGCGGAAAGCGGCGAATTGTCGTCGCGACAACCGCAGTGGCTGGGCTAGCGGCTACCAGCCAGCAAACTGCAATTGAACCAGTTGTGTCGACCCCTGCCTCTCCGATCCCTGATCCCGTATCGATAGAGCAATTACGGTCGGCGCGTCTGCGGGATCAGAGGGGCAGGTTAATGTCAGCCTATCGTCGCGACACACGTCCTTTGAGAGCAAGCAGGGCCAGAGTCATGCTAACGGAAGCGACGGCGGCGGCGGATAGCAGACCCTTCAGGATCACATCGATACTCCAACCTTCGCTGATTATGGAGCGCAGAGATGCGAGGAGATAAGTAACCGGGTTGTACGAAGCCACTGTTGCCATCCAGCCTGTCATCGCTTCGAGGGGGATGAACATGGGCGTAATGAACATCAATGGAAGAAAGATCATGAAGCTGGTATTGACCGCAGCTGCGTTACCGGTCTTAAGGGCGATGGCATAAGGGAAACCGGCGTAGCCCAGACCCCACAATGCGGCCAAGGCGACGAAGACTACGGCGCCAGGCAACCCCGTCTCGAATCGGACCCCCACCAAATGTCCTCCGATGAGCACAGGAATCGACAAAGCGATCACCAGCACAATGTCTGCAGCCATCAACCCTGTGAGGAGGGCCGGGCGGCGAACCGGGGTCATCATCAGACGATCAAAGTAGCCGCTTTGAATGTCTTCAACCAGGGTCACCGCTCTCGAAAGTGGGCCGGTGACGGCGAAGACGATGGCGACGGGAAGTTGAAAGGCCCTGTAGTCAATACCCCCTCCCGCCTCTACGAAGTCTTGAAGCGCACCAGTATTCACGGCAAAGAAGAAGAGAGGGATTATGAAGCCCGGTAAGACCGTTTCGGGATCGCGTAGGACCGAGCGCAGGGCTCGATGAGATACCGCGGACACGTCGCTAACGAATCCTCTACTTCGCCCCTCTACTTGAGCTAGTCCTGCTACTGCTGTCACTGCCACGTTTCGTCCTCCTTTGTTACGTTTGCGTCCACCTCTAGCCGGGCGCCGGTGTAGTGAAGAAATACGTCGTCCAGCGTAGCGGTGCGCAGGATGATTTCCTCGGCGATCGTGCCGGACTGATCCAGTGCGACGGCCACCGGTCCGATTACTCTAGAACCCTCGCCAACGCTCAGTGTCATCTCCTGACCGTGGACCTCAACGCTCTCGACGCCCTTGATCTGCCGGCAGGCCTCAGCTGTCGCATTCATTTCGCCGGCAATTCTGACTACGACCACGTCAGAGCCGACGGAGCGCTTCAAGTCGGCGGGAGAGCCTTCGACCACGATCTTCCCCTGTTCGATAATGCCAACCCGGTCGGCAAGGAGGTCAGCTTCCTCCAGGTACTGGGTTGTCAGGAAGATAGTGACCCCTTCTTCGCGGTTGACGCGGCGGACTTCATCCCAGACCTTGACGCGGCTGATGGGGTCAAGCCCTGTCGTGGGCTCGTCCAGGAACAGGATCTGCGGGTCGTGAATCAAGGCGGCAGCCAGGTCCAGCCTTCTCTTCATGCCGCCGGAATATGTACCGATGCGGCGGTCCAGGGCTTCCCCGATGTCAACCAAACCTTCCAGGTACTCGATGCGTTGCCTGATGGCCTTGCCTTTGAGCCCGTAAAGACGCGCCTGAAGCTCCAGTAGTTCACGCCCTGTCTGCTTGTTGTCGAGGGCTGCTTCCTGGAGCGCAGCCCCCACGCTCATTCTGACAGCATTAGGCTCGCCGGATATGTCGTGCCCAGCAACCAGGGCCAACCCGCTTGTCGGCAGCAGCAGCGTCGTCAACATTCTTACGACAGTGGTCTTGCCGGCGCCGTTCGGGCCAAGGAAGCCATAGATTTCGCCTCTGGGCACGGCGAGGTCAACCTCCGCTACTGCCCTGACCTCGCCAAAACTACGGGTAAGTGATCTTGTCTCTACAGCGAATTCGCCTGACATTTCCCTTTCACTCCTCACTCGTGGCTAGAACGACCAATAACTCATGCGGCGCGCCACCGCGAAGGATCTGAAGGCGCACCTCCTTGTCCGCATGGTTGCCGCGGAGAGCTAGTGCCAGGTCGCCGGGATCTCGGACAGGTTCGCCGTCAAGAGAGATAAGTATGTCGCCAACAACGAGCCCGCCGCGCTCGGCGGGGCTTTCGGCCTCTACCGAGTTGAGCAGTACTCCTGATTCTTGGCCTGTTTCTTCTACCGTGCTTGCGGGAAGCATCACGGTTTGGGCGCCGACACCCAAGTAGGCCCTCCGAATCGACCCATGCTGAATCAGATTGGCGACCACCGGCCCAACTGTCGACTTGGTGAGGGCGATGCCCCCCTCCCGCCCAAAAGCAGATGTCGCCATGCCTACGATCCGGCCATCCACTCCAAGAATCGGACCGCCGGAAAAGCCAGGGTACATCACCAGGTCGGGCCGCACGTAGCTGCTGGCCTGTCCTCCTCCTGGAACGCGCCATGCCCCGCCGATGATGCCGAGAATGCCAAAGGAAGCTTGAAGAGTTTGCTCGGGACGGCCAAGCGCCAATACGAACGAACCGACTCTCATCTCAGCTTCCGGCAGCCAGCCGATGTCGGAAGGTCCTACCCCATCCGCTCTCAGCACAGCGATGTCTATCCCGGGATCGCGTCCGATGACCTGCGCCTCCAATCTATTGCCGTTGAACAGGCCAATCTGAACGCTTTCTCTTCTTACAACGTGGTTCGCGGTAACGATCACACCTTCTTCCGACCAGACGATTCCGCTGGCCGGGTAACGCCGGCGTGCGTCCACCTGGACGACGGACCCTTCGGCTGAATTGACGAGGGCGGCCATGCCTTCGCTGATCGCTTTCAACTCTGCTGACATCGCTTGGCTCCTTTCTGGGCAAGACGTATGAAACCCTGACGAGTGTAGCCTCAATAGACAACCGTGCCCTTAGAATAGAGCGTCGCGCGTTTGCTCGCATCCGCTGAGCGGATAGTTGACTCCCGTCAGATCGGGTAGTAGATGGGACGAAGTTTCGGAGGGTGGTCTAGTAAGGGTCGCGCCCTTGTGGTCCTGGAGGTCAGAGAGTGAGCAGACCCAGCCGGGCGGCCTGAACGACGGCCTCGGTACGGCTACTTACACCAAGTTTTGCAAGGACCGCCTGCACGTGAAACTTGGCCGTGTTGGCGCTGATCCCCAGACGAGAGCCTATTGCGCGGTTGGTCAACCCTTCGGCAAGAAGGGGCAGGACCTCCATTTCCCTGGACGTGAGGGGCACCTGCACCTGCTGCTGGGATGGAGAAAAGGGGGTTGGCTGCGACTCCGCCAGGGCTGGGTCTGTCACCATCAGACCTTCTGCCGCGGCAAGAAGGGCGACGCGCAGTGTTCGCGGCTTGACAGCGCGCGAGAGGATACCGGCAACCCCGATCCGACGAACGTACCCTTCAAAATCGTCGTCCGGCAGTATGGCGACGACCGGCATGCCCTCCTCGATCAGTTCACTTACAACTGCCCCATCGTCAGCACGGCCGTTTGCCAAGGCATCCAAGTCCGCTACCCACAGCAGGACATCTGCATTGGAACCCATGGCCCGGGTCATCTGTGCCGAAGACTCCAACGCTACAACCGATACAGCCGCCTCTTGCTCTAGGATAGCGGTTAACCCACCCAGGGTTAGCTGATCGGCTGCTAAGACGAGTACATTGAGGGGAATGCCTCTAAAGTCCTCCATTCCCACAATGGTGCCGCATAACGCCGCGGTCGTCTGTGAGCAAGACAGCAATTCCAGCTCTGTGGGGCCGCTCCGAGTAGTGGTCCAGGCGGCCTGTTCAGTTGGTGAGCCCTTCTGGTGAGGATGATTGCCGGCTGTGCGTCGCCCCCCTATCCTCGCACAGGCGCAATGCATCTTTGGCCCGTGGGCAACAAGAGACCTGACAATTGACATTTGTCGGGTCGAAGTTCAGGCTGCCATGTTGTTTCGCAGGCAGCTAAAGTTTTTTCTTTCTGTGTACCGGGAGTTGGCGGTTCGGCGAACGGGCTGAAGGATCGGTTCCGTCAGGCCTGCTTGTGGGAAACGGTTCAGGAAAGCCCGCGGAGCTCTTCCATCAATCTGTCGGTCTGTTCAGGACGCCCAACGGAAATGCGGATGCAGTTTTGGAGGCCGGGCTTCTGGTAGTAGCGGACGAGGATGCCCTTTTCTTCGAGAGCAAGCTTGAGCGCGGCTGCGTCGCCTTCGCCACTGCTGCGGAAGCCTGTCACGGCACAGAGGACAAAGTTGGCGTTCGAGGGGTAGGGAGAGAGGTAAGGAACGGCCAGCAGAGCCTGAAAGAGCCGATCTCTCTCGGACCTGATTTTCTTCACTATCGAGTTCATCGCTTCTGCCTGCTTCAGGCTGGCCAGACCGGCAACTGTGGCGGCGACATTGACGTTATATGGCTGCTTGAAGCTCCACAGATAGGGCATCAGCCACGCGGGGACAACCCCATAGCCCAGTCGTAGTCCGGCGATGCCGGCCGACTTTGAAAAGGTGCGCAGGACGATCAGATTGTCGTGTTGCGTCACCCAGGGCGCGCGGCTATTCTCCTTGGCAAATTCCACATAGGCTTCATCCAGCACAACCATCAGCGGCAACTCGAGCAGTCGCAGCAAGTCCTCGTCCGGCAGCCATGTTCCGGTCGGATTGTTGGGGGAAGTCAGGAAAAGCAGCTTCGGGGGGGACTGCCCAACCGCATTCGACTCACTGTCGACAAGCCCGCAGATGGCATCGACGTCTGCGTGGAATCCCTCACCTCGCCAGACCTCGATCACTTTTCCGCCTACCAGCTTGGCGTCGAAGCTGTACATCCCGAAGGTGGGAGGAACGTTTATGACGGTATCGCCGGGAACAAGAAAGAGACGACAAAGGTTGTCTAAGAGCTCATCCAGCCCGTGGGTTGCCAGGATTTGTTCGACCGGCACTTTTGCGGTCGTCGCGCCGCCAGTGCCATCCTGTTCGCTGCCGACATCCCTCTGCTCTGATTCCAAGTGCTCGGCGAGCGCTTCGCGCAGTTCGGTCTGCTGCGGGTCCGGGTAGATGTGGTAGTAGGCGTACTCGGCCAGCGCCTCGGCAACCGCCGGATGCGGGCCGTAGGGGTTTTCATTGGCGTCGAGCTTGACAATCTCCGAGGCCGGAATGCCCAGCCTGCGGCTCAGCACTTCGAAAGGCTGAATCGGCGTATATTCCTCCAACTCCGCAAGTAGCGGGTTGAGCAATGATTGCATCTTGGCTGCATCCATCTTCAGAGTTGGTCCTCTCGTTGCGATTGGCTGTCGAGGCGCCTGCGCACGGCCGCGGCGTGTCCTCCCAGACCTTCAGTGCGGGCAAGTGTCTCGGCGGCCGGACCGATTGCTTCCAACGCGTTCTCATTGAGTCCGATAATGCTGATCAGCTTGACGAAGTCGGTCACGTTTACGGGACTGGCAAAGCGGGCGGTACCGCCTGTCGGCATCACGTGGCTCGGTCCCGCCGTATAGTCGCCCAACACCTCAAAGCTGCGTTCGCCCAGGAAAAGCCCGCCGGCGTTTTGAACATGGTCGACCCATCGCCACGGGTCCTCGACCAAGAGACAGAGGTGCTCGGGCGCGTATTCGTTGGCAAGGGAAAGGGCGTGCGGCAGCGTCTCGGTGACGACGATGCCGGCGCTGCGGGCGAAGGTAGCACCGGCAATCGATGCCCGTTCCAACTCCTCCAGCTGGGCATGTACGGCAGCCTGCACCTTCTGAGCCAGCGTCCGACTGGGTGTTAGCAGCACGGCGCTGGCCAGCACGTCGTGTTCCGCCTGCGCTAGCAGGTCGGACGCCGCCAGCTCAGGATCGGCGGCGCCGTCGGCGACAATAACCGTCTCGGTCGGACCGGGCAGTCCGTCGATACCGACAAGGCCATACAGTTGCCGCTTCGCCAAGGTGACGAACAGGCTTCCAGGACCGCAGATCTTGTCGACGGCCGGAATCGTCTCTGTGCCGAAGGCGAGCGCAGCGATAGCCTGCGCGCCGCCGGCTGTGTAGACTGCGTCGACGCGCGCCACTGCGGCTGCAGCCAGGGTAACGCTACTCGGCATGCCAGTCTCTCTCTGGGGCGGCGTTACGACGATAATCTCGCGCACGTTGGCCACGCGCGCCGGAATTGCCGTCATCAGAAGGGTGCTCGGCAAGGGCGCTGTGCCGCCGGGCACGTAGATGCCCACGCTGTCAATTGGGCGTACCAGCTGGCCGACCGTGCCCTCCTCGTCGTTCTGGATCCAGCTTTGGCTGGGCTGTCTGCTGTGAAATCGCTCGATCCGCTCGGCGGCCAGAACAAGCGCGTCGTAGACATCGGGGCCAACTTCTGCAGAAGAACGCAGAACGGTCTCTGGATCGACGCGCAGATCGTCTTGGCGTACGCCGTCCAACTTTAGGGTCCAATCGTGCACGGCGGCGTCGCCGCGTGCGCGTACGTCGGCCAGGATGCGGCGCACCCCTTCATCCGGACCGATGCGCTGGCCGAATATGCGTTCATTGGCGTCCAACATCTGCTCCGGAACCTCGAACGCGTCCCACGGCTGTCGCCGAAGAATCGATCGCCGGGCGGAGTCAGGATCGAGGATGGGGAATTCAGGTGTCATGGATCTGATTGGGGCGGGTTGCGGTCGGAGAGCTGAGCGGCCTGCTCACTGACGAAGACGCTCCGCGTCCTCCATTCGGCCTAATACGACTATGATATCTTCTTCTTTGATACGGAAGGCGGCGCTAGGACTTACGATCAGGTCATCGCCGCGGCGAACGGCGATGACTGTAAGTTCGTAACGTTGGCGCAGGCTGAGTTCCTCCAGTGAATGTTCCCACGTGCTGGGGGGCGCAAGGAGCTCCACGACGCCCACGTCGTTGCTCACTTCAAGGTAATCGACAAGATGATCGATTGCCATCTTACGGCCAAGCCTTCTGCCGGCCTCGTGTTCGGGCAGAATTACTTCGTGCGCGCCCACCTTCAGCAGGATCTCGCGTTGCGTGACGGTTAGCGCCTTCGTAATCACCCGCTGCACACCCAATTGGCGCAGGAGCACTGTTGCAAGCAGATTGTTTTCAAAGTCGGTTCCGATGCAGACCAGGCCGGTATCGAAGGTTTCCACTCCGACCTGGCGCAGCGCGTCAATGTTGGTTGCGTCCAACTGGACCACGTGGGGCAACTCCCCGCTCAGTGCTTGTACGCGTTCGTGGTCCGAGTCGATAGCCAGAACGGTGCAGCCGTGCTCCACAAGCGTCGTCGCCACTGCCGTCCCAAAGCGCCCCAATCCGACAACAACGAATTCCGATTCGCGGCGCTTACGGGTGAAGGGGGAAGGCGGCGCACTTCCGTTTCCCTCTGTGCTTACGCCAGAATCAGGGGACTGCGCGGCTTCTTGCGCTGACAGCGGAGAGACGCGCCGGAACAGACGGCCGAGCCAGCGGGCCAGCGACACTACATGCTCCTTGACAGTGGATTCTCAGAGGCCATCGAGTACCTGTCCGGCCAGTGGGCCTAACTGCTGCAATACACATACTGACCACTGCTTCAGCCATCCTTACATCTTTCCATAGGAAAACAGTGCGGACGGCGAAGTTTATGTCACTTCCCAATGTGGCTGCATTATAGCATAGCCAGCATGTCTTCACCTTTTCAAACCTGCCTTATCGTGATACCATTCGCCGGTATTGACAACTGTAAATGTCCGGCGAATTCAGTTCGAGCCGCGCCGGGATTTTCAGAAACGGGACACGTTTCATGAAGCCTGTTAGAGTGGATTTGCAGCGCCAATTCTTTTCCGAAAAGAGGCGGCCATTCCTTGAAGGCGGGGACCTGCGCGCTTCACTATTTCGCTATGATAGCGGCGTCGAGGCAGTGCTGCTGACGAACGGCGCCAGTGAGCTGGTGATGCTGCCCTTTCAGGGACAGCAGATCTGGTCGGCTACTTTTGGCGGGCGAAACGTTACCATGAAATCGATGTTCAGCCAGCCGTACCCGACTACTGAGTACGTGCGGACGTACGGAGGATTTCTGTTGCATTGCGGGTTTACAGCGATGGGCGTTCCAACCGAAGAGGACGATCACCCACTACACGGGGAGTTGCCGAACGCCGTTTTTCAACAGGCCTGGCTCGTTCTTGGTGAAGACGAAGGTGGAGAGTACATCGGATTGGGAGGCCAATACCAGCACACGGTTGCTTTCCTGTATAACTACACGGCTTGGCCGTTGGTCAAGCTCTATGCCGGCGCAAAGGAAGTTCACGTTTCCCTGGTCTGCCGAAATTGCAAAGCGACGCCGATGGAGTTTATGTATATGGGACACGCGAACTACCGGCCGGTCAACGGCGGCCGGCTCGTATACAGCGCGCAGGCTTCGCCGGAAACGGTGCGCGTGCGGGGGAGCATTCCCAGCCATGTCAGCCCGGGTCCCGGCTACGTGAAGTTTCTCCGACGGTTGGCCGAGGAACCGGAGGAACATCATTTGCTTGACGAATCTCTCTCCTTCGACCCTGAAATCGTCTTCAACATAGATTACAGGGCCGATGCGGACGGGTGGGCCCACACCATGCAGGTGCATCCTGACGGCAGCGCCGACTACGTGCGGCACCGCCCCCAGCAGCTACCCGTGGGCGTCCGCTGGATAAGCCGGACGCCGGACCAGGACGCGCTGGGTTTGGTTCTGCCCGCAACCGCCGGAGCCGAAGGCAGGGTGGCCGAGCGAGAACTGGGGCATGTGAAAGAACTGGCTGGAGGCGCTGAGTGGCGCTGCGAGTACCATTTGGGTACACTCGACCCCGGTGAAGTGGGCGAGGTGGAAGAGAAGATCAGCGAGATTGTCGGGAATGTTGGTGATTAAGGTTGGGGGCGGCAAGAAATTGAATATTGACGCCATCGTGGCCGATATCGTCGCGCTGCGGCGGGAGGAACGGGAGCTGGTCCTGGTCCACGGCGGCGCGGAGACGACCAACGAGGTCGCCGAGGCGCTGGGTCATCCACCACAGTTCGTCACCAGCGAAAGCGGATTTGAGAGCCGACGCACCGACCGCCGCACGCTCGAGATTTTCGAGATGGTGTACTGCGGCCAGCTCAACAAGATGTGGGTGGAAAAGCTGCAGCTGGCAGGTGTTAACGCGGTCGGTCTGAGCGGTTTGGATGGACGCATATTCGAGGGCAGGCGCAAGGAACGACTGCGTGTACGCGTGAATGGAAGGCGGCTCGTTCTCAGAGATGATTGGACCGGCACGGTAGAGCGGGTAAACGTTGAATTGCTTCGGTTGCTGCTCGGCGCCGGATACCTACCGGTGCTGACCGCGCCGGGCGCGTCCGACAAGGGAGAGGCTATCAATGTAGACGGCGACCGCGCAGCCGCGATGGTTGCCGCGGCGTTCGGGGCGCAGGCGCTCGTGATCCTTTCCGACGTGCCCGGTCTGCTGCGCAATTTCCCGGACGAATCGACTCTCATTCGCGAGATTCCCCGCGCCAGCGCCGACGATTTCATGCGGTTTGCTGCCGGGCGGATGAAGAAGAAGGTCATGGGCGCGGCGGAAGCCGTCTCTGCCGGAGTGGAGCGGGTGATCTTCGCTGACGGACGCGTTGCCGAACCGATTCGAGCGGCCCTCGGAGGAAGCGGAACGCAAATCGTTTAGACAGGTTGGTCGGGAGCTATGGTCCAGAGCGAGCAGACGCTAGACACAACAGATGCAGTACGCAATACGCAGTCATACGAATCCGGCGTAGTCTCGCGCCGCGGGGAGACGGTTATGGTTGCGGGCGAGGGCTGTTGGATGATCGACAGCGAAGGCCAGCGCTACCTGGACATGACCTCCTCGCAGGGCGTGGCAATGCTCGGCTACAATCACCCGGCGCTGACGACAGCGTTGCAGGAGCAGGCGGGCCGACTGCACGCGTGCCCGAACTTCTTTCACAATGACACGCGCGCGGCGTTTCTGCAGGCGTTGATCGCGGTTACGCCGCCGCATATGACGCGGGCATTCCTTGCCAATAGCGGCGCTGAAGCGATTGACGGAGCGATCAAGTTCGCGCGGCTGGCGACGGGCCGGACGGAAATTGTGGCCGCGCGCAACAGCTTTCATGGGCGAACGGTCGGCGCGCTGTCGATTACGTGGAATCCAAAGTACCGGCGGAAATTCCAGCCTCTGCTGCCCGACGTAGAGTTCGTTCATTTCAACGACTCAGATAGACTTGATGCGGCAGTCAGCGACCGTACAGCCGCGGTCGTGCTTGAGGTCATCCAGGCTGAAGGCGGCGTCCACGTAGGCGACGCTGACTTTCTCGCTGCGGCCCAGCGCTTCTGCCGCGAGCGGGGCGCGCTGCTGGTAATCGACGAAGTCCAGACCGGCTTCGGACGCACAGGCCGCTGGTTTGGTTTTGAACACTACAACCTGGAACCGGACATCATCGCACTTGCCAAGGGGCTCGGGGGAGGCTTCCCCATGGGGGCCGTCGTCTATACCAGTGAAGTGCAGGAGAGCCTATTTTCAGGCGCGCACGGCAGCACTTTTGGCGGCAATCCCCTGGCCTGCGCAGCCGGCGTGGCCGCGTTGGGCGTGTACCGCGACGGGTTGATCGAGCATGCGGAAAGGGCCGGCTGCCGTTTGCGAGATGCGCTGGAGTCGGCGATTGGCAGACGCAGAGTCGTGCGCGAAATTCGCGGTCGCGGGTTGATCATCGGCATAGACTTGCGCACAAAGGCGGTACCCTTTTTGAAGACCCTGATGGAAGAGCACCGCGTGTTGGCCCTGCCGGCAGGCTCGACAGTCTTGCGACTCCTTCCTCCTCTGATTATAGGCGACGACGAGATTGCCATTGCAGTGGAAGCGATCGCGTCAACCCTGCCCTCGTCGGCTTAACGGACGGGCATTCTACGGCCACGAACAGGAGAGCAGCATGAGGATTTTCGTGACGAGTGTTTTGGTTGAAGACCAAGAGCGAGCACTGGACTTCTACACCAACACTCTCGGCTTCGCAAAAAAGACTGATATTCCCCAGGGAGAATATAGATGGCTCACGGTCGTATCACCTGAAGACCAGGAAGGTACCGAGCTCCTTTTGGAACCCAATGCCAACCCCGCGTCTAAGCAGTTCCAGGCGTCAATCTTCGAGCAGGGGATTCCCGCCACCATGTTTGCCGTCGATGACATTCAAGGGGAATATGAACGGTTAGCGAGCTTAGGCGTTGAGTTCACAGTTGAGCCGACGGACTATGGAGCTTACGCCATCGCCGTTTTCAAGGACACATGCGGAAACCTGATCCAGATCGCGCAGTATTAGTGTGCAGCATCCCTTCACTTCGAGTCAATTGGATGCCAGACCTCTTACCATCGGGGGAAGAACGGCGATAATAGATTCAGGAGGCTTTCTGTTGGGCGGACCTTGCTCTTCGACATTGAGCCAGACAACGGCGCTGATGTGTGCCTATTGGCGCCGCCACAGATTGAAACGGCACATGTGTCCGTCTTCCACAGCACTTTTCAGGGACAATTAGCAAGGTCAGGAGTCATATCATGAGTGAAGCGCAGCAGAATGGGTCACAGATGCCAAACGGAGCGAGCGCACCCAACGGCGGTACCGTAGCTGAAGTAAAGCTGCACGAGGTTGTTGTAATTGGAAGCGGACCGGCAGGGTGGACCGCGGGGCTGTACGCCGCGCGTGCGAACCTGGAGCCATTGTTGATCACCGGCGACGACTACGGTGGACAGGTCAGCATAACCTACGAAGTCGAGAACTATCCCGGCTTTCCCGAAGGCTTGAGCGGCCCGGACCTGGTCGAAAAGTTCAAGGCACAGGCAGAGCGTTTCGGATGCACGGTTTCCTACGATCACGTCAATGAGATCGTCGTCGACGAGCATCCCTTTGCCGTGCGGACTGCGCAGGGCAAGGAGTACAAGACCAAGTCCTTGATCCTTTGCACGGGGGCCCGACCGCGTTTCCTGGAAGTACCTGGAGAGCAGGAGTACACTGGCAAGGGCGTTAGCTACTGCGCGACCTGTGACGGCTTCTTTTTCCGCGGCAAAGAGCTGGTCGTGGTCGGTGGAGGGGACAGCGCGCTCGAAGAGGGGCTTTTCCTGACCAAGTTCGCGACCAATGTGCGAATTCTTCACCGTCGCGACGAACTGCGGGCCAGCAAGATATTGCAGAACCGAGCCTTTACCAACGACAAGATTGAGTTTGTCTGGAACACGGTCGTAACCTCGATTGACGGCAACGAGAACGGAGTCGTTTCCGGCGTCACGACGCAGGACACAGTCAACGGGACTCAGAGCGAAATCGATACAGACGGTGTCTTCGTCTACATCGGCCACATCCCCAACAACGATCTCTATCATGGCAAGCTGGACTTGGACGACGACGGCCACCTGATCGCCGATCCGATGACGCGCACAAATATTCCCGGCGTGTTTGCCGCCGGGGAAATTGCCGACAAAGTCTTCAAGCAGGTAGCAACCAGTGTTGGGCAGGGCTGCGCGGCGGCAATGCAGGCTGAGAAGTTCCTGGCCAGGCTTGAAGCTGAAGGCCTACCCGACTTGAACGAGGACCCACGCGCCTGGCCCGTTCCCGGCGTCCCCGAAAGGACGGCTGAAGCGGTAGCAGCAGACTGATTCAGGTTGTCCAGCCCCTCGACGTTGCGTAGGATGGCCTATGACGGGGCATTGACCGGATCTGTTCGATCTCGGAGGTAACAGACATAGCACGAGAGAGCAGATCCGCAGTGCCGCCCCGACCGATTTCACCACCTGACCTCCAGCCTACAACCGCGCTAGCGCGCAGCGCTACCCTGCTGTCCCTGGGTGCGATTGCCAGTAGATTTCTCGGATTGGTACGAGACATGGTGATTGCAGGCTACTTTGGCGCTTCCGGCCTCGTAAGCGCCTTTGCCGTAGCCAGCAGCGTGCCGTCGATGCTCTATGACTTTCTGGTCGGCGGGATGTTGAGCGCGGCGCTGGTGCCGGTGTTGAGCGACTACGCTCGGGCCGGTCGCGGCGGAGAGGGCGGTACTGAGCAGAACATTGAAGCTCGTCCCGGTCCCCATCCGGACTTGGTCCGGCTAGTCGGAGCGTTACTCAGCCTGGCCGCAGTGACCCTGGCCGCCATAGTCCTGGTCCTGGTGCTCTTCGCGCCGCAAGTGGCCAGGGTGCTTGCCGGCGGATTCGACAGGTTTGACCCGGCCCTCCTGCCTCTCACGACCCGATTGGTAAGGCTCATCGCGCCGGTGGTCTGGTTCTTTTCCATGGCCGGGCTATTGACGGCCATACTCTATGCTCTCCAACGTTTCAGTTTGCCGGCTATCGCCACCGCGGTTTACAACCTTGGAATCGTCGTGGCAGCGCCCCTGCTGGCCGGTCGAATCGGCATCGCCAGCCTTGCGGTGGGCGTGCTCGCCGGGAGCATCGTACAGTTCGGTTTAATGGCTTGGGATGTCCGCCGCGCCGGGCTCAGATACAGTGTACAGTGGAGCCACCCGGCGCTTGGCCGCATTATGCGCCTCTATCTGCCGATCGCGGCCGGGCTGATTGTCGCCCAATTCCAGGTCGGTCTGGACAGGCGCCTTGCCAGCGGCACCGGTGTCGAGAGCATCGCGTGGATGCGCAATGCAACAACGCTCCAGCAACTTCCTCTTGGCATCGTCAGTGTCGCAATTGCCTTGGCGGCTCTGCCGCGTTTGAGCCAGCAATTTGCTGCTGGTGACGAAGGCGGTTATCGCAGGACGCTTGGCGATGGCATGCGGATGGTGCTCGTTCTGATTGTGCCTGTACTGGTTGGGTTGTGGCTGCTGGCGGAGCCAACCGTGCGGCTATTGTTCGAACGCGGGGCATTCACTGCGGCAGACACGGCCCAAGTTGTAAGTGCACTGCGGGTCTACCTATTCGGCGCTCTGTTTGCCGCCATCGACTTCCCCTTGAATTACGCGTTTTACGCGCGCAACAACACACTTCTGCCTGCTCTTGTCGGTGTACTGAGCGTACTCGTCTACGGGGTAGTCGCACTGACGCTGGTGGAGGGCCTGGGATTTCTCGGCCTTGTGTGGGCGGACACGGCCAAACAGGCTGCGCACGCACTCGTTATGCTTGCTTTACTCGGCTGGACGGTCGGCTCAAGGCAAAGGCAAGGGCGTGCTGACCTGAGAGAACCAAGCCGGAGCGGTTGGTTGGGAGGTACACTAGGGCCAACCGGAAAAACGTTCTTCGCGATCATGGGCGCGGCCGCCGCGATGGCTGCGGTCATTTTCGCTCTAGTAACTGTGCTCGATATGACAGGTCCTCCTACGCTTACGAGCGACCTGCTTCAACTTTGTCTTGCCGGTGGGAGCGGCGCGTTGGTCTACGCCGGCGGGTTGCTCTTCATCGGTCAGCCGGATGCGCGGCGACTGTGGCAGATCGCCCTGCATTCGGCCAGCCGGACGAGAATCGGCCCCAGCGATAGCTCACGAGAATAGTCAGAAGCCTCAACGGGCATAGTCCTAACCAATTGCCGCTGACGGAGTCGACAAGATGCCACGAGGAACGCGGTGAACAGCCTGAGACAGGCCTCCATGAGGAAAGTAACCGTCTGGATTTCGCGGTTGGCAGGCACATCAGGCTCCATATCGGTTGCGGGTTTGAGGCGTACTACCTGGTTCGCCATTGCGCTCATATTGACTCTGTTCCTCGCAGGTGGGAGCGCTCCTACTTCGCTCCAGGCGCGCTCGCGTGCGATCAAGACCGCGGCCTCCCTGCCCGACTTCAACTTCGCCGCGTGGGAGATACGCGCCTTGGGCCAAATGTTCAGGGCGGGAGGGGGCAGCGGGCTGGACCAACTGACCGCGAACGAGCAGGTTGAGGTAGTGCGCTCTTACCTGCAGCGCAGGCAGCAGATCGAAGAACTGGAAGAGGAACTCAGCCAGCTCGTCGCGCAGACTCCCCAAAGTGGCACGGCCGCCCAGTCCGAGCCGCGTCGGGAACTGGCTATGCTGCACCGCAAGCAGGAGGCCGAACGCCCCCTCGTTGAGACTATTTTGGAACATCAAGTGCGCGCGGAGCTGGTCGAAGCAGGTCTTGATTTGCGAGGCATCGTCTGGCCTCCGGTCAGTTTCACTTTCATCGAGCCGCCGCTGAAGCTCACCGTCAGTCCGCGGGAACGCATCGCCACAATCCACTCACGCGTATTGCAGACTGAATTCGATCCTGTGACGTTGGCGGAAAGAGAACGGGCCATCGGTGAAAGCACCAACCTCAGCGTTCACATTTCCAGAATCGGCGGCATGGCGGTTTTCCCCGCGATTGTTGTAGAGCAATCATCGCTCGCGTGGGCGCTCAGCACAATTGCCCACGAGTGGTCACACCACTATCTCTTCCTTTTTCCGCTGGGTCTGCGTTATGCAACGAACGACGAGTTGACAACCATAAACGAAACGGTCTCGGATATCATAGGCGACGAGATCGGCGAACGGCTGGCCCGTCGCTACTATCCCGAAGTGCTTCCCCAGCCTGCGGCTGCGCGTGGTTCGGATACTGAAGAGGACTGCGCTTGTAACACGCAGGAACTCTGGGCTAAAGAGCTCGAAGCCGAACAAGAACGCTGGGAGCGACCTGGCCGCCCTTCTCGATTCGACTTCCGGAGGGAGATGCGGGAAACTCGGCTACGCGTGGATGCTCTGCTGGAGGCGGGCTTTGTCGAGACCGCGGAGGTCTATATGGAGGCTCGGCGGCGGTACTTTGTGGCGCAAGGATATCCTTTGCGCGTGTTGAACCAGGCCTATTTTGCCTTCAACGGCAACTACGCGACTGGCGCGGCCTCTTCCAGCCCGATTGGTCCGCAGCTGCTGCGCCTGCGGGAAGAAAGCGACGATCTGGCGCATTTCCTGGCGACGGTTCGCTGGTTCACGAGCGCTGCCGATCTGGAAGTGGCGCTGACGCCACGCAAAAAATAGCGTTTGACTTGAGCATTGTGACTGGTTTACCCTTGGTGACGAACGACGGGTTCGGGCTTGCTTCACGCTGGTATCTTCATCCAATCAAAGGAGAAAAACTATGACCAGGCGCCTAAGTCGGCGTAATTTTCTGAAGATGGGGATGGTGTCCGTTGGATCGGGCCTCATTCTTTCTGGGCTGAGTGCGTGTGTACCTGCCGCCGCGCCGGCCCCAGAGCAGGAGGCCGAAGCCGAGGCAGCCCCACCTGCAGAGGAGAAAGTCGCGATTTTCGTCCAGGGCAAGGGCAACAACTACGGATCCGCCCCGAAGACGCTTTGGACTGGATTCCGGTTCTGGACCAACAGCGGCCAGCCCAGTCGCATTATGTGGGAGCCGATTGTAGACCTAGACGAAAACCTCCAGCCAGTGCCAGGTTTGGCCGAGTCGTGGGAGTTCGTAGACACGCAGACGATCCAGTTCAACCTGCGGCCCGGGTTGCAGTGGAGCGACGGCACGCCGCTGACCTCACAGGACGTTGTCTATAGCATGAACATGACGTTTCACGCAGACTCCCGTGACCTGACGGCGGGCGAGTTGTCGCTGATCAAGGGCAGCGCCGAGATGATGGCAGGCGAAACCGACGAATTGGCCGGGGTCCGCGCCGTTGACGACAACACCTTCATTATCGAGACCTCCAAACCGGACACGACCCTAGTGTTGTCGATGGCGCACCGCTGGTGGGCGCCGATTCCGCAACACATATACGGTGGCATTGCCCCTGCGGACCTGGAGCAGTCTCCTGAAATGCTGGAGCCCAAAGTTGGATCCGGGCCGTACACAATGGAACGGCAGGAAACCGACAAGTGGTTCGAATTCGTGCCCAACGACAGCTATTGGCGGGGCAGGGCGCCGCTCGACAGAATCATCTATGTCTACGGCGACATCGGCGATTTGGTGGCGCTCGGCACGCAAGAACGCTTCCATCATTCGTGGGTGCGAGACGGTGAAGTAGCGTCGGCGATCGAAGCGATGCCGAATTATACAGCCATCTGGAAGGAGTACATCCAGGGCTATCGCATGCAGTTCAACCTCACCAAGCCCAAGTACCAGGATCCCCTCTTCCGCAAGGCGGTATGCTATGCCATTGACCGGGAGACGCTCTGCAACGACATCTACCAGGGTTTTGCCACTCCTCTGTACACCGATTTCTTCGAGGACCTGCTCGACCCGTCCGCAGAGGTCTACCGTTTCGACATGGACCACGCCCGCTCGCTCCTGGCACAGTCCAACTGGGATCCCGATGACACGGTGAATTTCCTGCGCACGACGCCCAGCGGCGCTCCCAACCCGACCGCCGAGGCGGAGATGCTGGCCTACCAGGAGTGGTTCACCGACCTGGGCGTCAATTTCGAGTTTGACACGAAGCCTGACGGCGCCTCGTATACGGCAGCCATCAACGAGATGGAGTTCGACCTGTTCGAGAATCCGCACCGGCCCTACCACATCTACGGGCCGCTGGAGATGCAGAACTATCTCTACTCGGCGGAAGGGGTTGGCTTCATCGGCTACAACAACCCTGATGTGGATGCCCTGATCGAAGAGGCGTTCATCACGTATGGCACCAATTACGAGAGGTACGCGGAGATCGGACGCGAGATGTCGGTCATCGTGCAGGACGAGGCGGTCTATGTGCCGACAAAGGCACTGATGGCGGCCAACGTCGTGCACAACGACTTCACGGGTCTCACATCGATTAGCGAAGCATACCTGACCTACGCACAGCCTTGGCTGTGGGATCTGAAATAGTCGTTCTTCTCAGGTTTCACGGCGCTGTCGGGGCATGTCGGAGATGTGCCCCGACAGTTCCTTCCTCCAGACTCCTGCTCGTATTGGATGACAACGGATGTGGCGCTACATCCTCCAACGGGTATTGATCTTTATACCCACCCTATTTGGCATTACGATAATCAGCTTCGTCGTCATCGCCTTGGCGCCGGGCGACGCGGCGACGGCGATGCTTGCCGAAGGCGGGGAGATCGCCAAGGCGGCCCAGCTGGCCGATCTGCGCGCCAAGTATGGCCTAGACGATCCGTTGCCGATCCGCTACGCCCGCTGGATGGGGCAGTTGCTGCGCGGCAACCTGGGCACTTCTCTGATCGACAGCCGGCCCGTATCTGATACGCTCGCCCACACTGTCGGGCTGACGCTGGAGTTCACGATTCCGGCATTCTTAGTCGGGCTCGCGCTGGCACTGACTTTGGGCGCGTGGAGCGGTTTCAGGCCGCTCTCTCAATTCGATCGTATCGTCACCTTCGGCTCGATGATTGTGATTGCGACGCCGTCCTTTGTCCTGGCTCTTTTGGCCCTCTATATCCTGGCTGTGCGCGTGCCGATCCTGCCCTCAGGGGGCAACCGGGACATGCTGGGCGCCGATGCGACCCACCTGGTTAATCGCCTCCCCTACTTCGTCCTTCCGGTTACAACTCTGGCGTTGCTGACGGCAGCCGAGATCATCCGATACGTGCGGGACAGCGTGATTGACGTCTGCAGCGAAGACTATGTGCGCACGGCGCGTGCGAAGGGCCTGGCCGAGCGGCTAGTGCTGGCCCGCCACATCCTGCGCAATTCGATGATCCCGATCATTACGATCAGCACGTTGCGCCTGCCCATCGTGGTGAACGGCGCCATTCTTATCGAGACAGTGTTCGGCTGGGGAGGAATGGGCTCGCGTATTGCGCTAGCCGTTTCGCAGCGTGATTTCCCTATAATCATGTCGGCTACGCTGGTAACGGGCATTGCCGTCCTTGTTTCGAATTTGATGGCAGATATCCTGTACGGGGTTGCCGATCCCAGAATCCGTCAGGGGTAGAGGCGGCGAAGAAGGTGCAGAAGTGAGAGCGGCGACGGCGGTGGTCAACGAGGAAGGCGGGCAAAGCGACCAGGCGATTCGCTATGGGACGCGTTATCGCCTGCGTGAATTCTGGATTTTTTTCAGCCGCGACCCATGGGCTGTCGTCGGACTGACAGTCCTGGTGGTTGTGATCACGTCGGCGCTCGCCGCGCCTCTGATTGCGCCCTACGGCCCGATTGAACCCAATTTCAGCGAGGCGCGCCAACCGCCTGGATTCGCCCACCTTCTCGGTACCGATGTCGCGGGAATGGACGTCTTCTCCCGCCTGGTCTACGGCAGCCGCGTCTCGCTGGCGGTGGCCGCGGTTGCCGTGCTGATCAGCACAACGCTGGGCGCCTCTATCGGTCTTGCATCCGGCTATTACGGCGGCTGGATCGATGCGGTGCTGCAACGGGTTACCGAGGTCTTCGCCTCGTTTCCGACGCTGATGTTGATGATCGCGCTTGCTGCCGTCCTGGGACCGAGCACGCAGAACGCGATGATCATCATCGGGGTATTCGCGTGGACGCCTCTCAGCCGCCTGATGCGCGGTCAGGCGCTGTCCCTGAGAGAGCGGGACTTTATCATCGCGGCCGAGGTGATCGGCTGCCGGGAACGGCGCATCATTTCCAGGCATATCCTGGTCAACACAGTCGGGCTCCTGGTTGTGAATGCTGTATACGGCATCCGCAGCGCGATTCTGGCCGAGGCCAGCCTCAGTTTTCTCGGTGTCGGCGTACCGCAGCCTACGCCGAGCTGGGGCAGCATGGTCAATTTCGCAACGAACATCGCCTATTTGCAGCTGATGCCGTGGGCGTGGGCGCCGTCGGCGATCCTTTTGATCGCGGTTATCGCGTCAATCGGGTTTGTGGGCGACGGACTTGCGCGGGCGTTACGACGCTGAGCTGGGCGTGGAAGGTAGGCGGCAGGCCGGTTACCGATTTGGCCAAGCGCGCTGGCGGCTCGCCTTGATGGACATAGGGCTTCATCGACAGGGCTGGCAGTTACGGGAATTATCCTCTCGGAAAACGCAGTCCCGCCGGCGAGGCTCCTCCGACAATCAAAGCAATATTCCCGCCATATCGACTGCCTTTTCCCGCCAATCCTTTACAGTACCGGCCCTTCCGCGTGGCATCGAGGAAGGCATTTCGAATAGAATGGCGACGGAATCCGGGCGCGCGGTGACCGGCTCTGGTTCGAACGCCAACGAGGAGGTTGAAGAATGAGCACTGACTTTGAACGAGAGCTCCAGCGCAGTGAACCAGACTACGTTGTATACAGACCGGGCAGCATGGATGGCTCCACTTTCGATACGGGAAACGAACACTTCCTGGTGTTTGACGGCCCCGACGGTTCGCTGATGACCGTCTGGACTCAGAGCAGTTTCGAGGGCGCCAGCGATCACCGCATCGTCTTCTCGCGCTCGGAGGATGATGGCACAACCTGGGTCAGGCCGCGTCGCCTGGTCGGGCCGACCCGTCCGGGAGACGGTGCACCGGCCAGCTGGGGCTTTCCGATTACATCCCGGTCGGGGCGGATCTATGTCATATACAGCCAGCATCAAGGCGTGGAGGACGTCAGCGAAAACCCGTTCTCCTGTCACACCGGCACGATGGATTGCGTGTACAGCGACGATTTCGGCGGCAGCTGGTCAGCGCCGGCTACGATCCCAATGAAACGCAGTCCCTATGACAGCCCGGACGAGTCCATTCCGTCGAATTGGATCGTGTGGCAGAAACCGATCCGCGATCTGCAAGGCAGGTGGTTTACCGGATTTACGCGCTGGGTCAGCCGGTCGGTGCGGACGCCGCCGATGAACGACTCCTGGACGAGCCGGGAGGCGGTCACAGAGTTCATGCGCTTCGAAAACATCGACGAAGACCCGCGACCGGAAGATGTCGAGATCAGTTACTCCGCCTGGGGACCGAAGGCGCTGCGCGTGGGTCACTACCTCAACCCGATGCTGAGTATCGCGCAGGAGCCGAGTCTCGTGCGGCTTCCTGACGATCGTCTGTTCTGCGTGATGCGTACGATGAGTGGTTACATCTGGTATAGCACGTCCAATGATGACGGGGGGACCTGGACGCATGCGGCCCCGCTGCTGCGGCATGACTTTGGGGACCCGATTCTCGAGCCGCTCTGCTGCTGCCCTATCTATCAATTGACAGACGAACGTTACGTCCTTCTGCATCATAACAATGATGGACGGTTCGAAGGGAGCACGCCGGAAGATTCGGACATTCACCGGCGGCCGGCCTTTATCGCACTTGGGGAGTTCCGACCGAACGCGCAACAACCGCTCTGGTTCAGCCGCTCGAAGCTGCTAATGGACAACCACGGCGAGCGCATCGGGCCGCGCAAGCGGATCGACATCGGGGTTTACCCGAGCATGACCAACCGTGGCGGCAACGACGTTCTCTGGCACCCTGAACGCAAATTCTTCCTGCTGGGCAAACGAATCACACCGGAATGGCTGGCGGACCTGGAAGTGCCCGGAGGGTGAAGCAGGGTTCGCTGCTTTGACAGCCAACGGTGAGCCGCTTTCCGGTCATTCTGTCCGGCCGTGCGCGCCGTCACCCTCGACAAATGAACGAACAGTTCGGCATTCTCGGATATTGTCACTTGGTTGGCGCTGCCAACCGGAGGCCGAGCAGTCTCGTTTAGAGTCTTTTGGCTGGCTGCCCGGGGACGGGGCGGTTTGCGTGGGTTATGAACAAGTGGTAGTCAGCTCCTGGTTGACCGTCTTGGCTCAGGGGCTGGAAGATCGTTTGGGAGAGTCCAATGTCGAAGTATCGGACAGGGATCATTGCGTGCGGGATCATCGCACGCGTGCATGCGCGTGCCTGGCTGGGCGTGACCGGCCGCCCTACAGAGATCGCGGCCATTGCCGACACGAACCCGGATGCGCTGCGGGAGTTTGGCGAATTCTTCGGAGTTGGCGAAGAGCACCGCTATTCCGATTACCGGGAGATGCTCGACAAAGAGAATCTCGATTTTGTTGACGTATGCTCGTGGCATCAGCAGCACGCAGAGATGGTAATCGCGGCGGCGGCGCGTAAACCCAAGGCGATCCTGTGCCAGAAGCCGATGGCGGTTGACCTGGGAGAGGCCGACGAGATGCTGGCCGCCTGCCAGCGGAACGGAGTCAAGCTTGTTGTTGCCTATCAGCGCCCGCACCATGTCACCTGGCTCAAGGCCCGGGAGCTTGTCCGCGGCGGCGCCATCGGCCGCGTCTTGCAGGTCCAACTTGAGTCGGGTGGGAATCTGCTCAACACCAATTCGCACAACATTCGCCTCGCCTTGTTTCTGATGGATGAGCCGCAGGTCAGCTGGGTGCTGGGCACGGTTGAGCGTACCACAGATCTGCTGGAACGCGGTCTGCCGGCCGAGGATGCCTGCCTGGGACTGGCCGCTTGCGACAACGGCGCAACGATCCTGATCGTGGGTGACCTGGTAGAGGGTCTGAGCCAGGGCTGTCGCGTGATCGGCGAACGCGGGATCATGGAGCTCTCTACTTCCTACCGGCCTGACGAAGAGATCCCTTCGGACGGGCCCATGCACATGCCCGAGGGGCTTTCGGCGCGCTACAACTATGAGGTCGGCACGGTGCGCTACCTGAACGATGCCAGCAACGGCTGGGCAGAGGTAACCGAACCGTGGCGCGACTGCTGGTCCCGCCAGTGCCAGGAGGCGGTCGACTGGGTAGAGGGACGGGTAGAGCGGCCGGTCAGCGGTGGAGACCGCGGCAGGGCGGTGCAGGAGGTGATGATGGCGCTCTTTGAATCGGCGCGCAGGAGGCAGCGGATCTACCTGCCGCTGAAGACCAAGGTCAACCCCCTCAGGCTGATGGTCGAGAGCGGAGAACTGCCGGTGGAGTGGCCGGGGAGCTACGAGCGGCGCGCCACGCTGGTGCGCGGTGAAGCGATGACGTGGCACGAGGAGTCGGCGTAGGTTCACGGTTGCCCTGAAGTCTACCGTTTCTGCGACCTTCAGCATTATCGTAGTATTCGTGGGGGGGGGCGGACTTTCGTCGAGGTCAGCTCTATTTCGGATGTGGAAGGTTTTGGGCTATGGGCCCAGTGGATGGGTAATCCACCGGGCGGGCATAAACGAAGCTCCACGACACAGTCGTCCAAGTTGGGAGAGAACTCATGGAAAACGGAAAAGGCGCTCCCATCCCGATGTCCGAGGAGCAGAAATTCTTCTTTGACCTGCGCGGCTGGGTCCTTCTGCCCGGCGTGCTTTCGGATGCCGAGATTGGGGCCATGAAGGCCGAGGTCTACGCCGCAGTGGATCCTGAGCAGCATATGGTCATCAATCCGGACCAGTGCTACAGGGGAACTCTGCAGACACTCCTGGACCACCCGGCCGTCGTCGGCATCCTGAGCGAAGTTCTTGCCGAAGAGCCATTCCTGTCGGATGACTATTACGCCTTTCGCTGCGAAAGCTCCTTCATTACCGTGCGGCCGCCGGGATGGAGCAAGCAGGAACGCAGCGATGGCGGGCTGCCCCACGTCGTGCGGCCGCCGCAGCAGGCGAATGCGATGCGGTACCAGGTGGCGGGCAAGAAGATTTTCGCCGGCCTGACGCGGGTGGTTTGGGAACTGGAGGAAGTGAAGTCAGGTCAGGGCGGCACCTCGTTTCTGAGCGGGTCCCACAAGGCCCATTTCAACTACGGCGGACCCGATCCTTACCGCCCCAACATAAGCAGCTCATCCTGGGAGGCCAACATCCGGGGGATGATGGAGGACTACAGCTGTCCGGCAGGGTCGGCGGTCGTCTTTACGGAGAGTCTGCTGCATGCGGCAAATGACTGGACGAACCCCGCCAATCCCCGCTGTGCGGTATTCAACTGCTACAACTCTCTCTGGGCCCAATGGCATCGCATGAACCTGGACCACCGGCTCATAGAGGCGATGCCGCCCAAGCGGAGGTCGCTCTTCCGCGGCGTGTGGCAGATCGGCGGGCAGAACGACGCCTACTCGATCGACAATCGCAGCCTGTAGGGGTCCGTCAGCAGGAGGGAGCCGCTGTTTTGGGAGAGCGCTCATCGTGGAGGACGCGACTGCGCGCAGGCCGACCGGGACCCTGAAGGCAGGCCGGCGGACCTTTTGCGAGTTCCGGCTCACGGAGGCTTGAATTCTCGGTAACAGGAGGGCTAGATGAGAGTCGAGGCCGTCAAAACATTCCTGGTAGATCCCGGCGCGTCAAAACACTGGCTGTTCGTAAAGGTTGAGACGGACGAGAACATTCACGGCTGGGGCGAGGCCTATACGCAGCTGGACCGGGACCGTGTCATCGAACGGCAGATCCAGGAGCTGGGCCGCTACCTGATCGGACGTTCGCCTTTCGACATCAAGCAGTTCACCTTCTCCGCCTACTCGGACTTTGCCGGGAAACGGGGCAGCATGGAATTTTTCTGCGCTGTCAGCGGGCTGGAGCAGGCGCTCTGGGACATCGTTGGCAAGGCCAGCGGCCAGCCTGTTTACAATCTGCTTGGGGGGCGAACGCGGCGGCGGCGGCGCGTCTATGCCAACGGTTGGGGGGGCGCCAATGCGCCCGAAGAGCTGGCCTTGCGGGCCAAGGCAGTTGTCGGGCTTGGCTTCAATGCCCTGAAATTCGACCCCTTTCCAGGCCTGTGGCGGGCCTTTATCGACCGGGAACAGGAGGAGGAGGCGGTCGAACGCGTGCGCGCCGTGCGCGAGGCGGTTGGACCTGACGTCGATATCCTGGTCGAGGTGCACCGGCGACTGGCGCCGATGCATGCCATACGGGCAGCCCAGGCGATGGAACCTTACGCTCCTTTCTGGTTCGAGGAGCCCGTCTCGGCACGCGACCTCTCCTCGCTGGCAGAAGTGCGACTGGCCATTGCTCTGCCTGTCGTAACGGGAGAGGAACTCTATACGAAGAACGAATTTCGCGAGGTTTTCGACAGACGTGCGGCTGACATTCTCAATCCCGATGTCTGTAACTGCGGCGGCATCCTCGAATTGCGGGAGATCGGGGCCATGGCCGAGGCACATCATGTGGCCGTTGCGCCCCACAACTATAACAGCACAACCGTTGGACTGGCGGCAACGTTGCACGCTGCGGCCGGCATGCCCAACTTCCTGATTACCGAGTATTTCGTCAACTTCGAAAAGGTGGGCCGTGAGATCGCGCACAATCACTTTAGCGTAGAGGACGGCTCCATCACCCTGCCTGAAGCGCCCGGGCTGGGCATCGAATTGGATGAGCAGGCACTCAAAAGCCGTCCTTACAATCCACGCCCGCGCCGGCTTCTGCCCATGGACTCGGAGCAGGCCGAGCGCACTGGTTGAACAGGCGCCCTCCCCGAGACAAACGCCCGCCGAAATCATTGAATTGCAGTAACTACTGAGGCATGTACAGTGCCGGTTCAGACCAGGGCTCTTTGACATTTGTCTGAACTGTGATTCGTCTGATTTTTGTGATGGCCATGATTAGCGGCACGGGCTAGGGCGGTGGCCTTCGGTCCAGGAATCGGGCGAAGGAAAGTTGGGACTGGATGCGGGTATCTGTAGATGCCGACTTTTCTGACCAGTCATTGGGAATGTTTACGACCGCTAGCCCTTCATCGCTGCCGCAATTCAGGCTATCTGAACGCGTATTCGGTTGGCCGCCGTCAGGTTGGATGAGCCGCCCTGCAGGAATTCAGGCGTACAGTCGGTGAGCGCTGGTTTTGGAGGGGGGCGTTGCGGGGGGAGTCCCCCCGCACAAGGGAGGGCCGAAGGCCCGACCGTCCAAAAGGAAACGGAAATGCGAGTTTCTCCACTCTGTCAGAGGATGGACAGTGGAATGGCATGACTCCATTGCTACCCGATACATGGGAATTCGTCCCCCAATTTTGGACTGCGGCCGCGGCCAAAAAAAGGGGCTTTGCGGATTCCGACAACTCTGCTATAAATGAACTGCCCACATGCGCAGCAACTGGTCAAATGCCATCGCAGTCTGTACCGGCGAGTTGGGGTTAGCGGAATCATTGACGCGTCAACTTGCCGATCGGATCTGCCGCTGTGCAGAGAGGAAACCGCACGCGGTTACAATGCGGCAAAAGAGAGAGTTTTGACAAGCCAGCGGGTAAAAAGCCATGCTCTTGTTCGTTGTCAAACGTCTCCTGCTGATGTTCCCCACGCTAGCGGTTATCTCCGTGATCTCCTACATCATCATCGAATTGCCGCCTGGCGACTACGTATCGACCTACATCATACAGTTGACTGAGACAGGCGACGTTCCCGACCACGTTATCGAGAATCTGCGCCAACAGTACGGTCTCAATCAACCCTGGTATGTGCGCTATTGGAAGTGGATGACCCGCTTTGTGACCGGCGACATGGGCTATTCGCTGGCATGGCATCAGCCGGTGCGCGACCTGATCGGCGCGCGGCTTCTCCTTTCGATGATGATTTCGTTAATGTCTCTCATGTTTACGTGGGTTGTGGCGTTTCCGATAGGGATCTACTCGGCTGTCAGACAGTACTCTATTGGCGACTATTTCTTTACGTTCACCGGGTTTCTGGGGTTGGCTGTCCCCAATTTTTTGCTGGCGCTCATCCTGATGTACCTGGCCCACAAGTATCTGGACACGGGCATAGGCGGCCTGTTTTCAAAGGAGTACCAAGGCGCTCCCTGGAGTTTCGGAAAGGTGGTCGACTTGTTGGAGCACCTGGCCATTCCCATAATCATCATCGGCACAGCGGGTACGGCAGGCACGATTCGCGTCATGCGCGCCAATTTGCTGGACGAGCTACAGAAGCCGTACGTGATGACCGCCCGGGCGAAAGGACTGCAGTACTGGAGGCTGGTTCTGCGGTATCCTGTACGCCTGGCGCTCAACCCGTTCATCTCGACCGTGGGATGGGTGCTGCCCTCGCTGATCGCGGGGGAAACGATCGTTTCGGTGGTGTTGTCGTTGCCCACCGCCGGGCCCTTATTTCTGCAGGCTTTGCTGGAAGAAGATATGTATCTGGCCGGTTCGTTCGTAATGCTGGCGGCCAGTCTGACCGTAGTCGGCACATTGCTCTCGGATATTCTGCTGGCGATCATCGATCCCAGAATTCGATATGAAGGAGCGGCTTGATACGGCGATAGTCAGTCATGCGATGTGGAGCCGGCGGTTACCGAATCGCACGGATTGGATAGGCAAGGGGAGATGGACACGTTGAAACCAGGCACCTCCGAAGCTGAAGAGCTGGCAAGCCAGCTACTTGAAGATTTGGATGACGAAGTCGAGGAGGAGTACCACCTAGCGCCGCCACTTGTGCTGACATGGCGGAAGTTTCGCAAGCACAAGTTGGCCGTTTTTTCGGCGGTCATTCTAATTTTTCTCTATGCGTTTGTCTTGTTTTCCGAGTTTATTGCCCCGCATTCGCCCCACGAGCGCTACGTAGAATTTGCCCAGGCGCCGCCGCAACCGCTGCGTTTCATCGATAGCCAGGGCAAGATCCACCTACGGCCATTCGTTTACGGAACTGAGCAGCATTTGGATGACAAGTTCAAGCGCACGTATGACCCTATCGTTGAACAGATCTATCCCTTGCGGCTGTTCGTTCGGGGCGCCCCCTACAAGATGTGGAATTTCATACGGACGGACATTCATCTCTTTGGCTCGGACCCCGGGGCGCCGCTCTTCCTGCTCGGCACCGATGGTCACGGCCGTGATCTTCTTTCGCGTCTGATTTTTGGCACGCGTCTTTCGTTGACGATCGGTCTGCTGGGTGTGGCGCTAAGTTTCCTCCTGGGCATCATTTTCGGCGGCATATCAGGCTACTTCGGGGGATTGACGGACACAATTGTACAGCGTCTCATCGAGATACTACGTGCGTTTCCCAGTCTGCCGCTGTGGATGGCGTTGAGTGCGGCTCTGCCGGCAAACTGGTCGGTAATTCGAATCTATTTCTTCATTACGCTCATTCTGTCGATTCTGGGTTGGACGGGGATGGCGCGGGTGGTGCGGGGCAAGTTTCTGGCCGTTCGCGAAGAGGCTTTTGTCAAGGCCGCGCGGCTTTCCGGGGCCAACACGCCTTGGATCATCCGCAGACATCTCGTTCCTTCCTTCATGAGTCATATCATCGCGGTGGCGACTTTGAGCGTGCCGGGCATGATTATCGGCGAGACGACGCTGAGTTTTTTGGGCGTCGGCCTGCGTTCCCCGGCGATTAGTTGGGGCGTGCTGCTGCAGGACGCGCAACAGGTACAGTCGATTGTTCGATTGCCGTGGCTGCTGCTGCCTGCCCTGATGGTCGTCGTTGCCGTACTTGCTTTCAACTTCGTGGGGGACGGCTTGCGGGATGCGGCTGACCCCTACACCTAGCCAGCGACGGGAATGGTTACCTTGTCAGATTCCTTGCTCGAAGTTAGAGACCTAAAGACCTATTTCTTCACCGACGAGGGAATCGTCAAGGCGGTTGACGGCGTCAGTATCGACCTTGGCCCCGGGCAGACGTTGGGTGTCGTGGGAGAGAGCGGCTGCGGCAAGAGCATTACGGCGCAGTCGATCTTGCGGATTGAACCGACGCCGGGCAAAGTGGTTGGGGGCGAAATCCTGTGGCAGCGGCAGGAGAGCGGTTCGAAGACCGATCTGGCAAAGCTCGACCAGGACGGAAGCGAGATCCGGGATATTCGCGGTTCTGAGATCGCCATGATCTTCCAGGAGCCGATGAGTTCCTTCAGTATGGTGCATACGGTTGGGCAGCAGATCATGGAGGCTGTTCGGCTACACCAGGAGGTAAACCAGGCGGAAGCGAGGGAGATTGCGGTCGAGATGCTGAGCAATGTGGGCATTCCGGACCCGATTCGTCGCGTTGACGAGTACCCGTTCCGGCTCAGCGGCGGGATGCTGCAGCGCGCAATGATTGCCATGGCGCTTTCCTGCAACCCCAATCTTCTTATCGCTGACGAGCCTACAACTGCGCTGGATGTGACGATTCAGGCCCAAATACTGGACCTCATGAACCGCTCGCAAGAGCAGTTGGGCATGGCGATCATGATCATCACCCACGATTTGAGCGTGGTGGCGGAAATGGCCGACACGGTCGTGGTGATGTATTGGGGCCGCGTGGTTGAACAGGCCTCGGTGAGGACGATATTTCGCGAGCCGAAGCATCCGTATACGGCAGGGCTGCAGCGCTCGCTACCGAAGTTGGGAGACGTCAAAAAGGCGCGGCTCAATTCGATCAAGGGTGTTGTTCCAGACCCGTTTGCGAGTTTGCAGGGCTGCCCGTACCATCCCCGCTGCCCGGAGGCCATCAAGGGCGTGTGCGATGAAGGAGATCCACCGGCGCTGGTAGAAATTGAGCGAGAGCATCAGGTGGCCTGTTTTCTCTATCACGAAGAGAGGGTTGAGACTGCGTAAGGCAGTACTGGGCAAGATGGACGAATATCTGTTGGAAGTCCATAACGTCAAGAAGCACTTTCCGGTTACGCGCGGCGTGTTCAAGCGCGTTATCGGGCATGTCAAAGCGGTTGACGGGGTCAGCTTTTCGATAAGGGCGGGCGAAACGTTCAGCTTGGTCGGCGAGAGCGGCTGCGGGAAGACGACGATAGGCAACCTGATCGTACGCGCCCTGAGGCCTGATAGCGGCGAGATTCTGTTCCGGCATAACGGCCAAGTCGTGGACCTGGCGGATCTGTCCGACAGGGAGCTCAAGACACAGGGGATTCGCAGGGCGATGCAGATGATTTTCCAGGACCCCTTTTCCTCGCTCAACCCGCGCATGCGCGTGCTCGACGTCGTTGGCGAGCCGCTTATCGTCAATGAAATCGCAAAGGGTAAGGCGCTGGAGGACCGTGTCCGGCAGCTCCTCGGGCAGGTCGGACTGAAGCAGCAGTATTTGAAGCGTTATCCGCACGCGTTCAGCGGCGGGCAGCGGCAGCGGATTGGTCTGGCCAGGGCATTGGCGCTGAACCCGAGTCTGATCGTGGCCGATGAGCCGGTATCAGCCCTGGATGTGTCGATTCAGGCGCAGATTCTGAACCTTTTGCAGGACTTGCAGGAGGCGTTCCAGCTGACGTATCTCTTTATCTCGCACGACTTGAGCGTTGTAGAGCACATCAGCGACCGAGTGGCGGTGATGTATGTGGGGAAGATCGTGGAATTGGCGGAGACGGATGCCCTGTTCCGGCAGCCGCAGCATCCCTATACGGAGGCGCTGCTCTCTGCGGTTCCGCGATCGGACCCGGAGGGGAAGAAGGAGCGGATCATATTGAGCGGCGAAGTAGCGGACCCGGCCGACCCGCCGTCAGGGTGCGCCTTTCATCCGCGCTGTCCATACCAGATGGACCTATGTGTGAGCGAGGAGCCGAATCTCCAGGAGACTGAACCGGGCCGTTTCGTCAGTTGCCACCGGACCGAGGAACTCCACTTGACAGGCGTAGAACTGGCCCAGATGGGTTGAGGGCGGACGAAGGAGGTGATGCCTACTATCCAGTTGCCGACGAAATTCATCCATTAGCCGAAGAGGAGTTGCGACCATGAAGGAAGAGATCATCGCTAAGCGAGACATTTCTAGACGGGAGTTTCTGCGCGTATCCGGTTTGGCCACGGCCGGCGCAGTTCTCGTCGCCTGCGCGGGTGGCGACGGTGCGGCTCCGGCCGCGGCCCCGGCGGACACAGCTGCCGAAGAATCTGCGCCGGCTGCCATGGAGAGTGCAAGCGGGTTCAAGGAAGCGCCGATGCTGGCCGAGCTCGTAGCCAGCGGCGAGTTACCGCCAATCGATGAGCGACTACCGATCAACCCGCTGGTCCTACCGGTGATCGACGGTATCGGCAAGTACGGTGGCGACATCAATACGGCCGGTACGCGCCCGCCGCCATTCAACGGCTATAATTTGGGCAACTTCTCGGGCCAGGTACTGGTTTTCTATGCCTGGGGCCTGCGCGGCGAGGTTGGTGAGGTTGTGCCCAACATCGCCGAATCGTTCGAGATCAACGAAGACTCCTCCCAATTCAAGGTGCACTTGCGTGAAGGCCTCAAGTGGTCGGACGGAGAGCCGTACGACGCTGACGACGCGGCCTTTTACTGGGACAGCGTGCTGCAGAATGAGGAATTGGTCGCTGTCAAGCCTCCCGTCTATTTGAACTCAGACGACAGCCTGATGGAATTCAATGTCGTCGACAACTTCACGATAGAGTTTACCGCGGACACGTCCAAGCCGTGGTTCATGGACCGGCTGGCATCGTACTGGTCGGGGGGCAATTTCTGCCGTCACCCCGAGCATTACATGAAGCAGTTCCACCCTGAGTTTAGCGATGCTGACGAAGTGGAAGGCCTGGTAAGCGAAGGTGGTTTCAACAGCTGGCCGGAGCTATTCCGCCACAAAGTGGGCCCTCACAATGTTGAGGGGCAGATTATGAAGCCGTACTTACAGGGCTTCATTCCGACAAAGGTCGCCCCCGAAACGCCGCCCTGGATTTGGGAGAGAAACCCCTACTTCTGGGCCGTGGACGAGGAGGGCCAGCAGCTTCCCTACATCGACCGCATCCTGCACACGCAGGTCAGCACGGAAGTGCAGGAGCTGCAGGCGCTGACTGGGGACCTGGAGTATGTTCCCTGGCTCAACTTCTCGCTGCTGCCGGACTTTCTGCAGGCCGAGGAGGAAGGGAAGCTACGCGTGGTCAAGTATTACTTCCCCGGCGATACGATGCTCAACGTCACCTTCAACATGCACACAGAGGATGAAGCGCAGCGAGCGATCTACCAGGACATTCGCTTCCGTCAGGCGGTCTCCTACGCGATCAACCGTGAGGAGATAAACCAGTTGAACTACTACGGCACGGTCAGCCCGTCGCAGCCGATGCCGCCGCTGGGGACGCCGACACGGGAGGCGACCGAGCACTTGGCGACACTGTACGCCGAGTATGACCCTGACCTGGCCAACTCGATCCTGGACGAAATTGGGCTTGACCAGCGCAATGCCGATGGCTGGCGGCTGCGCCCGGACGGGGAAGAGCTGTTTATCAACTTTGTCCACTATGGCTGGACGGAGGATACCGAACTGGTCGTCGACCATCTGCAACAGGTTGGCATCCACGCCACGAATAATTTCATCGACAGCCGACTCTTCTGGGAACGGATGCGGGCCATCGACTGGGATGCCCTGACGATTGGTGGAACGCCAACGCATCCATATATCCTGACCTCGCGACGTGGGTTCGTGCCTGTGAAGAATGCAGGACCTTTCCCGCTCTACGGCCTCTGGCTTGAGACCAATGGCGAAGAAGGCATGGAGCCGGAGGGAGGCGCTGCGCTGAATCAGGAGAGGTGGCTGGCGCTCCAGTCTGAGACGGATCCGGAGAAGCAGATCCAGATGGTCGTCGACATCGTTACCACGGCACGCGAGGAGCTCTGGAACATCGGCACAACGACGATGTCCCCGATTGTCGGCGTGGTGGATCCGACGCTCAAGAACCTGCCGGACGAGATGTTCCTGGGTTGGGACAACACGATGGCCGACGTGTATCGCCCGGAGACGATGTTCTTCGACCGCTAGTCGCTTCGACAGTAGTGACTTTACGCCAAGTGAATCAGAACGAGGCGGGAGGTCCCTCGGGACCTCCCGCTGTTCGTAGGGGGCCAGACTGTCTATGTCCGACTCTTCTCAACAACAGGAAATAGGCGGGGCTAACGAAGGCGGTGGAAGGCCTGGGCAGTTGAGATACCCGCTGCTCGGCAGAGCGATCGACCGCTGGCTGCTGGCCGGTCCCTTGGCGGCGCCCCTCGTCGACACCACTTCATCGGATGGCATGGAGTTGAAGGCGGGCACTTCGCCTGATCAGGAGCAGTTATCACTCATTCTTCATAGAGCGAGGGAGAGGTACTCCTTTATTCCCTTGGCGCGGGCGGCTTCAGAGGGAGATTCCGGCGCCGGCGATCCACCCGTCTTCGGTGGTTGGCGGCTCGATTCGTCCGGCACGCCGGCTGAAAGAGAAGCGTTCTCGATCGGTGAGGACAAACTGACCTGGCGAGCGCAGCGCTTTCTGGAGGACCATCTGATCAATTTGGGCGCCTATTATGCTACCTGGCATTACGTGCAGGCGTGGGCTTATTGTGAACTGGTCTGCGCGGGTGCGGAACAGGTCGAGTTCGTATTTGATTTGTTCGGCGCGGCGGAAGTGTGGCTGAACGACCAACAGGTCATGCAGCACGGGTTGTCCCGACTTCCTGGTACTGTTTCGCTACAGGCCCGGCTCCAGGCTGGACACAACCGCGTTCTGGCGCGGCTTGATACGGTAGCCCGCGGGCAGTCTTCCCAGCGTTTCGGGATGTCGTTTTTGGAAGTCCCGATGGAGGACTTCTCGGTCTGTCTTCCTACCAGCATTGACCCGCCTGGAAGGCGCAGGGAGCTCGAGAAGTTCTTTGATGAAGCCTGCCTCGACCGCTTTGTTTATGGTGCGCAGGACAACATAAAGGTACGGTGGCCAGACGAGTTCGACCGACCCGAAGGCAGTTCGAAGTCCGATATGGAGATGCGACTACAGACCAGGGACGGCCGCATCTACGTGATGACCCGATCCCCGTTTCCCAGCAGCGAAGGCGAGACGACTGTTGATATGGGTCCGGCTCTACGGGCGCCGGAAGGAGCCTGCGAACTCCATGTGATGCCCGGGCCGGAGGAGTACACGCTCGGTGGCATGCGGATCCGGCGCAAGTTGGGCCTGCACGTCGCCAAGAACCCCTTTTCGGACCAACCTGCAGAGCAGGGAACCTACCCGCAGCGTCGAGTGGAGGCCTTGCTCGACGCGACGAGGCGGCAGGGGAATCTGTTCTCCGAGATTGCGCGGATGGCGCTTGAGCGATGGGAGCAGGTCAGAAAGGACGTGATTCAGCAGACTGTCGCTGACCTGATGCTGGGCAGCGCAGAGAGCGGCTGCACTGTCGTGGGCCTGTTGGGAATGCTGGCGCGCTTTGGTGACAACTGTTCATTTCCTGCGGGGCTGAAGAGGACGCTGGAGGAGCGCCTGAACGAACTTCCCTTCTGGCTGGAAGGGCGCAGAGGCATTGAGAACGGCTGCTGGGGCGAGAGCGAGCAGATTTTACACTTTGCGGCACAGACTATTGCGGGTCAACTCTTTCCCGAGCACAGCTTTGCCGACGAGCAGACAGGCCAGCGGGAGAGGGAGGAGGGGGAGCGGGGGGCGATCGCCTGGTGCCGAGACCGGGGAGGTCACGGCTTCATGGAATGGGACTCGTGCGAGGCGGTCGAAGCCAAGGTGGTGGCCCTGATCCACCTTGTTGACTTGGCTGAGAACGAGGAGGTCCGGGAGCTGGCCGCCGTCCTTTTGGATAAGATATTTTTCAGCATGGCGGTTAATTCCTTTCGGGGTGTCCACGGTTCAACGCAGGGGCGGGCTGACAGTTTATCGATCCGCAGCGCGCGCCTTGCGCCCTCGGCCGGCATCTCCCGTCTGCTGTGGGGTATGGGCGTTTTCAATGAGCACGTCATGGGCAGCGTCAGCCTGGCGTGCTCGGACATTTATTTCCTGCCGCCGATTTTTGAAGCCATCGCCGGAGACGTGAAGGAACCAACGATAAGCCGCGAACGGTCGGTCGCGGCGGTTGCTGCAGAGAGTGGGCAGGAAGCGAATCCATGGGAGGTCAACAAAGTCACATACAGGACAGCGGATGGTATGCTGAGCTCAGCCCAGGACTACCGGCCGGGCGAGCCGGGGAGGCAGGAGCACATCTGGCAGGCGACTCTCGGGCCGGACGCGGTTGTCTTTGTCAATCAGCCGGCATGTTTGAGTGAGGAGGAGGCGCACAGGCCTAACTGCTGGCGAGGCAATGCTGTTCTCCCCCGGGTCGTCCAAAGGCGGGACGTGCTGATCGCAGTTCATAGATTTGATGAGCGAAACGGTGTGGCGGCCCTCACCCACGGTCACTTTCCGACCCATGCATTCGACGAGTACCGCCTGGAGGAGGGGTGGGCTTTTGCCTGCAAGGGGGACGGCTATGTAGCACTGGCGGCAGCTAACGGATGGAGTCTGACAGAACGGGGACAGCAGGCGTACCGTGAGCTACGCTCGATCGGGCGGGAGAATATTTGGTTGTGCCACCTTGGGCGGAGGGATGAGGACGGAAGCTTCGCCGATTTTCGAAGCAAGGTGTCGGCCCTGGAGGTGGAGTTCGAGCAATCCTCCGTGCGCTGCTCTACTCTAAGGGGAGAGACGCTGGCTTTCGGTTGGACTGGACCGCTGCTGGTTGACGGCAAAGAAGAGCCGATTACGGGATTCAAACATTTCGAGAATCCCTACTGCGAGGTTGAATTGGGCGCGACGCAGATGGAGATCATTCACGGCGAGGACGCGATCAGGTTAAGCTTTTCCTGAGCCAACTCTTGGCTCTCTTACGTTCCCTCTCGGTTGCGACGCACAATCTCATGCGTAGTTTGATCGGTTGACAGGCTGTGCCCGGCGAGAGGCAGAATGCGCTCGTGGATGGTGTCAATGATCCACTCCTTCTGGGGGAAGAAGGCCGCCTCCATCTCCGCTGGGGGCGTAATCCAATTGCGAGCGCCGACAACCGTGACTGGAGCGTCCAGGTCATCGAAGGCCAATTGACTGATGTTTGAGGCGACCGTGTGCAGGAATGAGCCGCGTTCACAGGCGTCGGAGGCCAGGACAACGCGCCCGGTTTTGCGCACGGAGGCGATTATTGCCTCGTAGTTGAGCGGATTGAGGAAGCGGAGGTCGATCACTTCGGCCTCAAGATTGTGCTCTTGCGCCAACACTGAGGCCGCTTCGAGAGCGCGGTAGAGTGTTGCGCCGACGGTTACAATTGTCAGGTCGTTCCCGGCACGCCGGACAGCCGGCTCCCCCAGTTCCACTTCGTAGTAGTCAACGGGTACTCCGCCGGCTTCCAACGTTTCCGGCTCCGTGTATAGGCGCTGACTTTCGAAAAAGACGACCGGGTCTGTGCCGCGCAAGGCCAGATTGAGCATGCCCTTGGCATCATAGGGCGTTGCCGGGAACATCACTTTGAGGCCGGGGACGTGCGCGACCATTGCGCTCCAGTCTTGTGAGTGCTGGGCGCCGTACTTAGCGCCGACGGAAACACGCAGGACCAGTGGCATATGCAGCACGCCAGCCGACATGGCCTGCCATTTGGCCATCTGGTTGAAAATCTCATCGCCGGCTCGCCCCATAAAGTCGCAGTACATCAACTCCGCTACAACCCTTCCGCCGCTAAGGGCATAGCCAACCGCCGTTCCCACGATGGCGCCCTCGGAAATCGGTGCGTTGAAGAGACGGTGATAGGGCAGGCACTCGGTCAGGCCGCGGTAGACGCCGAACGCGCCGCCCCAGTCACGGTTTTCCTCGCCGTAGGCTATCATGGTCGGGTCTTGGTAGAAGCGATGAATCATGGCCTCGAAGAGGGCTTCCGCGTAGGTCACGGCCCGCAGCCCTGAAAGCCGGTTGCCCTGTTCGTCCAGGCCCAAGCGCTGCTTGGCCCGGGTTTGGCTGAGTCGACTCTCGTTCAGAGGGATGAGCACGTCCGGCTTGCCCTCTTCCATTCTGTCGCGCGTTTCATTGGAGAACATCAGGTCTCCGACTCCGTCGTTCTCGGTGCAGATGCGGGGCGAAACCTCTTCCGAGACGGCGGCAGCCAGAACGCGCGTCAGTCGTTCGGTAATGTCGGCTTGGTAGTCGTCCAGGAGCGACTGATAGGCGTGTCCGTTCTCCACCAGGTACTGGCCATATCTGAACAGGCCGTCCTGTTGACGCCACAGATCGATCTCCGAACGGTCGCGATATGCGGAGGCGTCGGAAGGAGAGTGTCCAGAGAAGCGATAGGTCACTGTATCCAAAAGCGCCGGACCGCGTCCTGCTTCCAGAATGGACCGTTTGCGCGCGACTGCGTCGGCAACGGCCAGCGGATTGTAGCCGTCGATCCGCTCAGCGTGCATTGCCTCGGGGTTGACGCCCATGCCGACCCGGGCCAGGACGCCAAACGCCATCGTCTCACCCTGGGGCTGCCCGCCCATGCCGTAGAAGTTGTTCATGAAATTGAAGATGATGGGCGGGTTGCCGCCCAGATCGCTGTCCCACAGCGTGCGAAATTGATCCATGGCGGCGAACATAAAGGCTTCCCAGACCGGCCCGCATCCCATGGCGGCATCGCCGATGTTGGCGACTACCAGGCCGGGCTTGCGGTTGACGCGCTTGAACAGGGCGGCACCGACGGCGATGTCCGCCGAGCCGCCGACGATGGCGTTGTTGGGCATCACGCCGAAAGGGGAGAAGAAGGCGTGCATCGATCCGCCCATCCCCTTGTTGAAGCCATTCTCACGGCCAAATATCTCGGCCAGGGTGCCGTACAGGATGTAGTCAACGGCCAGGTCTTTGGCGCCCCCGCGGCTGAATGACTCGACGACACGCAGCGGGCGGCCGTTCATGTATCTCTCCATCACGTCGATCAAGTTGTCTTCAGGGAGCTTGGCGATGGCGGAGAGGCTCTTGGCCAGGATTTCGCCGTGGCTGCGGTGCGAACCGAAAATGAAGTCGTGCGCTTGCAGGTGATAACTCTGTCCTACGGCAGCCGCTTCCTGTCCTATCGAGAGGTGCGCCGGACCGAGATGGTCATAGGTGATGCCCTGATAGGCCCCTTCTTGTTTGATGCGGTCGAGCATGGTCTCGAACTCGCGAATGTAGACCATGTCGCGATAGATGCGGACCAGGCCGTCGCGACCGAAAATTTGCGCCTCGCGCGCGGGATTTGAACGGTAGGCGTTGACCGGGACTTCCCGCCCGGCGACGACCGAACTTCGGCGCGCCTCGGCTGGGTCAATGGGGATGAGCTTGGTCATAACCGATCTCGAACTCGGAGGCCGTTGGATGGGCGGCGGTCGCCGTTCATACAGCCAGGAGCAGGTCTACTTGTGCAAATCCTCGCGCCAGGTCCTGCAAAAACCTGGCAGCCGGCGCGCCGTCAACGGCCTGATGATCGAAAGTTAGCGAGAGACTCATCTGCTTCCTGAAATGTACCTCGCCATCTTCGTCAACCGGTTTCAGGAAGATGCCGCCGACGCCCAGAATGGCGACCTGCGGCGGGTTCAGGATAGGCGTAAAGCTCTCGATCTCCAAGCTGCCGAGGTTGGTGACGGTGAAAGTTCCGGTGGAAAGATCGGCGGGCGCGATCGTGCCATCATGACAAGCGGCAGTGAGTCGCTTACACTCCGTCGAAATCTGACTGAGACTGAGGCTGTCTGCAGAATGGACTACGGGCGCAATCAGGCCGCGGGGCGTATCGACAGCAAACGCAAGGTTGACGCTGTTGAACCTGTGAACGATATCCTCCTCGAAGAGGGCATTCAGGTCCAGGTGGCCTTTCAGCACCCTCGATACAACGAAATGGATCAGGTCTCCCAGGGTGACGTCGCGAAGCCCAAGCGGCTCGCCGCTCGCCTTCAATCGTTCTCGATAGGTCAGCAGCGCCTCTGCATCGGCGGAGCGGGTGAGGGTAAGCTGCGCGGTCGTCTGCAGCGACGTTAACAGGCGCTGGGCGATGACGCGGCGGACACCCTGAACGGGAATGGACTCATAGTCGTCCGTTTCTTGCTGTTCGGGTGTTTGGGCGGCGCTCGGGGCCAAGTCGGCGGCAAGGATGCGGCCGCGCGGGCCGGTGCCATGTGACGGTGCGTCGTAGCCGCCCTGCGCGACCATCCGCTTTGCCAGGGGTGTCATCAGCTGTTGTTGTTCGACAGCTGCGCGCACGTCGCGCTCGATTATGCGGCCCTGCGGCCCGCTACCAGCAAGCGTCGAGACGTCGACAAGGTTTTGGTCGGCCAGTCTTCTGGCCCGGGGAGAAATGGCCGGTTCGCGGTATTCTACGCCAACATGCGAGGTTGGGCCGTGGGCGCTCTCTCGTGATTGAACCTCGGGCGGGGCAGACGGCTCAGACGAGGACTCATGCGGGGCTCCTGCGGGCCGAAGCGCATCGACGATTTCGCCCGGTTGGCCGATGGCCGCGATGTTGGTGAAAACGGGGACTTCCTCGCCTTCTGCGAAGAACTGCGCCAGCATTGAACCCGAGAAGGCGCTGTCGACCGCCATGACCGCCTTGTCGGTCTCGATTTCGCACAGTGTTTCTCCGGCCTCCACCTGGTCCCCGATCCGCTTTTTCCAGCTGACGAGGACACAACTCTCGACGTTGTTGCCGGGCTTGGGCATTACGACGGCCTGTGCCATGGAGTTAACCTTTCAGTTCGACGCCGTGGTCCCGCCTCACGGTTCAAGAGCGAATGTCGCTCTCAAAAGGATACCGACTTCGACCTCTTCCTCGGAGTTTGTCAGCGGGCTCATGCTTCCCATGACCGATTCGAGGCCGAAGGAGGCCAACCCGGACACGGCAATGCAGCCCCCCGAGGCACCGACCGCGACATTCGTGCCGTGTTCTTCTGAAACGGAGACGGCCCGCCCGAGATTCATCTCCAAAAGGGCGGCCATCCGCGTTGCCCGCTGGCGGGCATTTTCCAAGGCGGCGTTCATCGCGGCTTCCTCGATTGCGCCGCAGTCGTCAACTTGATAGGCCACCTGCATGTTCTGAATTGAAGGCCCTTGTTCAGCCTCCATCTCGCGCACGAAGGCCTGTAGGAATTCGCGAAGACGCGCAGTATCGCGGTAGGCAAATGTGAGTGAGCTTCCGGGCTGCAGCAGGCCGACAGGGAAATTATTGCTCAAGAAGTCAACTTTGATCGTGCTCTCCTCCACCCCGTTCTCGACCAGAAAGTCGCGCACCTCTTCCAATCCGGCTGTGTCCGGCAGTTCAAACTTCGGTCCAACCGGTCCAAAGGGCGTCTCCTGGCCGATCTGAATCTGAACTCGGGCGCTGTCTGGAACGGCGGAAGCGGTTCCGAAACCCAATACGGAGAGAGTTGGAATCTGATCCGACAAAGGCTCTGCTTCAATGGGCGCGGCCGCGGAAGCGACCGGAATAAGCGTAAGAACCAACGAGCACACCAGGAGCAACACCTTTGCACTCATCTGCATTCCTTTCCTAAGAGTGTTCGGTTAACTCACAGGCGGACCAGATACCGGCGGCGCCGAGGTGTTCCGAAGTCGTTGGACCGGTCATAATGAAGACGTATCGAGAACTACATCTGTTCCTTCATTCAACCGGCGACTGGAAAACGCACGTCAGGCCGATCACATCCACACTGGCGGATGGGGCTGATTCCGCCGATCAGCGCACCGTTTCCATCATCGACACTACCAATGCCAATGTAGACCAAATCCTTGACCTCCACTGTAAGAGTGAACGCAAATTCGCGCGGCGATAGCCACTCAATCCTCCGCCGCCAGTCCCAACGTACGGCCCGAGTCATGCAGGGGATCTGAAGGCCGGGCTCATCGATACGCGCCCCTAATTGGGTTGAGGACCAATCTGGCGCTGGGGAGGCGGCGGCGCGACTCGAGTCAAGTTCTGGTTGGAACAACTGTCTCGCTTTGGCACCCATACGATCTGATCCAGTTGATGGCAGCACCAGCTTTCACCAATAGCGCCAATGGGCAACAGATTATTGAAATCTTCACGTTGACAATGTTGGACAGTCTCTTTGTGATTCAGAGCGGGTTGGCAGTCTGAGAATGACCTTTGGGCAGGAGACAGTGCACCCACCAGGGGCTCTTGGACCCGTCGATCGAGGTCCACTCGCCATCGGAAACGCTGCTACAACATAGATCCCTTTTGATACCACGACTTTTGGCAGGAGTCGCATCCTGGGATTTCGGCCGCCACACCCTTAGAGGCGGAATTTGAGAGCACATGGTTTCAATTGGGTGGTTTCCAGTTCCCCTGCAGTTTCGCGTGTAAGAGCGAACGATTCGACGTTCTCAACCAGGCTGAAGTGCCCTGGTTCGGACGGCCGTTGGTGGCAAGATTTGCGTGTCTGCCGACCTGAAAAGGCGGTAGTCTGGCTCCATTGTCGATTGGGACCGAAATCCTCTTTTTTGGGCGGGATAGGTCGACTCATGTCGTCCAATGTCGGCCAATATAGCCCAATGTAGTCCAATTTTTTTTCTTGCGGGAGGGGTGTCGGGCGCCGGGATCGGCGGTAATTCGAGCGTATTTCGGGCAGAATTTGGTGGTTTAAATTGCATGTCATTTGCAGCGCAGCAGGAATTGTAACAGGAATCTGGGGCGGCTGCCTTTTGGCTCGAATTGGGCCGGCTCGGGTGGACAATTTTGCATGATGTGGATAGGGTAGCATGGTCTGAGCGCTCTTGCACTGGATTTCGTCTTGTTTTGCCTTTTTGCTTCATGAGCGCGTCGTTCTGGCGGTTCATTCGTGTGTGCTGCCGGGTTGGCGGCGGCTGGGTGTTTGTGATGTGAGGTCAGTCAAGGTTGTCAGGTGTCTCTTGCGATAGTCTTGGGCGGCCGAAGTCGTGCTAAGTCCGGTCAGGTCCGGTTAAGTCCGGTCAGGTCGGGTCGATCGAGTTTTTTCGGGCCGATCGCGGCTGGAATCCCCCGGTTGGATTGGCATGGTAATGACAGCGTAGCACGGTTTCAATTCTCTTGCCCGGCGTTGCGCGAAATTGGGTTGCGCGGCGCCTGCGATGTTGTTTCTTGTGTCATTGCCGGCGGCTTTCGCGCAGGTCTTGGTCCTACTATAGCTCGCGGCGCAGGCTCTTGCACGGAAACCCGGTTTGTTGGGCAATTCGTGTTGTTCGTTCCTGATTTCTCATGGGGGTCTTTCAACGAATGACGAATTACCAGAAGCGGGGCAGGCTGGATTCAAGGGCGATCCGCCGGCGCGGCCGCTGGGCAGAATCTTTGGGTTTCATTGGGAAACAGTTCAGATGTGGAAATCGGCGACGCCGGCCGGCGGCGTAGGCGGTGCGGCAATTCGGGATGCGAGGGCTGGCCGCCGCGCATTCCCATGGAGAAATGTAGCGACTTTTGACTCAAGTTGCAGGGGGACGAGGTGAACCGGTCAGGCCAATTCGGCTTCAGCAGTCCTCGAAGAAGAAGCAAGAGCTCGTCAACTCTGACGGTTTGCCGGCCGCGTTCGATCCAGTTGACGCGGCGTCGCCTACCGGAGCTCTGGGAAAGAGGAAGGGTATATATTCCTCCGGTGAATCTCCGAGTCCCAACTCCTGATAAGATTGGGCCGAAGCAGGTTTGGGGCCAATCTTGTCGACGGGAATTTTATTTTTGCGCTGACCGTCTCAGGCGAAGGGATCATCTACCCATGGGTATTTGTGCAGATCGACTCGCTTGAAGGGGATTTCGGTGTAGCGAGGCGCGACGGCGCCGGGCGCGGCCATGTAGATGATTTCTGAGGCAACCGGCGCGTATCCGGCGTAGAAATGCTGCGCAGATTTGACGACCAGGATCCTTTTGCTGGCAACATCGATGTCAAAGTTGGTGAAGACATCCGGGCTGAAGGGTTGCACGCGCCTGCTGCTGACGATGATGTCGATGCCATTGCAGTGCAGGCAGACAGAATCGCCGCAGGGTATACGCATCGGGTCGCCTTGTTGCGGCCACTCCTGAACCATGTCTTCGGCGATGCCTGCGACTATGACGTTCAGATCCAGGGGGTCGCCGGACATTGGGCCCATTTTTCCTCCCAGGCGGATGTCCAGATTGGCGCCGGCACCGCCTGAGATTGCTACTTGTACGGCGACCGGGTCCCAAATCATCGCCAATCCGGCGTTGTCGATGCCGCGCTCGAGCATAGCCTTAAGCATGAAGGTCGAGTCGCTTGGTGCGCCACCGCCGGCGTTGTCGGCGCGATCGGCGATCACGACGGGCGCGCTGGCTGCAGCCAGCGCCTTATCGAGCGCCTCTTCGATCGACCACGGCACTTGATCGAGTTCGCGGCGCATAGCGAAGAACTTTCGCCCGACCTCCTCTGCGACGCGTGCGGCCTGCTGCGGATCGCCGTCGGTGATTGCGAGGGCCTGCGCCCCGCAAGTGGGAACGTCGCCCCAGGGGAAGCAGTGGACGAGGGAAATCGAGAGGATCCCGTCTTTGCCTTCCCGGGCCAGGAGATCGTCCACCAGGCTGCGGAGCGGTTCATTCGGCGTTAGGTAGAGTCCGATCATGCGGCAGTCAAACAGAGCCATCGTGGGGTTGGTCTTGCCTTCGGCGGCGTCGGCGACGATGTTGAAGAGATCGGCGGCGCGATTGGCGACATCCGTATGCGGGTACTCTTTGTAGAGCACGATGGCGTCGGCCGTGTCGATCATCGATTGGGTCACGTCGCAATGCAGGTCGAGCTCGACGCCAATTTTTGCCGCCGGCCCCACAATTTTTCGGACGCGCTGGATGATGTCGGTTTCGCAGTCGTCGTAGCCGTCGGCCACCATCGCCCCGTGCAGGCCCAGCAAAACGATGTCGACCGGCATCGCTTCCTGCAGGCGTGACAGCAGTTCATCGCGGAGGCCCTCATAGGTGTTGCGCGTTGTGACGCCAGCGGGTTGTGCCCCTGCGTACAGGCCGAAGGCGTATTCCCAGTTGCGTTCGAGTGTACAGGACTCGAACTGGTCGAAAGCGGTCATTGTGCCTGACTCGACCTCGTCTCCAGGGCGAACAATTTTGTAATCTCTCAAGCCGGTCGGCATTGGCGAGAAGGTGTTGGTTTCGGTGGAGATTCCACCTGCGAAGACTCTCATTGCATCTACCCTTCCTTGGTTCGATATTGGGGCGAGGGATGGCGGGGCTGCGCTCGCTGTGGTTTCAGGATACAGAGGTCCTTGTTCGAGGGAAATGTTAGCACATTTGGCAGCCGCGGGGTACTATTCAGGTGCTGAAGAGTGATGGTCTTGACCGTTGGCACTGAAGGGCGCTGCCGGCGAATTCGAAAGGGGGGGCGGAGGATGAATTCCGAAACAGAGAAGAGATTGCGCGTGGCACTCGTGGGGACGGGCGGTATTTCTCGCGGACATGCGAGGGCGTGCGGGAATACGGACAAAGCGGAACTGGCGGCGGTTTGCGATCTCTCGCCAGAGGCCCTTGATCGTTTCACCCAGCAGTTTGCGGCGCCCAATGTTTATACGTCTCTGGAGGAGATGCTGGCGGCGGACGAGTACGACATCGCCGTGATCTGTGTCTGGGGCGCGTTTCATGCCCAGATTGGAATTCAGCTGGCGGAATCCGGCCGCGTGCGCGCCATTCTGTGTGAGAAGCCGTTTACGCAGAGCGCGCCAGAGGCGGAGGCGCTGGTTGCGGCGGCACAGGCGAACGGTGTTCTGATCGCGGAAGCGTTCAAGTTTCGCCATCACCCCATGCACCTGATGGCGGAGGAGATCATCAGGCAGGGGGGCATTGGCAAATTGCAGAACATCCGCAGTACGTTCTGCACGAACGTGCCTGCGGAGAGGCGGCTAAATCCTGAGAACAACTGGCGTTTCAATCGCAGCAAAGGCGGCGGCGCCATTTACGACCTGGCTTGTTACAACATCCACCATGCCCGTTTCATTTTTGGCGAGGAACCCGAGCGGGTCTTCGCGGCCAGGGTCCCCGGCGGCGAGGTCGAGGATGCGGCCTATATATCGCTGGTCTTTCCCGGCGGCCGTACGGCGCAGATTTCGGTTGGGTTCGATTCGTGGGTTTCGCAGTATGTTGAGATCAGCGGATATGATGGGCTGCTTCGTGCCGAACAGGCATGGAACAACGAGAGCCAGCCGGTGACACTGGAACATCACAGCGCCGACGGAATCGAGGAGATCAATTTCCCGCCCACTTACCAATTTACGCACCAGTTGGAGCATCTCTGCAGTTGCCTGGCCAGCGGGCAGCCCCATCGAATCTCGCCGGAGAACAGCATCGCGCAGATGCGCGTGCTGGATGCTGTCGCCGAGTCGATGCGAACCGGCGAAACTGTCTTGCTATAAGTTTGGCTAAGGGTTGACAAGAACAGGTCCCAAAGTCAGGGTTCTTGCGCGGCGCCGGGGGGACGGAGCAAGCCGGTTTCAGGCCCAGGAGGGGCAGAGGCCCAAGAGGGTTTTCTCAATATCGGATAGGAGAGCTATACATGGCCGTCATCGACGCAATTCCCAGCATGGAAAGGGATCTCAGGTTTTTCCCTACCACGACGAAGCAGCCCAAGAGGCTGGCGGCGGAACAGATCGCGCAATTCAACGAAATAGGCTACGTGTTTCCCATTGACATTTTTTCGACTGAAGAGGCGGATGCCAACCGGCGCTATTTTGACGGGCTGCTTAAGATGACTCTGGATGCCGGGTTGGACAGTTACGCCATGAGCGGGTGGCAGACACATTGCGGCGGCATTTATGACCTGGCTATGGAAGACCGGATTCTCGACTACGTTGAGGATATATTGGGGCCTAATATTATCTGCACGATGACGCACTACTTTTCGAAGATGCCGGGCGATGTCAAGTCAGTCTACTGGCACCAGGATGCTTCGTTTTGGGCATTGACGCCGAGCAAGGTGGTTACGGTCTGGCTGGCTATCGATGACGTAGACGTGGAGAACGGGGCGATGAAGCTATTTCCCGGAACGCATCTGATGGGACGGATCCCGTTTGAGTGGGTAACTGACGAAGAGGACGGCGTGCTAAACCAGCACGTTCACGATCCTGAGCAGTACGGCAGTCCCGTTTCGGTTGAGTTAGAGGCTGGGCAGATATCGTTGCACACAGATATGCTGCTGCACGGATCGCAGCCCAATCCCTCGACCCGCCGCCGCTGTGGTCTGACGATCCGCTATTTTCCGCCGGACGTGCGCGGGAATGAGCCGGAACACCAACCGGCGATCATCGCGCGGGGCGTCGACCCCGATGGCTACTGGCAGCCGATTCCGCGACCGGAAGGGGATACCATTCCTCCCTTTGCCCTGGAGGCGAAAAAAGAGAGCTGAGCCGCGTCCGGGCGCGGCTCTATTTGGGTCTATATCTGACAAGGGGCTCGCAGCGATTGCGATCAGGCCGGAACTGATTCTTCGAACAACGAGGGGAAGTGTGTAAAGGGGTCAGCCGGATCGCGGAAGAGGATCTGTTGGCGCGGCGTAAGATCGGCATTGCTGGGCGGTTGGACGCGCCGCGAGGTCCAGGCCATGTGCGACACGCAGTATTTGTAGAGAAGCGAGCGCCGTTCGTGCTCTGCCTGCCAGGCCGCGGTCCCGTGCGTCAGGGCCTCGGTGAACAGGATTGCCGAGCCGGCGGGCGCCTCGGGAATGATTACGCAGGAGGCATCCTCGGGCGCTTCATCGACCTGTGGGGGCAGTTGGTAGTTGCTCTTGTGGCTACCTGGGATGCAGCTGAAGCCGCCCATTCCCGGACCTGAGTCGGTCAGACACCAGGTCACAACCACGAAACCATTGTAAATCTGATTGTCGCGGAAAGGGGCGTATTCGCCCGGCTGCGTGCGGGCGTTCCTGGCGGTGGCGCCGTAGTCGGCGTGCAGCCGGCCCCAGCCCATCCCTTGATTCATACACATGCCATAGATGCGGTCGAGGCGGAAGCAGTCGCCCAGTCGAAAGCGCAGGATTGGCATAACGAGGGGATGGTCCAACAGGTTTACGAAGGGTTGACCCCATTGGAGAAAGCCGGACCCGTCCGGGGCGCTGCCGAAGCGTTGTGTGTGACCGGGCTCGGGAAGCTGCTGCCCATCGAGCAGGCAGTTGAGCTGAGCGACTTCTGCTCCGCTCAGTGCGTTCTCTACCACCAGGTAGCCCTGCACATCGAACAGGTACTGAAGCAGATTGAGATCGGTCATCGTTCGTCCTGTGGGTTCTTCGCTGAGGTTCGTCAGATAGCTGAGGCTGCTTTCCGACCCACATATGGGACAGCCGACCGGATCATAAACCATCGGGCCGACGGTGGCAACAGCCGTAGATCAGCGGACGGCGCATCGTCCACCTCGCTGGTGTCTTTGCGCCGTCCGGGATTCCGAATGTGTTCATTTGTGCAGCAGTTCGACGGATTTACTCCGGAGCTGCCAGCACCGGGCCGATGGTCGAGCTGAGGCCCCTCTTCAGCACGCCTTCGCTGTCAAGGTATGTTGCGTAGGCGCGCAGGAACATGCCCACGTCGGCGTCGACCGGCGTATAGTTGGCCGAGTCTTCAACCGAAATGTTGTCGATGTCGTTCCAGTCGCTGAGTGCGTCGGCGGAGCTCTCCCATTGCCAGTCTCCCAGGTCGCTGAAGGTGTCGACGGCCAGTGACAGTTCGACGGTGAGGGACTGTCCGACTGTTGGGGGGAGGCCGGCTATGAATCTAGCAACGTTGGGTTGCGTTTGGGGCGTAGGCATGGGGGTGGGGGTCGGAGTCGGCTCGGGTGTAGGCGTTGGACCAGGACCGGGAACGAGCCCATTGGAAGGGAACCAGTCCGACCAGGGGCCACCGCCGAGGATGTTTCTCCCGCGGAGTCGGAATCGGTAGACTCTTTCAGGATCCAAGCCTTTCACCGTGTAGGACACCTCTTCGGTTCCTTCGGTCACGCCCAGAATCGAAATCTCTCCCTCGGTCGTCCACGACTCTCCGGTGCCGATTGACCGCCACTGGATGTCGTATGACGAGACATGCAGCAGCGGCAATGACATGGGCAGGGGGGCGGTGGAGAATTGTACCGTCAGTTCTTCGAGCGAGTGCTGCTCGACCTCACCTGCGATTGATTTGGCCGGCGGCGCCACCCTTAGCGCGGCAAAGATTGCGCCGACGATGATCAACGCGCCGACGATTGCAAGGGTGACCCGATTGACGACCAGCCGCAGCATGATTACGCAGATGCGGAAGAACGTGTGCAAGACAAAGCGTAGGACCATTTGTACGCGACTTACTCCTCTAACCGGCAGGTTCGCCATTGTGTCACCCTCCTAGCACTATTGGTTCTATTTTCCCGTTTTGCGGGCTTGGAGCGGATCCCAAGATCCTCGTTGCTCGACCCGAATTTCCTCTGATCGACTGTCCAGTGAATTCTCAGTATAGTCGCTGCATTTTGGAATGTAAATCCATTCGCCAACTGAGCTTTTTCGGTTAAGCGCAGGTTATGCGAGGGCAAGAATTGGGGAAATTACTCTGGTAGAGGAGGGAAAATCAGGCCAAAATCGGGTCGGAATCGACCTATATGGCCACATCGACTGGATGCCTACGTTGTGTCAACGTCAGCAATGAATTGCCTCAACGTAGAGGAGTCGTTGCGTTCTGTGTCACGGGAGGTTGGAGCGCGGCGCAGGAGGTTGGAGCGCGGCGCAGGAGGCTGGCATACCCGAGAAGGAGGAGGGGGCGATACAGGACGGGAATTGTATAGAGAAACAGAGGTATTGCTATAGAGAGCCGGCCGAAGAGGATACAGGATGGACCAGTCTTACGGGACGAGACGCGTTGTGACGTCGAATGATCCACTTGTGAGGGTGTCGGAAAGCTCCGATGCGCAGCCAAGAGGAAAGAGTAGGTTGTAAAGCAGCTGTAGCGAGCTGTGTGGCGGCGCCAGGTTTTGGCGGGCGAGGACTGGGCCGGGCAGGGGTCGGCTATTTGACCAGAGGGAGGGTCACATGGATTATCTTACGACGGGGCCGATGGTCTCGGTCAGGGCTCTCTTGAGCTCGTCTTCGCTGTCGACATAGAGTACTGAAGCGCGCAGGTACTGACCCTCGTCGTCGCTCGACGGCGTGAACCTGTGTGGGTTACCTGAGTCGTAATTTGATACGTCCTCCCAGTCGCTGAGTCCGTCTTCAGAGCGCTCCCACTTCCATATGCTGAGATCGCTGAACTGGTCACTCGGAAGTGATATACGAACGCGTATCTCAGTGCCGACCGTGGGGGGGTTTGAGCCCTGGTAGAACTCAGTAGCATTGGTTACTGTGTCAACGGCGATGACCGGGCCGATGGTCTGGCTCAGCCCTCTTCGATGGTTATCGCCGCTGTCCAGATAGACGATTGAGGCGCGCAGATACTTGCCTTTGTCGGCGGTACGGGCCGTGTAGATCGATGGGTCGTCAGCATCGTAGTCGGTGACATCGGCCCAGCCTCTCAGGCCGTTGTCTGACCTATCCCATCTCCAACGGCCGGCATCGCTGTATTGGGAACTGGACAAGGTTATGACGGCACGAACGGCGCGGCTGACGACGACCGGGTCGTGGCCAAATCTAAAATCAGCCGTCGTGGTGTCTATGGCGGCAGTTTCAACGGGGCCGATAATCGGGCTGACACCTATGCTGGCTACTTCGTCGCTATCCAAGAATGGGACTGAGGCGCGCAAGTACTTTCCTTCATCGGCTGACCCTGGTGTGAACAGAGAAGAGTCGGTCAGCCGTGTGCCGGGGGCATTTGTCCAGCCGGTGAGGCCGTCGTCTGAGCGTTCCCACTGCCAGCGGCCGCGGTCGCTGTATGTCTCTTCGTCCAGATTGAGTTCGGCGCGAATTGTCTGACCGACAATGGCGGGGTCGCCACCTTCGACGACGCTGACGACATCGATCGCTGTCTGGCGTGTAGGGGTAGGGGTAGGAATGGGTGTTGGCGTCGGCGCAGGGGGGGGATTTACGATAATGCATGCGCTGAGCACGACTCCCGCGAACGTTGCTGCCAACCAATTTAAGAGAGTACGGCGGCTCCCTCTACCAGACATGCGCGCGTTCTCCTCGATGAAGAATCCGATTCAGCGATAAAAAGAAGCTGACGCCCCTCGCCAGGAAGGCGACAGCTTGCAGCCTCTGCTTCACTGCAGTTCCTTCGGCTGATTTAGTGTACAGACAAGCGAATCGAAAGTCAAACCGTATCGGCTTTCCGGGCAGGGCAATCGCGCCTAAATCTGGACGCCAAAATAATACACAAAGGGCACCCACTAGGGGTGCCCCTACCAATGGTCATTCGTTTTCGGCTGAAATAACCGGTTTCCAGTCGCCGATAACCATAAGAATTCGCGACCGCGCAACATAATTGGCACTGTTCTCGGCGTCTTTTCGGAGTTGGGCTCGAATCAGGTAGTGTCGCGGGGTCTTAACCCAATTGGATGCAATCGCCCTGGGGTGGGGGGGGCGCAGCCCGCTGTTGGGGTGGGACTCGTTTGGCGGGGAGATCATGCGAGCGGTGGTTAGATTGTTTTGGGCTCGTTGACACTTGTTTGAACTGTGATTCGTCTGATTCTTGTGATTGACAGGATTTGGGGCACGGGATTGGGAGGGGTTCTGCGGGCTGGGAATTGGGGGGGCGGGAGGTGGGGGGGGCGGATGCGGGTACTTGTAGATGCCTACTTTCTTTGACCTTTCATTGGGAGCGTCAATTTCGGCTAGCCGTTCATCGCTGCCGCTATGCAGGCTATCTGATCGCGAATTCGGTTGGCGTACGCCGCGTTGGTTAAGCCACACTGCAGGGAATAGGGCGTGCTGTCGATGAGCGATGGTTTTGGAGGGGGGCGTTGCGGGGGGAGTCCCCCCGCACAAGGGAGGGCCGCAGGCCCGAACGTCAAACTGCAGGGGGGAGGGGGCAGGGGGCAGGGGTTAGGGGGCAGGAAACTGCAGGGGGTGGGGCTTGACGGTCGAGCGCGCGAACGGCTGGCGGCGCGCAGACACGGCCGTATAGGCACGCTGGCGTTGGCGACGAGCTGGAAACGCGCGGCCGCGGTGGCGGGGCGACGGGCTGGCGGTTACAAAGGGCTGCATTAGAACCCACATCCGGCGGCGGGTGGAGGGGTGTCAGGGGGGCGTTGCGGGGGGAGTCCCCCCGCACAAGGGAGGGCCGCAGGCCCGACCGTCCAAACTGCAGGGGCGAGTTGCCAGTGGCCGGTGGACAGTAGTCAGGAACTGTGAGGGGTGGCGGACGGTGGATTTGCCATAAGTTCGTTCAAACCGAGGCATGGGGAATTGTGCCCCAAAATTGGACTGCAGGCCGGCAATCCCGGGGCGGAATCTCATACCTGGCGACACCTTACCTGGCGACACCTTACTTGGCGACACCTTGTTGCGCGAAGGCAGGTCGGCTGCGGCGGCGAGTGCCACGGTGTCAAGTGGCCGGAGGCATTGGGTTAAGCGGGCTGTTTCAGCCCTTGACGCCGGTGATAACGACGCCCTGGATGTAGTTCTTTTGGGCGATGAAGAAGAGGACGATACAGGGGGAGAGAACGACCAACGAGGCGGCCATCAAGAGCGTCCATTCGACGCGGTGCTGTCCCTGGAAGAACCGAAGGCCGAGCGCGAGCGTATATTGGTCGAGGTCGGAGAGGAAGATCAGCGGACCGAGAAAATCATTCCAGTGCAGCATGAAGGAGAAGACAAGGATGATGCCCATAGCGGGCTTAATGAGGGGGACGCAGATCCGATAGAAGATACCGAAGGTGCTGCAGCCGTCGACGCGTGCGGCGTCATCCAGTTCCAGAGGCAACGTCATGAAAAATTGGCGAAGCAGGAAGACATAGAAGGCGGAGGTGGCGAAGAAGGTGGGGACGACGAGCGGCAGGATGGTGTTGATCCAGCCCAGCTGCTTAAAGAGGATGAAGAGGGGAATGATAATTGACGGGTAGGGCAACATCATCGTGGCCAGCACGAGCAGAAAGATTGCGTCGCGGCCGGGAAAGCGTATGCGGGCGAATCCGAAGGCGACGATCGAGCAGGATATGATGTGGCCGACGATTGACAGCCCGGTGATGCGAACTGTATTGAAGAGCCATTCATTGAAGGGCAGGATCGTCCAGGCGGTTGAGTAGTTTCCAAAGCGGGGTGAAACCGGAATCCACTCAATGGGGAAGGTAAACTCAGTGCCCGGCTTCTTGAGCGATGTGCTAATCATCCAGAAGAAGGGCAGCATAACGCCGAGGGCACCGGCGGTGAGCAGAATGTAGACAACGGTCTTGAGCAGCAGGTCCTGTCGTCGCCGGCTCTGCCAGAGGTGTGCGAAAGCCGAGAATAGGGGTTGTTGACTTGGCTGTTCGAGGCTGCGTTGCGCCATTCGATCACCCGCCTTCGTAATATACCCAACTGGATGAGGTGCGGAGTATCAGGAAAGTAAAGGCCAGGATGACCAGGAACAGGACCCATGCCAAGGCCGAGGCATACCCCATGTTGAACCACTGAAAACCCTGCTGGTATAGGTAGAGCACATAGAAGAGCGTGGCGTAGTTCGGTCCGCCGTTGGTCATGATGAAGGCTTGGGTAAAGACTTGAAATGAGCCGATGACGCCCATGATGAGGTTGAGCAGGAGAACGGGCGTGATCATGGGCAAGGTGACGCGGCGGAATTTCTGAAATACGTTGGCGCCGTCGAGGGTAGCGGCTTCGTAGAAGGTGGTGGGGATTCCCTGGAGCGCGCCGAGGTAGATCAACATGCCGCCGCCAACGCCCCAGATGCTCATGACGATGAGGGCGGGCAGCGCCCAAGTCTCGCTTCCCAGCCAGGCGGGCCCCTTGATGCCGATGGCCTTGAGCAGGACGTTGATGACGCCGAAACGGGGATTGAAGATCCACATCCAAAGCAGCGAGACGGCCACGCCTGCGGTCACGCTGGGCAGATAGAAGAGCGTACGGAAGAAGCCAACCAGGCGGATTTTCTGGTTGAGCAGCAAGGCCAGGAAGAGACCCAGGGCCAGATTGAGCGGGACGTTGAGGAGGAAGAGTATTGTGACCTTCAGCGATTGCCAAAAGAACTTGTCTTCGACCATCGACTTGTAGTTTTCGAGGCCGACGAATTCAGGCGTGCCGACGATGTTCCACTTGGTGAGGCCGATCGAGAAGGAGCCAACCAGCGCGCCGGCGGTGAAGATGGCAAAGCCGATAATCCACAACGAGATGAAGGCATAGCCCTCGAAGACGTTCTTCCAGTAAAGTCTGCTCTTGCCCAGTAGCACAGTTCGGCCTCTCTGTCATTCGTTGCAGCAGCCGCAAAAGAGGAGGCGGGAGGCGGGAAGACCGCCTCCGCGTCTCCACACCGGCAAGCCGCAACGGTGCGGCAAACCTGTCTATGCGTTCTCGGCGAGGATATCCTCGATTTGGGCGCACATGTCGTCGGCGGCCTCCTGGGCCGTCTTGGCGCCGCGCAGCGCGTTGTCGACCTCGGTGGTCATGACTGTGAAGAGCACGCGATAGGGCTGCGGGCTGCGCGGGACGAAGGGATTGGGGATGGTGTTGATGTATCCCTCGCGGATCATGGGGATGTCGAGGGCTCCCAGGGGTTCGGTATAGGCTTTGGACTCGAAGATCGAGTAGCGGGTGGGGCCATCGGAGAAAGCGAGCTTGATGTCGTTGTCGTAGCCTTCTTCCCATGCTTCCAGACTGCTGCGGTAGGCCGCCCAGTCGAAGGCATCCTGGGCGTGGCCGCTGTTGGAGGAGATCACGATCTGGTCGGTATCGCCCCAGCAGCGGAAGCCGGCCTTGCCGGCGGGGACGAGCACAAAGTCCCACTCGAAGGGGAGTTCGTAGCCCTCGCGCAGGTCGCGCACGGAGTCGCAGGTGGTACCGCCGGCCATGACGATCCTGCCGGTGTTGAAGTTGATGCCCAGCTCGTTGGCCTGCATTTCGGGCGGGGGCTGGATGGCGTGCTCGAGAACGAGGTCGGCCATAAACTTGATGCCTTCGACTGCGTCGGGGCTGTTGATGGTGCAGGTGGAGATGGCATCGTCGAAGACTTCGCCGCCGGCTGCGCGGATCAAGGCGAGCTGATTGGTGCCGCCGGAACCGCCGTAGAAGTACTGGTCGGTCTCGCCGTCGCCGTCGAGGTCCTTGGTGAGTTCTTTGCCCATTTCGATGAAGGTGTTCCAGTTCCAGCCGTCGGCGCCCTGTTCCCAGTAGAGGTCACCGGGCGAGGGCATGCCGGCCTCTTCGAGAAGGGTCTTGTTGTAGCGCAGCTGGTGGGTGCAGGACTTTTGTGGCAGGCCGAAGACTACACCGTCGAAGAGCGCGTCGCCGTGGTAGACGACATCGTCGTAGTTGAGCGCGTCGCCATAGGCATCGATGAAGTCGGTGAGCGGGATGGAACCACCGGCGGTGTGGGTTTCTGCCATCAGTGCCGGGTGACAGCCGAAGGTGTCGGGCGCGTTGCCGCCGGCCACCATGACTGGGATTTTGGTGTTGTAGTCGCCCCAAGGGAGGACGAGGGGTTCAACGGAGAGGTTAGGGTTTTTCGACTTAAATAGTTCCGCCAACCCAGTCTCGGTGGGCACATCGGCTTCAGAGCCGTGTCTGGCCCAGCCGATGGTTATGTCTTCCATGTCGGGCATATCGCCAGCGCCGCCGGAGTCAGTTGCCGCGGGCACGGCACAGGCGCTGAGCGCGACGGTCGCGCCGCCTGCGGCCATCGCTTTGAGCATGGATCGCCTACTCAAACTTGCTGTCATTGTTTGCTCCTCGAGGATGGTGGAATGATTGGGTTGGAACTAGGGAAACCCTTGTGCCGCTGCAACCGAGGCGCGGTCGTTTTCGTGCCTGCCGCGCCCCGGGAAGCGATCACCCTGGCAACAGCTCGGATTTTGAACGAATCGCAGGGAATTGTCAAGAAGTGTCATAAACTGAAAGCATGCCGAAATGGTGGTGGGGATTCGACCTGGCCAGGGGTAAGAGACCATCTGCGGCCCGGGCAAGTTGGGGGCGCAGCGGAGGGAATGCCGGCAGGAGGCGAGGACTCAGTCCGTTGCTCACGGGAAGAGGATGGACAGGTCCATGGGGCCTTTGGAAGAGGGCATGATTGCGGCGCTAACCGGGCTTGGCGGGTTATTCGCTTCTCTCGACGGTGAGGCGCGTGCCGCGATTTGGCATGGCGATGGCTGAACCGGCGCCGTCGGGCCAGCGAATCTCCAAAAGGAGTGGCAGGCTGCCGGCGGGAAAGCCGAAGTGGACCTGTGACGGCTCGCCGGTCAGATAGCCGCCGTTGGAACGAATAGTGCGCACCTGCATCCCCGACGTCGTGTGCAGTGTCAACTGGGCGCCGATTGCATGGGTATTCTTGCTGTGGGGCCAGGCGAGGTCGACGGTAAGGCTGTTCCCGCCGCAGAGGCGATTCTCGAAGAGGACTGCAGGCGCAAGCAGGTTGTTAACGGCAATGTCGAGGTCGCCGTCGCCGTCGAGATCGGCCATGACCATGCTGCGACCGCCATCGGTGGTGTTTAGGCCCCAGCCGAGTTCGGGTTGAAAGTGCCCCTGTCCATCGTTGCGGAAGGCCAGATTTTCCTCGACGAGCTCATCGCCGGGCAGATGGCCGAACATTTCCTCGGCTGCCATGCCGTTGACGACGTAGAGATCGACGAAGCCGTCCTGATCGAGGTCGCCGAACTGGGCGGACCAACTCCAGCCGCTCGCCTGCAATCCGCGGGCGCCGGCCTCGTTTGCGTATCTTCCGGCCGGGCCCGGCACCTGGAGGACGTTTTCGATTATTTGGGTATCGTCTTCCATGTCGACCATGGTCTCCATCAGGGGAGACCAGGCCACCATCATAGCTTCCGACTCTTCGAACGGCTTCATATCGGCTGCGAAGATCTCTTCGCGTCCATCGTTGTCGACGTCGCCGGCGGCGAAGCTCATCGTGTTCTGGGCGGTCTCGCCAAAGGGCGCGGCCTCCTGCCAGCCGGTCTCGGAACGGAGCCATACCTGGTCTGGCATGAGGAAGTCGTGCCCGACCCAGATATCGAGACGGCCGTCCTGATTGAGGTCGACGAGGAGGAGGGCGAGCGCCTGGGACTTGGGTGACAGATGGGCGGCGACGAAGTCTGTGCCGGTGTTTTCGTAGTAGACGACGCCGCCATTGGCGAGATCGGTCGGGTTGACGCGGGTGTACTCGCTCTGGTAGGTGGCGAGGACCATATCGAGGTCGATGTCGCCGTCGAGGTCGGCCCAGGCGAAAGTGTAGGCCTTCTGGTTGGCGGCGAACCATTCGAGGCGGGTGAAGCCGGGAATCTGGTTGAAGTCGTTTTGCTGGGCGGCTTCTTCTTCACGGCCGAACTGGGCGGGTTCGGCGTTGTTCATCCAGACGAGGGGACGGGTCTGGCGGTGGGCGAAGACGATGTCCAGCCAGCCGTCGCCGTCGATGTCGACAGTACTGACGCCGCGAGTCTGGCCGTGGGGGAGGGTCTGCTTGCGGAAGTTGAAGCCGCCGTCGTTCCAGAAGATGGCGTTGGGACCGGCCAGATTGGCCAGCACGAGGTCGAGGTCGCCGTCGCGGTCGAGATCGTTTACGGCCAGGCCGGCGCCGTTGCTGTCATAGGTCCTGACGACGTCGCCATCGATCGAAGTGACGTGGTCGAGCGGGTGGGGGATGAAGCGGTTGACGCAGGGGTGGGCAGAGGCTAGATGCGGGCGCTGTGTTACGGATGGGACATCTGAGGAACCAGGAAGCGTTCCTACCGGAATACAGGCGCCCAGCGTGAGGAGGCAAAGGGAGATTACGAAAAGGAGGGCCCGGCCCGGTCTGAGCATAGGCGACATCTTCATTGTGAGGTCCTCGTTCTCGCAAACGTTGCGTGACTGGTTTCTGTCAGCGGCCCCGCTACCAGCTCCAGAGGGATGTTGAAGTGCTGGATGGATCAGGTCCCTGAGTCTTCACATAACCAGGCCAGATTGAAGCGGGCCAACGTCAAGGTCTCGCGGCGATGCAGTTCGCCGGCCTCATAGAGGCAGCAGATGTCGCCGTCGGGCAGGACGGCCAGGTCCGAGTAGGCGGCGGGGCCGGGGTGGAGCGTTCTTGAGGCGGTCCAGGTCCGGCCGCCGTCAGGACTCAGGCGGACGGTCATATTTTCGCGTTGGGTGCTGGCCGGGTTGGCGAAAAGAAGCTGTCCGCCGGTGAGCGTCTCGACGCTGGCCTGACATACGGGCTCGATCAACACATCATCCCAAAAGAATTCGGCGAAAGACTCCCCCTGATCGAAGCTACGGGCCACCCCTCTGCGTTTGCCTCCGGCGCCATTACGGCAGTTCAGATAGAGGGAGCCGTCCTCCAGCTGCGCTATTGCGCTCTCATCAGTTTTGGGCTCTACGGTCGCGCCCAGCTGCCAGGTGGCGCCGCGGTCATCACTGTAGATGAGATGGGAATGGATGGGGTCTCGCTCGCGGTCGAAGTAAATACCGACGATGTGATCGCAGGGGACAACCAGCCGACCGCTGGGGAGCTGAATGCCGTGGCCAGGGCCGGTGGCGTACCAGGTCCAGTCCGGTCTTTTGACCGACGCGGTGATCTCATGCGGTTCAGCCCACGATTGGCCGTCGTCGACGCTGTGGGTGACCCAGACTGTGCGCGGGGCGTTTCCTTCGCAGATTTGCCTCTCGTCGCCTTCGGCAAGGTTTTTGCAGAAGGGCAGGATGATCGCGCCGCTCTCGCGCTCGACGACGGGACAGGGATTGCCGCAAGTCATGCCCGGTTCGCTGATTAAGACCTTGGTTGGGCCCCAGGTGCGGCCGCCGTCGAGGCTGCGACGCAGGATCAGATCGATTTCGCCGGCGTCGCCGCGCCCGTGTTTACGGCCCTCGGCAAATGCGAGGAGCGTGCCCTGTGCGGAGACGAGCAGGGCGGGGATGCGGTAGGTGTGGTAACTGCCGTCGCCGCTGACGAACAGGGCATCTTTCGTGCACTGGGGAGATTGGGTTGCAGTTCCCGCGTCCATTGTTGCGGTCTCCTTTCAGTCGATATCCTCGGGGTCGATGAAGACCCCGACCAGGTGGGCGCAGCTGGCCGGGTCTCCGTAGTTGGTGTAGTCGACCCACATGATGCGGCCATCGTCGAGCATCAGCCAGGAGGAGTAGCCGTGATCGGGCCAGTTCGGTTGTTCCGGGTGGTTGCCGTGAATCTGGACCATGCGCTGCTGCTGGTACTGGTCTGGATAGTCACCGCTGGACGCGTCCCACGACCAGGCGTGGTCCTCAATTGTCGGATTCTGCGTATGATAGGATAGCTGGCGCCAAAAGCTCCTGCCGCCGCCCTGGGGCTGGCCGAACTGGGTGTAGCCGCCGAGCGATCCGGCGCGGCGGGAGTCACCGATTGGGTTGCCCTCGCGGAAGATGCAGTGACTGATCACGGTTTCGCCGTCTACCTGCACGACGAGGAGCCCGCGGCGGTGGTGGACGGTAAGCGTGCGATAGTCGGACATGTCAACCGGATAGCGGAAGTCGGCGCCGAGGCGGCTCCAGATGCCGTCGACGGCGATGTTGAGAGCGAAACCGAACTGTGAGAGCGACAGGAAGGCGGCGGGTTGACCGGGCCTTCCCTCCACCTTAAGGGTCGCTTCGAAGCGCACTTCGCTGCGGACCGATTCGGGCGGCAAGAGGCAGTAGCGGGCTTCGTGGCCGGGCAGGTTGTCGATGACGAGGGCGCCATCGTCGAGGCAGGCGGCATATTTGCGCCGCGGGCCGCCGATCTGGTACGTGCCGGCTTCGGCCTTGAGGTCGCCGCACCAGCCGTAGGAGCCGAGCGGTCCGTTGACGTGGCGGCCAGTGACAAATACGCGGCCATCGGGCAGTTGTTTGCCGTAGGGGCGGTCGAGGGCGAAGGGGCACATCTGGACGGGAGACCAGGTGCGGCCGCTGTCCTGTGAGAAGGTGACGAAGCAGGGCTGACCGGCATGGTGATTTTCGCGGAGGATACAGGCCAACTCCTTGCCGCCGACGGCGTCGGGGTTTTCGAGCTGGACGATGGCGCCTTCGCAGACGCGATGGTAGCCGTTGTGGGCGACTGTGGCCGCTTCGTACCAGGTTTTGCCGCCGTCGTCGGAGCAGGAGAGGATCTCGGCAAATTCCTGGCTTTCGCCGCGCATGATGTGTGAGACGACGCCGAGCCGGCCGTCGGGGAGGTCCTGAATGCGGTCGGGCTCGAAGCCCTTGATGGCGGGCTTTTGGGCATCCGACCAGGTTTCGCCGTCGTCGTCGCTCCAGTAGAGCCAATTGCCCGGGGCCTGGTCTTCGTGGAAATGGCCGAAGTCGTCGTGGTCGATGATGACGACGAGGCGGCCGTCGTTGAGGCGGCTGAGGCGGGGCGTGCAGAATCGTTCGTCGCCCTGTTGCAGATCGGCCTCGTCGATGTCGGCATGCTTGAACCAGGTTTGCCCGCCGTCGTCGCTGGCCAGCAGGGTCAGGATTTGATTATTTTGCGACCAGTGGGAGTCGGTGTCGGCGAAGATGAGCATGAGCCGCCCGGAGGGAAGGGCGATGATGTCCGGGTTCTTGGTGAAGCGTCCGGGAATGCGCCAGACGTCGAAGACTTTGTGGGCGATGGAGCGCGGATGGATGTGCACGACTTCTCCTTTTGCGGTTGAGTAAAGGGACGGTGACTATGCCGCGCGTTGCCGGCGTTTTAGCGCGTCGAGGGCGGTTTTCCATTCTGCGTATGTCGCGGCCTTGCCGGCGCCGCGCACGACCATGGGCAGGCGGCCGGTCCGTTCCAGTTTGGCGCGCATAAACTCTTCTGATTCTTTGACCAGGGGAGGCGCCGAATAGGCGCCGTGCGTGCGGCAGTAGCGAATGTCGATACTCCAGCGGACTTGCGCGCTGCGGTTCACTTTGCTGCCGTGGAAGGTCATGTTGGAGAAAAGGAGGATGTCGCCCATCTTCATGGGCGCCGGGACGGGCGTACCGCGCGCCTCGACGTCCTCGAATGAGCGCATATTCTCATTGTTGTCGCGCTTGCTGTCGATCAGCTCCCACGAGTTGCTGCCGGGGATCAGGTAGAGGCAGCCGTTGACCTCGTCGACATCGACGAGGGGGATCCAGACGGTGATGATGTGGGCGTGCCGGGAGGCCTTGCCGTAGTACTGGCTGTCCTGGTGGAGGGGAAAGGCGGTCAGTTCGCTGTCGGGCATTTTAGGCCGCAGGTGGTAGTCACCGTTGAAGCTGACGTTTGGTCCCAGGTGGGGCTCGAGCGCGTCTGCAATACCGGGGTGGTGGATGAGGGCGTGCAGCTCGGGGCCATAGACCGGCGCATCCCAGTTGCGCAATCGAATCTCGTTTTGGCGGTGCAGCGCGGCCAGGCGCTGGCCGAAAGGCAACTCTGCGCGGCTGCTGTCGATTTTGCCTCGCTTCAGCATATCGCGTGCGTAGATGTCCACTTGCCGCTCGATGCAGGCGCGGAGCGGCGCCAAGTCTGCCGGCGGAATGGCCTGGCGGACGAGGAGGAAGCCGTCGCGGGTATAGGTGTCGTTCATAGTTTCCCGGCACCCCCAGCCTGATTACGATTGAGTTCTTGCGTACATTTTCGCGTCATCTCTTCTCTCTTGCAACCCGGCCGGAACGCGGGTGCATGGCAGATTGAGTCCTAAGCTGCAGCGGGTTGGAGTTGACGGACTGAATGCGTGAAGCGGCGGGCGGGCAGGGCAAACGGGCGGAGTTGAATCGTGTCGGGGCAGGACGCGACATTCGGCAGGCAAACTCTTTCCCTCATGAAGCCGAGAATTTCGAATTTCTCCGCCAATCAGGCTTGTCCTGGTTCGTGCGGCTGCTGGCCCAATCGCTTGCGTGCTTGTGGAATTGAGATGGGGCTTGTTGGGCTTCTTTGCCATTTGGGCACGAAGTCCTCCTGTTTTGGCGTGAAGGTGGACATACGGCCCACATTGTCACTTCTTTGTTTCCCAACGGGTCCGGTCGCGATTTGCAGCGAATCGACGCGTATTGACGCGTTTTGAATCGCAGAGTCGCCGGTCTCTGGTTTCTATGCGAAACGTTGAGTGAGTCCGAAATCGCTCGCATGAAGTCAGGTGAAGTCGGGTCAACACTCTTTCTCATTTGCAATTTGGCGCAATTCGTAGCCATTTAAGGCTCTTGTCCGAATTGGCATTCTTTGGGCGTCAAGTTTCCCGACCATGTAGCCTGCAACTGCTCAACGACCCACGAAGGACACGAATTTACACGAGGGGACGCGTTTGGATTGCTTTCGGCTGTGATTGAAGGGGCATTTTACAGCCAAGATTCGTCGTTACCAGTTGCAAGTGAATCGAAGGGCGTACGAGGAATCTTACCGAACAGGCGTCCTATGTCTTGACGAAAATGTCAACGGCCGGATGTCGGATTTTGAGTGGGTGCGGCCCACTTCTGGGGTGGGAATCGTCGGGGGGAGAATTCAAGCCGGAGGTGCCTGAAGTTGCTTACCGGCTTTGGGAAGAGGCAAGGGGCCTGCCCCAACGGTGGCCGCGGCGTTCGCGGACTTGGAGGCGGCGCGATGGGCCGCAGGCAGCACAGGGCTGCCATTGACCCCACACCCGGCGGGGGGAGAACATCAGGGGGGCGTTGCGGGGGGAGTCCCCCCGCACAAGGGAGGGCCGAAGGCCCGACCGTCCAGAACTGCAGCGGCCAGTTGTCAGCGGCCAGTTGTCAGTGGCCAGTTGCCAGGAACTGCTGGGGCCGGTGGACAGTGGGCGGTGGCGGGCGCCATGTTTCGAGCACGGCGCGTAACGGCGCCGTGCGGCGGGATTCGCAGAGGGTTGACAGATTTGGGCATCGTAGAATATACTGGCCGGAACAATTGAATTCCACTCTGCTGAGGTGCGCCCAACGCCCGGATGCGCGGCGCACAATGGGGGAAGACCGGTGACGTTCGTGTGAACCAGTCCGGCGCTGTCCCGCAACGGTAAGGCGAATCAGAGTACGCCAAGCCCGATAACCCGCCTTTGCAGATGCTCAAGTGAACGATTTGGCGCAACAGCCGTCGATTCGTTCGGCCACCTTCGTGGACAAAGGGGGATGAGCGGCAAAGAAATTTTGCTCGCTTTCCGCCATACGGCGGATTTTCTTTTTCCCGGCGATCCACCGAAGAGGAGGGTCGCCGTTTTGTTTGTTCAACACATTTCGGACTGCTTCAAAGGGGCAGACAGTGTCGGGGAGAAGCGGGTGGGGCGGCGTGCTCGTGCTGTACTGACTGCGCTGCTGTTCGACGCCTGCATTGGCGATCCGCCTTCCCGTTTTCACCCTGTGGCCTGGATGGGGGCCTGGAACAGTTTCATCCTGCGGCGGGCTCCGCAAGGGAACGATGCGGTCTCTCTCTTGTACGGCGTCGGGGCCACTGTTGCCGGTGTGGGCCTGGCATGGCTTAGCGGCATTTGGCTGGCGCGACAGTTGCGGGCTTGGCGCTGCGGCTGGCTGGTTGAAGGGGCGATTCTGTCGCTGGTTCTTGCCTGGCGAGGACTGATGCGCGCGGGCGGGGCGGTGGCGGAGGAGCTGGAGCATGGCGACCTGTCGGCGGCGCGACGCCAGTTGGGCCGGCACCTCGTGAGCCGCGATGTCAGCCAACTCGACGAAGGACTGGTCGCGGCGGCGACGATTGAGTCGCTGGCCGAAAACACGTCGGACAGCGTCGTTGCGCCGCTTCTGTGGTATGGCCTCGGCGGTCTGCCGGCCGTGCTCGCTTACCGTTTCCTCAATACGGCGGATGCCCAGCTTGGTTACCGCGACCCGGCGCGCGAGTGGCTGGGGAAGTGCGCCGCGCGCCTGGACGACCTCGCGAATCTGCTCCCCTCTCGATTGACTGCGCTGTTGATTGTCGGTGCGGCCCCATTCTCCGGCTGCAGCTGGCGGCTGGCGCGGGGGACCTGGCGGCTGGACGCGGGCAAGGCTGCCAGTCCCAATGCCGGGCATCCGATGAGCGCGGCCGCGGGCGCGCTCGGCGTTGTGCTGGAGAAGGAGGGACAGTACCGATTGGGGGAAGGTCTGCGCGCGCCGACGGCGGGTGACATTCGACGCGGCCAGCGGCTTCTGAGCGTTGGCATTCTTTTGGGACTGCTGACGGTGTCGACGGCGATGTTTTTCTCTGCGGGGCATGCAGGCTTTCGCCGCTTCAGGCGTTCAGATTCGTCCTGCGCACCACTGGATGCCGCGGAGCAGCACTTTGCGGAAGTTCGGGTCGACGTAGGTGAGATTGTCGTGTCCTGACTGCAGGCAGAAGACGCGCGACTTCCTGAACTTTCGCGTCCAGCCCAGAACGTGCATGCTGTCGGGATGGTCGGTGGTGAGAAGGACGCGGCTGTCGTCACCGGCGCTGGCCATGGAGTAGGTCTCGTCGACCATCTGCCAGGAATCGACGCCGCTCGTGATTGGGTGGGCTGGATCGGCGACTTCGACCGGGATGTTTTGCATCATGGAGAAGCCGAAGGTGCGGTCGGGAATGCCGACCATTTCGCCCCAGAACGACCAGGGCAAATAGGCAAGAATAGCGTGGTGGAGCAGAAAGATGCCCTGGCCGCTCTCGCCCAACTGCTCAAGAGCGGCGCGCGCTTCGTTCTCCGGCTCGCCGCGCGGCATATTGTAGAAGAGGAGTACATCGTATTCGTCGCGCACGTTTGCCACGTCGGTGATGAAGTTGTCCTGATGCTGGATGTAGCTGTCCACTTCCGGCATGGCGCGGAAGACGGCGTGGAAGCCGGGCACGTCGAAGTCGTGTCCGCCGGTGATGACGGCAACGGTAATTTTGTCGTTGTCGGAGAATCTTGCTTTCATGTTTGTTGGCTCCTTTCTATTGCCAGGTGAAGACCGTTCCGAGCAGCTCGTTTGGCCGATCTCGCAGGGTGTCGTAGATCCGTTTGGCGTCCTCGGCGGCAACTACGTCCTGTAGCAAGGGCGCCAGATTGATCTGTCCCCGGCTGACCAGGCGGCAGATGTCTTCCAGATCGTTCGTGCAAAAATGGCTGTTCTGCTTGATCGTTATACACTGATGCTGGCCCAGATTGAAAGTGTAGCTCACGGCGCCGCGCCCGGCAATGAAGAGGACCTGGCCGCCTTGGCGGACGGCCCTGATCAGTTGATCTTCCGTGCCCGGCGCGCCGGCGAAGTCGAGGACGGTGTCAAAGGTTCCGTCTGCAATTTGCTCGACCCAGCGTTTGCCCGTCACGTTGAGAGCTTTTTCCACCGCGCCTATCTGCCGAGCGATTGCCAGCCGCCTTTCGTCGAGATCGCATATTGTCGTCCTTGCGCCGGCCTGGGCGGCCAATTGGGCGGCGATCTGTCCAACGCAACCGGCGCCCACGACCAAGGTGCGCTCGCCCATCTTCACGGCGGCATTGCGACAGGTATTGACAGCCACTGCGGCCATGCCGAGCAGGGCGGCCTGCTTCAAGTCAATCGAATCGGGGAGCTTGACGAGCAGGTCATCTTCGGCCACGACGATGTACTCGAGGTGGCCACCGGTTTGGGCTCCTACGAATAGCAGATCTCCAACTGTCAAATGGGAAACGTCCGGCCCTGCATCGAGGATGCGTCCGACGGTTTGGTAGCCATATGGCTGGGGTAGTTTCTCGTCGGGCGGCGCGTAGTTGCCCTCGAGCAGCTGGTTGCGCTCGGTGCCGTTGGTAATACCGGAGTAGAGGGTCTGGATCCTTACCTGGTTTCCGAGAGGCGCTTGCGGAGGCGGCCAGTCGTTGACGAAGACCTTTTCCCTGGTCTGTTCGTCTCTGCGCCTGACGATGAGCGCTCTCACGAGGGACTACCTCCATTATGCGTTTCGCTGAAACGACTCTAGGAATACCGGCCGCGACCCGGATATGCCAACTCGACCGCCTCCGAAAGTGTGCAGAATGAAAAGGCGGCGGCGGCCGTCGGGTCGTATCCGGGTGCGCCGAACACCTGACCGCTGATCTCAACTGTGATGTAGCCTTCATAGCCGGCAGCACTCAACTGCCGGAGGTAGTCGGCGTAGTCCAAATTTCCTTCACCGGGGAGGAGAAACTTGAAGTCGGGAGTTCGGCCGCGCACATCCTTGACGTGAACGCCTACGGCGTGGGGGACGAGCAGCTCGATTGCCTGCGCCAGGGGAACGCCGATCAATTCAAAGTGGCTGTAGTCGAAGTTGAGCTTGAGGCCGGGTAGATCCACTGCTTCGAGCAGCCACAGCATACGGTCTGGTGCATGAACGAGTCCGCCGACATGGGCCTCCGCTGCGAAGACGCCGCCGCATTCGTCTGCAACTGCGGCCCAGTCGGCGACGCGATCGGCGAGCATCGCCCGGTCGCGCTCCCAGTCGGTGGTCCGTCCTCCCAGCGTGCTGGTCAGGACGGGGTTGTCGAGGCCCAACTCTGCGCCGAGTGCGAAGATGCGGCGCAGCTGCTCAAGATTCGTCTGATGTGTGGCGGCATGCGGCTCGTGCACGGAGATTCCGGCAAGCATGAGCGTGTCGATTTCCAGGTCCAGGTCGAGGGCGCGCTGCCGCAGATCTATGCGCTGCGAGGCGTTGAGCTGATCCGGGGCGGTCGGGTAGCAGGGAGCGACGCAGATTTCGAGCCCGTCATAGCCGATGGCAGCGACTTGACGGAGCATGTCGACGAACGGGGTGGCCGGCATGCCGTAATTGCCGTAAGCGATCTTCACTGTTCGTCTGTCCAATCGAAGAGGACGCCCATGTGGGTATCGGGCTGGCGCTGCAGTCCGGCATAAGCATCTGGAGCGGCGTCAGGTTTGGCAACGTGGGTGAGAAGGGGCGCGGTACAGAGGCTGTCCTGGCTCATGAGACGGAAGATGATCTCGGCGTTGCGCGCCATCGAGTGCTTCTGGTAGGGGCTGTGGTAGCGAGGATAGCGCCATTCGTGGGCGCCGCGCAGCGTCACGGAGCCGTTGCGCCAGAGGTGGACATGGTTGAGGAAGGGGGTCAGGTCGGTCTCGTGCGCCTTGCGCGGGGAGCCGAGGAGGACGACGATGCCTTCGCCTTCGCGCCCTGTCAGTGAGACGGCAAGTTCGGCTGCCTGGGCAGAGCCCGAGGCTTCGACCACGACATCCACGCCGCGCCCCTTGGTCGAGGTCATCACAGCGTTAAGTACGTCGTCCTGGGCGGCGTCTATGGTTTGCGAAAGGCCGCAGGCGCGTGCGGCGGCCAAGCGGGTGGCGTTGAGGTCGATGACGACCACCTCGGCTCCGGCCAGCTGCAAGAGTTGAGCGGCCAGGTTGCCTACCAGTCCCATGCCGATGACGGCAACGCGGTCTCCCAACTCAATCTGACCGACGCGCACGGCTGTCATTCCCACCAAGGCCAAGCCGACCAGGGCCGCGTTCTTGGGATCCACGTTGCCGGGCACGGGGATGCGGAAATCGCTGGCGGCGGCGTGACTCGCGTGGGGTGTATGGCTGAAGACGAGGTCACCGACTTGCAGGTCGGACACGTCCTCGCCGGCTGCGATCACTTTGCTTATGGCCCGATTGCCGGGAATGTAGGGATAGTCAACCTCCTCCAGGCCGGTCAATTTGGCCATTTCGGTGCCGGCACTGACCAGGCTGTACTGGTTTTGAAGAAGAATGTCGTTGCGACCCAACTCAAAATGGGCCTGGGCAGACTCATATTCTACACAGTTCAGAGCTGAGAAAACGATTCGTTGAGTGTCGAATTGGTATTCCATCTTGTTCGGACCCGTACCCTGTGGATTCAGTCGACGACCTTAGGTTGAGATTACACTTTGACTTCGGTCTCGCTGCGTTCCCGCATCTGGCGGTCGCGGTCAGCCTGGGTTGGCTGCGAGGTATTCGCTGTGAGCGACTCGGCCCAGTGGCCGCGAAAATGGACTGCCGTGACAGACTTGGCAGGTAGGGTGAGTTGGCAACGACCCATTTCGGGCATTTCCACGCCGGCCGGGGCCGGGCTGACCGCGTTGGGATCCTCGACAGTATTTTCGACGCGAATGTCGTGTGCGGTCAAGCGTTCGGAAGAGACGGCGGTGGCCGTGAACGCAGCGGGCAGCAGGAGACGTGACTCTATGCCGGTGGAGAGGTCGGCGTTTACGATTGTAACGAAGAGGCCTGCGCTCGATGCGGTGGCGGAGACGGAAAGCGCCGGCCGTCCCGGCGTTTCGGGGTCAGGCAGGGTGGGCGCGCCGGCGAGGTTGCAGTCCAGGAGAGTGCCGTTGCGGTGGGGCATGTACATGCGGTAGATGTGGTATGTCGGCGTTTTGATCGCCGCCGGCCCGAAGGTCTGCAGCAGGCATTGGAGCGCGTTGACCGTCATCGACATGTTGGCAATATAGAGGGCGCCGGCGAAGGTGTGAAAGAGGTGAAATCCGGAGGCGGTGAAGAGGGCGTCGCGCAGCGTGTTGGCTTGATGGAACTGATTGGTGATCCAGACGCCCTTGTACCAGGTGCCCCATTCGCCCAAGGCCAGACCGATGGGGTGGCGGTCCGTGCTGTAGGCGTTGGCCAGACCGGCGGCGCGCTGGAGCTCGGCTTGCAAGGTGTCCAGTTCGCTCAAGAGCCTATAGTGATCCTCGTCAGGAAAGTCGCGGTCGGTGAGATCGCGGCCCTGGTAGATGTGGTCGGAGATGTAGTCGACCGTGTGGAGCATGTTCGGCGTCTGCTTCATGCCGGCGAGGAAGTCTGCGTCCCAGTCGCGGTAGAGGAGGCATGACCCGCATGCGAACAGCTTGATTGCGGAGGCCTTGTCGCGGTCGCCGGTGCCCAGCATGCGGAGCTTGTTGGAGTAGCGGCGGTAGGCGGCGACATAGTCCTGGGCGCGGAACTGGCCGCCCGAGTGCCAGCTCTCGTTGCCAACATCCCATAGGCTGACGCGCCAGGCGCGTTCCTGCCCGTTGGTCCGCCGCAGCTGCACGATGTTGCTGTCATGGTCGGAGTTGCAGTACTCGACCCAGTCGCGCGCCTCCTGCACGGTGCCGCTGGCGACATTGAGCACGAGGTAGGGTTCGGTATTGATCGACGAACAGAAGCGCATGTATTCGTGGGTGCCGAAGGCGTTGCTCTCGGGGATGCCCCACTCGATGTTGTAGCGTTGGGGGCGTTCCTGCGGCGGCCCGACTCCGTCGCGCCAGTGGTAGTACTCGGCCCAGTTGCCGCCGGGCCAGCGGACGGCGGGCAGCGACAGTTCGGAGAGGGCTTCGAGCGTATCGCGGCGGAGGCCGTCGTCGTTGGGGATGTCTGAATCGCGCCCCACCCAGATGCCGTCGTAGATGCAGCGGCCGAAGTGCTCGGCGAAGCTGCTGTAGAGGTAGGGGCTGACGGACGGCGCGCCGGTGCGAGGCGTCAGTCGGATCACGGGAGTTGTCATAGCCACACTGGGTTAGGGAACCGAACTCGGTTTGCCCTGGTCCGCCGTGATCCTGACATAGTTGTATTTTGCCTTTGGCTTGGCTATAACTAGTGGTGACGGTTGAGGAGGTTTGTCCATATTTCACATCTGCCCAGCATGCCACGTTCAGACCCAAGGAGCAAGGAAGACAAAATGAGCAGAAAAAGCAGCGCGAACGAGGCCAATTCCTGGCAAGAGACATTCGTCGCAGCGCTCAAGGAGGAGGAGCTAGAGGGCCTCTTCGCGGTCCTGGATGGGCAGAAGACGGCACATGCCGGAACGCCGCGGCAGGCAGTCAAGCTGAAGGCGGCCAAGCTCATCGAGGGGCATTACGCTGATTCACCCGCGTTGTTATATAGGACGGGCGTTGCATTTGCGCGGTCGGGAAACGAAGGCGCCCAGGAAATTGGCCTTGTGCTACTGGCGCCATTATACGACCGCAACCCGCCCGAGGTGAAGGAGATCGTGCTAGCGCTGGCGGACAGCGAGAATTGGGAAGTCAGGGAGTGGGCGGCGAGCGCTTTGCGACGGATTATATGCGCCGATTTCGAAGCGGTTTTCCCAACGATCGAGGAGTTGGCAGGCCACGAATCGCCCAATTTGAGACGGGCGGCGGCTGTTGCGAGCGCATGGGCTGCGAAGGACCTGACGGAGGACAGATGCCGCCGATTGCTGGGGATCCTGGCAGCGCTGATGGAGGATGACGACCCGTATGTCAGAAAGAACATGGGCGCGTATGCTATCGGCGACAGCTTTCTCAAAGCCCAGCCTAAGCTGGTGGCGGGATGGTTGGGGCAGGTAGGAGCAAACGAACGCGCACAGTGGAATGTGGCGATGGCGCTATCCTCGGCGGAGGCCGCAAAGCAGTTCGATCTGCTGATCGGGGTACTGAGGAAGCTGGCCGCGGACGAGCGTACTGTTGTACGCAGAGCAACGTACAGCGCCGTTAGCAAGCTGGCCAAACGATTGCCCGGGGAGATAGTTCCCCTGGTGGCGTCGTGGAAGACCGATTCTCTACGATCTCATGTGTACAAGCGGGTCTGGCCCAAACTGAAGCCGTAGGAGATGCCGAGCGCGCCTCTCTGTGCGCTGAGATCAGTTCGAGCTGAAATTGCAGACCAAGCTGTTGCCGCTTGTTGTCTGTGCAGCCAAGTGCAGGCGCGGCGATTCGATTCCCGATTCAATTTTACCAGTTGACAATGGTCCGTTCGGGCACAAAGCGGGTTACCCGCTTCATCGGCGCGGTATCCTGGCGCATGTGCTGGCGTCGATAGAAGGGGTACGTGGTCGGATCCTCGTCGCGTGGCGAGATGTCGACAATTGTGCTGCCGCGGAAGGTGCAGCGGTATTGCGTTTCGCGCACCTTGCTGCTGCTGCTGCCGGGGCGGTGGGCGTTGCCGGTGTAGGTCGCATTGGACTCCTGGACTGGGAAAGCCAGCGCGATCGTGTCACCCGGTTTCAGCTCGTCGATCATCAAGTAGCTGCCGAGTCGGGCGCCCTCGCGCGCGACGCCGTTCACGCGTGTCTGTAACTCGCTGCGCGGGACCCATGACGCGAGGCGAACGGCGACCCGCTCGGCGTCCTTGACATGAATCAGCACCTTGCCCTCATAGGGTAGATAGCTGTCGACATCTGCCCAGGCCGAGGCGCGGTTGAGCAGCAGGTTGACGGTTACGGTGCCTTTGTCGTGGCGCAAGGCCCCTTCCCACGCGTAGTACAACGCCCTGGGCGCGTTTGCGCTACAGCACTGCATGACCCAGGGTTGGGGGATGCCGACGGGGGTGGCGCAGGAGCCGAACATACCGAGTGTCCGCTCGATCACGTTTTCGTTGCACTCTCCCTGATTGCTCTGGCTGAGCTGGATCGAAGGCTCGCCCCTGGGGGGACTGGCCTCCACTATGCCGCGCAAGATTTCGGCGTCGGTGAGCTGCTGTTCGGCCAGATGGTTGCGCACGACGGCGTCGACGCAGTCCCAATAGTCGCCGGCGCCGGCATCGCTCAGCCGGACTCCCAACCTGAGCAGGTCGAAGAAGGTGCAGGCCTCATTCATGCCGACGTGATTGCCGCCCCAGAAGGGCGCCGTGACCCAACCCAGCTTGGCAACGCCGATGGTCATGGCAAACTCGAAGCCGCGCTGTGCGAATTCGAGAACACGGGCGTCGTTGGCCATGTGGGCGTATTCGACCATGCCGGCGAGGATGAGGAGGCGGTTGTGGGCGTGAAAGTTGAAATGACCCAACTCGTTGCCGGCAACCATGACCGGTTCGGGGTTGCCGCCCCAGAAGCGCGGCTGCATACAGAAGCGAGAGAGACGGCCGGCCAGATCAAGGGCGCGCTCGTCGCCGCTTGCCTGATACCAGAGCGGCAGCACGCGGAGGATGTCGCCGTAGTAGCTGGTGACCGAGCCTTCGGCGTTGTTGTAGTCATCCTCGGGTTCATCGGTGTGACGCCAACCGGAGCGGGGGTAGCCGCAGACCTCAGCGAAGCCGCCGTCGGGGTAGTAGGCGTAGTCGTCCTTGTAGACGGCGATGTCGATCAGCCCGTCCACCATCTTGCGAATGCGCGTTTCCCAGGCGGGTTCGCCGGTCAGTTCGCGCCAAAAGATCATCGCCTCCAGCCAGTGGGCCTGGGCGACGGTGACGGCAAAGTCTTCGGGGATCAGGCCCCTGTGGGCGTGTCCGTATTCCGAATGCCAGGGCTTGTCCGGGCTGTAGACATTGTAGTAGAGCCCATCCTCGGGCGAGGTATCACGCAGGAGATGTTCAATCAGCCCCACTTCCGCCTCGATGTGGGCGGTACTGCCGCTCATGGTGCGGAGGAGGGCCAGCGTAGGGGCCAGCAGCGCGTCGCAGGTGGCGTCGGCGGCGTGGTGGCGCATGCTAGCGGGATTGCAGGCGTAGTTGACGAGGAACCACATCTGGTGGTCGAGGTCGGCGTCGAGCCCGCCGGCGATCCCGTTGATGGCGAGGGCGGCCCGTTCGGCGAGGTCGAGCGTATCCGGCACCTCGGCTTCATACCTATCGCCCGGCACTTTGGGGGCGGGAAAATCAGGCGGGGGGTAGGCGGAGTTCTCGTCGTTTGGCATGGAGGGGTCCTTTCGGGCGTGCTGTCAACTGACGTCAACGAAGTCTTCCTTCGTAATAGACCAACCTGTTCGAGGCGCGGAATGCGAGATAGGTGAGGGCCATGATGATGGCAAACAGCACGACGCCGAGCGCGGAACCGTATCCCATACGCAGCGACTCGAAGGCTTTGAAATAGAGGTGGAGGACGTAGAACATGGTGGCGTCGACCGGGCCGCCCTTGGTGATAATGAATCCGCCGGTAAAGACCTGGAAGGAGCCGATGATGCCGATGATGAAATTGAAGAAGATGACGGGCGAGATCATGGGGAGGGTAACGTTCCAGAATTTGGCGACGCGGCCGGCGCCGTCGATCGAGGCGGCCTCATAGAGTTCGGTAGGCACGCCTTGGAGGCCGGCCAGGTAGAGAACCATTCCCCCTCCCACCTGCCAGAGGCTCATGAGGATGAAGGCGGGCAGGGCCCACTCCCTGGTGTAGAGCCAGTTCGGGCCGTCGATGCCGATGTAACCCAGCATGGCGTTGAGAATACCTTCCTGCTGCAGGACCAGGATCCACATATAGGCGACGGCGACGCCGGAAACGACAGCGGGCAGATAGAAGCCGGTGCGATAGAAGGCGATTCCGCGGACGTTCTGATTGAGCAGCAGCGCGAGACCGACACCAAGGACAATGCCGAGGACAACGCTACCAGCGGCGTAATTGGCGCTGACTTTGAGGCTCTGCCAGAAGAGTTTGTCGGTTGTGAACATCTCCTGGTAGTTGCTCAAGCCGATGAATTTGGCCGGTTTGATGATGTTGTACTTCGTGAGGCTGAGCCAGAAGGCGGTCAGGATTGGTCCGATTTCGAAGGCCAGAAAGCCGATCAGCCAGGGAGAAATACACAGAAGGGCGGTCAAGTGCTCTTCGAGCACGTTTCTTGAGACGTTCCAGGGCCGCGATCTCACCTGTGCGCTCTGTTCGCTGATTGCCATACGGTTGCCTCGTCTGTTCGAGTCTGAGTGCGAAGAGAGGGGGAGAGAGAAGCGCAGTTCTCTCTCCCCATTATTCGCTTGTGTTCCGCTATCCTTCGGCGATCACGGCGTTGATATCTGCGGTAACGTCGACCATCGCCTCTTCCACCGTCTTTTCCTGCAGGTAGATGCTGTCGATGGAAGCGTTGAAGAGATTCCAGATCTCCTGGCTCTTGGGTCCGACCCAGTCCAGGCGGATGTCGTCCATGATCCCTTCGTACTGGCGGGCGCGTGCGTACCACTCGCGGCGCGCGCCGGTCATTTGTTCGATGTAGTAGTCCTGGTTGTAGGCACAGTTGATGCCAACGTCGAGCATCTGGATTCCCAGGGCTTCCTCGCTGGTGGTTGACCAGAGGAAGTAGTCCCAGCCGCCGTCGAAGTTTTCGCCATCGAACATGGCGGCGATGTGGACCTCACCGCTGTGGGCGCGCTTGCCTGTATTGGGTGAGGTTGGGAAGTAGTGCAGCTCGATGGGGAACTCGTCGTTGTTGGTCCAGACGAGGTGGGTGTCCCAGTCGGAGAAGGCGTGCATGACGCAGCCGAGCTTGCCGCTGCCGAAGACGTTGTCGCCGAGGAGGCCGCGGTCGGCAGGCATGAGCACGACCTCGTGTTCGAGCGCCCAGTCGGCGGCCTGTTGGATGGCCTGGATAGATTCGGGCATATCCAAATGGCAGGTTGAGAAGTCTTCGCTGATCAGTTCGCCGCCGTTGGACCAGATCATTTCCTGCCAGAGCCAGAGGAAGACCGGGGTCATGCCGAAGCGGTTGGGGGGGTCGCTCACTTTGAGGAGAGCCTCGGTGAGGTCGTCCCAGGTCCAGTCGTCGGTGGGATGGTCGGCGCCGGCTTCGTCAAAGAGCTGCACGTTGTGCCAGAGTGCGCGCAGGTTGGGGGGATTGTAGGCGGTGCCCCAGATCTCGCCATCGTAGCCGCCAACCTTTTCGGGGGGAACTACGTAGAGGTCGAGGTCGATGGTGCCGTCGGCGTCGGCCTGTTGCAGGAGGTCATTCAGCGGGTGCGTGACTTTTTGGATCATGAGTCCGTACCACCACGGGCCGGTGAAGACCATGCAGTCGGGGGGTGTGCCGGCGGCAACGTCGAGGAGGATTCTTTCGTACATTTCGCCCCAGGGCGCGACCTCGAAGTCGACGATGTAGTTCTCGTTGATTTCGTTGTAGAGCTCCGCCTGCGGTTTCATGACAGCGATGAAGTTCGAGCAGCGGACGCGAGTCCGCTCGGTCATCCCTCCATCTGAGTCGCCATCCGCGGGCGCTGTAGCTGCGGGCGGCGCACAGGCGGCGACGGCTGCGGCACCTGTCGCGACGGCGAGGCCCTTCAAAAGCTGTCTTCTCGAAAATCCTGATTGCTCGTTCACCTTCGACATCATTCGATTTCCCTCCTTGAACGGTCTGAATGCAGGTGTGTGGGAGCGGCGTTGGCGTCCACCAGAGGCTTCCAGTGCATAAGCAGGGCACAGAATTCAGCCTGGTGTTGCCCTTCCAGCTCTTTCCACTTGAACAACCTAGCCGAGAACTGTTGGGGAGGCGCCTCCTTTCGGCCGCGTTGTGCGCGGCCCCTATGCGCGGGAGGAACTTGCGTCCCGCGTCGTGTTCGTTATGCGCGGCTGCAGGCAACAGCTGGCAGGATCTTGAGAAATGCAGTCAGCGTTCAAATGACAACTCACTTGATGCCTGTAACCACAACGCCCTGGATGAAGTAGCGCTGGAGGGCGAAGAAGACCAGCGTCGGGGGAACCATCATCAGTGTCGACACGGCCATGACAACGGTAATGACCGGCCTCCTAGCCGGCGAGGCGGTTGCGTTGACGAAGTGCACGCCGACGGCGAGAGTCTGCTTTTCCAGGCTGCGAAGGAAGATGACCGGTCCGAGGAAGTCATTCCAGGCGAACATGAACGAAAAGATGGCGACAGTGACCAACGCCGGTTTGATCAGTGGCAGGACTATCCGCCAGTAAACGCCGATAAAACTGCAGCCATCTATGCGGGCGGCGTCGTCCATTTCGGGATTGATGGTCATCATGAATTGACGTAACAGAAAGATGAAGAATGCGCCTCCGCCGAACCATGCAGGAACGGTCAGAGGGAGATATGTATCGATCCATTTCAGCTTGGTGAATATGATGTAGAGAGGAATGATTGTGACCTGGCTTGGAATCATCATCGTACTGAGGACGATGAAGAAGAGGACATCGCGGGCATAGAAGCGGAGGCGGGCGAAGGCGAAGGCAACGAGTGAGGCGCTGAGCAGACGCCCGACGAGGACGGAAATGGTGATGATCAGGGTATTCTTGGTGTAGAGGAAGAAATCGTAGTATTTGAAAAGGGCGTCGGTGTAGTTTTGCCAGAGGAACCGGCTTGGAAACAGCTGAGGCGGGATCAGGTAAGCTTCTCTCTCGGGTTTGAGCGAAGTCGCCAACATCCAGACGAACGGGGTCAGGACTAGAGCAAGAGCCAGCAGCAGGGTCGTGTGGGAGGTGATGCTGCCAAGGACGCGCAAGTTTTGTGCGCGACGCTTCAGGCGCTGCGCTTCGGCGCTGTCCGAAAACTGACGGACTAAAGGAACGTCGCTCATTTTCGCTCCACTCGCTTGTCGAGCAAGCTGTGACTCTGTTGCGATGAAAGGCTCTGTGCGTGTCGGGCTCCGGTGTCCGCTGCCTGTCCAAAAGATAAGCCGCAAATGGGAGAGGGCATATTGGGATGGTAACCAATCGAACTTTTGCGAGGTCGACGAGGCTCCTTCATACAGACTACCCCTTCACGGCGCCGGCGCTGAGGCCCGAAAGCAGATAGCGTTCAACAATGGCGTAAAAGATGAGCGGCGCGATCACAAAGATGCTGGCGGCGGCGAAGATCAGGTCGACCGGCGTCGCCATTTCGCCTATGAAGGTGGAGATGCCCACCGAGAAAACGCGCAGAGATTGGGAGATGATGAAGACGGATGCAAAGACAAACTCATCCCAGGCGGTGAAGAAGGCGATTACGGCTACGGCGACCAGGGCCGGCAATGATAGTGGCAGCAGCATGCGGATCAGGACCCCCATTTCGGTACAGCCGTCGGCAAAGGCTGCGTCGGCGATCTCTTCGGGAATCGTGTCGAAAGCTCCCTTGAGAATCCAGACGCCGACGGGTACGGTCAGGGCAGTGTCGACGGTGATCAGCCCCACGTGTGAGTCGACCAGTCCCGCTTGCCGAAAGATGACGAAGATTGGGATGACGAGCACAGCCGATGGAATCATCTGGGTGCTCAGCAGACCCATTGCCAGCAGTCCGCGTCCGGGCCAGCCGTGCCGGCTGAGGGCGTAGGCGCCCATGATTTCCAGAATCAAGGCAAGGGCCACGGTACCTGCCGAGACGACTATCGAATTCTTGAGCCAGGTCAGAATGGGATGAAGCTCTATGATCTCCCGGTAAGCGTCCAGCCGAAAGGAGGACGGAAAGAAGGCGGGCGGATAGCGAAATACTTCGCGGCCCGGAATGAGGGCATTGATAACCAGCCAGTAGAGTGGGAAAACGATAATCACGCAGACAAGAACGATTGTGATGTAGAGTGCGATGCGCTCGGCGCGCCTCCTGGCAATCATCCATTTGTGTACTGACGCAGGCGTGTAGGTTCGCATTCCGGTTACGCTCGTGTCTCCCGCATCCTCAGATCTGTGCCTGTCCCAATCGGCGCGTAACGAACACGTAGAGGACGGTGATTAACAGCGACAATATCAGGCCGACGATTGCCATGGCAGCGCCCAGCCCTATGTTCAGGGACCTGATAGCGGTTATGTAGGTGAGGACCACCAGGGTTGCCGTTCTCACGCCGGGACCGCCACCGGTCAGCAGATAGATGATGGGAAAGCGGCGAAAGCCCCAGATGGTGATCAGAAGGGTCATGATCCCCAGCGTTGGGGCGATTCCCGGCAAGGTGATGTGGCGGAACAGTTGCAGCGACCCGGCCCCGTCTATCTTGGCGGCGGCGTAGAGTTCTTTGTCAATCAGTTGGAGAGCGGTCAAGATGATCAGGCTGAAGAAGGGGAATATCTTCCAGACCGTCATGAGCACGATGGAGAACCAGGCCGTCCAGGGGTCCAGCAGCCAGTTGGGGTTCTCAGAGATGCCAGGCACCCAGCCGGCGAAGACGTTCATCACGCCGAAGTCTTTGTTGTACATCCAACTCCAGACCAGAACGGCGGCCACCTCGGGGAAGGCCCACGGCAGGGAGGTGACAACGCGCGCCACTTTGCGGCCATGGAAGGCTTGATTCAGCAGCAGCGCAAGCCCCAATGCGAGAACGATAATGATGGCGTTGGCTGCGACGGCGTATAAGAGCGTGTTGCCTATCACAAGCCAGAATTTCGCGCTTTCTGCCAGCGACAGGTAGTTATCGAGCCCGACCCAGACAGGCGGCGTGCGCTCCAGCAGGCGAGCCCTGGTGAAGCTGAGGTAGATTTCCTGGGCGATGGGATAGGCAAAGACGAGGAGGAGGTATACCGCCACGGGCAGAGCCATGGCGAGCGAGAATAGTCGACGTCGGGCGGCAAAGGACAGACGATTCCGTGCGAGCAAAGTTTCGGCCTTTTGCCTGCTGCGCCCAGGGCACAACTAATTTTGAACGCAGCGGGCGCTGCAAAAAGTGGCGTCGCGGTCAAGACGACCGCGACGCCACTGTGGGTCCAAATCAGCCGAACAGCTGGTCGGCCAGGACTTCGAGGCCCTGCTGGGCCCTTTGCGCGCCCTCTTCGGGGCTAATCGTGCCGACCACAACTTCGGAGGCGTGCTCGACAACGATGGTTCTGAATTCCTCGACGTGGCCTTGAAAACCGCCCATGACGAACAGCCAGGGAACTGCGTCAGTGGTGGCAAATCCCGACATCCAGGGTAAGGAATCGAGATACTCGGGCGTGTTGGCCTGGGGGATCATGGGAGGATCTTTGCGGGCCCAGGTCATCTCCTTGAAGTTGTCCGGAGAGGCCCAGAATTCGAGGAAGGTACGTGCTGCTTCTTTTTTCTCCGGGGGCGAGTCTGCAGGCCATGCCCAATAGGAGGGGAAGGAGGCGCCCTTCCTGTTCGGCCAGGGCAGCGCCGCGGAGCGGATGAAGTTTTCGGAGTCCGGATTCATGTTGAAGAAATTCGGGGGCAAGGCGTTGTTGTCGGTATAGAGGGCTACCTTGCCTTCGGCAATCATGCGGCGGAAGGTGGCCGCGTCGGAGCCTTGCGGGAAACAGTCGAGGTACATACGGCGCCAGTGGGCCAAGGTATTGATCATCGCATCGGTGTTCACGGTCGGCATTTGGCCGTCGGCGTAAACGCCTCCATAGCCCAGTAGCCAGGGGATCATGTCGCGGAAGAAGCCGGCTTTTTCGGGGACTGTGTGGCGGTTGGCCCAGCCGAACTGATTGGGCCGATCGGTCAGCTCCTTGGCCAACTCATAGGCTTCGTCCTGGGTTTCCGGCAGCGAGGCGCCGGCCTGCTCGATGATGTCCATGTTGTAGATGAGGCCGTCCTGCGCCGTGTTGAACATCAGGACATAGAGGTCACCGGAATCGTCTGGGGATTCATCGAAGTTCGATCGGTCGCTCCAGAACCACGGGGGTATTTTGGTGATGGCATCGTATTCCCAAATACCGGCGCTTTTGCCAACGTCGTTGAGAGGTTCGAGGAAGCCTCCCTCGATCAGCTTGATGCCGGTGCCCTCGAGCGTGTGCATCACGTCGGCGTCGAGTTTGCCGGCGGCCATCTGGCTGTACTGTGCATCCTCGTAGATGTTGCTGGGGAAGCTGACTTCCTCGACTTTAATCTCCGGGTAGGCGGCCTCGAATTTCTCGACGAGGTTGCGCAGGGCCACGTCGGAGCCTTTCTCCACCCACCACCAGGACATCACCTTGATCGTTACCGGTTCGCTGCTGACAACCGCTGGTGCAGCGCCGGGGGCTACGGGCGCACATCCAGAGAGCAGTGAACCGGCGGTCACGCCGGCCACACCGGCTGCCGATACCTGTAAGAAACCGCGTCGACTAAGATTGCTCACACCTGCCTGTCTTCGGTCGTTCATGACTTTCCTCCTTGTGGGAACCAATCAGGGGCGAAAACCGGCCGTTTTTGTGAGGCCTCACGCGAAGCCCCGCCGAACGCAAGTTGATGCACTTGAACGTTGAGCTTACCTGACTCTTTTCGGGAGCATATCTGAACTACTCCCCTGTTGTTAATGTACGCTCTTGGTTTTCCGCGCCTGACGCGTGGGCGCAGGGAGCAAAGGGTCATCAATGCCGCAGTTCAACCGCGCCTCTGAGGCTGGCAAGGCTGTCGCCGGCCTTCTGCAGGAGAACGCGATGCCCGCGGGGTCCGTATGGCGGGCTGTTGGCGTCAAACGCTAGTAGACGGCAAATCCGAGAACTTTTTTCTCCTCAACAGAGAGAGAGGCAAGCCGTTCGGGACTGAGCGCCTTGACGTCCGAATAGTCGGGCGGCGCAGGCCGGAAGCCGAGCAGGTGCTTTGCTTCTTCCGACAGAGTCGTGCGCACGTCGGGCGGGATAAAGCGCAGGCTGTCGGTTTTCCCGCGCATCCAGGAGCGGATGTAGTAGGCCAGCACGGCGTAGCGCGGGCTGTCGCTGCAGTTTACGCCGCTGGCGTGCCAGATGGCGGCATCCCAGATGACGGCTGAGCCGGCGGGGGCTTCGGCGTAGATGTAGCCTGAAGGTCTGCTCTCGGGTTCGGGCACAACACAGGAGTTGTGCGAGCCGGGCCACAGCAGCGTCGCGCCGTTATCGATGGTGAAATCGACCAGGCACCAGGTGACGTTCATGGCCATTGGGAAATGTGTGCCGCCGACAAAAGGGACGACGGTGTAATCTTCCCGATCGACGTGGAGTTGGAAGCCCTGGCGGGGGTTTGCGGCGCCGGTCGGCATTGGGATGCGGATGTTGGCGTCGTAGATGAGGGCGTCGTCGCCGATCATTTTGCGGACGATTTGCATTGTGGGCGGGTTGAGGAAGAATTCGTAGAATACGGGATGCTTGCCGACGATGGTGTGCGAGGTTAGCAGGTTGTCTGACTGGGTGCCGGTGCCAAGGGCGACCTTGCGCTCCTCCTCCAGCAGATCCTTGACGGCCTGGAGCGTGACGCGCACTTCGTGCTGTGAGAGCGCGTCGGGAATGACTGTGTATCCATCCTGCTCAAGATCGCTCAGATGCTTCTCTATGTTCATCTCGATTGCTCCTGGCTGCATTGGCCGCTTGCCTCTAAGCGCCGAGATCCTTGAGCAGCTCAATCTTCTTCATTCGCCGCTCGTCAGCCGTTTCGAAGAGGCGGTCAGTGACGAGCCGGCCGGTCTTTCTTGACCACTTCGAAGAATACCACTTCAAGAATTCGGTGATTCGATCGGTTTCCCATTGCATGCGGGGGGCGGTGCGCATCATCCAAGCCATTTGGCGCCGGTTGGCGCCGCCGCCCCAGGAAGAGTGCCAGATACGGGTCTGGAAGGCGATCACGTCACCCTTTCCGGCTGGAAGGTCGTAGCGCCCGGGGAATTCCTGCATGGAGTAGCCAAGTACCTTCTGGTCGATATACTTTTCGAGATCGTTGTAGTGGAGGGGCCAGAGGTGACTGCCGGGGATGAAACTGAGGCAGCCCTTACCGGGCGCGACATCATCGAGATAGAAGGTCAGCTTGGCCTCAATGGCCGGGCCGGGGGTGCCTCCGTCTCGATGCCAGGCTGTGTCGCCGTCGTGAATCTGCCCGTCTGAGCTACCGAAGTAGATGCAGTCTTCGCCGAGCAGGTCTTCAGCGATGGCTGCGAGGTTTGGGTGGTCGAGCAACTGGTAGAAGTAGGGATCTGCCTCGATCAGAGGGAGGATAACGCGGTGCCCATCGGGGAAGATGCGGGCGCCGGGCTCGGATTCGTCGCCCTGGGTTTCGCCGCGGTTTATGATGTCGTCGAAGCGCCAGGAGAATTCGTCGACTTCCTCAGGTGCGAGCGCGCCTTCCACTCTCACGAAGCCCAAGGCGTGAAAATGCGCCATTTGTTCTTCTGTCAACATTTTTTTGTCCCTTCCATAGCTATTTTCATGCAGTTTGCGTTGCCGGCGGTCATTGTCGCGTTGCTGTTGCATCCGGTTCAAGTAATCCGACCCTCGTAGAAGACAAGCCGGTTGGAGAGGCGGAATGAAATGATGGTCAGCGTCATAATGACGAGGAAGAGAATCATGCCCAGTGCGGCGGCGTAGCCCATTTTGAAGTTTTCGAAGGCGTGGCGGTAGAGATAGAGGACGAAGAAAAGGGTGGAGTTGGCAGGGCCGCCCTTGGTGATGACGAAGGCACTGGTGAACACCTGGAAGGAGCCGATAATTCCGATGATGAAATTGAAGAATATAACGGGCGAGATCATGGGCAGGGTAACGTTCCAGAACGAGGCCCAGCGGGTGGCACCGTCGAGGGATGCGGCTTCGTAGAGCTGTGTCGGCACGCCCTGGAGGCCGGCCAGATAGAGCACCATACCGCCGCCAACGGCCCACAGGCTCATGATGACAAAGGCTGGAAGCGTCCAGGTGGTGCTGAAGAGCCAGTTGGGCCCTGTAATGCCGATCAGGCTCAAGCCATAGTTGATGATTCCTGCTTCGGGGCGAAAGACCCAGGCCCACATGTATGCGACGGCCACGCCGGAGACGACAGCGGGCAGATAGTAGACGGTCCGATAGAGGGACATGCCGCGGATTTTCTGGTTAAGAAGCACGGCCAGCATTACACCGAGGATGACGCCCAGAAAGACGACGCTTAACGAATAGATGGCAGTCACCCACAGGCTTTTCCAGAAGAGGGGGTCGCGGGTGAACATTTTGTCGAAGTTTGCCAGCCCGGTAAATCTGGGCGGAGTAAGGATGTCGTACTTGGTCAGGCTCAGATAGCCGGCCGCGATCAGAGGGCCGAATTCGAATACAAGGAAACCGAAGATCCAGGGGCTGATGAAGAGGAAACCGGCTATGTTTTCGAAGAGTGCGGTGCGGCTCATGCGACGCTTGGGGCCGATGGGCGCTGCAGCGCTGACCGTTGCTGCCATGGTGGTTCCTCAGTTTGTCCTGTGTCGGTTGCGTTAGTGAAATTGGCGGCCGAAGGAGACGGCCGCCAATTTCGTGGCCGATCATTGCATCGGACCTAGGCGTCTTCAATAATCACGTCGATAGCAGCGGTGGCGGCTTCCATCGCTTCCCTGGCGGTCTTCTCTCCCAGAACGGCAAGCTCATACTCGGAGCGGAAGGCGTTCAGGATTTCTGTGGTGCTGGGGCCCCAGTATTCGCCGGTGGAGAGGTCGGTAATCGGCAGGTGAAGTGTCAGGAAGGCGGCCTGGCGTTCGTTGGTGATGGCGCTTCGGACCGTCGCGTCCATGCGATAGTTGATGGGGAAGAGGGTGATCTGGTAGTCGAGCGAGTCCTGGTTGATGGCTCTCCAGATGAAGAATTCCCAGGCGGCGTCGACTTTGTCGGACTCCGACCAGATCGCTTCCATGTGGACGCTACCGGCGTAGACGTCTACCGCGGGCGGATTGGTGATGCTCGGCCACCAGGTCATCCACTGGTTGGTTTCGTCGTTGGCGGTGACTTTCAGCCAGGTGTCCCAGTCGGCCAGGACCATCGGCCACATGGCGATCTTTCCGCTGGCAGTGGGGAAGTCGCCGAGGGCCGCATGCTGGCCGGGTTTCATGGAGAATTCGGTCCAGGCAACGAGCTGTTCGACGGCTTCGACGGCTTCGGGCTGGTCGAGCAGACACTTGGATTCGTCTTCGCTGATAATCTGGCCGCCGTTTTGCCAGATGGTGGTGAGATAGAGGTCGCCGGCGAGGAGCGGCGAGGTCATTGCATAGGACTCTTCGCCGCGGTTGAGCTGTGGTCCGGCTGCGGCCACGTCGGCGAAGGTCCATTCGTCGTTGGGAAGGTCAAGCCCGGCCTCGGCGAAGCGGTCCTCGCTGTAGGCGAGGCCGCGCAGGATAACCGAGTTTGTGGGCAGGCCGTAGATTTCGCCGTCGAGCATACCCCAGTCGCTGTCGGCGGGGAACTCGAAGTCGTCCATGACCACGTCTGGATCGTTGGCCAGGAATTCGCTGATAGAGAGAGCGACTTTTTTGCGTTTGATCTGAATCCACCAAGGGCCGCCGATGAACCAGAGGTCGGGGGCGGTGCCGGCTGCGACATCGATCAGGAGCTTGTCGGCGTGTTCGCCCCAGGGAACAAGCTCGAATTCGACGTGGACGGAGTCGCTTTGTTCGTTGAACATATCGACCTGCTTGTCGAGCGGGCCGATTACCTGGGCATAGCGGACTGACGTTTTCTCCATGGTGGGTTCGGCTGCTTCAGAGCCTGAATCAGCTTCATCTGCTGCTTCCGGGCCCCCGCCGCAGGCCTGCAGGAAGGGAACGCTGGCGCCAACCACTGCCGCTCCGCGAAGGAATTGTCTGCGGCTCAATCGCTTGTTCGACATTGTTGTCTCCTCTAATGTGGGAATTGAATCGTGAAACATCTAGTGAACTGCCGACTAAGTGCTTGTGTCAAGAAATCGAGATGGGTCGGGGGCGTTAGCCCTTAATGCCGGAGAAAGTTACCCCTTGTATAAAGTAGCGCTGCGCAAAGAAGAAGACGAGCAGCGGCGGTAGAAGAATCATCGTCGAGCCGGCCATCAGGTGCGGCAGGTTGGGGCGGACCGAGGACGATGCCGCGGTGGCCATGAAGTGGAGGCCCACTGCAAGGGTGAGCATGTCACGGCTGCGGAGGAAGATTAGAGGGCCGAAGAAGTCGTTCCAGGTCCCCAGGAACGAAAAGATGGCGACTGCGGCCAGGGCGGGTTTGATGAGGGGCATTGTGATGCGGGCGTAGATGCCCAGCCAGCCGCAGCCGTCGATGCGGGCGGCATCGTCTAGTTCGGGATTGATGGTAAGGATGAACTGGCGAAGGAGGAAGATGAAGAAGGCGCCGCCGCCGAACCAGGACGGGACGATGAGCGGGTAAAATGTATTGAGCCATTCAAGCTCTCTGAAGAGGATGTAGAGCGGGATGATGGTGACCTGCCCGGGGACCATCATAGTACTCAGCACGAGGATGAAGATGACATCGCGGCCGATAAAGCGGATGCGGGCGAAGCCGAAGGCCACGAGAGACGCGCTCAACAGCCGGCCTACGAGGACGCCGAGGGTAATGATCATCGTATTGGAGCCGTATTGGGCGAAATTGAAGTAGTCGACAAAGGCCTGGCGGTAGTGGATCCACTGAAAGTCGCTGGGGAACCACGTGGGCGGAAGCAGGAAAACCTCATGCTGGGGCTTTAGAGAGGTGGAAATCATCCAGTAGAGGGGGAAGAGCATGGAAATGGAGCCGACCAGGAGGATAACGTGGATGACCGATCGCTCCAAGGCGCGCGTCCTTTCGGCCTTGCGGCGAAGGATGCGGGCGTCGGCAGCCGACGATACGCTCCCGCTCACGGTAGTTGCCATGTTCGAGCCTCTTGCACCTGCGTTGGAGAGGAACTGGCAGGAATTATATTGCGTTCACTGAGGTTTGGCAAGCAGCGAAAATCCGGAAGGTCACAGGGGATTGTAGAGGAGGGAGGCGGGGCGCTGCCGGTGCAAAAGGGGCAGGGGAAGACTTAGCTGTTTGAGGTTGACAGTTCAATTGACGGCGAGCGGGATACACGGCAAACGCCGGGGAGCTTTCGTCTTGCTCCCCAGCGTTCAACAGAAGACCGAGCCCAGATTCAGGCGGGATTCCGCCTTAGTTCTGCTTGAAGGTGATGTCTGTGCAGGCGACGCTATCGGTGATCGTTCTGCCCCAAGTTGGCGACAGGCGGGTCACATTGGAGAAGTCCTTCGAGGCTGTTCTCGAGGTGTCCCAGCCGCCGCTCGGGCATTGCACCACCCAGATTTCAACATGTGTGCCTGAGGGAGCCGGGCCGCCGAAGGGGGAGAAGCCCCAATGGCCGGTCGGTTTGCCGCAGCCTGTGCACTTGGTATTGCGCGGTCCGCTGAAGGCAACGTGCAGACAGACGCCGTTCATCAGGTTGTTGTTCCTGTCATACATCTTGCCTTCGAAGTAGGTCTGTTGGTCGTTGCGGTTGCATGTTCCATTGCCAATGAGCGAGTAAGCGTGTCCCGTTGACGGGGGCTGGGTCGGCGCGGGTGCAGGCGCCGGCGCGGGCGGGATCGGTGTCGCTGTTGGGATCGGAGTTGGCGGGGGCGTCGGGATGAAGGTAGCAACCTGTACAATCTCAGGGTTTGTTGCCGCTACCAGCGGACTGTATACCCAAGCGTACTGGCCGCCGTAGATGATCTGCCACCACCCTCCGGCGGGATTCTTGCCTGAGATGGGGTACTGGCTGCCGGCCGCAGCCTGGCCCACGATTGGATAGTTTGTACCTGGGCCTGCGCGCACGTTCATCTGCCTCGTCATGGTGACAGTGGGCGAATCGGGCGTTGGTGTGGCCGTCGGCGTGGGCGACTCGGTCGGCGTTGGCGTGGCTGAGGGAGAGGCAGTCGGTGTAGGCGTGGGCGTGTCGGTCGCCTCCAGGTCGGCCAGCCGCTGCTCGAATGAGTTCACTCTGTCCGACATTGAGGTCACAAGCTCTACCATTGCCTCTACCTTTGCGGCCAACGCTTCGAGCGTCAACTCGTCTTGGGCGTAAAGGGGAGCCGCGACGCCAATGAGACACGCTGTGATTAGCAGTATCAGAATTGACTTTTTCATGTTCTTGCCCCGATTCTTGCTGCGTTTCTAGGTTTGGACTAACGCTGACCCGGCTGAAAGGGCGGGCCAAAGAGCTGTTTCATCAGGATGCCGACGGAGAGGTCAGGCAGAAGAAAGCTGGTAGTCATTCCATCGTCTCTTCATTGTATCGCCTGTGGCCTCCCGCCGAAAGTCCGTTCTCAATTGTACTGGGCGAAGATCAACCAGACTTCGCCATTTCCTCCCGACACCGTAAAGGTGAAGTCTTGGCTGTCCCGTTCACCGTTGCCGTCTCTGACGAAAATCCTGTAATTTCCGTCCACATTTCCACCGGGAACCTGGTTGAGCGGTACGGCCTTCAGGTAGTTGTACTTGTTGCCCTGAGGTCCGTGGTGTGTCTGGTTCTGACCGCGCGTTGTGTGGTCAACGGCTGAGACATGGACGCCGTCCTTGTGCAGCTCGACAAAGTAGCTGCCACCAATGCCCTGAACTTCATCGTTGCGGCCTCCATGGACAAAACCGATATAGAGTTTCAGCTCGCTTCCGCTATTGTGCCTCAAGTCGGTATTGCGCAAACTGAATTTGCAGCCGTCACCGCCGATGCCTGCGCAGGGGTCTGAGGGTGAAGGCGCCACCACTTGGGGTGCTGGAGTCGGGGGGATGGGGGTTGGTGGGACAGGCGTCGCCGGGGGCGTCGGTATGAAGGAGGCCGCCGGCACGAGTTGGGGATTGGTTGCGGTCACCAGGGGGCTGTAGACCCAAGCAAATTGCCCGCCGTAGATAATCTGCCACCAGGTGCCTGCTGGATTCTTGCCGGCGATGGGGTACTGGCTGCCGGCCGCGGCCTGGCCTACAATCGGATAGTTGGTTCCCGGACCGGCTCGCACGTTCATTCGCCTTGTCATGGTCACAGTAGCCGAATCGGGCGTTGGCGTGGCCGTCGGCGTTGGCGAGGCTGTCGACGTCGGTGTGGCAGTCGGCGATGCTGTCTGTGTAGGCGTCGGCGTATCGGTCGCCTCCAAAATGGCCAGCCGCTCTTCGTAGGCGGTCAGCCGGTCCGACATCGAAGTCAGCAGCTCTATAATAGCCTCAACCTTGTCCGCCAGCCCTTCGAGGGTCAGATCGTCTTGGGCATAGAGCGGCACTGCAATGCCACCGAGAAACAACACGAGCAAGACGATGAGCAACAGCTTTTTCATTTCTTTTCCCCGGTCATGTGTGCAATTCAGGCATGGGACGGCGAATCGTTCACCGCCAAGTCGGTGTCTTGTGGTTGATCACTTGGGCAGCGTAGGAGGACGATTCCACGTTTCAAGAATTCGAGTGGAATCGAACTTGCAATCGCGGACTATCCTCGCGCCGGCTCGGTCATCTCCTTGCGCGCTTGGGCTGAAAGGGCGGGAAGGTGGCCCTCATTGTCGATAACCTGCTGGAGGTGGCGCATGCGGTCGGGAGATGCAGTCCCTCTCATTATGTCCGAATGCATCTGATCGATCCAGTAGCGATGATGGTTGGCTATGTACTTTTTCAGCTCGCCAAGCTCCGGGTCGGTCTCGCAGTGCGCGCAGCAGTTCAGAGTGAACATGCGGCGCCGCGTGCTGCCGCCAAAGGAGGCGTGCATCAAATTGTGGTTGAAAGCGACGACGTCTCCGGGCTTTGTTTCCAGCGCAACGGCCGGCACACAGTTCTGTTCGATTCCCCAACGCTCAGAGGATTCGCTGGCTTCGCGAGCATCCCAGCCCTGAAACATGTCAAACCGGTGTGTGCCGGGAATGACGCGCAGGCAGCCGCTGTCGCGGCCGACGTCATCCAAATAGAGCGCCACCTTGAGGTACTTGCCCACCACGTGGAAGCCGTCGCTATGCCAGCGGGTATCGCCGGTGTAGTAGTTGCCGTCGCCGCCAAGGTAGTTGAACTCTTCTCCCAGAATGCCGGAGATCAGTCCAACCAGTTTGGGATGGTCGAGGAGGGTGCTGAGCCTTTCGCGCTGGTCGATGAAGGGCACAATGCAGGAGCGTTTGCTGCCGTCATGGACGACGTTTCGACCATGAAAGACCGCTTCGAACTCGTCGGTGATCCAGGCGATATCGTCTTTGAGCAGGCCGGGCAGGGAGAGGAATCCGAATGTCTCGAAGAACTGTTTTTGCTCGAGTGTCAACTCCATGATGCTCTTCTCGCAGTTGTTTGAAAACCTGTTTCAAGCGTTTGGAGGCGCCGGAAGCGAGGGCCTGGCGCAACCTGAAAGGTGCATTGGAGGAATTCCCGGCTGCATCAGGGTACACAATTACTGTAATTCATCAGCGTCATTGGTGCAATGAAGGCGGTCACATCCAACTATATTGCCTGCCTGTTCAATTGTCAATTCAGTTTCGGAGATGGGGTGTATCCCACAATTGCGGTGGGAATCGGAGGGCGCGGATTTCATGCCAGCGGGGGCTGGGATTGTTTAGCGGATATTTGGGAGAGGCGCAGGGAAGGCGCAAGTCCCGCCCATTCGGTGGCCTGGGCGTTGGCTGCATTGGGGCGGCGCGTTGGGCCGCTGGTTGCTCAGGGCTACATCAGATTCTCCACTCGACGGGTGGAGAGGTGTCAGGGGGGCGTTGCGGGGGGAGTACCCCCGCACAAGGGAGGGCAGGAACTGCAGGGAGCGGTGCGCGCCGGTCGAACGCGCGAACGGCTGGCGACGCGCACTCACGGCCGTGTAGGCACGCGGCGAGTTGGCGACAGGCTGGAATTGCGCACGCACGGTGGCGGGGGGCTGGGCCGCAGGTTGCTCAGGGTCGCAATGACGCCGCACCCGGCGGCGGGTGGAGGGGTGTCAGGGGGGCGTTGCGGGGGGAGTCCCCCCGCACAAGGGAGGGCCGAAGGCCCGACCGTCCAAAAGGATCCAAATAGGAAGGATTCCCCACTCTGCCCCAGAATGGATCGTGGATTGGTCATGGCTGCGCAGGTCAGGGCCGGGACCGTGCAACTTCAGGCGCGGACGAGGTCGACCTGCTGCGTCACTCCTCCGGATAGTTTCGGAAGAGCGCGGCCAAAACCGGATCATCGAGAGGGCCGACATCGGACTTCGTCAGGCGGGCCTGGTCTTTGTAGTCCTGCGGAAGGTCCTTTCGCTCCCAGATTGGGGTCCTGGTCCCGGCGTAAATCGCCCAAATGACTTTGCGAACGCGGTCGCTCAGATTGGGCGTGTTGGTATGGTAAATCGAGGTATCGTTGATCATGCAGTCGCCGGCTTTGCCAGTTGCGAGCACCATATCCGGCACGCTGCGGGGTTGTCCGTCAGGCGCATTGAACCAGGGTGGTGAATTGACATGGGTGCCGTGGGTGCCGGGGAGAAGCCCGGTGGGTCCCATTTCCTCATCAACATCTTCGATGAGAAAGGTGAGCCGGATATAGATCGGCGGCGTCATGTCGGAGGCTTTCTTGTTGACGCGGGCATCGTTATGCCAGGCCTGGTGGGCAGGACTATGCTCGAAGAGGCAATGTCCGTGGCCGGCCCCGAAGATTGCCGGTTCGTCGTCCCAGTACCGCTCCATATACCCGCGCACGACGGGCATGACTTTGGGGAGATTAACCAATTTGCGAAAGACCGGCTCTTGCCAGAGCGGTATGAGGTCGAAGCGGTTAGACTGGTTTCGATATTGCCGCCCCAAGTCGTCGATCTGTTTATTCATCTTTGCGTCAAAGGCAACCTGAACCTGCTGCAACAGGTCTTCGGGAATCGCGTTCCGCACCATTGTATAGCCGAGGTTCTTGAGGTTCAGTATCTTGATTTCGTCTTGGCGCTCAATGCCTAACTCTTCCATCGGGGCTGCGGTAAGAGGCTTCGAATTGTTTTGCATGATATTGTGGCTCCTCTCCTTTCGGAAGAGATGGAATGGGCTTGGATTTGATAGAGTCGCGGCCACAAATCCGAGGGCTCCCGGGGCCTGATTTGGCATGGTTGACAAACAGTTTTGTACTCATTATACTCCCAAAGTCTGCAAAGAAATATCCTAATTCATCGACGCAACTACATCAGATCTCATACGCCGTGGTCCCGACTTCTGGCAGCAGTTGACTCTTAGTGAGCGACAGTTCGAGGGGGCCGGTTCTCCTGTTGCCGCTTTGCGACCGAGCAATGAAAGGAAGCGGGGAGAGTCAGTCGACGGTAGAACAGCGGAAACTGGGCACACACGCCGGCTTCTGTGACCGCGCGTTGTGAAGAGCGTAAGGGAACACAGAGGATCAAACATGTCCAAGGAAATCAGGCTTGCCCTTGTTGGCGTCGGCAACTGCACAAGCGCCCTGGTACAGGGCCTGCAGTACTACGCGCAGGGCGGTGAGACTGTCGGGTTGATGCACCGGGCGTTGGGCGGATACGACGTAACCGACATCAAGCCGGTAGTCGCCTTTGACATCAGCGTTGGCAAGATCGGGCTTGACCTAACTGAAGCTATCTTTGCGCCCCCGAACAATGCATACCGGGTGCCCGACATTGAGTTGGCGGAGAGCGGGGTAGAGGTCCTTATGGGGCCTGTGGCCGACGGAGCGCCCCCTCACCTTCAGGCGCAGGTGGAGCAAGCAACGCAACGGCCGGTGGATGTTGCGGCTGCCCTCAAAGCTGCGGGCGCGGAAGTAATGCTGAATATGCTGCCGACCGGATCGGCTGAGGCGGCCCGGATCTACGCCGAGGCTGCGCTCGAGGCGGGCGTTGCTATTGTCAACGGAATGCCGGAACTGATCGTATGTGATGACTCCTTTGCGCGGGAAGCGGAAGCGCGCAGAATCCCTCTCGTTGGAGATGACGTCAAAAGCCAACTGGGGGGCACAATTTTGCACCGGGCGATGGTTGAAACGATGCTGGCGCGCGGCATACAGATCAATAAAACATACCAGCTCAATTACGCCGGTAACACTGATTTCTACAATCTGATTCACCGCGGGGAGAGCAAGGAGAAGACGAAGCGGGGGGCCGTGGAGACGCTCATTCCATACGAAGCCGAAGTCTCGGCCGGTTTTGCCCATGTGCCGAACATGGAAGACCGTAAGACGGCGCGTTTCTACTTTGAATTGGCCAATTTCAGCAATGCCCCAATCATTCTGGACGCCAAGTTAGAGGTGGAGGACAGTGCGAATTTTGCCGGCGTCGCGGTTGACGCGGTCCGCTGCTGCCGCCTTGCGCTTGACCGGGGGACGGGGGGCGTGCTGACGAGCGCATCCGCCTACTTCTGCAAACATCCTCCCCAGCAGATCGTCGACGAGCAAGCCTTGAAGATGCTAGAGGAGTTCATTCAGGGGAAGCGCGATAGATAGCACGTTTTAGCAGGAGCTGTTCTCTTCCAGACTCGAAGGGCGGCGCGAATGGAGCTGTTGCGAGGTTCAGAGAGTTGCCAGCCTGATATCGTCCTGATCGGCCATATCGTCATGGAGAAGATTCATTTTCCGGATCGGACGATCGGCCCGGTCCTTGGGAGCCCGGTGGCGTATGGGTCGGTTGCGGCCGGGAGGATGGGGGAGCGTGTTGGCATCGTCACGATCATTGGGGAGGACATGCCGGATGAACTGCTGCAGCCTTTTCGAGACGCGCAGGTAGACATGCGCGGGGTTACTGTCAGGCCGGGCGACTGCACGACGACGACGCAACTGATTTACGCGCCGTCCGGTGAGAAGGAAATACAGTACCCCCAAAAGGCCCCGCCGATTTCATTTGACGACATCCCCCCCGCCTTCCGCTCCGCTTCAGTATTTTATATAGCGACAATGGACCACGATGTGCCCGTGGAGACGATCCGCGACCTGGCCGATCTGGACGGGAAGGTGGCGATCGACCTGGGCGGCTACGGCGGCGCGCATTCGCGTCAGCATCCCGACGCAGCGGAACGGAGAGACCCCAAACGGCTGCGGGAACTGGTCTCCCTTTGCGACATTGTGCGCGCGAGCGTTGAAGATTGCGGGCACCTTTTGGGAGAGGAGGCGGTTGCAACTGCCGCCGGCGAAGAGGCGGTCGTGAGGCGGTTGGTGGACTGGGGGGCCAGCGTTGGGCTGCTGACGTTGGGTGCACGCGGCTGCGTGCTGGCCACTGCAGATGGCGTAGTGCGGGTGCCGGCCCAAGACGGCGAGGTCATCGACACAACCGGGGCCGGGGACTCGTTTTCCACCGTCTTTCTGACGGGGTACCGGCGGAGCGGCGACGCGCAATGGGCGGCCAAGCTTGGCGCCGCGGCCGTGATATATGTGATCGAGCGGACTGGCGGCGTGCACACGGCGCGGATGCCCACGAGAGACGAAGTAGAGAAGAAGATGCTGATCTCCAGCCCGTAGTCATGGGCTGATCAGAATGCGCCCTAATTCTGGGCGCTGAATACTCAATTCTCATAGAGGAGGCGTGTGATGAAGACCCGGAAACGCAGCGTGATCATTCTTGCTTTGCTGACGCTACTGGTGGCGGCCTGTGTCGCGCCAGCGCCGATGGCGTCAGACATGGCAGCCGAGGACCAACCGGTCGAACTTTCGATGTGGTATTTCAACTGGCCGCCCGGCTATGAGTACCAGGCCGAACGCGTCAGGATCTACATGAACGACAATCCCCATGTCACAATCGATTTCGACCACAGCATTCCCCCTGTAGGCGAGGGCGGATTTGAAGACAAGGTGACGAGTGCGCTTGCGACCGGAACCGCGCCCGACATCTTTGCCGTCATCAACCCGCAGGCGATCAAGCTGATCAACAAGGATCAGCTGGCGCCGATCGACAGTGACGCGGTGGGAGCGCTTGGCTTCGACTCGGTTGATGCGCTCAAGGCCAGCCGTTTGCCGGGTGCGTTCGACTCGTGGTCGTCGGCCGACGGTACGCCCTACGGGTACCATTGGGAGTTGAGCTGGCTCGTTCTCTACTGCAACGACCAGCATTTCCGCGATGCCGGGGTTGATCCTGATGCGGTAGCGATCGAGACCTGGGACGACCTGATTTCGGTTGGCAAGCAGGTGATTGAAGGCAACCCCGACTTTTATCTTGACGAAGACGGCAACTTCAAGCGCAACTTCATAAAGCTGCCGATGTATTTCGACGATACATGGTCGATGCAGGTTCTGACGACCTTCCTGGCACAGGCAGGCGGCAGCGTCCTGAGCGACGACCGTATGTCTGGGCAGATCAATAATGCTGCTGGCGTGGAGGCGGTCGAGTGGATGATGCGGGTTAGCCAAGAGCTGGGCGATCCCAACATTGGTCCCGTGATCCCCGGCGAGGTGCATGCGGCGTTCGGTTCGGGCGAGATGACCTGCGACCTGGCCGGTCCGTGGATGTATGAAGCGTTCCTCGTGGCAACGGAGAGCCCGGTGGTAGAGAGCGGCTATCATGCCTACGGTATGCCTGCGATCGATGCCGGCACACCTGGCAACGTTTTCTGGGGCTGGGCCTGGGTGGTGAACGCGGCTTCGCCGAACAAGCAGGCCGCGTGGGAGTTCCTCCGTTTCCTGGAAGCGGACCCGCAGGGACAGGCGACAGCGTCGGGCATCTGGCAGCCGTTGCCGGACATCGAAAAGGGTTGGGGCGCGGGCCGCGTTCCTTATGCTGACCTCGTTGCCGCGGCGGCAGAGGGAGGCCAGGCGATTTTCGTGACCGAGCACTACGCAGAGGTCGCCCGCATCTTGCGCGGCAAGATTGAGGCGATGGCGTTCGAGGGCGCTGACGTCCAGGCCAGCCTTGACGAGGCGGTCGAAGAGATCGATTCGATTCTCGACGGGAGATAGAACCAAAGTAAGTCTTGGCAGTGGGAAGTCGATGGCCTCTGCGCCATCGGCTTCCCGCTAGCCACCAGGTACAGGGGCCGTGTTGTGGAAAGGACGGAATCGCTCTGGTTGGGCAGGTTTTGGCCCGACAATTGGCGTTATCATACGCGCATGAAGGTGGTCGGATTCCTCTTCACGCTTCCTGTGCTTGTCTTCTTTCTGGTCTTTAATATCTATCCGATCGTTAGCGCGATCGTCATCAGCTTTCACGAGTTCGACCTCTTCGGGCCGATGACCTGGGTTGGACTGGGGAACTATGAGAATCTGGCCGGCAATAAGAACTTCTGGTCGGCGATGCGGGTGACGCTCAGTTTTACGCTGTTTTTTGGACCGCCGGCCTGGTTGATAGCCTTTATCTTTGCATCATTGATCCGGGAAAAGCTGATAGGGCGCTTCTTTTTTCGTTCGGTCTTCTTTACGCCAACAATTCTGTCGGCGGTGGCGATGGCGACTGCCTGGTCGCTGCTGCTGCGCCAGAATGGCCCTCTCAACGCGATGCTCGGACTTTCCGTATCCTGGCTGACCAAGCAGGACAGTGCGCTTTGGGGCATTGTCATCATGTCGGTCTGGCAGGGGGTTGGATGGTTCATGGTCGTATTTCTCGCCGGGCTGCAATCGATCCCCCAGACTTTTTATGAGGCGGCCGCCATCGATGGAGCAGGCCGGTGGCGCCTGATGCGGCACATCACGTTGCCGATGCTGCGGCCGGTTTTTGCCTTTGTCGTTATCCACACGATCATCGCGGGCATGAAGGTGTTTACGCCGATGTTCATCATGACGGGCGGGGGTCCAAACAATGCCACGCGTTCGATGGCGATGCTGATCTACCACGAGGGCCTACGCGACCTGCGCATGGGGCGGGCCAGCGCGGTGTCGATGGTCGGGTTCGTGTTGATCCTGATACTCACCGTCGTACAGCTGCGGCTGTTTCGCGTTCACGAGGGGATTGAAGAATGAGTGAGCGCAGCAACGTCGTGCGGATTGCGCGATTCGGGCTGCTCTGTGTTTTTGCAGCCGTGATGTTGTTCCCGATGGTCTGGATTGTTTCGGGCTCACTTAAGCCGCTTGAGCAGGTATTCCTCATTCCGGTGAAGTGGATTCCGGACCCGGTGCAGTGGCGCAATTATCCCGAGGCTTGGACATCCGAGAACTTCACGCGCAACCTGATGAACAGCCTCATCGTGCTGTTTGCGCAGGTAGGGATCCAGGTGTTTTTTCCGTCGCTGGCAGGTTACGGTTTCGCGAAGCACAATTTCCCCGGCAAAGAGATCATGTTCGTCATGATTTTAGGCATGTCGCTGCTCCCGCTGCAGATTATCATGATCCCGCTGTTTGTGATCGTAAAGCAACTGGGCTGGATAAACACGTATCCGGGATTGATTTTGCCGATATCGGTGAACGCGTTTGCGGTCTTCTTCATGAGGCAGTTCATCTCTTCGATTCCGACCGAGTATATCGACGCGGCGCGGGTCGACGGCTCGGGCGAGCTGAACATTTTCTTTCAGATCGTGGTACCGATGGTGAAACCTGCGCTGGTTACGCTGGCGCTGCTGGCCGCGCTGGCGAGTTGGGACGAGTTTCTTTGGCCACTGATCGTGATCAGCGACCAGAAGTTGGCCACGCTGCCGCTGGGCATCTCCTATCTTAAGTCGTTGTACCAGGCGCCGGCGCACTGGTTGCTGGCGGTTTCGGTGGTGATGGCCACGCCGTTACTTCTCATTTTTCTATTTGCTCAACAGCGGATCATCGAGAGCGCGGCGCAGACCGGCATCAAGGGCTAGCCGCCTGGAGGACTCACCGTGCTGAAAGTCGGCTTCATCGGCCTCGGAATTGTCAGCAATGAACACGTGCAGGGCTACCTGGACTACGAGGATGCGGAGATCGCAGCGGTCTGCGACCTTGATCGGGAGGCCGGGCAACGATGGCTGGAGCGGTGGGGCCAGGGTCAGGCGACGTTCTACGGCGACCACAAGGAGATGCTGGAGAAGGAGTCGCTCGACATAGTGGAGATACTGACGCCGCACCATCTTCACTGCGCGCTGGCGGTCGATTGCGCGCAGGCCGGTGTCAAGGGTTTGAGCTTGCAGAAGCCGATGGCGCAGGGGTTGGAGGAGTGCGACAGAATCATTGACGCTTGCAAGCAGAACGGGGTGAAGTTGCGGGTCTACGAGAACTTCCTGTTTTACCCGGCTTTTGAGCGAGCCAAGGCGCTGATCGAGGAGGGCGTGATCGGCGAACCGTTGACGATGCGCGTGAATACGATGGGCGGCGTAAAGGAGGGCGCGCCATGGCCGATTTTCTGGGACCCGACCAGCTGGCGGATGGATTTCCGGCGCTCGGGCACGGGGCCGCTGGTGGGCGACGACGGCTTTCACAAATTTTCGCTGGCGCGCTGGTTCATGGAACGGGACTTTGAGAAGATCGGCGCCTGGATCGACGCGGACACGCCTCTGGACGCGCCGGCGATGATTCGGGTGCGCTTCAGGGGCGAAGCCGGCAGGCCGAAGTATGCCCAGCTGGATTTTTCGTTCTCGCCGCGCATGGCGCTGCCCAGCAGTTTCTGGCTGGACGACTTCGTTGAGATTTTCGGCGAAAAGGGCGTAATGTGGATCAACCAGTGTACGGGTGGGAAAGACCGCGCCTACTTTGAGGCTTGCAATATGTCGGGCAGCCCGGCTTTTCCGCCAATCGCGGTATTTGTCGACGGCGAGGTCACAACTTATCTGGAGGAGGTCCCGCCGGAGGACCGCAGCTGGTCATCTTCGTTCGTGGGCGCGACGCGCCACTTTGTTCGGGCCGTCAGGGACGATGACAGGCCTGTCTTCACCGGCGAAGAGGGTAGGGAAATAACGCGATATATCATCGCGGCATACCTTTCGGCGCAGGAAGAGCGGGACGTCTATCTGGATGAGATCACCACGCAGGCCGAGATAGACGGGGAATTCGAGATAAGAAGCAATTTTTGCAATGCTGCCGCCGTCAAATAGGAGCCTACAATTCCCGGTTAACCGACTTCAGACCGACGGTGGCAGGTGAAAGGAGGGACCCAAAATCAGAGGCCCTGATCGATTGCAGAGCTTAATCGAAAACGGAGAGATGGTTGTTGCCATCGGGGCGCACGACGCGCTGTCGGCGGTGCTGGTGGAGCGGGCCGGATTCAACGCCGTCTATATCGGCAGCTATGCAACCGAGGCGTCCTTTCTCGGGCAGCCTGACCTGGCGTTGATGCCCAAGACTGAACGGCTGATGATCGCGCGCAATATCGTGAAGGCGGTCAATGTGCCGGTCATTGCGGACATGGAGGAGGGATACGGCAACGCCATCAGCATGATGGATGCGGTGCGCGACTTTGAAGCGATTGGCCTGGCGGGCGTGCATATCGACGACCAGGCGCTGCCGTCGAAGTGTCCCTTTCTGGCCGGCATCCCGCGCAGCGAACTGATCAGCGTTGAGGAGATGTGCGGCAAGATCCGCGCCGCGCTCGACGCTCGTTACGATCCGAATTTCAAGATCATCGTGCGGTCTGATGTTATCGCGACAACGTACCTGGACACCTATTATCGCGAGAACATGATCGACGAGGTTGTCAGCCGAAGCAACGCCTATGCCGAGGCTGGAGCCGATGCCATATTTGTCATGGCGCTGACGGTCGAGGAGCTGGAGTACTTTGCTGACAGAATTAAGGCCCCGCTTGTTGGCATCTTCGCTACAGTCGAGCCGATCGCTATCAAGGAGTTCGAGAAGGCCGGGTGTCAGATGGTCATTGGCTCGCTGGTGTCACTGTACATGGCGGGGCGGGGGCTTGTCGACGGTTTGAAGGCGCTCAAGGAGACGGGGGATTGGAATTCGGTGCAGGACAAGATGATCAACGATGAGGAGTTTTTCGACATTGTCGACCTGGAGAAGTACGGCGATCTCTGGCGCCGCTACAAGATCCCCTGATTTGGTCGTGTCCGCTGGACGGCAGGGCAGATGCCGCGTGCCATTGTCGACCTAGAGCCATGCGTTGGGCTTGGGAAAGGAGGTGGGAGCTGCCACAGTTGCGCGTGTTTGACCGTCACACGGGGATAGCCTGGCTGTCCTAGCGGGTCAGAAGAAAGCGGTCGTAGGAACCACACTCTTCAGTACAAGGAGAACTCCGATGAGACGTACTCGTATTCAGTCGCTTGTTGTTTTCATCGCCTGCCTGAGTCTGGCAGTGGTTGGCTGTGTTGCGCCTGTCGCGCCGGCAGACTCCGGGGACGACATGATGGGCGAAGACGATATGCCGCTGTCGGGCAGTACGCTCCGCGTCGGCAGCATCGGCGATGCTCTTCCCGCCCTTGGTACGCAGCATGAACGCCTGGATCCGGCCTTTGTAGAGGCGACGGGGGTTGACCTGCAGGCGGACTTCCCGCCATTCACTGACTACGTTGCCAAGGTGACAACGATGTGTCAGTCGGGCAGCGATCTCTACGATGTCATGTGGCTTGACGGTCCGTGGTACGGGCTCTTCGTGTCGCAGGGGTGCCTGGAGGATCTTTCGGACTACATCGCCAATGACTCGGACGAGGTGGCGCTGGACGATTACCCGCTGCGTTCGCTGGCCGTGCTGGGCACGTATAACGAGACATTCTACGTGATCCCGCAGTTTGCAGCAGTCGGCATGCTGGCCTACCGCATGGACCTGTTCAACGATCCGGATGAGCAGGCCGCCTTCAAGGCGGAATATGGGTACGACCTGCAGGTCCCGGAGACGTGGGGACAGTACCTCGACATCGGCACATTTTTCACTCGTCCCGATGAAGGGTTGTGGGGATTCAACCACCGCTACGGCAACCCCTCCACACTCATGGGCGACCTGCTGATTGGCTTCGCCTTCTCGCGCGGCGCATCACTATTTGACGGCGACTGGAACCCGACTTTCAATACGCCTGAAATGCAGGATGCGCTTGGATTCTTCACTAGCGAGGAGTTCCTGGCGGCGCAGCCGCCCGGCAAGGAAGGTTATTTCACCGACGACGTGATGCTCAATGCCATGCAGGGCAAGGTGGCGATGTACATCACCGAGAACTGGGCCATTTCCAACCTGATGGATCCGGAGCGGTCGCCGATGGCGGAGAATCTCGGCTGGGCGCTGATTCCCGGCTGGGAAGATCCTGAGACGGGCGAGATTCATCGCGGCACGATGGCCGGCGCCGGCGGCTGGGCGATAAACGCCAATAGCCAGAACAAGGGCGCGGCCTGGGCATACATTCAGTTCATGCAGGGCAAGTCCAACGCGAAGATCCTGGCCGACGAGCAGCAGTGGTGCTATCGCATCTCGGACTGCTCCGACGCGGATTACGCTGCCTTGTATCCGTACTTCCCGATCAACCTAGGTCAGATGGAGATCATGGTGCCGCGGCCGAGCGAGGCCTGGTGGCCGGAGGCGGAGTTCGCTTTTGCCTCAAACGTAGGCAAGTTCATGGCCGGTGAGATGACGCTTGAAGAGGCGCTGGCAGCTGCGCAGGCCGAGGCAGAACAGATCGTGGCCGACGCGGGCTATGCCGGAGTTTTCAAGAATTACACACCGGATGAGAAGGAGGGGCAGGCTTGCACAGAGCTGGCGAGCCTGGGTGTGCAGCATCCCGACTGCAGTTAGGACAGGGCAGCCCCGGTTTTTCGCCCGGGATGGGAGAGGCCGGGGCACCCCGTGTGTTTGGGTTAAGGCTCGTGGTTGCTTCGTCTTTTTGGGAATCGACAGTTGCCAAATTTGCCTCCAGAAGGAGGAAGGAGAACAGAACCATGGAACGTCGCAGATTTTCCCGTCGTGATTTCTTGAGGTTCACCGGTGTGACAACGGGTGGACTTCTGTTGGCGGCCTGCGGGACTGGGCCGGAGGCCGAGGCGCCGGCAGCAGAGGCACCGGCGGCAAGCGAGTCGGAGACGGCAGCGGAACCGGCGATGGAAGAAAATGTGTTGCGTTGGGGACACTGGGACACGGGCTACATTGGCAAACAGTTCCCCTGGACGATGGCTGGCGGCGTAAATCACACACCGCTTGTCAAGATGAGCCACGAGGGGCCGTTTTTCCGCAACGCCAACCTGGAGCTTGAAATGAACCTGGCGGAGTCGGCTGAGTACAATGACGACTTCACGGGATTCACGGTCAAGATCCGGGAGGGCCTGCAATGGAGCGACGGCGAGCCGGTCACGGCGCAGGATGTGTGGGGCACGACGTTGATGGCGATCACGCCGGACACGAGCGCGGCCAAGGGCGTCGAATCGGCGCTGCAACTGGTCGCGGGCGTGAAGGACTACTGGCTGGGATCGACTGAGGAGCTGCCTGAAGGGCTTATCCTCGAGGACGACTACACGTTCCGGGTGGAGATGATTGAGCCGTGGAGCGATGCGATCTGGAACATCCTTGGCGGTCAGCAGACACTGCCGTGGCACATATACGGCAAGATCTTCGAGGACAAGGAGGCGCGGACTGCCTTGCGCGACTTCGAGACGCCGATCATGCTCGATCCAGAGCTGCAGGTAGGGACGGGCCCGTACATTTACGAAAAGGGGGAGAAGGAAGTCTTCATGCGGTACGTGAAGAATTCCTTGTACCACGGGCCGGAACCGCAACTCGACGCGGTCGAGTTCATCACGTATGGCAGCGCCGATGCCTGCCTGGTGGCGTTTGAGCGCGGCGAGGTGGATGTAATGGCGACGAATGACGCGGCGTACGTACCGAGCATGGCGGCCGTTGCGGGAACGACGACGTACGACACGCCGGATTACTACATCCGCATGCTGCGTTACAATTGGAACCAGCCTTATTTGAATGATGTGCGCGTCTTCCAGGCGATCGACATGGCGCTTGATCGGTCGGTCTTGTGCGCGCAGGTGCTGGACCAGGCCTGCATCGCCTGGCGGCAGTACGGGCCGGGAACTGACGACTTCGAACACAACCCGTACAATCCGGAAGAGTCCAAGCGGCTGTTGGAGGAGGCTGGTTGGGATCCCAACCAGGAGATCGATCTGCTGACCGACTACACCGATCCGCTGACCTCTGAGTTACTGCCGGCGATCGCGGCGATGCTAGGTCAGGTTGGCATAAAGGCTACGCCCAAGGTATTGCAAGGACCGGCGTTGACCGAGTACTACTACAACGGCAATGTCGACATCTGGTATGACGGCTCGTGGGGCATTCCCTCGGTGACGGTATGGCCTGGTCAGTACGATGACCCCATCTGGGTAGACGCCGATGGCAACGAGCACGGCGAGTTTGCCGAAGGGCGGACGCCCAAGGCCGGCAACTTGATGGGCTTCCATCCGGATTGGGCGCAGCAGGCGTTGGAGGAGTACCGGGCGGCCTCACCCGAGCGCAAGTCGGAGTTGCTCAAGATGATCCAGGAGCGGACGGCTCTGGAGGGCACATCGTGGATGACGCTGGCGCGTTACAACCGCTGGATCTCGCACAAGGACGATATCGTTGGGGTGGACAATCCCGACACGGTGCTGTGGAACTTCGACGTGTTCTGCACGAAGTCTAACGCCTGGACCTGGTCGAAGGCATAGACGGCGGAGAGAAGTGGGTAGTGTGGAAAGTGGATAGCAGGCAGTGGATAGCAGCCCCCGCTAACCGCTGCCTGCGAGCCATTGGTGAAAGGGTTCACCATGACAGGGTACATTTTCCGACGGCTCATTTACATCATTCCGCTCTTGCTGTTGATGACGGCGATCACGTTTACGATGATCGAGCTGGCGCCGGGGGAGTTTGTGGATGCCCTGATCCCGCCTGACACAGCGTTCGGGATCCGGCTTTCACCGGAAGAGCGGGAACGGCTGAGAGCGCGCTACGGCTTTGACAAGCCGGCCTACGTGAGATACTTCATTTGGGTAAAGGAGCTGGTGGTCTTTCAAAACCTGGGTACAGACCTGGTCACGGGGGCGCCGGTTCTGAACGAATTGACGCAGCGTTGGCCGATGAGTCTTAAGCTGCAGGGGACGGCGCTGGTCATTTACGTTGCGGTGGGCGTAATGCTGGGGATGGCGAGCGCCTTCAGGCAGTATTCGGCACTGGATCACGTGCTCACAGCGTTCGGGCTGATCTGGATTTCGACGCCGCTCTTTGTATTTGCGATCTTCCTACTCTATCTGTTTGCGCTGGCTCTGCCGATCTTTCCGGTCGGGCACGAGAAGCCGATCGGGGTAGAAAACCCCACCATATTGCAATCGATCCACCACATGGTTTTACCGGTGGCTGTGTTGAGCCTGACTGGGATCGCGGCGACACAGCGGCTGATGCGCGCCACGATTCTTGAGGTTCTAAACTCGGACTATGTGCGAACATCGCGAGCGAAAGGTCTGCGAGAGAGGGTGGTGCGGTTTCGTCATGTGCTGCGGAATGCGTCGCTGCCGCTTGTTACAGGCGTGGTCTTGGGGCTGCCGGAGTTGATCGGCGGGTCGTTCATCGTGGAGTATGTTTTCAGCTGGCCGGGGGTTGGCAGCTACAGTCTGAACGCGGCGCTCCACTACAACTATCCTGTCTTATTGGGCGGTCTGATTCTGAACGGGGGGCTGGTGCTGATGGCGAGTCTGCTGGCGGACATAGCCATTGGCTGGGTGGACCCGCGTATCCGAATCGCGGCGGGGAGGCAGGGATGAGTCAGACATTTGTGCCCGATCCGATAAGCGCCGAGGTGGACCTGGGGCTTAGTGTGCGGAAGACGCGCAGCGGAAGTACGTGGGCGCGGATCCGGCGGCGGTTTTGGCGTCACAGACCGGCTGTGGCGGGAATTGTGGTGGTGAGCATTTTGCTGGTTTTGGCCATATTTGCGCCGATTTCAGCGCTGGGAATCGATCCAAGCGAGCCGAACTTCGGGGAGATCAACAACGCCCCAAGCGCCAAGCATGTCCTGGGCACTGACGGCATTGGACGCGATATGTGGGCGCGCCTGGTATACGGTGCGCGCATTTCGTTGTCGGTTGGATTCGTGGTCGTCGGGATCACGATTGTAATCGCGATAGTCATAGGCGGCATTTCGGGCTATTTTGGCGGAACGGTCGATACGATATTGCAACGCTTCACCGAGGCCGTGATGCTGTTCCCTTCGTTCATCCTGATCATCACGGTTACCGCCTTCCTGGAGCCAAGCATCTACAATGTGATGATTGTGCTGGGCATATTCGGCTGGCCGGGCATGTCGCGCGTTGTGCGCTCGATGTTTCTCTCATTGCGCGAGACCGACTATGTGCTGGCAGCGCGGGCTGTGGGTGTGCGCTGGCCGGGGATCGTATTTCGGCATATCCTGCCGGGCACGCTGGCCCCGATCATTGTCAGCGGGACGCTGGGGCTGGTGGGCGCGATCATGACGGAGGCTACACTAAGTTTTCTGGGGCTGGGCGTGCAGGAGCCGACTCCAAGTTGGGGGAGCATGTTGACGCACGCGATGCAGCTTCCCGTCCTGCGCGAGATGTGGTGGCGCTGGATCCCTCCCGCCGTGTTGATTTTCGTGACTGTGCTGGCGGTCAACTTCATCGGTGACGGTCTGCGCGACGCGGCGGACCCGATGGCGATTGAACGTTGAAGGGCAGGGTAGAGGGGAGAGGGGAGAGGGAATAGTGGCTAGTGGCTAGTGGATTGTGTCTCTTGCATTCCGATTTCTTGCTGTGAGGGGAATAAATGCGAACTCCAGTAGAAGGACAACTTGAACCCATGCGGCCGGTGGGGCCGCAATGTTTCGTCGACTGGCGTTTTGTGAAGGCCGGATTCGTGGGCTGGTTTGCGGACGAAGATCGTGTGGGTGTATGGGAGCCGGCGCCGGAGAACACAATTGGAAGACCCGAGGCCCCCTTTGGCGTGCGTTTGCGGGCGCAGCCGGCGGAGGAGACGGTTGGGCCGAACATGCTGCGCGACAGGCCGTGGGAGTACACGTATCACATCAACACCGTTTTGTATGACGAGGGCGTTTACCGGGCGTGGTACGAGTGCGTGCCGGAGGACCACTTCAGGGGTCTGGATGTTGGCTGGCCCAAGGGGCACGGCAACCTGATGTGCTATGCCGAATCGGATGACGGGTTCAACTGGCGAAAACCTGCTCTCGGCCTGGCCTCATACCATGGAGAGGAGAATACAAATATCGTTTACGGCCGTGAATTGAGTCCGAACGGTTTGCACGGCGGCAGCGTATTCAAAGACCCGAGCGCGCCACCCGCCGAGCGCTATAAGCTCATTTACATGGGTTCCGCCGAGGAGTCGGACTCTGCCTCCTGGCGCGCGAGGATGGCCGAGCGATTTGGAGAAGATCTGGACCCAATGTGTGCGCGTGACGGGGGGCAATCGGGTCGACTGCTGGGGGCGACCGGCCACCTGGACAGGGAACGGCGGCCGCAGGTGAACTGGATGGCGGGCGCGGTTTCGCCGGACGGGATAAGCTGGACGGGGCTGGCCGAGCCGCTCATGGTCCATTTCAGCGACACATTGAACACGGCGTACTGGGATGCGTCGTTGGGGCGTTACGTTGGGTATTTCCGTACGTGGAGGTACGGCCGGCGTTGTGTAGGACGCGCCGAGACGGAGGACTATCGCTTCTGGCCTTCAACGCCGGATACGGTACTGCAGGCCCCGCTGGAGCGTCATCCGTCGGACGACGTTTACACCAATGCCAAGGTCATTTATCCCGGCAGCGGGAATACGCATCTGATGTTTCCGGCCATCTACCATCGTCTGGACGACAGCCGGGAGGTCTCCATGGCGTCCAGCGTCGACGGCATCAACTGGCAATGGGTGCCGAGCGACGGTCCGGTGGTCGGCCGGGGTGAGATGGGCAGTTGGAACGGAGGGGACATCAGCACCAGCCAGGGACTGGTTCCTCTGCCGGGGCAGCGAATTGCAGTTCCCGTCGTCGGCTATGTCCATGCGCACAAGTTCCCACGAGGCAGCGAACCATTTGGCGCGCCCGGGTGGGCGACGTGGAAGGAAGGGCGGTTGGCTGCGCTCGAAGCAGACGAATTTGGGGAGTTCGCTACTGTAGAGCTTGTTTTTGAAGGCAGCGAACTTTCGCTGAATCTGAAGTGCCGTGAGGCAGGATCGGTCCTGGTAGAGCTGCGCGATTCCGGGGGCCAGCCGCTGGCTGGATACACTTTCGCTGAGGCGGACCCGATTTGTGACGACAGCGTGGACAAGCGGGTGACATGGAGCGGCGCAGCCAATATTGGCCAATTTTCGGGGCAGCCGGTATCGCTGGCGTTTCGGATGAACAAGACCCAGCTTTTTTCCTTTCAACTGCTGTAGCATGCACTCGTAGAGCTGCAAGAGCAGACGAAGTGGTCAGGGGGGGGCAGGGGCCACAGGGGATTGTGAGGTCATCAAGGAGATGACAGTGACAGAGAAAACGGTACTTTTCACTGATTGGCGGCACATCCGTTGCGGAGATCTTGAATGGTTTTCGCCGGAGGGAGAGATGCTGCCGGTGGTGCGTCCGCCGCTTCCGCAAACAGAGTCACATGCTGCGCTGGGGTTTCAACCGCGCGGCATTCGGCTTGCGGCTCAGCCGGCTACGAAGACAGGGCCGCTGGAGCAGCCACCGCCGGGCAGAGTGATTTACGAGGGCGGGATGTACCGTTCGTGGAACGTCGTTTGGGAAGTCCCGCCCGGCGCGGATGCAGGCGACTTTTACTACACTGAGCCCTCGTCGGTGACTGTGCGCTATGCGGAGTCGGATGACGGTTTCGACTGGCGGATTGTGGCCGACTCGCCGTTGGAGGCCCCTGGGCTTGTAGGGTATGACGGGCCGACTTTTCTGGTTGACCCGAACGGGCCGGCGGAGGAACGGTACAAGGTTGTATTCTGCGCGCGCCCGGCGGAGAGTGATAGGCCGGCTCTGTGGGCGGCGTATCAGGAGTTGCACCCGCGTTATCACGAGCCGCGCCTGAACGAACACAACCTGCAGTGCCTTTATGCCGCTGTTTCGCCCGATGGTCTCGACTGGAAAATGCTGTCCGAGCCGTTGATGGTCCACCAGAGCGACACTGACACGACGGTCTACTGGGACGAATGGCTAAGGCGCTACGTGCTGTACACGCGCATGTACTGGCAGGAGCGCCGGTGGATCGGGCGTGCGGAGTCGGAGGACTTTCGTACTTGGGGCGGAATCGAGCCGATGGTGTGGCCAGAGTTGTCGTGGCCGCCGACGACGGACATTTATTTGAACGCGAGGTCGGAGTATCCCGGGGCGCCGCAGTATCATCTCATGTTTCCGATGCTCTACGATCGATTCACGCAGGCATCGGAGGTGCGGATGTACTCTTCAAGCGACGGTATCGTCTGGTTCCAAGTGCCTGGCGGCGCGGTGATTTCTCCAGGGGCGATCGGAGCCTGGGACAGCGAGTTTATCGCGGCGGGCCGAGACCTGGTGCCGTTTGGAAGCGATCGCATCGCCGTTCCCTATCACGGGACACCTTTCCCGCATAAGTACCCGCGCTGGGACAACGTACTCGGGTCGCATCGAGTGGGATGGGTGTGGTGGCAGAAGGGTCGCCTGAGCGCGGTGGTGGCTGATGAGGAGGGGGAGTTCTTCACCTTTGCCACGGTTCCGGCGGGCCGTTCGATACGTTTGAATGCTCGCACGCGGGGTGGGGGAGAGGTTCGCGTGGGAGTCATCAGGTCCGGGCAGGCGAATGACAGCGGCTTCCACATACGGGAACTCTATTCGCAAAGGGAGGAGGTCGCCGGCCGTTCCGTGAGCGATTGCGCTGCATTTACGGGGGACAGCCTGTCGGCGCCTGTGTATTGGGGAGGCAACAGTGACATCGGCAGCGCGGACGGCGAGCAGGTGACATTGCATTTCAAGCTGCGGTCGGCGGAATTATTCGGTTTTGAGTGGGTATAAGGGTTGTGCCCTTCGGACAGGGAATGGAGTTTAGCAGTGTACCAAGGTGCGCGCAACGTCTACTGCCGTTACAAGGACATTAAGAGCGTCGAGCTTGTCTATGACCTGAACGCGAAGCCGCTCCTTTTCCTGGACCTGGGGCTGGTGTTTCCCGGAATGATCATCTGGGAAGACAGCGGGTCGGGGGAGGCCCATCCGCTTCATGCCGGGCTTGAGTACTACGGCGAGCGCACATTGGCCAGGGAGGACGTCGTCGGTCGCGAATTTCGCGTGCCGTTTGGGGTTACCTTTGCAACTGAGCCGGCGCGCAAAGGACCGCAGATCTGCCTGGAAGGGATGGAGACGCAGCTGGTAGGCGGCACGATGCTGCACGACGGCGGCATGTACCGGCTATGGTATCCGACGACAGAGCCTGAGGGATTCGTTTCAGCGGCAACGAAGGAAACTTCGTCGCGCCGGGGGTTCGACCTGGGGCACCTGGGCAATGTGCTGCGTTACGCTGAATCTGACAATGGCGTCGACTGGCATCTGCCGCAGATGGAGCAGGTTCGCGTGGACGGTGGGCCTTCGAACATTGTGTACGGTTCGATGAGCGAACCGGAGCTCGGGTACGGCGGCGGTTCGGTGTTCGTGGACCCGTCAGCCGAGGCGGGCGCACGGTATAAGGTGATGTTTACGGGCCGGATGTCGCCGCGACGGCAGATGGAGTTTGCCAAAGCGACGGGCCAGCAGGTCGATCCAATGTCACTTATGACAGGCATTCCGCCGGAGGTCGCCCATTCACAGGGCGAGGCGTTTGCGGCCCAATTCGAGGCGCTGGCGTCCGGTGAACTGCCCGATTCGCCTGAGCTGCTTCCGGATGCCGGTGGGCAGGTGCTCTTCGGCGCGGTCTCGCCGGACGGGCTGAACTGGCGGACTTTGCCCGACCCTATCATGTTGTTCATGGCCGAGTCGAACAATGCCTACTACGACATGGAAAGGGAGGCCTGCGTAACCTACATCAGGCTGTGGCATGTGGCGCAGCGTCGGGCGATAGGCAAGTCTGTGACCAAGGACTTTTCGAGGTGGCCCTTTCCCGGGGCGCTGCTTGTCCCCGAGCTGCGCGACCCGATTTCGACCGATTTCTACACGAATGCCCACAGCCTTTACCCAGCCCACGAGGATGTGCACCTTTGCTTTGTCGCCCGATACCGCCGAGGGGGTGATGATTGCAGCGACATCAGCGTAGCGGTCAGCGTTGACGGGGAGATCTTCAACTTTCCGCCGGGCCGCCCGGTTATCTCGCAGGAGGCATGGGAGTGGGGGCCGACGGCTGAGCCGGGGGCGGGGTTCATCATACCGATGACGGCAATGGTACCGTTCGGAAGAGATCAGATTGGTCTCGTTTACGGCGGGAGCAACGTTGCACACAAGTGGCCGAGGACCGTGGAGGTGGAGCATTTTTCACGCTGGGCGCTTTGGGACAGGGAACGGCTGGTTGCGCTGACGGCAGAGGCACATGGAGAGTTTGTGACGGCGGGGTTGATTCTTCACGGTCCCCACATTTTCGTCAACGCAAAGACTGAGATGAGCGGCCGTATCCAGGCCGAGTTGCTCGACTCGATGGGAGAAGTGTTGCCAGGATACAGCTTTGAAGAGAGCGATCTGATTGTGGGCGACCACAATAGGGCCGCGCTGAAATGGCGGGGGGACTCCGACCTTGCCCATTTGGTTGGAAAGAAGATTTATCTCCGATTCAGGATGATTCAGGCAAAACTGTACAGTTTGACGGCGGAACCCAGCAGCTGAGGCAACCGACATGGGAAGTCAGCCGGGACTTACTGTTGCCGGAGAGGGCCAGACTTGGCGCGCCCGTTACCGGAGGTTCGCAAGGGAGCATGCCGGTTTTCTGTGGGTTGCGCCGGCGCTGTTCACGCTGCTGGCCGTCATTATCTATCCTATGATTTACGGGATTTACCTCTCGTTTGTGGATATGAACCTCGGCCAGAAGGAGGCGCCGTTCATCGGCCTCGAAAACTTCAGTTTTGTCTTGAAGGACGACATCTTCCTCAACAGTATCTCCAAGACGTTGACTTACGTTGCCGTCAGCGTAAGTCTGACATTCGTTTTCGGTCTTGGGCTTGCGCTGCTGATGCAGAAGATCCGCTGGGGACGCACGATATTTCATCTAATCCTGATTGCGCCGATGGCGATTGCGCCGCCGGTGGTGGGCCTGACGTGGCGCTGGATCTACAATCCATTGTTCGGGCTGCTCAATCCTTTTTTGGGTCTCTTTGGGTTGCCGCAACAGGCGCCGCTCGGCAGTCCGACGTCGGCAATGGAGGCCGTACTCGTCGTAGACATCTGGCAGTGGACCTCGCTGGTTTTTCTGATCCTGTACGCGGGAGTCTCAACGCTGCCGCGCGAGCCATATGAGGCGGCTGACCTTGATGGAGCGGGGCCTTGGGCGATGTTCTGGCGGATCACATTGCCGTTGCTGATGCCGGTTATCCTGGTGGTCCTCGTGCTGCGAACGGTCGACGCTTTCCGCACGTTTGACCTGGTTAACGTGATGACAGCGGGGGGCCCGGCGCTGTCGACTGAGGTGATGAGTCTCTACATCTATCGTGTCGGCTTCAAGTTCTTCCAGATGGGCAGGGGCGCGGCCGCGGGCCAGATTATGCTGCTCGGCGCCGGCGTCATACTGGCGGTCTATTTCCGATTCCTATACAGGGAACTTGATTGAGAATGGGAACCGAGGTGAGGCAGGCGGAACGACCTATGCGAATTCGGCGTCCTTTCGGACGGCTCGTGCGCCGCCACTGGAGCACTGCGGTCGCCTACCTGGTGGTAATCGTTGTTTGCGTGTTCGTTCTGATCCCTATATTGGCCGGATTCGTTACCGCGTTCAAGCCGGGCCCGATCCAGATTGCCAGCCCTCCTGTGTGGTTGTTCCGGCCAACGGCGGACAATTTCGAGCGCGTATTGATTGCGAAAAACGGTCTGCTGAATCTACGCAACAGCATCGTTGTTACGGTCCTCTCGATCAGCGTTTCGCTCCTGGTGGGCGTGCCGGCGGCATACTCGCTTGCGCGCCTGCGTATGAAGGGGCGGCAGCAGCTGCTGGGCTGGATAATCTCGCTGCGCATGATCCCCCCGGTGGTCGTGGCGCTGCCCTTCTTCGTACTTATCGATCGCTTGAAGCTATATGATACGTATGTTGGGCTTTCGCTCACCTACCTTTCATTCAGCATACCCATGATTATCTGGATCATGCGCGGCTACTTCGCGCGTACGCCGCACCTGGAAGAGTCGGCGATGGTGGACGGATGCAGCCGCTTGCAGGCTGTATTGCGGGTGCTCTTGCCTGTTGTCATGCCCGGGCTGGCGGCAACAGCGCTGCTGGTGGCGATGGTGGCGTGGAATGAGTATATGCTGGCGCTCATCCTTACCGGGCGCAACACGGCGACGCTGCCGATCGGGGCCGTCACCTACGTGACGCGGGTACGCGTCGAGTGGGGGGAGCTTTTTGCGATGAATCTGATCATCGCGGCGCCGGTCCTTCTGTTGGCGGCAACATTGCACCGACACCTGGTGCGCGGCCTTACGTTTGGGATGGTCGAATAGGGACAGGGGCGAGGACTAGGATTTAGCGAGGACCGACCAAAAGACACGGATTGGGCAATGCTGCTAACGAGACAGAAGCTGGCGGGGATGATGGAGTGCGGGCGCCTCGAGCCTTATTCCAGCAAGGAGGAGATCCTGGAACTGTGCCGGAGCGCCAGAGAGTTGGGGCTGGGTGTGGCCTATGCCAACCTGAGCTACCTGTCGCTGGTTGGCGGCGCGATCGCAGGCAGCCGGACGAGGCTGGGCATTCCAATCGCTTTTCCCTTTGGCGCGACGAGCCCGGAGATGAAGGTCCTGGAGGCCAGGCAGGCGCTAGAGGAAGGGGCGGTGGAGTTCGACATGGTGATGAACGTGCAGCGCTTCAAGTCGGGCGAGTATTCCTATGTGGAGGATGACATTGGCGGCGTGGTCGAGGCCGTGGGCGAATCGACGACAAAGGTGATCATCGAGACATGCTTTCTGACCAAGGCCGAGATCGTAAAGGCTGCGCAGATCGTCAAGGAGGCAGGCGCCAGCTATGTCAAGACATCGACCGGGTATGGCACGTACTGCGCCCGCCTGGTTGACGTGCAGCTGATCCGGGAGAATGTGGACGTCGGCATTAAGGCTGCGGGAGACATCACGGACCTTTACACTTGCATGGCAATGATCAGGGCGGGGGCAACGACAATTGGGGCCAATCCTGAGGATGCGGAAACAATTCTGGACGAGTTCGCGAGCAAATATGGGGAACAGGTGGAAATCCAGGTAGCGCAGGTGGGGGGAAGATGACGGAGACAGTTGGATTTGGCATTGTAGGTTGCGGCAGCATCGCCGAGATCGCGCACTTCGCGTCGATTGCGAAGACGCCGGAGGCAAGGCTGGTCGCATGTTGCGACATCAATCCGGACACGGCGGCGCGTGCCGCTGAGAAGTACGGGGCGGAGGCGTGGTACACCGACTACCGGGCGATGTATGCGGAGCGAAGCGACCTGGAAGCGGTTATCATTGCTACGCCGAACAACCATCACCGGAACCAGGCGATAGCGGCGGCGCAGGCGGGCCTACACGTGGTTGTCGAGAAGCCGCTGGCGGTCACGAACAAGGAGGCGTGGGACATTGTCGAGGCCTGCCGCCGGTGCGGTGTCAAGTTGATGGTTGGTTGCGACCGGCGGTTCTGGACGCAGAACCAGTGGGCCAAGCAGCTGATCGAGGACGACGTCATCGGCGAGGTGCTGATGGCGCGGGCGTCGCTGCACGAACACTGGCACCTCTATCAGAACCACGTGGCCAAGACTGATTTCAGGCTGCGCGCCGATGTTGCGGGCGGCGCGGCGTTGCCGGATACGGGCGCGCACGCCATCGATCTCCTGACCTGGCTGATTGGGGCACCGGTGAAGCGGGCCGTCGGCGTGGCAAAGAGGCTGGCGATGCCGGCCGACTACACGCTGTGCGATGACACGGTGTGGCTCCTGCTCGACTATGAGAACGGCGCGCAGGGCTGCGTGAGCTGCAACCGCTTCTCGCATGCGGTTTCGCAAGCAACCGAGTTGTACGGAACCGAGGGCACAATTTACACGACTACGGATGCCACCAATCCATTCCAAAGCGTTCCGATGGCGGTCTACACGAATCGCGACTATGCAATCGAAGAGTTGCCTGAGATTTTGCGCAACCATCGCTGGCCGCAGCTGTTCTGGGTAGAGGATATCGTGAACCGGCCTGTCGAGAAGCGCTGGACAGCGCTGCACCCCCCGCGGGAACCGAACAATTATACGAATATGACCCGCCACTTCATGGACTGCATTATCCATGATGAGGAGCCATTGGTCTCCGGGGAGGACGGCGCGCGGGCGATTGAGGTTATGTGCGCGATTTACAAGTCGATGGAATCGGACGCGTGGGTGGAGCTTCCGTTGCAGGAGGAGATAGTTCCGCCGTATTACGCGCCGTTGCCCACTGAAGGTTAAATTCTGGTTCGCATTTTACAGAGGGCAAATCGTCCACAGCTGTGGGGGCGACTTGGAGACGGCAGTTGCTTCCTACCGTCGCCAAGGCTCGATGGCTGTTTTGCAATCCAGGTCAGGGTCCTTTCGCCTGCCCATTCAGGCCTGAATTCTGTAGCGGCGACCAGTTGATTTGCCCAGTGGGGAAGGCTTGGCCCAGACAGGCTGTTGACCACGGTCAAAGCGGACTCAACGGAAGAGTGCTCCTGGACCTCAAGTTCCCGCGCTTTTAAGATTCCTGTAGGGTTCTTGACGGGTTCGTCTGGATTGTTATCGCCGGCGCCGCCAGACTGATTCGAGCAAAAAGAGCCCACGAACAGTAAGCATGGCACGTCTATTCCCGAGGTAGGTTTCGCGCATCACCCCATTCAACATGTGGGTTGCGATTGATCGCTCCCGCACCACGACTCAAGGAGGGTAGTGCAATGGACACGCGTAAGATGACCCGCCGGGAGATTCTGAGACTCATGACTGCTGGCGCCGCCGGCGCCTCCGTGCTTGCGACGGTTTCTTGTGTAGCACCAGTGGAAACGACGGCTCCCGCGGCTGAGCCGGCGATGGAAGGGTTTGATTTCAAACGCTTCGACGGGGAGAGTCTCTTCATCCATGGCGAAAACCACCCGATTTCGGAATTGGTAGCCGAGGTCGACCAGGAGTTCCTGGAGCTGACCGGCATCTCACTTGAGTGGGAGCTGGCGCCCGAGGCGCAGGCTCGACAGAAGACACTCCTATACATGCAGGGCCAGGACACCGGTCTGGACGTGTGGGAGACGGCTATCCCGATCGAGAAATTGAAGTTCCAGAGCGAGGGCTGGTATTTCGCGATCAACGACCTCCTCAAGGACCCGAACCTCAGTGACCCCGATTGGGACTCCGGCGACATTGCTGCCGCCGGCTGGCAGTGGGTGACCCTGGACAACGGGGATATCTATGCGCTGCCCTCGTTTGTGCCGCAGATAATCTACGCCTTTCGCAGGGACCTGTTAGAGGAGAAGGGCATCGAACAGCCGAAGACGCTGGAGGAGATGGAGGCGGCCGCCGACGCGTTGCACGATCCGCCCAACATGTATGGAATTACCCTGCGCGGCAAGGCGGCGGTTTGGGTCATGTGGGGTGCATTCCTGTGGAACATGGGCGGGAGCTGGCAGGATGAGGATGGCAACCTGGCGATTGCCACTCCTGAAGCGGTGGCAGCGGCCGAGACGTATGTGCGTCTTCTCCAGAACTACGGTCCGCCCGGATCAACCGGTTATGACTGGCTCGAATGCAGTTCGCTGTTCAGCCAGGGTCAGGCAGGGATGTGGGTGGACGGCTCGGACCTGATTGCGAAGTCCGAGAACCCTGAGAACTCTGTGATCGCCGACAAGATCGGCTACTCGCTTCTGCCTGAAGGCCCGGGCGGGCAGTTCGGTCCGGTAGCCTGCGTGGGCTGGGCGATCAGCCCCTTCAGCCAGAAGAAGGAGGCAGCCTTCTACTTCCTCCAGTGGGCGACCAACAAGAGCAACCAGCTGCGGGCGATGATAAGCGGTTCCCCGGCAGCCCGGGTATCTGCATGGGAGCACCCAGATTTCGCTGCCAACAGTCTCGTTCCGCAGGACTGGATCGATACGTGCGTGGAATCTTTGAAGGACGGCGTGGCAGTGCCGATGATTCCGGAGATCATTCCGGTCAACGAGTTCGGTGAGGCGGTTAGCAACGCCTTGACCCAGGCCATCGAGGGCGGCGACGTTGCACAGCTGTTGCAGAACGCCCAGGACGAACTGGAGCCCGTAATGCAGGCATCCCAGTCGTAGGCAATCGAAGTGTGCCGCCGATGGAACACTTTGACGGGCCCGCATGTGGGGTTACTCCGATCGCTTCGCAGTACCTGCAAGGATTGGCTCTAGACCGAAAACCCTGGCTCCCGTTCTTCCTTCGTAGGGCGGGGGCCAGGGGGATTGGCCTGACCGAGTCAGAGGATGCGGTGCTCCCTTCAATCCCACGGGCCGGAGGACTGCAGGATGCGTCCAAGGTTGCAGAGGGCTGGAAATGCAAGAGACTCGTCATGACGCCGCCAGGGCCACGGTGAAAGATACCAATGCCTGGGGCAGAACGGGCATAGGCGACTGGATTGAGCAGCGCGCCAGTCTGGTCTTCATCGCCCCTGCCGTTTTTGCCGTGCTCTTGCTAATCGGCTATCCCCTGGTGTGGAATCTGTACATGAGTCTGCAGAAGTGGGAGCTCGGCAGGCAACCACCGGAGTTTATCGGTCTCACGAACTACATAAACGCGCTTTCGGCCCCCAGGTTTCACCAAGGTGTCTTCAAGACTCTGTACTATTCAGCGCTGGCAACGCTGATACCGACGACTCTGGGACTCGGGGCCGCGCTCGCATTTAACGAACGGTTTTTCGCCCGCGGCGTGCTGCGGTCGATCTTTGCTTTGCCAATGATGGCGACGCCTGTGGCGGTGGCGCTCATCTGGCAGCTGATGTACCATCCCGCTTTGGGCGTGTTCAACTACCTCTTGAGCCTGGTCAACCTGCCGCCGAGTCTGTGGGTTGCCTCGTCTCAGACGGTTATACCGAGCGTGGCGCTCGTAGAGTCGTTTCAAGCAACCCCCTTTGCTGCACTCGTTATACTTGGCGGCCTGGCCGCCCTCCCCGCCGGCCTGTACGAGGCTTCCAAAATTGATGGGGCAAATGCGATACAGCGATTCAGGTACCTGACGTTGCCACTGGTCTGGCCATACATCGTTGTTGTGCTGCTGATTCGTTCTGTCGACGCGCTCAAGGCGTTTGACTCCATCTTCGTTCTTACGCAAGGAGGACCAGGACGCGCGTCGGAAACGATAAACATCCTGCTTTTCCTACAGGCATTCAACTTCTATCACGTAGGCTACAGCGCCTCGATGGTCGTGATGCTCTTCGTACTGGTCGTGGGTGCGGCGCTGGTTCTGATTCGATTGAGAAGGGATCCGTCATGGTAATGAGGGGATCGGCCTTGGCAAGTCGGGAAGGTGGCCGGCCATTCACTCTACTCTACGGCATAGCAGGAAAGGGCGCATTCTGGCTGGTCATTCTCGCGCTCATGCTGCCTGCCTTGTTCTTCTTCTTCTGGATGATTTCGCTTTCGTTCAAGAGCCAGGTTGAGAACACCGCCTATCCGCCGGTCTTCGTGCCGAGCAGCCTGGGTCTCGAAAGCTATGCCGAGGTATTCCGCAAGCATCCATTTCCGCAATACGCCAGAAACAGCACGATAGCAGGGTTCGGGGCTACCGGCATCGCCCTTTTGATCGGCGTACCGGCTGCCTATGGAATCGTCAAGTGGAGACGCTACGAGATGGCGTTGCTGATCCTGCTTGCCAGGTTGGTGCCGCCGATGAGTTTCTTGATACCCTGGTTTGCCGCCACGCGCAGCTTGGGGCTCTCCAATAGTTACATTGCCCTAATCTTAGGTCACATGGTAGCCGGATTGCCTCTCGTAGTGTGGATTATGATCGGTTTCTTTGAAGACCTGAATCCCGAATTGGAGGATGCTTCGTCGGTTGACGGGTGCGGACCGTACGGGAGTTTCTTCCGAATTGCCTTGCCCTTGACGCTTCCGGGCCTCGTGGTATCGGCAATCATGGCGTTCATTACTTCCTGGAACGATTTCATGTTCTCGGTGGTGTTGTCGGGCCCGAAGACGCGGACACTTCCGGTAGCCGTCTATAACATGCTAAGTTTTGAAACGGTGAATTGGGGCCCGCTGGCGGCAGCCACCATCATGGTAACACTGCCGGCAGTGCTGCTGACGCTATTCATTCAACGTTACATCGTGTCTGGACTGACGGCGGGCGCGATTAAGGGCTGAGAGGGGACTGGCAGTGCAAGTGTCCTGGGTTGAGGACAACGTCAAATCGTCCTTTCGGAAGCGAAAGGCGGCGCTGCCTACTCCGCGTTTGCTTTGGAGCCAGGCGTTGCGCCGCAATCCAATTGTTCACGAGTAAGAGCAACCTCTGATGCTAAAGGACAGCAATAGGGCCGATCACTTGTTGCGACTTGGGGCTGGATCCGCCTGCCCGGGCGAGAGGATAGAGCCTGCGATCGAGCTGGTCGAGAAGGGGAACATCGACTACATCATCTTTGATTCGCTGTCGGAGAGCGAGATGCTGGCTTTTGAGCGGCACAAGATGAGCCAGCCAGGTGAGGGCTACGACACATATACTGAGAGGCGGTTGCGAAGGATATGGCCCGAATGCGCACGCAGAGGGACTCGCATCATTGGGAATATGGGTGCGGCGAATCCGCGCGGCGCGCAGGAACTGGCGATTGAAGTCGCGCGTGATCTGGGACTCGGTGGACGGAAAGTGGCTGCGGTCTTGGGCGACAATGTACTTTCCTCGATCAGAGAGCTGGATCCGATCGTGAACGAAACGCAGGAGAGGGTCAGCGTGTTCGGAGACAGGCTGATTGCCGCACATGCTTACATCGCGGCCGACCCGATCGTTGAAGCGTTGCAACAGGGGGCCGACCTGGTCATAACAGGAAGAGTAGGGGATGCATCTCTCTTCCTGGCGCCGATGATCCATGCGTTTGGATGGAAGGCGGATGACTGGGACCTGCTGGCTAAAGGAATTGTATTGGGCCATCTATTCGAATGCGCCGGGCAAGTCACGGGGGGTTATTTTGCTGACCCGCCCTACAAGGTTGTGCCTGAGCTACATCGTTTGGGCTTCCCGATTGGCGAGATCAGCGCCGATGGCCGGATGGTCATTACCAAGCCGCCGAACAGCGGGGGCGTAGTGAGCCCTGCCACGTGCGCTGAACAGATGCTGTACGAGACAGATGATCCTGCCAACTATATTGAAGCGGACGTCGTTGCCGATTTTTCGGATATTGGATTTGAGCAGGTGGGGCTGGACCGGGTGGCGATCGCGGGGACGGTCAGAGGCAAGCCAAAGCCGGAGATGTTGAAGGTCAACCTTGGCGTCAGAGAGGGCTTTCGAGCGGAAGGGACAGTCTTTTATGCGGGTCCGGGCGCGTACGAGAGAGCAGAGCTCGCGGCCGATGTGATCAGGAAGCGGCTGGAGCAGGTGACACACTTGAAGGCTGACGCGCTTCGATTCGACTTCATTGGCATCAGCGCGCTCTACGGGCCGACGACTGCGGCGGACAAACCGCCATGGGAGGTTGGACTGCGGGTTGCGGGTAGAACGCAAGAGCGGGCCGAGGCCTGGAAGATCATGCACGAGCTGGAAACGATTGACAATAACGGTCCGGCTGCAATCGGCCGGGGTTTGAGGAGCGAGGCGATTACTGAAATCCTGGGCTACTATTCGACGTTTATCCCAAGAGAGATGGTGGATACAGAGGTGATTGTCAAGGAGGCCTAGTCGATGCCGAAGGTCCAGTTGAGAGAGATCTGCCACGCCCGCTCGGGCGACAAGGGCTTCCACGCCAACATTGGCCTGATCGTTTACGATAAGAAGCACTATGAGTTGGTAAGAGAGCAGGTTACGCCGGAAAGGGTCAGAGGCTTGTTTGAAGACAGCGTGAAGGGCGAGGTGAAACGTTACGAGCTGCCGCGCATGGGCGCGCTGAACTTTGTGTTGCGGGACTCTTTGGACGGCGGTGCGACGCGCACGCTTACGCTGGACGGTTACGGCAAGGTGCTTAGTTCCGTTCTATTGAGTCTTGAGGTGGAAGTCCCGGAAGAGTGATACGGGCGCGAGGTGGGCTTCCGCTGTGCGGAAGAAGTGGATTATCCCGGATCAGGCCGTTCGTCTCGGCACTTGACTGTCGCATCGAGAACAGTGCACGGAAAAGCAAATGTACGACTACATCATTGTTGGCGCAGGTTCCGCCGGGGCTGTTCTGGCGTCCCGACTAACTGAAGATCCTTCAGTTTCCGTATTGTTGCTTGAAGCCGGGCCCGACTACCGCTCGGGAGAGGCGCCGGCGGCGATGCGAAGCCACAATCACGGTGAGATTCTTCTGTCGGATGCGTACAAGTCGGTGTACCAATGGCCTGACCTCTCGGCGCAACGCAGCCAGACGCAGGAGCCGAGAGAGTTTGTCAGAGGGCGCGGCGTAGGGGGCAGCTCGGCGATCAACGGTCTGATTGCGCTGCGGGGGGAGCCGGACGACTTCGATCGCTGGGAGAAGATGGGCTGTAGGGGATGGTCAGGCGAAGAGGTCTTGCCATGCTTCATTCGCCTGGAGGACGATCTCAATTTTGGTGACCCTGCGTACCACGGTCGCGGCGGCCCGATTCCAGTCAATCGCATCGCTCTGGAAGACTGGGGGCCGGTGGACCAGGCGTTGCGGAGGGCTGCGCTCGACTTCGGCCACGGTTGGTCTGAAGACTGCCATTCGCCGGGAAGCACTGGTATTTCGCCGGTGGCGCTGACGATGAGAGATGATGTCCGTGTCTCGACCAATGACGCCTACCTGGAGCCGGCGCGAGGTCGTCCGAACTTGGAGATCGTTGGCGATGCCCTTGTCGAACGGATTGAGTGCGGGGCGGGTCGGGCGACGGGCGTGCGCTTGCATTCGGGGAGTGACGGGGCAGGGCAAAGTTCTGGCAAAGGCGCGCCGACAGTCTTCAAGGGCAGGGAAGTGCTGATCTGCGCCGGGGCGGTCTATTCTCCGGCCATTTTGATGCGCTCAGGTATCGGGCCGGCCCAAAAGCTGCAATCGCTGGGCATCGCAGCGGTCGTAGACCTGCCGGGCGTAGGCGAGAACGTTCTCGACCACCCGGCTGTCGGGCTTCATCTCTCACTGCGGCCTGAGGCACAGGCCGGCAGTGCCCATGCTCGCCGCACAAACTGCTGTCTTCGCTATACCTCGGGCCTGGCCGGGACCGGGTTCAACGACATGCTGATAGCCAGCTGCAACGTCTATGGGATCGAGGGGGAGGCGCTGGAGCGGGGGATCGTTGTCGCCTCGGTGTTTCAGGCGTTTTCGAAGGGCCGGCTGCGGATTTCTTCGCCCGACCCGGCGGTCAATCCCGTCATTGAGGAGCGGATGCTTAGCGACGAGAGAGACCTGATTCGGTTGCGTGACGGCGTTCGGCGGCTGTTTGCGATTGGGAGGCATCCCGCATTGGGGGAGATTGCCGAGGAGATGTGGGTCGGAGATCCTCTGAGCGATGAGCGCCGCGGTATCGATAGTTTCACAGATGACGATCAGCTCGATGCGTGGCTGCTGCAGGAGTGTGCAGACTGCTATCACATCGTCGGGACCTGCCGGATGGGCGCGGCCGACGATCCGCTGGCGGTGGTGGACCCCGACTGCCGCGTGATAGGGGTTGAGGGTCTGCGCGTTATTGACGCTTCGATCATGCCAGAGGTGCCCCGGGCCAACACGCACCTAACGACTGTAATGATAGGCGAGCATATGGCGGAACGGCTCAAGCGAATGCAAGGTGCGTAGGTGGAATCCAGACAGGAGCAAAGGAAGATGACCAGATCTCTCGTTGTGGGCGGTTCGGGATACATTGGACGCGAGCTTGTTCGTCAGCTCGCTGCGCGGGGTGATGATGTCGTTGTATTGGGGCGCTCGCCGCAGCCTGAGGGCATGCCTGGCAGGTGGTTGCAGGGCGACATCACGTCTTCCGACTCGATCGGCGCGGCCCTGGGCGGCCTCGACCCCGATGTCATCTACCATGTGGCGTCATTGCCCGGTGATACGGGCGACCCGTTGCAGATGGTCACCGTCAACCTGCTCGGGCTGACGCACCTGCTGGTGTACGCGCGCGATGCGGGGGTGAAGCGGTTCGTCCTCTCGAGCAGCGTTTCCGCCTATGAATGGTATCCGGGGACGAAGTTCGCGCCGCCCGACTACATGCCGGTCGACGAGGCGCATCCGGCGCGGCCGAAGGACATGTACGCCTCGACGAAGCTCTTGCAGGAGGTCCTGGCGCTGACCTTTTTCCATCAATACGGCCTGCCGGTCACGGCGTTGCGATTGACGGCCGTGGTCGGACCCGGCGGTCGCGGGGGCGGGCGCGGCTGGCGAGAGTTCGCAGAGATGCTGGCGGAGGGTGAGTCGGTCCAGATTCCCCACTTCTCTCTGGATGAGCTGTGCCACTATGTTGACCTGCGGGACGTTGCGCGGATGCACATGGCGGCCGGCGAGCATCCCAATGCGCCGGGTGAGGTCTTCAACTGCTGCGGCTCGGACCCCACGCGCGGATCTGAGTTTGCCGCTATCCTGGAGAGCATCATCCCCGGCATTCGGGTTGAGACGGGCTTCCCCTGGAGTATGGCTCAGGGTGGGGAGATCGAGTTTGACATGTCGAAGGCCAAGCGGCTGCTGGATTTCGAGCCGCGCTACTCGATGCGCGAGACGATCGAGAGCATCAAGGCGTGGACTGACGCGGGCGGCCTGGATGAAGACCGCGCGGCGGGCGACAGCGACTTTTCCAGCGGCGTGCAGGACTGACTTGTGACGTGTTGACTGCCGGCGTGGGTAATGCCCTTACATTGTGGACCTGCCTGAAGGGACGCAGGCCGCGATTCTGCTCGTGGAAAGGAAGAACGGCGTCACCTCAACGCCGGCGCGGAGCCGGCTGCAAGACCGGATGGAGCCGCTGAGAATCAGCTGCGCGGGCGCGGCCGAACCGATTGAACGGCAGTGGACTCCGGGTCCGGCGCTGCGATAGAGATCAGATCTTTCCCTTCGCTTTCATCTCCTCTGCGAGGCGCTTCTGGTAGGCTGCGTGCGCCTCTTCGTCCTCCTTGGCGCGTTCGGAATAGTAGACGAATCCGAGGGCCTGACGCGTGCGCGACTTGCTGCGGTTGCCGTCGGCGCGGTGGATCGTCATGGCGTTGTGGATGAGCAGATCGCCGGCCTGGGCGGGAAAGGCGACCTCGTCGGCCTGGTCCTGCGGCGTGCCGTAGTCGGTTACGCCCTGCGAGAATCCGAGTGTCTGGGTGCGGCCGTGTGGGCGTATGCCGCGGCGGTGGGAGCCGCGCACATAGCGAACGCAGCCGTTTTCCTCGTCGACCGTTTCCAGGGGCAGCCACATTGTCAGGGCTTCGCAGGGGTCGAGCATGAAGTAGAAGCCGTCCTGGTGGGGCGGGGTTGCCTTGCCGATCTTGGGTGGCTTGTTGAAGTACTGCATGTTCTTGGCGACGACCGGACCTTGCAGGAGCAGCTCAGCCAGTTGCTCGAATTTGCTGTCGAACATGAGGCGTTCGAAATAGCTATCGTGGCGGAACAGATAGATTATCTGTTTCAGGGTATCGGGCTCCCCAAGGGTCTCGTAGAAGACCTGCTCGCGGGGCAGCTGCGGTACGCGATCGCGGATAAAGCGGGCGACCTCTGCACGCGTCTCGGCCACCTCTTCGGGCGTGAGGAAGGCGGTCAGGGCGAGGAAGCCGTCGCGGGAAAAGGAGTCCAAGGCGATCTGCGGTTGCCGGCGCGAGGTCTGTGCATCAACTGTGTAATCCATTTGGCTCTCGCTTGAATCTATTCCTGACGGTTCTGCCTTTTGGTTGGCGGATCACAGTACCCGACGATCAGTTCTGGGCGGCGGTCAGCGATCGCAGGTAGTTCAGCGCAGCCTGGGCTGAGCCGGCGGGATCGTTGAATTTTCCGGTTTCGAGGACGATGTAGTCGTTGTAGCCGACCCGGAGGAGGGCATCGAGGACGGCTGGGACGGGCACGTCGCCCTGGCCCAAGGGTGTGCGGTTGAGGCCGTCGAAGTGGAGCGCGTACCTTGAGCCGGGCGGGTCGCCGGCCTGTTGGTACTCTTTGGCGTGGACGCGGGCGATTCGGCTTCCGAGGAGGGCGATTTCCTCGAGGGGGTCGGCGCCGAGCGCCATGCAGTTGCCCATGTCCCAGTAGGTACCGACGTTGGGGGCGCTGACTTTGTCGATCGCTTCGGCGGTGAGCTCGGCGGGCATTGTGTGCTCGATGGCGAGGGTTACGCCGGCGGCTGCGGCGTCGGGGGCAAGCTGCTGCAGGTTTTTGACGAGGCGGGAGACGGCTGAAATGCCTTTAATCTCGGCGGCAGCGAAGAAGGGCACGAGGAGGCAGCGGGCGCCGAGGTCGGCGCAGATGGCGATGCCAGTGCGGACTGCTTCGAGACCGAAGGCCTCAGTTTCCGCCAGAGTGATTCCGCCCTTGCTAAGAAAGTGGGCGGCGACGGAGGGGATTTCAACGCCGGATTCGGCGGCGGCGCGGCGGATAGCGGCGCGGTTTTCGGGCGCGAGCCGGCCGCCCGGTTGTGCCCAGTCCGGGTCGCTCCAGTCGAGCTCGACGCCGTCAAAGCCGAGCTGCGCTGCGGCGGTGAAGAGGGTGTCGAGCGGCTGTTCGATTACGTTTTGCAGCGTTCCAATTTTCAAGAGCTACTCCACAGTTTCGACGCGGCCGGATTTGAGGGACCGGTTGGCGGCCAAGGTGGCGGAGAGCGACTTGACCGCGTCGGCGTAGGATGAGCGGACGAGGTTTTGGTCGTTGGCTTCGACGGCGGCGACGAAGTGCTCGACCTGGCGGAAGTAGCCGCGCTCTTCGCCCTGAAAGTCGATCTCGTCGCTGCCGAGGTAGCCGGTGAGCTCGGTGTCCATCTTCAGGCGGAGGTAGAATTCTCGCCCGAGCAGCTCGGCCACGAATGTGTCGTGGACGCGGGCGGAGCAGGTGCTGGTGACGCTGCCGACGGCGCCGCCGGCGAAGCGCAGGTTGACGGTTGTGCTGTCCTCGAAGTCGGCGATTTCGTCGTCGGGGCCGTCGTGGCCGAAGGCCTGCACGGATTCGATGTCGCCGAGGAAGTAGCGGAGCCAGTCGAAGAGATGGGTGCTCTGTTCGACGATCTGGCCGGCGCTGACGGCGAACTTGCCCCACCAGGGATGTTTGGAGGGCATACGCGCCATAAAGCGGCCGATGCCCATGCCGAGCTCGCGACCCTGGACCAGCTCTTTGGCGCGGTCGGTGATGTCGGAGTAGCGGGCCATGTAGCCGACCTGGTTGATGCATCCGGCGCGGGCGACGGCGGCCTCGGTGCGGCGGGCGGTGTCGAGGTCGATGGCGACGGGCTTGGCGACGAAGACGTGGGCGCCGGCTTCGACTGCGTCGATGGTCTGGCTGTCGTGGGCGGCGGGGGGGATGGCGACGAAGACGGCGTCGAGCGTTTCGCGGGCGAGCATCTCGCGGTGGTCTGTGTAGCTGTGGCAGCCCTGTTGGGCGGCGACGCGTGCCGCGGTCTCCGGGTTGATGTCACAGACGGCGGTGACGGGGCGGCTGAGTTTCTGGAGGCTGTCCAAGTAGCTGCGGGTGATCCCGCCTACGCCGATGAAACCGATTCGCATTCTTAGCGTTCCTCACTGGCTGGTCGCGTGCTGGAGCGGAGGCGTGAGGGCTCCCGTTCCGGCCGGTTGGTTCATCCGACGCGGAGGTAGAGCGTGTTGCCGCGGCGTTCGACCGGGTAGGTCTCGAGATGATCGCAGGCGGGTGCGCGCAGGGCGCGGCCGGTGGCGACGTCGAAGCGGCCGTTGTGGAGCGGGCATTCGATGAGGCCGTCGATTACGAGGCCGTCGGCGAGATAGGCGAACTCGTGGGTGCAGAGGCCGTCGGTGGCGTAGAAGCGGTCTTCTTTGAGGCGGTAGACGGCGAAGGTGCGGCTGCCATGGTCGATGCGGATGACGTCCTCTTCCTCGATGTCCTCGACGGGACCGACTTCGACCCATTCGCCGGTGTCCGGGGCGGCGGCGCTTACTTCGGCGGTCTCGGAGTCGGTATTCTTGTCCTGCGGGATGGGCCGAGGGATGACGTATTCGGGTTGGCCGGTGGCCTGCTTTATGAGAGCGGGGATCATCTCCTTGTAGCATTGCCAGAGGCTGGTGTAGGCCGGGGGCATCTGGTCCTTGACGGCTTTGTGCAGCTTGGGCAGGGCGTGGAAGGGGGTCATGGGCATCGAGTGATGCTCGATATGGTACTGCATATTCATGTAGAGAAAGGCGAAGACCGGGTTGATGAAGACGGTGCGCGTGTTTTCGCGGTGGTCGTAGGTGTCTTCGCCGAGGCCGGCGTGCTGGGTGAGGCCGAGGAGCTGGTGGAGCCAGCCGCCGTAGAAGCGGGGCAGGAGGACGAACATCATAGGCAGGAAGCTGCCGATGGCGATGGACCAGATTGCGACGGCGGCGAGGATGGCGACGTATATACGGCTGGACAGGTACATCTTGGGCAGTTCGCGTTCGGGCATGAAGTCGAGCACGTGCTCGCTGGGGCGGCCGGCGGCGTTACGGATAACGCGCCAGACTTCGGGCGGGCCGCTGCGGAGGTAGAAGAAGTCCATCAGGATTTTGAGCAGGTCGGCGGGGCGCTGGACCTGAATTTCGGGGTCGCGGCCGACGATGTAGGTGTGGGTATGGTGGCGGGAGTGGCTCCAGCGCCACATGATGGCTTCGCGCAGGGTCAAGAAGGAGCTGAAGTGGTAGAGCGCCTCGTTGAGCCAGTGGGTCTTGAATGGTGTGCCGTGGCCGCATTCGTGCCAGGCGGCGTCGGAGGAGGTGTAGATGGTGCCGTAGATGAGAAAGGCAGGGATGGCCCACCAGGTGCCCCAGGAGAGGAAGGCGAGGTAGCCGCTGGCGGCGAGGAACAGGAACCAGAGGCTGAAATGCCAGATGGCGGGGCCGTCGCGGCGCTGCATGATTTCGCGCATCTGCTGGCGGGTAAGTTTCGGGCGCCACCAGGTTTCTTCCATGCGCGATTCGATGCGGTCGCCGTCGAGCTCAACGGCGTCGCGGTGGCCGCCGGAGAGGCTGTAATCTCTGCTGAAGGTCTGCACAGCCATGCGTGGTCTCCTTTCAGGAACGCGCGATTCGTTGCGAAGGGCCCTTACGGGCGGTATATAGATTGGCTAGCTCGATAGAGTCGTGTAGGCGCCAGTCGCGGTCGTTGCGGCTGCCATCGTATGCGGTGCGGCGCGTCTTCGCCGGGGAGGGCGCGCGCGATGGTGTATGCGGTTGGCCCATTGTACATCGAAACGGCAGAATTCGCACCTTTGCAGATGGGACGGGAGAATCCTGGGAAGGGAGAGATAGGTTAGCAAAGCTGCTGTTTCCGGGTCGTTTGCGAGCGTTGCGCGTGCACAATATTGGACGACATAGGTCGACCGATGTCGACCAGAGTCGTCCAATATGACCCAATGTCGACCAAATATTTTTTTCTTGCGGGTCTGGTCGCGTCTTGACGGGAATCGATGCGTTTTGACGCGAAATGACGCGTTTTGGCGCGTGAATTCTCTGGGTTAGGGTTTCGACGCGTGTCGATTAATGAGTCCGAAATCGCTGGCATGAAGCCGGGCAAAGTCGGGTCGAAAATCGTTTTGCTTTCCATTCTGGCGCAGTTTGATGAACATAGGCGGCCCTTGCTTTTTGGGCAGAAGGCCGGCGCGGACCGTTGCCGATTTATTCGTGACAGGCGCGTGACGTCGATAGGGGGACGGGAGCCTCTTTCGTACAGATTGCCGGGGCGACGGGGCCGCGGCTGCATCGGTGCGATAATTCGAACTAGTGTACTACATTTTGGGGTCTTTTGCAACCCTTGTGAAATTGAGGGGTGCGGCCCGAGGTTGGGGCAGGGGCGGGGCGGGGTCAGCGGTGGTGGAGGGGTGTCCAGCCGCGGCCGGGCATGGGGGGGCGGTTGTCTTCGTAGCGGGCGCGCACCTGGCGGAAATGTTCGGCGGAGCGGACTTCGCGAGCGGGATCGCGGGGGTTGCGGATGACGAAGTCGGCTTCGGGGGGGTAGCAGGCCATGGTGACGGGGTCGCGTTCGGGGGTGTAGGCGGCGGGGTCTTCGCCGGCGTTGTTGGGGACGTCGGCGCCCTGGTAGCGGAGGTCGATGCTCCAGCGGACGGTGTCGGAGCGGTTGGCGAAGGAGGCGTGGGGGGTGAGGTTGGTGAGCAGGAGGACGTCGCCGGCTTTCATGGGGAGGGGGACGGGCTCGACGGCGGGCAGTTGGTCGTCCGGGACTTCGAGAAAGTTGGCGCGGCCGCCGGTGTAGTGGCGGAGGATGCCGTCGCGGTGGACGGTGGGGATGACGTGGAGGCAGCCGTTTTCGAGGGTGGCGTCGACGAGGGGAAGCCAGCAGGTAACGATGAGATGGCGGTCGCAGTGGGCGAGGGTGTAGCCGGCGTCCTGGTGCCAGGGGACTTCGCCGCGGTCCCAGCCGGGCAGTTTGGGGCGGATGCGGTAGACGGAGGAGCCGACGATGTCGGGGCCGACGAGGCTTTCGATGCAGGAGAGGAGGGGGGCGTGGCGGATGGTCTGCAGCATGGCGGGCCCTTTGAAGCCGCCGCCGCCTTTGCCCATGACGGCGAGGGCGATTCGCTGGCCGGCGGCCGGGTTTTCGGCATTGATGCAGCCGAGCCGTCTACCGAAGGGCTCATCGGCGAAGAGTTGCGTCAACTCTCCTTCTGACCGGAGGGCGCGGGCCTCGCGGTCGATAATTTCGGATATGGCGGCGCGAAGCGGCTGCAGGTCTTCGTCAGAAAACAGGCCTGGTTTGAGGAGATAGCCCTGGGCGTGGAAGAGGCGCAGTTCTTTTGCGGTGAGGCTCATCGGCCAAGAATATGTGGTGAAGCGCGCCTCAGGCGGGCGCGCCGACTTCGGCCAGAACTTCCCTGGCGGTCTGGGCTTCCTCGGAATTGGGGTCGTTACTGATGGTGCGGCGGAGCCTGTAGAGGGCCTGTTCGTGGCCGTCGCGGGCGAGGTCGAGCGCTTCGGCGAAGCCGCGATCGCGGTAGGTGGAGTCGAAGGCGACGACGGGGTTGTCGACTTCTTGCCAGTAGTATTGGTATTCGTCGGCTTTCCAGTCCTGGTAGACCTGTTCCCAGTTGAGGCCGCTGGGGCCGTGGGGATCGAGCATGTGCTCGGCGATGAGGTCGCCGACGGCGAGGTAGCGATTGTCGAGCGAGAGGCGGAGCCTGTCTTCGGTCTCGTTGGGGAGGGCGCCGTGGATGGTGAGGGCGGGGAAGATGAGGGTATCGCCGGCCTCGTAGTCGGTCGAGTACCAGGTTGGCTCGATTTCTTCCTCTTCTTCGACGTCTACGGCAAGGCCGCCGGCGCCGAGGGAGAAGTGATGGTCGAGGACGCGTCCGACCTTGTGGGAGCCGGGGATGACGGCGAGGCCGCCGAGTTCGATGGGGCAGTCGCCGATGGGCGCCCAGCTGGTGAGGGTCTCGAAGTTGCCCTGGAAGTGGACGAAGTCCTGGTGGATTGGGGTGGTATGTTCGGTGTATTGGGGGAACCAGATGCGTGCGATCTGCTGTGGATGGGGCATGGCGGGCCGGCCCATAATTTTTTCGATCATGGTGGTGACTTCGGGCCAGTGGCCGGCGCGGTGGAAGGCCTCGAGTTTGTAGACCTGTCCGTAGCCGGCGGTGTAGGCCGGATGGCCCTCGGTGCACTGTTTGGAGACGTTGGCGATGCCGTCGAAGGGGTCGGTGTCGGGCAGGAGCCAGCCGACTTCCTGGATGCGGGTCATCATGACGCGGCGGAGCTCCCACATTTTGTCGGGGTCCTGCATGCGTTTGAAGAAGAGGTAGCCTTGGTCGGCGATGCGGCGCTGGAGCTCGGCGGGGTCGTGGATGGCGTCGTTGGAGATGCGGAGTTCGCGGATTTCCTGGGCCATGGGATTGTCCCTTTCGTGAGCGCGTGGGCCGCGCCGGAAATTGCTTGGGGACCGGTGACGGTAGATTTATTGGAAGTATAATGTTTGCGATGTTTTGTGTCAATTGGATGGCGGGTGGGGGGTGCAGCCCATTTTTGGGGTGGGACTCGTTTGGCGGGGAGATCATGCGAGCGGTGGCTGAATTGTCTTGGGCTCGTTGACATTTGTCTGAACTGTGATTCGTCTGATTTTTGTGATTGACAGGATTTGGGGCACGGGATCGAGAGGGGGTCTGCGGGCCGGGAATTGGGGGGGGGCGGGAGGTGGGGCTGGTCGTAGGTAGCTTGTTGATGCGGACATTTGTCTGAACTGTGATTCGTCTGATTTTTGTGATGGGGATGATTTAGGGCACGGGATCGGGAGGGGGTCTGCGGGCCGGGAATTGGGGGGGCGGGAGGTGGGGGTGGATGCGGGTACTTGTAGATGCGGGCGTTTGTCTGAACTGTGATTCGTCTGATTTTTGTGATGGGGATGATTTAGGGCACGGGATCGGGAGGGGGTCTGCGGGCCGGGAATTGGGGGGGGCGGGAGGTGGGGGTGGATGCGGGTACTTGTAGATGCGGGCGTTTGTCTGAACTGTGATTCGTCTGATTCTTGTGATGGGGATGATTTAGGGCACGGGATCGGGAGGGGGTCTGCGGGCCGGGAATTTGGGGGGGCGGGAGGTGGGGGTGGATGCGGGTACTTGTAGATGCGGGCGTTTGTCTGAACTGTGATTCGTCTGATTTTTGTGATGGGGATGATTTAGGGCACGGGATCGGGAGGGGGTCTGCGGGCCGGGAATTGGGGGGGCGGGAGGTGGGGGGTGGATGCGGGTACTTGTAGATGCGGGCGTTTGTCTGAACTGTGATTCGTCTGATTTTAGTGATTGACAGGATTTGGGGCACGGGATCGGGAGGTGGTCTTCGGGCCGGGAAACGGAGGGACGAGAGTTGGGGCTGGTCGCAGGTAGCTTGTTGATGCGGACATTGGTCTGAACTGTGATTCGTTTGATTTTTGTGCTGGTCTTGATTTACTGCATGGGATCAGGCAGCGGTCTTCGGGCCGGGAATCGGGGGGACGAGAGTTGGGACCTTAGCAGGCAACCTGTCGATGCCTACTTTCTTTGACCTGTCATAATAGGGCAAGAACAATTCTGTGAAGTGTATTGTCGACTGTTACATCAATTGGGCGGCAAAGAGGGGGTTGGAGTGATTTCTAAACACTGGTGAAATGCAGGATGGATGTGAACAATCGGCTGTGATGACGTTAGTCCCCATATTTCTGAAAATGGTCGTCCGTTGCAAAAGTGAGTATTGCTCTCCCAATTACGAGAGAGCCCAATTAATCCAACATTGAACAATGCTTCGGTCAAGAAGTAGGGCGTTACAACTCTTCCACCTATCCATCTACGCATTACACTCATGTTTGTACGAATTGTTTTCTCCGCGATTCCTTCGAATTCCTCCCAGGCAATCCTTTCGTTTACGCCTGCAAATTCAATCATGGCAAGTTCTAAGTCCGGATATTGTACTTTGAACTCATTTGAAATGTTGGAGAATAGCGTGTCAGAGTATTCTTTTTCTCCCTCTACGATGTCTTCTTGCTTTACGTATGTATGCCCATTTATCTGTGCGTGGTCTATTGCATATTGGCAAAACTTCAAGACATCTCGTGGGCGTGGAAGCGATCTGGTTAAAATGTATTCTGAAGCCTTACAGCCATTGACTAACTCAGGAAATATAGCTGACCATACAATTTCGTCTGTTTGTCCCGAATCTCTTCTGTCTAGTCGTACCGCAACCAAGTGGTGCAGGTTATCTTTTGTCCATCCCATCCTTAGAAAATCACGTTTCTGCAAATCATCATCATGTCTGGCCAAGGTGCTAAAAATGTCCTCTCTTAGGAATAATGCAATTCTGATGTGTTTACCAAAGAACTTTTGCATTCTTGCCACTTCTGCGACCAAACCTACTAACAGATCAATAGATTGTCTCGTGTTCACGTTCCAATGTTTATCCAAATCATCAGCAACAATGAAAAATGTAACCCCTGCATCTTCGGCAAACTGTTTGAGTTGTCGATTCAGGTCGTAATCTCGTAAAGACTTGAACGCCTCCTCAGTGTTACGGCTGTCTTCGTCGTATGGCATTCCGCTGTTTAAGGACAACACTTTTTTCAAGGTGGAAGCGGTGCGACTACCAAACTCCTCATCAAACACACTACGTCTGCCCTCGTAGATGTCATTAAGGTTGTTTCGAGAGGTATCGCCGAAGGATTGGTAGAGTAATGTTGTGTTTTCACCAATCGCTTTGAGTATTTCAGTGGTCAAAACATAATTCCAGATGCTCTGAAACACAAGCCTAGAGTCTGGCAAGTGCGTAGTCTTTTTGAGCAAACCTGTAATCTGCTCCAATTGATAATCGTCGGGTAGGACTTCAACTGGAACGATATTGTTTTTCTTAGATATTTCTGCTATGACTTCTCGAAAATTGGCACTCTTGCCAGACCCTCTTCGTCCTACAAATATGGTGCGCCTTCCTTCAACAGCATCATAAAACTCTTTGGTTGGCACAAAGTATTTGTGAAGTTCAGTGTCTTGTAGGGCATCTGGATGACCTAGATACAATTTGCGAAGTTCGTCGGCTTGCTGCCTCGACGAGGCCTGTCGTTCCGACTCTACACTTTGCCTTTCAGATATTCTAGTTTGATTGTTAATCCAAGCATCGACGATTTGTTGAACTTGATGCTCTGTTTCGAATGGACGGGAGACACTATCTAAGTCCAAAATTTGCACGCGTGGCTCTTCTTGCAGCACTAACACCTTTTTCCCAAGACCGATAGAAAACCCAACAAGCAAAGCGACGTTGGCATTACTTTTGACAAAATCCCTGTGTTCAGTACTAACAAGACTAGCCACGATCAGCGACGCGCGTTGTATCTGGCGGGCTTGAGGATAGAATTCGTCGGACACAGAATCACTAGGATCCATTGATGTGAGTTTGAAAGGACTCTTGAAGAAAGACTTGTCAACACTGCCAATCCAATCAGTAGACACTTTTGGTTTAAGATGATATGCGGTCTCCCTGACCTCTTGATCGTCGAAGATGCCCATGTTTTCCAGAAATTGCAATCGCTTGTTCGGGCCAATAGTGTCAAGAGATCGAACCGTTTGCCATCTGGCAATGTGTTCAAGAACATCCTGTCGAGTGGCATAGAAGCAACTCTCCATCGTGGTTAGAATATCTCTCTTCCATGACTCCCGGTTCTTGTCTTGAATCAAAAGCGGATGTCTTCCGACCGCGAGTGCGTATCCTATCTCCAAGAGAACATTTAGGTTGAGCTGAGTGACTTCGGCTAGGAGAAAATCGTTTGCGTGAATCTGTTCGCATACAGTTGAAAAAATCAAGTCTGGTTTGCTTATGTCCTCCCATCGCTTACCGCGAATGCCCCGCTTAGCCAAATCTGAAACGAGTTCCTTTGTCCAACTTTCCATCTTCTTACTTGAAGCATATGCGAAGAAGTATGTCCAAGGGCCGTTGAATTTTATGCTCTTTCGACAATTCGTGTTTTCGATTGCGCAATATCTGTCAATCGTAGCAAACTCACCCATCCTTATCTCCTTTCTTTGCGAAGCTCGAACTTCCTTCGGACTTTAGTGCAACTTCTCGACTTGCCCCCGCTCCGGCAAAATATGTTCACATTGCTGGCATCTGACAGGTCGCTCACGGCCCGACTTGGGTTTGAAAGGCTGGTGCCGCAGGATAGCGCGGTTTTGGCGGCGTGTCAAGCGGAATTTACCTCCCCCCAAGGCAGTCGAATCTTAAGGTTGAAGCACCTTGAGCAGATACACCTGATTCCAGCCGGCGCGTTTTCGTTTAGCTGCGATGCCGACTTTAGCGGTTTTCTCATGGCGCAGGAGACCAAGGGCCATACGGCGTAGGATAGCCAAGTTATGTTGTGCCTGACCTTCTCGTATGCGGCTTTCGTCTTCGCGAAAGGCGACATCCAAGACCCAGTGAACCGAATTTTCGATGCCCCAGTGTCCACGCGTGGCAGCCAAGAGTTGTTTGGCATCGGGGGGCAGGCTGGAGATGAAGTATCTCGTCTCTCAGGAGGAATGGTCAGGGAAACGTCGTTCGCACTCGACCATGACCAGACTCTGGAGTTGGGTCCATTCCTCATTTGGGTTCATGTAGTCGAGGAATTCGGGGACTGCCGTGGCCCAGCAGCGACGAAGTTCGATGCGACCGTGGTCCTTCTCGACGGTCTGGTTGTAGTCGTGGGGCAGATGCACGAATTCGCGTTCCCGTTCACTGCTGAACATCTCCTTGAAATCATCATGCAATTGGGCCTGGTTCCTTTTCAGCGCCAGTACATAGTCAGCGCACCCCGCGGTCATCAACTGCACAATCGATTTCTGACATGCTATGGCGTCGATTGTAACGATTTAGCCGGACAAATCCAGCATCTGCAACAATGCGGGAATGGCGCTAATCTCATTCCCTTCTGCCTCCACCTATGTCTGCGCCAGCACCAAACGATTGGCCGCAGCCCAGACGCAGACTCAATGCAAAGGCCTCTTCTGTTGCGCTTGATCATGCGAATGACGTACCGTTTTCCCATCTATCGCCAGTAGTTGTCCCTTTGTTAACTGATGAAGATCCTGCACCCAACTCACAGAACAGGCCTGAACCGCGGCCGCATCCAGCAGCGCAAAGACACGACCAAAGGTATCATGCGATGGTATCCCATGCGGCAATCCCAACATCTGCTCCAGCCACTCTTCCCTGGAACGCCCAAATTCTTCTACTTCAACCCAGTTGTCCGCCCCACAAATGACCGCACATACCGTTATCACCAAAATGTCGCTCAACTGATGTAGCCTCGTCCGTTCGATACGGGGGTCTTTCAATTCCCCAACATGCTCAACCAGTGAAGATGCCTTAAGGTCCGTCATGAGTTCCCTCCCTCTTCCGGGTGGTGAACTCGCTATCCAATCGGCTTCTTCATCTATCGGCATATAGCATCATTTCAATCCAATTTAGATGCAATCGCCCTGGGGTGGGGGGTGCAGCCCATTATTGGGGTGGGACTCGTTTGGTGGGGAGATCATTCGAGCGATGGTTAAATTGTCTTGGGCTCGTTGAAACTTGTCTGAGATGTGATTCGTCTGATTTTTGTGATGGACTTGATTTGCTGCACGGGATCGGGAGGGGGTCTGCGGGCCGGGAATTGGGGGGGCGGGAGGTGGGGGGGTGGATGCGGGTACCTGTAGAAGGCTACTTTCTTTGACCTGTCGTTGGGAGTGTTGACTACGGCTAGCCGTTCATCGCTGCCGCTATGCAGGCTATCTGATGGCGTATTCGGTTGGCGAACGCCACGTTGGTTGAGCCACACTGCAGGGAATAGGGCGTGCTGTCGGTGAGCGATGGTTTTGGAGGGGGGCGTTGCGGGGGGAGTCCCCCGCACAAGGGAGGGCCGAAGGGCCGAACGTCGAACTGCAGGGGGCAGGGGGCAGGGGGCAGGGGTTAGGGGGCTGGAAACTGCAGGGGGTGGGGCTTGACGGTCGAGCGCGAGAATGGCTGGCGGCGCGCAGACGCGGCCGTATAGGCACGCTGGCGTTGGCGACGAGCTGGAAACGCGCGGCCACGGTGGCGGGGCGACGGGCTGCTGGTTGCAAAGGGCTGCATTAGAACCCACATCCGGCGGCGTGTGGAGGGGTGTCAGGGGGGCGTTGCGGGGGGAGTCCCCCCGCACAAGGGAGGGCCGCAGGCCCGACCGTCCAAAAGGAACCAGGGAAGGGTATTCCTCCACTCTGGCAGGGAATGGACCTTGGAACGGCCATGACTCGATTGCTACCTGTGGTATAGGAATTTGTACGCCAATTTTGGGCCGCACTCTTAAGAAATTTGCGGTGGTGGTGCGTGGGGAGAGGGTGATAGAATGGGAGATCGATTGGGATCGGACTTTCAGCCAGGAATGGAGCGGCAGAAATGGGTGCATCGGAGCGGAATGTGGTATTCGGGGAGCAGTTTGAGGGCGGGCTGGACGGTGGATGGCGTTGGATTCGGGAGGACCCGGAGAAGTGGCGATTGCGGGAGGGCGCCCTGGAGATCATGGTAGAGCCGGGGCTGGCGGATACGGTCAAGAACGCGCTGGTGCGGCCGGCGCCTGATAGGAACGAAGGGCCCTATGCGATCGAGGTGACGATATTCAACTACAAGGCGCCGAAGCAGCAGTACGAGCAGGCGGGTATCACGTGGGTACCAGGAGGGCGAGCCGGTGTTCAAGGAGGTGAAGGAGCTGGTGGACGGCGTGCTGTGCGTCATTCCCGGGGGAAATCCGGTGCCGACGGAGGGGGTGCGGCTGCGGCTGGTGGTGGACGAGGACTCGTGGGAGGCTCAGTTTCGGGCGCCGGGCGCGAACGGGTATGAGATCGCCGGGGCGGGCGATCTGCCGCCGGGTGAGCAAGAGGAGGTGAGCCTTCAGTGCTACAACGGTCCGCCGGACGCGGAGCACTGGATCCGTTTTGAGGATTTTCGGATTGTGCGGCTATAGGAATCATAGTTCCCAGGGCGATTCGGGGAGTGTGAAGTCGTCGCCGGGGCGGTAGGTCTCGGGTTGGTTGACGGGCTGGTCGGGGCGGTAGAGGGTGACGTTGCCGCCGCCATGGACGGTCCAATCGCAGAGGTTTTGGCGGCTGATCGCGCCTGTTTCTTCGTCGACACCGATGAGGGTGGCGGCGGGGAGCATGGCGCGCAGCGACTCGGCCCAGCTTCGACCGAAGTTGTTGTGATGGGGCAGGACGCAGGCGTTGGCGATCAACCCCAGTCCGGGCGCAATTCGCTGTGCGCGCGGGTTGTAGAGATGTTCGCAGAGTACCATTGCGCCGGCGCTGCTTCCTGCGAGGACGGCGCCCTGTGCATGGGCGGTCAGATCGTTTCCCACGCGGGCGTATCGCTTAGCGTTTCACAAAGGTAACCGGGAAAGCCGCCCAGCAGATAGATAAGCCGGGCATCTGCCAGCGCGCCAGTGATGGCGGGGTCGGCGGCTGAAGCGCGGTCGATCAGGGGGACGGTATCCACATTGGCGGCGCCGAGGCTTGTGAACCAGCGGCGGCCGTTTTCGCCGGCGCGCTCGTGGTTGTTGTCGGGCGCGGCGGCGGTCGGGATGATGACGATGGGCGCGTCGGGGCCGCCGGCGAGCTCGATGCAGAGGCGGTCGGGCATTGCCATCTGCCCGCCGAATTCGGCGCCGCCTTCCAGGGCGATGTGTCGGTAATCCATCTGGGATTTTCCCTCGAGATTGGCTTAAGCAGAGACTTGTAGAGACCGGTCATCCGGCCTATTCGGCGCGCCCAAGGGCGGTTACCCCTTGACGGCGCCGGCGGTGAGGCCGGAGACGACATAGCGTTGCATGGCCAGGTAGAATGCCACGGGCAGGACGGAAAAGACAAGCCCGGCGGCCATGTACTGTTCGACGGGGGTTTGGGCGATGGCTTTGAGGGTGGAGAGGCCGACGGAGGCGGACATGCCCGGGCCGACGACGTAGCCTGTGATCAGGCCGACGACGCGTCGCGCCATGGGGTTGAGCCGCCAGAGTTCGCGCGCGTTTTCGAACTCTTTGTGGAGTTCTGTCCAGGACTTGTCGATTTCGGTTCCGGCAGAGAAGAGGGGTTGTGCGACGCCGTCGTCGGGTTTACCGACTTCGATGAAGGTTACGCCGAGGTTGTAGATGAATTCCAGCAGTTTAGAGTGCATGGACTACAGAGTAGCCCGATTCAGAATCTCTTGCATTGGACTGCTGGAATATGCGACAATCCATGTGCCCCAGGGCAAGGCTTGGCCCGGTGAGGCGGGGGCGCGCAACGGCGAGCCGAGGCGAGGCGTGGCGCGGCTTGGCTTGGCCCGGCAAGGGGCAAAGCACGGACGGGGGAGGGGCTTAGCACCCTCCCCCGTTTCATTCCAACGATCCACCGTCGCCCGGCTGACGGCGCTGGCCGGGGAAACGGGAGGGCACTATGGCTGAGGAAAGGAAGGTACTTCAGAAGTGCGAAGTGCGGTCAGTGCGGGAACTGGTTCGATCCGGCGCTGGCCGGGGAAACGAGAGGGCACTATGGCTGAGGAAAGGAAGGTATTTCAGAAGTGCGGTCAGTGCGGGAACTGGTTCGATCCGGCGCTGCCGCAATGCCCCTACTGCGCGCAGGCTGAGGCAGCGCGGCAGGCATTGCCGCCGCCCCGGCCGACGCCACCACCCCCGGCGGCGCTGGCCGGCGTGGATGATTTGGGGTGGGATCGCGCTGTTGTTGGTGCTGCTGATTCCGATACTCCTGGGGACGCTGGCCGAGGGGCCGTCCTCTTCTCCAGCTGAAGGCAGGGCGACCGCGCGTCCCGAATCGGTCGGGCCGACTCCTACGCTGCGGCCTCTGTGCACGAAACGGCGCGAGGAGTTGAGGGGGGAGTTGGCCGCCCTGCTGACGCGACTGACCGGCGGCACCGAGCTCAACATTGCCGACATGGTTTTCGCGCTGGACGACGACCAAAACGGACAGCAGCAGATTTTGATCAAGTTCCAGGCCTACAAGCGGGGGACCGGCAAATATCCGAAGGGCGATCTGTATGTGGACGTGGACGACCTGACCTGCGAGATCGTGGGCTATGATATTTTCTGGTAGACGGTGCGCGTGAGACCGACCCCGCTCATAGTGTCCGGATCGGCCTCAACGACACTCGAACGGCGGAACTGCAACGGCCTAATCCACGAATCTTCACGAATCTCCACGAAGAACTGCAACCGCAGTGGCCAGTTGCCAGGAACTGCCGGGGGGCGATGCTCTCCGGTCGAACGGCTGGCGACGCACACACACGGCCGTATCGCCCAGGCTGGCGCTGGCGACGAACTGGAAGCGGGCACGCACGTAGGCGGAGCGCTGGGCCGCCGGATGCGCAGGGTCGCAAGGACGCCAAACCTGGCGGCGGGTGGAGGGGTGTCAGGGGGGCGTTGCGGGGGGAGTCCCCCCGCACAAGGGAGGGCCGCAGGCCCGACCGTCCAAACTGCAGGAACTGCCGCGACTCGAACTGCAACTTCAAGGGCTTAATCCACGAATTTGCACGAAGAACTGCAACTGCAGTGACCAGTTGCCAGAAACTGCCGGGGGCGATGCTCTCCGGTCGAACGCGCGAACGGCTGGTTTCGCGCACACACGGCCGCATAGGCACGCTGGCGTTGGCGACACGCTGGAAGCGCGCACGCACGGTGGCGTGGCGCTGGCCGCCAGTTGCACAGGGCTGCATAAGAACCCACATCCGGCGGCGTGTGGAGTGGTGTCAGGGGGGCGTTGCGGGGGAGTCCCCCCGCACAAGGGAGGGCCGCAGGCCGACCCTGCAAACTGCAGGAACTGCCGCGACTCGAACTGCAACTTCAAGGGTTTAATCCACGAATTTGCACGAATCTCCACGAAGAACTGCAACTGCAGTGACCAGTTGCCAGGAACTGCCGGGAGCGATACCCTCCGGTCGAACGCGCGATCGGCTGGCGACGAGCTGGAAACGGGCACGCACGTTGGCGGAGCGCTGGGCCGCCGGTTGCGCAGGGTCGCAAGGACGCCACACCCGGCGGCGGGGGAAGGGGTGTCAAGGGGGCGTTGCGGGGGGAGTCCCCCCGCACAAGGGAGGGCCGCAGGCCCGACCGTCCAAACTGCAAGAACTGCCGCAACTCGAACTGCAACGTCAAGGGCTAAATCCACGAATCTGCACGAATCTCCACGAAGAACTGCAACTG
>CATOTS010000023.1 GCA_951813625.1 uncultured Caldilineaceae bacterium | reverse complement strand
CTATCAGCAGTCCCAATATCATGAACATGAAGGTGGAGAGCCCGCGGAACAGGAATCCCATCAACTGGGCCAGCCGGAACGTTCCTCCCAGCGGCATAAGGAATGCGATAGCAGCCACAACCAGAAGCAGGCCGAACGCATAGAATGGCCAGTTGCGAGTGATCGCGGCTTCGCTGGGCAGCTTCGCCAGTTGCCAGCGGCCCTCAAGGCGGCGAGATGTCCGAATGTCAACAGGAGCAGGCCAAGCAGAAATAGACGATGGCAGCGCCAATGACACCGCCGGCGATGTCTTGGCGCATGAGCGCAAAAAAGCCGTTCGCGCCCATGCCAACCTGGCTGGCCGCGGGTCAGCAGGATGAGGACCATTCCGCCCATTGCCCAGCGTTCGCTGAAACGGCGGACGGGAGGGCGCGGCGGTCGCTCTGGATCCGATGATCGTCGCCGCTGACCGGCCTGGAGGCCGCGTCCAGGTCGATCAGCTCATCCGCCTGCAACCCCATCGACAGGAAGTCGTTGGTCACCACAATGGCCATTCCCCACGCGATCAGGATGAGGAATGCATTGACGACAAAGCGAAGTGTCAGCAAGACGCCGAAGGGCTGCAGAAGCAGCGAGGCAAAATCAGGAAAGCCCTCGACCGCGGCCCAAAGGATGACGCGGGCCAAAAAGAGGATCAGCCCGAGCTCGGCCAACCGAAAGGAGGCGGTTCGCCGCTGACGCTGAGACGGGCGTACAAGAATTGTGGTTGTATAGCCGCCGATGAGCGCCGAACCGATAGAAGTGGTGCGGAGGAGGGCAACATATGCGGGTGGGAGGCCGGGCGCGATGTGTTGAATGAACGAGGTAATGGCCACGAGAATACAACCGACCATCGCCGCAATGATTGCGGGACGCAGCAGAGAGTCCTGCCAGGCATGGTCAAAGGTTGAATGCGTACCGTTTGTCTGTGTCATCCGTCGTGCGGCTGCTTTTGCATGCCGAGCAGGTCCGATTCCCAGATTACCTGATGGGAGGAAACACCCAACGCGTCGGCCTGCTTCTGGACGCGTTTGAACTGGGGCTGAAGTGTGCAAACCAGGGCGAAGACGTTGAGGCCGCGGCGGTACATGCCGTGGAGGACCCAGATCAGGCTCTCGGACAGGCGCGGCGTGACGACCAGCAGCGTCGAGCCCCAGCCGAGGTGCGCCACGCGGTGAGGCAGCCAGGTGGACAGGGCGATCGGCGAGCTCGGTTCCTCGGCGGATGAAAGCCGCTCCCCCCCGGCCAGCCGATGCGCCGTTACGACGGGGCGACGCGTCCGGTTCATCCTTGTGTGGGGTCGCGCAGCTGGATTCGGGCCAGAATCTCGAGGATTCCCATCAGATGACCGCGCCCGTTACGGGCAGGAACGGCCAGGACCTCGGCGCCGGAGTGCGGGTCTGCTCCGTTGCTGATGAAGCCGACTTCCTGCCGCTGGTCGGCCACATGGCTGGCGAGAGACGCGGCCAGAACGATGGCCCACTCGCTGCCGCTGTACTCCTCGCGGTAGGGGAACCCGCTACGGTCCAGGTCAAGTACAACCGTCGAATTGAGAGCCATCGAAGGCTGGTATTTCTTGACCAGCAACGTGTCCTCGCGGGCGCTGGCGCGCCAGTGGATGTGGCGCATGCTGTCGCCGGTTGCATACGGGCGCACGCCGGACATGCGGGTAGGGTCCTGGAAAAGACGCTGCGGGCTGCGCATGTCGCCGAAAGGCAGAAGGCTTGGCAGCCCCAAGTCGGCAAGCGAATGAACTTTCGGGTAGACGGTCAAGAAGTGCGGACTCGTCTCTTGCCAAGAGGATTCGGCGAATCCAAACAGGTCGCCGGTATGGAGACTGAGCGGGCCGATTTCATAGTATCCACGGCGGTGGCAGTGGAGCGCGAAGCGGCGCTGCGTCAAGGATCGGCCGCCGACGCTGATAATCGTGCTGTAGTGCTCTACCGCTTTGAGGTCGATGGGGATGTTTCATTGAGTCGCAGCCAGGGGATTGGCAGGCGGCTGCGGTTGTGGAAGTTGATGTCGCTGCGGATTGCTTCGCCGGCGAATGCTTTGGTCGGCATTCGCCGCGAGACTATCAGGTTGCGAAGGCTGCGCCCGCGTCCACCAGTGGCTGATCAGCCAGACGCCGCCTATGACATAGAATAGATAGTAGATCCAGTCGAGCCTAAGGAAAACGGCAATTGCAAAGAGAAATAGAAGGAGGAAGAAGAGATCGAACAATCTGCTACTCCGGCACGGCGGATGGGTGGCGCGCTTCCAATTCTTCCGTCTCGTCACCCAGGTTGAGAGCGGCCTCCTCCAACAGTTCGGTGATGATCTGCTCGGCTGATCGACCGCGCAGTGCCGCGTCGGACCGCACGATGCAGCGATGTGGCAGCGCCAGCAGCGCAAGGGCCTGAACGTCGTCCGGCAGCGCGTAGTCGCGGCCGCGCAAGGCTGCCCTGGCCTGTGCGCCGCGGTAGAGCGCCAGCGATCCGCGCGGGCTGGCGCCGAGCGCGAGGTCTGGGTGACTGCGGGTCGCTTGGACCAGTGCGACGATGTAGTCGCGAATGCTGTCGGCCACGGTTACGTTCCAGATTTGTTCCGACAGCTCTGGCAGATTGTGCCCATCCACCACAGCGCTGAGGTTTTCGATGGGATGGCGGTGTCCGAGGTTGATCAGCATCTCTGCCTCTTCCCCGTCCGTCAGATAGCCGAGACTGACTTTGAAGAGGAAGCGGTCAAGCTGGGCTTCGGGCAGGGGGAAGGTGCCCTCGTACTCGACGGGATTCTGGGTGGCGATAACCATGAAAGGCCGGGGCAGCGGGCGGGTGACGCCGTCGGCCGTGATCTGCTGCTCGCCCATGCATTCGAGCAGCGCGGCCTGCGTACGCGGGGTGGCGCGATTAATTTCGTCGGCGAGGAGAATATGGGTGAAGGCGGGGCCGGCGATGAACTGGAACTGGCGCGTTTCCTGGTTGAAGATGCTGGTGCCTGTGATGTCGCTGGGGAGCAGGTCGGGCGTGCACTGCAGGCGGCGGAAGTCGACGCCGAGGCTGACGGCAAGCGCGCGTGCCATCATCGTTTTGCCGACGCCGGGCACGTCTTCGAGCAGGACGTGGCCTTCGCACAGTAAGGCGATCACCAGGTGCTCGATCACTTCTTCTTTGCCGACGATTACGCCGCCGACGTTGTCCAGGACGCCGCGCGTGAATTCCTGTGCGTTCTGCATGTAGTTCCTTTGCTCGTGAGCAGGGGGAGGCGTCGCCGCCGCACCTCCCATCCGGCGAAGCAGCTGTGGGTTTCAGCCGGGGAGGGCTATTGTCTACAGGGCCCAATCCGGTCCTGCAATCGGGGCTCAGGCCGGTCGTGTGCGCCGATTGTACCCATAATCGCGGCCAGAGCGAACCGGTTGGGGACGACGGCGCGTGCAGGTATTATCGACACCGGCAGAATCGGCTGAATTCTTTGACCAGTCACCTGCATTGTGCTATCGTCTTCACCCTGAGGCAACGGTTGTTTGCCCCCGTAGCTCAGAGGATAGAGCAGAGGTTTCCTAAACCTTTGGCCGTAGGTTCGACTCCTACCGGGGGCGCTCATCGGAGATTTTGGCCAGATCTGCAGGTAGAATAGTGAGGAGAAACGACCTCTCTCCTCACATCCCTCCCCTCTCCTCTTTTTGCAATCGAAAGGACCGTTCAGGTCTGCGAAGTGAGCGGATAGAGGTCCCGTCCCAGGCGGCGGAAGGGCAGGTCGCGCAGGCTATGGACGCTCGGCTCTGCCACGACGTGGATCGCGCCTGCCCACGACTCAAAGCCGGCGCGAAAGTGTGCGCTTGACTTGACGCTGATGTAGCGCATCCGGCGCGGGGTCGAGGCCGAGGCTGCGTGCAAACGCGGTATCAAATGGCTGCTCCCGCAGGCTGACCAGGAGGACGTGGATGCCGTCCTGGACGATGTGGGCGGAGGGCCCCATATTGCCGCTCAAGCCGGCGTACATCGGCCCGTCATACCGGAACGCGCCGTCCGACAGCGCGACCACCTGCGCGTTCATCGATACTGGTGTGCCTTGCAGCGGCGAAGATTTCGCGCCCACAGCCAATTCCAGGCGCGAGCCTACGCCGGCTTGCCGGCACTGCGCCACGGCTTCGGGGTCGACGATGTAGAGAATGCAGGCATCCTGCAGGTTCATTTCGACAAAGGCTCGCAAGACGCCGGTGCTGTCTCCCGGTGATCCGCCGCCGGGATTGTCGTACATGTCCGCCAGTATGACGGGAAACTGGCCGGCGGCGTGCGCCTTCTCCAGGGCGGCGCGTGCGGGCGGCATCTCAAGCTGCCACTGTTCGCGACGGGCGTAGATCCATTCGCCCAGCCGGTCGGCGCAGGCCTGGGCGAGCGGCAGATCGTTGTCGGTAATTATGTAGACGGAGGCCCCCATATCGGGCACATCGGCCAGGAAGAAGCAGGTGGCGATCGAGCCGCAGACAACGCCAGGCTGGCTTTCGATGCGATGCAGCTCGGCGATGGCGTCGCGCATGGGCGGGTGCGCGGTAACCTGGTTCAGGCCCCAGGCCATGGGGATCTGGTGGAGCGCCATGACCGGGCGCAGGCCGTCGCGGGCGATGCGGGCGAGGACGTCGGCACATTCGCGGCCGCGCGGCGCCATATCGACCTCGGGATAGGTCTCGCGGCCGATCAGGACGTCAGCCATCGATACCATCTGCTGTGAGACATTGGAGTGAATGTCGAGTTGCGCCAGGACCGGCACGTCCGGCCCGACCGTTTCACGAACAGCGGCCAGGATATGGCCCTCGGCATCGGCCAGTCCGTCGGGCGCGTCGAGATCTCCGACCGCCATCGAGCCGTGCAGCTCGAGCAGGACGCCGTCCAAGGGCAGAGCATCGGCGATTCCTTGCAGCATCCGGCCGAGTATCTCGTCATACAGTGGTCGCGGTGTCGGGGCGCTCGGCTGAGGTGAGGCGAACAGGGTCGGGATCAGTTCGAAGCCGTGGGCGTCTGCGCCGGCGATGAAGCCGCCGATTGGGGTATTCGTGCGCCTGAAGGCGCGCAGGATTCCTTCACCTTCGAGCAGGAAGCGCTCCTCGTAGCTCTGGCGCGTCGTCTGCACGGGCGTAAAGGTGCTGCTTTCGTGGCTGATGCCGCCGATGGCAACTCTCATGTCACCGCTCTTTCTCTGGCGTTGGAACCAGCGTTCCTTCTCCTTTTCTCGATAAACCAATCAAAAAAGGCGGCTCAGGACCGCCTCAGTTGTCGCCGGCCGGTTCGGGCAGCACAAGCCCGTGGACGAATCCGCCGTCGACGCGCAGGATTGTGCCGGTGACGTAGTCGGCATCGTCGCTGGCGAGAAAGGCGGCGGCTTTACCGATGTCCTCGGGCAGGCCCATCCGGCCCCAGGGGATGCGGCGACCGCCCTCGGCGATATCCTCCTCGCTGTAGTGCTTGCGTTCTCCGGGCGTGTCGATCCAGCCGGGGTTGATCACATTGACGTTGATGTGGTCTGCGGCCAGCTCGGCGGCCATGGTGCGGGCAAGGTGGTTGATGGCCGCCTTGGACATATTGTAGGCGCTGCTGGCGGGGAAGGCGATCTCTTCATGGATTGAGCTGATGATAACGATTTTGCCGCGACTGCGCCCAGCCTGCGGCTGTTTGAGCATCTGCTGGGCGGCCAGCTGGCAGGTGTGGAACACGCCGAACTGGGTGACCTCGAACGTCCGCATCATGTTCTCCCACTTGGCCTCGACAACCGTCTCGCGCACGGAGACCGCCGCGTTGGCGACGGCCACGTCAACGCGACCAAATCGCTCGACCGCGGCGTCGAACATCGCCTCGATCGCGTCGCGGTCGGCCACGTCGGCCTGCCAGACGAGGGCATCGCCGCCCAGCCGGCGGATTTGCTCGGCCGCGCGCTCCGCTTCGTCTTTGTGAGAGCGGTAGTTCACGACCACATTCGCGCCCTCCCCGGCCAGACAGAGGGCGATGCCGCGCCCGATTCCCAGCGACGCTCCGGTTATCAGGGCAGTCTTGCCTTCAAAGCGTTTCATGCTGAAGCTCCGTTCTCTTTGCATTGAGGTGTGCGGTACAGACTCGGATCTCATTCGTCGTCGCGCCGCGATCGCGCAGGGGAACCGGCGAATCGGCGCCAGTGTCAATTAAGCCAGTAAGCGTAGAGTTCCGACTGCCACAGGTGGAAGCGCAGCCGGACTGTCTGGCCGGCCAGCTCGGACAGGTCGCGACCGGCGCGCCACCGTACAGGCTCGTCAACACTGTCGATGATCGCCGGGATGCAGTCTTCCTTCGAAAAGCCCTCCAGCGGCTGTCCGCCGGCGGCGTCGAGCACCTCGGTCACTACGCGTCCGCGCCAGGAGTCGGAATTGATGCGCAGCTCTTTTCCTTCGACGACGAGTGGCCGAGTCAGCACGGAACCCCATTCGACGCCGGCCTTGAGCGAGACGAAGCCGTCGATGCGCAATCGGGCGAGGCAAAGCGCGCTGGCGTCGAGATAGTGGCGATTGAGCACTTCTTCGACCAGCAGATAGCGGTAGCGGAAGCCCATATAGTAGAACCAGAGCTCGTTGTTGCGCCGCAGCGGACGATTGGTGATCAGAATCTGGCCGGTGTCGTAGGTCTCGCCGTCGCTGACGGGAGAGAGCTCCAGGAAGGGCGCGCGGTCGGCGACGCGCGCCCAGTCGCGCAGATTGCGGCTGGATGCCAGTTCGACCGACTTGCGGCTGTCGACATTCTCGTATAGCGGGGCATGCATTCCGGACCAGTGGTGCATCACGGGGGTCGCCAGATAGTGGCCCTCATAGGGGAAGATGGGGAAGTTGTAGACGTCGGTGCGCCACTCTTCGGGGCGGTTCACAACCGGCGACAGATAGGCTGGGTCGTCGAAGAAGCGCTGCAGGCGGGCGTTGCCGTTCTCCTGGTCAACCTGGTCGGCGTGGAAAATCAGGCCGTGCTCTTCCCAATCGGCGAAATCGTCGCTGGTCAGGAGATGCCAGGAGCGGCCGTAGGGTCCCGCCCGCTTGACTGCGGCGATGAAGAGCCGGCTGTTCTCGTCGTAGGTAAGGTGCGACTCGTCCTCGCTGGGGAGAGAGGTGATGTCGAGCGTTTCCCAGTGCAGCATATCGGCGGAGGCCATCGAGCGCAGTTCGCCGTCGCCGTAGCGCAGCCCTTTGAAGCGCCGCCCCGGGTCCGGGTCGTGCGGGTCGTAGATGGGTCCTTGCAGCATCCCCCGGGCGCTGGGAAGAATGTTGTTTTCGGCGCCGATCGGTGTTCCCCGCCAGTCCAGCCCTGAATATTCATACAGGCCGAGAACCGGCTTCTCCCAGTTGACGCCATCCTGCGAGGTTGCGTAGCAAGCGAAACTCTCTGTGTTGGCAGGCGCCCCGGTCAGATCGACGCCAATCCGCGGGTCCAGCCCTTCGGCGCTGGTCAGGTAGATCATCTTGAAGATGTCTTCATCCGGCAGCCAGACGGGCGAGGTGCGCACCTGGATTGTGTTGTTCTCCCAACGATATTCGGGCCGGATGACGACATTATCACGCTGTTTGCGCGGCTGATGGAGTTTGCGCGCGAGGTTTTCGATGGCTTCGACTTCGTGATCGTCGATGAAGAGGTGCTTCATTTCAGTTCCTTTGGGCGGACGGGTCCGCTTCGTGTGAGCGGGCGGCAGATGGTCTTGTAGTGCCCTCTTCGCTCAGAAGTGGCCTTCGTCGCGCAGCATGTAGAGCTGGGAGGCACGGTCGGCCAGAGGCAGCTCCACCGGTCTGTTGCCCTGGCGCTGTGATTCGTAGACGGCCATGACCATCTCAAGCGAGGCTACGCCGTCTTCGCCGTTGGAGCTGGGTTCGCCGCCATTCTCGATGCAATGCACCAGTTCCTCTACAGCCAGCTGGATCGAACTCGTCTCCTCGGTGGCAGGGAAGGGCTGCTGCTCAAGCGTAAACCACTCGATGCGCGGGTCCGGCTCGTTGAGGCGGTCGGTGGTATCGACGCCGAGCAGCCACTGGTTGCCGGAGTATTCGAGGCTGAGGACGCCCACGGTGCCCTGCAGCTCGATGCCGAAACGGGCGTAGCGGGTCAGCTCGTTGGCCATGCAGACGGCGCTGACGCCGGAATGGAAGCTGAAAATCGCTTCGCTGATGTCTTCGACTCGGAACTCCTGGCGGTGACGGCGGTGGGCGGTACCGACGACCGATTTGGCGTCTCCGGCGTAGATGCGAAAGAGGTCGAAGGTGTGGACGGCGTCGTGGATGAGCGGACCTTCTTCATCGGCGGTCCAGGCCGGGTAGGGCTTGACGCCCTGGCAGATGCCGAACATCGAGATCAGGTCGCCGATGGCGCCGTCGTCGAGCATCTCTTTGGCCTTGATGAAGACCGGGTTCCAGCGGCGCGAGTGGTTCACCGAAAGGACGCAGCCCGCTGCCCGGCAGGCGGCGACAATGGCGTCGCCGTCCTCAAGGCTAAGCGCGAGCGGCTTTTCACAGAGGATGCCCTTTGCGCCGGCGTCGACCGCGGCCTCGACGATATCGCGGTGCAGGCCGGGATGGGTGGCGACGCAGACGACATCGAGTTTTTCCCGTTCGAGCATCTGGCGGTAGTCGAGGTAAAGGGCGTCCACATCCCACATGCGTCCGAACTGCTGCAGATGCTCGTTGCCGCGGCTGGCGCCGGCCACGAGTTCGGTCTGGGCGCAGACCGCGAGCCCGCCTGCGTGGGTGAGGGGCGTTGGGGGATCCGTTTCCCAAAGGGTGCCGATGCGGCCGCAGCCTACGAGGCCGGCGCGGTATGTGTTCATGGGGTTCCTTTCGGTGGGCAATACAATCGTGCCTAAGGCGGTTCTGTCACTTCAGAAATGGAATCTGGTGTTGGAATTGGTCGCCGATTCACTTCTTAAGGGTCAGGGCCAGATTCTTTGGGCGATTGCAGCGTGCCAACTTGACGGTCAGTTTTCTTCCACGAAAGTTGACCTTCAAACGGTTCAGTGTTTTGAGTTGCTTAGGGTGAATGCGTTTACCGTGAAAGAGGATTGGATAGCAATTCGACTCAAGTGCTTGCAGCGCTATGGAGTCAGCAAAGGTGGCTCCCTGCTGCAATTGTTCATGGGACTCAGAATCATCCACATTTCCGCTCTTAAGTTCCAAAGGAATCGTGAGGAGCGATTGTTCAGCGTCGATGAGGAAGAGAATCAGGTCACATCGGTTTCCTTCAATTCCGTGTGAGGGGAATGCCAGATCTGCGTCGACGGAAACACGAGGATACGGTACATCTTCCATGGAAACGCGGCATCCCTCGCGACGGTATGACTGTGAAAGGTTTCCTACGCCAACCCTGGACCGAATTGCTTCAAGGATTTCACTCCTGTTCACTCAAGGCGGCTCCTGCTACTTCCTGGAATCGATTTTGCAGGGCCGCTGACCGGTTGTAAAGCGCTTCCGTCACGTCTTCATATTCTTCCGGTTCAACCCCTTCGGTACGGTCGAACGGAATCTCTTCGATCGTGGAACTCGTTGACATATCGCTCTCGCGGAAAAGCCAGACTCCAACTTCGCATGGGCGAAGTAAACTCGATCGGGAGTCATCACTTTCGGAATCGCTGGTGAGATCCGCCAATTCACCTTCCCGAATCAGATTGCCAATCTCCATTAAGAGCCAATCGCTGTGCGTTGTAACTACCACTTTCACACCGGCCCGCACGAGGCGGGCAAGGATCTTTGCTATCTGTGTTTGGGCGGCAGGATGGAGATGCGCTTCGGGCTCCTCGATGATGAGCATATCACCAGGCGAAACGACGCTGCGCAGGAACAGCACAACCGGTGCGAGTTCGGACACCATGGAAGAAGCGCGAGTCAAGCGAATGTCCTCCTCGGATTCGGTGGGGCGGTAAACAAACTCTGGATATCCCCCCGCGGGAGGTTGCGATGATCTTATCTGCCCCGCAAGTGCCTCGCTTTCCAAGATATCAGCCAAATCAGTTAACGTGTCCTTGCCCCAGTTTCTCTCACTGAACAGGATTAGCTTTTGCATGAAATCTGCCATAACGCCCGAAAACGTTGGCACCTCAGCAAGGGGCTCAAGGCCGCCACGAACAGACCGGGCCACGAGAGAGCTCGCGATTACGCGATGGCTCTGCATGATGCCGCTACGGGCGGCTGGCAGATAGTGGATTTGGGTCTCTTCAAGAGACCCTATCCCCCTTTTGAGCACTTGCTCAAAAAAATCTAAGAGAAACTGACTATTCCACACATCATTTACGCCCTTTCTTTCTTCAATGAAGTCCCTAAACTCGATCATTCCTGCCCGGAACTCTGCAGCTCTTGCTGAGCCCTCTTTTGAGACGAGAATGGAGTCCTGGATATGACCCGACGTTTTGACATCCTCTGCCAATACCTCCATGTGGAATCGCCATAGTTGCTTGGCCTCCTCCTTTGCCTCTAAAGTGACCCCCATTCGATAGTCACCAGGAAGTCTGACCAATTCGGAAACCGTATCCAGATCGAAACAACGTTCGAGTGCGGCAGTCAGGATCGCGCCGAAGGAATTAGGGTCAATCAAATGGTCTACGGTCAGCGCCCTGATACTCTTGGGCAAGTCGGAATACCTGAGTGATCTTCCCTTCTCTTCGAGTTTTGAAAGTGTATCCTGCAGTTCTGTTGCCAGAGTGTCGGCGGGCGTAGCAGATCTCTTGACTTTCTCAGACTGCCTGAGAAAACGATGTACATGCTGGAATAGGATAGGGAGTAGAGGGAAACCTCCTAAGCTTTTGTGCAGAGCATATACCAAAATAGCAAAGTAGGTCTTTCCCGTATTGCTTGGACCAACCAATACGGTGAGTGGCCGCAATTCGACGGAACCGCTCTTGATCGGTCCAAAGTTGCTGACCGAAATCTGAAAATCAGGTTGAGCTGCTAATGGCGAATCGACTTCTCTTTCATTAGCAATTTTGGTCATGAGAAGCCTCCCTTACTATCTTGGCTTCCTGTCTATTGCAGCACATGTTGGGTACTGCCTGAGGAAAAGTCGCCGAATCGGCACTTCAGGCAAGGCGGCCCAGCTACTACTGCGCTATTGTACACGATACTGGGAGAATTCCCGCTGAAGAATCAAGAGGCCGATGTCTTTGGACTTCAGGACTGCTCGCTCTTCAAATAATCCAACGGCTGACCGCCAAACTCACACCCGCGAGATCCGCCGTCGGAAGGGCCAGCGGTAGCGCAGTTTCTGGCGCTCGCTGTAGCCTTCGTCTCCCGGCGTGGGCGCTTGAACGCGTCCGAAGGCGATCCAGGCCAAAGCCAGGAATAGCACGCTGAGCATGAAGATAGTGCTATGCGGCACGCCCAGACGGAGCAGCCCGACGGTGATCAACGGCGCTACCAGACCGCGCAGCCCGACCACTGTAGACTGCAGGGCGGCATACTCGGTAACTCGGTCCGGGTCGGCAAGCTGGATGCCGGCGCTGATCCGTCCCAATTCGAAACCGGCCATCCCCAGTCCGCGCGCGATCGCGGAGGGCAGCAACATCCAAAGGCTTTGTGCCGACATATAGGTCAGAGGCGTGACGATCGAGATGGCACAGATTGCGCGTACTACAAACAGGCCGCCGCGCTTGTCGATCGTGCGGCCCCAAAGCAGATAGCTGAAAAACCAGGTGAGCGACTCGATCAGGCCAAGGAGGCCGATTTCCGAGTAGGAAAGCTGCAGGCGGTCCACCTGTACGAGGGGGTAGAGCGGCCAGGACATCAGTCCGCCCAGACCAAACAGGGCGTAACAAAACAGATAGTTGGCAAAGTTTCGATCCGTGCGCACGATTTGCAACAGTTCAGCGAAAGTCTTGGTCTGCCGGGGCGGCAACTCCCCCTCGTCTACATCCATGCGGGTGAAGAGGAAAGTCGCCAGGATGCCAAAGAGCGCGCCGATCGGAAAGAGGACCTGGTAGCCAACCTTGTCCAGGGCCCAACCGGCCAGCGGCGTGACGAGAAGGATGACTGACACCCTCCCCATCCGCACCGTCGACATCACTTTGCCGCGCCCGCTTTCGGGATAGATCTTCTGGATGACGCGCGTGTAGGCGGGGATGACAAACGCCTCCGCCAGCCAGAAGAGGATGCCGATTGCCATCAGCGGCACGGCTCCCGATATGAAGGCGGTGAGGAGGAAGAGCGAACGTCCCAGCAGCCAGCAGAATATGATGATGTTGATGGTACGGCGGCGGCGCATCAGCACGATGCTGAATGAGGTGAAAACCGAGCCGACGAAGAGGAGCGCCGTATATATCGCCAGCATATCGACCGTGGCGCCCAAACGACGCAGCACAACCTGCGTGAATGGGATGATCATGGCGTAGAAGACGCCATAGGCCAGCGACATCGAGAGCTCGATGTGCATGACCCGACGGACCGAAGGCGACAGTGATCCGGCCAAGGCTGTTTCGAGCCAGGCGGCCGCCTTTCGCATAAATTCAACTGTCAATATTCGGCTCCAGCCTCATGCGGGGCCCATGCCCACTTCCTACGGCTACCCAGTTCTGTACTTTCTGCTCTCTGGTCGGAGCGGGCCTCTGACTGCATGAGGGACCATTTTTCACTCCGGAAATTCCAGCGAGCCTGCGTGCGCATGCGGCCAGGCTAGCCCAATACCGACGCGTAAGCGTGCCACCGTTCACAGAGGCGGCGCGGAAAATACGAGTACCGTAACACAGCGGCTGACAGAAGACAATCGCGGACAGAAATGTCGTGCATTCCACTTTTTGGGTGGTAATCGTCTGGCGGGGAAACCATGCCTGCGGCGGCTGAGAATGTTTGCCGGTTCTGCGAGAGGCGCTGGGCAGGCACGGGGCGTGCCCCTACTGCGGCCGCGGCGTTCGCTGATTTGGGGGCGGCGCGATGGGCCGCAGGCAGCACAGGGCGGCATTGACCCCACACCCGGCGGTGGGCGCACATCCGGGGGGCGTTGCGGGGGGAGTCCCCCCGCACAAGGGAGGGCCGAAGGCCCGACCGTCCAAAAGGATACAGGAGAGGCTATTTTCCTACTCTGCCAGAGGATGGAGCGTGGACCGGGCATGACTTGGCTGCAACCCGAGGCATGGGAGTTTATGCCCCAACATTGGATTGCACCTCGGGAATGGGAGAATCAGCGTTGTGTTGGCCGGGTTTCGACGTCCAAAGAACCGGCGCCGCGCGGCGGATGACAAAGTCGGGCATCCGCGAGACCGTCGCCTTCCCGCTGAATTGACATTGAGCCCGTTTACCGTTAGCCTTGTCGTTGGCTGTCGGGGCATTGTTATGCGGCCGAAAGCCGCCGCGGTTCACTCAACACTTACCATTCTCGATGTTGCCAATAATGCCTGCCAAGACGCTAACGAGTCCCAGTGCCCCCACTTGCGTGCAGCGCCTTCCGGTGTGGCTGCTGCCGCTCTTTGTGTTTGCCGTAGCCGGCTGTATTTCGCCGGTGCGGGCGGTGCCTACGCCGACACCCTGGCCAACGCCCGTACTGTCCGAACAGGAGAGTTACCAGGTTGCGCTCGGCACGGTCGAAGACCGCTTTCAGCTGATCGCGGAGGTGGCGCCCTTGCAGTGGGAGCCGCTCGCATTTGCGGTTGACGGCCAACTGGCCGCCGTTCATGTGCACGAAGGCGAGACGGCCGAAGAGGGCGAGATTCTTGCCGAACTGATCATGCCCGACCTGCTGGAACAGCTGGAGCAGGCCCGTCTCGACCTTTCGAAGGCGGAGAGCGTACTCTGGGTGTACGAGAACGAGCAGAGCTTCAACCTGGATAGGGCCCGGTTGGAGGTGCGCAGCGCCGAGTTGCTGTTGGGACAGGCGCGCAGTGCGGGTGAAGCTGACGCGATCGCGCTGCAGGAGGTCGCCCTCGAACTGGCGCAGCTGAATTTGCGAGAAATCGAAAGCAAGGTTGACCCGTCGTTGGTACAGGCGGTTGAACGCGCCCAGCTGGCCGTCAGTGCCCTCGAACGCCAGGTCGAAGAGCGGCGCATTCGGGCCCCGTTCGCGGGCCAGGTTGTGGCAGTGGGGGTTGGCCTGATGAGCATGCGCGGTCCGTTGGAGCCGCCGGAGCGGCGCGCCGAAGTGCCGGCCTTCTCGCCGTTCATGGTCATCGTTGTACCGCAGCCGGTCGAACTGATCGTTTCCAGCCAGAGCGCCCGCGCCTCGGACCTGGCTGTGGGCCAGCGCGTTACGGCGGTCCATCGCTGGGCGCAGGACAAGCCGTTTCCGGTGCGCGTGGCCCAGCTGCCGATCATCTCCTCGGGCGACCGCTTCACGCCGGGCTTTCCGGGCTCGATTCACCTTACGATCGAGGGCGATTCGCCGCTGCTCGTTGCCGGTGAGTTTGTCAACATCGAGGTCGTAGCCGCGGTGCAGGAGGATACGCTTGTTCTGCCCAACGCGGCTGTGCGGCGGTTCGGCGGCCGTACTTTTGTCGTTGTCCAGGACGGAGAACGACAGCGCCGTGTCGACATCCGCATCGGTCTCGAAAGCCAGGGCATGGTCGAGGTGCTGGAAGGTCTGAACGAGGGCGATATCGTTGTGGGTAGGTAGATGTCATTCTATCTCCGTTTTCTCGGGCTTGCGCTGCGCCGTCTCTCCAGCCGGCCCGGCCTGACCCTACTTTCTCTGCTCAGCATCATACTGGCGATCGGCATGGTTGCCAGCATTCCGATCTTCTCGCAGGGGGTCAGCTATCTGCTGCTCCAGGACGAGCTGGCCGAAATCGGCGCCACTTTCCACCGTCCGCCCCTGACGATGCGCTTCTATTTCATCGTGCCAAAGCGCCGCGCCCTTGCGCTGGACAGCGCCCTCCGACTTGAAGACAGTTATCGCAGGATCGTGGAGCGCGAGACCGGCCTCTCCGTGGCAGATACGCTCACCTACGTCGCCAGTCCCGGCATGACAATCCAACCGCTGACCGAGGACTCAGTCTACTCGCAGTTGAAAGAAAATGTCATCGTTGAGAACGTCCAGTTCGCGGTCGTGACAGGTATTGAGGAACGGATCTCGATTGTGGAGGGCCTCCCTTACGGCACCGAGAGCTCCGACAGCGGCGTCCCTGTCTGGCTGTACGCCGAAAAGGCGGCCGAGATGGGTTTCCAGGTTGGCGAGACCTATCAGATGGTCGAGGGCAGCTCCCGCCAGTCGATTCCGATCCGAGTCGCCGGAATTTGGGAGCCGGCCGACCCATCCGACTTTTACTGGTCGGCAACGACGATTTCGTGGCGCAAGCTGTTGCTGGTTACCGACAGCGTCTACCGGCGTGCTATAGAGAGCGAGATCAGCCGCAAGACAGGTATCGCGGTCTGGTATCTCAGCCCGGATGAAGAGGCGCTGCAACTCCATCAGGCCGATGCCGTTGCCAATGGTCTGCGCATCGTGCCCAGCCGCGCCGATCTCGTCTTCCCGGGCACGAAGATGGATGTTTCGCCGGAGCGGCCCTTGAACCGCTACTTGCAGCGAAGGGCGAGCCTGTCTGCGCTGCTGGTCGGCTTCAGCCTGCCGGCGCTGGGCCTGCTGCTTTTCTTTCTATGGATTTTGTCCCATGTGACGGCGCAGTTTCAGCAGGAAGAGGTCGCGATCCTGGCATCGCGCGGGGCCGGCCGCCGCTTTGTCGCATTCCTGATCCTGCTGGAAACGCTGCTTCTGCTCGCCGTCGGCATACCGCTGGGCCTTGGCGCCGGCTACCTTATGGCCCGCGCGATGGGGCTGGCATCGGGCTTCCTGGTCTTTACGCCGCGCGCCGGCATTCCGGCGACGCTGCTGGAGGTGGATTGGCGGCTCATCGGGTTGGCCCTGTTGCTGCTCGTTCTTGCGCGCGGCATTCCTGCTCTGCGGGCGGCGCGCGGCGGCATCGTCCAGCATCTGCGCGGCCGCTCCCGTCCGCGCGCGGCGATTACTACGTTGCTGCTTTTTGGCGACGCCGCGCTGATCGCCCTGAGCTGGTACGCCTATCAGCAGCTGAGCCAGCGCGGCACGCTCGGCATCATCGGTTGGGAGCCGAGCGGCGACCCATTTCGCGACCCGTTGCTGCTGCTTGCGCCTTCACTTTTCGTCTTCACATCTGCCCTGGTACTGACCCATCTCTTCCCGCTGCTCATGCGGCCGCTCGATCGCGTGGGCAGCCGTCTGCGCTCGTTCGTCGCCTATATGGGCCTGACGCAGTTGCACCGGCAGGGTTCGCACTACTCGGGCAGCCTCTTTCTGACGATGGTCTGCCTCAGTCTTGGCGCGTTTTACGCCTCGATGGCGCTCAGTCTCGATCAGTGGCTGGCCGACCGCATCTACTACGAAGTCGGGGCCGACTATCGTTTCCAGCAGGGCATTCCTCCGCCTGAAATGGGCGGGCCGATTGCGCCGGATGACGAGCCGAACCCCGAGGTAGTCAGCGCGTGGCTGTTGCCGGTTGGCGACTACCTGGAGATTCCAGGGGTGGAGGACGCCACGCGCGTCGCGGTCTTCAATGCCAAGACAAGCGTTTCACGCAGCATTGACGCCGTCTTCCTCGGCATTGACAGGTTCGACTTCCCTCGCGTCGCCTTTCACCGTTCGGACTTCAACCAGTTTCCACTGGGCGAACTGATGAACCGTCTCGGAATGTATCCCAACGGAATTCTCGTCTCGCGCAACTTTCTTGAACGCGCCCGCTTGCTCGAAGGCCAGACGACAAAGCTGAACGTGACGATCAACTACGGTAATTTTGAACATGAGTTTCTGATCGTCGGCGTTTACGACTACTTTCCGACGGCATATCCGCAGGACACGGAGGTCTTCGTAGGCAACCTGGGCTACGTGTTCGACCAGGTCGGCGACGAGAGTCTGCACCAGATATGGATGACGACGAGCGACGACGCGTCGGCCGGGACGATCGTGGACAATCTGCTCGATCTTGGCATCTGGCCGGTCCGGACACGGGACGCGCGCGCGCTCATCACGCTGGACGAGGAGCGGGTTGAGCGGATCGGTCTCTACGGCATATTGTCGGTCGGTTTTCTGGCGTCGACGTTCCTGGCAAGCCTCGGACTGCTGGTCTACACCTATGCGTCGCTCCAGGGCCGTCTGCAACAGATCAGCGTACTGCGAGCGGTCGGCCTCAAAACGCGGCTCGTGCTGGCGATGGTGGGCGTCGAGTATCTCGGCGTAATCCTGTTTGGCGTGCTGTGGGGCGTGGCGGTGGGCATCGCAACGGCCTATCTCTACGTGCCCTTTTTCCGCGTGAGCGGCGATCCGATCTTTGCCTTGCCGCCCTTTGTGCGTCACATCGCCTGGGGACAGATCGGCGTTCTGGCGTTGGTATTCGGTACCGCGTTGCTGGGTTCGCAAGCGGTCATTCTCTATTGGAGCACGCGTCGCGATCTGTTCCAGGTATTGCGCATGGGACAGCGGGAGTAGGAGCATGGTTCAAGCCGAGGGCGCGTTGAGCGGCCCCCTTGTCGTGTGCGACAATCTGGTCAAGATTTACCAGATCGATGAGATTGAAGTCGTGGCCCTGCAGGGCCTCGATCTGGATATCGGCCGCGGTGAGATGATGGCCATCATTGGCGCGAGCGGCAGCGGCAAGTCCTCGCTGCTCAACATCATCGGCGGGCTGGACCGCCCTTCGGCCGGCCAGATAGCGGTTGACGGGCGCAATCTGCTCAAGGCGCCCGAGCGCGAGCTGGAGGACTACCGGCTGCGCGACGTGGGCTTCGTCTGGCAGCAGTCTGCGCGCAACCTGATTCCGTACCTGACGGCGCAGGAAAACGTCGAGCTGCCGATGATCGCGGCCGGCGGCGGCGTCGCGCAGCCGGGGGAGCGGGCGCGCGAGCTGCTTGACGCGGTCGGGCTGCTGAGCCACAGCCATCACAGCCTGGGCCAGCTCTCCGGCGGGCAGCAGCAGCGCGTCGCGATTGCGGTTGCCCTGGCCAACCAGCCGCAGATTCTTCTGGCCGATGAACCGACCGGGGAGGTGGATTCGGTCACGGCGCAGCAGATCTGGCAGCTGTTCCGCGAGTTGAACCGGCGCTACAACCTCACGAGCATCATCGTCAGCCACGACCGCGATATCGCCCGCGTCGTCGACCGCGTCATCGGCATTCGAGATGGCAAGATCAGCACCGAAATGGTGCGCCAAGCGGGCGGCGAAGCGGTTGAAGAGGACCTGTTTGAAATGCGTGAGTACGGTGAATCGGATTCAGCTACAGGGGATCCACCTCCCGTGGTGGCGGAAGGCGACGTAATCGCGCAGCTCGAGGAGCGGGTCGTCCTCGACTCGGTTGGGCGGTTGCAGATGCCGCGCGAGTATCTTGAAAACCGGGGAATCGGCCGTCGCGCCATCGTCCAGCTGGTCGAAGACGGGATCCTGGTTCGTCCGACGCAGGAGCGGTCGGCGCTGGCTGGGGACCCCGGCGCCGCTGCAGGTGACGAGGGCACGCCGGTGGGCGCGCAGGCAGGTCTTGCGGCATTGAACCAGGACCCAACACCTGAACGAGGTTCAGGCTGGTGGCGTCGGCTCTGGCGCAGGTCCGAGCCTGCCGATGACGATGAAATTCTTCCCGAACAGGCGGCCAATCCCTGGGCGCGGGGCTTCGCCGCCGGCGGGGCGGACGGTGGCGAAGAGGGATCCGTGGCGGCTGACGCAGGCGAAACGCTCCAGTGGGATTACGGCAGCGACACCGGCGGCGACGGCTGGGAGGCCCCGGCCCGTTCGTCAAACGGGGGCGCGGCGCAGGCATCGGGGCGGCTGGCGATTTCGGAGTTCGACAGCGGTCCTCTTGTCGAAGTCCGCGAGCTGCAGCGAATTTACGAAGTCGGGGACCAGGCGGTCCATGCGCTGCGGGGCATCGACATAGTCATTCCGCGCCGCAGCTTTACGCTCTTTCGGGGCCGATCCGGTTCGGGCAAGACGACGCTGTTGAATCTCATCGGCAGCCTGGACACCCCGAGCGCCGGGCGCGTTACGCTGTTTGGTCAGGACCTCGGTCAGCTGTCCGCCGACGAATGCGCCCAATTGCGCCAACTCTACATAGGCTTCGTATTTCAGGCCTTTTCCCTCATCCCGACCCTGTCGGCGCAGGAGAACGTCGAGATGACGCTGCGCCTACTGGGGATGTCGCCGACGGAGCGGAAGCAGAGGGCGGCCTACTGCCTGTCGCTCGTCGGGCTTGGCCGCTGGGCCGATCACCGGCCGTTCGAGATGTCAGGCGGTCAGCAGCAGCGACTGTCGATTGCGCGCGCACTGGCGCACGGGCCGGCCATGCTGATCGCCGACGAGCCGACCAGCGACCTGGACAGCGAAACGGGCCGCCAGATTCTGGAGCTATTCGCGCGGCTGGTGGAGGAGGAGGGCATCACCGCGCTGGTCGCAAGCCACGATCCGGCCAGCGATGACTTCGCCACCGAGGTGTACGAGCTGCAGGATGGCCGCATCACCAATCGGTCCGATCACGGGTAATCGAGCCGCAGAGGACGGAGAAATCATGGCCCAACTCAACCGCGTTGCCATCGCCGGCTGCCACCGAATGCTCGACAGGAAGCCGACCAACCACAACTTTGCAACGGCATTCGATGCCGTGGGCGAAACAGAAACCGTCGCCGTTTTCGACCTGGGCGCGGAGACCCGGCAGGCATTTGTGGACTGCTGGGGCGCGCAGGTCACGGCGTACGACAGTTTCGGCGCAATGCTGCAACAGGAACGGCCCGACATTCTCTGCCTCGCAACCAGCCAGAAGATGCACGCAAACCAGATCGAAGAGGCGGTCGCGGCCGGGGTGCGGGGTATTCTGTGCGACAAGCCGCTGGCGACCAGCCTGGAGGAGGCCGACAGACTGCTGGACGCCTGCCGCAGCGCTGGCACTCGGCTTGCGTTTGGGCTCGACCGGCGCTGGCTCAGCTCCTATCGCCGCCTGGCGGAGTTGTTGCGCGACGGTATCGTTGGCCGGATACAGTCGCTGATCGTCTACGGCATCCCCAACCTGATCAACCACGGCTGCCACTGGTACGACGTTGCTCTTTATCTGGCGGGCGATCTTGAGCCGCAATGGGTGAGCGGTCTCGTCGACGACGTGACAGGGGAGCCGCCCGACTCGCGACGCCGTCTGGATCCGACGGGCCGCTTGATGGTCGGTCTGGCGGGCGGTGTTGTCCTCTATTTCACACCGGGCGGAAGCCGGCGACCTTCCTTCGATATCATCGGCGACGAGGGCCGGTTGACAGTGGTGGAAGATGGGCAGAAGGCATGGCGATGGCAGGACAGCGGCTCGCCGGAACCGCTGGACATACCGCAGCCGGCCGGTGATTTCCCTTCGGGCAGTGCGATGGTGCGCGACCTGGTTGACGCGCTGGCCGGCGGCGGGCCAACGGCCTGTGACGTGGAGGAGGCGCGTTGGGCGACTGAGATCGGTTTTGCCGCCCATCTCTCGCACGCGTGCGGCGGCGCGCGCGTCGAGCTCCCGGCTGCGGATAGGGACCTGCGGATCCCGTCTTTCCCGTGGGGAAACGAGTAGAGGCCCGGCTGGCTCAGCCCTGGCCGGGTGTGTAGGCCGCGGCCACTTTGTGGAAGACGGCGATGATGTCGTCGACCTCCTGTACACCCCAACTTTCGTGGAAGTGCATATTGAAGTGACTCTTCAGCATCGCCTGGGCGTTGGGGCGATGGATTTCACGATCCGGGTCGCCCGTGTAGAGCGGGCTGGTCCAGGGGTAGCCGCTGCTGCCGAAGACGCGGCGCTCGGTGTACCACTCCTGCAGGTGCGGCAGTCCGGTGCGGTAGTCGTCGGTAACCGGCAGGCCCTCGGCGCGAACGCTTGCGCAGAATGTCTCCTTGTCGCAGCTTGCGCGCTCTGGATGGAACGCCACCGGCAGGAACCAGTAGCTGGATTCGATGCCCGGCGCGGTCTGCGGCAGGGTGATCATATCGAGGTCGGCCGTGCCTTCGATCAGCTGGCCGACGATTGTCCGCCTGCGTTCGACCATGTCCGGTAGTTTGCGCAGCTGGACCTGCCCGACCGCGGCGGCGAGGTCGGTCTGGTTGAAGTTGAGCGTGGCCTGCATGTTGGTCGAGCCCTCCGGCAGAAAGTGTGGCTTGCCGCGGTCGGCCATGCGCCGCACGGACTGGTAGAGCGCCTCGTCGCGGGTGAAGACGACGCCGCCCTGCGCGCCGGAGCTGTGGTGCTTGCCGGTCATGGTGGAGAAGGCGGAGATGTCGCCGAAACTGCCGAGCAGCTGCCCCTTGTAGCGGGCGCCGTGGGCCTGGGCGCAGTCCTCGATAACGGGGATTCTATGCGCCTGTGCCAGCTCCATGATGCCGCCGATGTCAGCGGGTTCGCCGGCGATGTGGGGGACGATGATAGCGCTCGTCCGGGGTGAAATGAGCGCCTCGATCTGTTTCGGACCGGTGTTGTAGCTGCCCGGCGCGGCGTCGGCGATCATGGGGATCATGCATTGCAAAGGGATTGGCATGATGCCGCCGGGATCGGTGAAGGGGCCGATGATGACTTCGCTGAACGCCTCGAGCTGCAACGCCAGCAGCGCCACGTAGATGGCCGTCGAGCCCGAACTGACGGCGTCGGCGTAGCCGCCGCCGAGGTACTCGGCGAACTGGGCGCAGTAGGCCTCCTCCTCCTCGCCCTGGTAGGCGCCGAGCTTGCCCGTAGCGAGGACCTGGTCGAGATAGGCGACGGCGGCCTCCTTCTCCTCGGTCCCGATGTGGGCGCGCGGCGGGAAGGGCGTATCCCTGACCGGCGTACCGCCATGTAGAGCCAGCTCTCTCAGTTTGACATTCATCGCTCAACTCTCCAGGGTGTATTCGAAACGATTGTCGGCCGGCAGCTCGGCGAGCCGGGACGGGAGTTCCACGTCCGGGCGCAGCCGGACCGTCCAGAGGTCCTGCCCGTCGGGCTGCTGCACCGAACAGGCTGCGAAGCCAGTGTCGAGAAGATCGCTGTCGTGCCAGGTGACCGAAGCGAGGCGGGGCGTGTCGCCGAAAAGATGGATGATGGAAAGGAAGGCGGTCTGCGATGCGGTGCGGCGGCGGATGAGCAGCCCCTGCCGTTCTTCGGCGGGATTGCCCGGCGCGCGGCCGGCATAGAGGGTCGCGCCGGCCGGTTCGGCTATGAAGAGCCTCATGCCCGAACCCCCAGTTTTCCAAGTCAGTCTTGGGTTCTCTTCGGCTGGGAAGCTGCGCGGGTCGCTGATATGTTCATACCCTTCGCCGTCGAGGGCGGAAGGCAGCACCGGGCGGCTTTCGGCAGCCGCAAGCAGAGCGCCGGCGTTGCGATAGATCCAGTCGATACGGCGCTCTTCGCCGGCGTCAACCAGGAAGATGTCGACGATGTAGTCGGCGCGGGCCAGCACGACTCTACGCATCTTCACGCGGGCGTAGGTGTCGAGCGTTTCGCTGGGGACGGCGTCGAGAGGGGTGTCGCGGCTGGCCGCGGGACTGGCGCTCCAGGCCACGGTCGCGTCGGCGACCTGGATTGGACCTTCGGCGCGAAATTCGTTGCACAGGCCTGCGGCGGGCGGTTGCGAGAGGCCATCGAGCAGCACGGTGTTGTGGCTGATGGTCTGGCGATACCAGCCCTCGAAGAGGTCGATGCCGTAGCCGGGGGTGCCCAGGTCGGGCGCCTGACGGCTGCCGTGGGCGTAGAGAGTCAGCGCAAGCTTATCCGGGTGACCGTGGCCGCCGCCGTGGACTCCGTATTTGAGGAGAGCGTACTGCTCGGATCCGGGGGCCGACGGCTCGTGGGCCTGCGGCTGCGAGCGGAGGATGGCGTAGCCCGATGCGGCCATGTTGACGCTGGCAGGATCAGGCGACCCGTCCGCCGGGAGGCTGCGCGCGCCGAACAGGAGGGCGTCGAGGCTTTCGCGCGGGCCGTGCCGGTAGGCGCGCGCCAGCACCTGGCCGAAGAGCGGGTTGGCGGACCAGGCGTATCCGATCTCGTAGAAGGCGGGGGCCTTGGGCACACCGTGGCAGCAGTCGTCGTTCAGGCTAGTGAAGTACCAGCAGTCGTTGGTGGCAGGCAGACTGCCGTCCGGGTAGGCGCACAGCACGGGCGCGCGCAGGACGGCGGAGAGGGCGTCATTGCGGCGCAGGTCCCAGCGCGGCAGGTTGGCGGTTGCCTTCGCCAGCGAAAGGAGCGCGGCGACGGTGTAGAAGTGGTAGCTGAAGGAGCCTTCGAACCAGAGCCCGTCGGCCAGGATGCCCTCGCGGGCCTGTGTGTGGAAGCCATTGGGCCCATCGATGGCGAAGGCGAGCAGCTCTTCGTTGCCGGTGACCGCGCCGACCGTGCCGATGGCGGCGTTGTGCCAGCAGGCGAAGTTGTGGATGCCGCCGAAGTGGCGCCGGGTCAGGAAGCCGGCCGCGGGGAGCAGCAGCTTTTCGACGATCTCCGTCTGCTGCGCCTGCGTAAGCGTTGAGCGGACAGTGTCGAAGGACCAGGCCAGCGGGATCACCCACACGGCTTCGTCCAGCGTACTGAATTGGGCGATGCCATGGTTGGCGGGTCGGCCGGCTGAGGTCATATAGCCGGCGTAGTTGGCGGCATAGTCGAGCAGGATCTCCTGCACGCGCTGTCGGTGGCTGTCTTGGTCTTCCAGTTTCCAGAGGACGGCAAGACGCAGGGCGGACTCGGCGAGCCGGTTGTTGACCGACCAGCGCCAGGCCGAGTCGAACGGTTCGCCGGAGAAGGCGGCGCCGTCGACCGGGCAGCGATGGAGGCGGGGCGAGTCCGGCTCGAAGACGAGCTGGACTGCGTGCTGCGGGCAGAAGTAGTCGTGATAGTAGCCGCCGGGCAGCAGCGGCACGTCCACGGGGCGGGCGAGGAAGTCGGCGACTTCCTCGTGCAGCAGTTTGCGGGCCGCGGTGAACTGGGGCAGCGCGGCATTCTGCCGGATCTGCGACCATTGGCTTTCGGTGATGAGAGTGGTCATGGGGCGGCCTGTGCAGGGTGGGGCGAGGGAGACACATGCCCGCCCTCTACGGTTTCGACCTCGTCAAATCTCCACTTCTTGCGGCCAAACATTCGTGAAAATGTGATTGCGGTCACTTGATAATCCTGGCTGTACGCTTTAGAATCTGTGCCAGTTTGCTTGCCTTCTCGGATCACGGATGCAGTTCTGTCACGACCCCATGGGACAAGGAGTCTTTCAGGACTGAACGAGGCAGAATGGCCAAAACGACGACGTTCCAAGAAACACATCCTTGGATCAGATTTCAGCTGGACCTGCGCCACGCAGATTATACGCTATGGCTTCGGCTGGGAGAAGCGCAAGCCAAGTGCGAGCAGATTGTCGGCGTGCCACTGCTGCCCGAAGTTGCAGAATACCTGCACCAAGTTTTCCTGGCCAAAGGGGCGCTGGCAACGACTGCGATTGAAGGAAACACTTTGTCAGAAGAAGAGGCCCTGAAGTTGGTCCGGGGGGAACTGGAGCTGCCTCCATCCAAAGAGTATCTTGGCCAAGAGATTGAGAACATCGTCAATGCCTGCAATATGGTCGCGGAAGGTGTTCTCTCCGGCGACCTTTCGGACTTGACCCTTGACGGGTTCAGAAAGTTGAACGCTCTTGTCCTGTACGAACTGCCGATCAGGGAGGACGTACATCCGGGAGAGATTCGTGAGCACGATGTTGGCGTCGGGCGGTATCGTGGTGTGGCGCCGCGGGATTGCGAATATCTGCTTACAAGCCTTTGCGACTGGCTGAATGGCAAGGGCTTCTTGCCTGGCGAACAGCGCAGGACGGCTGGCGGGATTTTGAAGGCAATCGTTGCGCATCTCTATTTGGCCTGGATCCATCCTTTTGGCGATGGAAATGGCCGTACTGCGCGGCTGATAGAGTGTCAGCTGCTTTTGTCCTGCGGCATACCGATGGCGGCGGCACATTTGTTGAGCAACCATTACAACCAGACCAGGACTGAGTACTACAGACAGCTTGACCAGGCAAGCAGGTCAGGCGGCGAGCTCATCCCTTTCATCAACTACGCGCTGCAAGGATTCATTGACGGACTAGATGAACAGATCCAGATGATAAAGCATCAGCAGTTCCACGTACACTGGATCAACCATGTCCACAATCAGTTCCGCGATAAGGATGGTCCGACACAAATACGCAGGCGCAGACTGATACTAGACCTTACTGAGTCAGGGCAACCGGTCCCAATTGCAGAACTTCGCCACATTACACCCAGGATTGCCGAAGCCTACGCTGGCAAGACCGACAGGACGATCCGGCGAGATGTCAATGCCCTGGCAGAAATGGGTCTTCTCAAGCGAAGTAACGCAGGCGTCGAGATCAGGCGTGAGATCATGGCCGCGTTTGTTTCCCCGGCGATGAAGGTTGAGTGACCTGGATTCTCGCTTCGAGCCATTGACGAGCCCCATCATGAAGAATTAGGGCACGAGAACCGGCTTCTTTTCTCTCCGTGCAATTCCACATAACTCTCAAATCAGACGACCAGAGCGGCGCAGGGCAATTCGGCTCATGCTGAAGCGGCCGCGTCGACGCGCGCCTTGAACGCATTGCCGCCGGCGGCTACCCAGGCAGCCCAGCCGGTCAGGAAGAAGCGAGCGCCCAGGTTGATGTAGTGTTCGATATTGGCGTCGTTGGCGAGCGCGCCGGCGTTTCTGCCGGCGGCGACGATCTGCTGCAGCGCGCCGTCTACGGTGGCGGCCACTTCGGGATTGTCGGTGCCGCCGAGGTGGCCCATGGTCTGCGCGAGGTCGCTCGGCGCGACGAAGAAGACGTCGATGTCGTCGACGGTGAGGATCTCGGCGAGGTTGTTGACGGCGATAATGTCTTCGATCAGGACAATGACCAGCGTCTCATCGTTGGCGCGTTGGAAATAGTCGGCAACGCCGTAGCCCTGGCGGCTGACGTACATGCCGCGATTGCCCTGCGGGTGGAACTTGGCGGCGTCGACAACCGCTTTGGCCTCTTCGGCGGTGTTGACGTGGGGGACAACGATGCCTTGTGCGCCGACGTCGAAGGTGCGGTAGATGATGCCGGGGTTGTTCTGGTTGACGCGCACGATCGAGGTCATGCCCCAGAGGTCGCAGGCCCGCGTGAGGTCGGGGATGTCGGCGAAATCGACGGGGCCGTGTTCGCCTTCGATCCAGATGGCGTCGAAGTCGAGGGGGCCCAGCTGGTCGATCATGTTGGTGGAGTTGTTTCCGGACAGGCAGACGACGATTTCGCCGCGTTC
>CATOTS010000022.1 GCA_951813625.1 uncultured Caldilineaceae bacterium | reverse complement strand
AACATCTTTAGGGTACCATCGGATACATAGCGTGCAATGAAAGGATCCTGGAAACTTCCATCCTGGAACCGAAGAACAAGCCTCCCGTCTTCGGTGGGCTTTGCCTCCACGGCGCTTACGCCCGGCACGCGCTGGCGCATGGCACGAAGAACCTTTTCGAATTGCTGGGGATGGTTCTCAAAGAGGTATTGCGCCACCAGCGCCACGTTGTCCCCGCGGGTGGAAAGATGTTCAGCATATCCGACTTCGGCACTGGGCCGCGCGTCTGCGATGTGGAAGTTGGATATGTGCCAGTTTTCGATCAGGCTGCGAAAATCCGACACGACCCGGAACTGCTGAAACTGCCCCAGCCCCTTGATTGCCAAAACACTGGGGTCATCAAGTTGGTAATCAGCCCTTTCCGCGACCGCGCCTTCCGTCCCGTACATTGACTCGTTCGTTATCGCTCTTCCCTTCCCTCTACTGAAGTCCACAAAATGCCATGGCCGTCCGTTTGGACCGCGCCGGTAGCTCATTACCTCTCGGTCAACAACGACGCGCCCATCATCCTGACTGATTTTCAACTCATAGGTTGCCAGCCGTCCGCCGCTTTCGCGAAACTTCACGGTGATCTCTATCGGTCCGGCTTGCCCGCGTGTGACCAACTCGCGAAATCCGCCGCGTCGCGCCACTGCGGAGGCGACGTTTTGCGTGAGAGCATCTCTTAGAAAGGTAAAAACATCGAACAGCGACGACTTGCCCGATCCATTTGCCCCCACTACGATGGTCATTCGCCCCAATTTGCTCAACGCGATATCTCGAAAGCAGCGGTAATTCTTGATAACCAGGCTTTCGATCTGCATGGGACCTTGCATTATGATTACTCCTCCGCATCTCCTTTTTCAAGGGCCGAGGCGGAATTCTCGCCTGTGTCATTCTAGTATCAGTACAGAGTGTGCGCAATTGGACGACGATCGCGCGTAGCCGGTTGCCGGTCTCTCGCAGCGCCGTTCCATTCCATAGTAGATTTCACAGAAAACTACCGACGGCTTTTCGAATTCAGATCTGTCTCTGCTGGCTCAACTTTAGCGAATGCTCCTGCCGGATCTTCCAGCGGGGATACACGGGATGCCGGTGGTGGGTTATGACGGAGCTGTTTATGTGTTGGGCGGGTCGGATCGGGCTGGGGGGGTGATAACCGGGGGCGGGTGATGAGGTACCGGTGAACGCCGAGGTAGAGGAACTGGTACCAGAGATTCCGAGCGCCCTCGGGCTGGCGGCGGCTAGGTCCACTACCAGTTGTCGATTATGTGCTCCACTATCCTTACAGCATTGGGGGCACCTGCCGGGTTACTTTCCGCGAATCTCCTTTGTAGTTTCTCCTGCGTCCGGGAGCCGCCAAACGATCTGTCGATCATGCTATAGTCTTACTTTCAATTGGGCATTTGACGCCAATGCTTGCCATCAATGGTCGCCGCCTCACCCCCGCGCTTGCCGCGCACTCCTCCTAACTGCTTCAGAAAGAACGCTACGCCAGACCCGACCGACTGATCGCGCAACGACCGCGCCCATTCAAGTTCCATGGCTCTGGCGGCTGCTCCGCTCTCGCCGCCAACGATTACCCACTGCAGCACGCCTGATTCCAGCCACTCAGTCAGATCGAGCCGGCCCAGCAGCGGCTCCGCCGACACGAAACGAATGGGGGCCGGTATACGACCTAAGACGGTCAGCCGGGGCGCATATTTCTGACTTTCGACTGAGGTGCCCATCCAGACGCGGTCCGGCCAACCGTCGGGGAAATACTGCTTGTGTTCCTCCCACCAACCGACGGCCCTGCCAGGCCGCTTTGTCAGAATCTGGAAAATGTGACCGTGGCGTTGGGAAGCCTCCTGCATCACCTGGAACATCTCAAGCACGTAGTTGAACGGCACTTCGGGATGAAATACGTCGGACATGCTATTGACGAAGACTCGGCGCGGTTTCTTCCAGGTCAGCGGAGCTTGAAGCCGTTCGGGCAAAAGTTGTACGTCATCCGGGCTCGTCTCGTACCCTCTGACATTCATCCCTCGTAGGCGGGGATAGAGGGCAAACATGTAGCAATTGTCGCACCCGGGCGACACGTGCGTGCAACCGGTTACCGGATTCCAGGTTTCGTCGGTCCATTCGATTGAGGATGGCATGATAGGGGCCTCACTGATTCTATACGTACAGGACTATTTGGGTCGACGAATCATCCCCAATAGTACAAATGTTCTCATACTTTCCCCGTGTTGTCAATACTGCATCGGACCGATCAGGGATATCACTTAGGGCGGAAATCTGGGTGCGGCGAAGTTGCTGCGTATTGCCTGCGGGGTTGGCTATCTCTCGGCGCTCAATCCTCCCAGCGGCTCGGGTTGATGCCGGGCGCCGACGTCGTCATGCCGGTCGGTTTGTGCTCCAGGCCCCAGGTGCCGCCGGTCGTGTTGAGACTCTGCAGGAACGGCTTTGCCTGTGCGGGCGCGGCTGCGACGAGGTCGGGGTCCCACTCCTCCATCGGCTGGACGGGCCCGGCCCAGGCCGGTCGGTAGCCGAATTGGACAAGCTCGCGCGGCGCGCTGTCGGTGTTGGGATGGGTGGCGTGGAAGAGCATGGTGGGGATGACGAGCGCGGAACCGGCCTTGAGGCAGAGGGTGAGCTCCTCTGGGTGGGACTTGTAACGAACGTACGGGTTGGCCTGCGCGTGGAAGGAGAGGTGGCTGCGGGGGACCAGGCGAAAGGGCGCGCGTGCGGGCGTGAGGTCGTCGAGATAGTAGAGCACGCGCAGCATTCGCGGCGAGCTGCCTTCGTAGTCGAAGATCGACGAACCGAAGGGCTGGCCGTCGGTGTGCATCGAGATACAGGGCGAGCCGGGATTGGTGCGCTGGAAAGCGCCGCGCGTGAAGACGATGTCCGGCCCCATCAGCGCGCTGAGAAAGTCGATCATGGGCGGGTGCCCGATCAGCTCGGCCGCGGCGCGGCTGATCCACTGCACCTGTGTGATCGAGCTGGTCAGGTACTCGCTGTACGGCCTTGGCTCCATCGGTACATCGGCGAGCTCGGCCTTGAGACGTGCGATGTGCGCGGCGTTCAGCATGTCGGGCAGCACGACGTAGCCCTCGACCTCGAAATGGCGGACCTGTTGGGCGCGCGTGAAGGAGCCGAAGTCGGTCCGGTCGATGTTCATGAAGTCGATGATCTCGTCGGGATCGATTGCGGGAACTGTCGTTGCGTCCATTGGATGCCTCCCGGGCAGCGCGACCTCTGTGGGGCGCGTCTATGTACGTGCAACCGGCCACGCGGGACCGGGGTCGATGTTGAGCCGGCGTGCACGGGCGATGACCGACTCGGTGACGGCGCGGCTGATCTCCAGTTCATCGACGCGTGTTGGGCGTCCGTTTCTGAAGACGACGTCGCCGTTTACCAGGACGGTGTCGACGCTGCCGTTCCCGATCGTCAGCGCCAGCAGATGGAGCGGGTTGTTGGCGGGAAAGGCGCCGGCGGCGCGGGGGGAGCGCACGACGACGTCGGCGCGCTTGCCCGGCTCGAGGCTGCCCAGCTCCGTGTCCAGGCCGGCGGCGGCGGCGGCATTGATCGTTTGCATTTCGAGCAGGGCGTCGGCGGGCAGCGGCTCGTCGCAGACGCGGGCGGCAAAGTGGGCCGCGCGCATCAGCTCGGCCGGCGTGCAGTCGAACGCGCCGTCGACGCCGAGCGCTACGGTGACGCCGGCGCGATGCCGCTCAGTCATCCTGAAGTGGGCGCTGCGGGCGATGCCGAGCGAGAAGAACGAGACCGGGCACCAGACGATCTGGCAACCGGTCGCGCGGATGGCGGTCTCCTCGTCTTCGTCGAGCAGATTGGCATGGACGATGACGGTGTGCTCGTCGAGGACGCCCAGCTGCTGCAGGTGGACGAGCTGGCTGACACCAGTAACTTTACGGTAGATTTCCCCCTCGCCGGGCGAGTAGCCGGCGTGCAGATGAAGGGGCACGCCGGCGGCGCGTGCGCAGGCGTGCGCGTCCTGGAGCAGCTCGGGGGAGGCCGTGCCGACGCCGTAAACGAAGACGAAGCCGCGCACGAGCGCCTCGGGATTCCGGTTGCGGTACAGCTCCGCGTCCAGCTGGCCCAGCGCCCGCGCGCTGTCGATCGGGACGCGGGCGGTCAGGCTGTCGCTCTCGAGGCCGGGCATGGCGGCGAGCGTTTCGCGCCGGTCCCACAGATAGGGCGGCGAGAAGAGCGCGCGCATGCCAACGCGCTCGACCGCCTCTGCCGCGGCGCGGGTCGAAAAGAGCGTTCCCGGCTCGATGAACATGGTAAATCCGCTGCCCAGCATCTCGACCGCGGCCATCGCGGTCGCCGCGGCCTCGTCCTCCGGGGTGACGTCGGCTTTCCAGTCTGCGAATTTGATGGCCGCGGCGTCGACGTCGAAGATGTTGCTGAAGACACCGCGGCAGGTTGTATGCACGATGTGATTGTGGGCGTCGATGAAGCCGGGATGCACGATGCCGCCCTCTGCGTCGAGCGTCTCCCGCGCATCGAAGCGGCGGCGCAGCTCGGCGTCGGGACCGACGGCGAGGATACGCGCACCGGCAATGGCCACCGCGCCGGGAGAAATAATCCGGCGCTCCGCATCCATCGTGAGCACCTGACCGCTCTGGATGAGAAGGTCGCACTTGATCTCGGCCATGGAGCTAACTTGAACTCCCCTGCCGCAAGGCGAGCCGCAGCAGGTCGCTTTGGGTCAGATACGGCTGAATCTTGTCGGCGAACTCGGCTACAGTCTCTTCCACTGTCGCATTCGACGTATCCAGCTTGAATTTGTGCCCGATCAACGAGTTCTCGTATTCCTCCTCGAAACGCTGAATTATGTGCTCAACGTCGGCATCGGGGACGACGGGGTAGGGATGTGGGTCGTCGGCCATGCGCTTGCGGATCACGTCGGGCGCGGCCTGCACGAGAATCAGCACGGCGTCCGGCCTGAAGCGGCTGATGCGCTGCTCGAGGATGCGCGAAATCAGTCTGCGGTCGCCCGGTTCGCCCTCTCCGCCGTAGCCGTAGTAGCGCGGCGCGAAGACCAACTCGTCGAAGTATAGGCCGATTCCCAGGAAATTCTCTTCCGATCCCGACTGCCAGGGCGTGTGATAGTAGAGGTTGTGACGCTGGACCGCCTCGGTCAGGCGGGGGCTGAGCCTGTGGAAGGCTTCGATCTCATCCGCTGTCAGCTCAAAGCCGTGCGGTTTGGTGTCCGGCAGCTTGTAGTGGTCGTGGATCAGCTTGAAGTCGGTGCCCAGCGTCGTCTTCGACCAGTCGTTGAGGGCGTCGGCCAGGGTGGTCGTACCGGCGTATTCGCAGCCTATCAGAATCAGGTACATCGCTCCTCTTCTCCTTCGGTCAGGACGACGTGAAACGATGCCGGCCCGGTCCGCTTAAGGGCTAGGGATGGTCAATGCCGAGGGACTGAAGCAGACCCTTCAGATAGCCGGCCGCGTAGAGAAAACCATGATGCACGCGCGCGCGGTCATAGGTCGTGTACGGCGCATGACCGGGGAAGAGCACGCCGTTGAAGCCGGCCTCGTTGAAGGTCTTCAGGGTCTCCAGGAAGTTGCAGTCGGCCTCTTCGAGGAAGCATTCGCGGAACTCCGGCCCGGTCCCCTGCACGCCCTGCACGTGGCCGTAAACGATCTGGCCGCGGCCGCCAAAATGGCGAATCGCGGCATGGATGTCGACGCCCATGGCGGTCCAATTGCCGAGGCAGAAATTCAGCCCGCTCGCAGAACTGCCGGCCATATCCAGCGCGCGCTGGAATCCGTTCATATCGTAGAATAGCCGCGGTATGCCGCCGAGGCTCTCGACCGGCGGGTCGTCGGGATGCAGGGCCAGCCGTACGCCGGCCTCCTCGGCTACGGGGATGATCGCTTCGACGAAGTATTCGTAGTTGCTCCACATCTCGGCGCGGCTGTATTCTCTTTCGCGGAAAAGTGGGCCATGCCTGGCCCGTTCCAATTCGAAGCTGCTGACCTGGGCGCCGCCGCGGCCGGGCGTCGTCAGCGAAGTGCGCCAGGAGTTGCGCGTGGCGCCGGGCTGGTTCACCATCCAGTGGTAGCCGTAGACACCGACGCCGGCCTTCCCCATGTTGCGGATTGTCTGCGCCACATTCTCGATCTGGCGGTCGCGGCCGGCCTGTCCCAGTACGATATGCTCATAGCACCAGTTTGGCAGCGGATTTTCGATTGAGACAAGGTTCAGCCCGGCGTCTTCGCACTGTGCGCGCGCCTGGAGCAGCGTCGGGAAGTCCCAGAAGGCGTCGCCCCTGCTGGCGGCTTCCGGGGCAAAGCGCGTCTGGTACTCAGGGTGGGAGCGGTAGCTGAGCGTGACGTCATGGATGCCGTACTGTTTTAGAAAGCCCAGGTAGTTGTCTTCGTCGGGCAGGGTCGCAAAGGCGCCGATTCTCATCTTCCTCTCCGCGAACACTTTCGGTCAATCGAGGTAACCGGTCCGGCGGTCTCGCCGCCGGGCGGCACCCTTCCGGGGACTGATGTGGGCGCTCGGATGCCGCGGCGGCGTTCGAGCGGGGAACAGCCGTGTAGATGTGCTGCAAGAAGACGCCGGCCGCAAACGGCGGCGCGTGCGCAGGTCGGCGACCGCTCAAGCAAGGTCAGCCGCGGCCGACAAAGGGCATCTGATTGGCCATGACGGTCAGAAACAGGACGTTCGAGTCGAGCGGTAGGCTGTCCATGTACAGGATCGCCTGGGCAACCGCGTCGGAGTCCATCGTCGGCTCGACCATGACCGAGCCGTTGGGCTGCGGGATGCCGGTCCTCATGCGTTGCGTCATTTCGGTGGCGGCGTTGCCAATGTCGATCTGGCCGCAGCAGATGTTGTAGGCGCGCCCGTCCAGCGACGTGGACTTGGTCAGGCCGGTGAGGGCGTGCTTGGTCGCGGTATAGGGCGACGAGTTGGGACGGGGCGTGGACGCTGAAACCGACCCGTTGTTGATGATGCGCCCGCCCTGCGGCGTCTGGTTCTTCATGACGCGAAAGGCCTGCTGCGTGCAGAGGAAGACGCCGGTCAGGTTTACGTCGACCACCGCGCGCCAATCTTCGTAGCTGATCTCGTCCAGCTCCACGCTGGGCGCGCTGCGGCCGGCGTTGTTGAAGAGCAGATCGAGGCGGCCAAATGCTTCGACGGTACGGTCGAACAGCGCTCTCACCGCCTGCGGGTCGGTCACGTCGGTCGGCACGACCAGGGCGCGCTCGTCCGCGCCCGACTCTTGCGCGGTCTCCTCCAGTCGATCGAGGCGACGCCCCGCGAGGGCGACCGAATACCCGTGCGCTAGCAGATGGAGCGCGGTCCGTTTGCCGATTCCTGATCCGGCGCCGGTGATGATTGCGACTTTATCCAAGCCGGCCATATGATTACACTCCTTTGTCTTAGTCGTAATGGGTAGATCCGGCGGTCAGCGGCTCGTTCAGGCCGCAGGCAACCGACCGCGAATAACCGCTGCTGCGTTAGCGCTCAGTCTATCACGGCAGCAGACCTTTTCCTACTCCAACAGTAACGACTAAGCCGCGTACAGCGTCTCTCTTGACCGGTCCTTCAATGCTGTCGCCACTCAGACTATCTGAGCGCGTATCCGGTTGGCCGCCGCCACGCTGGTTGACCCGCACTGCCGGGAATACAGCGTACTTGCGGTGAGCGATGGTTTTGAAGGGGGGCGTTGCGGGGGGAGTCCCCCCGCACAAGGGAGGGCCGAAGGCCCGACCGTTCAAAAAGCTAAGGAGAAAGCCGAAAGAAGTGAGGAGAGAAAAAGCAGCTTCGCTCGCCACATTCAGGGTCGCAGACTGATTGCGGCCCGTCAGTTATTTTCAACTTATGTGGCAGCAGGCGCCGGCCTTGCCTGATTCGGAGCTGCAAGGAAAGATGGGGCCGGACCGAATTGCGGCGCGACAGAAGTAGATGTAGCATTGACGCGAACCCATAAATTTGTAAGGAGAACCGACAATGAAGATTCTGCGATACGCTGCCGGCGGCGCGACAAGCTACGGCATTCTGGAGGAGGACGGCGTAATCCGCCAGCTGGCGAGCTGCCCTTTCGACAGCCTCGAAGTTAGCGGCGAGACAGCGAATCTGGACGAAGTGAAGGTGCTGGCGCCGGTTGCTTCGCCGCGGTTGATCGGCGTCGGGCTGAACTACCTGGCGCACGCCGAGGAAGGTGGACAAGAACCGCCCGATCTGCCGATGCTGTTCATGCTGCCCGCCACCGCCATTCTCGACCCGGAGGAGCCGATCATCTACCCGCGCCAGGGGCAGAACGTCCACTACGAGGGCGAACTGACGGTGGTCATCGGCAAGAAGGCGCGCCGCGTCGCCGAGGCCGACGCGCTCGATTGCGTGCTTGGCTACACCTGCGGCAACGACGTCAGAGAAAGGGTGATCCAGGCCAACGAGATGGCCAACGGCTGCTTGCTGATTGGCAAGGGCTTCGACACCTTCAAGCCGCTCGGCCCCTACATTGCGACCGGCCTGGATTCGACCAATCTCGAGTTGACGACCCGCCTGAACGGCGAGGTCAAACAGCACACCAACACCGACGACCTGATCTTCACGGTTGCGCAACTGATTGCATACATAAGCGAGGCCGTAACACTGCTGCCAGGCGACGTGATCATGACCGGCACGCCCTCCGGGGTCGGTCCGGTGCAGCCGGGCGATGTTGTCGAGATCGAGATATCCGGGATCGGCGTGCTGCGCAATCCGGTGGTCGCGGAGGGGTAGCTGGGCGTGTCAAAAGCTGTGACAGCGCTGACCTTCCGCATCATTCGGCCCTGCGAAGAACCTTGTTCTTGTCGGGGTTCGGGTTACGGCAGCCCGGGCGACACAGATCTCAAGCATTGTCAGCACAAAGAGAGCAGATGCCATTCGCAATCGACAGCGTCGTGCCGTGGGGCCGAACGAAGGCGGAGTACCAGGCGATGTTCAGCCTGAGCGAGTCAGACTTGCGCGGGCGCATCCTTGGCTGCGGCGATGGGCCGGCCAGCTTCAACGCCGAGATGTCGGCACAGGGGCGCGCGGTCGTCTCGGTCGACCCGATTTATGCACTCCCGGCGGCCGCCATAGAACGCCGCGTAGAGGAGACCAAGGGCACCATTATCGAGCAGGTGACGCGCAACCGCGACGATTTCGTCTGGACCCATGTGCCGTCGATTCCGGCGCTGGGCCGGCGTCGAATGGGGGCGATGCGCCGCTTCCTGGCCGACTTTCCCCTGGGGAAGCGCGAAGGCCGCTATGTCGACGCATCGCTGCCCGATCTGCCCTTTGACGATAACGCCTTTGATCTGGCGCTCTCCTCCCACTTCCTCTTCCTTTACAGCGAACAGTTCGATTGTGCATTTCACCTGCGCGCCCTGCAGGAGATGCTGCGCGTCGCCGGCGAAGCACGCGTCTTTCCCCTCCTGCAAATTGGCGGCTTGCCCTCGCCGCATGTTGCGGAAGTTATTGAAGGTTTCACTGCACAGGGAGTACGCGCTACAATAGAATCTGTTCGCTATGAGTTCCAGCGCGGCGGCAACCGGATGCTGCGGCTGCGAAAACCGTGTGGGACGCGGGCATAGCGGATATCGGCACTCATTCACACCAACGAGACAACACGGTGGCGATCCTCCCACATACCCATGAGGGCTACGACCCTATCAATACGCGCAGCAGCATCCCCGGCGCCCGCATAATCACCGCGCGCACCTGTGGGGCAACGCAGATGGAATTGTGGGAACAATACATGCCGCCGGACGGCGTGATACCTCTGCACTATCACGACTGCGAGGAGAGCATCACTTTCCTCAGCGGGGAGGTCGAGGTCACGCTGGGCGAAGAACGCCATCGTGTCGGCGCAGATACCACTCTGTTTGTGCCGGAAGGTGCGCTTCATGGCGTTCGCAACGTGGGGCGCGTGCCGGTCCGACTGATTGCCGTCTTCCCCCGGTCGGCGCCGGCCATACTTTACCCCGACACTGGAAAAACCGGCTAGAGACGCGCAATTGGCACTACCAAAAACAGTAGATCGGTGCTATACTCTTTACTAGCGCGCCGGACCGGTGGCATTTCCGCACTGCACTAAGGCACGACCTCAGGCGTGTAGCCCATGTCGCTCAATGGCGACGCGTAATTGAAGAAAAATGAACACACGCGCACACCTTGCCAGACTGATCGATGCATTGCTGCCGCTGCTGGCAATGCTGATTGCTCTGCTCGTCGGTGTCCTGCTGCTGCTGATGTTGGGCACCGATCCGTTCGAGGCCTACAGCGCGCTGATACGGGGGGCGCTAGGTAATGTCAGCGGCATTACCCAGACGCTGACCAAGGCCACACCGTTGCTGTTGGTGGGCCTTGGAATCTGCATCGCTTTTCGCGGCGGCGTGATCAACATCGGCGGTGAAGGGCAGATTGTCGTCGGCGCGCTTGCCGCGACCGCATTTGCAGTCATGTTCGACGAGTTGCCCGGACTGATTCTGATGCCTTTGACCCTGGTGAGCGGCGCGGCGGCCGGGCTTGTCTGGGGCGGCATTCCCGGTCTGCTCAAAGCCCGTCTCGGCGTCAACGAAATTCTCACCACGGTGATGATGAACCAGATCGCGCTGCGGCTGATGAATTTCCTGCTGCGCGGCCCGATGCTGGATCCGGAGCATGTCGCGGCCGGCACGAGCATTCCCCAGAGCGCCACGCTGCCCGAATCGGTGTGGTTGCCGCGGCTGGTGCCGCGCACACTCTTTCACAGCGGCGCGATTCTCGCCGTCCTGCTTGCGCTCGCAGTTTACTTCCTGCTTTGGCGCACGACGATCGGCTACCGTATTCGGGCCGTAGGCCTGAACCCGCATGCCTCGCGCTACGCCGGCATTCCCGTCCCCAAGTATGTCACGCTGTCGCTGGCGCTCAGTGGGATGCTGTGCGGGATAGCCGGCGCGGTGGAGGTGATGGGCGTCCACCACCGCATGCTTGAAGGGCTGAGCGGCGGTTACGGGTTCAGCGGCATCGTGGCCGCCCTTTTTGGCAAGCTGCATCCATTGGGCGCGATCCCGGCTTCGGCACTTTTCGGGGCTCTCCTGGTCGGCGCCGACAAAATGCAACGCGCAGTGCAGGTCCCAAGCGCGCTGGCAATCGCTTTGCAAGGGCTCGTCGTGCTCTTCGTCGTGGCCAGCGATCTATACGTGAGGCGCCGCGCGCGGCGGCGGGTGGGCAGTGACGCGCAGGACATGCCGACCTTGACAGACGAGGAAGTTCTGGCCGAAGACGCGGCCGAGGTTGGCGAAGAATCCGGGTCTGCCCCCGATCAGGAAGGGCGCGAGGAGAATCCGTGATGCGGCGCTGCGCCCTCTCTTTGGAGAGCAACCGCGAGGGGACGCGCCCCGGTATTCACAGCGAAACCCGGGTATTCACAGCGAAACGCTGATATGACCGACGAACTGTTTACAATCTCCACACTGATTGGCATCCTGCACAGTTGCGTGCGGCTGGCGACGCCCTATCTCTTCGCTTCCTTGGGGGAGACCTTCGGCCAGCGCTCCGGCGTACTGAACCTGGGCGTGGACGGCATCATGCTGATGGGCGCGTTTTTTGCCTTCTACGTGGTGTTTGAAGGGCACAATCTGTGGGTGGGCGTGCTGGCCGCGATCGTAGTCGGTATGCTGATGGGGTTGTTGAAGGCCTTCGTCAGTGTGACGATGCAGGCGCTGCAAGGCATCAGCGGCATCGGCCTTTATCTGTTCGGCCTCGGCCTGAGCAGCCTTCTCTTCAAGACACTGATCGGTTCGGTTGAGGGAGTCAGCGGCTTTCGGCAGGTGGGCATTCCATTTGTCTCCGACCTGCCGGGAATCGGGCATATCTTTTTCAACCACAATGCTCTGGTCTATCTCGCCTACATCATGGTGCCCGTTTCCTGGTTTGTCATCAACCGCACGACACTGGGATTGAAGATCCGCGCCGTAGGGCACAACCCCGAAGCGGCCGATACGCTGGGCGTCAGCGTAAACGGCGTGCGCTATGCAACGATGATGATCGGCGGCGCGCTGGCCGGCGTGGCGGGCGCATCGCTCAGCATCGGACTGCAAAACGTCTTCCAGGAAAACATGACGAACGGGCTTGGGTTCATTGCCGTTGCCCTGGTCTACTTCGGCAGTTGGCGGACTGTAGGCGTACTGGCCGGCTCGCTGTTATTCAGCCTCGTGAACGCCCTGCAACTGTGGGTACAGGCGTTGGGTATTCCGGTCCCGTCGGAAGTGGCAGTTATGATGCCCTACGTTATGACGATCGTCGTGCTCGCCTTCACTGCGCGGCAGATCCAAAAGCCTGCGGCTCTCGCAAGGTCGTATGAGCGCGGTGAGTAAAGGGAGCCATTGCATTGATATCCACTCCAAACCCGATGAGGGAATCATGCTGAGACGAATCAGTTTACTCACGTTGGTCCTCCTGTTTCTCCTCGCCGCTTGCGGGAGATCAGACAGAGACGCCGACGCAAACACGGAAGGCACGAATGAAGAGCCCTTCCGCGTTGCTATCGTTTTGCCAAGCAGCACGACCGACATCGCCTGGAGCCAGTCGATGTTCGATTCGCTGAAGGACGTCCAGGCAAGTATGGGCGGCGAGGAGGCCTTGAGAATCGCGTTTTCGGAGGGAATGTTTCGCGTAACCGACGCATCCGCGGCGATTCGCGACTACGCCTCGGAAGGGTTCGACCTTGTCATTGCACACGGCGCCCAGTATGGCAACTCAGTATTTGAAGTGGCCAGCGACTTTCCCGAGACCAGCTTCGCCTGGGGTACATCGTCGGATACGGGCGCCGAACGCGGAATTACCAACGTCTTCGCCTATGGCGCGGCGGCCAATGAAGGCGGCTATGTGAACGGTGTCGTTGCCTCCATGCTCACACAGTCCGAGATTGTCGGGGTGATCGGACCCGTGGCTGGGGACGCTAAGCTCTATATCGACGGCTTCATCAGAGGGGTTACCGGTGTCAAGCCGGATGCGCAAGTCAATGTCACCTACACCGGGTCCTTCAGTGATACATCTCTGGCCGCTGAGGCAGCCCATGTCCACATCCAGGCGGGCGCCGACGTATTGACCGGCTCCGCACAGCAGGTCGTCGGCGCGATTGGCGTCGCCAGCGAAAACGGCATCCCCTGGCTGGGAACACAGAGCGACCAGATCTCGCTCGGACCTGAGGTCGTGGTCACGAATCAGGTCTACGACTGGGCCAACGTCATAGACGATATGATCGCAAAGATCAGTGCTGACGAGTTTGGCGGTACGGCCTACACACTCACATTCGAAAACGGGGGTCTGCGGCTCGAGTTCAATGAGGCCATCGACATCCCTGACGATGTGAAGGATGCCGCACGCGCCGCGATCGAAGACATCAAGAGCGGCGCTGTGGAACAATTTTCGGACGAGTAAGAGCGACCCTTTTTCTCAGCCGCCTCCCTGAGGGAAAAACTGGAACCAGGCGGCCATATATTGGCGGGTCTCCCACCCGCAACCGAGGTCTATCGTGAATTCGACTCCAACCTTTATCTCCACCGGACAACGCTCGATCGAGGACCTGTTTGCCCACGGCATTTCCAAGCCGACCGCGGGCCATAGGGCGGTTAATTTCCGTTTGAACGCGCCCTATGTACAGATGTACGACATCGTCAAACGTTTTCCGGGCGTTCTGGCCTGCGATCATGTCGATTTCGACGTGCGCCGCGGCGAGGTGCACGCGCTCCTGGGAGAAAACGGCGCCGGCAAATCCACGCTGATGAAGGTCCTCTACGGCCTCTACCAACCGGAGGGGGGCCGTATCCTGCGCGATGGCGCCGAAGTGACGATTCATTCGCCCACCGACGCCATCCACCAGGGCATCGGCATGATCCATCAGCACTTCATGCTGGTGGATACGCTCACTGTCACTGAAAATGTGGCCTTGGGTTTGAAGTCCAGCCGCGGGTTGCTTCTCGACCTGGATCGGGTGGAGGACGGCATCCGCGAATTGAGCGAGGCCTACGGCCTGCAGATCGATCCACGCGCGCCGGTCTGGACGCTGTCAGTTGGGGAACGGCAGCGCGTCGAAATCATGAAGGCCCTTTACCGCGGGGCCGCCCTGCTCATCCTGGATGAGCCAACCGCGGTTTTGACGCCGCAAGAGGTCGAAGAGCTGTTCGTTACTCTGAGCTATATGAAAGAAAACGGCTACAGTCTCGTCTTTATCAGCCACAAGCTGCAGGAGGTGCTGGCAGTCAGCGACCGAATCACTGTGATGCGGGAAGGCCGCCGCGTCGGAACGGTTTCCACCAAGGAGATGACGCGCAACGAGCTGGTGCGCATGATGGTGGGACGGGATATCATCCTGGAGCAGACACGAGACGAGGTGGAAGTAGGAGATGTGCGGTTGCGCCTGCAGAACGTCAGCGCCCGCGGCGTCACCGGTCAGCAGGCCCTGCGAGATGTGTCGTTGTCGGTGAAGTCAGGCGAGATCCTCGGCGTTGCCGGGATCAGCGGGAACGGACAGAGGGAGCTGGCCGAAGTCGTTGCCGGCCTGCGCCCGCACAGCGGCGGCTCTGTGGAGATGGACGAAGTCACCATCAACGACTGGACGACGGCGCGGCGCACAGAGAGCGGACTGGCCTACATTCCCGAGGAGCGGATGCACGACGGAATCGTACGAGACTTTGCCGTGTCGGAGAATCTCGTCCTGCAGGAGCACACTCGCGAGCCGTTCAGCCACGGCATCTTTCTGGCCTTCGAATATATCGCTCGCTACAGCCGCAAACTGATACAAGATTTCTACATCAAGACGCCTGACATCCGAACCATGACCAGGAATCTGTCAGGAGGCAATATTCAACGGCTGATCGTGGCGCGCGAACTCTCAAGGCAGCCAAAAGTCCTGGTCGCGGCCCAGCCCACGCGCGGCATCGATATCGGAGCCATCGAATACATCTATTCTCAGATTCTGGAGCAGCGGGACAGGGGTGCGGCCATCCTGCTTATCTCCGAAGACCTGGACGAACTGCTGGCGCTTTGCGACCGGATCGCCGTGATCTTCGAAGGCACCATCATGGACGTCCTGGACCGAAACGAGACGACTGCGGAGGAGCTGGGGCTGCTGATGGCGGGTGTCGATCCAGCGAACCAGGAAGGGGCTCAAGCCGGAGTTCCGGCCGGGGCGCAGGCATAGAAAAAAGCCCCGGCCCGCTGCCAACACCGCGGGAAATGGCGGTGTGGCAGCGACCAAGGCTTTCTGTCTGAGCCGTTGGTCGGACTCGAACCGACGACCTACGCTTTACGAGAGCGTCGCTCTACCGACTGAGCTACAACGGCGCTTCAGTGATTGATTGTAGTGCAGCGCTCGCCTGGTCGGCAAATCCGGCGACGAGCGTGTTCCGACTGCTATTGCACCCGCGTGACGTAACGGCCGTCGCGCGTGTCGATGCGAACGGTGTCGCCTTCCTTGACGAACATCGGCACGTTCAGCCGGAAGCCGGTCTCCAGTTCGACCTCTTTCGTTGGGCTGTTTGCCGTGTCTCCGGCGACAGCCATCTCCGCCCACACAACTTCCAGATCGATCGTGGTCGGCAGACCGACGCTGATCGGCTCGCCTTCGAACGTCTCCAACTCGACGACCGTATTGTCCTTCAAGAACTGGACAACGCCCTCCAGCGTATCCTCGGACAGCGCGACCTGTTCGAAGGACTCGGTATCCATGAAGTGATAGAGGTCGCCGTCGGTGTAGAGATACTCGACGGCGCGTGAATCAAGGCGAATGTCTTCGACGCGTGCGCCGCTGTTATAGGTCTTTTCTATCGTGGCGCCGCTGCGCAGGTTGCGCACCTTGAGCCGGATGGTTGCGCCGCCGCGCGCCATCTTGATGTGCTGATAGTCAAGCACCCGCCACAACTGATTTTCCTCTTCGTAGATGTTGCCCCTGCGCAACTGCTGAACTTCGGCCATCTCTTGTCGAATTCCTCTTGTCAGTAAATGTGGGTCTGGAACCGCGTCCGATTATAGAGAAGATAGTCGCGGGTGTCAAAACAGGCGCGGCGGGCGAGAGCTACTCGCCAAACTGGCTCAACGCCAGGCGCAGGCGCTCTTCGACGCCGGTTGCGTCGGCGGGAATCTGCTGCAGTGCGCGTTGCGCTTCGACGACGCTGTAGCCCAGGCCGGTGAGCGCCTCGATCACTTCGGCGTCGGCATCGAGCGCGGTTGCGAGCGCGGCCAGTTCGCCCTCGGCCGGCGCCAGCTTGTCCTTGAGCTCGACCACGACCTTTTCCGCCGTCCGCTTGCCGATCCCCGGAACGCGCGACAATATTCCCGGCTCCTGGCTCGAAACTGCGAGGCGCAGCGATTCCGGTGTGAGCGCGCCCAATGCGGCGAGCGCCACCTTCGGGCCGACGCCGCTAACTCCTAGCAGCGCCTCAAAGATCGCGAGCTCGTCCTCTTGCTCGAATCCGTACAGACTTAACTCATTTTCCCGCACGTGCAGATGTGTATGCAGTACAATCGGGTCGCCGACCAGGCAGCGGGCGGTCGTCGGTTCGGGCGCAAAGACACGAAGCCCGATGCCCGCCCCGGCGCGGCCGGCTTCGACGATGAGATAGTTGTCTCCCGCGGCAACGACACTGCCGCGTACTTGTCGGATCATCTCTTGTCCTTTTGCGCAAACAGGCGGTCTTGCCGCGGGCGCTCAGGCGTCGCCAACGGCCCTTCGGTAGCGGCCCGTCTGCAGATGGCAAAGGGCAATCGCGACGCCGTCGGCGGCGTCGTCCGGTTGGGGGGCCTCGTTCAGCTCGAGCAGAGTTCGGACCATGGCTTGCATCTGCCGCTTGTCGGCGTTGCCGTAGCCCGTGAGCGCCTGTTTGATCGCGGCCGGCGTATACTCGACGACGGGCCGGTCGTAGAGGGCCGCGGCCAGCAGAGCCGCGCCGCGCGCCTGGCCAACCGAGATGGCGTTTGTAACGTTGCGGCCGAAGAACAATTCTTCGATCGCGACCTCATGCGGCTTAAACTCATCGATCAGGTTCTGGATATCGAGGAAGATCTCGCGCAGGCGGAGCGGCATCGGCTGTGCCGGCGTTGTACGGATCACCCCGCAGGCGAGCAGTTCGAAATCGCCGGAGTGGGTCTCGACGACGACGCCGTAGCCGGTTGAGGCCGTGCCCGGGTCGATGCCGAGCACACACCATTCCGCTTCGTGTGTGTTTGTGTGCAGCCCGGCCTGCGCCCGCGGCGAATCAGTGGCGCGTGTCAAGGTTATGCCACCTGTGCGACCAGCTCGTCGGACAGTTCAAGGTTGTGGTAGACCTTGTTCACGTCGTCAAGTTCTTCGAGAGATTCGAGAAGGTTCAGGACGGTAAGGCCGGCGCGAGGTTCAAGCGACAGGGTCTGGTTGGGCTGCATGATCAGTTCCGAAGCGTCCGGCTGGATGCCAGACTCGCGCAGGGTCTTGTCCACGCGAGCAAGCTCGGTTCTCTCGGTGAAGATCTCGACGGCGTCGTCGCTCACGTCAACGTCTTCGGCGCCGGCTTCCAGCGCCTCCATGAAGATCTCCTCCGCGTCCAGGTCGCTATTGTTGCCGTCACCATCCTGAAGATTGATCGCCACGTATCCTTTGGCGGTAAACTGCCAGGCCACAGAGCCGGGCTCGCTCAGATTGCCGTTCCCGAGAGAGAAACAGCGCCGCACTTCGGCAATCGTGCGGTTGCGGTTGTCGGTCAAACATTCGAGCAGGATGGCGACGCCGTGCGGTGCATAGCCCTCGTAGTTGATTTCTTCGATGTCAGCGGCGTCCTTGTCCAGCCCGGCGCCGCGGCGAATTGCCGATTCGATGCGGTCTTTGGGCATATTCTCGCCGCGCGCCTTCTCGATTGCCAGCCGCAGCCGCACATTGGCCTCACCGTCGGGACCGCCCTCTCTGGCCGCCACCTGCAGTTCCCGCGCGAGCTTGGTAAAGAGTTTGCCGCGGGCGTTGTCATTGGCGCCTTTTTTGCGCTTGATCGTAGACCATTTGGAATGTCCGGACATCTTTGCTCCTACTCTGTCGCTTAGTACAGTTGCAAGGGGAGTGCGCCTGACCCGCGAATCGCGTCACAGTTGGATCGAAACGCACCTTCCCGACGCACGATACGAACTTAATTCCAGTGTCAGCGGGGCTGCCAACGCGCGATTTGGGACGGGCGCTGAAAGCTTGTCGCTTCCCGCAAGCCGCGCTGCGCTCCGTTTGCGGACCGGCCGCGACGCTGGATAGAGGCGCGGATGAATGCCCCGAAGAGAGGATGCGGGCTGGTCGGGCGGCTCTTGAACTCGGGGTGGAACTGCGTGCCCAGCATAAAGGGGTGCCCCTCTATCTCTACGATTTCAACCAGGCGGCCTTCGGGCGAGAGCCCGCTGAGCACGAGGCCGCGCGCCTCCAACGCTTCCCGATAGGCGTTATTGAATTCGAACCGGTGGCGGTGGCGCTCGTTGACCTCTTCAGGGTAGCCCGCGGCGGCATAGGCGACACCCGCCTGTGTATCCGGTTGCAGCTGGCAGGGATAAATGCCCAGCCGCATCGTTCCGCCCATGTCGGCGATGTCCCGCTGCTCCGGCATCAGATCGATGACGGGTATCTCTGTACTGATGTTGAATTCGGTGCTGTTGGGTTCTTCGTTTCCAAACGCGGCGCGCGCAAACTCGATACAGAGCACCTGCATGCCGAGGCAGAGGCCAAGATAGGGAACCCTGCGAGAACGGGCATATTTGGCGGCAACGATCTTGCCCTCGATGCCTCGATAGCCAAAGCCGCCCGGCACAACCATGCCATCAAGCTGCTCCAGCCGTTCCAACTCGCGGCCCTTCTCCAGGGACTCCGAGCTGATCCACTCGATTTCGAGGTCATAGCCCTCTGCCAGCACAGCGTGGATCAGCGCCTCTTTTACGCTCAGATAGGCGTCCTCCAGGTCGACGTACTTTCCGACGATGCCGACCCTGACGCGATCTTTGGGCCGGCCCAAATCGTCGACAAATTGCCGCCAGGCGCTCAACCCTGCCTGTGAAGATTCGCTCGCGTTCAGTTGCAGCCGCTCGACCAGAAGCTCGTCCAGGCCGGCCTCCTGCAGACTCAGCGGCACCTGGTAGATCGTGTCCACAGTGACGATGGGAATTACAGCATTCTGATCGACATCGCAGAAAAGGGCGATCTTCTCCTGGGCGTCGGAATCGACCGGATAGTCGGAGCGAACAATGATGACGTCCGGTTGGATGCCGATGTCACGCAGCTCACGCACACTGTGCTGGGTCGGCTTGGTTTTCAGCTCTTTGCTGGCGGCCAGGAACGGCAGCCAGGTGAGGTGGACATAGAGCGCATTTTCGGTGCCGACATCTTTCCGCATTTGCCGGATTGCTTCGAGGAACGGCAACCCCTCGATATCGCCGACCGTGCCGCCGATTTCGACGAGGACGACATCGGCCTCGCTCAGGCGCGCCATCTGGCCAATGTGCCGTTTTATCTCGTTGGTCACATGAGGGATCACCTGAATCGTGCCGCCCAGGTAGTCTCCCCGTCTCTCCTTTGTGATTACGTCATTGTAGATCTGCCCGGTTGTCACATTGCTGAGCTGATTGAGATTCTCGTCGATGAACCGCTCGTAATGGCCAAGGTCGAGATCGGTCTCCGCGCCGTCTTCGGTGACGAATACTTCCCCGTGCTGATAGGGCGACATCGTGCCCGGGTCGACATTCAGGTAGGGGTCAAGCTTCATCGCTGCGACGCGGATGCCCAAGGTCTTGAGGAGGAGGCCGATGGAAGCAACGGTTACGCCCTTGCCCAAGCCCGAAACCACGCCGCCGGTAACAAAGATATATTTTGTCATGTGCCAAAACCCTCGCAGGGAAGTCTTGGTATTCTGTTCAAAGAGGTCGAAGCCGACTCGGGATCGAGTCCACCTGCATTGCTAACAGGAGGCGGACGGAGATTTCAGGCAAGATACACATGCTGCAAACGGCGCTATCAAAAGTAGAAAGGACACGGAAAAGTGTCTCCGTGCCCATCCGCGATCGATCCATTCTGGTACGGCCTGCCCGGATCGAAGTCAAGTGCCTTGCGAGATGAAGACGGCAGAAACTCTTTTCAAAGGCAATTCGACCCAGCAAGACGCTGACGTAAGCCCCTGATTCAACTCGCCCCCAATCCTAGCATAATGGCGTTGCGGGTGTCAAAGGAAACGCGCAGATGCCGAGCCCGGACCGACTTGCACACGACGCCGGCAATCCAAAATGGCCGTGCGCAAGTTAGCCGCGCGCGGAGGCGCGGTCCGGCTCCCCGAGGGCGACGACAAAAGCGACGGCCCGTTCGTCATCATGGCTGAGGCTGACCGACCACTCGTTGAGGCCCATCGCTTCAGCACGCCGCGCGGCTGCGCCGTGGAGCTGAACGGTGGGGGCGCCGCGTGCGTTGGAAACGATTTCAAGATCAACCCAGCGGATACCGTCGCGCCAGGCGCCCGTTCCCAGCGCCTTGGCGATGGCCTCCTTGGCTGCAAAACGGGCGGCCAGCGACTCGACGCGCGCGCCGCAATAGCGCAACTCTGCTTCCGTATAGAGGCGCGCCAGGAACCGCTTGCGGGCACGCGCCGAAGTCTCGTAGCGCGAGATGGCTTGGCGGATGCGCTCGATTCTGACGATGTCGACACCTGTTCGCAGCATATCTGGCTCGATTGGAGGGACTCTAGCCGCCTATGGGGCGGCCCATCTGCGCCGCTTGCTTCAGTCAGACGGCGGGTGGGGTTCGCTCGGATATTCCGGTGTGGGCGACGAAGCCGCGTGATCTGCGTGTTCAACAAAGCCAAAGGCACGGGAGACGATGTAGAGTGGGCGAGACTTGACATCATCGTAGATGCGCGCCAGGTATTCGCCGAAGATGCCAAGAAAGATCAGCTGAATGCCCCCCAGGAATAGGACGGCAACCAGAGTCGACGCCTGGCCGAAGAATGCATTGTTGCCTGAAAGACGCGAAATGATGGTAACGACGATGCCCAACAAGCTGAGCACCGCCAGGAAGAAGCCAAAGTAGGTGCTGAGCCGAAGCGGGATGTAGCTGAAACTGGTAATTGCGTCCAGTGTCAGGCGCAGCATATTGCTGAGCGGATACTTGGTGTCGCCGGCAAAGCGCTCGGACCGCTGGTACTCAATGCCAATCTGGCGGAAGCCGACCCAGCTGCTGAGGCCGCGCATAAAGCGATGTTTCTCGCGCATTTGGCGCATGGCCAGAACGACCTGGCGGTCCATCAGGCGAAATTCGCCTGTATTCACCGGAATCTTCACATCGGTGATGCGATGCAGGAGCCGGTAGAAGGCGCTGGCCGTCCACAGTTTGAAGCGGGACTCGCCTCGCCTGCCCGCGCGCACCGCGTAGACGACCTGGTATCCCTCGCGCCACTTGGCGAGCATCTCTTCGATCAGCTCGGGCGGGTCCTGCAGGTCGGCGTCGATGACCACCACTGCGTCTCCCTGCGCGAAGTCCATGCCGGCGGTGATGGCGAGCTGTTGACCGAAATTGCGCGAAAAGTCGATCACCTTGACGCGTGCGTCCCGTTCGCGCAATTCGAGCAGCATCGACAAAGACGCGTCGCGGCTGCCGTCGTTGACGCAGACCAATTCCCACGGCTCGCCGACGCCGTCCAGGACCGCGGCCATGCGCCGCTGGAGTTCGGGGATCACCGCTTCCTCATTGAAGATCGGCACAATAACGGAAATAACCGGTCGCTGGTCCGCCTGGCAGGTTTCGGAATTCATGCCCCGTTCATCCTCGTCCAGCCCGCTGCCGCCGCGGTCAGCCCTGTGGTTCCCGGCAACGCCCCGGCCCGTCCTGGCGGAGGGAGGAAAACAATCTGCGGGGAATCCTGTGTTCGCCTCATAGAGCAATCGTACTGAAAACTGCATGGGAGGTCAAGAGAAGGCGGATGTGGCCGCAGGGCAAACGCGTCTAAATTTGCAGACCAATTCCGCCGGGATTTCGAACAAAAGAATGTGAACATAAGTTGGAACCGCTGTCAGTCTGCCAAACAGTAGCGTGAATCCGCCACAACAGAGGCTGCCTGCCGTCAGATTCAGTCAGCTGCTAGTCCTGGGAGCCATCAGTTTTGCAGTTTTGTTTGGGCGCCTGAACCTGACCCGAGTGAGACTACGCCATCATGTCGATGCTCTAGCCTCATTTCGTGGCGATTGCCCTGGGTAAGGTCCACAGTTGGCCCGGACGGCGGCCGATTGTGTCCGCAGCAGGCGCCGATTCGGGGAATGGTAGGGTATCGAAAGGGTATCGGATGGCATGATTTGTCCACAACGGCCTGAAATTAATCCTTTCTTTTGGGCTCTCGTGACAGGATGTCTTGGTTGAATCTTGTGACAGGACATGATTGTTGTCGTTTTGTGAACCTTTTTGGTGCATTTGCGCCCGTTGACTGCGCAAAAGAAGGCGCAGTGGCAGGACAGTTGGCCCGTTCTGGAGGGTGCGGTGGACTCTTCGTGACAGGACATAGATCTGTGTGTACGGCGTCGGCATGGGCGGCGGCCTGAAAGTTTCTCGGGATGGGTATGCGCAGGCGCTGCGTTCAGTTGTGCGATGGCAGCATAGCACGTTTTCGCGGTTCTTGCTCGGAAGGGGGAATCGTCAATTCAGTGGCCGATGGGTAGTGGCCGATGGCCGGGTGGCCGATGGCCGGGTGGCGGCTATGCCAGGCGGGCGCGGGTTGGTCCGAAGAAAGAGGGGCTGCGCGGCGGGAGGGAGAGGGGAGGGGGTTGGCAGCGCGTGATGCGCAGGGGAGAAGGTCCGAAGAAGAGGAGAGGGAGGCCCAGTCATACGAAGCGTGTTTCTCTTGTTATCAGCAAGGTATTTCAAGTGAATTCAAAGGGAGGTACCGTCGTTGCCGGCTGGTCTTTTTCCAGGAGCAGGCTTTCGATTTTGCGAACCGCGTCAGATTTGAGCAGCGCGTCGCCGCATAGGGAACGGATGTAGGCGGGAACGTGGTCGATGACGATGAACGGGCCTTTGCGCAGGACTGTATGCATAATTGTGGCTGCTTCGAACTCTCCGGGACAGCCTTCGATGCTGCAGTTCACAGTGACTATCTCTGTTGGTCTGGTGTAACCAAAACAGGTGGATTACCGCCTGTAGTGAGCGACCTCAAACGGTTCTCTGTGGTCTTGATTTGCGCTTCTGTAATCGCAATATCCTGGAAGAGCCTTATGCTCAGGGCGCTTGAATCTAGACTTGCAGACCGATTCCGCCGGGATTTCGAGCAAAAGAATGTCAATATAGGTGGGAATCGCTGACAGTCTGCCAACCGATAGCGAGAATTCGCCACAACAGAGGCTGTCAGTCGTCAGATTCAGTCAGCTTCTAATCCTGGGAGCCGCCAATTTTTTCAGTTTTGGGTGCCCGAACCCGACCTCGAGTGAGACTACAGCATCATTTCGATGCTTTAACCCCATTCAGATGCAATCGCCCTGGATATGGCCGCCGCGGCGGTTGCGTGATCGGAAAAAATCGGATACGCTTTTCCCGTAGTGGCCGATTACATTTACGCATAGGTCCACCTCTTTTGCGAAGTGAGCGGATGCAAAAGAGTGAGCAAAAAGACCCCTGAACGCCCACCCTTTTCCTTCTCCAGGAGAAACGGAGTACGCGTCATGCCGGTATTGCAACCAATGCCCCTTGCAGATTACACCAGTCGCATCTTTCAGGCTGCGGGCACGCCCAAAATGACAGCCGACCTCGTCGGGCAGTCTCTGGTTTCGGCGAACCTGGCCGGCCACGACTCCCACGGCGTGATTCGCATCATACAATATCTGCGCCAGATCGACGCGGACGAAATCCGTCCGTTGGCGAGGCCGGAGGTCGAGCGCGAGACGGCTGTCATGGCGCTGCTCAACGGGCATCGCTGTTTCGGACAGCTGGCAGCGAAGACGGCGATCGAGACCGGCATCGGTAAGGCGCGCGGGGATGCTGTGGCCGCGATTGGGCTGAAGCACTCCGGCCATGTCGGGCGACTCGGTGAGTGGGTGGAGCTGGCAGCCGAGGAGGGATTTATCGCGCTGGCCTACGCCAACGGCGGTCGTTCCGGCGGCCTGGTCGCGCCCTTCGGCGGCGCTGAAAGACGCATGGGCACCAATCCGGTGGCAGCTGCCATCCCTCTGCAGGACCGTCCGTCGCTGCTGCTGGATTTCGCCACCAGCGCGGTGGCTGAAGGCAAAGTTCGGGTGGCCATGAACGGCGGCAAATCGCTCCCCGAAGGCCTCGTGTTGGACAAGCACGGCCAGCCCACCCGGAACCCCGCGGACCTCTACGATGACGGCATGCTTTTGCCCGCGGCAGGACATAAGGGCTACGGGCTTGCCCTCCTGACCGACTTTCTGGGCGGTGTGCTGACGGGGGCAGGCGGCCCGACCATGCCGGGCACGATCCTGGGCAACGGCGTGTTGTTTGTGCTGCTCAACATCGAAGCCTTCCGTCCACTGGCCGAGTTCTTTGCCGACGGCTCGATCATGGCCGATCGGATCAAGTCGACGCGGCCGGCGCCGGGCTTTGACGAGGTGCTTCTGCCGGGCGAACCGGAGGCGCGTTCGGCCCAGGCCAGACAGGAGAGCGGGATTCCACTGGACGATACGACGTGGGAGCAGATCGTCGAAGCGGCAGAGAATCTGGAGGTCACGGGCATCGCCTGAAACTGTCACGACTCTTGTTTCCGCTCTGAACCGTCGGTCGCGGGGCGCCTTGCCCACCGCCGAGCCGGCTGAATTCGTTAGTCCACCTCGCAAGCCAACCGGAGAACGCCCATGACACGGATTTCAACATCTTCCTGGAGTCTGCACAGGACGCTTGGTTCCCCACCGATCTTCGGGCCGGGCCAGCCCTTCCCAGCAACTGTCTTGGGTGACGGCGCCATTGCCTTGCTTGAACTGCCGGCCGCACTTGCCCGGGAAAAAATAGGCGCACTGGAGATCGTACACTTTCACTTTCCCACGGCCGACACGAGCTACCTTGACGAACTGAAGAGCGCAATTGGGCAGGCGGGCATCGAGCTGTTCAGCGTTCTGATCGACGCCGGCGACGTGACTGATCCCGACGACGCGGCGCAGGCCGAGGAGATGGCCTGGATTCGTTCCTGGCTGGATGTGGGCGCACGCCTGGGGGCGACGCACGCGCGCGTGGTGGCAGGCTGCCGGCGCGTGGAGCGAACGGGCTCAGCGAACGGCGCCTCGCTGCTCGATCATCCGGTAATCAGGCGCAGTGCGCGGAGCTTGCGCGAACTGGCCGCCTACGGGACTTCGATCGGGGTGCAAGTGATCACGGAGAACTTTCGCGAGACGACCAGCCGGGCCGACCAGGTCCTGGCAATCCTGGAGCTATGCGAAGGGCGTGTCGGCCTGTGCGCCGACTTCGGCAATTACAGCGGCGGCGACCGCTATGACGAGCTTGCCGCGATCTTTCCCAAGGCCGATTCGGCGCATGTGAAGGCGCTCTACGACAGCGGCGGCAACCCGGATGAGGACGAATTTCGCCACTCGCTGAGGATGCTGGAGGAGGCGGGGTTCGATGGGCCGATGTCGCTCATCTTCGACACGGCGCTGCACGGGAACAGTTCCGAGTGGGACAATCTGGCGAAGATGAAAGAGGTCGCCGCGCCGTTCTGCGCCTGACGAGCGCGCAGTGCGGGTCGTGGCGCCTACTGGTCTATCCGAGTGGACGGTCTCCAAATGATTGCCGCCGTTCGCGGCGGCCGTCCCGTTCAGGGCTGCCTGCCAGGAAAGAAAGCAGCGGATGCAATACAGTTCATCGATTGTGAGTGCATCCGAAATTTGAGCGAGAAGGAGGGGGTGGAGATGGACAAGGAAAAGGCGAGGGCGAAATTTGTGGAGGAGGCGGAAGCTGTATTTGAGCGGATGTGGGCGCGGGATGCAGAGCGCCCGCAGGCTACGTTGGACGAGATGGCGGCGGAGTTGGCGCCGCTGCGGCAGGAGTTAATGGGGGAACTGCTGGAGGAATTGGCACAGAAAAATGAGGATGGGAGGCATGAAGAGGTGGTCTGTCCGGCGTGTGGGGAGAAGATGAAGCCGAGTGGTAAGCGGCGTCGGAAGGCGCTTCACGCCGACGGGGAGGTGAAAACCGAGCCGGGACATCATCGTTGTCCGGAATGTGGGCGAGAGAATTTTCGCCCTGGATCGAAGGCTCCACCTGACGCGACGTAGTTGGACGCCGGCGACGATTGCCCAGGCGCTGCGGATGAGCGTGGAGACACCCTCCTATGGGCGGGCTGCGGCCCAGTTTAGCGAGTTGAAGCACGTCGGTCAGTCCAAAGGTAGTCTCCATGAGTTGGTCGAAACGCATCGCAGGCAACTGGTCGTGCGCCAGGCGGAAGAAGCGCAGGCTACGATGGAGATGCCGAGCAAGGAGACAGGGGCGGTCAGGCGCGAGATACCGGAGCCGGCGGGCGCTTCTACAACATTTTTCAGTTCCAGGACCTCATCGACGGCAAAATTCTCAGTTTCATCCGCCCCGTTCTCCCCCTGGCCGGCGGCTTTGCCCAGGCCAAAAGGGTCGCGGCCATCGCCGAAGCAGCATTCGTCGGCGTCTTCCTCCACCTGATGGGCGGCCCCGTCAATATCGCCACTTTCTGACAGCTCGACGCAGCCATCCCCAGCTACGTGCTGATGGAGAGCAACACGGTCGATGACGCCTTCAACGAAGTCGTCGACCGTCCGCTGGAGCGGGATGGGGGCTATCTTCACGTCCGCGACCGGCCGGGCATCGGCTTTGAGATCGACGAGAGCGAAGTTGCCAACTTTTTTTATCAGCTCAAAAAGATCGCCGGCAACATTCACGCCGAGGGTTCGGTCGCGCACTAGCGCCGGCGGCGAGGAGCCCACCCTATGACGACAACTTGGACCGGCGGCGAAGCCCTGGTGCATGGCCTTCTTGCCCACGGCATCGACACCATCTTCGGCCTGCCCGGCATCCAGAGTGACCACTTCTACAACGCCGTCTATGATGTCGGCGACCGCATGCGTCTCATCCACACGCGCCATGAACAGGGCGCAGGATACATGGCGCTCGGCTACGCGCTGGCATCCGGCAAGACCGGCGTCTACGTCGTTGTGCCCGGCCCCGGATTTCTCAACGCCTCCGCCGCCCTCGCCACCGCCTACGCCGCCAATGCCCCCCTCCTCTGCCTCACCGGCCAAATCCACACAGACCATATCGGCCGCGAATACGGCGTGCTGCACGAGACTCCTGATCAGTTGGGGGTCTTGCGATCGCTCACAAAGTGGGCCAGGCGCGTCGAAACGCCGGCCGAGGTGCTCCCCCTGCTGGCGACCGCGCTCAGTGAAATGCGCTCCGACCGCCCCCGCCCCGTCGGTCTGGAATTGCCGATGAATACGCTTTACGGAAAGGCCGACTTCGACTCCGACTCTAAGCCCCTCGCCGTGCGCCGTCCTGCAGTTGACAGCGACGCGATTGAAGAGGCCGCCCGCATCCTGGGCAAGGCGCGCAATCCCCTGATCTTTGTCGGTGGAGGCGCTATCGAGGCCTCCGAGCAGGTCCGCGCCCTGGCCGAGACCTTGCAGGCGCCGGTAATCGCCAGCGGCAGCGGACGCGGCATCCTCTCCAGCCGCCACCCCTTCAGCTATACCTACGGCGCCGGCCCAAGCCTATGGGAGCAGGCCGACGCTGTCATCGCCATCGGCACTCGCATGACCATGCCCTTGATGCTATGGAAGCAGCCTGATAACCAGACCCTGATACGTGTCGACATCGATCCGCGTGAGCTTTCGCGCCTGCGGGCGCCCGACCTTTCGCTTGTGGCCGACAGTCGCGCTGCCTTGCGCGCCCTGCTGCCCGCCTTGGCCCGCCACAACCGACAGCGGCCCTCCCGCGGCGACGAGATGTCAGCCTTGCGTGAACAGATGAACGCCGTCTGTGAGCAGGTTCAACCTCAGATGGGATTCATCCGCGCCATTCGCGACGCGCTGCCGGACAATGGCATCTATGTCGAGGAACTTACCCAGATCGGATATGCCAGTCGAGTGGCAATGCCCGTCTACGAGCCGCGCACCTATTTGACGTCCAGCTATCAGGGGACCTTGGGTTGGGGCTTTGCCACAGCGCTGGGCGCCAAAGTTGCCGCACCCGATCGCGCCGTTCTTTCGGTCTCCGGCGACGGCGGCTTCCTCTTCGGCGCCACCGAATTGGCGACAGCCATGCAGCACGGCATCAACACGGTGAATGTCGTCTTTAACGACGACGCTTACGGCAACGTGCGCCGCTTGCAAAAGCAGCGTTACGGCGGCCGCCTTATCGCCAGCCAGCTGCACAATCCCGATTTTGTCGCATTTGCCCGCTCGTTCGGAGCCGAAGCCGCCCGGGTTCGTACGCCCGAAGCCCTGCGCGACGCCTTGATAGACGCCTTCGCGGCAGACAAGCCGGTGCTGATTGAAGTTCCGGTCGGTGAAATGCCAGTGCCGACATGGGGAATGACCGCCGCCTGGGCGCCAAGAGAGGATGTAATGATCTGAACGGAGTGCCTATTCTGGCCCTATGTCAGGGCCCTGTGTCAGGGCCCTGGATCACGGCCCTGTGTCACGGCCCTGCGTCCGCTAACTAGCTGCCAGCCTTGCCGCGAACGCCCCGTGCCGCTCCGATTCAAGGCCCGCCTGCACGGGTTGCAGCAACTCCTTCATCCTGCCAACCTGCCTTCCCAGAACCGGTCCGGGCGAAACCAGAAGCCGGGCAGCACCTGGCTGCAGAAGACCACATGCGCGTCAGGCTGGACCGCGCAGCGTGGACTGGGTCGAGTTCAAATATAGGGCACAGACGGAGGACAACCACCCGAATGACGACAGAACACTGCTTCGGGCCCTAACTGATTGTAGCGATGTACCCAATCCAGGACTGTTTCCTTGGTGCGTCCGATCGTGCGCGCCCGGCGGCAGGCACTCGTTTGCTATCGGCGATCATATGCAGCGCCAGAAAACGTTCACGGCTGCGGGCACCTTTGGCTTCAACCGACAAAACGCGCAGATCGGCCGGCGTCTGGCCCCAATTCTCCATATCCGGTTGAACTATCGTCGCTTCACTTTGTTGTAACTATCAAGGCTTATACAGAGCCTGTTTTGACCAGGGCACGATGACATCTGTCTGAACTATGATACATCTGGTTTTTTGTGGTGGAGACAGTTAACGGCAGCGGCTCACGCGGCGGTATTCGCTTCAGGAATCAGGCGAGCAAGAGATGAGACAGCAGGCAGGCAAGCTGTCGATGCCGGCCTTCTATGACAGGACATTAGAATGTCAACGATCGCCAGCCTTTGATCGCTGCCGCTATTCAGGCAATCTGATTGCGTATTCGGTTGGCAGACGCCGCGTTGGATGAGCCCCACTGCAGGGAATAGGGCGTACCGTCGGTGAGCGATGGTTTTGGAGGGGGGCGTTGCGGGGGGAGTCCCCCCGCACAAGGGAGGGCCGAAGGCCCGACCGTCCAAAAGGCAAGGAGAGAGAAAACACCTTCACTCGCCTCTTTCAGCGTCGCAGGCTGAATGAGGCTGAGTAGTGACCTTTTTTCAAGAAATGAGTCTGTCAGATGATTCTCCCTCAGATCAGGTACTCTTGACCAATACTCAAGATGTCAATTGGGATCTACGTCAGACTTGCAATAGTGTTTTCTGTGCGTATGAATCCTCAATGGGCTTTTCCGCCGCGGGATAGCTACCCAACATCTTGACAAATGCCGCATGGTTGACCAGACCAAGAATGGCAGCGCCACAGTCCGGTTCTCTCCAGTGGCCCTCGAAATCGATGTAAAATACATACTGCCACGGGTAATCGCGGCGCGGGCGGCTCACCAATCGCAAGAGTTTGATTTTGCGGTCGGCAAGTTCGCTGATGCAAGCCGACAGGCCGTCAGGATTGTGCGGTGTGGCAAAGACGATAGAGGTCTTTGAATCACGTGTCTGTTGCGCTTCGCCTTTGCCGATGATAAGGAAACGAGTGTAGTTATAGTTCGTATCCTCGATGTTCTCCCGAACGATCTCAAGGCCATAGATTCTCGCGGCCAGGGCACTGGCGATCACGGCCACTTCCGGCTGCGGGCACTGCGCCAGATCTTTGGCGCTGCCAGCTGTGTTATACCAGGGAACGGCCTCGTAGCCGTGGCGGTTGAGAAATTCTTCGCACTGTGCCAATGCCTGCGTATGGCTGCGCACCTGCTTGATTTTGCCGCCATTGCCAGGTACTGTCAGCAAGTTGTGTTGAACGCGCGTAATGATTTCGCCCTGAATGCGCAAGTCATGGTTCAACAGCAGATCACTGGCTTTATTGATGCTGCCGGCGGCAGAGTTCTCCACCGGCACGACTCCCACTGTGGCCCGGTCCTCGTCCAGAGTTGCAAAGAGTTCCTCAAACGTCTGGCAGGACACTGTATTTGCCTCAGCTCCGAAATGTTGATGGCTTGCTTCTTCGGAAAAGGCGCCATGCTCTCCCTGGAATGCGACAATGGTCACCGAACCACACTCCGTTTCCCATAAATGGAAAAAAGATGCTGCTTAAACCTTTCGCCGGTGCGAAAGATTCTCATCGATCCAGAAATCAGGGCCATTGACTTCTTAAATTTGCAGCAAGACCTCCTGCGCGAACTGCTCATCGGTGGGCTGCGCCGCCGCGGGACAGTAGCCCAACATCTTGACAAACGCCGCACGGTTGAGCAGCCCCAGAACCGCGGCGCTACGGTCCGGCGCTTGCGAGTGCCCCTCAAGATCCAGGCGTAAAACATACTGCCAGGGCCGCTTGCGGCGTGGACGGCTCTCCAGCTTGACGAGATTGATATTTCGCTCGGCGGACTCTCCAAGACAGCTGTAAAAGAGGCCGGGGTAATGCGGCGTCGCAAAGACGGGGGAGGTCTTGGAAGGCGACGCCCGTTCAGTATCGACCGGGATGGACTGTTTCTACACCTGTCGGTTGTGCTGCTAAAATGGGTGGCGCGCCCTGTCAACCGACCAGGGCGGCATCGAGTACGATCTCGTCGACGGCGGCGAGCGCCTTCGAGACGGGGCAGCCCTCCTTGGCCTGGGCGGCGTACTCGGCGAACTTGTCGGCCGAGAGGCCGGGAACTTCCGCTCGGCAGGTCAACTCGATTTTGCTGATTGCCGGTCCGTCGGTCAGGTGGACGGCGGCGGTGGTGTTGACGCTGGTGGGCGTGAAGCCGTCGCCGCTCATCAGGGCGGAGATGAACATCGAATAGCAGCCGGCGTGGGCGGCGCCGATCAGCTCTTCCGGGTTGGTGCCGTCGCCGGACTCGAAACGGGAGGCGAAACTGAAAGGCCCTTCGTAGAGGCCGCTGCCCAGCTTCATGGAGCCGGAGCCTTCGTTGAGTGTGCCATTCCAGGTGGCGGAGGCGTTACGCACTGTCATGGAGATTTCTCCTGATTGTGGACCGGTGGAAGGTTTCTTGAGATTGGCGGACTTCGGCCAGAAGTTTAGCATAGTCTCCCAAGCAGACCAAGTTTCTGCCAGAAATTCGCATTGGTTTTGCAAGGCTTCGGCGCCGGAGAATGAAAGATGGAAATCACCAAAGCAGTCATCACCGCGGCCAGGCGCACGCAGCGAAATCTGCCCCTGCAGATGATCATTGACCGCGACGGCGTGGAAAAGTCGGTGCTGCGCATCCTTGTCGAGGAGGTGATCGACGCCGGCGTCGACGAGATCTGCGTCGTAGTACATCCCGGGGATGAGGCCGCGTATACCGCCACGGTCGGTGAGCATGCGGGGCGGCTCCAGTTCGTGCAGCAGGCCGAGCAGCTCGGCTACGCGCACGCGGTCTACTGTGCGCGTGACTTTGTCGGCAGCGACCCATTTCTGCACCTGGTGGGGGACCACCTTTACGTTCGACCGAGCGGCGGACGATGCACAGCGGACGTGGTGGAGGTTGCGCGTGCGCACGCTTGCTCCGTCTCCGCCGTGCAGGCGACGCGAGAGACGCTCCTGCCCTACTTTGGCGCGGTGGGCGGGCACCGTCTGGCCGGCCAGACCGGGCTGTACCAGGTCGAGACGGTGATCGAGAAGCCCACGCCGACCGAAGCGGAGCAGCGGCTGGTGGCCTCCGGGCTGCGTGCGGGCCACTATCTCTGCTTCTTCGGCATCCACGTGCTCACCGCGAAAGTCATGGGGATACTGGACGAGCTGCTGTCGCCTTCTCGTTCCGTTCAGGACGCAGCCGCGCCGCCGGATGGGACAGGGGCGATCCCCAAGCCGGAATCGGGGCTTTCGCTTTCCGCCGCGTTGCATATTCTCGCCCAACGTGAGCAGTTCCTGGCACTTGAGCAGGAGGGCATGCGCCTCGATATCGGCGTCAAGTACGGCCTGCTCACCGCCCAGCTCGCGCTGGCCCTGAATGGGCGGGACCGGGACGAGATGCTGACCAGGCTGCTTGACCTGCTGATGACCCGTTCGATGCAGGAAGGGGAGAGTTTCTAGTTCTTCGTTTTCAGCTTTCAGTTTTCAGTTTTCAGTTTTTCGTTCTTGGTTGATGGTTGGGGCTCCCATTCCTGGGGCAGAGTTGTCGCTTTTTGTTTCAGATCTTGACGGATTCGACATCGGACGTAGCAGATAACAGGCAGATTTGAGGCAAGATGAGCACGCTGGTCGGAATCATCACCGCAACAGACCAGGAAACGCGCAACCGCTCTCTTGAAGGGTTCGCCCGCTGTGCGCCGGCGGAGACGCTGTTGCAAGAGTGCGAAGCGTTGGACCGTCTGCGGCGGGAGAGTGACAACCTATATGAACGTGTGCGGGCACTGTTTTTCCTGCACGCCATCCATAGATTTCACCTGCCGGACAAGCCCGGTTACGCCGCCAGAGGCGTGATCCCCTTCGATGGCTACGAGGACCTGCTCAACCGCCGTTTTGAGGAGGCGATTGAGAGATTCCTCGACCTCCAAGCGCAGACAGGGCCGAGCCAGGCCCTGTCGAGTGCGCTTGCCGCGGCCTACCACCAGCTCGGGTTTCAGACGTTGGCCGACCAGGTGAGGCGCAGCGTACGGTCTCTGGCAGGCAATCAGTGGATGTTCCGTGTCGGCCACCCGAGCGACCATCCACTGCGTGTGGTCGCGGGGTTGCGGCGTCCTCTCGGCGACGGACTCTTTCCTCTCTTGCGCGAAGCGACTCCCGTGCGGATGGACCTTACGCACAGCGGTTGGAGCGACATTTTCTTTCTGGGCATGGACTACCCTGAAGGCGCGCGCGTGCTGAACGTCTCGATCGACTTGAGCGTGCATGATATAGGCGAGGCCGGGGGCGCCGCGCCGCGGCCGCCTGTGGAGGGCTTTTTGCGCGTCATCGACCGGCCTGTTTTGCGGCTGGTCAGCGTCGATCTGGAGGCGAGCGCCGAGATCAGCAGTTTTGCCGAACTCTTCGACTTTGCCCGCGACCATCTCGGCCTGCTGAAGGCGGCGCTGATTGCAGCCGGAATCGTGCCGCCTGGCATGGAGGGCGCGTATCAGCCGCTCGCTGATCTGTTGGCGCAACTGGTCGGCAACGGGCACGGTATCGAGCTTGTGAGCAAGGTGAACGGGATCCCGAAAGGATCGCGATTGGCGGTCTCGACCAGCCTGCTGGCATGCCTGATCACGGTCTGCATGCGGGCTACGGGCCAGGTGCGTTCGCTCACAGGCGGCCTGAGCGAAGAGGAGCGCCGGCTGGTGGCGGCGCGGGCGATCCTGGGCGAGTGGCTGGGCGGCTCCGGCGGCGGCTGGCAGGACTCGGGCGGCATCTGGCCGGGCATAAAGCTGATCCAGGGGAAGCTGAGCGCGAAGGGGGACCCTGAATTCGGCATCAGCAGGGGCAGGCTTTTGCCCAGCCATCATCTATTCGGACGCGACGAGGTCAGCGAAGAGACGCGGCAGGCACTACAGGCCAGTCTTGTGCTCGTGCACGGCGGCATGGCCCAGGACGTGGGACCGGTACTTGAGATGGTGACCGAAAAGTATCTGCTGCGCTCGGAAAAGGAGTGGGCAGGACGCCGGCAGGCCATCGGCACGCTCGACGAGATACTTGCGCTGTTGAAGGCGGGGGAAGTGAGGGCGATCGGCGCGGCGACGGAGCGCAACTTCGACGGACCAATTCAATCGATCATCCCGTGGGCGGGCAACCTTTATACCGACAGGCTGATCCAACAGGCGCGGGCGGAGTTCGGCGCGAACTTCTGGGGCTTCTGGATGTTGGGCGGAATGTCCGGCGGCGGCATGGGATTCATCTTTGATCCGCGGCACAAGGCCGCCGGCATGGCCAGGCTGCAGGAGATTATGCGCGACACAAAGATGGGCATGGAGCGGGCGGTCCCGTTTGCCATGGAGCCGGTCGTGTATGACTTTGCGATCAACGAGCGGGGAACCTGGGCCGAGCTGCAGAGCAAGGGCAAGGCCCTGATGCCGCCGGCCTACTACCGGTTGACGGTGCCGGACGTTCTGCGCCGGGATCGTTGGCAGCTTTCTCCCGGCCAGCGTGCGGAGCTTGACGCTTTCAGCGCGGACAGCCGCACCGACCCGGCCCTGGTCGACGTCCTTCCGTCTCTCCTCGAGCGGATGTTGCCGCGGAATCAGGATACGGGCGCGGACGGGGCTTCGCTGGCCGCGCTACTGGAGGAGAACGCGTTTGACCGCGCGCAGCATGAGCAGATCCGCGGCGACCTGCGCAGCGGCCGTATCGGCCTCGCCCAGAACCGGCTGCCGACGCGAACGCTGATCGAGGAGGTCGACACGCCAGAGATAGCGGACGCGGGCGCAGCGTTGCCGGAGCGGCTGCACAAAGTGGGCGCGGCTGCGCTCAGGGCCGGGGAGGTCGCGGTCGTGACCCTGGCCGGGGGCGCGGGCAGCCGCTGGAGCCAGGGCGCGGGCGTGGTCAAGGCGCTGAATCCGTTTGTGCGGCTGTCGGGCCGGCACCGCAGCTTTGTCGAGATCCACATGGCCAAGGGCCGCCGCAGCGGTCGACTCCACGGCACGCCTTTGCCCCAGGTTTTCACAACCAGCTATCTCACACACGGCGCCATCGCCGACGCCTTGCACGAGGCCGACCACTACGGCTATGCGGGGCCGCTTCAGCTTTCGCCAGGGCGCAGCATCGGTCTGCGCATGGTGCCGATGGTGCGGGACCTGCGCTTCGCCTGGGAAGAAACGTCGCGCCAAATCCTTGATCTGCAGGCGCAGAAGGTGCAGGAGAGCCTGCACGGCGCGCTGATCGAATGGGCGCGCGCCGAGGGCGAGGGCAGCGACTATACGGACAACGTGCCTGCCCAGTGCATTCACCCCGTGGGCCACTGGTACGAGTTGCCGAATCTGCTGCGCAACGGAGTGCTGCGTCAGCTGCTGGAAGAGCGTCCGCAGCTCAAGTACCTGATGATGCACAATATCGACACGGTGGGCGCCAATGTCGACCCGGCGCTGCTGGGGCTGCACATCAGCGGGCAAAAGACGATGACGGCAGAGGTGATCAACCGCCAGCTGGAGGACCGCGGCGGCGGCCTGGCGAAGGTCAACGGCAGGCTGCGGCTGATAGAAGGACTGGCGCTTCCACATGAAGAGATCGAGTTCAGGCTGACCTATTACAATTCGAACACTTTCTGGATTACAATCGACCGTCTGCTGGCCGTGCTGGGGCTGGACCGCGCCTCCCTCGGGAACGAAGACGCGGTAGCCGGCGCGCTCCGGCGCATGGCGGCGCGCATGCCCACCTACGTTACGCTCAAGGAGGTGAAGAAGCGCTGGGGACGGGGCCAGGAGGACATCTTCCCCGTTTGCCAGTTCGAGAAGCTGTGGGGGGATATGACGGCGCTGCCGGAGATGGATTGCGGCTACGCGGTCGTGCCGAGGCGGCGCGGCCAGCAGCTGAAAGAGGTGGCGCAACTGGACGGATGGCTGCGGGACGGGTCGGCCGCCTACGTGGAACAGCTATGCGATTGGGGGGATTAGACCGGACGAACCGTCTCAGGCCAGAACAGGATTGGGCGCTTCAGGCAGATGCTGGTAGCTGGGATCCTCTTTCTGCTTTTCGAGGATGGCGATAATCTCCTTCCACGCGGCCACAAGCCCGACGGGGCTGCGCGGCAGATCGGCCTTGATCGCCTTGTGCAGCCTGCCCAGCTTGTAGCAGGGCACCGCCCCGTACATGTGGTGCTCGATGTGGAAGTTCATGTGCCAGTAGAGGAAACGCACAAACGGGTTCAGGATTATTGTGCGCGTGCAGAGGCGGTAGTCGGGGATGTTATCCATCAGGCCGACGTGCTGCGTGTTGTTGCAGAGGAAGAGCAGCCAGCCGCCATAGAAGGGCGCGAGCGTAACCAGGACCGGCAGCAGCCACAGGTCTAGCCCCAGCAAGAAGCTGAGCGCGAGTGAAACGACTGTCAGCAGAGAATGGCCGACGAGAAGAACACGGGCCCAGTTGAAGAGGCGCGTGCGCTTTTCCTTCTCATTGGGCGGAAACAGGATGTTTTCCCATTCGCCCTCCAGCCGCCCGAACGATAGATTGAACACGCCTTTGATGCGCTGGACAAGGCCCCATGGATTGATCAATGCAGTTTTGTAGAAGCTCTTGCGGGTTATCTCGACCGGAAGCACAACTTCGAGGTCGTCCGGAGGATGGAGCGTGTACTTGTGATGCTCCTGGTGGCTTGTCCAAAAATGGACATGGTTGTTCCAGGCGAGGAAGCTGAAGACACGCAGGAAGAACTCGTTGAGGAATTTGGACTTGAAGACGGACCGGTGGCAGAGCTCATGGAAGCCGTTGAGCAGAAAGGCGTAGAAGGTGCCGTGTAGGAATAGGACCGGGAGCAGCGCCCACCAGGCCCCGGCCTGGACGGCGAGCCAGGCCGCCGCGCCGGTCAACGCCAACAGGCCCAGGTGGCCCAGCGTCTGCGCCAGGCCGAGCAGATCGCTGCGCTGATTCAGCTCCGCCAGCGTGGCGCGCTCGATCGGCGATCTGTACCAGTTTATCTTGGATTGCACCGGTCCGTAGGTCATGGCCGACGTTCCTTTCGGTAGCGTAAATCGGAGTCTGCCGTCTGGCGCGGCGAGTGGTCGTTTGCCGTTAGGCCGACGCGGGAAATTGTAACGAATTTCCCAGGAGGGGTCAACTGAAGAGCCCCGGCGGGGCGCAGCCAACTCTTGGGGTGGGAATCGTCTGGCGTGGAATTCTTGCCAGCGGCGGCTGAAATTGTTTACCGGCTATTGAGAGAAGCAGAGGGCAGGCACGAGGCCTGCCCTGCTCCTGCCCCTACCGTGGCCGCGGCGTGCGCTGATTTGGGGGCGGCGCGCGATGGGCCGCAGGGAGCACAGGGTTGCATTGACCCCACACCCGGCGGGGGGCGTACAACAGGGGGGCATACAACAGGGGGGCATACAACAGGGGGGCATACAACAGGGGGGCATACAACAGGGGGGCGTACAACAGGGGGGCGTTGCGGGGGGAGTCCCCCCGCACAAGGGAGGGCCGCAGGCCCGACCGTCCAAATGGATTCAGGAAAGCGATTTTCCCACGCTGCCAGAGGATGAAGCGTGGACCGGCCATGACCTGGCTGCAACCCGAGGTATAGGAATTTGTACCCGTATTTTGGACTGCACCCCCCCGGGCGCGCCTTCCCAAAAAGAGAAGGGCGCGCCCGAAAGAAGTGTGTGCGCTTACGGCATTGCGCGAAAGTCCTCGCGCACGCACAAACAACCTCCTAGCCGCCGGCCTCCACGGCGGCGACAAGCTCGGCCGCGGCCGCTACGGAGAAGGCGATCTCGCCGCACTGCGCGTCGGCCAAAATATGGTCGCCGCTGTCCACCCTTCCGTCCAGGATTTCCAGCGCCAGCGGGTCCGCCACCAGATGTTGGATCGCTCGTTTGAGTGGACGGGCGCCATAGGCCGGGTCATAGCCATCCTCGACGATCAACGCCTTGGCCGCGTCGGTCAGTTCGAGCGTGATCTCGCGCTCGGTCAGCAGCGTCCGCAGACGGTCGAGCTGGATCTCGGCAATCCCCTGCAGATGCCCGGAAGCGAGGCTGTGGAAGATCACGATGTCGTCGACGCGGTTGAGGAACTCCGGGCGGAACTGCTGGCGCATGGCCGCCAGCACGCGGCGTTCGACCTCTTCATCCAGCCCGGCGACATCGAGGATGTACTGGCTGCCGATGTTGCTGGTCATGATGATCACAGTGTTGCGGAAGTCGACCGTGCGGCCCTGCCCATCGGTGAGGCGGCCGTCGTCGAGCGCCTGCAGCAGGACGTTGAAGACCTCGACGTGGGCCTTCTCGATCTCGTCGAAAAGGACGACGGCGTAAGGGCGCCGGCGTACGGCCTCGGTCAGCTGTCCGCCCTCGTCGTAGCCGACGTAGCCGGGCGGCGCGCCGAGCAGACGGGCGACGGTATGCCGCTCCTGGTACTCGCTCATGTCGATACGAACGAGGTTGTGTTCGTCATCGAATAGATACTCGGCCAGCGCCCGCGCCAGCTCGGTCTTGCCCACACCGGTAGGGCCGAGAAAGATAAAGCTGCCTATCGGCCGGTTCGGGTCTTGCAGACCGGCGCGGCTGCGGCGAATCGCGGCTGCGACCGCAGCGACGGCCTTCTCCTGGCCGACGATGCGGCGATGCAGCTCCGCGTCCATACGCACCAACCGCTCGCGCTCGCCTTCCATCAGCTTGTTTACGGGGATGCCGGTCCACTCGCTGACGACGGTGGCGATTTCGTCGTCGTCGACCTCTTCTTTGAGGAGCGCGCCGTTGGCCTGTAGCGAGGCCACGCCTTCTGCGGCTGCGGCCATCTGTTGTTGCAGCTCGTTCATGCGCCCGTAGCGCAGTTCGGCGGCGCGCTGAAGGTCGTAATCGCGCTCGGCCTGCTCGATGTCGGTGCGCAGCTGCTCGCTCTCCTCCTTCAGCGTGCGCAGCGCCTGGATCGCGGACCGCTCCGCCTGCCAGCGGATCGAAAGCTCGGCGCTTGACTCGCGCAGGTCGGCCAGCTCCTTTTCGAGCGCGTCCAGGCGCTGTTTGCTGGCCTCGTCCGACTCTTTGCGCAGGGCCTCCCTTTCGATTTCCAGCTGCATCACGTGGCGTTCCAGTTCATCCAGGGCCTTCGGCTTGGAATCGATCTGCATGCGCAGCCGGCTGGCGGCCTCATCGACCAGGTCGATCGCCTTGTCCGGCAGCTGACGGTCGCTGATGTAGCGTTGGCTCAGCCTGGCGGCGGCGATGACGGCGGCGTCGGTCACGCGCACGCCGTGGTGGACCTCGTAGCGCTCCTTCAGGCCGCGCAGGATCGAAACCGTATCCTCCACCGACGGCTCGCCGACGAAGACGGGCTGAAAGCGGCGCTCGAGGGCGGCGTCCTTTTCGATATGTTTGCGGTACTCGTCGAGTGTCGTGGCGCCGATGGCGTGAAGCTCGCCGCGCGCCAGCATCGGCTTGAGCATATTGGAGGCGTCCATCGAACCTTCGGCTGCCCCCGCGCCGACCAAGGTATGCATCTCGTCGATGAAGAGCAGGATCTTGCCCTCGGCACTCTCAATCTCGTTCAGAACCGCTTTGAGCCGCTCCTCGAATTCGCCGCGGTACATGGCCCCGGCCACCAGCGCGCCCAGGTCCAGCGCGACCAGGCGCTTGTTCTTCAAAGTGGTCGGCACGTCGCCGTTGACGATGCGCTGCGCCAGCCCCTCTGCAATGGCGGTCTTGCCGACGCCGGGCTCGCCGATCAGCACCGGGTTGTTCTTGGTACGGCGGCTGAGAATTTGCACGACGCGGCGGATCTCCTGATCGCGCCCGATGATCGGGTCCAGGTTGCCCTTGCCCGCCTCGGCTGTCAGGTCGCGGCCGTATTTTACGAGGGCTTCGTACTGGGCTTCGGGGGTCTGGTTGGTCACGCGCTGGCTGCCGCGCACCTGGGCCAGGCCCTGCATGATGCCGTTGTAGTCGATGCCGTGGCGTTCGAGCAACTGGCGGATGTTGCCGTTGCGGGCCGACGCCATCGCCATCAGCAGGTGTTCGGTCGAAGTGTACTCGTCCTTCATGTTGTCTGCGATCGATTCGGCCTCTGCCAGGAGTTGGGCCAGCTCGCGGCCGATTCGCAGTTCCACGGCGTTGCCGCTGACGCGGGACTTAGCGGCCAGCAGCTTTTCAACGCCGGCGGCCAGGCTGGCGCCGTCCGCGCCCATGCGATCGATCACTGCCGGTACAACGCCCCCTTGCTGGCGGAGCAGCGTCAGGAGAAGATGTTCCGGGTCGATACTGGCATGCCTGTATTGCTGGGCCTCGCTCTGGGCCTCGATAATAGCGTCTCTTGCCTTCTCGGTCAGACGGTCTAATCTCATTGAATACCCCTTTTCTGGTCGAAATCGGAAACGCGTGCTGCGTAAAGGACGCAGCCAGGTCCTGCCGGGACGGGCTGCGCCGTATCTGTCTATTACCAATATAGGTGGCGCGTATCAAATGAGCGTTTGCGGAGTGTAAGAGAATGATATGAGGGCAGGAAGGGCCATTGTCCGATTCAACGGCAAGAGGATGTGGGCGAGCGGGGAACGGTCAACGCCTCCTTCTGACCGTCAGAGGTGGAAGTCTGCTTGTAAATGAACCGGGGGGCGCTGCGACGCGGGCGACGGGAGCTTGTCGTTCATCTGCGCGTAGGACAGCAGGCCGAGCAGGGCGCCGCCCAGGAAGAAGAGGAGAGCGCCCATGACCAACACGAAGAAGAAAGGGCGGCTGGCGCGCAGCAGCTGCCGGCGCCAGAAGAAGGGAATAGGCGACAGGGCGACCAGCAGTCCGCCGACCAGCACGCCTGCGGGCAGCCGCGGGACCGGGTTGAGCCAGGGTGAACGGCTGGCGATTCCCGCTGTCTCGGCCGGCGGGACCGGCACAGTCACTTCTGCCAGCAGATCGTCCAGCCCCCTGCGGCGCACATAGACCGAAACGCTCCAATCGCCGTCGCGGTTGAGGAAGGCGCCTTCGGCGGCGAATGCGTCGTCGCCCAGGGCCTCCAGGTCGAGGCGCGACTGCCCCATCTGCCCCGATTCGTGATCAAAGAAGAGACGCACCAGCTGCACCTCGCCAATTTCAGATGCCGCGGGGCGGGAAAGGTGAACCCAGTAGCGATTGTGGCCGACGCGGTTCGGCGTCACCTGCAGATGGATGGCAAGATCGTCTTCGTAGGTCATCTCGTTGAAGGGCAGCGAAGGCCCGACCGGCGTTGTCGTCGCGGACACACTGGGCGTCGGTGTCTGAACGAGCAGCGCGACCGACAGCATCAGGACGGACGCCATGCCGGCTTCCACGATCACGCGGCGCATAAATGGACGCAGTTTGCCCGTGTTCGAGACTGTCGCGGTCGCCTGCCGCACGGCGCGATTGTTAAAATACGCCAGCGCCATGATGACAGCCACGAGTGCCAGTTTGACGAGAAGAACGCGCCCGTAGGTCGTATCGAAGAGGCTGTCGAACCCCGGCAGCTGGACCAGGCTGCTGAACAGACCCGTAACCGCAAGGAGGAAGACCGCGGCCTGGGCGCTGAGCGAATAGCGCCGCAGAAGGAGGACCAGCCTGTCCGGGTCGGGGACGGTTTCAGTGTGCCGCAGCCGCAGCAGGAGCAGCGCAAGGAAGAGGAGTCCGCCGGCCCAGACTGCCGCCGCGATGAGGTGAACATAGTCGACGGCGACGGCCCACCCGCTGCCGCGCGCGGCGGCTGCGTGGCTGCTGGCGGGAAAGGTGAATAGGGCGGCGGCAGTCAGTATTGTAGACCATGTGCGTTGGGGAAAGGCGCCGTGCCAGGTCGGCTTGCCGCCCAAGAGCACCTCTGACCAGCCGCTGCCGATAAACATGAACGCAACGACGAAAATCCACAGTTCCATGCGGTAGTAAAACATGCCGGCCATGCCGAAAGCCAGCAGCCACACGTAGGGTATATAGAGAAAAGGCCACTTATGGCTAGCCAAGCCGGCAGGCACTGATCTGAGGCGGAGTATATAGGCCCAACCGTTGGGGTAGAGCAGAGGGATCACGCCCGCCAGAAGCATTTGGCGCATCAGCAGAAGTCGTCCCGGACGGGTGGCCAGCAGAAACTCAAGTAACTCGCCGGTCGCCCCGAGTCGAAGCGCCTGCATGAGGAATTGCAGCCAGCCGGCGCCGGTCAGGAGCAGCGTTCCGACCATTGCGGTCGTGCTGATCAGCCGGTCAAGGCTGCGGTCAAGGCCTTCCTCCGAGTCCGACAGCGGCAGCAGCCAGCGCATTGAAAGCGAGCCGACCAGCAGCGTAGCGCCAAGAAGGGAGAGCCAGCGGAGGAGTGCGTCGCCGAGAGGCGGAAGCCTGTCCGGATGGTCTTCGGCGACGACCAGCGGGCTGCCCGTGGGGCGGGTGCCGTCCGCGTTCAGAACGGTGAGGGGAAAAGAGCCGACCCATTCGTGCCCGTCGACGCTGGAGAGCGTCTGCCAGACGACCGTATAGATACCCGGCTCGATCGTCTCCAGCGGCAAGGTCAGATGGGTGGGGTCTTCGGGGTCGATGACCGCGGCGCCGGTCGGCGCCTCGGTCCCGTCGGCGCGCAGGATGCGGGCGCCGGTGAAGGTCTTCTCGAGCGGCTCGCTGAACCAGAATTCTAGCGTTGAGGGCGGATGCGCAAGTTCCGCGTTCGGCTGCGGCTCGGCGCGCAAAAGCAGTGCATGGGCTTCAGCAGCGCGCGGCGCCAAGAGCAGGGCGGGCAGGAGTACCAGTAGCCACGCAAGCTGCCGACCCACCGGTTTCACGCTTCGGCAAGCCGTTCTGATCAGCCTGGTCGCGCCAGCCCACCGAGCATTCGGCATAGTTCGGCTAGTTCTTCTTGCCGCGTCCCCGCCTCAACATGAGGGCGCCGAGAAGCAGGAGAACTGGAAGGGAACTGCCCATGCAAGGCAGGCCCGGACCCGGAGACGCCTGTTCGGAAGGCGGTTCTCCGGCCCCGGAGGACGCGCTCTCGGCGGTGGCTGTGGCTTCCGGCCCGGTCTCAGCCGGCTGTGCGGTGGCTGTGGCTTCCGACCCGTTCTCAACCGGTTGTGCGGTGGCTGTAGGTGCGGGCTGATCGGTCTCCGGCGTCGGGCTGCCGGCGCGCACGGTAAACAGGAACTCGCCTTCGGCTTCGTCGCCGTCATCGGCGGAGAGTGTGCGCCAGCGTACTGTGTAGTCGCCGTCGGCGAGGTCCGGTTGCAGCGATACGGTCATCAGCTTGCGGTCGTCATCGTCGATGGCTGAATCGCCGAGATCGACCCTGAGCTCGCCGGGGCCGTACACCTCCAGGCTGTTGCTGCCCTCACGCCGAAAGAGCTCCTGGGTGAACCGCACCTCCACCTGTTGTGGGACCTGGGCAACGACCTCGTCGGCGGCCGGCACCGAACTCTCGTAGCCGGCGTGGGCCAGCAACCTGGTGGCAAGTGGATATTGCATTGCGACCAGCAACGTCGCCAGCCACAAGAGTTTGAAAACGGTACGACGCATTGGTATCACGCTCGCAGGCTAGCCTCAGTGGCTGTGACCATGTCCGTCGTCGTCTTCATCGTCATGGCCGTGTGTGTCCTGGTCATCGTCGTCATCGTCGCTGTCATCATCGCTGTCGTGACCATCGTCGTGGCCGTGGCCGTCCGTGTCGCCGTCACTGGCGCTCTCGGTTTCGCCATCCTGTTCCTGCTCTTCCTGTTCCTCGTCCTCCGGCATCATCATCTTGTCGAACCATTCGGAAACGCTGCCGGAAAAGTGGTGCTGCTCCTCATGCGCCCTGTCGGCGAGCGGCAATGCGCTTTCCAGATCGTTATCGGCCAGAGCCGCCGCCAGCTGGGTGAGCGTCTCGACAAGCGCGGTCCCCTCTTCGGCCAGCTCCTCGGGCCAGTCAACCGCCGCAAGTAGTGACGCCAGGCGCTTGATCGGCCCGGCGTCGCCCGGCATGATGCCCTCGCCGTCCTGCAGCTGCTCATACAGAGCGTGAATGTCGATCTGGTCCATCAAATAGACGGCCGCGATCGCGTCGAAGACCGGATACGCCGCCTCCTGTGCCGCCAACTGCTCCTGGTTGGCCTCCAACCCCAGAATCCTCGCCTCAAGCGCGGCGATCTGTTCGGTCAGCGATTCGAGGCTGGGCGCCTCTTCCTCCTGGGTCGTGCCATCGTCTTCACTGGCGAAGGAAGCAGTCAGCCCGGCGTCGGCAATGTACAAAAAGCAGGCGATTGCGGCGATCAGAATAGTGGCGATGAGGCGGCCGGAAAGTGGCAGACGCATTGAAGATTCCTTTCACAGAACTGATCCGGCAGGCGGGAATCCGCCTTTGCATTTGCAACAGCCTGGTGGATAGCCGGGAGTGAACAATTTGCCGCCGGCGCGTGAGAATTCTGTCTACCAAGTATATCAGATTGACGTTCGTAGCTATAGCGAGGTTGGTTGCGGAGATGAAGACCGGCGGCAGAGGGTGCGGAGCCGGTCAAAAAAGGGATGCAACCTCACGGTCAGTTCATCGTGATGTTGCATCCCCGTACTCTGGTCGGGGCGAGAGGATTTGAACCTCCGACCTCTTCAACCCCATTGAAGCGCGCTACCGAGCTGCGCTACGCCCCGACACGGGCCTGAGTATACCATGCGGCACCGGGCCGGCAAAATCGGACTGCCAGGATCTGTTGCGGGCGCCGGCGCGGCGCCGACGGCGACAGGACTGTCACACCCCGAGGCGGGAGCCGATGAAATCGGGCGCGCCGTTGAGAAACTCGGCCGCGGTTATGCGCCTCTTGCCGGCCGGCTGCACGGCATACAGCGCCAGCAGGCCGTCGCCGGTTCCGACCGCGACCTGTCCACTGGCTTCGACAACCAGGCCGGGCTCGGCCTTTCCCGCAAGAACTCCGCTCTGCCACAGCTTGAAGTTCTGCCCCTTCCAGGCAGTGTAGGCGGCCGGCCAGGGAGCATAGGCGCGCACCATGCGCTCGATGCGGTCGGCCGGCAGCGTCCAGTCGATCAGCCCGTCCCGCTTTTTCACCAGGCGGCAGACGGACGGCTCGCCGGGCAGCTCGGACTGGGCAGTTGGCGCAATGTCGCCGGCCAGCCAGCGAGGAATCGTCTCAAGCAGAAGTTCGGCGCCGCGGACCGCCAGCCGCTGGCTGAGTGCGTCCGACGTGTCGTCCGTTTGAATCGGAAGCCGCGCCTGGGCGAGGACCGGCCCGGTATCCATACCCTCGTCCATCAGCATAATCGTCACGCCGGTGGCGTTCAGACCGTCGAGCAGCGCCGCCGTGACGGGCGACGCGCCGCGGTAGGCGGGCAGCAGGCTTGCGTGTACATTCAGGCAGCCGAACGTCGGGATCTCCAGCACCTGCCGCGGCAAGATCTGTCCGTAGGCGGCCACGACGATCAGGTCCGGCGTAAACATGCGCAGGCATTCCAGGATGTCCGTCTGCCCCCCGTCCTCCGGCGGCGTCCCGCGCCGCAGGCTCTCCGGCTGCATCAGCGGCAGGCGCTGCTCCAGCGCGAACGATTTGACCGGCGCGGCGATGAGTTTCTTCCCGCGCCCGGCCCGGCGGTCAGGTTGGGTGACAACGCCCACGACCTGCCAGCCGGCGGAGGCAGGCGCAGCGTGCAGGGCCGTTAGAGCGGACAGCGCGAAACCGGGCGTGCCCATAAAGAGGATGCGGATCGCGGGTCGGGTTCCAGTGCGAGTAACTGCTGACAGATCGGCCATGGCCGCCATTGTAGCACATGCAACGCGCCCTTTCTGAAACTTTCGGCGGGAGCATGCGTAGAGAGATTCAGAACAGCATCCAGACGCCTGCGTCGATATTCAGGCGCTTCTGGAGAGGTAGCAGGTGCAGCCAGGCCAGGGCGATGTTCCTCGGCATTGGGGAAACGGCCAACGGGAGTAAAGCGGTGGAACACAGAAAAGACGAGCAACAGTTCGAAGAGGGTTCTCCTCAGACGGAGCCGGGCGAAGCCGAGCTTGCTGATACAGAGGCAGCCGGCGCTGTGGATGAGAGCGGGGACGGCGGGGAAGCCGCGCAGGTTCCATCGGAAGAGCGCCTCGACAGCGAGGAAGCCGCGCCGACGCCTGCCGAACAGTTCGCCGACTCGGCACGCACACAGGCGGGCGCGGCCGCAGGGGCATTGCGCCGCGGCGAGTTCATGCACGACACCGCAGTCGACCCGACGGCCGACCAAGATGACAGGCTGATCGCGTTGCTCTGCTATGTGACGCAGGTGCTGATCCCGCTCATAATGCCGGTCATCGTGCTGTTGAGCGCCAGCAGCAAGAAGCGCCCGTTCCAGCGCTTTCACGCAGTTCAGAGCCTGGCGCTCTCGCTGACTTTCATTCTGTTCGGGCTGTTCATGGGCATCGGCTCGACGATAATGACGCTCGTACCGGTCATCGGCTGGCTGGTCGTGGGTGTCGTGTTCTGCCTGAGCCCACTGCTGGCGCTGATGGGCTTCCTGGCCCTGGCCTACTACGGCTACCAGGCCTACCAGGGCAAGCGGTTCGCCATCCCCGGGCTGACGAGCTTCCTGCAGGACCAGAACTGGATTTAACCCAGGGGCGGGCAGAGGGAGGCGATCCCCCCTTCTCAACGCACCTTTCACACCCAAAGACCGGGCAGGCAATGGCGCTTGCCCGGTCTTTTGCGCGTATTGGGGCGAGAATTCAGGTAGGCGTCGGCTGAATGTCAGCATTCTGTTGGGTAATGGACTTTACATCACATATACTGGGGGGGAAGCAAAGATAGGATTGTACGCAGGGGGCAGCTCAGCTGCCTGCCCCTAACGAGTGGAACAATCCTTGCCGGGGCTCTGATGAGAACTCTATCTTCCCGGCGGATCGGAGGGAGCCGTGTTTGACCAGAACATCCAAGAGTTGCTGCGCTGGGCCTGGATTGTCGTGGCCGTATTCTTCTTCCTGACAGAGGTGTTCACGGCTGGGATCGTGCTCATGTGTTTCGGCGTCGGTGCGCTCGCCGCGGCCCTGACCGCTTTTCTGGGCGCTGGGCTCGCATGGCAGATCGTGGTCTTCATCGTCGTTTCGGCGGTTGCCGTCCTGCTGTCGCGGCCCATTGCGGCCCGGATCTCGCGGCCGGGCGTGCAGCAGATCGCCGGCGACCGCGTGATCGGCAAGTGGGCCGTCGTCCTGCAGACTGTCGATCCGCTGACAAACACGGGCATGGTGCGCGTGGAGAGCGAGAGGTGGCGCGCCGAATCGATGGAAGGCGAGCAGCTGGAGGCAGGAGAGGTTGTGGAGATTGTGGGCGTAGAAGGAGTGCGCCTGCTGGTCCGGGCAAAGAATAGCGCAGCCGACGCAGAAGACGCGGAATCGGACCAGCAGACCGATTCCCCCGCTTAACAAAGGAGAGATGATATGTCGTCACTTGTGCCGCTGATCTTACTGGGGATTCTCGCCCTTTTCGTGTTTATCGTTGCGATCGCCAGCATCCGCATCGTGCAGCCGTACCAGAAGGGTGTTGTCGAGCGGCTGGGGCGCTACCAGCGCACCGCCCAGCCGGGCCTGACTCTGATCGTGCCCTTCATCGACTCGATTCAGAAGGTGGACATGCGCGAACAGGTGGTCGATGTGCCGCCGCAGGAGGTGATCACAAAGGACAATGTGGTCGTCACCGTCGACGCCATTGTCTACTTTGAATCGACCGACCCGGTCAAGCGGGTCTACAACGTGGCCGATTTCTTCAGCGCTGCCACCAAGCTGGCGCAGACCAACCTGCGTAACGTGGTCGGCGAGATGGAATTGGACGCGGCCCTGACCAGCCGCGACCACATCAACACAAAGCTGCGCGAGGTCTTGGATGACGCCACCGACAAGTGGGGCGTGCGCGTGGTGCGCGTTGAGATTAAACGCATCGATCCGCCGGCGGACGTCACCCAGTCGATGCACCAGCAGATGAAGGCGGAACGGGAAAAGCGGGCCTCGATCCTGGAAGCCGACGGCGATCGCCAAGCCCAGATTCTCAAGGCTGAGGGTGAAGCCGAAGCGGTCAAACGCGTGGCCGATGCCGAGCGATACAAGCGGGAGGTCGAGGCCACCGGACAGGGCATCGCCATCACGACCGTCTTCAACGCCATCAAGGACGCGGAACCGGACGACAGACTGATTGCCATCCAGTACCTGGAGGCCCTTAAGGCTATCGCCGACGGCGAATCTTCCAAGGTCTTCCTGCCCTACGAGGCGAGCGGCGTGTTGGGCGCGCTCGGCGGCGTAAAGGAGCTGTTCAACGATCAGAACAACGGCAGCAACGGCAGCCGCCCATCCGGGAGCTGACAGTAGTAAATGGCCAAACTCAAGAATTCAGGCGGCGCGGTCGGCGGTCGGTACAGCGCAATTCACCGACCACCGGCCGCTTTCGTTTACGCCTGCCCTACGCGCATGACTTCGAAGATGCGGCGCTGGGTTGCCTGTGCGGTGGCGGCCACGATGACGAGCACCATCACAGCGATGAAGATGATCGTAAGCTGGGTGATCTCGCCCTCCGCGATCACCGGCAGCATCGGCGGCAGAATCGCCTTGGAGTCGGCCGCGCTGCGGAAGAAGGGTGTGAACAGGACCGAGACCCAGACGCCTATCGCGGCGCCGGCCACTGTGCCGTAGGTGACAAGAACTGCATACTCTATCGCAAGTTGAATGATTAACTGTCGACGCAGCGCGCCGATGGCCCGCAGCACGCCGAACTGGTAGAAACGCTCGCGCAGCGACGCGTAACTGTGCATCAGGAAGGCCAGTACGGCCATCAGCGCCGCGGCCAGAAAGCCTACCGTCAACGCGCCGAAGACCCCGACCCGCTCCAGGCGCGCCTTCTCAATTTTCAGCGTACCGACAACGTCATGCCAGCGCAGCGTCTCGATCCCGCCGATGCGCAGGTTGCGCCGCACCTCCTCGCCGCGGTCGTTGTTCGGCGCCCGCAGCCACACTTCATACGCGTAGATAGCGCCGCCGATGAGGTGCAGATAGTCCAGATTTGCGATCAGGACGATCTCATCCTGCTCGACCGTGGGAAAGTAGTCGTAGACGCCGCCGATGTAGAAGTCGGTACGCATCGTCAGCCCAGGCTCCAGGATCACCCAGACATCGAGGCGGTCGCCGATGCGCAGCAGGTGTTCCTGCAGGAAATCGCGCGGGACCAGCACCGCCTCGGGCGCGGCCGCCAACCGGTTCATCAGGCCGCCGAGCGAGTCATCGGCAAAGTCGGATCGGAACCAGGAGACGGTCGCGAATTCGGCGCGGTCGACCCCCATGATCCGCTTCCCCTGGCGGCGGGTGGAGGAGGTAAGGCCATCGATGCGCGCGCCGTAGCTTCCCACCCGAATCGCGCGCTGCGCGTCGAACTTTTGCACAAACCAGGAGAGCTCAGGCGTCCAGCCTCCGCCGCTTTCGCCCTCTGTAAACGGCTGGAAGCGGAAGTCCCCGCCGGCCTGGTACTTGATGCGATCGACCAGCCATTCATCGACGCTGGCAGCCAGCGAATGCGTGTAGATGCCCAGTCCCAGGCAGATGATCACCAGCAGCAGCGGGTTCAGGTAGCTGTGCCCCTGGCGGCCGAGTTGGCGCAGGGCCAGGTGAAAAACGGTTCCGGGCAAGAGACTGGCCAGCTTGTCGAGCAGATTCATCAGCGGCGAGAAGAAGCGCATGATCAGCAGCGACGCCGTCAGGATCACCAGCGCCGGCGCCAGGACGAGCAGAGGGTCGCTGTAGAGTTCGGACGCGTTCTCCTGCGCCAGCAGGGCGAAGGCCTCCTGTTGCCCAAGCTGCTGGTAGGCGTAGACGGTCGGCACAATCAGCAGAAAGTCGAGATAGGCGCGCCGCCAGAATGGACCTCTGTCCGGGCGGGCATAGGCGGTCTCATATTCGACGATGCTGGCGCGAGCCGCTGCGATTGACGGCAGCAGGCGGGCGACGAACGCCAGCGCCAGAGCGACCGCGATCAGCCAGACATCCACGCCCTGCAGGGAGACCGGGAGCGGATCGCGCACGATGAAATCGAGAAAGCTGTCGGTGTAGCCCATGCCGCGGGCAATCAGCATGCCGGCGCCCAGGCCCAGCGGCACACCCAACACAAAGAGCAGCCACTCCTCCACAAGGACGAGCCAGAGAACGCGCACCGTCCCCGCGCCGCGGCTGACCAGCACCGATGTTTCGCGCTGCTGCGAGCGGGCGATAATGCCGGAGATCAGAACGAGGAAGTAGAGCAGAAAACCGATTGCCGGTACGTTCATGCTCAGGAGCAGCACAGTGAGTGTTGTCTGCCGCTGCACGAAATCTTTGAGCGGGTCCAGCGGCGAAACGTCGAGGTTGGCGCCGGGCAGATACTTGTCGATAACCGACATGCCCTTTTCAAAGCCGCGCGCGTAGGAGGCCGCATAGGCGGGATTGAGCGTGCTGTCGTCGAGCGAAATGCGCCAACTGGCAAAGCGGGAAGCGCCCGCCACCATCGGCTGCACCCAGTGCAGGTAGTCGGCCCGCCGCACGAACAGCGCCTCCTTCATGGCGATGTCCGGCGGTCGGAACCAGAATGTGTCGTTCGGCTCGCGCGCCCGCCACAACCCTACGATCTCCACCTCGATGCCGGGCAGTGCAGCGGTCGGCGCAACTTTGAATTTTTCCCCGGGCAGGACGCCCATTTCGGCGGCCAGGTTGTCGTGCATCAACACCGGCAGAATACCCGTCGACGGGTCGACGCCGGTCGCGTCCTGCCAGACCGCGCCGGCGGTGATCTCCAGCTCCGGCGCGACGTCGGCAACATAGACCAGGTCGACCTGCGTGAGGAAGCTGCTGCTGCCGCTGTAGCGCTGGTCGCCCTCCGGGGCCAGCAGCATCATGCTGCCGCTCTCCACCTGCACGCCGACTTCGTCGATTGGCAGTCCAATCTCGCTGGAGAGGGTAGTGGCGACGCTGCGGCCGGCCCGTTCGGCGGCGGGCAGGTCCATCGGCTTGCGCGACGAGGGGAAAAAATAGACGCGCGTCGAAAACGGGGGCCGCCCCGTGCGCGTGCTCAGTGCGTCCAGCTCCTCCTGCAGGATGACGCGGTCGACCGCCTGCGCGAAGAAACCGGCGCTGCTCAGCAGACCGACGGTAAGGACGATCTGGAACAGCGCCAGCAAGGTCAGCCCCGGGTTGCCAGCGAGGCGCTTATAGGTTAGATAGGTCAACCCGCCGATCAGGCGGGGCACGGCGAAAAGTGAGCGCATTTCAACTTTTCGCTTTCGGCCTGCAGCCGGTCGCCATGACCGCAGGCAGGCGAATTCGCCTCAACTAAGCGGTTGGAACGGCAGTTTTGACCGTTTCGCGCAGCATCTCCTGATACTGGCTCCACATGAAGTGTTCGTTGATCTTCTCGTTGCCATCCATCGCCATCAGCTCTTCGAATACGGCGAGCGCCTGGTTGTAGGAGTGCGTCTGCTCACTGTCGAGCGCATTGAGGAGGAGAAGCGAGCGGTCGCCGCTGTGGAAGGCGAGAAGCTCCCGCTCCATTTCCAGGACTTCGGGCAGGATCTGCGTGTATAGAATCTTCTCCGGCAGCGGGTCGACTCGGATCGGCTGGATGCCGCTCTTGTTGACGATGGCAGGGACTTCGACCACCACATCGTCGGGCACTCCGGCCAGCGCACCGTAGTTGGGCACATTCACCTGGTACTGGCCTTCATTGTCGTTCACCAGACCGTCGATGATCGGTACCTGCTGCTCTCTTGTCTTTTCCGAGCCGAACGCTTCGATCAGACTGGATGACGGGTTACTGGTCAGCTCCGACATCTCCGCCAGCCGCTTCTCCAGGTTGTCGACAAAGAAGGGCCGGGCGAGGTGCGTGTCGGGGCCACCCCAGGGCTGCGGGAACCACCACATCTTCGTGTCGATGTCGGTGTGGTACCACCATCCCCCGCGCCGCGGCGTGTCTCCGATCGGCATCAGACCGAACATGCGGTACATGTGGATCGTGCCGCGGCTCATCTGAATGTCGTGCGTGCGCTCGGCCACGTGGTTCTGCCAGTAGCTTTCACCCTCCTCGGCAATCCACTGCTCCAGCATGGGGTAGGCGTCTTCACCCTTGTAATAGAAGTGGGTCAGCCAGATGTTGTGATTGAGGCCCGGCGCCTGCCAGGTAATGTCGGCAAAGTCGGTCAGGCCCAACGTCCTCGCGATCTCGTAGACGCCGTAGTGGCCGTGGCAGAGGCCGCAGACCTTGATGCTCGACTCGCGCGTCATCAGCGTACAACCCTCATAGACCGGATTTCCCGACTGAATCAACCAAGCATCAGGACAGATCTCCTCCATATCGCCGGTTACGCCGAGCATCAGGTCGAGATTTACGAAGTTGGTCTGCCGCATGCGCCCGCCGTGATAATAGCCGTGCTTTTCCATCAGTTCGCGGCTGTCGCGCTGCTTTTGATGGCTGCTGCCGGAGGCGGTGTTGATGACAAAGTCCGCGTCCTGCAAAGCTGTCTGCCGGTCGGTCGTGCTCTCGAAGCGCAGATCGGCGCCAAGCTCGTTGGCGTAGCGGGCGCCGAGTCGGTGGATCACGTCCAGCCGGTCGCCGTCGATATCCATGAAGCTGATAAGGCTGCCGTTAAGCGACTCGGTGAGGCAGATATCCTTGACAAGCCCGAGCGAGAACTGGGCGCTGCCCGCGCCGATGACGGTTAGTTTGATTGGGGTGGACATAGAGGCTCCTTGTGAAGTTGGTGTTGCCGGTTGGTACGCGTCCCGGTACGCGATGGTTCAGAATTTCTTGGCCGCGGCGATTTCAGCGTGCTCGGGCAGGTAGGGAACGTCGGTGCGATCCCAGGAGGCGCGCCCTTCGACGGCGTGAATGCCCATCAGCTGACGGCGGTGCGGGGTATCGGCCCAGTCGACGATGTGCTGGGGCGGCGGCGTGCTGCCCCACTTTTTGACCCAGAAGGGCATATAGCCGTAGATGAGTATCCTGCGGTCTCGCCGGCTGGTGTTGGCGAGACCGGAGTGCCAGCAGAGTACGTTCCAGATGACGGCCGAGCCGGCCTTGCCGACAATCTTCTTCAGGCCCGGCATCTGCTCCAGCGTCTCGCCGACGAATTCTGTCCGGGATGGGTTTTCGTCCCGTTTGTGGCTGCCTGGCACGAGACTGAAGCAGCCCATGTCCGGCGTCTGGTCATCGAGGAAGTAGAAGACTTTTGCCTTGAGCATGAATTGGGAATGGCGCCATGCGGGCCAGTCGCGATGCCAGCCAGTATGGGCATTTGTGCCGGAGTGATGGCAGTGGGCAACCATCTCCATCGTCTGTACGTCCGGGCCGACAACCTCTTTCAGGATGGGTAGCACGAGCGGGTTCTCGGCGATGTCCAAGAAGAGAGAGTCGTATTGATGAATGTCGCCCATGGTGTGCGCGTCCGGGCCGTTGCCGTAGCCGCCCTTGAAGGTACCGTTGCGTACCGTCTCGGCCCACGCCGGCTCGGTCTGACCTTGAATGGCCTCGTAGGCGGCCCGAACGCGGTCCAAACCGAACGGTTCGAGCGCGTTCTCGATGATCAGGTAGCCCCGCTCGTCGATCTGTTCCCGCATTTCTGATTTGAGCACTTGTACCTCTTTACAACAGTGGTGGGTGGTCTCGGCACGACCGAAGGCCTGGCAGGATGCCGTTGACCGCTGCGGTTGGCGTGCGCAGGCATCGGGCACAGGCATCGGGCGCAGGGATCGGGCGAAGGGTCGTTCCAGTCAGACCGTTCTCAGGTAGTCACGAATCAAAAGGGCCGCGGTTGCGCCCTCACCAGCGGCCGAAGCGACCTGTTTCGTGCTATCGGCGCGCGCGTCTCCGGCGGCAAAGAGACCAGGGACACTCGACTCCAGCGCGGCAGGATCACGGTCTACAAAGAGAGGCGGGCGCTCGTCCGATTCGTGTGTAAGGCTATGCCCGGTTTCGATGAAGCCCCACCGGTTCAGGCGCACACCGGTCCCCTCCAGGAAACCCGTATTTGGCTGGAGACCGATAAAGACGAAAGCGCCATCCACGGACATGTGCGACTCGGCCTCGGCCTGGCTATTCCATAGCCGCAGCCCGTTCAATTGCGCCCTGGCGCCGAGAAATTCCTGCACCTCCGTATTCCATTTCACCTCGATCTGCCCATTGGTCAGCACCGACTCCTGGACGACCTGGCTGGCGGTCAGCTCGGGGCCGCGTACCAGGATGGTTACCCTGTCGGCGAATTTCGTCAGCAGCAGGCTTTCTTCCGCCGCGCTGTTGCCGCCGCCTATCACGGCCACCTCTCTGTTTCTGTAGAAGGGGCCGTCGCAGGTAGCACAGAAGTGAACGCCGGCGCCGAGATAGTCGTTTTCGCCGGCCACATTCAAGCGGCGGTAGCGGCTGCCGGTGGCGATCAGGACAGCCTGGGCATTGTACTCATCGCCGGCCGCGGTTTCGACGCGGTGATAGTTGTCCTGGCGATGTATTGTGGCGACATCCTGGGCTTGAAGCAGTTCAACGCCAAACCGTTCGGCCTGGGCCCGCAGCCTCTGCGCAAAGTCAAAGCCATCGACACCGTCCGGAAAGCCGGGCAGATTATCCAATTTTTCGGTGGTCGCGGCCTGGCCGCCGAAGGCGGCGCGCTCGATGATGAGGATGTCGACACCTTCACGCGCCAGGTACAGCGCCGCGGTCAAGCCGGCAGGTCCGCCGCCGACAACGATCACCGGGTAGTGTTGGCGGGTGGCCGTCGTTTTCAGACCCAGTTTTGCGGCCAGCTCGGCGTTGCTCGGTTCGACGAGCCGGGAACCGTCGGCGAAGACGATGGTGGGTATGATGCGTCTGCCATCGTTCATCGCGATGACCCGCTGTTCGGCGTCCGCGTCCTCTTCGATGTTCACCCACTGATATGGAATCTGATGTTCGCCGAGAAACTGTTTGCTGCGGCGGCAGTCCGGGCACCAAAAGGCGCCGTAGACGACGATGTCGGTCGATGAATCGGGCATGGAAATCCTTCCAGCCGGCTTTTGCCGGTCCTGAACGTTGACTGCGAGCCAGTTCGCGCATCTGTCCCGCAAGCCGCAGGAGCGAGAGAGTTCACGCAAGCGGAAGTTGCTGTTCGCACTGTAGCTATTCGTTCTGTAGCTGTTCGCACTGTAGCTGTCCGCTTTGGAACTGTTGGCATTGTAGCAGTCCGCCCGCGCAGAGGTCAATCAAAGAGGAGTTCGGCGATTGCGATGCCGCGCTCACCGGCGACAGTGTAGAGCAGATAGACGCGACCGTCCTCCTCGTAAATGGCTGGATCGCGCAGCTGCCGCACCGGTTCGTGAACGGCGCCCCGCCGCGAGGCCTCGAGAGACAGATTGCCGCCTTCGTAATCCGTCTCAGGGCTCAGAATCGAAGACGGATCGGACGCCTTCCATGCCATCCAGTCCGGGCGGAGATCAACCGTCGCGCAGAGGATGTGCTCGGGGCAATCCCCGGCGCAAGAGTAGAAGACATAGAGCTTGTCGCCGCGCACGAGGAGGGCCGTATGCCTCTGGCTGCAGTCAAAAAGGACCGGCCCCGCTTCAAAATCGGTATGCCCGTCGCGGCTGCGCAGGAGAATGCCGGGCATGCTCAGCGCGTAGACCCAGCCGTCGCCTGTATTTGGATAGCGGAAGACGCGAAAGTAGCTGGGCCCGAGGATTTCGTCGTCAGAACTGAATTCTAAGCCGTCCTGGGAGTAAGCGAGGAAAGAACGCTGCCCTTCCAGAAAGGGAAACTTCTGCCAGAGCGGGTCGTTGTCCATCTCTGCGGGACGCACTTTCGGCCCGTGGTAGTACATGAGAATGCGTCGGTTCTCGGCATCAAGATGGAGATCGGGGCTGGCGATGTGGTGGTAGCAGGGCGTTTGCTCCAGCCGCAGCGTGCCGGGCGCGTGGACAGTCCACGGACCCGCCAAATCGTCGGCATAGGCGAGGCGGATGAATCCGCCCTGGTGATGGGCAAAGTAGAGATAATACCGACCCAGGGGGTCCGGCAGCCACTCCGGAACGCGCAGCAGCGAGGGCCCGTTGATGTTCGCGCCGATCGATTCGTGCAGCGCAGGTGTGATGATTGGGTTGCCAGGAAAACGAACTGCTCTCATCGCTCAATTGTTGGTAGCGCACAGGAAGGAAGCGTCAATTCAGGGACCATCTCGCTGGAAGACTCCTTTCTCAAAAATGTATGGTCCTGTTTGCGCCTGTTCAGCGAAATGGCCATCCTGTGAGATTGGAACGCGGCGACTGGTGTCGAACCAGTACATGCCGGTCAACAGATTGTATTCGCCATCCGGTATGTCGGCCGGAATCGGCATCAGGTAATAGTTCAGGAGGATATCGCCCTCTCGCCACTGCGACGGCACGAGTCCGAGGCCGTCGGCCTGGGTAATCTTTTCGCCGTCGCCATCAACCAGATGATTGAAGACTTTCAGTTGATCGGACAAGTCGCCGGGCTTCTGTTGGATCCGCCAACAGTTTGTGACGATAACGTCTCCGTTGTCAATGCGTTGCAGATGCACGCCTGCAAGCGTCACTTGCCCGTCGAATGTCAATCCCGCCGTAGGTGTTTGCTGACATTGTTCGAGCGCGTCTTCGTAGTCCACCTGGTATAGCAACAAGATTCGGCTGTCGCCTTCAAATGAAATCCGCCGGACCAATCGGCCCGCGATTCTCGATTCGATTTCCTCGATAATCGCGTTATCTTCAGCCCTGAAAATCAGAACTGTGGGTTGCCGGCGAATCGCCACTGACTCCGATTCGCGCGAGAGGGATTCTCGCACATGATACTGATCGCGCATTGTATAACGCAACGCTGCCGAAAGGTGAAGCGAAAGGTTGACCAGGTACACGTCGCCGGTTACCTGAATGGAATGAACTGAATCGACTATCTCATTGACTCGTCCCACCGTCATTCCTTCGCCACTACCGGCAAGACGCAGTGATTGAACTTGACTGGATAACCGGGTCGAAGCCAGGACGAGCAGCCAGACGACGGGTACGGCCCAAAACGCAGCCAGCGCTAACTTCCTGCCTGCGCTGAAACGACGGACCAGGTCAGCCGCGTCGCCGAACAGGATCCCAACCGCAATGAGCGATGCCGGCCAAACCGTCAGGAGATAGTAAACGTACAGTTGCCCCCCCGGTCGGAACATAAACACGAGCGGCGCAGAGACCGACGCCATAAGGATCACCATTCGGTGCCATTTACCATCTTCTCGGTGAGGCCATCTCAGCAGAGAGTCAACAATATTGATTGCTCCGGCAGCCGCCAGGAAGGGGATAATTCGAACGGCAACTGACGCAGGACCCCCCCCTCCCATGATTAGCTCTAGCGTCAGCCGCCAAGAGCTCATATCAAACCTGCTTCTTGACAACACTTCAGGCAATCTGTTCCAGCTGCCTCCCGTGTCTCCGAAATATACCGGGGCAAATGCTGCCAGAAACAGCAGGATGCCGCTGAGAACCTTGAGCATATTTTCGCGATTCAAACCGGAAACGAGCGAAACAGCCATTAAAGGCAGGAGCGCAGCTGCGGAAAAATGGATCTGGATGGCGACCGCCCATACCAGCATCGCGGCAACACCCCACCAGGGACGTCGACCCTTTTGATACAGGAATAGACAGAACAGAATTGCAACTGTAAATGTTGAAAGGACATTCTGGGCCCAGACCTTGCGCGAAAAGTTTACAGCCCAGGGATTTGTGGCATATAGAGAGGTCGCGATAACCGCAGGGCCAAGGCCAAACCAGCATCGTGCCAAGACGTAGCAACCCCCCACCCCCAATGTGTTGAGAAAAGCGATGAATCCAGTTGCCCAGAGAGGACTTGAACTGAATAGCTGCGGAATCGTCAGCAGGTAAGGAAAGGCCGCCGAATTCACAATACCGACGGAGGAGGGAAGACCTCTTGCCGTAAAGGGGTCCTTCTCCAAGATGTCCGCCGCCAATTCGAGGGCTCGGGCTTCGTCAAAATTGAAGGAGGCAACATCAAGGCGGGCAAAGCGCATATAGCCCGCCAACGCCATTAGAGCTGTAGCCAGGACGAAATCGAACGACAAGAGGAATCGAAGTCTCTGTGCCATGGCCTACTGTCTTTTTGGGCGAGAGTGAATCAGCGAAAGAACGGCAGTTGGCAAGGCTACGCCCTGGCCGCCACGGAGCGCGGCAGGACGCGTTCTCTCTGAACTGACATAGGGTTGGCTGCGCTATGCTCGCGTCCGCTCAGTTTGCGCCGGGATAGGGATACTCATACCAGTCGAGCAGTCCCAACGGCGCGGCCGCGCCGGCGTAGAGAATAAGCGACGTGTACTTGTCGGCGAAGATTCGGCCGCCCCCGACACCGGCAATGACCGCGCCGGACGGGTCGGCAAATTTTGGACCGCCTTCCCTGCCTTCCAGATTGGCCGTCAGTGCAGCGAACGTATTGGCTGCGACGCGCAGATATCGCTCTTCGCCGGTGATTCGCCAGGCATAGGTCAGTGCCTCCAATACGTGAGGTGTCGGCGCGCTGGTCTGGAGCGAGGGCAGTTCCTTGTAGTAGAAGACGCCGTCAGGTCCGAGGCAGTGCTCGATCAGGTCGTCCATCACCGCCACGATCAGCCGCTTGACCCGCTCGTCGTCATCGATCAGCAGGTAGCGGGCAAAGGAGTTGACGGTCAGTGAGATCATGAAGGGCACGCGCGGCATCGTGTGACTGGTATAGGGCGCCAGCAGCGCGCCAAACTGGTCGTGCCAGTCCAGGAACATCTCCACCAGCCGCTGGGCCTCGTCGCGCCAGCGCTGGTCTCCCGTTCCCAGCCACAAGCCGACATAGGCGCGAATGGCCCATCCTCCCTCGCGCACTGTTGCCTCACCCGGCTGGTTCATGCTCGGCAATTCCATGTGACGCAGGATGTTCTCGCCGACCGAGATCGCAACGTCCAGGCTCTCGCGCCGGCCGGTGAGAAAATAGTAGTCCAGGAAGCCTTCGGTCCACTCGTGTGAAGGTGTGCACCTGCCCGTGGCGTGGTAACGCGTATGGATGCGCAGCCCGCCGTCGATCAGAGGGTCCGGATGATGGTGGCAGAAGTCCACGTCGAGCCAGTGGCGGGCCGAAACGAGGGCCGAATCGAGCGCACGGCGCTGGCCGCTGAGCGCATAGTAGAGCATGCAGGCGTGCGGGCGGTCATATTCGTTGTTTACCCATACGTTTTCGCCGCCGCCGCGTCCCTGGTTGGTGTAGCCTGAATCGGGCGCGTCGCCGAAGTGCATCATGCCCAGCGCTTTGGGACGTCCGTCATGGAGATTGTTCAGGTCGGTGAAAAGACGCCGCGGCAGCTTCTCCGGGAAGAAGGTCTCGATCCAGGGATTGTTGTCGCGGTACCAGTCGACCGGTAGCGAAGGCCGATCGGGCAGCTGAAACTGCAAGCTGCGCTGGCTCAGCTGGTCGAGAGGCGTATCCGGTCCATGAAAGTGGAGCTGGATGCGGTGCGTCTTCGCCATCCCCTGCAGGACCGGCGCCGGCGGTTCTCCGGCAGGATAGAGCCAGCAGGCGATGCCCTCGTCGTGGCCGTGCAGCCCCTTGGGAAAGTTCTGATGGGCCTGGTGGATGGAGAGACAGAGGCCGCCCCGCGTGTCGCGCCAGTCGCACCAGAAATCGCCGTAGTAGGAATCGATGAAATGCTCGTTCGACTGATACAGCATTGCCTCCGTATCCAGCGTCTGCGAGACTTCGTTGTCGCTTTCCTGGATGGCGGTCCGGTACCAGCCTTCTCCCAGGGCAAGTTGGGGCCTGTCTGCTCCATTTCGAGCAGGGGCGAACTCCAGGCGCAGGCCCTGCAAGGTCACCTGCTCCAGGTCGAGCGTGTGCAGGAACTGGTGCTCGATTTCGATGTATGCCTTGCCGGCGTACGCGGTGATGCGGCCGTGCAGCGCCAGAAACTGGCTGCCGTCCGCCTTCAAGTGACGCCCGCGCACCAGTATGACCGCGCGCAGCGGTCCTGCCTCTTCGACCTCCAGCTCCACCGCGCCGCGGCTGCTGTCGGCTGCGCCGGCGTCGGTCTCCATCTGAAAGCCGGCGAAGGGCGCCGGCCAGGTATGAACGCCTTCCAGGACCACATCCTGCACAGGCAGAAATCCGGCGCGCGGCACGTGAAACCGCAATGGCCCGGTGTCGACCACAAGACCGTCCTCCTCCTCTGAAACTCGCACCGCCTGTTCCGGCTGTGGCGAGGGCGCGCTGTCAGTACCGGACGCGATGCGAAAGCCGACCGTCTTGGAGAGATTTCCCGGCAGGTCCGGCTGGAAGTGGACCAGCATCCACTTGACGCTGCCATCCGCCCAACGCGCCAGGGCGCGTCGATGGGAGGGCAGGGTCTCGCCGCCATCCTCGACAACAAACTGGTCAACGTTGGGCAGTTTGCCCTTGCTGAAGGGGATGCTGACGGAGACCGGCTCGGCAATGCGATCGTACTGGGACAGCTTCTCGAAATAGAGGGTGCTCACGTTGTCTATTCTCCTTGGCGTCGCTTGGCAGACGGGATTCAAAGCTGGAGGCAGCCGCGATACGGAAAATCCTACCAGCAGAGCAAACGCATTGCAAAGCCGAGCGCGGTCTGCCTGGGAGCGGGGTGCAGTTCATAATGGGGATACAGATTCCCATGCCTCGGGTAGCAACTGCGTCATGGCCGGTCCGCGGTCCATTCTGTGCCAGAGTGGAAGAATACGCTTTCCTGAATCCTTTTGGACGGTCGGGCCTTCGGCCCTCCCTTGTGCGGGGGGACTCCCCCCGCAACGCCCCCCTGACACCCCTCCACACGCCGCCAGATGTGGGTTCTAAGGCAGCCCTGCGTAACCAGCGGCCCAGCGCCCCGCCACCGTGCCTGCGCGTTTCCAGCGTATCGCCAACGCCAGCGTGCCTATGCGGCCGTGTGTGCGCGTCGCCAGCCGTTCGCGCGTTCTACCGGGGAGCACCGCCCCCTGCAGTTCCTGGCAACTGGCAACTGACCACTGGCCACTGCAGTTTGGACGGTCGGGCCTGCGGCCCTCCCTTGTGCGGGGGGACTCCCCCCGCAACGCCCCCCTCCAAAACCAGCGCTCACCGACAGTATGTTGTCATTCCTACGGCGCGGCTTATCCAACGGGGCGGCGGCCAACCGAATATACAATCAGATAATCTGAACGGCGGCGGGGATGGAAGGCGGGTCGAGACGGATGCTTTATGTGGCTTGGTAGTTACGCCTTCTAGCTGTTTCCCCCACGGCAGGGAGAGCTATGATTCGTTCTACCTCTCCGGTTTGTCCACGAATTGACACGAATTGACACGAAGGCAACGGTTGGTGGGTTGCCAGTGCATTCGGCGGCTGACCAGCCACCCGTGCCGACAAGTGGGAGGCAGCGGCCGGGGAAGTCGTAGCCGGTGCTGTCGGTGCGCTGCCAGCGGCCCAGGCCCTCTTTGCGGCGGTAGACCTGCGGCAGCAGCTGGTCCTGCCGGCGCCAGGCGAAGTCAACCGGGAAGCAGTTGATGAGCAGCATACCTCGGGACGCCTGGTGAATGCAGCAGCCCCGCTAGATAGGGAACTCTTTCGGAAAACGCAGGCGATGTCCCCTTCCTGGCCGACCAAGCCGACCGGAGAGTCACGGCTCCTCCATTCGCCGCTGCCGTCCAGTGGTTTGGACTCACCTGCGCCAGCTGTTCTTTCGCCCGACGCTCCTGCAAAACGCGTGGATCCTACGTCTACAACCCCGACCACGTCTCGATTGCCACAACAGTGTTGCCAGATTGTTACTGGACCGAATCCCAGCCGGGCCGCTGGGAGAGGTTGCGTGTGAACCTGGGGGCCGGCTAATACCCTCTGAGTTCTCGCTTGGCAATTTTCGATCTGTTGATGGTGGCGCAGCGTTCCAAACCGTCAGGGAACCGGCGTTTCGCCTTCGTTTCACTGTCGAATCCCCAACGGAAGGCTTCTCGTAGGGGAGGCGTCCAAGAGAAGCCTACAAAATCGATGGCCGCTTTGCAGGCTAGCAGATTGGATTATTTCCAACTTCCAACGCACTGAAGAGCCTTTAGCGCAAGAAATCAGTTCCTTTGGGGGAAGGCACTTTCACGATAGGCATCTTTCCCCCTGGCCCGACGTCAGCTGCGAAATCTGTCCCCCGTCACATCGCCGCGCAACCGCGGCCACCGAGGACGTCAGCGCCTTGGCGGCACGTGGGCGAAGCCAAGATTTGAACCGCATAAGGCCCCGACCATCCTTTATCGTCTTGGGTTGGGAATGTTGAGCGGATTGGCCATCGTTCTGTTTGCCCTTTTCTATTTGCGCGCGTCGCGGTCACGGAGCTGGACCTGGCCCCGGCCGGCGGCAAGCCGATGATGCGCGCCTGGGACGTCGAGGCCGTGACCGCGCGCAGCCGCCGCGTGGAGAGATTATCCGCGCCCGCGACGCTCGTATTCGACGCCCGCACACTCATCGCCCAGGGCCTCGATCCCAACCGGATCGGGCTGTTCACGCGCGCCAACAGCGACGAGAACTGGCAGCCGGTGGTCAGCCGCTACCGGGCGCAGGAGCAGCGCTTCGTCGCGCGCGTCGACAGTTTCAGCCAGTGGGGGCTGGGCGAGAAGCTGACCGAAGGCGCCGACCTGCTGCCCAGCAGCGCGGTCTTCAGCAGCGACGAGTTCACCGGCTACGCGCAGATCAGCATTCCGATCGCCGCGCCCGCCGGCCTCGGCGGCATGGCGCCCGGCCTCAGCCTCAGCTATTCGAGCGGCGTGGCCGACGACCTCGAGAGTATGTACGGGGCGACAGACTACAAGGCGCAGGCAGACTGGGTTGGCTTCGGCTGGAGTCTGGGTGGCCTCAGTCATGTCGCGCGCACGAATGACTCCAACATTTACAGTTTGAATATGGGCGGCGTCGGCGCGCGTATCCTGAAGCGCGACAACCGCTGGATCACCGACCCCGAACGCTTCCTCAAGTTCGAGCACACCCAGGAGTGGACCGGGCACCACCACAACCACTCAAATAACAGCGGCCGCGGCCGCAACCGTTACGACCTCGACGACTGGGTCGTCACCGCGAGCGACGGCACGGTCTACCATTTTGGCTCAAATGAGTTCGCGCCGGAGGGCTCTTCGCCCGAAAGACACTTTGGCGAGCCGCTCGGCAATTGGACCGAAATCAACTTCCGCGATCACGCCCGCCGCGGCAACCGCTGGCACTTGCGCATGGTCGAGGACCCCAACGGCAACCGCGTCGAGTACGAATACGATGTCGAGCACGGCGAAAAAGAATGTCATGACGAGGTGCACGGCCGCTTCAGGTTTTACGGCGACGACTAGCTCTACGATCGTATGATTTATCCCAGCGAGATCCGCTGGAGCGCCAACGAAGGCGCGGGTATCGAGCCCAAGCTGCGCGTGCGCTTTGTACGCGAGGCGCGGCCCGACTACGAGCTCGAGAACGACGACCGCTGCGCGCAGCTGCGTTTCGGCGAGGAGCGGCTCAAGACGATTGTGGTCGAGGCCTGGGACAACCCCAACGGCTGGCACAGCATTGCCGAGTATGAGTTCGGCTATATCCAGGGCAAGAACCACTCGCTGCTCAGCACCATCACGCGCAAGGGCAAGCAGGGAGAGGAGACGCTGCGCACGTGGACCTTCGGCTACGCCGGCAGCGGCAACGCGGTGCGCCTGACCGAGGCCGACAACGGCCTCGGCGGCAGCGTCAGCTTCGCCTATGGCATGGAGAAGATCGAGGAGTGCCGCGACTGCAACCGCGTCAGCGACGACCCGATGCGCCGGCCTGTGACCAGAATCGTCCGCCGCGACGGCACCGGCGGCGAGTCGCACGCAGTCTACGCCTACAGCGGCATCAAGGGCGTGGTGAAAGACGGCATGTTCGAGTACCTGGGCCATGCCTGGTCGCAGCGCCGCATCTACACGGTGGACAGCGACCTCAATATTCCCGGCCCGCGTTTCGAGCAGGCGGTCGCCGGCTGGTACCACCAGATCCTCGAAGACGACCTGCGCAAGATCGACGACCGCCGCGGGCGGCTCTATCAGCGCGCGGTCTACTCGCCCACGGACGGGTTGATGCAGCGCGAGGAGATCAGCTGGGGCGTCCACGAATCGAAGAACGAGTCGCCCTGGGTGCGCAAGGAGTCGGAGTCGGTCTACACTTTCGACGGCGGCGGAGAAGACAGCGCGCGCGCCCACCATACGCGCTACTTCTACGAGGCCGCTTTCGGCAACACCATCCGCGTCGAAGTACGCGACGCGGAAAATGAGAAAACGCTGCGCAAGAGCGAGACCGAGTACAGCCGGGACAAGACGCTTCTCGACAAATATATCGGCGACCGCCCCAGCCGCGCGTGGGTCTCGGACGAGCGCGGCCGCTGCATCGGCGAGACGCGCTTCAGCTACGACGCCCACGGCAACCTGACGAAAAGCGAGCAGCCCACCACCGAATGCGGCGAGAGCGACGCGGCCAACCTGATTGTTAGCCGCGTCGAGTACGACGGGGTGGGCAACGTCACGCGCGCCTGGACCGAGGGCACGAGCAATGACATCCGCACCGAGTTCGACGCGGTGTTCAAGCTCTTCGCCACGCGACGCTACAACGCCAACGACAACGCGCTCGACGAGAGTGGCAAGTATTACGGCATCAACGGCGACGACAGCCGCGCCGACGGCGGCTTCTGGGGCGCGATGCAGGAGTTCTGCGCGGTCGACGGCATCTGCACGCAGCAGGCTTACGATGGCTTCGCCCGCGCCAGCCACCGCTGGGCCAAGGGTGTAGGCTACCCCGACCGCGCCAAGGCGCAGACCCAGTGGCGTTACCACACCTGGGGCAGCATGGGCCAGAACGCCAACGTCATCGTCACCCAGGGCCTGCCGCGCTGCGAGGGAAACTTTGTCAGAAAGCTGTACGACGGCTTCGGCCAGCTATTCCAGCAGCAGAGCCCGCGCCAGGGCTGGGAGACGACGCAGGACGGCTGCTCCGCGGTCGAGAACCGTCTCGAAACGGTCGTCGACTACGGCTACGACGGCCTCGGCCGCCTGCTGCGCACCAGCGTGCCGCGTGCGGTCGTCTTCGACTGGGTGCACGCAACCGACTGGGACCAGGGCTTCACCGCCACCACATACGACGGCCTCTCCCGCCCGGTCAGCACGCGCGCGCCCAACGGCGCCACCACCGCCTACCACTACAACGGCCTGACCTCGTCGGTCATCGGCGGCGGCGAAGGCGAGGACGCGCGGCGCATGCTCGGCTGGCAGCAACAGGACCAGCTCGGCCGCACCACCCTCCTGCGCAGCTACGTGCCCGGCAGCGACGAATGGACGCTCGAATCGGAGATCTCACTCGCCTACGACGCGTCCGACCGTTTGACGCAGACCTACCGCCGCGACGGCGGCCAGGGCCGCTGGCAGCGCTTGAGCAGCATCGACTATGACTTCCTCGGCCGCAAGACCGGCATGAGCGACGCCGATCTCGGCAGCTGGAGCTATGCCTACAACGCGCTCGGCCAGCTGACGCGCCAGACCGACGCCCGCGCCAGGACCAGCTGCCTCTACTATGACAGCTTGGGGCGTATGCGGGGCCGCGTGCAGCGAACAGATGAAAACTGCGCGGCCACGGCGGCCGACGGCGACCTCGACTCATCCTACGTCTACGACGCGCAGGGCCGCATGCAGCGCGAGTCGAACGACAACGTATCTCGCAGCTTCACCTACGACAGCTACAGCAGGGTCAGCGGAGTGAGCGTCACCATCGACAGCCTGACGCGCACGAGCGGCTTCAGCTTCGACGACCACCACAGGCCTACCGCGGTCACCTACCCCGGCGGCGAGGTGATCACCACGACCTACGGCAGCCCGGGCGTTGCCGTGGGGTTGTCAAGCTCGGTCCACGGAGACCTGGTCGACGAGGTAAGTTACGACGAGGCCGGGCGCATGACCGCCATGCGGTTCCCCGCGGGCGGCAACCTTTGGCGCACGCAGAGCTACTACCCCTGGACAGCAAAACGGAATGGAGGGATGCTCGAAAGCCTCAAGGTGGGGTTGAGCGAGGGCGGCGGCGAGCGTCTCAGCCGCGGCTACGCCTACAACAGCTTCGGCGACATCACCGCGCTGACCGAGGGCACGACCAGCAATGAGTTCACCTACGACGGGCTGGGGCGGCTGACCAGCGCCTACGGCAGGACGTACGCCTACGACGGCGCCAGCCGGCTGACCGCGTTCAACGGCCAGGCGTACGGCTACGGCGACAGCGGCCCCTTCCACGCGGTCGACCGCATCGGCAACGCCGACCGTTTCGACTACGATGCCAACGGCAATATGACCATACGCAACAAGGGGCTCGCCGGCCAGCAGACGCTCGTCTGGGACGACGAAAACCGGCTGTCGCAGGTGCAGGACAGCAACGGCGACCTGCTCGAACAGTATTGGTACGGTGTCAAGGGTACGCGTGTCAAGAAGACCAGCGGCACGACCACGACCTACACCTTCTTCACCCACTACGAAGAGGAGGTGACAGGCGGCGTAACGACGACAGTCAGCTACTACACCTTCGGCAGCATGCGCATTGCGGTCAAGCGCGGCAGCGACCTCTACCACCTGTACGGCGACCATCTCGGCAGTATCTCGCTCACTACTGACAGCGCGGGGGCCGCGACAGCCAGCCGCGCCTACCACGCCTACGGCGCTGAGCGCAGTTCATCCGGCGACCTCAGGACCGACCATACCTTCACCGGCCAGAAACGCGACTCCACTGGGTTGATGTACTACAACGCCCGTTACTACGACCCGGCGCTCGGCACCTTCATCTCTCCCGACTCCATGGTCCCCGGCGCAGGACAGGTGATAAACTACAACCGCTTCCTCTACGCTCGCGGCAATCCACTCAAATACTCCGACCCAACAGGAAATGAGCCTTACGACTATGACTCCGAGTGGCATGATATGGACCGCTGGTACCGGGCGCGTGGTTTTCAACACGATCCACGTACAAGGCATTGGACAATAAAGATTCATGCAGAGTTTAGGGATAAAGATATCCTGATTGAAGTATTGGGTGAGGCCGGCATTCAAGTTGAGGATGTAGATAATTGGTGGGGCAAAGGAGAGTTAACCCTTTTGGCCCAAGGAGTTGTCGCACTTGCCCAACAGATCGCTGTCACCAAATTTTATGGAGTTGTTAGCGAAGCAGGTATCAAAGTTGGCTTCTCCCGTTTGAAATCCTTAATTGGAGATGAAGTAACCTGGTATCGTGATCAAGTAGGGATTGGCAATATTTGTTCCAAAGGTAGTGCTTGTGCAGTTGAAGCAGGCCGAATCGGCTTCTATGACGCCCTTTTTGTACAGGGGAATCCTTCAACATTGGAATACCAATATCTTATTCGCGGCACAGCAGTGCATGAGTTGGCGCATAAGATGCAACTTGCTAATTCTAAATGTGAAAAAAATCATGAACAATCCTGCATCGTGAATTGGTTTTTGGACGAACATTACATAAACGACGAAGACTGGTATCCAGAGCATCCGGTTACGCCGTACGGTAAAAAAATCTACTGGGAGAACTGGGCCGAAGGTGTAGCGGTTTGGGTTTATGGGGATAAATATGAGAACTACAATTTAACCCCCAGCCAAAAGGTAGACCTTTGGAGCTTCCTAGTAAAACAGAAGAGATAAGACATGGGTTGTCCAATCGCGAAATCGTATTCATGCAGAAAACGAATTGCCCTAATCCCATTGCTCACTGCTGCCATCGGATTTTTCCTCGCGGGTTGTGTTCCGGTAACGACAGAGGTGCGCGAAGTCCAAGCGACTTTTCCGTGCGACAGGCTGGGAATGTCGCATTGGGAAGTGTTTGATTTTGGGCCTGATTCTTCCCTCGATGGATTCTTGGCAACCGTTGATCAACTTTATGAGGTCGACAGCGATGCTCTCCACATTATCAAGAGTCCCGAAGGGCAAGTCACCGAAGTTAACTGGACTGACAATAATGCGGGAATTTCCGCTCATTTTCTTGGTGATGGGGAACTGGCGAACATTTATGTGCTATGGGACCGAGAGCACCCGACATTGGCCCAGCTCGTAACCTGTTTGGGCCCTCCCGACAACCAGAAGGAAGTCACCAACAGTGATGGAACCGGAGCGGAAATAGTGAGTTTCTGGACTGCCGAACAGGGACCATGGAGGAATGCACCGCGACTTGTAACAATGCTGATCCTCGAAGGTGTGTCCGGGCTCAATCCAGAGATCTCGTCGCAAGCAAGTCATCCTGAATATCGAATGAAAAAGCTCAGAGTTTTCACTTTTCCTGAGCCAAAACGAACAGTCGTCAGCTCGGATCCTTCATCGTGCGTTAGGCTATCTGTTTCCCGATGGCAAGAGTTCAAGTTCGGTGTCGATTCTTCGGGCGACATCTTCGCAAATGTGGTCAAACTTTGGGGTGATGATAGAGGGCAGATTGATGTTGAAGGACTAGCGAACAGAGAGTCTCCCTCTATGAGATGGAGCGATCGTGAAGGGGAGATTCTCTACACGGCTCGTCTGGAGGACGGAAAGCTCAGATTGATTGATGCCTCGTTTGAGCCGGCGTTTGGATTAGGCCTGGTAATCGACTGCTTGGGCCCTCCTGAGTACTTTTCGGCCTATTACAGCTGGAGACAGGGGCAGGGAGGTGTAACCTTGGAGCTATGGTATGAGCAAGAGGGGTTCGTCGTGCAGGGCGATGCTGGCGTTTACTATGCCTGGCATAAGTTACCGAACACGATCACTCCTGATTTTCGAATGGATCGACTTCTGATTCTCCCTCCTGGGCTTGAAGAGATGGCCTACAAACTCGGGCGTTCGGCTGAAGGGGCGATTCGGACAATCTGTATTCTCAGGCCGTGGCCGGATTCGATCGAGGCGATCGAGGTAGAAAAGCTGGATGACAGGGAGATCGACGCGTGTGAAGCGGAAGCGAAGGATTGACCGGAGTAGGTTGGAAGGCCGGTGCATCCTGGTTGACCCGGTACAAGGTCCTCAATGAAGAAAAACTGTCCAGTCGCGCGGAGCAGACAGAGCATTGAAGCAATTTCCTGACTCTTTCACTTTTTGGAAGTCGACGATCCGGCCGATGTGCGCCGCGACGAGGACGGCGTATGGCACATCCGCGCCGGCGCCCGCGTGCGCGTCAAGCTGACAATGGTTGCCCCCGCACGCCGCGTGCACGTGGCGCTGGCGGACCCGCTGCCGGCCGGATTGGAGATCGTCAACCCCGAACTGGCCGTCACCGGCAACCTGCTGCAAGAGCCGGACCGGAGCCGCGGCCGCCGGTGGTGGGGCAGCTGGTATCAGTATCAGAACCTGCGCGACGAGCGGGCCGAAGCCTTCGCGTCATACCTGTGGGCCGGAGTTTATGAGTACAGCTACATGGCCAGGGCCACGACCCCCGGCGCTTTCGTGGCGCCCCCCGCCAAAGCGGAGAAGATGTACGCGCCCGAGACGTTCGGAAGATCGGCAACCGATTGGGTACTTGTGGAGGTGGACGACGAGTGAGAGGCCTGCGGTCCTGCGCAATTCGAAACCTGAAAGCTGCCGAGTGTCGCTGCCGTTTCTTGACCATCGTGCTGCCCCTCCACAGGCTGGGTGAACTGCTCCATTATAAACCTCAGCTTGTGGTCCAGTTTTTGAGGCCCACTTCACTGTCCACAGCCAGAGCAATCGACGGGCCAAACGATGTCTGTGTATTCTGACGGAATCATGGCAGAGAACTACTTAGGGGGCGATCGCGCCGGGCCTGCAGGCGCTCTGGCTGTGGAGTTCAAGCGGGTGCGTTTCGCTTATCCGACCGATGCACGGCCGGAAGAGAGAAGGTCCGAAGATGAAAGGTTTGCGCTGAACGATTTCCAGCTGCAGTTGGAGCCAAACGAGGTGTTGGGGCTGTTGGGGGACACGGGCAGAGGCAAGACGAGTTTGGCACGCCTGTTGCTGCGATTGTATGACGTGGACAACGGTTGTGTGCTGGTGGCGGGGCGGGATGTGCGCCTGTGGCCTCTGCGCAGACTGCGCTCCCAGGTGGGGGTGGTCATCCAAGAGGTACAGCTGTTTGCAGCCTCGATTCGGGACAATCTGACCTGTCTTTGACAGGTCGGTACCCGACGGGCGCATCTACTTTGAACTATCGGACCTGAAGGAGCTGCAAAGCATGGTGGTGGAAGTGAAGGGCGGCAAAAGCGTGAACATAGCCGACCTGCGGGCATTGCGCGGCGTGTTCGACAACGAAGATGCGATGATGGCAGGCTTGATCGTCATGGCCCCGCTGGGAGAAAGGAAGGAGCGCAACTTCAGGAAGTTCATGGCGCAGGCGGGCGACCTTGTCGTGAATGGCCGCGCCTACAGCCGTATGCAGATTCTCTCAGTGCCCGAGATACTGAAGGGCGACCGCTTCGACCTGCCCAACATAGCGGGGCGGCACGAACTACAACCCAGCCTGATGGCAGTGTAGGGAGATGGCTATGAACCCAGAAGAGATTGACAGAGAGGTTATGGACCGAATCGAGCGTCTTCGAGCGTCACGAAGACGGTATAGCGAGTCTGTCCATGAGTTGCAGGAGACTGCCCGCAAGTTGACGATCCTGGTAAGCCTTTTGGCGGATTCTCCCACCGACATCTGGAATTCAAGCGACCGGGAATCCGTACAGTTTATCGACAATGAAGGGGGCGACGAACTCTACATAAGCCGCTCCGAGTTGGATGCATTGCCTGACAAGATAGGCAGGACTTTGCTGTCCAGTCGGGAAATAGCCCAGGCCGAACGGTCCCTCATAGACGCGGGCTGTGGCGACCTCATAAGCCCCTAGTGGTGTAACAGATAGGGTTTTGCGGATAAGTGAACTGTGGCATTCTCTCTGTAAAGGCAGACACAAGGAGAGGGAAAATGCCAGCGAAACGATATCGGGTGCGCTTGACAGCGGAGGAGCGCAAGGAACTGGAAAGGGAAGTGAACACAGGCACAGGGTCGGCGCGCCGCTTAAGACGGGCTCGCATCCTCTTGATGGCCGATGAAGCGCAGGTCGGCGGGGGCTTTAAGGACGCCGAGATTGCCAAGGCTTTAGGCGCGCATGCGCGCACAGTCGAGCGAGTACGGGAACGGTGTGTCACAAGCGGAATTGAAGCGGCCCTGACCCACACGCGCCCGAAACGGAAGCGACCGCGCGTATTGGATGGTGCCGGCGAAGCCCGCTTGGTGCAGCTAGCGTGTAGCGCTGCGCCCGATGGACAGGAGAGATGGACGCTGCAGATGCTGGCCGATAAGCTTGTCGAATTAGAGGTGGTCGAGCGCATTTCGCGCGAAACGGTGCGCACGACACTCAAAAAACGAACTCAAGCCTTGGTTGAAAGATGTGTGGTGCGTGCCGGAGACAGCCAGTGCAGCGTTCGTCTGTGCCATGGAAGATACGCTTACGGTCTATCATCGGCAGCAGGATGAGAAGCGGCCACTGGTCTGTCTGGATGAAGGCAGCAAACAGTTGACCAAAGAGACCCGCTTGCCCCTGCCGCCCCGCCCCGGTGGCCAAATATGACTACGAGTATGAGCGCAACGGCACCTGTAACCTCTTTCTCCTTTTCGCACCTCTGCAAGCTTGGCGTCATGTTAAGGTGACAGCGCGCCGTACCATGGTCGATTTCGCCCACTGCCTGCGTGACCTGGTCGATATCCATGACCGAACTGGAACTCTATTACATTGAAGAGGGATTCTCAGTTAGCGGCTTTTTCAATCATAGATATCCTGGACGGGAACCGCTGGAAAGGATTTCACCTGAATTTGGGATGAGCGAGTTCGAGGTTCACCCACGGACCCTTGAGGATATTGCAGACAGTTACCGCGAAGTGGATGATGATGGAAATCTTGAACTCTGCATCCTCAGATCATGGCCGGGCTCGATTGAAGCGATTGAAATCGATGGTGACATCTGGAGCGAACGGCCTGCCCGCTGCGGCTGACCTCTTGCATCGGGAAGAACTGTGGTTACGCCCGGCCGTGCCATGCGGTCGGCCGCATCGGCTTTGTCGACAGCTCCGGCGGCGACGCCAACGGCAACATGGTCAAGCGCAACAAGGGTCTGTCAAGCCGGCAGACGCTCGTCTGGGACGCGCAGAACCGGCTGTCGCAGGTACAGGACAACAACGGCGACCTTCTGGAGCAGTACTGGTACGACGTCGACGGCGCGCGTGTCAAGAAGACCAGCGGCACGACCACGACCTACACCTTCTTCGCCCACTACGAAGAGGAGGTGACGGGCGGCGTAACGACGACGGTCAGCCACTACAGCTTCGGCGGCCTGCGCATTGCGGTCAAGCGCGGCGGCGACCTCTTCCACCTGCACGGAGACCACCTCGGCAGCACCTCGCTGACAACCGACGGCGCGGGGGCCGCCACAGCCAGCCGCGCTTACTACGCCTACGGCGCCGAGCGCGACGCGACGGGCGATTGAGCTTGGCCCCAAAAACTGGACCACAAGCTAAGGTGTATAATGGAGCAGTTCACCCAGCCTGTGGAGGGGCAGCACGATGGTCAAGAAACGGCGGCGACACTCGGCGGCCTACAAGTTTCGGATTGCGCTGGAAGCGCTTGAAGGCAGCAAGACGATTAGCCAGTTGTCGAGTGAACACGAGGTTCATGCCAACATGATACGGGCCTGGAAACGGCAATTGCTGGAAGACGGGCCCAACGTCTTCGCCCGCAGTTGCGAGCGCAAGCAACGGGAGCAGGAAGCAGAACTTTATGAACAGATCGGGCGGCTCAAGATCTTCAACACCGACTAGGGTGCACAGTTCACGGCTGATGCCTTCACCGCCTGCCTGCTCGCAGCCAACATACAAGTCAGCATGGATGGCCGCGGCCGCGCCCTCGACAACGTCTTCTGCGAACGCCTATGGCGCAGCGTCAAGTACGAAAACATCTATCTCAACCAGTATGATACGGTCCGTTAGCTGCACGCTGGGCTGACCGCCTATTTCGACTTCTACAGCCATGAGAGACCACATCAAAGTCTCAACTATCGCACGCCGTCGGAAGAGCACTTCGTGCTCTGTTCAAAGCCGGCCGCATTCACCTAAATGCACCTTATTTTTCCCATTTCGTGGTCTAACGATTGGGGCCAACCATATCTGTAGGGTTTCGTAGGTAGAGTTAGAGTGTAATGCGATTTCTTATTCTCGGTGTTGTGTCAGTTCTACTTATCGCTTTTGGTGTATATATATTCTTTTCTGTGTGCCGCCCCGACAAGCTGTTAGCAATGTATGCGAGGATCTCTCAACGCTACCTGAAGTGTAATCGAAAGATGACGGATGAAGAGATCGACGCGATAGTTCTTTGGCCTAGGAATCTCTTTCAAATCGAGCCGCTATCGCAATTCATAGAGGTCGCTCCGAGAGAACCAGGCAAGTACAGACGTCTGATTCTAATGTACAGGGTCATCGGGATTTTTATGTTTTTGATATGGGGTATGCTTGTGATGAGCACGATCTGCATCGGTTCGCAGTTACATCGTCTTTGAAAAGTCAGCATTGTTCTTGAGTAACCTGAATTCGGAGTAAGTGAGCACCTTCACAAGCTGGTAGAATTGAAGTTCTGCAACCGAAATTCTCCAGCAAGGAAAGGCGCTCAAGAATGAGTATACTCAAACTGTTTTGTCATGTCGATGATTTCTGTCAGTGGTTGGGTACACGGGAGAGTGCCAAGCTGTTAGGCGTGACGCGCAAGCGAGGGCCGGCGCCGCGGTTGAGCTTAAGTGAAGTAATGACGATTCTGATTCACTTTCACCAGTCGCATTATCGCGATTTCAAGGCCTACGATGTGCAGCACGTATGTGAGGATATGCGCAGTGAATTCCCTACACTGGTCAGTTACACGCGCTTTGTGGCGTGAATGCCATCAGCCCTGCCAGCCATGTGTCTCTATCTGCGTGGGCGCTTTGGCCAGACGAAAGGGGTGGCATTCATCGATTCGACCCCGTTGTCCGTCTGCCACAACCGGCGCATCGCCCGCCACCGGGTCTTTGCCGAGGTGGCCACGCGCGGCAAGAGCAGCATGGGATGGTTCTATGGCTTCAAGCTCCATCTGATTGTCAATGTCCAGGGTGAATTGCTGGCGGTTCAACTCACGCCTGGCAACATAGATGACCGCAAACCGGTCCCACAGATGACCAAAAACCTATGGGGCAAGCTGGTCGGCGACCGCGGCTATCTCTCCCCAGCTCTCTTTGAGCAACTCTTCGCACGCGGACTGCAATTGAAGGCGGCAGACCGCCCGTTGCCGATCACGCCCATCCGCAAAAACATGCAGAATCGACTCGTTGTTCTCGAAGACAAGATGCTCACGCGTAAGCGCTTCGTCATCGGGACCATCGTTGACCAGCTCAAGAATATCCCGCAGATTGAACATACCCGTCACCGGAGCCAAACCAACTTTATCGTCAATCTCATCGCCAGGCTGATTGCCTACACTTGGCAACCCAAGAAGCAATCTCTCCATCTCTCTGACAAAGACTTGGCTCTTTTGCCTGCCCGAATCTAACCCCGAACTCGGGTTAGTTACGATTTAAACCAATAGACGGCCTGGTACATGAAGATACGGATCAGAGAGGCGATGGTAGAGAACAACGAGACTTTTCTGCATGGCATAGTTGAGACGGACCAATCGTTTCTCTCAACTGATGGCAGTAGCAAATGCGGCGACTGTGATGACAAGTCCCAGCTCTGGCGGGGCACAAAGGAGTTGCCGGTTTTCTGAGCGATTGAGAGAGGCGGCAAGGTCGTTCCGCAGCCATTCCCGAAGGTCACGGCTAGAGACGCTGAATGCTTTGCTGAGGCTTCACGTGGACGGCGATGATAGCGTTTTGGTAACAGACGAATTCCCCGCCGACTTGCGCATGTGAGAATGGGTTCCCCTCTTCACGATGCATGCCATCATGGAACCGCTGGGGGATAGACAGCAGCACAACTCCGGACAGTTCATGGCCCGGGCGGGCGATCTGGACATCAACGGCGTCCCCTATCCCCGGAGGCAGATTCTGTCAGTGAATGAGATACTGGAAGAAGGCAAGGGGTTTCACCTGCTAAGTATCGCGGGGAGGCATGAGTTGCAGCAGGGTGCATCCAGGATTTTTGCGTTTCTTGGACAGACCAACATGCGTCAACTCGCTATACCAGGCCGCAGCGCTTGGGCAATCGTCGCCGGCGTCCAACTACGCCGCGTCAGGTGGAGCCTTCGATCCAGGGGAAAAATCCCTCGCCCACATTCCGGACAACGGTGATAGCCCCGCTCGATCGTTGCCTCCCCTTCGGCATGTAACACTTTCCGCCTCCGCCGACCACTCGACTTCATCTTCTCCCCACACGCCGGACACACCACCTCTTCATAACTCCCATCCCCATGTTGCTGCACGAATTTCCCCAGCAATTCCCCCATCAACTTCTGACGCTGCGGCGCCAACTCCGCCGCCATTTCGTCCAACGTAGCTTGCAAGCGCACTGCACCCCCCGACCACATCCGCTCAAATACAGCTTCTGCCTCCCCCAAAAACTTCGCCCTCGCCTTTTCCTTGTCCATCACAACCCCCTCCCTTTCCCTTTGATTGTCCTCCCTATAGTCTACACCTCCCTCGCGCAAAAATCTCGGCTGCACCCCTGGGAGCGTACCGTTGGGAACGGCAGCAGCGCGCGTGATAAAATGGGCCCGCCGGCAGTTGCAGACCGCCCGGATTGGACTTTCCTCTGCCACAACAGAGAACACACAAACGCCCCTTGAACTGGAGTCAGACCGCCTCCGCGGGCCCCTTTTCCCCACATCCTTCCCACCGGAGTTAGGCCGATGCCACCGAACATTCTCTTCCTGATGAGCGACGAACATCGCGCCGACATCACCGGCTTCGAAGGCGACCCCGTCGTGCGCACGCCTACCCTGGACCGCCTGGCCCAGAGCGGCGTTGTCTTCCGCAACGCCTATACGCCCTCGCCAATATGCATCCCGGGCAGACAGGCGATGATGTCGGGCCAGTTCCCGCGCACGTGCGGATGCGAGATTTTCGCGCACGATTTGCCGGCCGGCCACATGACATTTTCCCGCCGCTTCAGCCAGTTCGCCTATCACACCGTCGCAGCCGGGAAACTGCACCACAACGGGCCGGACCAGATGCAAGGCTGGAGCCAGCGCATTGGCTCAGCGATGCAGGTCTCTCCTCACTTCGTGGCCGAGCGGGACGAAGACTCCTTTGCTCGCTACACGAAGGACTTGCGCTCGATGAAATGGAGTGACACGAAGGAAGTGCTGCGGGCGGGCGTCGGCCATTCGCCTCACATTGTCCAGGACGAGTATACCTTCACGGGCGCGCTCGACTTCATCCAGCAATACTTTACCGACCCGTACTACGACCGGCAGCAGCCGCAGCGGCCGCTGTTGCTCAAGGTGAGCCTCAACCAGCCCCATTACCCCTACTTCACCGACGAAGAAAAGTTTACCTACTATCTGAACCGGGTCGAACCGTTTCTCGACGAGCCCGTCTTTGACCATCCCTTCCTGAGTCAGCGGCAGGTGCGGCCAGGTGTCGATGCCTCACCGCGCGAGCTGCGCCGGGCGGCGGCCGGCTACTACGGCATGATCGAGACGATCGACGGGATGTACGGCGCGCTGCTCGACGCGTTGACGCACGTGGGCCAGAACCTCGACGACTGGATCATTGTCTACACCAGCGATCATGGTGAGATGTTGGGCCAGCACGGCATCTGGGAAAAGCAGAAGTTCTTCGAAGCCAGCGCCCGCGTGCCCCTGATCGTTCGCTGGCCCAATTCATTCGCCGGCGGCAGGGTCGTCGACGAAAACGTCAATCTCTGCGACCTGTTTGCAACGCTGTGCGAACTTTGCGACATTCCCGCGCCGCAAGGGTTGGACAGCCGCAGCCTTGCGCCCCTTCTCCGCGGCGATGGTTCGAACTGGAACAATGAGAGCGTCAGCCAGTTTCGCGCCCGCAACCTGATGATCAAGTGGGATGCGCTCAAGTACCAATACTATGGCGAGGACATGCCGGAGGTGCTATTCGATCTGGAACACGATCCGGCGGAACGCGAAAACCTGCTCGACGAGCCCCGCTATGCTCCTGTTCTGAAAAAGTTCCGCCAGCGGCGGTTTGAGCTGGGCTTTGGCCCCGGCGCGCAGGACGATTACGTCAATGCAGGCTACTGAGGAAGGCTGGACTGTTGGGAGGACATCGAATGCTGATGCGTAGGACCCAGGACGAGTGTATCCTCGAATCACCGGTATCGGATAACGAGCCATTCACCGAGAGCGACCCGTGGCGTGTGTTCCGTATCATGGGCGAGTTCGTCGAAGGCTTTGACACGCTGGCCGGGCTCGGAACGGCGGTCTCGGTCTTCGGTTCGGCGCGCACCCAGCCCGACGATCCCAACTACCGGGCAGCTGTCGAGACGGCGCGCCTCCTGGCTGAATCCGGCCTTACGGTGATCACCGGCGGCGGTCCAGGCATCATGGAGGCCGGCAACCGCGGCGCCCAGCCGGCCGAAGGCGCCTCGGTCGGCCTCGGCATCGAGCTCCCTTTCGAGCAGGGGCTGAATCAATTCATCGACATCGGCATCGAATTCCGTTACTTCTTCGTGCGCAAGTTGAACTTCGTCAAGTACTCGCAGGGCTTTGTCATCTTCCCCGGCGGCTTCGGGACGCTGGACGAGCTGTTCGAAGCTTTGACCCTCATCCAGACCGGCAAGATTCGGAGCTTCCCGGTCGTCCTGTACAACAGCGGCTACTGGCGCGGGCTGTTGGACTGGCTGCAGGACTCGATGCTGGCCGCGGGAAACATCTCCGCGCCCGATATCGACCTGATGCGGCTGGCCGATTCGCCGCAGGAAGTCCACGACCAGATCTGGCAGGGATTGTCGGCACAGGCCAGCTGGTGCGAAAAGTCCGCCGCGGCAGCCCGCGACGCGACGCGGCGGGCACTGGAGACGAATAGATAATCAGCCCGCAGGGGCAGGCCTTGGCGCCTGCCCACTGCCGCCTGCCCACTGCCGCCCGCGCCCCCGTTCCCCCCGCCGCGTAAACCGGTGTCCCTTCGTGGATCCTTCCCTTACCCCCCCCGTTTTCCTTCGCGCCCCTACGTGGACGCCCACACCCCCGCTGCCGCGCCAACAGGTACACGTACGGGTCCGCACTGCAGCCGTCCCGCAAAAAGGCGGCTCGACAAGATAGCCAAATGAATGGCTAAAGCCAATTTCGTAACTACTCAGCCGCAATCAGTCTGCGACCCTGAATGGGGCGAGCGAGTTGTTTTCTCTCTCCTCACTCCGCTTTACTATCTCCTTGCTTTTGGGACGGTCGGGCCTGCGGCCCTCCCTTGTGCGGGGGGACTCCCCCCGCAACGCCCCCCTCCAAAACCAGCGCTCACCGACAGTACGTCGTCATGCCTGCTGTGCGGCTTATCCAACGTGGCGGCGGCCAACCGAATACGCAATCAGATAATCTGAATGGCGGCGAGGATGAAGCACTGGACGAGACAGACGCTGTATGTGGCATAGTAGTTACCCAATTTCCCAGAATCCCGAGCAAGAGGTCGTCAACCATGGTACCCTGTATTCAATATCCAATAACCGGCCTGGGCGGCGCAACGAAAAACTGGAAAACCTGAAAACTTAAGACACGATTTCACAGTTCTTCCGGCATGAACGCCGGAGATGTGCTATATTGCGATTATGCGCCTGAACACAACCTCTGCCCGAAACCATAGCCCCGCCATTCCCTGGCCGCCGTCCATCCCCGCGCCGCCGACACGCCGCCCCCTCGCCTGCCGCATAAATCGCGCCCGTACACAAGAACGCGCATTTGTCGCCCATTTTGTCGCCATTTGTCTACTTTGGTCGACTTTTGGTCGACTCTTGTCACTGTTTCTCGATTTTTGGTCGACATTTGTCCCCGGAAGTCGACCTCCCCTTTGTCCTGTCACGAAGAACCGCCAAAACGTCCTGTCACAAGGAAAAAGAATTTACGCCGTAGACTACGACTTATGACTACTTTGTACGACACGCGATACCCTCTCGATACCCTTTCGACTTACGCCCTGCTTGCTCACAGCCGCCGGCCGTCGACGCAGCCGCCGGCCGCCCGCGACCGCCTTTATTCCTCGCGCGCACCCCTTTCTTTGGTCCACGATCTGAGGAGTTGCGACTCTTGCGGTGCGATGCACGCGCACGGGCGCTCCAATGGCGCCGCGGGCCCCGATGCTAGGGCCGCCGCGACCCCCTTCCGCCCTCATCTGCAGGGAGCGTGAACTCAGCATGCATACCAATTTTGTGAACGCGCTCTCAGCAGACGACCAGACCGCACTGAAGAGAGCCCCAAAAGTCGACCTGCATTGCCACGCCTACTTCAGCGCCCGCCGCCGGAACCTGGAGAATCGCATGGGGTGCACGCTCGAACCTCCTCCGGCAAAAATGAATAAGCTGGGCGGGATGCACGTTTACGCCACAAATGTCCTCGATCCCCATCTGCGCGACCGCGAGACCATCGAGTTTGTGGTGGAATCCGCCCTCCGCGACGCAATCGAAGACGGTGTCGTCGTCCTGGAGATGAGCTTCGACATCCGCCGCGCGGCCTACTATGCCGACGGCCTGGCCGGTGTTCGCAGGCACGTCGAAGCATTGCGCGCCCGCTACCGGCCGCAGATCGACCTGCGCCCTGAACTGGGGATTCCCCGTCAGATCGCGGCCAGCCCTGAGCTCATGTCGCTGGCGAGCCAGGCGCTCGAGCTGGGCCTTTTCCTGTCGATCGACCTGTACGATCACCAACATGCCTGCGCGCCCGAAGAGGTTGCACCGCTCTTTGCCAAGGCCGGCGCCGCCGGCATGAAGCGCAAGGCGCATGTGGGCGAATTCGGCGGCGCGGCCGAGATTCGGCGGACCGTTGAGCTGCTTGAACTGGATGAAGTGCAGCACGGCATCGCCGCAGCTGAGTCGGTCGAGGTCATGCGCTGGCTCGCCGCCAATCGAATCCGCCTCAACGTGTGCCCCACGAGCAACGTCATGCTGGATGCCGTGTCCCACCTGGCGGCCCATCCCATCCGGCTGCTGCATGACAACGGCGTTGCGGTCACGATCAACACCGATGATCCGATGATATTCGACCAGAGCGTCACCGACGAGTACCGCAATCTCTATCGGGCCGGCGTCTTCAGCCCGACGGAGCTGGACGGGATTCGCCGGGCGTCGCTCGCGCCGGCCGCCTGATTCACGACTAAGCCAGCGGCGCCACACTCGTTTGAATCGCTGTCTCTCCCGAACTGTGATAGGCTAGCGCACGGGAGCAAATTCGATTCGCCGGCCACCGCACAAGGAGAGACGGCCATGTACGTCATCATCGCCCCAATCAAGATCAAAGCAGAATTCAAAGAAAGGTTCATAGAAGAGATGTTGCTGGATGCCAAAGGCTCGATGAAGAACGAACCCGGTTGTTTGCGATTTGATGTCATCCAGGATGGCGACGACCCGAACAAGATCTGGCTCTACGAGGTCTATGTTGACGAGGCCGCGTTCCAGGCGCACATGGAGACGCCCCACTTCATCAGGTGGCGGGACGCCGTCGATGATTGGGTTGCCGAGAAGCCCGAAGAAGGCCGCGCCATTGGAGCCTCCGTCATCTGGCCGCCCGGCAACGACTGGAAGAAATAACACGAAGCCGGTCGCTCCGGGACTCGGCCAATCGCCTGAGTAGGGGAAACAAGACCATGTCTTTTACAACACGACCAGTGTTCATGGGCCGTTTCGGCGTCGCAACGGCAGGCCACTATCTCGCTGCCGCCGCGGGCATGCGTATGTTCGAGAAAGGCGGCAATGCCGTCGATGCCGGTGTCGCCGCCGGGATCGCGGTCAACCTGCTCGAGCCGCAATCGAACGGCATTGGCGGCGAGGTGCCAATCCTGATCTATTGTGCGCGGCAGAAGCGGGTTTACGCCATCAACGGGCAGGGCTACGCGCCCAAGGCCGCCACGATCGCGTGGTTCAAGTCGCAGGGAATCGACATCATCCCAGGCGATGGCTTTCTGCCGGCGACCGTACCGGGCTCGTTCAGCGCGTGGACGACCGCTCTCCAGCATTTCGGGCGCCTGCGGCTTAGAGACGTGCTAGAGCCGACCATAGAAATGGCCGAGGAAGGGTTTCCCGTCTATCCGGGGTTGCGCCGCTCGCTCGCCGGGCTGAAGGAGAAATTCGAGAACGAATGGCCCAGTTCGGCGCGCATCTATTTTCCGGAAGGACGCCTGCCGGAGGTGGGCGAGTTCCTGGTCAACAAGGACTGGGCTGAAACATTCAAGACGACGGTCGACGCGGAGATCCGCAGCAGCCACCTTGGCCGCGAAGCTGCGATTGCCGCGGCCCGCGATGTCTTCTACAAAGGCCCAATTGCCGAAAAGATTGTCGCCTTCCAGCGCGATACCAAGGTCCGCGACGCCAGCGGGAAGGACAACGCCGGCCTGCTGACCGAGGCCGACTTCCACGATTACGCTACCCGAATCGAATCGCCGGTCACATTGAACTACCGCGGCTACGACGTACACAAGTGCAACACCTGGTGCCAGGGCCCCGTCTTCCTGCAGCAGCTGTCGCTGCTCGAAGGCTATGACCTCGCCGCGCTCGGGCACAATTCGGTCGACTACATCCATACCGTGGTTGAAGCGTCGAAACTGGCATTCGCCGACCGGGAACAGTACTACGGCGACCCGGAGTTCGTGGACGTGCCGCTCGACCGCCTGCTCTCCAAGGAGTACGCGGCCGCGCGCCGCTCGCTAATCGACGAGCAGAGCGCGTCGCTGGAATTGCGGCCCGGTGACGCGCCGGCCAGGACCCTGAAGCATGAGGAAGGCGATTCACACGTCTACACCGGCGATACGACACATGTCGATGCCATCGATTGCGAAGGCAATATGATGGCGGCTACACCGAGCGGAGGCTGGATACCGTCTTCGCCGGTCATCGAAGGGCTGGGCTTCCCCCTGGGAACGCGCGGGCAGATGTTCTACCTGGACCAGGAGCACGCCAACGCGCTTGCGCCGCGCAAACGGCCGCGCACCACGCTGACGCCCTCACTCGCCACGAAGGACGGTGAGCCCTTCATGGCTTTCGGAACGCCCGGAGGCGACAGCCAGGACCAGTGGACGCTGCAGTTCTTCCTCAACGCGATCGACTTCGGCATGAACTTGCAGGAGGCGATCGACGCGCCGAGCTTTCATACCAACCATTTCCCCAACTCCTTCTACCCGCACAACGCCAAGCCCGGGAGCCTCACACTGGAGGCGCGCCTTCCTGATTCTGTACGCGCAGAGCTCGCAGGACGGGGGCACAAGGTTTCGCTGGGCGGGGCCTGGAGCCACGGAAAGGTGCTGGCGATCACTTTCGATCCGAAGAGCGGTCTCATTTCAGCCGGGGCGTCGCCGCGCGGGCAGATCGCATACGCGATGGGGCGCTAGGCAGCGGTGGCCGGCGGACATGAGCTGGGGTCGCCAGCCAGTGCAATTCAGTCATCTGGAGGTGCAGGATGCAGTCGCCTCACGGCATAACGGCAGAAGCCTTCCGCCCGTCTGTGATGGGCAGGAACGGCATGGTCGCGTCGGGGCATGCGCTCGCCTCGCAGGCGGGAATTCAGACACTCATGGCAGGCGGCAACGCGGTTGATGCGGCCATCGCCACCGCGGCCGCGTTGGGCGCGGTCGAGCCGGCCGGCTCCGGGGTCGGCGGGGATGGCTTTATCCTTATCTTTTGGGCGGAGACCGGACAGGTCTCTGCCGTGAACGCGACCGGCCCCGCGCCGGCGGCGGCCACCCGCGAACGCTACCTGGACGACGGCGGCATCCCGATGAAGGGCATGCGCTCTGTTTCGGTGCCCGGCCTGGTCGACGGCTGGCTGCTGGCGCATCGACGCTACGGCGCGCTGCCGCTTGACGAAGTCTTCCGGCCTGCAATCGCGCTCTGCGAAGATGGCTTTCCGGTCAGCCATCTGCTGGCGGAGCAGCTGCGGGCGGAACACGAAAGTTTTGCCGCCGACCCGTTCACGCGCGGCGTCTTCACCAGGGATGGTGAGCCGCTGCAGACGGGGGCGTTGCTCAGGAACTGCAACCTCGCCGCGACGCTGGGCCAGATCGCGCGCGATGGACGAAAGACATTCTACGAGGGTGAGATCGCCCGCGCCATCGCAGAGTTCAGCCGCGAGCGCGACGGTCTCCTCACGCATGAGGACCTCGCCGGCTTCCACGCCCATTGGGCGGAACCGATCCACGTCAACTATCGCGGCTACGACGTCTACGAGATGCCGCCCAATTCGAGCGGCCACATCCTGCTGCAGGAGTTGAACATCGTCGAACTCTTCGACCTGCAGAGCATGGGCTGCAACAGCGCTGAAGCCGTCCACCTGATGGTGGAGGCCAAGAAACTCGCCTTCGCCGACCGCGAGAGCTACATGGCCGACCCGGATTGGGTCGACATTCCGCTGGAGGGGTTGCTCTCCAAATCCTATGCCGCGGCGCGGGCGGAGCGCATCGACCCGGGCCGCGCGGCGGTCGATGTCGCGGCCGGCGGACCGGAAGCGCACGAGGACACGACCTGTTTTTGTACCGCGGATCGGGCCGGCAATCTGGTCTGTATCCTGCAGAGCATCCAGTCCGGTTTCGGGTCAAGCCTGATCGCCGGTGACACCGGCATCCTGCTCAACAACCGAATGACCTACTGGCATCTCGAAGAGGGGCACCCCAACTGTCTGATGCCGGGCAAACGCGTGCGCCACACGATGAATCCTGTCATCGTCACCAAAGACGGCAGGCCGCTGCTGACCTGTGGGACACCGGGAGCCGACACACAGGTCCAGACCAATCTACAGCTGTTGACGAACATGCTCGATTTCGGCATGACGCCGCAGGAGGCCGTCGCCGCGCCGCGCTGGCGCAGCCTGCAGAACCCGATGGAGTCCACCATACCCCACGTCTGCTCCAACAACCTCCAGCTGGAGGACCGCTTCCCCGCCTCGGTCCAGGATGGCCTGGAACAGAGAGGACACGAACTCGAGATGGTAGGCGATTGGGGCGGCTCGGGCAGCGCACAGGCGATCATGGTGCACCCCGAATCCGGTGCGCTGATCGGAGGATCCGACCCGCGCCGCGACGGCTACGCTGTCGGCTATTGAGTCAAACGATATGGAGGACACAAACAGGCCTCCTGTTGACTTTGTCGCCGGGCCGGCAATGACCATTCAGATAAGGTAACTACTGAGCCACATGCAGCGTCTGTCTCGACCAGTAGTGCTTCATCCCCGCCGCCATTCAGATTGTCTGATTGCGTATTCGGTTGGCCGCCACCACGTTGGATAAGCCGCATTGCAGGAATGACGACGTACTGTCGGTGAGCGCTGGTTTTGGAGGGGGGCGTTGCGGGGGGAGTCCCCCCGCACAAGGGAGGGCCGAAGGCCCGACCGTCCAAAAAGCAAGGAGAACGTAACGCGGAGCGAAGAGAGAGAGAAAACACCTTCGCTCGCCTCATTCAGGGTCACAGACTGATTGCGGCTGAGTAGTTACCAGATGAGATTTGAATGATACGCATGACAAGCCCCAACATTCTCTTCCTGATGACCGACCAGATGCAGGGCCGCGTGCTGGAGCCGGACAACCCGTGCCAGACACCGCACCTGGACCGGCTGGCGGCCAGGGGTGTGCGCTTCCGCCGCGCGTACACGCCCAACGCGGTCTGCTCGCCCGCGCGCGCCAGCCTGATGACCGGGCTGCTGCCGCATAATCACGGCGTTCTCTACGTAGTGCATACGGTTGACGACGACCAGGCCGTCCTGCGCTCGCAACATCCCCACTGGGCGCAGCGACTGGCGGAGGCCGGCTACACGACCGGCTACTTCGGCAAGTGGCATGTCGAGCGCTCCAACGAGCTCACCCGCTTCGGCTGGCAGCAGCAGGACGCGCTCACCGGGCAGACCGACTGGAGCACGGCCAACTTTTCGCTGGAGCGCTTTCTTGAAAGCCCGCCCGGTTACGAGCCGAACCGCTTCTACGGCGTATGCGATCTGCCGGCCGCCGCGCGCGGCATGGGAAGGAAGACCGACGCCGCGCTCTCCTTTCTCGACACCGCGCTTGCAGAGACCGCGCCCTGGTGCTGCTTCGTCAGCTTCACCGAACCGCACGACCCCTTTTTCTGCCACGAGGACGCCTTCGCGCAGTACGACGTCGAGTCGGTCCCGCTGCCGCCGAACTTCGACAACGATTTGGGCGGTCAGCCGAATCTATACAAGCGCGCCGCGCAGGTCTGGAGCGACTGGACGGAGCGGGAGCATCGCGAGGCGGCGGCCTGCTACTACGCATCGATCAGCGAGATTGACCAGCAGTTCGGGCGCCTGCTGGAGCGCGTGGACAGCGCCGGCCAGCTGGAAAACACGATCGTCGTACTGACATCCGACCACGGGGACTTTCTCGGCGCGCACGGTCTCTACTGCAAGAACATCGGCGCCTTCGAAGAGGCGTACAATATCCCGCTCGTGGTGGCAGGGCCCGGTGTGGCGGCGTCGGCTGTGAGCGATGCCCGCGTCGGCCTGCAGGACGTGGGCCAGACGCTGCTGGAGCTGGCCGGCGGGCAGCCGCTGCCCGAAATCGACGGTCGCTCGTTCGCCTCCGTTCTGGCCGACCCGCACGACACGTCCGATTACCAGCGGGGTTTTGCCGAATACTTTGGCGGACGCTATATTATCAGCCAGCGGCTTCTGTGGGACGGCGACTGGAAGCTCGTCCACAACGGCTTCGATTACGACGAGCTTTACAACCTCGCTGATGATCCCTACGAGACGAACAACCTGGCGCAGAATCCCGCCTATTCAGAACAGTTGCAGGCGATGACGCGCCAGATGTGGAAGATCGTGGTTGAATCGGGCGATCACAGCCTCTACAACACGCACTATCCGTCGATGCGGATCGCGGCCGCCGGCCCAGGTTAGTTTGCGGTTTCCAGCGTTCAAGAACCGCCGCGTTGGCAGTGGTTGACTGAGAGCACAAGGCTATAGTTCAGACAATTAGGGGAGAAGGAAAGAGTCACTATGGGTCAGACATTGACGGTCGAGCAGGTGGATTTCTTTCGAGACAACGGATACCTGGTCCTGCATGATGTGCTGGATCCTGCGCTGATGGCGCAGACCAGGGATGCCTGGTGGGATGCGGCGCCGTCTGAGGTGAAGCGCGACGATCCGGGGAGCTGGGTGGGCGCGTTCCCCGACTCGCGCTTCACCTGGAAGTACCGCGACCGCAGCCGCGAGCCGTGGATGGTCGAGCTCCTTTACGGCAATCCCAAGCTACAGGCCGTGGCAAAGCAGCTGCTTGGCTCCAACCTGAAGACTCCGGAAAGGATCCGCGGCATCTACTGCGTCTTCCCGGATACGGACACGACGCCGAAACCGGCCCACTTCCACGTAGACGCGCACGCCTTCCACCTCGGCGTCGTCGGCTACGTCGACGACGTCCCGCCCGACGGCGGCGGCTTCACCATCTGGCCCGGCAGCCACAAGCATTTCTATCATACCTTCAAGACCGCCTACACCTTCAATCCGCTCGAAGAGGAGAGGGAGTTCTGGGACACCGATACCTACCGTAACGTGTTGCAGATCGACCCCGTGCACACATACGGCTCGGCCGGCGATGTCGTGCTCTGGCACCACCGCATCGGCCACGGCGCCGGGCACAACCGCTCGCGCCGGGTGCGCCAAGCCGTTCTGTACGACTTCTGCCGCGCCGACCTCGACGACATACAGGACGAGCCGCCGCCGGCAGATATGTGGAAGCACTGGCCCGGAATCAGCGAAAAGTAAGGCAGAATTTCGATGAAGATAAGCGACATCAAGACCTACCTCATGCATGCCGGGGTGCCCGGCGGCGGCTGGACCAAGCGGAACTGGCTCTTCGTCAAGGTCATCACCGACGAGGGTATCCACGGCGTCGGCGAGGCGTCCGGCTGGCCGCGTGTGGTGGAGACTGCGATCCGCGATCTGCGCGATGTCGTGGTTGGCGAGGACCCATTTCAGATTGAGCGGATTTGGCAGAAGCTCTACCTGGCGATGATGGGTCACGGCATGACCGGGATCGTGGGCGGCGGCGCACTGACCGGCATCGAAATGGCGCTGTGGGACATCAAAGGTAAGGCGCTGGGCGTGCCGGTCTGGAATCTGCTGGGAGGCAAGATTCGCGACCGGATAAGGCTCTACGCGCACGCTCACACGCCGGAACGGGCGCAGGAGCTGGTTGACCGCGGCTTCAGCGGCCTCAAGACCGGCGGGGTGGACAACCCGATTGCGAAGATACGCGCGCTGCGCGCAGCGGTCGGCCCGCAGATCGATCTGATGGCCGATGTTCACGGCCCGCCCTGGTTCAGCGTGCGCGATGCGATCCGCGTCGGCCAGGCGCTGGAGGAGTTCGACCTGCTCTTCTACGAGGACCCTGTACCGCCCGAGCACGTCGAGAACCTGGCCAAAGTCGCCCGTCATGTCAATCTGCCGATCGCGGCGGGGGAGCGCCATGCGCAGATCTACGGTGTGCGTGAGCTGATCGAACGGGAGATCGTGGATGTAATCCAGCCGGACACGGGCCGGGCCGGCGGCCTGATGCAAATGAAGAAGATGGCGGCGATGGCCGAAGCGCACGGGATCGGCTTTGCGCCCCACGACGGCTCATTGGGGCCGGTGGCGGAGATGGCGGCAGTGCATCTGCTGGCGACGCTGCCCAACTTCCTGATCCTGGAGCACCTGGAAGACGACGCGCCCCAGCGGTACGAGGTGATGCAGCCGCAGCCTGAGATTGTCGACGGCGCGATCGTTGTGCCGGATGCGCCGGGCCTGGGCGTGGATATCGTCGAAGACGCGATCGCCCGTTGCCCTTCCACCGGCAACGTTGCCGTGCCCCGGCAAGAGGAATACGTCTATTTCCAGGCCAAGTACGGTCGCGCCAAGTGGCTTGAACAGTGACCGAAGGAGCCGGAAGCAAGACGCAGGATAACCTGCCGGATTCCCCGCTCGATTTACAGGCACACGAGGAATAGAATGACAGCAAAATCAGTTCGCAGTTGCGAACTCTCACAAGAGGCCAAGACGAAACTGCGCTCTGTTTCGACCGCCACCCTCACCAGCCAGTTGCAGAAACAGGGGCTTCGCAACACCTTCCTGGCCGGGCTTTACCCACTGCGGCCCGATCTGCGCATGGTCGGCTATGCCTTCACCCTGCGCTATATCCCGGCCCGTGAAGACCTGGCCGATGAGATTTACGACAATACGCGTAACGTGCAAAGATTGGCTGTAGAGGCTGTCGGGCCGGAAGATGTATTGGTCATTGACGCCCGCGGGGACGTCAGCGCGGCCTCTTTTGGCCACATTTTGGGGACGCGTATCAACCAGCGCGGCGCGGCCGGTCTCGTCACGGACGGCGCGCTGCGCGACACGCCCCTTTTTCGCCAGCTGGAACTGCCCAGCTACATTCGGGCGCCGCACGCCACCACCTCCTTCGTGGCCCACCACCCCGTTGATATGCAACTTCCCATCGCCTGTGCCGGTGTGGCCGTGACACCGGGCGACGTGGTTGTAGGCGACGGCGAAGGTGTCGTGATCGTCCCGGCCCGTATGGCGGAGGAGATTGCCCACGGGGCCTTCGAGCAGGAGATCCGAGAGGAATTTTTCCAGGAGCGGGTGGCGGGTGGAGCGAGCATTGTCGGCGTCTATCCGCCCAACGACGAGACGCTGGCCGAGTATGAGGAGTGGCGCAGGAATCGGGGCGCATAACAGGCGACCAATGGCCTTTCCCCGCTCCCAGAGGAACGAGAGGCGGCCTTCGCCGCGCTGGACGTACTCTCTCTCGCAGAGCGACCCAGCCTTCAGGATTATATCTTTGGCCTGAGACAAGTATTGGGAAAGAAAGGAGACTATGAAATGGCGGAGGCTCTGACTCCGGAGAAAGTTAGGGAGATTGGAGAACAGGTGCGTAGGCGCGCCATTGAATCTGCCTCGCCAGAGGAACTCGACCAGTCATTGCGCAAACGCATCCTTGAGAGCGCTTCCCTTGAGGAGAGACTGGAAGGAATGACTCCCTCGGAACGCCGTGCTTTACTGCAATTGCTGCAAGAGGAGATGAAAGCCGGTTCGCCTCAGGCGAGAAACGGAGACGACGACGTCGCCTAGTACAGGATAGGCATTCACCTTCTACACGGTAAGTCTACCAAGTCTGTCTCGAAACCACCGGAATGAATGCGCACGCCCAGTCTCCTAGCTTGTTCGTCAGCATCTCGTTTGGCCTCCTTGCTAAACACGCCCATTGCATGATCCGACCGTTGACCAAGGTCGAAAGTTCCGCCGGTATTCGACCCGCTTGCAACTCAAAGAATTCTGGTTCGCGGCCAGAACCAAATGAAAGGGACTGCTTGACGAAGCTGGCGGCGCTAACCCTCTCGCAGCACGCGCAGTTCTGCCTCCAGCTCGCGAATCCTGGAAAGATTGCTATGGTGTCTCCCTCTGCCAAGATAGTTGGCGATGAAATTGGCTACAATCGCAATAGCCATCGTCACCATCAGGTAATTGTCTAGCTGCGAACGCATCTCCTGGTCAGAGTAGAGTCCCGGAACCAAAGTGTCATCCTCCAGGACGCCGTCATTTGCCAGCCCCTCAAGTAACTGAATGACCTCGGCGGTCCTGGTCCCGGGTCCCGAGGCGCCGGCAATCACCTGAAACATGGCAAAAAGCATTGCCACAATCGTAAGGACATTGAACACTACGGGAAGGCGTATTACGCTTGTCACTCTTCCTCCTCCTTTTGCCGGTAAGCTCGCACACTCAGATCTGGCCCCAGATTTAGTTCAATATATAGAAAGATTATCATGGATGTGCAATCTCGTCATGGGACAGAATCGCAGCGTCAGGCCGACGTCTGATCTCGGATCCCCGTCACAAAAACATTCCATTTTCGTAACGACTAAGCCAAATACAGCGTCTGTCTCGACCAGTGCATCATCCCCGCCGCCATTCAGATTATCTGATTGCGTATTCGGTTGGCCGCCACCGCGTTGGATAAGCCGGACTGCAGGAATGACGCCGTACTGTCGGTGAGCGATGGTTTTGGAGGGGGGCGTTGCGGGGGGAGTCCCCCCGCACAAGGGAGGGCCGCAGGCCCGACCTTCCCAAAAGCAGGGAGAAAGTAAAGCGGAGTGAGGAGAGAGAAAACACCTTAGCCCACCTCATTCAGGGTAACAGACTGATTGCGGCTGAGTGGTTACCCCCTTTCTCCAATTCATTTCGAATCGCCGTTCGTCAGGGAAGAGGCAGAAGTCCTTTCCTTTCAATTACCGGGTAATCGGCACGCCTCTAGCCCTTCAGCAGGTTGGTCAATAGCGCCTTCGCCTCCCTTGACGCCTGTCCACGATGGCTGATACCGTTCTTGACTGTAGTCTCCAGTTCGGCCAGCGTTCGCCCCATTTGCGGGACAAAAAACACTGGATCATAACCGAAACCATTCGCGCCCCGGGGTACTTCGGTGATGAGTCCCTCCAGGGTCCCGGAGCGGCACTCGACGCCGGCATCCGGCCGGGCAATGGCCACGACACATTGGAAGCGGGCCGTCCACGGACGCGGATATGGATCCAGCTCCATTAGCAGCTTCTCGAATCTGTCCCGGTCTGTTGCGTCGGAGCCGGCGTAGCGGGCGGAATGCACGCCCGGCGCGCCCTGCAGCGCATCGACCTCGAGGCCGCTGTCATCGGCCCACGTCCACAAGCCGGTCAGAGCGGCGTAGTGTCGCGCTTTCAGTACAGCGTTGGCGGCGAAGGTGCTTCCCGTTTCCGCGACCTCCTCTACGATGCCGATTTCATCCAGGTAGGTGAGAGACAACGGCAGGTCTTGCAAGAGCTTGCGATACTCGTGCAGCTTGCCTTGATTGTGTGTTGCAATCAAGAGTTTTCGTTTCATGTGAGAACTCCTTGGCGGCCGCGGCCGGCCGGCGTGCGCCCTCCTCAAAGATGCGGACGCGCCGTCCTGTCAAAGGAAACGGGGCCGGGCCTCGTCGAATTGCGATGGGTCCATCTCTTGCCAATTATTCCTTATGAAGCTATCATAGACCCGGCAAACTGAGAGACCAACAGTTTACTGGCCTGCATCACATAACGGCAGAGAGCGGTTGTGTCATTTCACCCATTACGCATCTTCAGCGGTTCTGCGCATAAGGAGTTGGCCTTGGAGATCGCCGAGACACTCGGCGTCGAGCTCGGCCAATCCTCCACTCGCCGTCTGCCAGACAGCGAGATACACGTAATGATCGATGAAGTGGTGCGCGATCAGGACATTTTTCTGGTCCAACCGTGTTGCCCGCCGGTGAACGATCACGTAATGGAGTTGCTTTTGTACCTGGACGCGTTCCGACGCGCCAGCGCGCACAGCGTCAGCGTCGTATTGCCCTATTTTCCCTATGCGCGTCAGGACCGCATGGCGCACGGGCGCGAAGCGGTCAGCGCCCGTGTGATCGCCAATATGCTGGAGATGATGGGGGCGCATCGCGTCATCTTCGTAGACATCCATGCCAGGGCGATTCAGGGTTTTTTCAATATCCCTGTCGATCCGCTTTCTGCGCTGCCGATTCTGGCCGACTATTTTCGGCAGGAGGAGTGGGAGAACGCGGCGATTGTCAGCCCGGATGTAGGCCGCGCCAGTATGGCGGGCCGCTATGCGCAGCTGCTCAATCTGCCGCTGGTGGTGATGCACAAGCGGCGCACGAGTGTCAGCGTCACCGAAACGACGCACGTTGTCGGTGAAATTGCCGGCAGCCGCCCGATCATCATCGATGACATTATGGCCGGCGGCAGTGTTCTAAAGCAGATTGATGCCCTGTATGATGCCGGTGCGGAAGGTGCGGCTGCGTTTGCTGTCACGCATCCCGTGTTGCTGCCCTCGGCCCTGGAACTTCTCGAGGCGGATGATAGAATCGCCAAGCTGGTCGTCTCCAATACGCTTCCCGTCCCCGAAGAGAAGCGGTCTGAAAAGGTCGAAGTGTTATCGATCGCGCCGATGCTGGCTGACATAATCAATCGCATCCATCAGGGGCGTAGTATTTCCAAGAAGCTCATCCTGTTGTGAGAAGACGGTTGGAGGCGAATGGTGCTGCCTGGACTTGGCGCAGCGCGGCCCAGTTGGGCGCGCCGCTCACAGGCGGGGACCCTCAGGCCATCAACCTGCCCGTCGCTGCCCATCGGTGGTCAGGGCCGGCTTAGCCATAGCCAAGATTTGCAGGCATTTGTCTGTTTCCGGAGATGCCTTTGTTATCGGAGAACCATTGATGGAGAACCGCCAACGTTCCTGGATTGAAAGGTCTGACGAGGAAGAACACCAAGAACGTGTTCAGGACCTCGATGTCGACATAGATGCCGAAAAAGATGAGGAAATCTTTGTAGCCTCGTATTCGCAGTTGATGTGGTGGCGCTTTCGCAAGCACCGGATGGCGCTCCTCTCTGGTGGTCTGGTGATCATTCTCTATCTGATTGCCGCCTTTGCCGAGTTTGTGGCCCCATACGACCCGGAACAGTCATTTGTGCAGTACAAGTTTGTGCCGCCTATGAAGATTCATATCTTCGATGCAGAAGGTCAAATTCACCGTCCTTTCATTTACAAAATCATACGTGAACGGGACCCCGAAACGCTTCGCAATACTTACTTAGAGGACACAACCGTAATCCATCCGATCCGTTTCCTGGTGCGGGGAACGGAGTATGAACTTTGGGGTCAGTTTCCGACCTCGTGGCATCTCTTCGGGTTGGACGTTCCGCATGAGGAGCAAGGTGTCTTTCTTCTCGGTGCAGACCGCCTGGGGCGCGACCTCTTCTCGCGTCTCTGTTATGGCGCGCGTATCTCGCTGACAATCGGACTGGTCAGTGTCGTCATCAGCCTGGCCATCGGGATTTTGCTTGGCGGCGTTTCCGGCTTTTACGGCGGGTCGCTCGACAACGCCATCCAGCGCCTGATCGAGTTTATCCGCTCGATCCCCGAGATTCCTCTGATCATGGCTTTGGCCGCCGCGCTGCCCGCAGACTGGCCGGTGGTACGCCTCTATTTCGGAGTGACCATCCTTCTCTCCTTTGTCGGTTGGACGGGGCTGGCCCGGGTAATACGGGGGCGCTTTTTGAGCATGAGAGAAGAGGACTTTGTGATGGCGGCCCGCTTCTGCGGCTCCGGCGAAATGCGGATCATTCTGCGCCACATGGTGCCCTCATTCCTCAGCCACATCATTGCTTCCTTGACATTGGCGATTCCCGGCATTATTCTGTCCGAAACGGGTCTGAGTTTTATCGGTCTGGGCCTGCGCGCGCCGGCCATCAGTTGGGGCGTGCTGTTACAGGAGGCGCAGAACCTGCGCTCTGTCGCCCTGGCCCCTTGGGTATTGACCCCCGGTTTGGCGGTGGTGCTGGCGGTATTGGCCTTCAACTTTCTCGGCGATGGCATCCGTGACGCCGCCGATCCATATGCCAGGTAGACGACCGATCCGGGTCGCGTAAGAGCTGCAGTTTCGCAGAGCAATAGAGAAGACGGATTTCCCAAATGACCAATACAGCTACGCAGATCGAGAACGTGCCGGCAGCCGGCGAATCCGCGGGGTCCCCCGATGCGCTGCTGGAAGTGCGGGGGTTGAAGACACATTTTTTCCTGGCCCAGGGGATTGTGCGGGCGCTGGAGGGCGTAGATTTTACGGTAGAGCGCGGTCAGACCGTTGGTCTGGTCGGGGAGAGCGGTTGCGGCAAGTCGATTACGGCGCGTTCGATCATGGCAATTGTGCCGTCGCCCGGGCGGGTGGTGGAGGGTGAAGTCCTGTTTCACTTGCAAAGTCAAGAGAACGGCAGCGTCACCGAGCAGGTCGTTGACATGACCAAGATCGACGCCATGGGCACGCAGGCGCGCTCCATTCGCGGCGGCGAAATCTCGATGGTCTTTCAGGAGCCGATGACGTCGCTCAGCCCCGTGCATACGATTGGCAATCAGATCATTGAAGCGATTCTGCTGCACCAGGATGTCAATAAGGAGGACGCGCGGGCGCAGGCGATCGATGTACTGAACAAGGTTGGCATGCCCCAGCCTGAACGGACGATCGACCGCTTTCCCCATCAGCTGAGCGGCGGTATGCGCCAGCGCGCCATGATCGCAATGGCGCTTTCCTGCCGTCCCAGTCTGCTGATCGCCGACGAGCCGACGACGGCCCTGGACGTAACAACGCAGGCCCAGATTCTGACACTCATGCGCGATCTGCAGGATGAACTGGGGATGGCCATCATATTCATCACGCACGACCTGGGCGTCATCGCGCAGATGGTGGACTACGTCGTGGTCATGTATCTGGGTGAAGTGGTGGAGATGGCCGATGTCGATACGATTTTCTACGATCCCAAGCATCCCTACACGCAGGCGCTGTTGCGTTCGATCCCCCTGTTGGGGCGAAAGTCGTCGCAGGGCATCACCAGCCAGTTGACCGCGATTCGCGGTTCGGTGCCGGACCCGTATTCGATCCCTGAAGGCTGCCCATTCCACCCGCGTTGCCGCAATGCGATTGCCGGCGTTTGCGATACCCGCAACCCTCCTCTGCTGGAGCTGGAAGGCGGCCACAAGGTACGCTGTGTGCTGTACGAATAGGGGGAGGTCGGTCGCTGCGCTCAACTCTTCGTACGGGCCGTTTTTTGCGGCCTGCTTGAAGAACACCTCTTCTTTCCCAAACCATATTCCAATCGGAGTTGTCAATCGATGAGCACTGAGGTTGGCGCTCAGCCCTCCGGACAACCGGAAAACACAGGGGCTGAGGACCAGAAAGAAACCGCGCCGGTCTGGCTGGAACACAGACTGAGAGACGGCTTTATCGACAGCTGGCTGGTTGCGGGGCCGGTGGCAACGCCTGTCGCGGATGTCGGCAGCGGCGAAGAGCCGGAATACAAACAACGGATAGCGGACGATTTCAAGGCGGCGGCCGCGGCGAGCGGACAGGCGGAGGAGCATGGACTGCCCGCGACGGCGGAGATCTTCGCCAGCGCGCTGGAGCGTCACAAGTTTATCTCCGGCCGCGACGAGACAATGTGGCGCGTTGTGCGCTGCCTCGATGACCACTTTGTCGATCTGTCAACTTTTCAGCATACGCCCCACTATCTGCAGGCCTGGGCCTTCTGCGTACTGGAGAGCCCCGCAGCGTTTGAGACGACCATGGCCCTGACGACCAATGGTCCGGCCGAGGTCTGGCTCAACCGGGAACAGTGCCGGCGGGTGGAGCATTTCCATCATCAGCTGCCCCACACCGTTTCGTTTCCGGTGCAACTGAAGCAGGGGCGTAACGAGATCGGGGTCTGCTTTGAGGGCGTGGCGCTGCGGGAATGCCCCTATGTGATGGCGCTGCAGCTGGAGGATGGGGAGGCCGCGGGCGACCTCAGCGTTTTCCTGCCCTCGTCGATTCGACCTGAGGAGCGGCGGCAGAAGCTGGAGACGGTTTTCGAGAAGGCCTACCTGGACCGGGACCTGTTCAGCCGACATGCGAAGATTGCCGTGCGCTGGCCCGAGGGCGAAGCGGCGGAGGATGACTTTGCCATACGCCTGGTGCGCAAAGGCGGGCGCATCTACAGCGAACACCACACCAAGGGCGAAGCACGGGACGAGGTGATGTTGGGCAGCGCTTTCCAGTTCCCGCAGGACGACTACGAGGTGATGCTCTTTCCCAACCCAGAACATTACTACGTCCAAGGCATGCGAGTCGAACGTCGTCTTGATGTTCATATCGTTGGCAACAGTGAGTATTCGACCGAGCGGTACGGCACGTACCAGGGGCGCCGCCGGGAAGCGTTGCTGCATGCGGCCCGTCTTGGGGCTGAGGGAGGCGTCTTCGCCGAAATTGCGGCGATGGAACTGGGGATGTGGGATCAGCTCAACGAGCAGGTGTTCCTCGACTGCGTCGCGTCGATCAACCGGCGGGCGGATTGCAGCGACTTCGATTTGGTCGGCCTGCTGGGCATGGCGGGACGCTATATCGATGAGCCGGCGTTTCCACAATCGCTGGTCGAGCCGTTGCAGAACTGCTTCCTCAACTTCCGCTACTGGATGGACGAACCGGGCGCGGATGCGATGTGCTTTTGGTCAGAAAACCACCAGATACTGTTCCATACGTGCGAAATCCTCGCAGGTCAGTTGCTGCCGGACGAGACTTTCCCCAATGCCGGGCTAACAGGCAGCCAGCACCGCGCCAAAGGGGAGAAACGGGCGCTTTCGTGGCTGCGGAAGCGGGCCGCGGGCGGCTTCCGCGAGTGGGATTCCAACACCTACTTCGAGGAGGACGTGCTGGCCCTCTCCCACCTGGTCGACCTGGCCGAAGACGACAATGTGCGGGAACTGGCCGCGGTCGTGCTGGACAAGATGTTCTTCGGGCTGGCGGTCAGCTCGTTCAAGGGGGTATTCGGTTCCAGCCACGGGCGCACCTATTCTCCTTTCATTAAGAGTGGTTTTCGCGAGCCGACTTCGGGCATTTCGCGTCTGCTGTGGGGCAAGGGTATCTTCAATCGCAGCATTCGCGGCATTGTCAGCCTGGCGTGCGCCGCCAACTATCAGCTGCCGCCGGTTATCGAGGCGATTGCAATTGACCCGGCTGATGAGATTTGGAGCCGGGAGCGGCACGCCGGCCAACTGGAAGAATGGTGCGACCGGGAAAAGGGCAGTTGGGAGGTGAACAAGGTCACCTACAAAACGCCGGACTACATGTTGTGTTCGGCGCAGGACTACCGGCCCGGCGAATTCGGCTACCAACAACACATCTGGCAGGCGACCCTTGCGCCGGAGGCTGTCGTATTCGTTTCCCATCCACCCTGCGTTAGCGAAGACGGCTCCCACCGGCCTAACTTCTGGCACGGCAACGTTGTGCTGCCGCGGGTGGCGCAATGGAAGGACCTGCTGGTGGCGATTCACCGGCTGCCGGCGGATGACTGGCTGGGATTTACCCATGCCTATTTCCCGATCTACGCATTCGACGAACACGAGATCCGGGACGGCTGGGCCTGTGCCCGCGTCGGCGAAGGTTATCTGGCGATAACGGCCTCGGCGGGACTGACGCTCAGCGAAACCGGCAGGAGCGCGTTTCGGGAGTTGCGCTCATACGGGCAGAACAATATCTGGGTCGTGCAGATGGGTCGGGAGGATGTAGACGGAAACTTTGCCGACTTCGTGGAAAAGGTAGTTGGCCTGGACATCACCTACGGCGAGGACAGCGTGCACATGACCAGCCTGCGAAGCGAGAGCATCGATTTCGGCTGGCAGGGCCCCCTGCTCGTCAACGAGCAGGAGCAGCCGATCGACGGCTATCTGCACTATGACAATCCCTACTCAAGCACTGAACTCGGGGCTCGAAGCATGGGCATCCAGTTCATGGACCTGCTGATGCAGCTCGACTTTTCGTAGCTTCTACGCTCCACCCTCCTCAGGCCGGATGATCACCATATAGCGCATCGGCGCATTGCTGGTGTTGATCAACCCATGCAGCTTGTGCGGGTCGAATACGACCGCCTCGTTGGCGCGCAGCGGATGGCGCTCGGCGTCTATCTCGAGCGTGCCCTCGCCTTCGATCATATAGAAGGCCTCAAAGCCGCCGTGCCGGTGGGGTGGGTGGGAGCGCTGGCCGGCGTCGACCTCCGAAATATGGACGCGAAGCGGCTCGCCCTCCACGTCGGCGTCGAGGAGATAGCGGGAAATCCCCTTCTTTTCTACGTTTAAGAACTCCACTGTACACGTCCTTTCCGCGTTGCGCGGGTCGCCTGCGGGCGCCCGCTCTCCAGGCACTGCTTATCGTCGGGGATAGAAGACGTCGAGCAACGGCTCGGTTTCCGTGTAATCGTAGCCGTAGGTCTCTTTGAATTTCGTCAGGATCCTCTGCTCGGCTTCGGAGGGCGAACGCAGAGGGAACGCCAGCGGCTGCTTGTTCATGAGCGCCGATTCAGAGGCCGCCAGGGACATCTCCTGGTCGAGCCGGGCTTCCTGCGCGCCGTAGGTCGGCTCGATGTCGTCCAGAACTGCGCGGGCGATGCTCATGAGCTGGTCTGCCATGTCGACACCGCGGCCGTTGTTCTCGCCGACGCCGAGATGGGCGTAAGGGTTCTCCCAGGCGATTTCGCGGTCGGGCAGTTCGAGGCTGATGCGCTGCAGGACCTCTCGCCCTTCGACGTCGATGGTCGAGATACGGGGTTCATAAGCGTTGGCGATGGCGCCGCTCTGGTAGTCGGCGGGGTCGGTGAAGTAGACGGTGTTGCCGACGATGGCGCCGCGCGTACCGTCAATCTGGGAAATGCCGGCATTCTTGCGGCCGAGCGAGCGGGCGTGGATCACGTTGGAGTAGATCATTGTCGCGGCGGCGCCGTTCTCGAATTCGAGAAAGCTGGTGGTGCAGTTTTCCTGCGAATGGTGGCGTTTCATGCGGTCGATGATGGGGACGACGCCGGTCACGTGGGTGATGCCGAGGATCGACTTGGGCGGGCTGCCGGCGAGCAGGCGCAACATGCTCATGCCGTGATAGCCGCCCTCGTAGAAGATGCGGTAGATGCGGCCCACCTCGCCGATGACGCCGCTGTCAATCACCTCGAACTGGAAGCGGGCCATGGGAACACGGTGGTAGTTCTCCGCCACTTCCAGCTTGACGTTATTGCGTTTGGCGGCCTCGACCATTAGATCGGTCATGGGGCGGGTAACGGAGACGGGCGTTTCGACGATGAAATGGATGCCGTTTTCGGCCAGATAGCAGCAGATGGGGTGGTGGGCATCGCCGGGAACGACGACGTCGACGATATCCAGCTCCTCGCGGGCCACCAGATCGCGCACGCTGGTGTAGGCGTTGACACCGTAATCTGCAGCCACTTCGCGCAGGACCTCTTCATCCTTATCGCAGACGGCGACAAATTCAAACACATCTTTCAGTTTGGGGTAGACGGGCAGGTGCCCGCCGCGGCCGCGGCGGCCCAGACCGATCAGGGCCAGTTTCAGTTTGCGTGACATTGGTTGGGATTTCCTTGTGGCTTGATTATCCGAAGCAGATCCAACGCACCCAATCGTCGGCGCGCAGGCTGTGGTCGGTCCACGGCTCGATCAGAATCAGGTCGGACGGGCCGACGGTCGTGCATTCACCATTGATGGTTACGTTGGCCTCGCCCTCGAGGATATACCAGAAGCGCTGTTCGCCGTGCTTTTCCGGTTCGAACGGGTTGGCCGGGGTGGTGATGCGTTCAGCGAAGTGGTCGATCTGTTCCTGCGCTTCACTGATCTCGTAGCCTTTGCGGAAGTTGACTTCGGGGATTGCGCTGCCTTTGATGATCATAGAATTCCTTGCGCGCAGGGCGGGGCGGCTGCGAGACGGAGAGCCGCTCCCGGATTCAGGGTTAGAGGCTTGCGTACGGGTCGGCGGCGTCGCGCATGCCGTCGCCCATGAAGTTGAATGCGGTCACCGAGATCACCACCATGATGGCGGGCGCAACCATCGTCCAGGGAGCGATGGCGACGGCGCTGATGTTTTGCGCCTCCTGCAACAGTACGCCCCAGCTGATGGCGGGCGGACGCAGGCCGAGCCCGAGAAAGCTGAGTGCGGTTTCGCTGAGAATCATAGTCGGGATCGCCAAGGTCATGGTGGCGATGATGTGGCTGAGGAAAGAGGGAAGCATATGACGCAGGATGATGCGCAGTTCGCCGCTGCCGGAGAAGCGCGCGGCCATGACGAACTCTTCCTCGCGCAGCTGCAGGAACTTGCCGCGCACGACACGGGCCATGCCAGTCCAGCCGATAAAGGAGAGAATCACGGTAATGCTGAAGTAGACATAGAGTATCGGCCATCCGGGCGGCAGAGCCGCGCTCAGGCCCATCCACAGTGGAATGGACGGGATTGAACGCAGGAATTCGATAATGCGCTGGATGATATTGTCGATGGTGCCGCCGTAGTAGCCTGACAGGCCGCCCAACAGAATGCCGAGGACCAGGCTGATGACCACGCCGATGAGGCCGATGGAAAGTGAGAGGCGAGCTCCATAGGAGACGCGGGAGAACATATCGCGTCCAAGGCGGTCGGTACCCAGCAGGAAGAAGCCCTGCTCTTCGTGGGGAACGTCCAGACCGAATAGTTTCGTGGTTACAGCGATTTCACCCCACAACTTATATTCTGCGCCCTTGGGGAAGAAGCGTATCGGATGGCGAATCTCAGTATCTTCGTGGTAGTTGTTGCGGAAGGTCTCCGGGTCTCGCTCGCGTACTGTCTGGTATATGAAGGGCAAATGCCAGTTACCTTCGGCATCGACGATGTGAATTGGTGTGGGCGGATGTAACTTATACTTGACGAATTTGGCTTCCGGGTCGTAAGGCGCGACAAATTCGCTGAAGGCCGCGATCAGATAGAAGACAATTACGACAAAGGTACTGAATACAGCCACGCGATGGCGGCGGTAACGCCACCAGATCAACTGCCAGAATGAAGCGACGGCAACCTGTGTTTCGTCCTCATTGACGTCCAGATAGCGCTCTTCCTCGGGGTCCTCTTCAAAGGCAGCCGGTCTTTGGTCCTCGTTCGTCATCGTTCGTTCAGTCCCTCTTGGTAACGCTCAAACTGCTGTTGTTGTTCACATTTGAGAGTTGCATTCGAACAGCGAAACGGTAGCAAATCCGGCGGCTATGCCATCTCTTCGAGGCGGATGCGGGGATCGACCCAAGCCAGCAGGAGATCGGAGAGCAGTGTACCGATTACAGTGAGGACACTGAGCATCATGATAAAGCTGCCGGCCAAGAACATATCCTGGTTGATCAGGGCCGTAAAGAGCATCGGGCCGGTCGTCTGGAGGCTCAGCACGATCGCCACGATGGTCGTTCCTGAAATCAGATCGGCCAGCGACCAGCCGACTGTGCTGAAGAAGGGGTTGAGGGCGACGCGCGTCGGGTACTTCCAGATGAGCCTCGTCTCCTTGACTCCCTTGGCACGCGCCGTCTCGACATACGGTTTGTTGAGTTCGTCCAACAGATTGGCGCGGGTGATGCGGATGCCGTTGGCGGTGCTGCCGACCGCCAGGATCACGATTGGGATCCAGACATGGGCCAGCAAATCGAGAAGACGGTCGACGGTCCAGGGCGCGTCCATATATTCGGGGCTGAAGAGGCCGCCGACGCTCATGTCGGAATAGCTGGTCACAAGCCACATAATCACGAGCGCCAGCATGAACTCCGGCAGGCCCTTGCCGATAAAATTGAGCGCGGTGACGACATAGTCGATCACCGAGTACTGGTGGGTCGCCGAATAGACCCCTAATGGAATCGAAACGAGCCAGCCGAACAGCAGGGTCGTAAAGGAGAGAATGAAGGTGAGGCCGATCCTGTTCCAGATCAGGTCTTCGACCGGTCTCTGGAACAACATTGACTCGCCCCAGTCGCCGCGCAGGAGGATGCCGGAGACCCACTTCAGGTACTGAATGTGCTGAGGCTGGCCCAGGCCGTATCGTCTCTCCAACCTTGCCATCAACACTTCGTCGACCTCATCACCCTGTTCGCGCAACTGCGCGGCATAGGTGGTCAGGTAGTCGCCGGGGGGGAGCTGGATGATGATAAAGGTGACAATCGAGATCACGAAGAGGGTCGGAATCATCACGGCAAACCGGCCCAGGATGTATGAGAACATGACGAACCTCTAGAAGAGAGCAAAGAGGAGTGAGGAGAGAGATGCGTCCCTCCTCACTCTTATTTCTTCACAACTTAGCTTTACATATGCATTGAAGGATCATCCCAATACCAGGTGGCATTGTCGATGATGTGCTCGTAGACGCCGCGGCAGCAGTCCCACGGGTTGTTGGCATGGATGCCCTTGAAGCCGTTCTTGACCATGACGAGGCGGGGCAACTCGCCGAAGAAGCCGACGGATGGCAGTTCTTCGGACCAGATTTCGAGAATCTGCTTGAATAGGTCGGCCTGCGCTACCTCGCCGGGGGTGGCGCGGATCTCGTCCCACAGGTCCCAGATGGTCCAGATCCAGTGGCCGGCGGGCGGCTCCTGGGCGATGGGATTGGTGGGATCGAGCTTCCAGGCGGTCCAGGCGTTGCACCAGGGCCGGTCGTTGATGTTGCGGTGCTTGACCCAGACTTGGGGATCAGCAAGTGGCACAAGGTTACGGTCCATGAAGGACGTAGTACATTCGACGTCGTTAGACTGGTGGAGCTCGATGCTGAGCGAGCGGTCAACGCCTCGATAGTTGACTTCGAATCCCAGGTCGACAAGGTAGTCGATAAAGGTCTGGCTGAGGTCAGTGATTTCGGCGCCACCCAACATGGTCCAGCTGATGCGTTCGCCACTGCCATCTTTCCAGAGGCGGTAGCCGTCGTCGTCCTTGTCCGTGTAACCAAGCCCGTCGAGCAGAGCATTGGCCGCGTCGGGGTCGTAGTCGAGGTAGGCGTTGCTGAGCTTTGCGTGGTGCACGGGCGACTCGGCGGGGGGTCCGTACTGCATATTCTTTCCGAACCCATCGTAGATCAGTTCCCTGACTTCGTCGCGGTTGAAGCCGAGGGAGACGGCGATGCGGAAGTCGCGTTCCTGGAAGAGTTCGCGGCGGCGGTCGTCGTTGGTGGTCATGTTGAAATGGACACCGTAGACGGCGGTCCATCGCCAGAACTGGATCTTGTAATCGCCGCTATCCTCATTCTCCTTGAGCACGGTGAGGTCGGTGTTGCGAATATGGCGGGACTGGCAGTCGATCTCGCCATTGACAAGCCGCAGCGCGTGGACATCGGAGTCGTTGAAGAGACGGAAGGAGAGGTCGTCAATGTAGGGAAGCTGGTTGCCAGCCGTATCCACTGCCCAGAAGTAGGGGTTGCGGGTGCAGTTGACAATCTCTTCGGTGTAGTCGCTCTGCAGAATCCACGGATACAGCATGGGGCTGTCGGGGTTTTCGTGGCGTCCGCTGCGCATGTCGGTGTAGAGTTCGGTCCAGTTGTCGAGGCCGGCATCGGCGATTTTCTGGTCGAGCGCGGCCTGGTCGTCGGTGTGGTCCGGGTGGAACTGACTCATGTAGGCGGCAGAGCGCACTGGACTGCTTAGGACAACACCGCCTTCCAGGTGGAAGAGGGCGTTGGGCCCGGCGAACTTGAATACGACGGTCGTGTCGTCGGGGGCGGTCATCTCCACGGGAACATTTTCGCCTTCGACGGGGCTGGTGAGCCAGCCGGGGAAGACCGGTGTGAGCGTTTCGTTCTTCATCTCTTCCTCGAACCAGAAGACGAAATCGGCACTGGTGAAGGGTTCGCCGCTGGACCACTTCATGCCTTCTCGCAAGTTGAAGACGTATTCGGTGGCATCGTCGCTGACCGACCAGGAATCAGCAATCATCGGGTTGATGGTGAGTTCCTGGTTAATCGACAGGATGCCGCGGATGATCACCTGGTTAAGGGCAAAGTGGTCGGCCTGGCCGCGGAAGCCGGCGCGCCATAGGCCGCCATAGTTCCCGATTCCATCCAGCCCCTCCAGCACGAGCGGGTTGACGGGCACACGCTCATCGACTGGCGGTAGTTCGCCGTTGGCTACCATCTCGGCCAGTCGGGGCGCCTCGTTGTACATGGACCCCGAATCGGGGGCGGCTTCGGCAGCAGATTCGGCCGGCGCCTCTTCCATCGGCGCCTCGGCTGCGGGTTCTCCACCGGCGCCGCAGGCCACGAGGACGGTGCCCGCCGTCGCCATCGCTGAGACGCGCATAAACTCGCGTCGCGTCACGTTCGTTCTCGGCATCTTCAAACTTTTCATCCGTTCTACTCCTTTTGTGCTGTGAAGAATACAAGAGAGCGGCGAGTGGCCGGTTGCGGCCACTCGCCGGAGGGCGCTACATGTGATTTTCGGGGTCTTCCCAATACCAGGTGGCGTTGTCGATGATGTGCTCATAGACGCCGCGGCAGCAGTCCCACGGATAGCCGGCGTGGATGCCCTTGAAGCCGTTGCGGACGACGACCGGCCGCGGCAGTTCGCCGAAGTAGCCGACGGTGGGCAGCTCTCTGCCCCAGATGCGGAGGATCTCTTTGAACAGTTCGTTCTGCTTATCGCCGTCGGCGGTGACGCGGATCTCGTCCCAAAGGTTCCAGAGGTCCCACTGCCAGTGACCGTCGGGCGGCGGCTCGCCGATGGGGTTGTCGGGGTTGACGGACCACATCTGCCAGGCGTTGCCCCAGGGGCGCTCGGTGTTGGCGCGGTTGATCCAGATGACGGGGTCTGCGAGGGGGATGAGGTTGCGGTCCATGAAGGTGGTCCTGGCCTCGATGTCGTTGTTGCGGTCGAGCTCCTGGGCGAGCGCGCGTTCGGCGCCGCGGTAGTTGATTTCGAAGCCCATTTCAGTGATGTAATCTATGAGCAACTGGTCATTGTCGGTGACTGTGGGGCCGCCCAGCATGGTCCAGCGGATGCGCTCGCCGCTGCCGTCCTTCCAGAGTCGATAACCTTCGTCGTCGCGTTCGGTGTAGCCGAGGCCGTCGATGAGGGCGTTGGCTCTGTCAGGGTCATATTCGAGGTGGGCGTTGTTCAGTTCTTCGACGTACAGGGGTGATTCGACGGGCGGGCCGTACTGCATGTTGGTGGCGGTGCCGTCGAAAACCAGTTCGTTGATGGCGTCGCGGTCGACGCCGATCGAGCAGGCGATGCGGAAGTCGCGCGCCTGGAAGAGTTCGCGCAGGCGGGGTTCTTTGGCGGTCATGTTGAGGTGCAGACCGTAGACCGCGGTGCGACGCCAGATCTGGAGCTTGTAGTCGCCGGCCTCTTCGTTCTCTTTGAGGACGGTGATGTCGGTGTTGCGCACATGACGGGACTGGCAGTCGATTTCGCCGTTAATGCACCAGAGCGCGTAGACGTCCGGGTCGGTGAACTGGCGGAAGGTGAGGTCGTCGATGTAGGGGAGCTGGTTGCCATCAACGTCTACGGCCCAGAAGTAGGGGTTGCGAACGGCGGTAACAAGCGGCTCGGTGAAGTCGGTCTCTACTGTCCAGGGCCACAGCATCGGTGATTCGGGATTCTCGTGGCGCCCGCTGCGCTTGTCGTTGTAGAGGTCGGTCCACAGTTCCAGGTCGGCATCGGCGATCATCTGGTTCAAAGCGTCGATGTCGTCGGTGTGGTCGGGGTGGAACTGCTTCATGTACTCGGCGGAGCGGACCGGGAACGAGAGAAGGATGCCGCCGCTGTAGTGGAAAAGCGCATTGGGGCTGGCGAACTTGAAGATGACGGTCGTGTCATCGGGCGTAGACACCTCCGCGGGCACATTTGTGCCGTCGACGTTGGCAGTCAGCCAAGCCGGGAAGACCGGGGTGAGCTCCTCGTTGTTGACCTCTTCGTCGTACCAGAACCTGATATCGGCCGAGGTGAAGGGAGCGCCGTCCGACCATTTCATGCCTTCGCGCAGATTGAAGGTGAATTCGGTGGCGTCGTCGCTGACGGACCAGGATTCGGCGATCATGGGATTGATCGTCAACTCCTGGTTGATCGACAATGCGCCGCGAATGATGACCTGGTTCACGGCGAAATGATCGGCCTGGCCGCGACGGCCGGCGCGCCAGAGGCCGCCGTAGTTACCGACCCCGTCCAGCCCTTTGAGCACGAGCGGGGCGACGGGCAGACGCTCGTCTACGGGCGGCAGGTCGCCGTTAGCGACCATCTCGGCCAACCGCGGGGCTTCGTTGTACATGGAGCCTGAAGCGGGAGCGGCATCGGCAGCAGATTCGGCCGGCGCCTCTTCCATCGGCGCCTCGGCTGCGGGCGCTTCGCCTGCACCGCAAGCGGCGAGAATCGTGCCGGCGCCAGCCATCGCTGACAGGCGCACGAATTCCCTACGCGTTACATCGGTCCTGATTGACTTCAGTCTTTTCATAGAATCGTCTCCTTGAGTGGGTACGGCTAAAGAAGGCGCTACCTCATTGCCTGAAATGACAGACTCTTTATCGACAGTTGAGACCTGATTCTTCGCGGACCGCCAGAAAGGAGGAGAAACTCCAACGTGGGCAAGAGTATACTCGCTAGCAGTACAAAACCCAAATCTTTTTGCAGCTTCAATGGGCGAGAGTTCCAGTGGTACAGTCGGTTAGAACGGTTGGCCGGTGGCGGATCCTTTATGTCCTCAATAGATAAAACAGAAACTGAGGAAGGGCGTGCGATGCAACCGTCAGAATAAGTAAAGGGCCGAGTGCAATCACGATGCGGCGGAAGAGGAGGTTCTTCGGTACCGCCGTGCGGAGATAGTTCTCGACAATGATGACCATGCTCAAGCCAATAAGACCCAAAACAAAGAAGCTGAAGTTATGAACTGCCGACTGTGCCCAGCGGTTGACATTGAGAACGTCCATCAGGAGGCGGAGGAGTGGAGAAATCCTGGTAACCAGATAGAAGGTCAGGGCAAAAAAGGCGACCCAACTGACGAAATAGGCAAGGTATTTTGCTCTGGTTTCCCAGGGGGACTGAGCATCGAAGTCTTCGTGCACAGACATCATCCCAATTCCCCACTCGCGGTTACGCCTGCCAGGGTCAGCTCTTCGGCGTAGTGGCAGGCGGCTAAATGACCGGGAGAAATCTCGCGCAATGCCGGCGTCTCCTGGCTACAGCGCTCCTGCACATAGCGGCAACGCGGGTGGAAATAGCAGCCACTGGGCGGGTTGGCGGGGTCGGCGACATCGCCTTCGAGCACGATGCGGGCTTTCTGCCGCCTCATGCGCGGATCCGGGTTCGGCACTGCTGAGAGCAGGGCCTCGGTATAGGGGTGGAGCGGCTGCGCAAACAGCTCTTCGGTCTCAGCGACCTCAACGATTTTGCCGACGTACATGACGACAACGCGGTCGCATATGTACTCGATCACGCTCAGGTCATGGGAAACGAAAAGGTAGGTCAGATTGAAGTCTTCCTGCAGGTCCTTGATCAGGTTCAAGATTTGCGCGCGTACCGAGACATCCAACGCGGAGACGGCCTCGTCGGCAACGACCAGGCGCGGGTCCAGTGCGAGCGCGCGTGCGATGCCGATGCGCTGGCGCTCGCCGCCGCTGAAGGCGTGAGGATAGCGGCGCATATATTCGGGGCGCAGTCCGACTCTGGCCAGCAGCGAGGCAACGCGGTCTTCCAACTCCTTCCCGGCTGCCACCTTGTTGATTCTGAGCGGGTCGCCGACGATATCGATGACGGGCATACGGGGATTGAGAGAGTTAAACGGGTCCTGAAAGATCATGCGCACCTGTTGACGGTACGGCTTCATCTCATTGTTGGTCAACGGCGCCAAGTCGACCATCTTTCTATCGTGGTCTCGATACAGTATCTGGCCTGCGGTGAGGTCGTAGGCGCGCAGAATGCAGCGGCCGGCCGTCGTTTTGCCACAGCCGCTCTCTCCCACCAGCCCCACCGTCTCGCCTTCGAGGACCTGGAAGGAGATATCATCGACTGCCTTAACTTGACCGACTGTGCGCCGGAAAAACCCCGAGGTTATGGGAAACCACTTCCTCAGATTCCGGACGTCAAGCAGCACGTCTTTCGCTGCCGCGCTGCCGTTCGTCTCCGTCGCGTGCTCGAAACCGTTTGTCGATTGCGCGCTCATGAATTCTCGTGATACTCCGTTACATTACCGCGAGCAGGAGGCAGTCCGGACCACTCCTCTCACTCCTCTTCGTATAAGAGGCAATGGACTTCTCGCCCCGGCCCCAGTGGAATGGCAGGCGGGTTGATTGCGTCGCAACGGCCTGGCATGAAGTGGTCGCAGCGCGGACCGAACATGCAGCCGGTCGGCCGGTTGTAGGGGTCGGGCACCATCCCTCGAATTGAGTCCAACCGTTGCCGGTTGCGGCTGACGCCAAGCCGCGGAATTGATTTAAGCAGAGACTGGGTATAGGGATGTTTGGGATCATGGAAAATTGAGTCCACGTCGCCTCGCTCTGCCACCTGCCCCAGATACATCACGACAACGTCATCAGCCATCTCCGCGACCACGCCCAGATCGTGGGTGATCAGCATGATCGCCATGCCGAATTCGTCCTGCAGCTCTTCCAACAGTTCGAGAATCTGCGCCTGCGTTGTGACATCGACGGCAGTGGTCGGTTCGTCGGCGATCAGCAGGGCCGGGTTGCAGGACAGCGCCATCGCGATCATAACGCGCTGACGCATACCGCCGCTGAGCTCGAAGGGGTAGGTGTCGAATCGCTCCTCCGGCCTGGGAATACCGACGCGGCGGAGCAGTTCGATTGAGTGTTCCTTTGCCTCATCGTCCAACATGTCGGTGTGCAGCTTGATTGCTTCCGTGACCTGGTTGCCGACTGTATGAATAGGGCTAAGAGATGTCATCGGCTCCTGGAAGATCATCGAGATATCCTGGCCGCGGATCGCCCGGATTTCTCTACCGCGCGGGTTGAGCGCGGCCAGGTCGATGGTTTCGGTTGTCTCGCTGCCGTTGTCGCTGCGCGAAGGGCGGTGGAAGAGGATCTCGCCTTCGACAATGCGGCCGGGCTGGTCCACGATCTGCAGGATCGAGCGGGCTGTCACACTCTTGCCGCAGCCGCTTTCTCCGACCACGCACAGGGTCTTATGCTGATGGATCGAAAAATCAACGCCATTGACAGCCTGGACAGTACCTTCGTCAAGGAAGAAGTGCGTCTTAAGATTCTTAATTTCGATAAGTGCGGGCGATTCCATGGAACGTCAGTGGTAAGTGGTCAATGGTCAGTGGATAGTTATTTCTAGCGGTTATACGGATCTGCCGCGTCGCGGAGGCCGTCGCCCAGGAAATTCAGTGCGAGAACGGCGACGAGCACTGCCAGTCCCGGAATCAGGAGCCAGGGAGCGGTTGCGACCGAGCGGATGTTCTGCGCTTCTTGCAAGAGGACACCCCAGCTGACGACCGGACGGCGCAGACCGAGGCCCAGAAAGCTGAGCGAGGTTTCTGCCAGAATCATGCCTGGTATGGAAAGCGTGAGGGAGGCGATGATGTGGCTGAAGAATGAGGGGACCATATGGCGCCAGATGGTGGTCAGCTCGCTGGCCCCGTCCAGGCGGGCGGACATTACGAAATCTTCGGTGCGCAGGGAGAGAAAGCGGCCGCGCACGACGCGAGCCAGCCCGGTCCAGCCGATGAAGGAGAGTATGATGGTGATGCCGAAGTAGATGCGCAGTGGCGGCCAGTCTGTGGGCAGGGCTGCGGCGAGCCCCATCCAGAGCGGGATGGTGGGAATCGAGCGGATGAATTCGATAACACGTTGGATCAGATTGTCGACCGTTCCTCCGAAGAAACCGGAGATGCCGCCGAGCAGGATACCGAGAAAGAAGCTGAGGAAGACGCCGAGAAGTCCGATGGACATTGAGATGCGCGTGCCGTAGATCATGCTGCTCAGCAGGTCGCGGCCCATGCGGTCGGCGCCGAGGAAGTAGACTGGGATCTCGACATCGGTAGAGCCGACGAGGTGGAGGTCGGTCTCCCAAATCCCCCACATTTTGTAGGGTTCGCCGCGCACAAAGAAGCCGATGTCGACGACCTGTTCCTCGTCGATGACGAATGTCCGCTTGAGGGCTTCGGGGTCGATCTCAACCTTATAGCCGTTGACGTAGGGATCCCAACGGCGCCCCTCTTCGGTCTGCCGCAGGAAATGAAGCCGCTGCGGTGGCGCCCAGGTGTAGTCGGCGCGGATAACACCGGGGCTTGAGGGCGAGAGAAACTCGACGAAGAGGGCAATGGCGTAGATAAGCAGCGTGACAATCCCGCCGGCCATCGCCATGCGATGTTTGCGGAACTTCCACCACATAAGCTGCCATTGCGAGGCGACGGAGACACTGCTCTCTACTTCGGCCTGCACGGCTCCCGGAGAGACCGTCTCCGGGGGCAGCGTCTTTGCATCAGTTACGGCCATTGAGCCTTTCCTCTTCTCTTACTCCCGTATTACTCCATGCGGATGCGGGGATCCAACCAGGCGAGCAGCAGATCGGACACCAAGGTACCAATCACGGTCAGGATGCTCAGCAACATGATAAAGCTGGCCGCCAGGTACATGTCCTGCTGCTGGAGTGCGCGAATCAACAGAGGGCCTGTGGTGGGCAGACTCAGGACGATAGAGACGATGGCCGCGCCCGAAACCAGGGTAGGCAGGACCCAGCCAACGGTACTGACGAAAGGATTGAGGGCGACGCGGACGGGATATTTGAACAGGAGCCGCCATTCTGGCAGACCCTTGGCGCGCGCGGTCACGACGTATGGCTTACGGAGCTCGTCGAGCAGATTGGCGCGCATAATGCGAATTAGGCTGGCTGTTCCGGCGGTTCCGATAATCACCACCGGCACCCACAGATGGGCGAAGAGGTCGGCCACCTTTCCCCAAGTCCAGGGCGCTTCCTGGTATTCGGGCGAAAACAGACCGCCCACGCTCTGATTGAAATATCTGAAGGCGATGTACATCAGGATCAGCGCCAACAGGAAGTTGGGGATTGCCAGGCCAAGGAATCCAAAGAAGGTAGCGACATAGTCGCCGACAGAATACTGCTTGACAGCCGAATAGATGCCGATAGGGAAAGCCACGACCCAGACGAAGAGCAGGCTGGCCAGTGAAAGGACAAAGGTCAGCGCCAGGCGGCTCCACACCAGATCTGAGACCGCCTTATTCCAGCCGAATGAGTCGCCAAAATCGCCCCTGAGGATGATCCCCTGCATCCATTTCAGATACTGGATGTGGACGGGCTGCCCGAGCCCGTACTGATCCTTCAGCGCCTGGAGCGCTGTTTGATCGACGTCTTCGCCTTGCGCGGCCATCGAGGCAACCATGGTGGTCAGAAAGTCGCCCGGCGGCAGTTGAATGATGACGAAGGCGACGATGGAGATCGCGATCAGGGTGGGGATCATGTAGAGCAGGCGGCGCAGAAGAAACTGAAACATGGTGAGGCCCTATCGAACGCGGAGATTCAATAGAGGAGTGGGGAGCGAGTCAATGCTCCCCACTCCAGAGTGCTTAATTCTCGTTACTCTTCACTGATCCAGAACTGTTCGGGCTGTGTCGGGGCCGGTGTCGGATACTGCCATGAACCCGGCATGGAGGTGGGCACGTTATGGAAGTTGTTCTTCACGATACCGTAGCCCGGAGGACTGGAGGAGGTGCCGATGACGTAGAACTGATCCTTGGCAATCGCGAGGATTTCGTTCATCAGTTCGATCTGCTTCGCCTGGTCACCAGAGGCGAGAATCTGTGCGTAGAGATCCATCTGGTGCTTGACGATGTCCGGCGGTTCCTCCGGCTGCGTCATGGCGCCGGCGCCGCTGGGATTGGTGCGCCACGTCACCCAAGACTGGGCGAAGGTAGACTCACCGCTGAAGGGGAAGAAGTGGCGCGGATCGAGGAAGATCTGCGGGCCGGTTGCGGCGCCCCAGACGTGCACGTCGTGCTCATTGGCGTCTTTGCGCTGGTAGAGCAGCGTGCGATCGACGACGCTCAACTGGGCGTTGACACCGCAGGCCTGCCACTGGTTGACGACCATTTCGGCGCGGTCGGAGAAGCCGAAGGCCTCTGTCGTTTGCACGACGAAGGAGAACGGTTCGCCATCGGGCCCGAGGAAGTAACCGTCGGAGTCCTGCTCGGTCATACCGGCCTTGGCCAGGTACTCATGCGCCAGATCCTGGTCGAATTCGGTGTACAGCGTATACCACTCTTCATCGTAGAAGTCGGCCATATCCTTGGGAATGGCGCTCTGCATCGGCTCGCCCTGGCCGATGTAGAGGACATCGATGATTTCCTGGCGATTCATGCAGTGGGACATGGCGATGCGGAAGTCCTTGTTGTTGAAGATTTCCCGCATGCGCTCGTCTTTGTGCGTCAGGTTGAAGTGGAAGCCGGTGGTATTGCCGATGCTGCGGGTCTCGAAGAATTCGTATTCGCCGGGTTCGCGATTTTCGGCGATTACGGCCTTGTTGTCATTGGTGTTGAAGTGGCGGCTCATCATGTCGATCTCGCCGTTGAGCACCTTCAACAGGAGGACTTCGCGGTCCTCGAGAATGTCGTAAACGACACGGTCGATGTAGGGCAGTTGGTTGCCTTCGGTATCGACTTTCCAGAAGTAGGGATTGCGCTCCAGGATCATCTGGGAGCCTTCACCGTAGGCCACCCCTACCTTCCAGGGCATCAGTGTGGGCAGGTCGCCGTTGAACCAGCGCGAGTCGGAAGGTGTGCCGGGAACGCTGGAGCACTTCATCTGATAGAGGTGGACCCAGTCGTTGGCGTTGTTCTCGGCGATCAGGTCGTCCAGGTTCTCGGTATTGTAGTCGGCGTGAAACTGGGAGCAGTAGTGCATGGGAACACGGGTGAAGATGCTGCCGCTGGGCGTGGCCAGGTTCTGCAGGAATAGGCCGTTGGGGGCGTCGAAGGTGACTTTGAGGGTATAGTCATCGACGGCCTCGAAGGCGGCATCCGCTTCACCGGCGCGCATCCAGCCAGGCGTTCCGCCCGGGGTCAGCTCCGGATTGAGAATCTGGTCATTCCACCAGAATGCGAGGTCGTGGGCGGTAAACGGCGCGCCGTCGGACCACTTCTGCCCTTCGCGGAAGATGAAGGTGTACTCGCTGGCATCTTCGCTGGCGACGACATCTTCAACGGCATTGGGCACGACGCCGTCCCACTGGGGCGTCCAGGCCATCAGGTGGATGTAGCTGACGGTGCGGACGAGCCAGGCGGTATCGGAGCCGCCGACGAGCGCGGTATTCCAGGTGCCGCCGTACTGACCGATGCCTTCGACCGGCTCGACGACGGCGGGATTGACCGGCAGACGCTCTGCCAGCGGCGGCAGGTCGCCGTTGCGGACCATCTCCTGGAGCTCGGGGGCCTGGTGCATGCTGACACCGTCATCGGACTCGGCCATTGCTTCGCCGGAGTCTTCGGCCGCGGCGCTGTCGGCTGCTGCGGGCGCTGCCGGTTCACCGGCGCCGCAGGCGGCCATCAAGCCCACTGCCATTACCGCGATCAGCAGGAGTGCCAGAAAGCGGATCGGTTTCCTTCCCAAGTGCGTTTGTTGCATTGATCCTCTCCTCAATTTTGTGGATTCCAAATTACGGGTTGTGAAACCCATAGGATATTTGACTGAGGTATTGGCGGCATGAGTATAGCCGGGGTGTGCCCAACTGTCAATTTATGGGCAGAAAAAGATGTTGCTTACGTTATTTCGCTTATGAAACCGAAAGTTTCGGTCTTCTCAACCCTTCAGATCCGTCCTGGTTTTTCTGGCTGTTGGCCCGATCGTTTGCGTGTGTGCGAATCCGACATAGCGGTCGTCTGGACCCTTTTCCTATGGGATCGAGGTCCTCTCGCTATGGCGTGACAGGGGGACATATGTCGACCCATGTCGACTTATGTCGAGCTATATACCCAAATGTCGACCAAGAATTTTTTTTGGGAAGGGGATATTTTTGTAGTTTGGCGTTCATAGTTTTTAGGTTTTTGGTGTACCTGCTAAGTCTCTTGTTCGAATTGGCGTTCCTCGGTCGCCTGGTGTCCTGACAGATGGAGCCTGCAATTGCCCGGCGATCCACGAAGGACACGAATTCACACGAAGGGCCGCGTCAAGTCCGGTCAAGTCCGGTCAAGTCCGGTTAAGTCCGGTCAGGTCGGGTCAGTTGGGTTTTTCCGGCGATTGGAGACGGCGGGAGCGGCCGTCTCCTGGCCGCGAATGCATAGAGTCCGGATGGTTTCTGTAAGGGCCTTTGCGTGCTTTGTTCCTGGTTTCCGGCTGCTCGCTACCTTGGCTGGTTGTTGCTGTCGAAGCCAGCGTAGCACATTTGAAAACCTCTTGCCCGGGTAATCGCCTTATGTCGTTATTGTTCGCTTTAATTTCGTCATTGGTCGGTCGTTCTGCCAGCGGTGCTGCGGCGGGACCGGGCTGCAGTCGCCGGAGTATTGGTGAAGTATTGACGGTGAAGCTGTCTGTCCCAAAGGTGATGGTGATTGTCGCGCCGGTCATGGTACTACTATACACCGGGCCGCTGGCTCTTGCAGGCGATTTCACCTTTTTGGTCAATTTTCGTAGTTCGTCTCTGGTTTCTCATTGGGGTCCCGCTTGAAAATACGGATTCTCAGAAGAGGGGCAGCCTGGATTCATGGGCGATTCGCCGGCGCAGCCGTGGGGCAGATAATCCGGGTCTCACTGGGCAGCAGTTCAGAACCGGAGGGTCCCTCCGGCTCCTTCTTGTGTGCGGCCTGACTCTATGTGTTATTCAACGCGCTGCACCCCATATGCAGATGGCTGCATGGGTCTCGTGCAGGGCCATATGCCTGAATCGAGACACCATTCAGTTGACCCGGCGCCTGCCGGAAGCCGGGGATGCTTGCTCGCCGACACTGTCTTTGTGTTTCCCCCGGCGCTCATCCTGGCTCGCGGCCTTGGGCGGAAGATGAAATGCACGACCTGCCACAGCGAGCGCGGACGTTCTCCCCGCGCTCCGACTGAGAAAACGCGGGCTTCGGGCTGCGTTATTTTCCGCACCGCAGCATCCCGGCCTCCAAAATTTGCATTTCCGCGCGGTTCAGCTACAATGCGAATCTGCCTAAGTCGTGTGGCCGGAAACTGTACCAATTGGCTTCAATTGCCAGATGGATAGACTACCTTCCGAAACTGAATCTGTTTTGGATCTTTTCAAACAGACCGGAAAGCAGATCTCCCACTACCTGATCTGGTTTCTCTGTTTTGTGTTGGGGCTTGGTCTTGTACTGCTGTTGCACGAAAACCTGGAGGTATTGCTCTTCCTGCGGGTCAACCCCTGGCACCTGCGCGCCTACAGGCTGTGGTCGATCGTCGTCCTGGGAATAGCATTTATCGTATGCATTTTCCTGATCGAGGGCTATCTCCGCCGCTCCCGCAGTGAAGGACGCTTTTTTGGCGCCTTTCTGAAGGTGCTCTCGATCGAGTTGTCGCTAATTGCGGTTTCGGCCGGGGCGCTTTACATGAAGAATCTCAGAGATTTTCTATTGTTTTTTTGACGGCTCCGCGTGCGCATGCGTGTGGGAATCACATTTTCGCGGCCGTTGTCTTTTCTTGTTGCAGGAGGTGGCGCCTTGTCACAGAACGACGCCCAGGCAGCTGTTACATCAGAGCAGACTGCGAGAGATACCCGACGCCCTCCGCTTCTTGAGGTAACCGATCTGAGGAAATGGTTTCCAATTCAGAAGGGCTTCTTTTCGCGCACGGTCGGCCAGGTAAAGGCCGTTGACGGGGTCAGCTTCTATGTGAGGCCGGGCGAGACGCTTGGCCTAGTGGGCGAGAGCGGCTGCGGCAAGACGACGACCGGCCGCCTGATCATGCACGCCTTCCCTCCCACCGCCGGCGATATCCTGTTCGACGACCAGGAGCTTGGGAAGGTCAATATCGCAGAGGTGGATAAGCAACAGCTGAAGCGGCTGCGGCGCAACATGCAGATGGTCTTTCAGGACCCCTATTCGTCGCTGAATCCGCGCATGAACCTGTTGCAAAATGTTGGCGAGCCGCTACTGGTGAACGAAATTGCCAGGGGGCAGGAGTTGGAAGACCGCGTGGCGGAGTTGCTGCGGGTGGTGGGACTGCGGCCGGAGTACCTGAACCGCTACCCGCATGCCTTCAGCGGCGGCCAGCGTCAGCGAATCGGGGTGGCGCGCGCGCTGGCGCTCAACCCGCAGCTGATTGTTCTGGACGAGCCGGTCTCTGCGTTGGACGTTTCGGTGCAGGCGCAGATCTTGAATCTGCTTCAAGATCTGCAGGAGGAGTTCGACCTGACGTATCTGTTTATCGCCCACGATCTGAGCGTGGTCGAACATATCAGCGACCGGGTAGCGGTGATGTATGTGGGGATGCTGGTGGAGAGTGCCCGTACCGAGCTGCTCTACCGCAATCCGCTGCATCCATATACCGAGGCGCTGCTGTCATCGGTACCCAAGCCGGACCCGCGAGACCGGGCCGAACCGATTGTGCTGGAAGGCGACGTGGCCGACCCGGCCAATCCGCCCAGCGGTTGTTACTTCCACCCCCGTTGCTTCTATAACGACAACGACCGCTGTATGGAAGAGACACCAGAACTGCGCGAACTTGAGCAGGGCCACTTCGTACGCTGCCATTACGCGGGCGAACTGGAACTGACTGGAGTCGCCTAGCTTATCCTTAGACCCGCGCGCGTGCCTCCGGGACCGACAGTTAACCGGCTGCCTATAGCGACGTACACGCAGAACGCCTCCGGTGTTCAGTCATTTGACGTACCGGGACATCACTAAATGAGCGCGATTATCGAATTGAAGGAACTGGGACTGCTGGCAGACAGCGCAGGTCCGGTTGGAGTCGAGAGCAACGGGAGCGGGCGCAGGCCCAAGGTGATGCTGCTGTTCCCGCCGAACTGGACGCCGACGATGCCCCATCTGGCGCTGCCGACGCTGGCGGCCTATCTGCGTCAGAACGGCGTTGAGGTAACCCAGCGCGATCTTAACGTTGAAGTTTTCGACGAAATCCTCTCCCGACGATACCTGACTGCAACGCTGGCGAGGCTGAGACGGACGGAAGCGGGTAGAATCAGCCCGGAAAAGCTGAACTGGGCGCTGCAAACAGGACCGCGTCTCGCCAAAAAAGTGGAACGCGCCAAATCGGGCATTCGCTCCTCAGCCTTTTACGACGGCCCAATCGGCCTTGAGCTCTTCAGCACGCTGCTCGATTGCCTGGAAATCGCAAATCTCCCCTTCTACCCGGCCGCGCTCAACTTTCAAGGCTATGATGCGGCCGGACCGACCGACAATAGCCGCTTTCTCCTGCAAGGTGTGCGGGACGAACGGCACAATATGTTCCTGGACATCTACCGGCGCCTTCTGTTGCCCGATATTCGCCGGACACAGCCCGACATTGTCGGCATCTCGATCCCCTCGATGGCTCAGATGCTGCCGGGCCTGACCGCTGCCTATCTCATCAAGGAAGAGGGCCTTGATTGCCATGTGACAGTCGGCGGACCGCACATCAGCATGCTGCGCGCTCAGATTGCCGAAGTGCCCGCACTGTTCGAACTGATTGACAGCGCGATCGTCTTCGACGGTGAGGTGCCGCTCCTGCATCTGGCGCGGGCGGTGGCGGCTGACGGGAGTCTGTCAGATGTTCCCAATCTCATTTACAAAGACGGCGGCAGGCTCCGCGTGACCGCGCGCAAGGAACCGGAAAAGATCGCCAACCTTCCGCTGCCCGACTTTGACGGGCTGCCCCTCGACCGCTACCTTGCCCCGGAGCTGGCGCTGCCGCTGTTGACCGCGCGCGGCTGCTACTTCGGGAAGTGCGCTTTCTGCAATGTTGGCTACGGAGAGCCTGAATCTTTCAGCCAGCTACGCGCCCATCAGCTGGCCGACCAGATGCTGGCTTTGCACAGGAAGTACGGCGTAAAGCACATATTCTTCTCAGACGAGGCGGTCACCCCGCGCAACCTGCGGGATCTCTCGAAAATCTTGCGCCAGCTTCCCGAGGAACTTCATTGGGGCGGCTGTGTTCGCTTCGAGAAAGTTATCTCAGGGCAGCTGCTGGAGGACATGGGTATTGGCGGTTGCCGCATGATTCTTTTCGGGCTGGAGAGCGCGTCGGCTGCCATCATCGACCACATGATCAAGGGCACTCAGCTGCCCCACATGAGCCGTATCCTAAAAGAGAGTTCTGCGGCGGGTATCTGGAACCATACCTTCTTCTTTTTCGGCTTCCCGGGTGAAACGATCGAGGATGCGCAGGAGACGGTCAACTTCCTCTACGGACACAAGGCCCACATACATTCGGCGGCCATGGGTACATTCCTGATGGAACGGGACTCGCCGGCGCACAAGTATCCCGATTCATTCGGCGTCAAACAGGTTATTGAAGACCCAGCGCGAGACCTCGCCATCTACTTCGACTTCGAAGTTAGCGCCGGCATGAGTGAACAGATGGCGGAGATGGTCCATGACAAGTTTCTGGAATCGTTGCCCAGCAAGCGCTTCCCGCAGTTCTATATCAGTGATGTTTACCGCTTTCTCTATGCAAGTCATCTGAGCGAGCGGCAGATTCCTCATCCACCCTGGCTTGTACCGGAGGATGGCGTCGTGCAGTAGTGGTCAGCGGTCAGTGCCCAACTCGACAAACCCTGGTCACTGACGACTGCTCACTGCAGTACATAACCCAATTTCTTCACTCAAGGGAGAGAACCGAATGCGTAGAAGAGCACCAACACCGATTTCCCGACGCGAGTTCATGCGCGTGTCGGCCGTTGCTACCGCGGGTGTCGTGGCTGTGGCCTGCGGCGCCGACGGCGAACCGGAGCCGATGGAAGAAGCGGCGCCGACCGCGGCGCCTGCGGCTGAGTCATCTGACTCGGCGTCGGCGACACCTGCGTCGCAGTACGGCGAGGCGCCAATGTTGGCCGAGATGGTCGCCAGCGGCGACCTGCCCCCTGTGGACGAGCGCCTGCCTGTCAACCCCATGGTCATGCCTGTTGCCGAGATGAACGGCAACTACGGCGGCGCCTTCCGCCGCGGCTTCAAGGGCGTTTCCGACCGCTGGGGACCGACCAAAATGCAGGACCGCGGTCTTTCGTGGTATGACCAGAACCTCAACATGCAACCTCGAATGGCTGAGTCGTGGGAGATCAACGACGACGCTTCCGAGTGGACCTTCCACCTGCGCGAGGGCATGAAGTGGTCCGACGGCACGCCATTCACGACCGAGGCGATCCGCTGGTGGTGGGAGAACGACGAGACGAACAAGACGATTTCACCCAGCATAGGCGGCACGTGGGTTTCCGGACCCGAGCGCACGCCGATGGAGCTCGAAATCGTCGACGACTCGACGGTCACCTTCAAGTTTCCCTTGCCGAATCCGCTCTACGTCTACAGGCTTGGCCGCCAGACCAGGAATCTCTATTTGCCCGGCCATTACCTGGAGCAGTTCCACATGGAGCTGACCGACGACCAGGAAGGTTTGCAGGCACAGGTGGAAGAGGCAGGCTTCAACAGTTGGGAAGAGTACTATACCGATCGGCGCTGGTGGTATCTGAACCCCGATCTGCCCAGCATCGGCCCCTGGATTGCCAAGAACGAGCTTTCCAACGAGCTCTTCCTCATGGAGCGCAACCCCTACTTCTTCGGCGTCGATTCCGATGGCAACCAGCTGCCCTACGTCGACACTGTCAACCATCGTCTGTTCGAGACCAACGACGTCTTCGACCTGCGTATCATCAACGGCGAGATCGACTTCCAGGCACGTCACGTCAATATCGGCAACTTCACGCTCTACAAGGAAAACGAAGATGCCGGCGACTACAAGGTCTTCCTCGGTTCCGCCTCCGGCCACTCGGCCATCCAGCTCAACCAGTCGACAAAGAACGACCGGCTGCGCGAATTTTTCAACGTCCGCGATGTCCGCATCGCTCTCTCTGTCGCGGTTGACCGCGTCGCCATCAACGAGCTGGTCTGGGATGGTCTTATGACGCCGCGGCAGTACAGCCCGCTCGAAAGCTCGGCGCAGGCCTACCCCAAGCAGGCCAACGCCTGGATTGAGTACGACCCCGACCTGGCCAACCAGCTCCTCGACGATGCCGGCTACGCCGAAAAGGACAGCGACGGTTTCCGCCTCTGGAACGACGGCAGCGGCGAAACGCTCAGTTTCATCATCGAAGGTACGGCGCAACCCGGCACCACCGACGAGGATACGGTGCAGGAAGTAATCAAGTACTTTGCTGCCGTCGGCGTGAAGGCCGCGTACAAAGGTTTTGAGCGTTCGCTATACGAAGAGCACCACGGCGCCAACGAGATCGAGGCGGCCTGGTGGGGCGGCGACCGCACGGTCGTGCCTCTGGTCAACCCGACAATCTGGACCTGTGAACAGCCCGACCGCCCGTGGGCGGCTGGGTGGGCGCACTGGCGCAACAGCGGCGGGACCAATCCTGCCGGCGTCGAGCCGCCCGCCGGGCATTGGGTCTGGAAGATCTGGGAAATCTGGGATGCTATCAAGATTGAACCGGATGCCGATAAGCAGACCGCCATGTTCCACGAGATTCTCGATATCTGGGCCGAAGAGTTGCCGATGATTGGCTACCTGGGCGAGCGCCCGGCGCCGATTATCGTTAAGAACGGTGTGCGCAACTACCTGTCCGGCTTCCCGCTGGACGATACGACCGGTGACGAGCACCTGCTCCACACCGAGACGTACTTCTGGGAAAACGCGTAAAGAATGAGTACGTAATTGAGCGAGGCGTGACAGGGAAGGAGTGGGGTGTTCACGCATCCCATTCCTCCTGACTCATTCCTTTCTCTTCGGGAGACCTTATGCTTGCCTACGTTGTTCAGCGTGTCTTTCTGATGATCCCGACGTTGGTCGCGATCTCTATCCTCTCCTTCGCCATCATCCAGCTCCCGCCGGGCGACTTTCTGACTTCGTACGTCGCCCAACTGCGACAGGAGGGAGACGAAGTTGACGAGGCTGAATTGGAGTCGCTTCGAATACGCTACGGCCTGGGTCAACCGGTCTATGTCCAATACCTCAAATGGATTTACGGCGTGCTGTTCAAGGGCGACTGGGGACAATCATTTGAATGGCAGAAACCGGTCAGCGAACTGATTTGGGAACGGCTGGGGCTCACGATGACGTTATCCTTTGGGGCTCTGCTGGTTGGCTGGTTCATTGCGATTCCAGTGGGAGTTTATTCGGCGACCCATCAGTATTCGTGGCTCGACTACGTGATGACGACCTTCAGCTTCGTCGGCCTGGGCACGCCGGGATTTCTGCTGGCGCTGATCATTCTCTTCCTCGCTCAATCCTGGCTTGGCCTCAACGTAGGCGGTCTCTTTTCCGATGAATACATGCTTGAACCATGGAGTTGGCCCAAGATCGTCGATATGCTCAAGCGGATATGGGTGCCCATGTTGATCGTGGCCGTCAACGGTACGGCCGGCAACATACGCATCACCCGAGCCAATCTGCTCGACGAAATCAACAAACCCTATGTCGAGACCGCACGCGCCAAAGGAGTCAGAGAAGGCAGACTCGTCTGGAAGTACCCTGTGCGCGTTGCGCTCAACCCATTCTTCAGCACGGTCGGCTGGTCGTTGGCCAGCCTCGTCTCCGGCACGACGCTTGTAGCCATGGTGCTCAGCCTGCCGACAACAGGGCCGATGCTGCTTCGATCTCTCACCTCTCAGGACATGTACCTGGCCGGCAGTTTCCTCTTTCTTCTCAGCGCGCTGACCATCATCGGGACGCTGCTCTCCGATATACTGCTGGCCGTCGTCGACCCGCGCATCCGACTGGGATAGTTGTGCGCCGCGTTGGCGCGCCGGGTCGAAGGCCACCGTCGCCCCCATCCGTTCGGGAGCAGGCGTTGCTTTCCCTTTCCGGCCCCAAGCCCGCCACCTTCTTGTCCTCATCGAAGTAAGTCCTCAGCTGGACAGTTTGCAGTGCCGTTAGGCCTGGCCCTCGCGGGTTACGTAGCGGAGGTCGAACGGCGCTTGGACCGGAAACATCTCCATTCGCCCATTTAAGGTGGCGAAGCCGCAGACGCATCGCTCTGTTCGAAGAACCCTTATCGGAATCCCAAATGGTTACCGTCCCGCGACTTGATAGCGCGGACCAGAGGACCCCGAAGCTGGAGCCAGTCGGATGTGCGGCATTGCTTGGGCCGACAGCCAGCTTCTCATCGGCAGCGACAGTCGGCAGGTAAGACTACGCCCGTTCCGTCCCCTTCGCGCGATGCGGGCGCGAGCGCCGCCATTGCAAGGCCTGAATGCTTCAGTTCAAAGTAGGTACTTTCAACTTGTGCAGCGCGCCTGCCGTGACCGACTCTTTGAGCGCGACGCTTGTCAACCCCATGCCTTCTTTTGATCAGGACTGAAAGGGAGCAGCCCACTTTTGGGGTGGGAATCCTTTGGCGGGGAATTCATGCCAGCGGCGGCTGAAGTAGTTTGCCGGTTTTGGGAGAGGCACAGGCCGCGGCATTCGCTGATATTGGGGCGGCGCGTTGGGCCGCAGGTAGCACTGGACTGCCTTGACCCCCACATTCGGCGGAGGGAGACCATCAGGGAGACGCTGCGGGGGGAGGCGCCTGGCGGTCGAGCGCGCGAGTGGCGGGGGACGCGTACATACGGCCGTGTAGGCACGCGGCGCGTTGGCGACACGATGGAATCGCGCAGGCACGGTGGCGGGGGCGACGGGCCGCTGGCCTCGCAGGGCTACATTAGAACCCACAACCGGCGGGTGGAGGGGTGTCAGGGGGGCGTTGCGGGGGGAGTCCCCCCGCACAAGGGAGGGCCGGAACTGCAGGGGGCAGGGGTTAGGGGTCAGGAATTGCGGGGGGAGGCACCTGGCGGTCGAGCGCGCGAGTGGAGGGGGACGCGCACACACGGCCGTGTAGGCACGCGGCGCGTTGGCGACACGATGGAATCGCGCAGGCACGGTGGCGGGGGCGACGGGCCGCTGGCCTCGCAGGGCTACATTAGAACCCACAACCGGCGGGTGGAGGGGTGTCAGGGGGGCGTTGCGGGGGGAGTCCCCCCGCACAAGGGAGGGCCGTCAGGCCCGACCGTCCAAAGGGATGCAGGAAAACGTATTGCTCCACTCTGCCGGGAATGGAGCGTGGACCGGCCATGACTTCGTTGCAACCCGAGGCATGGGAATCTGCACCTCATTCTTGGACTGCACCCAAATTGAAATTAATTCTTGACAAATTTACACATTTGACTTATAGTGTTGAATATTATGTGATGAGATTTCAAAATATTAAAGGTTTTCAAGAATGTTTCTGTGGCGAATGAGTATAGAAGAGGCGCTGCGAGGGGAGGAATCGAACACGGTTGAGCAGAACAATCTTCGGGGGCGCCATTCCCGGCAGGGGCCGCGCTGGCGCGCACAGTCGTTCTCACATTCAGGAAAGCGGCCGATGGCAAGGAGAACCGCTCTTCAACAACATAGACAACGAGAGGAAGGACGATTGCTCCGGACCGGCCATAGAGACCATAGCCTGAGGAAGGAGGCTGCATGAATCCTTTACCCACTGCCTGCCCGATCTGCCAGGGGAAAGATTTGACCGTCACCGGCTTCTTTTGCCGTGAATGCGACAGCCGGGTCGAGGGGCGCTTCGTGGTTGAAACGCCGTTCGCAGGGCTGACGCGGGAGCAGCTTGCGTTTGCGGCGACCTTCGTGCGCTGCGAGGGCAAGCTGAACCGGATGGAGGAGGAGTTGGCTCTCTCCTACCCTACGCTGCGGGGGCGGTTGCGCGAGGTTATTCGAGCCATGGGATACGAGCCGGGCCGCGACGAGCCCCCGGCAATGGAGGAGAAGGCGCGGCGTCAGATACTTGAGCAACTTGAGGCCGGCGAAATCAGCTATGAGGCGGCGATGGAGCAGTTGCAGAGCGAATAGAAGCTCCGCACCTCACGAGTCGGGGACATGCGGAGACATGCAAGGGGAGCGAAATGAGTGAACAGATTCAGGTGGAACTGGAGTCTCCGAACCGGCGCGTGCGTATACGCTGCGCAGGAGACCTGCGCGTTGAGGGTTGGGAAGAGGCGCTGATTGAGGTGGACGGCCAGGGAAGTCGGCCGGTGGTAGACGCTGTGCCGGAACAGATCGAAATCGAGGCTGATTCTTCATGTACGGTGAGGCTGCCGCAGACGGTTGAAGTGGTGGGGATCGCGGCGGAAGGACAGGTGATAGTAAGCAATCTGCACGGCGGCGTGGAGCTTGCAAAGGCTGGCGGCGACCTGCTGGTAGAGGATGCCGGCAGGGTGACGATCGAAAACGCTGCAGGCCGGGTGAACCTGGCAAACATCGCCGGCGAGGTAGAGGTGAATCGGCGCGCGCAGGCCGATCTGTCGGCTGAGCAAATCGGCGGGGAGATCTCGATCTCCGAGGTTGCCGGGCGGTTGACTCTGCAGAACGTGTCCGCCGTACGGGTAGCGCTGGCGCGCGCCGACGTCGACGTGCTGAATGCAGGCGGGAACGTCGTTATCGAGAGGGCAGACGGCGCCGTCGAACTGATCAACGTTGACGGCGCCGCGGCCATCGGCAAGGCGCTGGGCAACGTATCCCTGCGCGGTGTGCGGGGAAAAGTCGCGTGCAACCAGGTCGACGGGACACTGAATCTGGGTGAGGTGGGAGAGGTTGCTGTGAGGCGGGTCATGGGCGATCTGACCGCCGAAAGCGTTCGCGGCGCGTTCGCCTGTAAGAAGGTTAACGGAAGCGGGACGCTCCACCAAGTAGGGGGCTCGGTTTCGCTGGGCGGCGTGGGCGGCGACCTGGTGGTTGATGGGTGCGGCGGCTCGCTCTCGGCCAAGTGCGGCGGCAGCGTTCAGCTGTCCACGATTACCGGAAACGTGCGCCTGACTGCAGGGGACGACATACGCTGCCGTTTGGCTGAAACGGAAGGAGGCTCTTTCAAGGCGGTCTGCGGCGGTTCGCTCACGGTCGAAGGCGGCCCCACGTTGGTCGCGCGCGGGCCGGGCGTGCATTCGTTCCGCGTCGGCGCGGGGAAGAGCAGCTATTCGCTGGTTGCCGGAGGCAGCGTGCAACTCGAGTCCGCCGCAATTCTGAAAGGTCTTGGCGAAGAAGTGGGCGTCAGGGGCGCACGGATCGCCGCGCGCGCGCAACGGCACATCTCCCGGTCCCTGGGCAGAAAGCTGCGGAGGAAACTGCGCGCCGCGAGCAAGAGGGCGGCCGACGGGGATTGGGGCGATGCCCGCAGCTGGAGCTTCAGTTTTGACACGGATGAGACTGCGTCCGGCGCTGCTAGGCGTGACGGGCCGGCTCGATCCGAATTCGACGACGTAGAAGTGGACATGGACCTGGATGTTGAAATTGACTTTGACGTCGATGCGGAGAGCGAAGATGACGGTGAGCCGGTCACCGAAGAGGAGCGGCTCACTGTTTTGCGGATGTTGTCGGAGGGCAAGATCACGGCTGTCGAGGCCGAGCAGCTGTTGGATGCCCTGGGCAGCCGGGACCAGGCATAAGACGCCGCTTGAACTGCTACGACCGTTCGTGGACAGAAGCGGCCATGAAGAGTGACTGGCGCCAGGGTGCGCCCAAATTGGAAAGCAGAATGACGACTTCGAAAGACCGAAGGCGGTCTGCAGCCATCGAAATCGAGTCGCTGAGCAAGGTCTTTCGCCGCCGCAGTGGGGATGAGATTTCGGCGGTAAACAGGCTCGATCTTGCGGTAGAAGCGGGCCAGGTATTCGGCTTTTTGGGCTCGAACGGGGCCGGCAAGACGACGACGCTGAAGATGGCTTGCGGGCTGGTCATCCCCACCACCGGAACCGTTCGCCTCAACGGCTATGATGTGCGTACGCAGCGCGGCCGGGCCATGCAGCAGATCGGCGCGGTGCTGGAAGGCACGCGCAACGTTTATTGGCGTATGAACGCGTGGCAGAATCTGCTCTACTTCGGGCGCATCAAGGGTGTCTCGTCCAGCAAATGGCTGAAAGCCAGGGCAGAGAAACTGCTACGCGAACTGGATTTGTGGGAACGGCGCAAAGATCCTGTGGGCGAATACAGCCGCGGCATGCAGCAAAAGGTGGCGATTGCAGCGGCGCTCATCGCGGACCCGCCAATCGTGCTGTTGGACGAGCCGACGCTGGGGTTGGATGTGCAGGCATCGCGCACCGTGCAGGAGTGGGTAACCCGGCTGGCGAAGGAGCGGGGCAAGACCGTGGTGCTGACGACGCATCAGCTGGACATGGCTGAGAGTCTGTGCGACCGCGTTGCGATCATGAGCCGGGGGCGGTTGCTGACGCACCGTCCCACCGGAGAGTTGCTCGACCTGTTCCGGCGGGAGTTCTACCAATTGCGGCTGCGCGGGATCATTGCTGCGGAGAAGATCGAGGCCTTCCCCGGCTTCGCTGCATGCCAGGAGAACGGTCACACGGTCCTGTCCGGAGAGGTTGGGCCTGAGGATTCAGTCTTTGACCTAGTTGAACGGGCGCGGCTGGCGGGCCTGGATCTGATCAGCGTTTCCCCGGCTGAACCGAACCTGGAGGAGGTATTCATCGAGCTGGTGGGGCGGGCCGAGCAGCCGCCGGCCGACGCTAAAGAGCCACAAGCGGGCCAGGCGCGCGCCGTAAGCGAAACCACAAGGTAAGGCAATGGTATTGGCAGGAACTGTGCTGCTGAACGAATGTTACAAAAGAGTCATCGTCGTCTGGTCCTATCGTTTCAACTTTCTGCTGGAAACGTTCATGATCGGATTTCTCTTCATCGGCATCAGCTTTTTTGTATCCGGCGGTAGCCCCGCGCCTGAGCAGATGGCGCCGGCTCTGCTGGGTTATCTGACCTGGTTTTACGCCGTGTTCGCGATTTCGGATATGAGCCAAGGCATCCGTGAAGAGACGCAAACGGGCACTCTCGAGCAGATGTACATGAGTCCGCTGCCGTCGGGTATGCTGCTGGCCGGGCGTTCGCTGGCTTCGCTGCTTATCAGCAGTACGATCGTTGTGCTCGTCGGGGGCATCCTGATGCTATTGTTGGGTATCCGCATCCCCATTCGACTGCAGGGACTCCCGGTCTTTGCGTTGACCATCACCGGTCTTTACGGCTTTGCCTTCCTTCTGGGCGGGGCGACTCTCATATTCAAGCAGGTAAGCGCCTTGAGCAACCTGCTATCCAACATGCTCCTGTTTTTGAACGGGTCTTTCCTGACCGTTGAGCGGATGCCAGGCTGGTTGGAGAACGCGGCGCGCAGCCTGCCAACGACCCAGGGAATCGATGTGTTGCGCTCGGTGGTCCTGGAGGGACTGCCATTGGCGGCGGTCTGGCAGGACGGCAGCCTGGTATGGCTGACTGTACAATCGGCCCTATTTCTACTTGTGGGTTGGACTGTCTTCCTCTGGAGTGAACGCATGGCGCGCACGCGGGGCTTGCTGGGACAGTATTAGAGGCTGTCGAGTTTTGAAATCGTACATGCGAGCGCTCTCATTTTCGTAAGCGTTCAGGAGAACTGTAAATTGCCTACGGCCGAAGAACGGATGAGGGTATTGAAACTGATCGAAGAAGGAAAGATCAGCGCGGATGAAGGCGCGCGCCTGCTGGCGGCGTTGGAAAAGAGCGACAGACAGGCCCGGCGACGGGACAGAAAGGCCGGCGCGCAAGCGGGGGAGGAGGGGCGCTGGCTGCGTCTGCGTGTTTCCGATACGAGGAGCGGCAAGACCCGCGTCAACATGACGATCCCCCTGGGGCTGGTCAACATGGGGCTGGCCGTGGGCGCACGGTTCGTACCCGACGTGGCTGAACTGGACGTAGAGGAGATTCGCAGCGCGTTGCGCACGGGCCTTCAAGGAAAAATCCTGGAGGTGCACGATGAGGACGAGCTGGTGGAGATCTTCGTCGAATAGCGTTGGACGGAAGGGGATCGCTGCAGAATCGGAAATCGTAGACAAATCGTATGAATTCTGCCCATGACCATTGTCGTGTCCAAATGAACTGTTTCGAGGCCTGCGGGTAGGCGGTTTCCAGAGTAAAACCGCGACATTTCTTGCCAGAAGCACCGCCAGCAGCGGATCGCGAACCGCGTGACTGCGGTTGACAGTGGCGTACGAACAGACTATACTAAACTCAGCTACCCCCCAGTCGCGAACGGCTCCGAGAAGAAGACGCAATACCGGTAGGTGAGCCGTTCGCCGGGTGGATTCATGGTAGTATCTGATAGACAACAGTTGACTCTCAAGGTTGAGCGTGAACGCCGTTCGAATAAGTCGTTGTAGCCGGAATCATAATCTGGTTTTCAAGACGGCTAGAGCTGTAGACACCTGGGCGCGTGCTAAGCCCAGGTGTTGTTGATTGGCGTAGGCGCATCAGCCGGGAACCAGTGGCTGTACCATTTCGTTTCATCAGTGCTTACCATTCCACAGAAAGGAAAGCAGAATGGACGCAATTGCCAGCCGTATCATCAAAGCCCGCCAGTACGCAGCCGAACGAGATGAACGTCTGTGGGTCAACAGCCTGCAGGTGAAGATTCACGGCGAGAACTCAGATCACCGCGTCTCCTATGATCAGGGGGACTGGGATTGTGATTGCGAAGAGTTTCAGCGCAGAAGCATCTGCGCCCACGTAATGGCGATGGAAGAGATTCTCGGTCAGGCAGTACAGCCTGCGATGCTCCCCATTCCCGGGTAGCCCAGGCGTTGCCGGTCCAGTTAGCCATAACTCTGAATGCCAGGCCTTTTGGCCTGGCATTTTTTTTGGCTGAACTTGAGCGGTATAGGCCACGCGCCTATGAAACCGCTTTGAGAAACCTGGCCGGACTGTTGTGCGCTTGCCGGTTTCAGCGCTCCTGAAACATGTGGAATAATTGAAGGATTGCCGGCGGGTTCGATTGTCCACCGCCGTTGTTTCCGATTGTCAGGCTGAAGGGAAAGCGGCAAGAGGAACGGATGAGACGCTCAGTGCAACTGCTGATCGGAGTCCTGGTCAGCCTATTCTTTCTCTACCTGGTCGTACCCGGCCTTCGTCTGTCGGAGGTCTGGCGGACGATGGGGCAGGCCAATTACTGGTGGATCGTTCCCGGGGTGGCGGTCTACATGGTGGGGCTGTGGGCGCGTACCTGGCGCTGGCACTATATGCTGCGCCACCTGAAGCGGGTCGATTTGGTCAAGCTTTTCCCGGTCGTGTGCATCGGCTATTTCGGCAACAACGTTTACCCATTTCGCGCCGGAGAGGTGATACGCGCCTACGTCCTGCGGCAGCGTGAAGGGATCTCCATCAGTTCCTGTCTGGCCACTGTGATTGTCGAACGCGTCTTCGACGGGTTGGTGCTTCTGCTGTTCGTCTTTTTGGCGCTGCCGTTTGCGCCGATTCCGTCAGCCCTTCGGCAGATAGTGGTTATCGCCACCATCCTGCTCTTGCTCGTTACGGCCGGTTTCATCTGGATCACGGTCCGTCCACGACGGTTCGATAAACTCTATGGCTGGCTTGCGGCGCATCTGCTGCCGCCTCGGATTCGTGTCCGTACGGATGAACTTTACAAGCGGTTTATGGAGGGGCTGGGCAGTTTGCGCAGCGGTCGCGATCTGCTCATGATTTTCGCCACAAGTATCGTTGTTTGGCTGTTGGAGACGGTCAAATACTGGTTTGTGATGCAGGCCTTTTCCTTCAGCATCAGATTCTTGGCGCTGATGCTGACCAATGGCATCGTCAACCTGGTGACGATGTTGCCGTCTGCGCCCGGTTACATCGGCACCTTCGATACGCCCGCAATCGAAACGCTCGTCTCGTTCGGGATCGACGCCCAGCTGGCGGCCGGCTATACGCTTACGCTGCATGCAGCGCTGTGGGCGCCGGTGACTCTGCTGGGCGCGTACTACTTCTGGCGCCAGCAACTGCGCTGGAATGATTTCACAAAGGCGCAGGAACAGGCGAACCAGGCAGTGCAGAGCGAAGCGGTCGCGGCAGAATGACATTTAGCAGGCCAATCGTCATCGCAAAACAGCATACAACAAGGGGAGCCGGAACTGATGGAAGCTGACAGCACAGCACGCGCGCAGAACGGCGGCAGGGTGGACAAGAGAAGTCTCGACAACGGGATGCAACTCATTCTCAAAGAGAGCCACTTGGCGCCGGTCGCAAGTTTCTGGATTTTCTATCGGGTTGGGAGCCGCAATGAAACGCCCGGCACAACCGGCATCAGCCATTGGGTGGAGCACATGCTGTTCAAAGGGACTGAAAGGTACCCGCAGGGCGCTTTCGACAAGGCGGTGGCGCGCGCCGGCGGGGCTTTCAACGGCATGACCTGGCAGGACTGGACAACCTATTTCGAGACCTTTCCGGCGGAGCGCATCGAGCTGGCGCTGGACGTGGAAAGCGACCGGATGGCGAATGCAATCTTTGATGTCGACGAGACCGAATCGGAACGTACGGTTATCATCAGCGAGCGGGAGGGCAGCGAGAACAGTTACCGCTGGCTGCTGAATACGGAGATGCAGGCTGCGGCATTTCAGACCCACCCTTACCGACATCCGGTCATCGGCTGGAAGCATGATTTGCTGACGATGGGCCGCGATGAACTCTACGAGCATTACCGCACCTATTACACGCCGAAAAATGCCGTGGCCGTGGCGGTTGGTGATTTCGACGGCGAACGGATGGCCGCGCGTATCGACCAGTTTTTCGGCGGCATCGCGTCCGGGCCGATCATGCCGGAGATGCACATGCAGGAGCCGGAGCAGAGGGCCGAACGGCGCATCGTGCTACGGGGCGCGGACCAGACATCCTATTTCGGCCTGGCATTCCATGCGCCGGCCGCACAACACGCCGACTTCTTTCCGCTTACAGTGCTGGACAGTATTCTCAGCGGCGCTAAGGGAATGGGGCTGTTCGGCGGCAGCTCATCGAATCGCAGCAACCGGCTCTACCGTGCGCTGGTTGATAAGGAGCTGGCGGTAGGCGTCACCTCTTCCTTTATGCCGACGATCGATCCCTATTTGTTCGGCTTCCATGCCACGCTGGCGCAGGGGATCACGCACCAGCAGGTGGAGGACGCGATCTGGGCCGAGATTGAACGTGTGCAGGAGGAACCGGTCGCGGCGGAAGAACTGGAAAAGGCGATCAAACAGACGAAGGCCCAGTTTGCCTACAGCAGCGAGAGCGTTACGAACCAGGCCTACTGGTTGGGCTTCAGCGAAATGATCGCGGACAGCGACTGGTTCGATGCCTGGCTTATCAACCTTGAAGCTGTCACCGCCGAAGAAGTGCAGCGCGTTGCCCAGACGTGGTTCAGCCGCGACAAACAGACCGCCGGCTGGTATCTGCCCGAGTAATGGCCGTCGGCTTCTTCCGAACACCGACCGATGTTCCTTTCCCGCCTGCAACTGGAAAACTTCCGCAACTACGGGAAGTTGGACCTCTCTTTCGACGCGCCGGTTACACTTGTGCAAGGGCGCAACGGCCAGGGCAAGACCAATCTGCTTGAGGCCGTCTATTATCTGGCGACGAGCAAGTCGCGTCATGCTCGGACGGAGCGGGAGGTCGTAAACAGGGCTGCTGCGGACGAGCCGATCCCTTACGGACGCATTCGCGGCGAAGTGATGCGGACGGAACAGTCGACGACGCTGGAGATACTGTTCACGCGGCGGAACGATAGGTTGAACTTCACGAAACAGGCGCGGGTAAACGGGGCGCCGCGGCGCAGCATGGACCTGATTGGGCATCTGCGTGCAGTACTCTTTCTGCCGGAGGATCTTACGCTCATCTCAGGCAGTCCCAGTGAACGCCGGCGTTACATTGACGTTGCCCTCTGTCAGATCGACCGCGTCTACTGCCAGGCCCTCTCTCGCTACCAGAAGGTCGTCACGCAGCGGAATAGCCTGCTCAGGCAGCTGCAGGAACAGGGGCAGGTCGACAGTCCGTCGGTGGCGGCGCGGCTCAGCTTCTGGGATGAACAGCTGGTCGAGCACGGGACGCGAGTTCTCACCCGCCGCCACCGTTTTCTGGCCGACCTGGCGCCTATCGCCGGCAGCGTTCATGCGGAGCTGACGCAGCAGCAGGAGGCCCTGGGCCTGCTCTATCTGCCCAGCTTCAATACCGGTCTTTACTCGGACGGCGACTATCTGCGGCTGCGCGAGAGCGAGGAGGTGCGGGCTGAAGAGTTGACGCTAACGGAGGCTGACGCGGAGATAATCGGTCAGCGCTTCCGAGAGCGGCTGGAGGTCCGCCGGGGCGTGGAGTTGAAGGCGGGCAGCTCGCTCTACGGGCCGCACCGCGATGAGCTGGTCTTTACGGTCAACGGCTGGAATCTACGCACGTACGGCAGCCGCGGGCAGCAGCGTACCGGTGCGCTGGCGCTGAAACTGGCAGAGTTGCAGGCGATGGCGGAAGCGACCGGAGAGAAGCCGATCCTGCTGCTGGACGACGTGATGAGTGAATTGGACGCTCAACGGCGCGCGGCGCTACTCGACGCGCTGACGGATGTGCGCCAGGGAATCGTGACGACGACCGACTGGGGACAGTTTTCGGCGGAATTCCAGCAAGGGGCGCAGCGGCTTCAGATCGAGGCCGGCGTAGCGACAGCGGCGGAAGGCGGTCCGCGGCCTGTGGCGTGAGATGCCACAGTCAACTTATTCCTCACTTTCTGACTACTGACAACATGACCGAACGTCTCTACTACGATGATGCGTACCTGATCAGATTCGGCGCGAAGGTGGCCGAGAAGCTCACACACCAGGGTCGGCCGGCGGTGCGGTTGGACCGTTCGGCCTTTTATCCTACCTCCGGCGGGCAGCCCCATGACATGGGCCTTCTGAACGGCAAGGATGTGGTCGACGTGCAGGTTGCGGCGAATGGCGCGGTGCTGCATCTGCTGGCGGAGCCGTTGCCGGAGGAGACCGGGAGAGTAAGCGGGGAGATCGACTGGCGTCGGCGCTATGATCACATGCAACAGCATTCGGGCCAGCATCTGCTGTCGCAGGTCTGCTTCCGCCAACTGGAATTGGAGACTGTGAGCGTGCATTTTGGCGATGCGCTCAACACGGTGGACCTGGAGGGCTCTCCGCTTTCGACGGCGCAGCTGGCGAATGTTGAGAAGGCGGCCAACGAAGTAGTGTGGCAGAACCGGCCGATCCGCGCTTACTGGGTCGATGAAGAGGAGCGGGAGAAGGTACCGCTGCGGCGCGCGCCGGTGGTGGAGGGCGCGACGCGCATTGTTGAGATCGACAAGTTCGACTGGTCGGCGTGCGGCGGCACGCACGTGCGGCGGACGGGGGAGATCGGGCTGATCTCGCTGCTGCGGATCGAGAAGCACAGGGGAAGGAGCCGCGTGCACTTTGTGTGCGGGGAGAGGGCGCTGGCAGATGGGGCGCAGCGCCGCGTGCTGCTGGCGGAGACGGCTGGCTTGCTGGACAGCGGCGTGGATGACGTGCCGGAGCTGGTGTCGAAACAGCAGGAGGCGCTTCGGACCGCGGAGCGGGAGCTGAAAGCGCTACGGGAAGAGCTTGTCGAGTACCAGGCGCGTGAGCTGCTGGCGGAGACAGAGACTGCGGGCGGTTTGCGGCTGGTGGCGCGGGAGGTGGCGGACAGTGAGCCCGCGGCCGTACAGAGGCTGGCGGGCGCGCTCGTGGCCGGGCCGGGTGTTGTGGCGTTGCTTGGCTGCACGCGAGGGGGCAAGGGGACGGTTGTTTTTGCCCGTTCACAGGATCTTACGCTGCACACCGGCAATCTTTTGCGGGACACCTTGCGGGAGTTCGGCGGCGGAGGCGGCGGGCGGCCGGATTTCGCGCAAGGCGGTGGTGTGGCGGGGGAAAGGCTGGGAGACGTGCTGGACGCGGCGGCGAAAACGGTACGGCAAGCGGCCGGCAACTAGAGTTCGTTCATATCGAAACCCTCTTTTGCACATTGCGTATCGTGTAAGTGAAGGCGAGTCGCCTTCTTATCATTGTGAGTTCTCCGGCGATTCGGTGAAACGCCATATCCGGCGTTGCCGGCAACTGTGGAACTTCCGCGCCGGACAGCCCGGAGACAGGAACAGTCTGGAATGAAAAGTAACGAAACCATGCCGATCTTGCCGGTCGAAGCATACACTTCTCAGGGCTGGTTCGACCGCGAGCAGGAGTGCATATTTTCGAGAACTTGGGCTTTTGCAGGCTTGGTCGGGGATGTCAGCGAACCGGGGCAGTATGTTGCCGTGCAGGCGGGGCTGAACAACATCTTTATCGTGATGGGCGAGGACGGACGGTTGCGGGCCTTTCACAATATCTGCCGTCACCGGGGGACGCAGTTGCTGCGCGCGGTCGGCAACACGAAAAAGGTCATTACTTGCCCCTACCACGATTGGACATACAGTCTGGAGGGTTGTCTGCTGTCCGTTCCGGACAGAAAAAACCAGTTTCCTGACCTGGATATGGTGAGTCTCGGGCTGAAGAAGGCGTCAGTTGCACGCTGGCGAGGTATGCTGTGGGTCCATCCGGACGAGAATGCCAGTCCGATGGAGGAGTGGTTTGGCGGCGTGGAACGCCACCTTGGCCCCCACAATGTCGAAGAGTTGGTGGAGTACAAGAGCGGCCGTGCTGAATATGACATTGCCGCCAACTGGAAGATCGTGGTTGAGAACTATATTGACGGCTATCACCTGGCGCATTTACACTCCGGCACGCTGTCGATGTACGACCACAGGCGTATCGAGTCGGGATTCGAGGGACCACATTTCTACTTCTGGGAGCCGCTCAGTCCCGAATACGCGGCGAACGTGGAGAAGAACGCGTCGTCTCCGCTGGTCATCCCGGCAGACCAGGCCGGCGCGTGGGTGCCGATGCTGTTTCCGGGCATTGGACTGGCAGAGAATGAGGACTCATGGTCGGTGTTTCACCTGACGCCGCTGGCGCCTGACCGGACCCGGGTCGTCGTCCGCACGAAACTTGCTAACGCTTCGGCGCTGGCGTTCGCTTCGCAGTCGATCCGTTCTTTCAACTTCTGGTCGAAGCGGGTGCGCGGAAAATATGGCAGCAGTAACACCGAAGACCCGATGGCATCCGGCGACTTCATGCAGGAGGACATTTACGCGTGCGAACAGCAGCAGCGGTCGCTCAAGAGCCCGTATTTCGAGCACGGGCCATCGTCCCGAGAGGGTGAGGCCGGCGTGCGGCAGCACCAGGAGCTGGTGAAACTGTGGGTGGAAGAAGAGGTTTAGTCAGGGGAGAGAAAAGGCCAGCGAGGGAGCGGGGGATCTGGGGAGAGCGGGGGATAGAACACTCCTGGCTTTCGTCCCGACTGCAGACTCATTCCTCAGGTTGAAGCTCTGTTGTCTGCAGGCTTTCCCCTGCCGATCTGTATGCTCGCCAGTGGTCCAAAATCAGGGGAAACTCACGTTCCATAAAGACGTAGTAGTCCCTCATTTCTTCAAGACGCTGGCGGCGGGCGGGGGAGGCTCCGTCGAGCAGAGCGAGACCCCTTTCAGACAGTTGCCGTAACACGGTAAACTGCTTTTTCGCCTTCTCTTCCATCATGTGGGACCAGGAGTCTGGCACGACGCGATAGTGATCGCGGCGCTGGCCTGGCATACTTAGGCGCTCGAGGATCCCCATCTGTATGAGCATGCGCGTGCCGGTGCTGATGGAGGATTTGCTGGCCTGCAGGGCTTCGGTCAGTTCGTGCATCGTCTGATGCGGGGGATCGCAGATGAGGAGCCAACTCAGGATCCTGCCGGCCATTCGGGGCAGGCCAGCCTCTTCCCAGTACAGCCCGAAACTTTCGACATATTCGTGCATGTTGTTCATCGCCGACGTGACTTCGGTGGTCGGCGGCTTGTGGTTGGCGGCGCTCATGTTTCCAGGGCCAGTTTCTGCTGTTGGCGGCCGATGACGCTGTTGAGAAGGACCAGCAGGGCGACGGAGATGAGAGCCAGGACTGCGATATCGAGAAAGATCTCGGCGATGCCCGCGCCGTTCTGACTCACTTCCAGCAGTGGATTCATCAGATAGTAGGTGGGGAAGAGGCGGCCAATCCACTCGGGCACCTGTGGGAATATCTTGAGGATGCCGGGCGCGTAGAGCAGGATGCCCACGGCCTTGACGATACCCAAGAAAGTATCCATGTCCTTGGAGACGGAGCCCAGGATGATGCCGAAGGCCGAGGACATGAGCCCACCGAGGGCGATCACGAGCAGAAGGAGGGCGACCTGGCCGGCGAAGGCGCTGTTGATCAGCAAGATGATCGTACCCATGATTCCACTCAGAATGAATCCTATCAGCGTCTTTGACAGGTAGACGTCGAGCAGCGAGGTGGGTGTAGAGGTCAAGGCGACCAGCGTGCGATTCTTTTTCTCGTCGAGCAGCGATGCGGCCGGGAAAAAGAGCCCACCGAGTACGATTGCCATGATCAGGAGCAGAGGCAACAGACGCTGCGACCAGGTCTGTGTGTTGGCGCTGCCGATCTGCTCTGCGTTGACGCTTACAGGAAGCTGGTCGATGCTGCTCCCGATTCCCTCCGTCATGGCGTGCGCGATGGCCGATTCCAGGAGCAGGAGGTTGCGGACGCCGGCCTCTCCCCAGCGGTAGGCCGTGAAGGCGATCTCTGCGCTGTCGTCTTCGAGGGCCGCGGCGAAGCCGGCGGGCAGGCTGAGGCCCACCTCTTCGCTACCGCGTTCGACCGCACTTTGCAGCGCCGCGTCTGAATCGTAGACAGTGGTGTTTATGCTGGGATGGTCGAGCAGCGGCCTCGTAAACTTTTCGCTGGCGTCGGGGTCGTAGATGCCCAGGCGCGGTGTCTGCGCCAATAGGTCGCCGAAGACAAGCGCGATGAGAAGGCTGATGATGACCGGCATCACAAGTACATAGACGGCCATGAAGTTGGCTGCGCCGAGGCGCGCGTCTTTGCCCATCAGAACTGCTATTCGTCTAATATCCATCAGAATTTCCTTAATATGGCGGCCGTTCCGACCGCCATCGAACCTGCGCCGACCAGGAGCAGGATTGCCAGGTTGCCGGCCACATCTGCCCAGCCGGCGCCGAAGTTGATGATACGGTGCAGAGAGTCGACGAAGAAATAGGAGGGGATGAGCTCCATCCAGCCGGAAGAGAGGCCGGGCAGAAGAACCGAAAAGCCGGGGAACACCATGGGTATGATAAACACGATGGCCCACCCCATTACCGATGTATTGTCCTTGGAGATTGCGGCGATAAAGAAGCCGAGGCCGACCATCAGGAGACTGCCCAGCAGCAGGGTTGTCAAGAGCAGGAGCGGCGCGGTGCCCAAGATACCCATCACGGCGCTCAGGAGCAGTACCTGCCCGAAAGCCAAGACCATGCCCATCAGGGCCTTGCCGACAAAGAACTGATGCAGGCGCAGAGGGCCGGTGATGAGGGCGCGTGCGGTGCCATTGTCGACGTCGCGGTTGAGGAGCGTCGCCAGTCCAAAGACCTCTATGACCACGATCATCATCAGAAGGAGGGGCGCGAACCGGTCGCGCATCGAGAGAGGCGCGCCGGTCATGTCATTGCCGAGCACGATCCCTGTGTCGTTGAAACGGGCTAAGCTGGCCAGCGTTTCAGGATTGATAGTGTTGGCGACGAGCACCAGCACATCGTGGAATATCTGTTTGGCTTCGGCGGGGACACCGGGTGCGTAGTAGGCATTCAGCTCCACCTGCTCCCCACGGGCGGCGGCGGCGGAGAGGTCTGCGGGAAGCGACAGGCCGACGAAGAAGTCACCGGTCTCTTCGAGCGCGGTCAGCATCTCGGCCTCGGAGTCGAAGATGGTATAGTCGCCGCCCGGGTTTTCGTCATTTTCATCAATGAGGCGCTGGTAGAGGGGAATCTCCCGATCCTCGATGAAGAAGGCCATGCCCAGGTTTTCGTCCACTTGGTTGGGGAGCAGGAAGTAGATGATGAGATAGAATACCACGCCTATCGCGGTGACAATGGCGAAGAAGCGGTTGCGGAAAAAGAGTTTGATGTCATTGACGACGAGTGTGCCGATCATCCTTGTAACCCCCTGCCGGTGATATCGAAGAAGATATCTTCCAGCGTTGCTTCCTCGCTGTGGACGGTGAGGATGCGTTCGTTCTTTAAGAGATCGAAGACTGTCTGCGGGGTCTGGTCTTCATCGAGCGTTACTTCGCGCACTTCGATATCGCCGTTGGGCAGTTCGACCTCTACTTTGAGGGCGCGCATGCCGAAGCGCTGTTTGAGACGGGCCGGCGTGTCGAGGGCGACGATTTTGCCCTGATTGAGGAAGGCGACCCGGTCGGACAGCTTGTCGGCTTCGACCATATCGTGGGTGGTCAGAAAGACGGTGGTCCCTTGCTGGGTGGCGGCGCGGATCAAGGTGTGGATGGTCTCGGTGGAGACGGGATCGAGGCCGTCGGTCGGTTCGTCGAGGAAGAGCATTTTGGGGTCGCTTACGAGGGCGCGCGCCATCATGAGACGTTGCTTCATGCCTTTGGAGTAGTTGGCGACGTGTTCCTTTTCGCGGCCGCCGAGCCCGACCTTTTCAAGCAGGTTCATGGCGTCGAAATCGGGTACTTTGTAGAGTTTGGCGAAGAGATTGAGATTTTCGACGGCGCTCATCTGCTCGTACAGGTTGGTGAATTCAAAGGAGATGCCGAATTCCTGCTGAACCTGTTTGCGTTCCTTGACGATGTCCATGCCAAGGAGGGTGGCTGAGCCATTTTGGGGCGTCAGCTGACCGGTCAGCATTTTGACGACGGTGGATTTGCCGGCGCCGTTGGGGCCGAGGAAGCCGATGACTTCGCCTCCGGCCACGTCGAAGGAGATATCGTCTACGGCGAGGGTGTCGCCGTAGCTGAAACTCAGGTCCTTCACTGAGATCGCGGGTTGAGCCATGCTGTTGCTCCTTACATGCAGGCGTATGTGCCGATCGTTTGCGGGTCATTGCCTTTGCAAGTGATGTCATCCATTGTAGCTTGTTCTTTTTGTTCTGTCAATACCGAACAAACAGAACTACCTGACAGTTTCCTGACATGGGAGGGAAACGCCGACCGGGTAATTCGTCAGGCATAGTGTGTGTTCCGAAGCCGGCGGGAAGGCCCAGGATATGGGATGGAAAGCAGGGCGGTCCTGTGCGTAGGCCAGGTTGGCAAATTCTGGATTCCTACTCTGTGACGTATACTTTGCTCTGGAGCCACCGAAGCAATTCAGGCGCGGCGGTTCTGGAGAGCGAGCTTCTCTTTGGGAGGTCGGTTGAACTTGAGGCACGAGGAGAACGAACAGTTATGGAGACATTAACCCTCAGCGACGGCGGTCGCTTGCCGGTGATAGGGCTGGGCACGTGGGATATAGGGGGCGGCCGGACACCAGACCATTCGCACGATGACGAGATGACCGCGCTGATCCGGGATGCAATCGAGATTGGGTATACCCACATCGACACGGCGGAGATGTACGGCGCCGGCCATTGCGAGGACCTTGTCGGCCGCGCGCTGCAGGAGTTCAACAGAGAGGAGATCTTCGTCACGACGAAGGTTCTGCCGGACAACCTGCGCTACGATGACCTGTTGCGGGCGTTGGACGGCAGCCTGGAGCGGTTGCAGACCGACTATGCCGATCTCTATCTGATCCACTGGCCCAGTTCAGATGTGCCGCTGGAAGAGTCGTTCAGGGCACTGAACCGGGCCGCGGCGGATGGCCGGGTCCGGCGGGTCGGCGTCAGCAATTTCGATGTGCCGTTGCTGCGGCAGGCGCAGGAGTTGTGCGCAACGCCGGTGGTGAACGACCAGGTGCGCTACAATCTGCACACGCGTGCGCCGGAGCAGAACGGGCTGTTGCGCTACTGTCAGGAGAACAACGTCGTGCTCACGGCCTATTCGCCGATAAAGGACGGCGTGTTGCAGAACGAGACGGTACAGGCGGTGGCGCGCAAGCACGGCGCTACGCCGGCGCAGGTGGCAATTCGCTGGCTGACGCTCAAGCCGAATGTGGTGACGATTCCGAAGTCGAGCAAGCGGACACGATTGCGCGAGAATCTGGAGGCCCTGAAACTGGAGCTGGATGATGAGGACGTGCACCGGCTGAACGGGGCCACGGGCCACTAGTCAGAGGGGATATTATGCTTCCAACTGAATCGATCCGCCGGGTGTTAGATGCCGGGCTGGCGAAGGGCGCCGACCTGGCAGAAGTCTACCTGGAGAACAAGGAAAGTCTTTCCCTAATTCTGGACGAGGGCCGTCTGGAGAAGGCGACGCAAGGCAACGACATCGGAGGGGGCGTGCGGGTCTTCTATGGGAACAACGCGGCCTACGCCTACACCGATGATCTCACGCAGGAGTCGCTGATCGAGGCGGCGGGGGTTGCAGCGGCCGCGGGCGAAAATGCAAACAATGCGCAGGTGTGCGCCGACCTGACTAAAGGGGAAAGCCGGGTCGAGTCCCGTATCGAGCGCCCTTTCGAGCAGATGTCGACGCAGGACAAGGCTGGGATTCTGCGGAAGATGGACGAGGTCACGCGCCGGCACAGTCCGCATATCGTCAGCGTGCAGTGCGGCTATACGGAGACGCGGCGCCGGGTCTGGGTATACAACACAGAGGGTGTCTGGGCGGAGGATGACCGCTCCTTTCTCGAATTTCAGGGGCAGGTGGCCGCGCAGAAGGGGGACGTGCGCCAGTCCAGCGCGACCGGAATCGGTGGGCAGGTCGGGCTGGAGTTCTTCGACGACCGCGACCCGGTGCAGATGATGCCGGAAGCGGCTGACACGGCGCTGCTGATGTTGGACGCGAGGCCGGCGCCGGCCGGTGAGATGCCGGTCGTGATCACCAACGGTTGGGGCGGCGTACTCTTCCACGAGGCCTGCGGCCACTGTATGGAGGCGGACTTTATCACCAAGGGCGCATCGGCCTACACGGGGCTGGTGGGCGAAAAGGTGGGGCCGGATTTCCTGACCGCCTACGACGACGGCACCATCCCTGGCCGACGGGGAACGATGCGTTTCGATGACGAGGGTGTGCCGACCAACCGGACTGTACTAATCGAGGACGGCATTCTGAAGGAGTACATGTGGGACCTGACCGAAGCGCGGCGGGCGGGCCGTGCGTCGACGGGCAATGGGCGGCGGCAGTCGTTCCGTGCCATGCCGATGCCGCGTATGACGAATACCTATATCGATGCCGGTCCGCACGACCCGGAGGAGATCATCCGCTCGGTAGAAAAGGGTTTGTACGCGAAACGGCTGGGCGGCGGCCAGGTGGAGATCGGGCGCGGGGACTACGTTTTCACCGTCACCGAAGGCTGGCTGATCGAGGACGGCAAGCTCACCGCGCCGGTGCGGGGCGCGACGCTGGTGGGCAACGGTCCGGAGACTCTGCGCCAGATCGACATGATCGGCACAGACATGTCGTTGGATCCCGGCCGGGGGATGTGCGGCAAGGGGCAGTGGGCGCGGGTGAGCGTCGGGCAGCCGACGGTGCGCGTTCCTAAGCTGACGGTCGGCGGCACCGAGTGAAATGGCAGTGGTCGGTGGTCGGTGGTCGGTGGTCGGTGGTCGGTGGTCAGAGGATAGTGAATTGAGGCTAGATTTCAGCCTGCGCCTTTGGGCGCGGGAGTAGGAGCTTAAACGTGGATTATCTGAAATTTGCCCGGGACGTTGTGTCGAGGGCGGTCGAACGGGGTGTCGAGGCGGAAGCCTTTGTCAATGTCGGCCAGAATACGTCGGTCAATGTAGATCGGGGCGAAGTTGAGAAACTTTCGCAGGCGGGTTCCAAAGGGCTGGGCGTACGGGTGATTCGGGACGGAAAGATGGGCTATGCCTACACATCGGACTTCGGGGCGAGCAGCATCGAGAAGACGATCGAGGCGGCCGTCACTCTTGCCGATGTCGCGGACGGGGACGAATATCGATCTCTGCCGGCGCCGCAGCCGCTTCCGGAGGATGATCTGGAGGTCTACGACGAGGCGATCGTCGAGTTGCCGATCGGGCGCAAAGTTGAGATGGCCCGACGGATTGAGAAGGCCGCATTGCGCTACGACGAACGCGTCGTCCTGACCAACCGTTGCACGCTGATGAGCCAGCACGGGACAGTGGCAGTTGCGAACTCAAAGGGAATCTCCGGCAGTTACGACAAGAGCTTTATCGGCGGCTTTGTGATGGTGATGGCTGCAGACGAGAATGACCGGTCGATGGCGTTGGGATTCGACTTTGGCTCGCGGTTGGGTGACTTCAAGCCAACCGAAGTCGGGAAGGACGCGGCGCGCAAGGCGGTTGGAATGTTGGGGGGCAAACCGGTGCCGACGCAGCGGGCGTCGGTGGTCTACTCGCCGATGGCTGCCACCAGCATTCTCGAAGCGCTTTCGCGGGCGCTGGGCGCAGACGCGATGCAGCGCAACCGTTCTTTTCTTGAGGGCAAGATTGGGGAAACGGTGGCTGCGGATATGGTCACTGTGCTGGACAACGGGCGGTTGCCGGGCGGGATCGCGACGCGGCCGTTTGACGATGAGGGGGTGCCGACGGCGGCGACGCGGCTGATCGATGAAGGGGTCTTGCAGACGGCGCTGCATGATCATTACACGGCCACCCGCGACGGGACGGCCAGCTCGACGGGCAACGCCAACCGGCGCTCCCACTCAGCGATGCCGACGCTGGACGCGAGCAACTTCTACTTCCAGCCGGGTCAGGAGACGCCGGAGGAAGTTATTGGCGGGGTGGAGCAGGGATTGTACGTGGAGAGCGTGATGAACACGGCCAGCATCAACCCGATCAGCGGGGACTATTCGATCTCGGCGAAGGGCTACTGGATTGAGAACGGGGAATTGAGCCATCCTGTCAACGAGGTGACGATCGCTCTGCCGATGCAGGAGCTGCTGCACAATGTCAAGGCGGTCGGCAACGACCTGACTTTTGTGCCGATGATGGGTGCGCTGGGGTCGCCGACGATCCGGGTGGATGGGGTGATGATTGGGGGGAGCGGGTGAACGGCAGGGGTATCTGCGGGGCTTAGGGCGACATTTGCCGCCCGTGGTTTAGGGTGAGGCGGACTTTGCTTTTACAAATTGAGTGCGGCGCACCGTGAATTGATCCGGACGCAGAGCGATGGACTCAAGTGTGCGTCCGTCGGGATCGCTGAATTCGACTTCAAACGCTTCGCCGGCTGCAAGGATCTCAACAACTGTGCCGACTTGTCCACGCACTAGATTGTATTCAGGCAAGTCATCCAAAAGGACGACTACGTCAAGTAGCTTGATGTTCACGCGCTCTTGCCCCCTGCACTGCATTCACCGCGGATAACACGACGTCAATCTCGGAGTTTCGGAATTCTTCTCGACAATCCATGCACTCCGGACGATTGCCTGCTTGCCACGCCATTCAAGTCTAAAATCTATAATGTAACGCTGCCCATACTCATCGCGTCGTCCCAGTTGCGCGTCGTGCGTCTTGATGGCCTCCAGCAAGACGTCGCGAAGCTCGCAAGCATCATCAGCATACAGTTCCAATGCAGCTGCGAAAAGGCGCGCCTTGTGCCTCCCATGTTCATGCGACGGACTAAGGCAGTAGTCGCGCAGTTTGCGGATATCTACGCTAGCATTTTCGGCATGTGGCACCTTCATCAGATCTCAGAATACTTGTGAACGAATTACCCACGTAGGGCGCCCTGCTGGAAAACAAGGACTTGTCTATGGTAGAGGCGGGTTGTCGAGACGAAAGTGCGTCATACCTCATATGGGGACGCCATACTTCTCGTACCGATCGAATGCACACACGAGGTCGTGGTCCAATAGAACCTGCCAAAGTATCAAACCACAAACCTACCAGCGGCATCGGCGTCGCTCAGGCATGCGACTTCTAAGATCGGTTGTAAAACAGTTCCGTCCCAATCAGAACCGGGAATCCAACTTGAAGTCTTGATTGCTGACATCTCAACACGAGAGTTCAACTCGTCGTTGACAGCATTGAACTCTGCGTCGCTCAAACGACCTCGCCAAAAAGCCATAGTTGCTTCGATGCGGCACATCATCCATGTATGACTCTGATTTGAGTGAGTAAAGTATCCAAGGTCACCTGCATCTCAGTTTCGAGGTGGATGAGGATACATTTTAACATCGATTAAGTGTCCTTTCAATCTGAGCAGCCCCTTCCCTTGTCCGGTTGGACAAGGGGGGCGTTTTGGCGTTCAATAGGGTTCTGCCCACCTGTCCGCTGGAGTTTTTCTTTTGTCCCGCTCGCAAGACCCCTACGCCGCATTTCGCATTCACGACTACCGGCTGTATGTAATTGGCTGGGTGGTGGCGCGGATGGGGACCTATATTCAGAGTATCGCGATCGCCTGGGAGATCTACCAGCGCACGGGAGAGGCGCTCTCGCTGGGGTTGGTGGGGCTGGCGCAGGCGCTGCCGCTGATGGTGTTGGCGCTGCCGGCGGGGTTGCTGGCGGACCGCTATGAACGGCGGCGGTTGTCGATCATCAGCCTGCTGGGGATGACAGTTACGTCGCTGGCGCTGGCTGCTTTCTCGATTGCGGAGGGGCCGGTGGGATGGATGTATGCGCTGCTCTTCCTGGACGCCAGCATGATGACGGCGGGGCGTCCGGCACGGACGGCGCTGCTGCCGCAGCTGGTGCCGGCGGAGGTGTTTCCGAACGCGGTGACGTGGAACATGAGCCTGATGCATATTGCGTCGGTGGTGGGACCGGCGCTGGGCGGCATCGTGGTTGCCGTGAGCGCGCAGAGCGCGTATTTTGTGGCTGCGGCGGGTTCGTTGTGGCTGGCGTTCATCCTTACCCGCATCCAATTTCGGCCGACGGACGAGAAGCCGGAACCGGCCAACTGGCAGACGCTGCTGGGCGGGATCCGTTTTGTGTGGGACAAACGAATTCTGTTCACGATTATGGCGCTGGACTTGTTTGCGGTGCTGCTGGGCGGGGCGGTCTATCTGCTGCCTATTTTTGCCGAGGATATTCTGAACGTGGGCGCGACGGGGTTCGGGTACTTGCGGGCGGCGCCGGCGGTCGGGGCATTTCTGATGGCTGTGGCGATGGTCTATCTGCCGCCGATGAAGCGGGCGGGGCGGGGGCTGCTGCTGGGGGTGGCCGGGTTCGGCGTGGCGACGATTGTATTCGGCTTTTCGCAGAATTTCGGGCTCTCGTGGGCGATGCTGTTTCTGACGGGGGCCCTGGACAATATCAGCATGGTGGTGCGTCAGACGCTGACACAACTGCTGACGCCGGACCGGATGCGGGGACGTGTGTCGGCCGTGAGCGGGATATTCATCGGGGCGTCGAATGAGCTTGGGGGCTTTGAGTCGGGTCTGGTGGCGCAGTATTTCGGGCCGGTGATTTCGGTGGTGAGCGGGGGGATTGGGACGATTCTGGTGGTGGCGGGGGCGGCGGCGTTGTCGCCGCAGTTGCTGCGGTTGGGGGCGCTGCATGAGGCGCGGACGGAAGAGGAGAGTGCGTGAGGGTGGAGGCTCCCTGGAAACTGCTCCATTGGTCTACCCTGTGCAACAACCGTAACGAATGGTCGCAACCGTCCACTTTACTTGATTCTTTCCCCATTTGGTGTAGCTCAAACATCACATACCCCGGATGTGAAATTACCCTCTTGACAGATGTCTGACTATTGTGTACTATGTAGTACACATGACATTCGGCAAGTTTATCCGTTCCGTTCGCGATAAGAGGTTCAAGGAAGACCGGTCCTTCTCGGTGCGGCAGGTTGCGCAGCGCATTGGGGTGGAGCCGTCGTATTTGAGCAAGATCGAGCGAGACCAGGTCGCGCCGCCTTCGGAGGCGACGATACGCCGTCTGGCCGGGGAGTTGGGCGAGGATGCGGACCTTTTGCTGGCGATGGCGGGCAAAGTTTCGAGCGACCTTCGGGATATCATTCTGCGGAGGCCGCAACTGTTCGCGGAGCTGTTGCGGCAACTGCGGGATGCGCCCGACGGTGCGATCCAGCACGTCGCCCGCGAGATCCGAGACGGCGATTGGTAAGGGCCGGGTGTCACGCATACATTGTGTTCCAAGGTAAGGATCCAGGAGGAACCAGCCATGATTGAACTCAAAAGAGATAGATTGAATTTCCGCTTCCCGGAGGTGCACAAGGACGCAAAGTGCAGCATCTCCTTCCAGCGCACGCTGCGCATTCCCGATGACAACCGGGAATACTCGCTGCCGCCGGGGCTGGGCCGCTTCCCGCTCAATCTTGTCGACGACTACACCGACACGGTACCGGATACCTGGAACACGCGCGGGGGCGTCTTTCTGCCGATGTACCAGGCGGAAGCGATGTGGCTCAATTTCGACGGCAGCTATCCGATGGCGGTGAAGGTGGCGGCGGGGAAGATCAATGCGGTGACGGGTGAGGGCTGGGAGAACGAGCTCTGTGAAAGTCCCCAGGACTATGTGGTCGTTCCCGAGCAGCCTTGGCTGGACGGGTTCTGCGTCATGAAAGGGAAGATCCGGCAGTTCGTGGCCATGCCGCTTGGCGAAGGATACACGGCCGAGGAGCAGTTGACGGGTGAGGCGGAGCACGGCGGTCTTCAGATCGTCGTTTATCCGTTGAAGGCCTCGCTTTACAAGAGGGAAATAGAGGAGGACTACAGGCCTATGGCGTATGCTCCGCTCCGCGTTTCTTCGCCACCCCCGGAAATGGGTCTGGCCCCGGGTGGTCTCATGCGCCAGGAGATTTACGAGGACGACTACGGCTTCAATGCATGGGATACAACTGTGCGCTCACGCTGTTTCGTGCACATCCTCAACAGCGTTCAGTTTGTTAACGTGACCGGCGCCCAGCCGCCGAGTGAGCCGCCGACGGCCCGGGACTATACTATGGCAGGGCTGCCGTGGTTCGACTACTACGACGGGGACCTGAAGGCGCTGAAGGGCGGACAGAAGTTGGCGGGGCTGGACAGCGTTGCGGCCAAGAATCTGAAGAAGGGTGAGGGCGTTCTGAAGGACAACGAGCCGGTGCAGCCGAAGGTGGTGAAGGAGCTGGGTAGAGGGAATGTGAGAGAGGGCGAATTCTAGCACTGAGGAAGTCGTAATTCTGAAAGAAAGCCGCGCCGCCTTGCGTCCATCCAATTTACAGTTGACGAAATGGATGACGAGGCCGGCGCGGCGTTCCTACGTGTTTTGTTCAGGGTGGCGGGCGACGATTGATTGCCTGTACCAAATGCTTCAGGAATCTTGTTGAGTGTCGAGTGTCCCCTCGTTAGCAGGTAAATTGGACGGAAGGTCAACTTTCTGCACGTTCACAACAATGACATTGTTCTTTATCAGCGCTGCAAGGTTATCAGTCGCGGCGGTACCTTGTGAAATCGCCGCCGGCAGTCCCGTTTGCGGTGGGACTTCCTTTGTCTCATTCCGGCTGCTTTGTGACTTCGGCATCGTAGAATCTCCATCCTTCGAAAAGACGCTGATCACCTAGTGTTTCGCCGGTGACTCCCGGCTGAATCTCGACTCTTTGACGACTTATCACGCCTTCACTGACAAATTTGTGTGCACCGCCCGATACACTTTCAATCAGAGCACGACGAAAAGTGTATTGGGCTTGATCACTGCCACCCAAAACAGAGTTTAAATCGAAAGGAATTGTAAGTTCAAGCTCTGCAGCAATATTATCATACAACTCCTTTAGGAGGTAGTTGAATTCCCATGAAGGTGTTTCTATAGGAAGCCCGAGGAGGTCCCGGGCCTCCCGACGATAAATTGTATAGTCATGGCTTCCGGATTCACTGCACAGAAAGTCCAGGATTTTGTCTATATTTTCTTGCCTATCCATATGATTTGAAAGAAGACGCCGGCCGAGCATTCGGATCTGCGAACGAGCGCGATAGGTATTCCCAAGCACTAAAGGATGAACTTCCTGCGTTAGACGTTCAAATATCTGGCCGATAGGCTCATGACCCAGGGCCTCGCGCGCCTGTTCAAGGAAGGCGGTTACATCTTCTACGCTAACGGGTACTCGCGCAATCGGTTGCCCACCAGGGAGTTGCGGATTGAGAGGCGTATTTACACTTGGGTCAATGGGACCCAAAGTTGCCTGTTTAGTCATAACCAGGTTATCGGCTCCAAGGCAGAGCAGAGTTCCGGCGCTGTGGCACTTCGCGGGGATAATGATTTCAAGAGTATTGCAAAAGGTGCGAAGCAGATTGGCAAGGCTCCATGCCGAAAGAGTCTCACCACCGCGCGTGTACAGTATTAGGGTGATTCTATCGACGACTCTTATGCTGTCGAGATGATGTACAAAATAGTCCAAGACTTCAGAGGCCATTTTGGTTTCTAGGCCGGGCCGATCTCCCGTGAAATAAACGAGTACCCTTGAATTTCTTGCCTGCTCTATTCTTCTGTAAAGAGCGATCCTCTTCGCGTCCATAAACAGTTCCCCATAAATGCCAAGTGGTTACGTCCTGGTAATCATAGAGGGCTATCGTGGTTTCCTTAACCCATGCATAGGAATGCAAGGTTCTTAAAGTTGGAAGTCTAGCAGGATTATTTCCTCAAGAATTCGGTAACGCACCTCCCACATTCACGCGTGCAGCACTACCTGCCCGTCCTCCACCTCGACGCGGTAAGTCCGCACTCGCAGCTGCGGATCATAGAGCGCCTCGCCTGTCTTGATGTCGAACTCCCACTGGTGCCAGGGGCACTTTATGATCTCGCCCTCGCGGGTGTAGGTCATGTCGGTCATGCCATTGGGGAGGACGAGGGGGCGCAGACGGCCGCGGCAGAGGGGGCCCGTTCTGTGGGGGCAGATGTTGCGGAGGGCGTAGTAGTCGCCGTCGAGGTTGAAGACGCCGATCTCGCGGCCGTTGACGGTCACGATTTTGCGGCCGCCGGGGGGGATTTCGTCGGCGGTTGCGATTACGTGCGCGGGCATCAGTCGAGGCCGTAGAGCTCGGAGGCGGTGTCGTACATGACGCGGGGACGCAGCTTCTTGTCGAGGCTGCGCATGAAGGCGGCCGGCTCTTCCCAGTCCCAGTGGGGGTAGTCGCTGGCGAAGACCAGGATTTCGTCGGCGTGGAGCCAGTCGAGGAAGGTTTCGAGCGCTTGGCGGTCGGGCGCGTTGGGGAAAGGCTGGGAACCGAAGCGGATGTGTTCGCGCAGATATTCGCTCGGCAGCCGCTTGACCCAGGGCGTGTAGTCGCGCAGGCTCTTCCAGTCGGCATCCATGTGCCACATCAGGCCGGGCACCCAGAAGACGTCGTGTTCGATGAAGAGAAATCTGAAGTTTGGGAACTTCTCAAAAACGCCCTCGCAGATGAGGCTGGCGGTGTGGGCCATCGCGATCTGCGGGCGGGCCATGCGCATCTCGAGGTAGTAGGTTGGGTAGCCGGCCGCGGTCGGCGGCGCGGAAAAACCGGCCCCCTCGCCACCGAAATGGGTACACATCGGCAGGCCGTGGCGCTCGCAGGCTTCGTAGATCGGGTGGTAGATGCGGTTGCCGAATGGGTGCAGGCTGCCGGCCGGCATCAGGACCTGGGCCACGCCGGGATGATCGCCCAGGCGGTCGATCTCGGCCGCGGCCTGCTGTGGATCGGCGGGGGCGATGTGGATCGAAGCGCGCAAGCGGTCGTCTTTGGCGACCCACTCGGCCAGCGTCCAGTCGTTGAAGGCGCGGCAGTAGGCGGCGGCGTAGTCGACGGTCGGGTGGACCGCCATGCTGTACGGGCCGCCCTCGCCGGTCAGGACGGCGAGGTCGATGCCGTAGCGGTCCAGGTGCTTTTCGATGCAGACTTCTGGAACAGTGGTTGGATTCGGTTCGTCTTCGACGCCCTCCCACAGGTCCTGGCGTGCGCCCCCGCCGGGCATGTTGGTGTAGCCCAAATAGGGACTCATGGGGCCGAAGTCCTTGATCTGCTCGATGTACTGGCGCGGCAAAAAGGGGAACAGCGCCTCCACGTTGGGCGTACGGTGATGCACGTCGCAGTCGATAATCCGCTGCCGCACAGCGTCCTGTTCGCCTGCTTTCGCTGACGGGCCGGCTTCAGTCTGCGCCGGTGGCCCGGTCGTTGGCCGTTCCGCTACCAAAGTCGCCATCTTCCGCTCCTTATCATGCACCGGGCGCATTGGCCCTGTGCGGCTACTTCTGCCCCGAACTGCGCGCGGCGCGCACCTTCTCGTAGGTCTCCGGTCCGGGCGGGTAGTACTTGCCCGGAATGACGCCTTCGGCCAGGATGCGCTCCTTGATCATCGTTTCGGCTTCCTCATGCACTTCGGTCAGTTCGGCGCACTCCTCGGCGAACCAGGAGGGCACGACGACCACACCGTCGTTGTCGCCGACCAGCACATCGCCGGGCCGGACAAGCGCGCCACCGCATTGAACGTCGACGTTTTCCTCCGCCGGGATGGCGTGTGGCACGCCGCCGAGGGGCGTTCGCTCGCGCGCGTAGATGATGAGCCCGTACTCTTCCTGCACCATAATATCGAGGTCGCGTATGCCGCCGTCGGTCACGACGCCGTCGGCGTTGTTCATCTTCAGATGCAGCGCCTTCACGTCGCCGAAGATGCAGGGGCGGGCGTCCCCCATAACATCGCAGACGAGCACGTCTCCGGGGCCGCAGCGCGCCATCGCCAAGTATTCTGGTGAATTCTCACCGATCTGCACCTCGGTCTGCAAGTCGGGTCGGGGCGGGAGATAGCGAAGCGTGCGGGCGCGGGCGGCCATTGG
>CATOTS010000021.1 GCA_951813625.1 uncultured Caldilineaceae bacterium | reverse complement strand
AGGGGATCGGACCAGCCGTCAATGCGGGGTATCTACTTTTTTGCCGACTACGTGAGCGGACGCATCTGGGGTCTGCGGCGGGACGAGGGCATTTGGAAGCCAGGATGTTGCTGGATACCTCCCACAACGTCAGTAGCTTTGGGGAGGATGCGTCAGGAAATCTCTACGTCGTCGACCACCAAGGTACTGTCTTGCAGATTCGCGCGCAGACGGCGAATCAGTAGCGCGGCAATACGAACAGGGTTCGCTATGGACTTCGATCTCATCATCATCGGCGGCGGTATTGTCGGTGCGGCCGCGGCCTATCGCGCGGGCCAAATGGGGGCGCGCACGCTCCTGTGCGACCGGCGCGATGCCGGCCGGGCGACCGATGCGGGCGCAGGCATCCTCGCCCCTGAAAGCAGCACGCGCGACGGTCGTCTCTGGTACGATTTCGCTTTGGAGGCGGTTGGCTATTACTCCGTGCTGATCGGGGATCTCGCCGCCGACGGTGTGCCCGGCGAGGAGCTTTCCCGGGCCTATGGCCACTGCGCGAAAATGATCGTGGCTCTCGATGACGTTGAAGCGGCCGCGCTGGCAGAGATGGAGCGGACGGTCTACGCCCGCCAGGAGGAGCGTCGGCCGCCGCCGGCAGAATCTGTCCGAAGGATCTCACCCAAGGAGGCGCGCAAAGTCTACTACCCTCTGTTGGCCGACGCGTCCGCTGTGCTGCTTCAGCCGACCGCACGGCGGGTAGACGGCCGTTTGATGACCGCGGTTCTCGAACACGGTTTGCGCGCACGCGCGGTGGAGACCAGCGAATTCGATGTCTCTACCCTGCTTCTTGAAGATGGCCGCGTACACGGCGTCCGCTCCGCCTGCGGGGACGAGTACACGGCCGGCGCCGTTCTCATCGCCGGCGGCGCATGGTCAACCGATTTTGGCGCCCAGTTGGATGTGCAGATCCCGGTTGCGCCGCAACGGGGGCAGATTATTCACCTGCAACTTCCGGGCCAGGATACCGGCGCCTGGTCGATCGTCATGGGTTTCAGTGATCACTACCAGGTGCCATGGCCCGGCGGACGCGTCGCCGTCGGCGCGACGCGTGAGACCGGCAGCGGCTACGCGGCCCACGCGACGGTAAGCGGTGTCCGCGAAGTGCTCCAGGAGGCTCTGCGCCTGGCGCCCGGTCTGCGCCACGCCGCCATCGATGATATTCGCGTCGGTCTGCGCCCCTACACTTCCGATCACCTACCGCTGCTGGGGGCCGTTCCCGGCGTGAGCGGCGTCTACCTTGCCACCGGTCACGGGCCTACCGGCCTCACGCTCGGTCCGTTCAGCGCAAAGCTGGTCGTTGAGCAAGCCCTTGAGCAACCGCCCGCCCGGGACCTGGCGCCCTTTTCCGTGGCCCGTTTCTTGCGTTGAAAGCTGGCGGTCTCCGAATTGGTTGGATCGGCCTCTCTGATCTGCCTTGCCTGTGAGAGCTCGCCAAACCTGCCGACGCGACCGTTGCCGGCTCAAGAGTCCCCTTTGTTCATGTGAACAAAAGTGCGGGTCTGCACCCGATTTGCGGAAACCGGTTGCGGGCCTTAAGCGGGTATGCTATGATGTTTTTCCGGCTGTCGGCACGGGGCGGCGCATCTTCAGTTCCTACACGTCGTCCCCCGCCGCGTCGTGTACGGATAGGGTCAGTCTACTGAACAACGGTCGCATGTTCGTTGCGTCAATGGCTTGCATAAGTGGAGAAAATCGATGGGCACGCAGTCGCGCGTTAACAGTGGAACGATAACGCAGTCCACAAATTCACTCTGGATGACGGGTGTCATTCTGATTTTGACGGCGGCTCTCCTGCTCTCCGCGTGCACGCGTGAGCGCGTCGCCGAGGAGGCCGAAAGCCCGGCAAGCGAGCAGCCGCAAGAGCCGGTGGTGGCGCAGATCACGCCCCTGCCGACCGCGACCGATACGCCCGACCCGACACCGGAAGACACGCCCGAGCCGAAGGTGATTACATACGAGGTTCAGCCGGGGGATACGATTAATGCAATTTCGGAGAAGTTCGCGACAGATCCGCAGAGAATTCGGGCGCTCAACCTGTTGACGACCGACGCTTTGCAGGTCGGCCAGGTGCTGCGCGTGCCCAACATACCCGGCGTGACAACCCCGCAAGGTATCCCCACCGCCACGCCGGAGCCGTTCGAGTACACGGTTCAGGAGGGGGACACGCTCCTTTCGATCGCGCTCCATTTCGGCATCTCGCTTGACCAGCTCGCCAGCGTCAACGGCCTGCGCGACCAGCACAGTATCGGTGTCGGCCAGGTTCTTCTGATTCCCAGCGCGAGCGCCTCCGAACAGCCGAGTGCGGGCGGCGGGTCGGTTGATCCCGGGCTGTCGGGCCGTGCGGGCACGCACGAAGTGCAGGCCGGCGAGACTCTCGCCCAAATCGCGGAACAGTACAACGTCACGCTGACCGACCTGATCGCATTCAACGGCAACACGATCACCAATCCCCACGTTGTGAAGATAGGCACGGTGCTCATCATTCCCGGCAGGACCGCCGCCGATATAAGCATTCTGAACCAGGCGACCTATACGGTGCAGGAAGGGGATTCCCTGCTCGCTATCGCGCAACAGTTCGGTGTGACTGTCGAAGCGCTCATGGCGGCGAACAACATTACCAACGCCGACCTTCTCCGGGTCGGCGACGAACTGATAATCCCCGGTCCCTGACCGCGCCCGGTTTCAACTCCAGGTCGATCTGGCCAGACAACGGCCAGCCGGCGCGTCAGGCTCAAGCCTGCCTCTGCGAAATCTGAAAAAGGTTGCGTCAACCGCTTTTGCGGTCGGGCCTCGCGTCTATTCGATTATCGAGTACGATGTTCGATGTCCGCGGGGCTGGCGACGATCAGGTCTGTCACCAGATCGAGAAAGAGGCCGTGCTCTACGATTCCGGCGCGGCGTTCCAGTGCGGCGGCGATCGACTCCGGGTCGTCGATCGGGCCGAAACGGCAGTCGAGGATGAGATTGCCGCTGTCGGTGCGAAATGGACAGCCGTCGAAGCCCGTCCGCGCCTGCACAGTCGCGCCGAGTCCTGCTACAAAATCCACATGGGCGCGCAGGCCGAAGGGGATTACCTCTACAGGCAAGGCCCATTGCACGCCCAACTGCGCTGAGAGCTTGCGATCGTCGACGATGATGATCTCGCGTGCGCTGGCCTGGGCAACGATCTTTTCGCGCAGCAGCGCGCCGCCCCCGCCCTTGATGACGCGCAGCTGCGGGTCAACCTCGTCGGCGCCGTCGATCGTCAGGTCGATGGCGGGATGACTTTCCAGCGTCGTGAGCGGAATTCCCAGACGCTGCGCGTCAGTAGCAACCTGGTCCGAACAGGGTACGCCGAGAATGTCGGTGAGCGTGCCCTGCGCCAGCCGTTCGGAGATACATTCGAGCGCCTTCAGCGACGTGCTGCCCGCGCCGAGTCCCACGACCATGCCCGGTTCAACGTGCCTCACTGCAGCTTCAGCCGCCCGCCGTTTGAGAAGCTCTACATCCCGCATTTTCGTCTCTTCTTATGCCTGCGCCGGCCCCAGAGACTCGACGAGACATTCCAGGTGTGTATGAGCGTCCTCGCCCACATCGATCCGCAGCACGCGGCGCCCCGCGTTCAAGAGCGCCTGCCGGTCGCCTAAGGATTGTGACCGGATCAGGACGCCGAACGGCAGCGACGTTTGTGACGAGCCGGGCTCGTCGGGAATGTCGACATCGGCGGCGGGCCTGTCGGTGAACTGGATGAAGAGGCCGTTGCCTCGATCGCCTTTGTGCAGCTGGCCGGTGGAGTGAAGGAAACGGGGGCCGAACCCCAGCGTCGTTGCCAGCCCCGTCTGCTTACGCAACCGGCTCTGCATTGTCCGGAGCTGCCCCTCGATGGCGGGGCATGGCTCCAGGTAGGCCTGGATGCTGATGTAGTCTCCCGCCGCGGCCTGTTGCAGGAACGCCGCCAGCGCGCCGGCGGGAGTTCCCGGCGACGAAGCGTTCGGTGTGTCAAGGTAGACTTGCATCCCGTCAACTTCCAGGGAGGGAGACGGCTCGGGCAGGCTGCCTTGCTCCATGTAGGCCGTCATCATCTGGCGCGACTGCTGTTTGGCCGACTCCACGTCCGGCTGGTCGAACGGGTGAATGCCCAGCCGCGCCCCGGCCATGGCTGTGGCGAACTCCCACAGGAAGAACTGGCTTCCCAGGTCGTACCGGTCGCGGAATTGCACGCGGATCAACGGATGGCCGGCATCGATCAATGCCTGCACCGGCGCATCCTGCGCGCCGGCGTCACTCCACTGGAGGTGAACGAAGAGGCGGTCTTCGCCGTAGTCGTTCGGCGCCGCGACCGGCTCGCCTACAACCGGGACGATTCCCGTACCGGCCTTGCCAGTGCTCTCAGCGAGCAGCTGCTCAAGCCAGTCCGCGAACGAAGCGACTTCCCGGTCTGCGATGATCGTCAGCTTGTCCCGGCCCGCTTTCGCCATCTCGGCCATTACGACCCCGATCTGCGCGCCCGGATTGGCGGAGCCGGTGACATGCGGCCCGCAGTCGTTCATCGCCTCGCGGGCGCGGCGCAGCAGCCGCCGCAGGTTTACGCCCAGCAGCGCTGCCGGCGTCAGCCCGAAATGGGAAAGGGCCGAGTAACGGCCGCCGATGTTGGGGTCGTTGAGGAAGACCGCGCGGAAGTTGCAGGCCGCGCCCAGTGAGGCCAGTGCGCTGCCGGCGTCGGTAATGGCGGCGAAGTGCGCGCCTGCCCCGGCCTCGCCGCATTCATCCTGGACGCGGTTGTAGAAGTATTTGAAGAGAGAAAGGGTCTCAGCGGTCGTGCCGGACTTGGTGGCGACGATAAAGAGCGTTCGCGCCAGGTCCAGGCTGCTGGCCATGCTCTCGACGGCGGCAGGATGCGTGCTGTCCAATACGCGCAGCCGGATTGGGCCGCCGCCAAACGTGTGCGCGAACACCTCGGGCGCCAAGCTGGAGCCTCCCATCCCCAGGAGGACAACTTGCGAATAGCCCTCCTGTTGAACGTCCAGCAGCAAGGCGTCGATGCAGTGGCGTTCCTCTTCCATCCTGGCGGCAACATCGAGCCACCCGAGCCGGTTGACGATTTCGTCCGGACTGTCGCTCCAGACGGTGTGGCTTCTGGCCCAGATGCGAGCGATGATTCGATCCCTGTCAATCTCCTCCAGAGCGGCCTCTACCTTGCTCCGGAGGGGACCGTAAAAAAATCGGTGCGCTCGCGGTCATCGACGCCGGCGATGCCGGCCACTTTTTCGCCGATCCCCGCCATCAACTCATCGAACGAGTCGGCGAATGCCTCGACGCCATCGCGCATCAACTGGGCGGTAATTTCGTCCAGATCGATACCGAGTTCAGCCAGCTGCGCCAGTTGACGGCGGGTCTCCTCAATGTCGGTATCCACGGTGCGGGCCGCGCAGCCATGGTCGAGGAAGGCCTCCAGCGTCTCGGGGGGAACGGTATTGACGGTGTGGGGGCCGATGAGGGCGTCCACGTAGAACGTGTCGGGGAAGTCGGGGTTCTTGGTGCTGGTGCTGCCCCACAAAGGGCGTTGCACGCGCGCTCCTTGCGCGGCCAGCTTTTCCCAACGCGGGCCGTCGAATATCTCGCTGAAACGATGGTAAGCGTTCTTAGCGTTGGCGATGGCGATCTTGCCCAGGAGTGCGCTGCTGCCGATTTCGCCCAATTTGGGATCGACCTTGCCGTCCACGCGGCTGACGAAGAACGATGCCACCGACGCCACTTTGCTGGGGTCCACATGCGCCCCGGCCAGCTTCTCCAGGCCGTGAATGTAGGCCATCGCGCTGTCTTCATACTGTTGCAGCGAAAAGATCAGCGTAACGTTGACGTTGATCCCCTCGCCGATCAGCGTCTCGATCGCGGGGATGCCCTGCGGCGTGGCCGGCACTTTGATCATCACATTGGCCCGGTCAACCATCGACGAAAGACGGCGGGCTTCCATCACCGTGCCCTCGGTATCATAGGCCAGCTTCGGGTTGACCTCCAGGCTGACGTAGCCGTCGTGGCCGTCGCTGCTCTGGTAGACCGGCTGCAAGATGTCGCAGGCGCGGCGAATGTCCTGGATAGCAAGCGTTTCGTATATGTCGTTGACCGAGCTGCCCTCGTCGACCAGCCGCTCCACCGCGGCATCGTAGTCGGTGCTGGCGGTTATCGCCTTTTGGAAGATCGACGGGTTCGACGTAACCCCGCGCAACCCCTGCGCGACCAGTTCGTTCAGTTCGCCCGAGTCCAGAAAGGAGCGGCGGATGAAATCCAGCCAGATCGACTGACCGAGCGCCGCTGCTTCATGCATTCTTGTCATGATGGTTCGTCTCCTCGAAGTCGTTCTTCAGAATTGGTTTGACGCTGCCGCGTTTTCGGGCGACGCGGCAGCTGGTTCAATCGTACTCCGGTACGTAGAGGATGGCGGGATCCAGTTCGGCGTCCGCGCCCCCCTGAATCAGGGCGTGCGCCGCCATCGCGCCGCCGATCAGCCCGGCGTGGTTGCGCATCTGCGCTACGACGATTGGCGCGCGCACGTCGATGTATTTTATGTATTTGTGGCCCTTCTTGCTGACGCCTCCGCCAACAATAAACAGATCGGGCGAAAGCAGAAACTCCACGGTCTGGAAATAGCGGTTAAGCCGGGCCCCCCATGCTTTCCAGTTCAGATCTTCGCGCTTGCGGGCACTGTTGGCGGCGCGGCTTTCGGCGTTGACGCCGTCGATCTCGATGTGCCCGAACTCGGTATTGGGCGCCAGGTGTCCGTCAATGAACAGGGCCGAGCCGATACCTGTGCCCAAGGTGAGCAGCAGGACAACACCCGGCTGGTCCCGGCCCGCGCCGAAGACCATTTCGGCGATGCCGGCGGCGTCGGCGTCGTTGATGATCGAGGTCGGGCATCCTGTGATTCGCTCGAACAACGCCGGCGCGTCGGCGCCGATCCATGAACTGTCCACGTTGGCTGCCGAGCAGATGACACCGTTGCGAATCACACCAGGGAAAGTGCATCCCATCGGCCCTGTCCATTTGAAGTGTTGGACGATTCCGTTCACCGCCTCGGCCACAGCTTGGGGCGTGGACGGTTCGGGCGTGTCGACGCGGCGGCGTTTGGTCAGAAGCTCACCGGTCTCTGCGTCGACGATCGCGCCCTTGATGCCGCTGCCGCCGATGTCTAAGCCTAGTATGTCCATCTATCCCTCCTTGGGCGGGAATCGATAGATCCATGTCCGCCAACTGCAGCGTTTCTTTGTCAGATGAGTGCGTTTGCACATTTCAGTTCACCCGCGTCGTACCAATCCTCGGGCAGGACAGGAAGACTTGAATTTCTGGCGGCTCTGGTCCCGGCCCACCTAGCTCCTCTCAATGCTTCTCTCGACCTCAACAACGTGCGTTTTGAGAATCTTGTCGTGCCAGCCCTGCCTCTCTTTGTCCCGCAATATCCAGAGCAGACCCAGCAAAAAGACCGCTCCTGAGATTGACTTGCCAATGCCTTCTCGTAAGAACATTCTGAAGAATCCGGCCTTTTTGCCGTCATACCTGTAAACATAGAGACCGAGAAGCACTTTCCCCGGTGTCGTTGCGCTAGCGAGCAAAATCAGGAATGCTAAGAAAAAAAAGGCAAAAATCAGAAGAGAAGCTGCTGTTATCGCGCGACTGCCTATTTCCAACGCGACTCCCAGAGGTAGCTGGAGAACGGCTGCGATTGCATGGTCAATCAGATATGCGCCCAACCTTCTTGAAGGAGTAGCCAACTTTCCGATCTGCGGAAAGGAAACATTTCTGAAACAGACTGGACACCACCGTACGTCGGCGGACAAAAGCGAATTGCAGGCAGAGCACCGCAGCCTGGGATCCATTTTTGTCTGTCCAATTCCTGCCGGCCCGTCAATACTGCCGCTCGACCTTCTGCACCGTTCCACTCCGCGCGGACTTCAGCATTGCCTCCACAACGGCCAAATCCTGTAGCGCCTCCTGGGGCGAATTGCGGTGAGCCGCGCCGTCTCGCACCGCGGCTGTGAACGCGGCCAGCTCCTCGCGCACACTGATGAAGGTGTTGAACTCTCGTCGCTCGCAGTCGTCGCCGCGTTGCAACACAAGCTCCCCGCGCGAAACGCGCAGGCTGCCTTCAGTCCCCCCGATGTGGACGGCATCGTCTCCCAGTGTACTGCCGGCCGCGTAGGTGATCAAGTAGGTGCCGACGACGCCGCTGGCAAAGCGGAGCGCTACGCTCATCGTGTCCGCGGGCGGCAGGTCGACCCGGTGGGCTGCGGTGAGCGCGCAGACGCTTTCGATCTCGCCCAGCAGCGTGCGCAGACCGGCCACATGATGAACGCCGCCATCGAGCAGAAAACCACTTGGAAAGGCCTCAGACCGCCGCCAGGCCGTCTGCAGGTAGGGCGAGTCGGGCATCACCGGCACCTGCAGTGAAAAGTCGCAGAAAAGCGGCTTCCCGATGCGGCCTGCGCGAATGGCTTCCGCGGCGACCTGGAAGGCTTCCTCGAATCGCCAGTTCTCGGCTACCATCCACACCCGGTCGGCGCAGGTCCGGCTGTTGGAGATCAAGGCCTGCCCTTCCGCGACCGAAGACGCGATCGGCTTTTCGCTGACGACGTGCTTGCCCAAGGCCAGAGCCTTCAGCACCGTTGCCGGCAGCAAGGGCGCGGGAAGTACGATGTCAACCGCCTCGACGCTCCCATCGGCAAGCAGCGCGTCGATTTCTGTGTAAATCTCGACGGGATAGGGGAGTGAATCCGCAACGGTCTGGGCCGAGGCGCGTGTCCGGCTGTAGACAGCCGCGATCTGCACCGCGTCACCCAACTCCAGCAGGGAGGGCGCATGCGCCTTGCGAACAAATTCCCCGGCCCCGATCAGAGCAATGCGAACCGGTCCTTCCATGGTCTTTCCCAGGAGTCTCCGAGAGTTCCGCCAGGCCCGCCCGTCTTGCTGTCGCTGGCAACTGATGCTATCTTTTGCGCAGGAGAATTTCCGGCAAAACGGGGGTGGGTGGAACCATTATATCACAGAGAGGCTGGAGAAACAGTTGAGACCAATTTTGCTCCTTCTGGCCGTTCCGCTGCCGCCGAAGTCCTTGGAAGCCGTCGGCCCACTTATCGAAGAGCGAACGGTGGATACCGCCTACGGCCCGGTTGGTCCGCTCGCGCGGCGGGGCCAACCGCAGGGGCCGTCCTATTGGGTCCAGCCCTACTACGGTCTGCCATCGCGCACCGATCCGAGGGCCACGATTCAGGCCGCGCGTGCGCTCAACCTTGATCGGATTGTCGCCTGGGATAGCGCAGTCGGGGTCAATCCGATGCTGGGGCCTGGCTATCCAATGTTGATTACCGACTTTATCGACTTTACGCGCCAGCAGCCGCAAGCGTTTCTGGAAGAGGAGGGCGCCGGTGATTTCAGCCATTCTCCAGCCGTCTGTTCTCTCCTGACTGAGGCGCTGTCACACGTCCTGCCGATGGCGCCCGGCGGCGTCTACATGGGCGTAGACGGTCCGCGGCGGGAGACCGCGGCGGAGGCGCGCATGTTCCGCAGCTGGGGGGCAGATGTCCTCGGCCAGAATCTGGTACCGGAAATCGCGCTTGCCAGGGAAATGGACCTCTGTTTCGCCGGCCTGGTTACCGTCGACGCGATCAGCGCTGAGCGGCCGTCACGTCCCCCTCAGGTTGAGGACCATTGGGAATTGGAGGCAGTTGTGCAGGCGTTGACCTCTTTGCTGCATTCCGACGAGGTGAACGCCCCCTGCAGCTGTGGCCGCCGCTAAAGGGCGAGGATGCCTCGCTGATGAAAATTACCCAGCTATTTGAGCAGTTCGAACTTTACAGCGATGGCGATCCCCCCTCCCACTCGCTCTTCGTCATGGCGCGATTGCTCGGCTCGGAGGACAAGCTGCTGATCATCGATCCGCCGCTTGATGTCAGCAACCGCTTTGGCGTGGCGGAGGAGACGGCAGTCCTCTTCACAGGCACCGGCAAGGATGTCGGGCTGGCGCGCGTTCAGACGCGGCCCGGCGGCGTGGCGCACATAAACGTCGGCCAGCATCTCCTGGACATTTACTCGCAGCGGCATGCCAATCTGGTCCATTTTCCGGCGTTAGGGGTGATTTGCGGCGGCACATTTGGCAGCGACCTGGCGCTGCCGCAGCTGGGGGAAGGCTCGGACGGCGAGGATGAGATCGAGAGCCTGCGTCTGCTGGCGCGCCTGGTGAAAGGGCGCCGCCTGCAGCTGTACATCCCGTGCACAGGCTCGATCTCGGCAGACAAAGTCGAGGTGATGGGGCGGCTGGCCGCGGACGTCAGCTACTTCCACGGCCTGCGGCGAACCATTTCGCAAGCGGCTGCAGACGGCTCATACTGGAGCCGGTCCGAGCAGATTGCAGAGTCGCTCTTGCCGGAGAATCGGCGCACGCCCGCCGCCGTCGCCATCCACCGGCAGAACATCGAGCGGATTTACAACGCGGCCGCGGCGTGAGACCCCGCTTCGGCTAACTCCCTTCTACGCCTCTGAGTTCCAGTTGAACTCTTGCCAGCAATGAGCCCACCAGGCCCAGGCTTTCCTGTCGCTCAATCGGCGCAGCGTCAAGCCCGATTGCTTCGTAACGGAACTGGACAGCATAGGGCGTGTACTCCGTCAACGCCGTATAACTCGATACACCAGCGCCCTTGTTCTTGAGGAGACTGAAGAGCAAGTCGAGATCGTGCGTCAAAGGGTACGTATCGCCCAGCAGCGCGAGCCACGCTTTGAGCAGATTCTCGGTTGCCTGCTGCAGCTGGAAGCCGAAGATCTCATCGGCAAAAACAGTGGCATCGGCCATGCCACCCAGGGCTTCGACATCTCGGGACGAAGCCTCCAACAACATGCGGGCGCACTTAACGTCGCTCATAGAGAACTCGTCCTTCCCGCAGCGCCCGCGCCAAGACATGGTTGAGCGAGTCCCGCCAGTACTCGACCTCGTCGCGGCTATAGAGAAAAAGGTCTTTGGCAACGCCAAAACCCGCCAGAGACCGATGTAGGCGGGCCGTCTGTAAGCGCCGGCTCCTTTCTCGATCGAACGGTTCGGTCTCCACCACCACCAAGTCGACGTCCGAGCCCGCGTGATCGTCCCCCCGGGCGCGGGAACCAAAGAGGATCACCTGTTCGGGATCTACCTCTTCCACGATCTTCTGCACCATCTGTTCGAGAACTGCTTCCGACATCTGCGCCATTTTCTTACCTCAACGCGGCGAGTCGCTTACGCCGCTTCGTTCTTCTTTGCATCGACGCCGCTCATTCCGTAGCACGCCCGAACAGAGTCCGCTGCTCCGGCGACTCCGGGAATTCGGCGCCGATGTGCTTGTAGGCTGCCTTCGTCGCCATGCGCCCGCGCGGCGTACGCTCCAGGAAGCCAAGCTGCAGCAAATACGGCTCCACCACGTCCATGATCGTATCGTCTTCCTCGCTGATGCTGGCCGCCAGTGTACCCAGCCCGACCGGGCCGCCGCTGAACTTGCCGACGATGGAGTTCAGCACGCGCCGGTCCAAATCGTCCAGCCCCAGGTGGTCGATCTCGTTGACCTTCAGCGCTTCGTCGGCCAGCGCGTGGGAAATGCTGCCGTCGGCCCGCACCTGGGCATAGTCGCGCACGCGGCGCAGCAGGCGCAGCGACACGCGCGGCGTCCCCCTTGAGCGGCGGGCGATCTCGGCCGCGCCTTCGTTCTCCAGGGGCGTCTCCAGCATCTCTGCGGCGCGGGTGATGATCGTTTCCAACGCGTTCTGACTGTAGAAGTCAAAGCGCTCAACCACACCGAAACGGGCGCGCAGAGGCGCGGTCATCAGCGCCAGGCGCGTGGTCGCGCCGATGACGGTGAAGCGGGGCAGCTTCAGGCGGATGCTGCGCGCGCTGGGTCCGCTGCCGACGGTGATGTCGAGCACAAAGTCTTCCATCGCCGGGTAAAGGATTTCCTCGACCGCGCGGCCCAGACGGTGGATTTCGTCGATGAACAGGATGTCTCCACTGCGCAGGTTGGTGAGGATAGCGGCCAGGTCGCCGGCTTTTTCGATTGCGGGTCCGGCGGTCGGCTTGAGATTGCCCTGCATTTCGTGCGCCAGAATGTGGCTGAGGGTGGTCTTGCCGAGCCCCGGCGGACCGTACAGGAGCACATGATCGAGCGCTTCGCCGCGCTGGCGCGCGGCCTGCACCAAAATGCGCATCTTCTCGCGCAACCTCTCCTGGCCGATCATTTCGTCCAGGCTCTTGGGCCGCAAGGCATAGTCGACGCGACCGTCCTCGCCCTGTCTTTCGCCGGAGATTTCGCGCCTGCTCTTACTGCTTTCTCGCCGGTCGTTTCTCGGTGTCACACCGCGTTCATCAGCCATGCTCATATCCAATCGGAATTGCGAGAACGATTGTGCTAAAGTCAGTATACCAAAGGGAGGACGGGATCAAAACAGTGTAAACTGATCTGGCGTCGGCCGTGCGCAACTGCTTTGACGGAACGCACAAAAACTGTTATAAGATCATCCACATTTTGCGCAATCTCTGTGAATGACAAGGAATCATCATGACGAAGAAGTTGAAATCGGACCGCAAGCGGTTGCTGGCAAATCTTGAACAGGTGAACGAAGAGTTGGATCATCTGCGCAATCTGATGCTGGGTGAAGTCGATGTTGAACTTGATGAAGGCGACACGGAAATCGTCGAAAGAGAGAAGACCGCCGCCCTGATTGCCGTGCTCGAGCGGCGTAAGCAGGACATCGAACATGCCCTGCGCGTGATCGAGATGGGGCAGTACGGCATCTGTGAACGCTGCGGCGGGGAGATCAGCCCGGCGCGTCTGGAGGTCAAGCCCGACGCGACCCTTTGTATGAACTGCCAGCGGGAGGTTGAGTCGATCAACCGCCGTAACCGTTCGCCGCGCGCGACCCCGTCGCGCTGGTAGGCGATAACTACAAGGTACGAAATGGCCGACAATCTGTTTGTTTCCACCCATCCCCTGGTCGAACACAAGATTACGCAACTGCGCGATGGGACGACCGACTTCCGCCAGTTTCGTTCCATCGTCGCTGAATTGTCGATGATTCTGGCCTACGAAGCCACGGCGGACCTGGCCACGCAGCCGGTGGAAGTGCAAACTCCGCTCACCGCCGCGACCGGCAGCAAGTTCGAAGAACGGGTCGGCCTCGTTCCGATCCTGCGCGCCGGTTTGGGAATGGTGGACGGCATGCTCAGTCTCATTCCCCAGGCCGAAGTCTGGCACCTTGGCTTTTACCGCGACGAGGAGACGCTGCAACCGGTCATATACTACAACAAGCTTCGCGACGACCTATCCACCCACACGTGCTTCGTACTCGATCCGATGCTGGCGACCGGCGGCTCCGCGGTGGCTGCGGTCGACATCCTTAAACGACACGGCGTAACACGGGTCAAGTTTGTCGGCCTGCTTGCCGCGCCCGAAGGGGTCGCCTCGCTCCACGGAGCGCACCCTGATGTCGATGTTCATGTGGCGGCTGTCGATGAACGGCTGACGACTGTTGAAGACGCCGCCGACGGCTTTCCGCCCGGCTTTATCTGGCCCGGACTTGGGGACGCCGGCGACCGCCAGTTCGGCACCAGCTAGCGTTGCTGCAGTTCAGGAAAGCTCGATTACCGTCACGGCTGCGTCGGGCGCGTTGAGCGGCGCGTTGATGACCAGTTCATCGTTGCGCTGGCGCAGCGGCAACATTTCACCTCCCGCCAACAGCCGGGCCTCGCGCGCCGTCACGTCAGCCACGCGAATCTCTCCGTCGCGCGGCCAGTCGAAGATATGGAGATATACGACCCCGTTCTTGCGCGTGGTGCGTAAGTCGGCGCGCCCCTGCAGCGGCCCCGCCTGTGTTGCGTAGACCGCCTCGCCGTTGACGGCCAGCCAGTTACCCATCGCCTCCAGGCGCTCGACGCTTGGCTGCGGAATGACGCCCTCAGCCGTAGGGCCGACGTTCAGCAGGTAGTTGCCCCCTTTGCTGACGATGTCAACCAGCTTGCGGATCAGATCAGAGCTCGATTTCCAGTTTTGATCGTTCAGTTTGTAGGACCAGCTGTCGTTGATCGTCGCGGGCGTCTCCCAGTCCAGTTCGAGAGTCGAGTCGGGGATGCGATTGTCGCTGGCGGTGGCGTAGTCGCCCAGCGCGTTCCCCAGCCGTCCACAGACGAGGCAGTCCGGCTGCAGCTGGTTGCACAGTTCCAGCAGCGACCGGCTTTGCTGCTCGGAGATGCCCTTGGGCGTGTCGAACCAGATGATGGCGACCGGCCCGTAGCTGGTGAGAAGCTCGCGCACGTGGGGCTTCACATACTTCTCAACATAGGCCGCGAATTCTTTCTGCGCCGGATCGAAGTCCCAGTCGTTGCCGTCGCCGTCGGGGTGGTGCCAGTCCTGCGTCTGCGAGTAGTAGAAGCCCAGTTTGATGCCTTGCGCGGCGCACTCCTCCGCCAGCTCCTTCAGAACATCCCGCTTGAACGGCGTGGCGTCAACGATATCGTAGTCTGTGAGGGCCGAATCGAAGAGACAGAAGCCGTCATGATGTTTGGTGGTGATAACGAGGTATTTCTGACCGGCGCGCTTTGCCAGCGAGACCCACTCGCTGGCATCGAAGCGCACCGGATTGAACTGTGAAGCCAGTTTTTCATATTCGCGGACGGGGATTTCGGCGCGGTACATCAGCCATTCGGCGATGCCGGGCCATTCGCGTCCGTTCCACACGCCGGCGGGAATCGAATAGAGGCCCCAGTGGATGAAGAGCCCAAATCTGGCCGCGCGCCACCAGTTCAAACGCGGGTCGTTGCGCGCGCCCCGCCGCTGGCTGCGGTCCGGTTGCACTTCCGGAACGGTGACCTCAAAATCATAGCCGCGGCGCAGCAGCATTAGCGCCATGTTCTCCGGCGTTTCATTTTCTTCATCCGCCAAGCGCCGTATGCGCTCAATTAAGGTCGACGGGACGTCTAACTTCAGCTCTGGCACGAACTGCCTCCTGCTTCTACAGCCAGGCGGTCGGGCGATCTCCCCTGGCTGCTGCCGACGCTCGCTGCCCAGACTACTATCGCATAGAACGCGCCTGTCAAGCAACTGATTACGGCGGTTTCAAGCCGAAGCCGGCCGTTCCACTTTGCCTGTGAACTTTGTCATTGCGTACAATAGGGGGACCTGAACCACGCGAATGCGAAAGGACCTGTGATGAGTTTATTGAAAGTTGGCCTCGTCGGCGTCGGCGGTATCTCGCGCACGCACATGCCCGGGTGGGCCGCGTCCGACGAGGCCGAAGTCGTCGCCGGCAGCGACATCAGCAGCGAGGCGCTTGAGCAGTGGGGCGCGCTGAACAATATCACCAAGCTGACGACGAAGGCGGACGAGCTGTTCTCTGACCCCGATATCGACATTATCGATCTCTGTGTGCCCAATATGTACCACGCGCCGCTCGCCATCGCCGCGCTCGAAGCGGGCAAGCACGTGATCTGCGAAAAGCCGCTGGCGCCGACGCCCGAAGAGATCAGGCGGATGATTTCGGCGCGCGACAAGGCCGGCAAAATGCTGATGACGGCGCAGCATTTCCGCTTTGCCGGCGTTTCCCAGGCGATGAAGGCGGAGATTGACACCGGTTCGCTGGGCGATGTCTATCATGCGCGCGGCTGGATGCTGCGGCGGAACGGGCTGATCCCGACGGCGACATTCATCGAGAAGAAGCACAGCGGCGGCGGCCCCTGCATCGACATCGGCGTGCACATCCTCGATCTGACGTTGTGGCTGATGGGGAACCCGAAGCCAGTGACGGTATCGGGCGTTGCCGATGCGCGGCTGGCCCATCTTCCCGGCGCGTTTGCCACCTGGCAGGAGGGGCCGATCCCCGGCAGTTTCGACGTGGAGGACTACGCCGCGGCCTTTGTCCGTTTTGAGAACGGCGCCACTCTAATGCTGGAGGTGAGCTGGCTGCTGCATCACGACATCAGCGGCGAGGATGTGCAGGCCTGGATCTACGGCGACGGCGGGGGATGCCACTGGCCGTCGGCCCAGTTTCTCGACACGAACTACGCTACGCGCCAGTTTAACAACCGCATTCTCCAGCGGACGCAGGACACGATGGAGCCGCACGCGCTCGAATGTGTCGAGTTCGCCAAGGCGGTCGCCGCCGGCGCGCCCTCTCCGGTCCCGGCGGAAGAGTCGCTGCAGGTGCTGGCGATTCTCGACGGCATCTACCGCAGTCAGGCCGCCGGCCGCGAAGTGTCGATCGAGCTTTGAGCGCGCGCAAGGCGCGGCAGACTGCCAACCATTTCCGAAAGGGCGGGAAATGACCACGAAATCGGATGCCGGGGGGAGCCGACCCGCCACTACTACATACCGCGTCGGCATCATCGGCTGCGGCCGCCCGCGCAGGTCGGAAGGCTCGACCGGCTTTGGCATGGCCCACAACCATGCCCAGGGCTACGCTGCTTCACCCTATGCAGAGCTGGCGGCGCTGGCCGACATCAGCCGCGAGAATGCGCAGGCTTTCCAGAAAGAGCACGGCGGGGAGAGGATATACGAGGACTATCGCCGCATGTTGGACGAAGCAGATCTGGACATCGTTTCGATCTGCGTCTGGCCGCATCTGCATGCCGAGATGGTGCTGGCTGCAGCCGAAGCCGGCGTGCAGGCGATCCACTGCGAAAAGCCGATTGCCCCCACATTCGGGGAAGTCCGCCACATGGTGGAGGTCTGCGCGCGCGAACGCGTGCAGTTGACATTCAACCACCAGCGCCGTTTTGCCCCGCCCTTTCGGACCGTCCGCAGGCTCCTGCGGGAGGGCGCAATCGGCGAGCTGCAGCGAATCGAGGGCCGCTGCCCCGATATGAACGACTGGGGTTCACACTGGTTCGACATGATGCATTTCTACAACGACGAGACGCCGGCGGAGTGGGTGCTGGGCCAGATCGACGCCGCCGAGGTCCGCACAGTCTTCGGCGTGGCGCACGAGACGCTGGGCATCAGCCAGGTTCGTTTTATCAACGGCGTTGATGGCCTTCTATTTGCCGGCATCGGTGAGTCCAACATGCCGCCCAACCGACTGCTGGGCAGCGATGGCGTGATCGAAGTCGGCTTGCGTCACGGCGATGCCATCCGTCTCTGCAGCGGCCAGACGACCGGTTGGCAGACCATCGACACCGAAGCCTCGATCCACGTACTGGAGGCGGTTGAAATGGGCATCGCTGACCTGATCGACGCGCTGCGGCACGGCACTGAGCCGGAGTTGTCGAGCCGTCGAGCCTTCCGTGCGGCCGAGCTTACGTTCGCTACCTACGAGTCCAGTAGAAGGAGGGGCCGGGTGGAATTGCCCTTGGATATTGATGATTCACCTCTGCTGGCGATGTTGGAAAGCGCTCCCACGCAGCGAACGATCGGCGACAATTAGCAGAGGCGCTTTACAAAACAGGCCCTCCGCAATCGCCGGAAATGTCTTTGGAACGGGCGGCATCGAATTCGTGGGTGCAGCCCACTTGTGGGCTGGGAATCGTTTGGCGTGGAATTCATGCCAGCGGTGTCAGGAAGTGCTTACCCTTTTTGGGAAACGCGCAGGGCAGGCACGTGGCCTGCCCCTCCGGTGGCCGCGGCATTCGCCGAATTGGGGGCGGCGCGTTGGGCCGCAGGTAGCACAGGGCTGCATAGACCCCACACTCGGCGGGTGGAGGGGTGTCAGGGGGGCGTTGCGGGGGGAGTCCCCCCGCACAAGGGAGGGCCGAAGGCCCGACCGTCCAAAGGGATACAGGAAAGCGTATTTCCCCACACTGCCGGAGAGTGGACCGTGGACCGGCGATGACGCCATTGCTACCCGAGATATAGGAATTTGAACCCCAATTTTGGACTACACCCAAAATCGTCAATGGTTTGACAAAATACGGGCAGTGCAGTTATATTTTGAGCAGTCCTGACCGTGCTTCTCGCGCTCCCCTTTATGCAGGTTGCTCTCTTCAATGTGCAAGTTCCAGAATAGAATCGTCTAGACGGGCTGGAGGGAGAATGTCTGGCCCGGTATTTCCCTTTTGTCCCAAGGATAGTCTGGTCCCATCTGCATCTAAGGGTTGGGGCCGGTACCATTCATTGCTTTGGCTCCCTGGAGTACAAAAATGTCCGATTTCGATATCGCCGCGATCCAATCCGCGGTCCTGCGCCACAGCGACGAAATAGTTTCCTTTTTGGGCCAGATCTGTGCCATCCCTTCGCTCGATTCGCAAATCGGCCCTGTGGGTGAACGCGTCCAGGCGGAGATGCGGCAATTGGGCTTCGATAAGGTCTGGTTCGACTCGATGGGAAATACGGTAGGCAAAATCGGGGACGGTCAGCGCGTGCTCGTCTACGACAGTCATATCGACACAGTCGGCATCGGCGCGGCTGAGGAGTGGGATTGGGACCCGTTCGAGGGCAAGGTCGAGGATGGTATCTTCTATGCGCGCGGCGCCTGCGACGAAAAGGGCAGCACGCCCGGCATGATTTACGGCTTGGCGATCGCCCGAGATCTGGGCCTGCTGGACGGTTGGACCGCCTACTACTTCGGCAACATGGAGGAGTGGTGCGACGGCATCGCGGCGCACGCTTTCGTTGAGCATGAGGGCATACGCCCCGACTTTGTTGTCATTGGCGAGCCGACAAAAATGCAGATCTATCGCGGCCACAAGGGGCGCGTCGAGCTGAAGGCGGTCGCCCGGGGCAGGAGCGCCCACGCGGCCAGCAATCACCTTGGCGACAACGCCATCTACAAGGCGCTGCCGCTTGTCACCGGCATTAGCCGCCTCGAGCCGCAGCTGGGCGACCACCCCTTTCTGGGACCCGGTAAGATCACCGCGACCGATATCGAGGTGGAGACGCCCAGCATCAATGCCGTTCCCAACCAGTGCACCGTATACATTGACCGCCGCGTGACTTTCGGCGAAGAGCTGGACGCCGTGATCGAGCAGGTGGGCGCGTTGATCCCGCAGGCAAACCGTGAGGCCGGCGATGTGACGCTGGAGATGCTCTACTACGACGAGCCGAGCTACACCGGCTTCGTCTTTCCGGTCGAAAAGTACTTTCCTGCCTGGGCGTTGGAAGAGAATGAGCCGTTGGTGCAGGCGGGGCAGGCGACGCGCAAACTGATCGGCTTGCCCGATGCGCCCACCGGCAAATGGGATTTCAGCACAAACGGAATCTACTGGCGCGGCAAAGCCGGTATCCCGAGCATCGGCTTTGCACCCGGCGACGAAGTCACGGCGCATACCGTTCTCGACAGCGTTCCGCTGGCCGACGTGGTTAAATCGACCGAGTTCTATGCATTGCTTCCGGCCCTGATCGAATGAGGCCGGCGGGCGCCTTTCTTTGCAGGCGAGTGTGAAGCGGCTCCCGTGTTACGCTAGGGCAGTTGAATGATCCGATTGGACGAATTCGGCACATTTGGCGACAATAGGGTCTATCCTGTTGGTGAAAGCGTGACGCAATGCCATGACGATTGCTGACAATTTAGATAAAGTGCAGGCGCGCGTGGCCGCGGCTGCGCGGCGTGCGCAGCGTTCGCCCGATGAGATCACGCTGGTGGCGGTGAGCAAGACCATGCCGCTCGCGCTGATTTCCGAGGCCGCGGAGGCGGGTCAGATCGATTTTGGCGAGAACCGGCTGGAAGAGTTGCTGGAGAAGGTCGATGCTGCGGCCGAGGCCGGACTGGGCACGATCCGCTGGCACGCGATCGGCACGATTCAGAGCCGCAAGACGAAACTGGCGCTGGGACCGATCGCTCTGATCCACGCGGTGGACCGTGTCAAGATCGCGCAGCGACTGAGCCGGCAGGCCGGCGATGCGGGACGGACGCTCGAAGTCCTGCTGGAGGTCAACGTCAGCGGCGAGGAGAGCAAGCACGGCTTCACGCCTGCGAGCATGAAGGCAGCGCTGCCCGACCTGTTGGAGCTGCCGGCGCTGCGCTACTGTGGACTGATGACGATGGCGCCGTTCGTGGCCGACCCTGAAGAGGCGCGGCCCTTTTTCCGTGAACTGCGCTGTCTCCTGGAGGATATTCGGCAAAACTATCCTGCGGCGAAGCATCCGCAGGCGACGTGGGCACATCTTTCGATGGGCATGACCGCCGATTTCGAGGTTGCCATCGAAGAGGGAGCGACGATTATCCGGGTCGGCACGGCGATCTTCGGTCACAGGGAGTACGAATGAGCGAGTTAGATGGTAGAGTTACGTTTATCGGCGGCGGCGCCATGGGCGAGGCGATCATCGGCTCCCTGCTTAGCAAGGGACTGTTGAAGCCGGCGCAGATCTGCGTATCCGAGCCGGTGCCCGCCCGCCGCGACCAGTTGCACAGCGCATACGGCGTGACGACCGAGACCGACAATGCACGCGCCGTTAACGGCGCTTCGGTGGTCGTTCTGGCGGTGAAGCCGCAGGTGCTGGAGGCAGTGCTTTCGGACCTCAAGAGCAACCTTCCGCCGGCTGCGCTCGTAATCAGTATCATGGCGGGTGTGCAGGTTGGCACGCTGCGCGACGGCCTCGGCCACGCGAAGATCGTGCGCTCGATGCCCAACACGCCGGCGCAGGTGGGCCAGGGCATGACCGTGTGGACCGACACTGCTGCCGTGACCGACACGGACCGTGCCTGCGCGCAAATGATCCTGGAAGCTATGGGTGAGGCGATATACGCCGCGGACGAGCACTATCTCGACATGGCCACGGGGTTGAGCGGCTCCGGGCCGGGTTTCGTCTATTTGCTGCTTGAGGCCCTGATCGACGCGGGCGTGCACATCGGTTTCAGTCGGGAACAGGCGCAGCAGATGGTACTGCAGACGGTGGCGGGCAGCGTGGAGCTGATTCGCCAGAGCGGTCTTCATCCGGCCGACCTGCGCAACCGCGTCACCAGTCCGGCGGGTACGACCGCCGCCGGCACGCTCGTATTGGAACGCGCCCGTGTGCGCGCCGCCCTGATCGAAGCCGTGGATGCCGCTTATCGCCGCAGCCGGGAACTGGGCGGCGGTTAGCTCCGGGGATGGCATTACCGTCCGGATAGCGTGAAAACAATAACGTAAGGAGTCGTTGTGATCTTTTTGCTCTTGGCCCGTGTCCTCCAGATTTACACCTTCGTCCTTTTGATCCGCATCCTGGTCACCTGGATTCCCAACCTGGACCCATATCACCCAATCGTGCAGATGCTCTTTCAGGTGACGGATCCGGTGTTGGAGCCGGCGCGCAAGCTGATCCCGCCAATTGGGATGATCGATATCTCGCCGATTGTCGTCTTCATCGTGTTGGGTATCTTGCAGGACCTGCTTGTCCGGATGGCGTACTAGCGGATCTCGGAAGCAAGTACCTGTTTCTTGAAGCGGGTGGGGCGGGGAGAGAGAACTGCGCTTCCCGCCTGCGAATCTTAGCCCATCGTTCACACACGGGGAACAACTGTGTCTGCGAGTTCAGCCGAAAGCAACATTTGTCGTTGGCGGTCGCGTGTCCCACAGCTTTACATCGTGCTCGTGGTCGCGGCCCTGTTTATGAACGGCTGCGTGTTCGACAGGTTTTTCGGGACGCCGCCTGTGCCGACCCCCTTGGCAACCGAGGAAGAACCGCTGTTGGAGGAGGATGACGCGCTGGCGCGTCTGATCGAGCGGGCGACGGACGATCTAGTGCAGGCGACTGACGTCGCGGCCGCCGAGATTGCCGTCATCAGCACTGAAGAGGTTGAATGGGGCGACGCAAGCCTGGGCTGTCCTGAGCCCGACACGATGTATGCACAGGTGATCACGCCGGGTTACGTCATTGTGCTGGAGAGCGGCGGCGACACCTACGACTATCACACCGGAATCGATCCCGAAGGGCCGCTCGTCCAGTGCACCGAGGCGGGTGTGCCCGCTGGTGCGGCCCCGGTTGAAATCGAGCCGGCCGAAGGAGCAATTGATTTGCTTGATGATCAAACGTTGCCGCGCCTGACTGAGCGGGCCATTGCCGACCTGATGCAGGCGACCGACGCCGCGGCTGACGAGATCACCGTCGTTAGCACGGAGGAGGTCGAGTGGAGCGATTCGAGCCTGGGCTGCCCGGAGCCGGACACGATGTATGCACAGGTGATCACGCCGGGTTACGTCATTGTGCTGGAGAGCGGCGGCCACACCTACGAATATCACGCAGGGACCGACCCCGAAGGCCCGCTTGTGCAGTGCCAGGAAGGCGCGCCGGCAGCGGGGGATGCCCAATTGGGCGGCGCGATCGCGCCTCTCGGCGGTGTAGAGGACATCGTTCTGGCGCGCTTGATTGAACGGGCCATGGACGAGTTGGTGGAGGCGACCGGCGCCGAGGCCGGCGAGATCACGGTGGTAAGCACCGAAGAGGTTGAGTGGAGCGATACGAGCCTGGGCTGCCCGGAGCCGGACACGATGTACGCGCAGGTAATTACACCTGGCTACCGCATCGTGCTCGAGAACGGCGGCGATTCTTTTGACTTTCGTGCCGGGGTCGACCCCGAAGGTCCGCTCGTGCAGTGCAGCCTGGAGGCCGAAGGCGGCGAATAGGGATGTAGAGCAGCAGGATGAAGCCACACGCCCAACCGGAGCAGTTCGACGAGCTGGTGCTCAGCGCAATTGAAGATTTGCCAGAGGAGCTTCTCGAGTTCCTGGAGAACGTCGCTATCGTCGTCGAGGAGTGGCCGGATCGCGCTGTCCTCGAATCGGTGGGTGTGCGCAAGCGGTCCAATCTCCTCGGGCTGTACCAGGGCATCCCGCAAACCGAGCGCACGCACGGCTACAACCTGGTCATGCCGGATAAGATCAGTATATACCGCCGGCCGATTCTCATGCGTTGCCGCAGCGAGCGGGACGTCGTTGAGCTGGTGCAGCGGGTCGTGCGCCACGAGATCGCGCACCACTTTGGCATCGACGATGATCGTCTCACCGAAATCGGTGCCTACTGACATTCTGAAACCTCTTGTCGGCCCCCGCTGACCATGTTAAAACGCCTGGCGATAACATTGCTGTTGCGGCCTGAAACTTGAGATCCGTTCCCCGTCATTCGAAGACAGCCGGTCCTGGCGATATTCGAGACCGCGGTTCAATCGAGAACTTTGCACGACCAGGCTGCGCCGCGCAAGCAGTGGCCCGGAGTGCTCCCCTCCACTTGAGGCCGGCCACTTATCACTGGTGACAAGGCGTCACATGGTCGCTTCCCACTATTTTCCATCCGCCTCGCATCGACTTCTTTCCGTCCTGGCGCCGGTAGCATCGGGCCTGGTGCTGCACGCCAGCCAAATGCCGCTACGGACGCCTCCATTCCATTCGTTGAACGGGCCGAAAACTTCATCGCCGTGCTCCTCTTGTCAGCCGTTGCCGTCATCCGCCAGTGCTTCTCTAGCGAGGAGGCCCTTCCATGTTCAGCCATAGGAACGCTTCAGTTATCGTCGACCACGCCCCAAAGGCGCCTGTTTCCGCGATGGCCTCATGCCGCTACCAGAAGAAGGGCCGTCCCTCGTCCTGGAACTGGCAGAGCGGGCTGACGCGCCTATCGTTCTGCTTAGCGCTTGCAGTGGCAATTCTGGCGCTGGCAACCGTGACTGCGTCAGCGCAGGAAGCGGAAGGCGACTCTGAATCCGAGTCGCCCGGTCTGATCGCCTTCTTCTCCACACGTGACGGCGATTACGAGATCTACCTGATGAACCCTGACGGCAGCGGCCTTACCCGCCTGTCCAACGACCCGGCCAACGATTCTTACTTCTCCTGGGCGCCCGATGGCAGTCAGATCGCGTTCACCTCCGATCGCGGCGGCAGCGCCGACATCTATCTGATAACCGTCGACGGTTCGGACGTCACCCAGCTCACCGACAGCTCCGCTATCAGTTCGCATCCTTCCTGGTCACCCGACGGCAGCCGCATCGCCTACATGTCCGACCCCGACGGGAATCTTGACATTTTTGTGATGAACGCCGACGGGACCGATGTCCTTCAGATTTCGCGCAGCCCCGCGAACGATCAGTTCCCCAGTTGGTCGCCGGACAGTTCCCGGCTTGTTTTTGTCTCAGACCGGGACGGGAACGACGAGATCTACGTGATGGACGCCGACGGTAGCGGTGTCACCCGCCTCACCAACAGTCCTGCAGAGGATATTCTCCCCTTCTGGTCACCTGACGGCGGCAGCATCGCGTTTGTCTCTGAACGCGACGGCAACTACGAAATCTACACGATGAATCCCGACGGTTCGGGCCTTACCCGCCTTACCGACACGCCTGAACACGAGCTTTTCCCCACCTGGTCTCCCGGGGCCGACCTGATAGTATTCTCCACCTACGACGACGACGTGTTTGAAATCTACTCGATGAATGTAGACGGATCGAACGTTCGCCGTCTCACCGGCCATCCCGCGTTCGATTCCGGTGCCCTTTGGAGTCCCCGCGGCAGCCCGCTTCCAAGGGCAATCGGGACTGAGGAAAGCCAGGGTACAGGCGCAGGTGAATTCGTACTAACCCGTATCACAGACAGTCCCGCGCTGGAAATGGTTACATCATGGTCGCCGGATGGCAGCCGGTTGGCCTTTCAATCGGACCGCGATGGCAACAGAGAGATCTATGTGATGAACGCCGACGGAAGCGGCGTCACCCGGCTCACAGACCATCCTGCTACAGACCGTTACCCTTCGTGGTCTGCCGATGGAACTCGGATTGCGTTTCAATCGGACCGCGACGGGAACTATGAGATCTATGTGATGGATGCCGACGGCACCGGCGTCATCCGCCTCAAAGACCTGCCTTCCGACGAATCCGAGCCGGCCTGGTCACCCGACGGCAGTCGAATTGCGTTTACCTCCGTAGGTGAGGGACAACAGGACATATACCTGGTGAATACTGACGGGTCCGGTCTGACTCGCGTAACCGACGATCCCGCCGGTGATCGGTCCCCATCCTGGTCGCCGGACGGCAGCCGGATCGCTTTTGTCTCCGCGCGCGATGACAACATTGAGATCTACAGCATGAAAGCGGACGGCTCGGACGTTTCCCGTCTGACCAACGACCTTGCCATCGACTGGTATCCTACATGGTCGTCTGATGGCAGCCGCATACTCTTCGCCTCTGATCGCGGCGGGAGTCTCGACGTCTACGTGATGAACGAGGACGGGTCCGGCGCCGTCGCTCTGATCGAACATCCTGCCAACGAATTGCTCCCAATCTGGTCACCGGACGGGAGCCGCATCGCTTTTTCCTCCGAACGGACTGGCAACGCCGAGGTCTACTTGCTGAACGTCGAGGATATCGACTTTTCGTTGCTTGCAGCGGAGGATGGAGGGCCGAGCCAGGAGGCAACCCCGGTCCGCCTCACCGACAATCCCGCACATGATGCCGTGCCCACCTGGTCACCGTTGGGCGACCGCATCGCCTTCGTTTCCGATCGCGATGGCGCCGGCGACATCTACCTGATGAACGTCGACGGGACGGATGTCATCCGCCTCACCGACAACGACGCTGGGGAGGCGGGGCCTGCGTGGTCGCCCGATGGCAGCCGGATGGCGTTCGTCTCCGACCGCGACGGCAACCCGGAAGTTTACGTGATGAAGGCCGACGGCTCTGACGCCACCCGTCTCACCGACAACGACGCGTGGGATGTCGCGCCGAATTGGTCGCCCGATGGGAGCCGTATCGCCTTCGTTTCCGCTCGCAAAGGCCAAGACGACATTTACGTGATGAATGTTGACGGCTCCAATGTCACCCGCCTGACTGTCGACCCCGCAGCCGATTGGGCGCCTATATGGTCGCCGGACGGCGGCCGCATCGCGTTCGTTTCTGACCGGGATGGGAACCAGGAGATTTACGTGATGGATGCGGACGGGTCGGAGATCGTGCGCGTGACGGACAACCCGGCCGAAGACTGGCCGCCGATCTGGTCGCCCGACGGCAGCCGCTTTGCCTTCCTCTCTGACCGCGACGGCAACCTGGAGGTCTACCTGATGGACACGGACGGGTCGAACGTCATTCGGCTCACCGACAGTTCAGCCATGGAAATGGACCCGACCTGGTCGCCCGACGGCAGCCGGCTTGCGTTCACCTCGAACCGCGACGGGGACTTTGAGATTCACGTTCTCGACGTAGAAGCAACAGTTTCTGCGCTCCTGACAGCCGCTTCGGAGCGGATCGCGTTCGTCTCCGAACGCGGGGGGAACGTTGACATTTATACGATGAATTCGGACGGTTCGGATGTCGCCCGTCTGACTGACGATCCCGGTGGGGACGCGCATCCTTCGTGGTCGCCGGACGGACACCGCATCGTGTATGTCTCCTTCCGTGACGGCAATCTTGATCTGTACGTGATGGATGCAGACGGCTCGAACGTCACCCGTCTGACCGATGACCCAGCGAGAGAGCGGTTTCCCTCCTGGTCGCCGGACGGCACGCGCATCGCATTCACATCGGACCGCCGCGAGAGCGATGACGTCTATGTAATGAACTTGGACGGATCCGACGTCGTCCGTCTTACTTACGAATCCGCAAACGATTGGTTCCCTGTGTGGTCGCCGGACGGCAGCCGGATCGCCTTTTCATCCGGCCGGGACGGACAGGCAGAGATCTATGTGATCAATGCCGACGGTTCTGGCCTTTCGCGTCTAACCGACCATCCTGACGGGGACTGGGAGCCAGCTTGGTCTCCTGACGGTAGTAGGATCGCGTTTACCTCTCAGCGAGACGGCAACAGCGAAGTCTACGTGATGAATGCCGACGGTTCCGGAGTCGCCCGGCTGACCGATCATCCCGCTGACGAACACATGCCGACCTGGTCGTGGGATGGCAGCCGCATCGCTTTCTACTCCGAACGTGAAGGAAACTTTGATATCTACGTGATGAACAGTGACGGTTCGGAGGTCACTCGGCTGACCGACAATTCAGACGCCGATGTATTTCCTCGCTGGGCGCCTCCCGCAAGCTTGTTGGAGCCGGCTGAGGATGTTGCCCCAAGTAGCGAAACTGAGCAGGTTTCGGCTGGATCACCCATCATCCGTCTCACCGACGAGCCCGTGCGTGAATGGGCGCCTTCCTGGTCCCCGGATGGCAGCCGGATTCTGTTTATGTCAAGCGTTGAAGGCGATCTCGGCATCTGGGTTGTCAACGCCGATGGCTCAGATCGCACGCTACTCAGCGACCATCCCGCTATGGATTGGGGTCCGGTCTGGTCTCCTGACGGCAGTCGCATTGCCTTTAAGTCCGACCGCGACGGGCTCAAGCAGCTCTACGTGATGAACGCTGACGGTGCGGAGGCTACGCGCCTCACCGACGATCCCGAGTTCGCTGGGAACCCGGTCTGGTCTCCTGACGGCAGTCGTATCGCCTTCGAATCTCTGCGCGACGGCAATCTCGAAATCTATGTCGTCAACGCCGACGGATCGGGTCTCGCACGTCTCACCGAGAACACCCATAACGACGCTCTCCCTACCTGGTCGCCCGACTCCAGCCGTATCGCCTACTTGGTTTCTCATTCGCGCACAGGATTGTCGGCTGTATTCGTGATGAACGCCGACGGGACCGGCGCAATGCGCCTCACACCCTTTGTCGAGCTGCCGGAGGGATACGAACACCCCTCCTGGTCACCGGACGGCGGTCGCATCGCTTATTCGGTCCGGCATATTGACAACCAGGTCGCTGTCTTCGTGATGTTGGCCGACGGCTCAAATCAGACGCTTTTGTTCAGCGAGCCAGGACCGGTCGAAAATCTTTCCTGGTCACCGGAAGGCAGCAGGATAGCATACGAAGCGTCGCGAGATGGGGAAGGCGAGTTATATGTCGTCAATGTTGATGGCTCCGGCATCGTCCGTCTCACCGACAGTCCCGCCCACGACGGGCGGCCGTCATGGTCGCCGGACGGAGAACGTATCGTATTTGACTCTGACCGCGAGGGCGACTCGGACCTGTACATTGTCAGCGCCGACAGCCCGGAACGCTCGCCTGCAGCGGTAGTTCCAATCGCGCCTGCTGCCGATCCCACCGGAGACAGCGATGTTGAAATCAGCCAAATCGAGGCCGAGGGCAATGTTACCCGGCTTAGTGCCCACTTGATTGGCGCCCTTGTGCCGCGATGGTCGCCTGACGGTGCAAAGATCGTTTTCGTTTCCCTCCGCGATGGGAACCCCGAGATCTACCTGATGAACGCCGACGGCAGCGACGAGACACGCTTGACCGATGACCCGTCAGCAGACTGGTTCCCTTCCTGGTCGCCGGATGGCGAGCGACTCACCTTTGTCTCCGATCGGGAGGGCGGCCTCGACGTCTACCTGATGGACGTCGACGGAACCAACGTCTCGCGGCTGACCGAGCAAGTGGGCCTGGATTCCATGCCCAGTTGGTCGCCTGACGGTGACAAGATCGTGTACTCAGCTCGTGTCGAAGAGAGACTGGACCTATATGTAATGAACACGGACGGGAAAGAGCTGTCCCGGCTCACGTCGCACCCTTCCGACGACCAATATCCCGTCTGGTCGCCCGACGGAAGTCGTATCGCCTTTATATCGGGCAGAGAGGGAACCGATGATATCTTCGTGATGAACGCCGACGGGACCGACGTCGTTCGGCTTACCAGCCATTCCGCCGAGGACAGGGACCCGTCATGGTCGCCCGATGGTAGCCGGATCGTCTTTTCCTCCAAGCGAAACGGCAACAAAGATCTTTTCATCGTCAATGCCGACGGCGCCAACCTCATGCAACTGACCGGCAATCCCGGAGACGACCAGTATCCGACATGGTCTGCCGACGGCGGCCGTATCGCCTTTTACTCCAACCGTGACGGCGTCGACAATATTTACGCGATTAGCGTAGACGCGGCCGTTCCGGTCGAGGCAATCGAACCTCCTGAGTCATTGCAGCGCATTGTCTTCTCCTCAGACCGCGACGGCGATTTCGAGATCTATGTGATGAATGCCGACGGCTCCGGTCTTACGCGGGTCACCGACGATCCTGCGGTTGATCTATATCCAACGTGGTCGCCCGGCGGCGGCCGCATTGTCTTCACTTCGAATCGCAAAGACGGATTCCAGCTCTACGCAATGAATGCCGACGGGTCGGAGCTTACGTCGCTGACGGCGGATCCATCGGCAGCAGCCTTTCCTGCATGGTCGCCTGCCGGTGAGAAGATCGCCTATACATCTTTCAGCGCCGGGAATCCTGAGATCTATCTGATGAACGTCGACGGTTCCGAAATTACGCGTTTAACCAAGGAATCGGCCACCGACTGGTATCCTTCCTGGTCGCCCGACGGCAAGCAGATCGCATTCGAGTCCGAGCGGGACGGAAACTTCGAAATCTACGTGATGAATGTCGACGGGACCGAGCCGGTCCGGTTGACCGACCACCCGGCCAGAGATGCTTCGCCCTCATGGTCGCCGGACGGCCGCAGAATCGTTTTCGAATCTGACCGTGGGGGAAGACTCGGCATATACGCAATGAACGCGGACGGTTCAGAAGTTGAGCAGTTGACGGAAAGCGCCTCCGACAACTGGTATCCCTCCTGGTCTCCCAACGGCAGTCGCATCGTTTTCATCTCCCACCGGGAAGGGCATGAAGAAATCTACGTAATGAACGCCGACGGGTCAGGCGTTACCCGCTTGACCCATGACTTCGGCGGAAAGTTTGCGCCGATGTGGATCGACACGTCGCAGGAGTGATTCGCTTTTGGGGCCAAGATTGACAGTTTGTGGGGGCTTCCCTCGTACAGAGATAGCTCATGCGGTTGCCAGCATCGGGCAAATCCGGCTACGATGATAGCGTGAACCTGGAACAAAGGGAGCGTTCTGCAGTGAAATTCTATCGTCTGTTCTCCGTCGCGTTCATCGCACTGGCGCTGCTGTCCGCGTGCATTCGCCCTGACCTGCCGGGCGCGCCGCAGTTGCCCAAGCCGCCCTCGCCCCGCTCCATCCCCGGCCTCGAAGACCTGCTCGATAAGCTGCCCGGCTTTGACCTCGATATGCTGCGCGAGCTCGGCCTGCCGGACCTTAGCGGCATCGCCGACCTGCCCCAGATTGCCGACCTGCCAGGCCTGGACTTAGGCGAAGATGCCATTGCTTTTGCCGGACCCACCGAAATGCGCATCAATGTCGGCGACGTAATCCACGGCACCGACATCCAGCTGGCCGCAATCGTCGAAGGGCGGGCCGAGTTTCTCTTCGCCGGCCTGCGCGCCGAGCGGATCGCGGGCGACTCGCTCGACTTCGACGGCGCCTGGCCCAACATCGGCGGCGTCGACTATGCACTTCGTCTGCGTGTCTACCGCGTGGCTGATGGCTACGTGCGCGCGGCCGGCGTCCAGCGGGTTGTGATCGAGGGCATTCGACCACTGCATCAACCGGGCGTCGCCGTGAACGAGGGGTCGCCAAAGCTAACCTACACTGGCTCCATCGCCGTGGGACAGGCGCTGAAAGGGACGACTTTCGGCTACGCCGGACCGGGTGACCAGGGCGCCGAATTCTCAGGAATCCCCGCCGGCGATTTCCCGTTTCGCAAAACAGGTGATAGTCTGCGGTGGCAGGGAATGTTGCGGCCCGATCTGCCCTGCGTTTTCAACTTGCGCATCGTCCATTACGGAGAAAACTCGGTCCAGGTCGCCGGGATCGTCACCATACAGCTTCCCAATTGAGGTCTTTTGTCAGTTCTATGGCTGCAACGCGGCGGCCGTGAAGAGCTCAGGAGAAGAGAACGATGGTTGAGGCTGTGAGCAACCCAGGGACATTCAGTGCAATCCGCAGGTTCAGGCCACACGCCGACCTTCAGGGAATCCGCGCCGACTATTACAATCTGACCGATCTGCAAGGCGCGCCGCTGGCGGGGCTGCTCGTGTTGATGGACCGGCGCGGACGGCCTGTACGCGCCGAAGTTCACATGCACATTTCGGCCGCAGACACGCTGTACGAGATCGCCGTACGCCAGGCCCGCCGCCTCATCACCGACCGTTACAACAGTGACCGGCCTATCCGTCTTTACCCTCTTCGGGTGCAATTGGACAATGACCCGCTCTCGGTCCAACCGCAAGGATCAGGGCGAAGCGTCGGGCCGGTCTCGGGCTCGAGCAACTCGCTCCTGCTGTTGTTCGGCGTGCTCCTCGTCCTTACCGCCCTCTTCGGCGGCTGGTTCCTGAACGAATGGCTCAGCGGCGGGACGCCCTTTTTTGCGGGCGGGGACACATCATCGGCAGGCGCGCTCAGCCGTCCAATCGTCGAAACCAACGGGTTGCCCACCAGCCGCAACGCAATCCCCATGGAGGTGGGCGACCGCGCCCAACTCCTGCCGGCCTACAGGATTGCCCTGCGCTCGCAAGCCGGCGCCCAAGCCGGCGTCGAAGTCGCCCAACTGCAAAATGCCGACCGCATGACCATTCTCAACGGGCCGATCTGGCTGCAAGGCAATAGCGATACCATCGTCTGGTGGTACGTACGCGTCGACGGCGGGCCCGAAGGCTGGGTACCCGCCAACACCAGCGAACTGACACTCCTGGAACCGATCGTACAGTAGACTCCATGACCGGACAGCCGGCATATGACTCACGCAGATAAAACCGAATGGAACATTATTGTCGTCGTCGCCGATACGCTGCGCACGGCCTATCTCGGCTGCTACGGCAACGAGTGGATTCACACACCGGCGATCGACCGCTTTGCCGGCCAGAGTGTCCGCTTCAGCCGCGCTCATCCCGAATGTCTGCCTACGATTCCGACCCGGCGCACGCTGCACAGCGGACGCCGCGCCTTCCCTTTTGCCGACTATCGAGCGGTCCCCTGGGACAATGTCTATATGCCCGGCTGGCAGCCCATGTCTGCCGAGGAGAGCACGGTTGCCGAAACACTTCAGCAGGCCGGATATCATACCGGCTTTGTGGCCGACGTGCCCCACTATTTCGTGCCGGGCATGAACTTCACGCGCGGATTCCGGCAGTGGGCGTTCGTTCGCGGCCAGGCCGAGGACCGTTGGAACGCGATCGCCGATGCGGACCCGGCGCTATTTGACCGCTACCGCGCCGGCGACCGTGAAAGGATCGCCGCCCACCTGGTCAACGTGCGCCCGCATCTACCCGAGGAACACTGGCCAACCGCCCGTACATTTCAGCAGGCCATCGACTTCGTACGCGACAATCGCGGCACGACGCCGTTCTATCTGTACGTGGACAGCTTCACCCCCCACGAGACATGGGAGGCGCCTCTGCACTACTACGACCTGTACGGCAGCCGCGCCGAACGCGAGCCGGTCTGTCTGACGGCTGTTTACGGCCCGTCCGACGATGAGTACGCCGACCGGCTTCCCAGCCTGCGCGCCAACTATGCCGGGCTCGTCACGATGGTCGACACCTGGTTTGGACGCCTGATGGAGACCATCGACAGCTTGGGGATGCGCGAGAATACGTTGGTCTTCTTCCTTAGCGATCACGGCACAAATTTTGGGGACAACGCCGAAAATGTGATGGGCAAGCCTGCCGACTATATGTACCCCGGCACGATGGACATCCCCCTGCTTGTGCGTCATCCGGCCGGCCTGGGCTCCGGCCAGGTGCGGGATGAGCTGGTCTACACGCTCGACGTGCCGGCGACGGTCCTGGCGGCCAGCGGGCTGCAGGCGGATTACACCGCTGACGGCATGAGCCTGCTACCGTTGGTGGAAGGGACGGGCGAATTTGCCCGCCGCCACTACCTGACCTGCCGCTACGGCAACTCCGTCTGGTATCGCGACGACCGAACCTGGTTTTTCAGCACGGTAGAATGGCACAATCCCCGCCTGTTTGACCTGGAGTCCGACCCCGGCTGCCAGGTGAACATCGCCGACAGCAGCCCGGAGCGCATCGCGCTCGCACGGCGGCGCATCCTCGACGACGCCGGCGGTCATCTCGACTACTACGAACGCCAGGACTCCACCGACGCGCTGGGCAGGCCTGAGTTTGCCACGCGCTAGCCGCCAATCGGCCGAACAACAGCCTTCAGCCGCCGCCATGCGCGCCGGCGACCGGCCACAGGAGCGCCCAGCATGCCAAACATAGCCGCCAGCCGCCTCGAACGGATCGCAGGACGCCTTCTGCAGGCCGCGGGCGCCTCGTCAGACGAAGCCCAGACCATCTCCCGCCACTTGATTGCAGCCAACCTCGCCGGTCACGATTCTCACGGCGTCATCCATGTTCCGGGTTATGTGGCCTCGGTCCGAAAGGGCGATCTGCAGCCGGGCGCGCCCTTCGAAATTATCGAGGAAAGTCCGACAACGACCGTGGTCGACGGCAACTGGGGATTCGGTTTCACCGTTTCCGAACGCGCAATGGAGATGACAATCGAGAAGGCGCGTACGCAGAACGTCGCTGCCGCCACGGTCGTGCGGCAGGGCCACGTCGGCCGCCTGACCGACTATCCGGTGATGGCCGCTGAGGCCGGTATGATCGGGCTGATGACGGCAGACTCCGGCCGCGGGCCCAAGAGCGTTGCCCCCTTCGGCGGGCGTGAACCGCGGCTGGGCACGAACCCGATATGCATTGCTGTCCCCTCCAACCTGGACGGCCCATTTTACATCGATATCGCCACCTCGGCGGTTGCAGGCGGGAAACTGGGCGTTGCCATCGCACGCGGGCAGTCGATCCCGACGGGCTGGGTGATCGACAGCGAGGGCCGCGCCGCGACCGACCCGGCCGCCGCCCGCAACGGCGGGGCTATGCTGCCTCTGGGCGGCACCGAAGGGCACAAGGGCTATGGGCTGTCGGCGATGGTCGAGATCTTCTCCGGCCTGCTCACTGGGCTGGGCTTCGGCATCGAACCGACGGGCCGCCACAATGACGGCTGCTTCATGGCCGTTTTTCGCGTCGATGCCTTTCGTCCGCTGGCGGCATTCAAGCAGGAGGTTACCGAGTTCGCCCGCTACCTTATCGCTACGCCGCCGGCGGAGGGATTCGAACGCGTTTATTACCCTGGCGAACTGGAGCATCAACGCACGCAGCGCGGGCGTGCGGACGGAATCTTCATCGAGGAAGCGACCTGGCAGCGGCTCGCCGCGCTGGCCGGCGAGCTTGGCGTCGAGGAAGATTTCACCGACGCGTGATCCGCGAGCCGGGCCGCAACCGCGAAATTGCGCCGCGCCCTCCGCGGGGCTTCGTTGGAAAAAGCGGAAGTTCGGGCTACAATATCGGCTGGCATTTGAGTTTCCGGTCCACGACGAACCATGCAATGTCTAACAAGTAACCCGGGCAGTGCGATCACCCACAGCCTGCGCGGTATGGCGCTCTGTCACCCGGACACGATCCAAGTTCATTTCGATCCGGATTACGTCGAGCGAACTGCGCCCGCGCCCGCGGGAAAGGTAGCAGTCATCAGCGGAAGCGGCAGCGGCCACGAGCCGTTGCCCACCGGCTATGTCGGCCTTGGCATGCTGGATGCAGCCTGCCCCGGCCCGATTTTTACCAGCCCTTCTCCGGTCCAGCTATTGGCCGCGGTCCACTCGGTCAATCGCGGCGGCGGCGTGCTTTTTATCGTCAAGAACTACGCCGGCGGCGTGCTCAACACCGACCTGACGATCGAAATCGCTACGCAGGAAGGGATTGAAGCACGCGCCGTGCTTGTCAATGACGACGTCTCGATCTCTGATGTCGCCAATCGGCGCGGGCTGGGCGCGGCGACTCTGGCCTGCAAGATCGCCGGGGCCGCCGCCGAAGCGGGATACTCACTGAAGGATGTTGTCGAGGTGACACGGCGGGCCGTCGACGCCTCCCGCAGCATGGGAGTCGGCACCAATCTCTACACGCTTCCCCGCAACGGCTCAGGCGACGGTTTGGCGGACGACTCAATCGAGTTGGGCGTCGGCATCCACGGTGAACCAGGCGAAGTGCGCTCTGTGCGCAATGGCATGCCGGAAATCGTCAGCCTGCTCGTACAGCCCATTCTTGATGATCTGCCCTACTCCGCCGATGAACAGGTGCTGCTTCTTATTAGTGGGATGGGCGGGACACCGCCACTGGAGCTCTATCTCCTATCCGAAGCGACGCACGATATACTTGCCGCGCATCGCATTCAGGTCGGGCGCCAACTGGTCGGAAACTATGTCACCAGTCTCGGTCGCGGCGGGTACACCATAACGCTGATGAGACTCGACGACGAACTGCTGGACCTGTGGGATGCCCCCGTGCATACGCCGGCATTGCACTGGTGACCGAAGCAAACTGTGAATCGTGGATAGGTCTATTGTCTGTCACTGAGAACAGACGCTATCCACTAACCACCGGGGTCAAATGATGGGCCAGGAGATCTCAATATCACAACTACGCAGATGGCTTCTGACTTACGCTGAACGCGTGATTGAGAACGAGGGCCATCTGACCGAACTGGATACAGCCATCGGAGATGCCGACCATGGGGTGAACATGCGCAGAGGCATGGGAAAGCTGCAGGAGCGGCTGCAGGAGGAGATGCCATCCGACGACATAGGCGCCTTTCTGCGCTCGGTCGCCATGACGCTGATTAGCGGCGTCGGCGGGGCCGCCGGGCCGCTGTACGGGACCTTTTTCCTACGCGCTGCCACCAGCCCCACAAACGGCCGCTCGGTCGACCTGGCGCAGCTGACGCAGATGTTTCGCTATGGCCTGGACGGGCTCCAGCAGCGAGGCAAGGCGAAGGCCGACGACAAAACGATGATCGATGCGATCCAGCCGGCGGTCGAGGCGATGGAGGCCGCACTGGCAGCGCATCAGAGCGCAGCCGTCGTCCTGGCCGCGGCCCGTCAAGCCGCCCACCTGGGCATGATACACACGATCGAAATCGAGGCTAAGAAGGGCCGCGCCAGCTATCTCGGTCCGCATTCCATCGGCCATCAGGACCCGGGCGCAACCAGCGCCTACTTCCTTTTCGAGACCGCGGCGGAGGTCCTGACAAAGACGACGGACAGCGAATAATGGACGGCAACCGCAGGAACCGCGCCCAATCGGCAGCCAGCCAGCGGAGTTCCGGCTGATGGACCAGCTGATTGGCGCAATCGACTCCGGCACAACCAGTACTCGTTTCATTCTCTTTGACCAGAACGGGGCAATCGTCGGATATGAACAGCAGGAGCATGAGCAGATCTTTCCTCGCAGCGGGTGGGTTGAGCATGCTCCGTTGGAAATCTGGCAGCGTACCCAGGCGGTAATCCAGGCCACTCTGGCAAAGTGCGGCGTCAAACCGAGCCAGATCGCCGCGCTCGGCGTCTCCAATCAACGTGAAACCGCCGTCGTGTGGGATCGTGACACGGGCGAGCCGGTCTACAATGCCATTGTCTGGCAGGACACGCGCACCGACCGCATCTGTCGGCGTCTGGAGGAGGCCGGCCACGCCGACACGTTCCGCCAAAAGGCCGGCCTGCCGCTGGCGACCTATTTTACCGGTCCGAAGTTCCGCTGGATCCTGGAAAATGTTGAAGGCGTGCGTGCCATGGCCGACGCTGGCCGACTGCTCTGTGGTACAGTCGACAGCTGGCTGATCTGGCTCCTCACCGGCGGCGTGCACGTTACCGATCCGACCAATGCCAGCCGGACGATGCTCATGGACCTGCAGACGCTCGACTGGGACGAGGAGCTGCTGGAGATCATGCAGATCCCGCGCTCGCTATTGCCCGAAATCCGGCCCAGCAGCGATCCCGCGTTCTACGGCACAACGGCAACCGATGGCCCCTTTGGCGCGGCCATCCCAATCTGCGGCAACCTGGGCGATCAACAGGCGGCGACGGTCGGCCAGACCTGTTTCAGCCCGGGCGACGCAAAAAATACGTACGGCACCGGCTGTTTCATGATCCTGAACACAGGGGAAGAGATCGTGCACAGCCGCAACGGCCTGCTGACGACCGTTTGTTACCAGATGGGCGGCTCCTTGCCCGTCTACGCGCTGGAAGGCTCGATCGCGATGGCCGGCGCGACCGTGCAGTGGCTGCGCGACGAGTTGCAGCTGATTGGCTCCGCAGCCGAGACTGAGGAGATCGCGCGCAGCGTCGACGATGCCGGCGGTTGTTATCTTGTGCCGGCCTTCAGCGGTCTGTTCGCCCCCCATTGGCGCAGCGACGCGCGCGGTGTTCTCGTCGGCCTCACCCGCTATGTGAACCGGGCGCACATCGTGCGGGCGGCGCTCGAGTCGATCTGTTATCAGACGCGCGAGGTGCTGGAGGCGATGAATGCTGACAGCGCAAGTGCGCGGTTGAGCCAACTGAAGGTCGATGGCGGCGCGACGGTCAACGACCTGCTGATGCAGATGCAGGCCGACATTCTCGGAGCGGAGGTTGTCCGCCCGCGTATCGCCGAAACGACCAGCCTGGGCGCGGCCTATGCGGCCGGTCTTGCTATCGGGTTCTGGCCAGGGCTTGAGAGCTTGCGTAAGCAGTGGCAGGTGGATAAGGTCTGGCGGCCGCAGATTGGCGAAACCGAACGGGCCCAGGGCTACGCCGGCTGGAAGAAGGCGGTCGAACGCACGCTGGGCTGGGTAGAGTGAACAGAGTGAACAATCAGTTTGCGAAATTGCCTGTTGAGACTGGATTGACACTGTGTACGCAGCTTGTTGGCGGGGGCAGAGAGAGGTGATCGGTCTGGTAATCGTCTCCCATAGTGCCAAGCTGGCCCAGGGGGTGTATGAACTGGCCGCGCAGATGGCGGGGGATCAGGTCGGCATCAGCCTGGCCGGGGGGCTGTGCGACGATTGCGAAACGCTTGGGACCGACGCGCAGAGGATTTTGACCGCCATCGAAGAGGTCTGGTGCGAGGACGGCGTCCTACTGCTGATGGATGTCGGCAGCGCGGTCATGTCGGCCGAAATCGCCCTGGAGATGCTGCCGGAAGCGCGTCGGAGGAACTGTCTCTTGAGCAATGCGCCGCTAGTGGAAGGCGCAATCGTCGCCGCCCTGCACGCCAGCCTGGGGGAGCCTCTACAGGCTGTCAATGCCCAGGCGGAGGCCGCGCTTTCGGCGTCAAAACTTGGATGAGCAAACGCAAATTTCACTGCGGAGGCCTGTTGGAGCCGCGATGAATCGGTCGCAAGAACCGCAAAGACGCGCAAGTGAAGACAGATTGGAGAATCAGCTCGATTCGTCCGCAGGGCAATTGCCGGACCATGACGGCCGCACGCCCTCGGCCGGCGGGAGCGGGACGGCCGCGCTGCCCACATCGCTCGGTGGCGAGCGGGGTGACGGTGTGACCGATGTCGAGGCGTCCACCCATCCCCAGAGTAGGAGCGTGGTGGTGACCGTAACCGATCCCCGCGGCCTTCATCTGCGCTCCGGCAGAGATGTTGTGCGCACCGCCAGCCGGTTTCAGTCGCAGATCACCGCTTCCAACCTTAGCCGCAACACCAGCGCGGTCGATCTCAAGAGCATCCTGCAGTTGATGCAACTGCAAGCCCGCCAGGGCCATGACCTGAAACTGGCCGCGTCCGGGCCGGACGCTGTCGCGGCCATCGACGCGCTCTGCTCCCTCTTCTGACGTTCGACCCAACGACTTCGCAAAGACCGGCGGAGAAGAATCTGTGCAGCAGCTTTATCATGGTCTTTCAGCAGCACCGGGTGTCGGAATCGGCAACGTATACAATTACGCTCCGGCCGCGCAAATCGGTGAGAGCGGGGAGGAAAGGGGCGACGGATACGTCGCGCATTCTGAGCAGTTCGGGACCCCCGTGGAAGAGTGGGAACGTTTCCTGGCAGCCCGGCTGCTTGTCGATGAAGAACTGGCCCGACTTGCTCAGATCGGCCAAGCCGCGACCGCTGATATCTTCCTGGTTCATCGCGAAATTCTCCACGACAGCACCCTGACCGACGCGGTGCGCACCGCCATCGACTCCGGCGCTGACGCCACGCGCGCCACCCATCTGGCCACCGGCCAGCTGGTCCAGATTTTCCGCGGCCTCAGCGACCAGTACTTTGCCAGCCGCGCGACCGATGTTCGCGATGTCGGCCAGCGCCTGATGAACCGTCTGGGAGGCATTACTTCGGCCCGCCAGCTGGATACGCTGCCGACCGGAACGGTCCTGCTGGCCGAAGACCTGACGCCGTTCGATACAACCCATCTCGACCAGGCGCATGTCGTCGGCATTGCACTTGCTGCCAGCACACCGACCGCCCACACCGCGATCCTGGCCCGCAGCCTGGGCATTCCCCTCGTCTGCGGCGCCGGGTCTGAGATTCTGCAGCTGCAGAACGGAATGTTTGGCATCGTTGACGGCATCCGCGGCCGCCTGCTCGTCGACCCGGATGAGGAGACGCTCGAACAGTACCGTCTGACGCGCGCGCGCCTGCAGCGCTTCCAGGCAGAGGCGCTGTCCCACTCGCACGAACCGGCTCTGACCCCGGACGGGGTTCGCATCCCCGTGCGCGTAAACGTCAACAGCCGCGAAGATCTCCTGCACATCGATTCAAACGGCGCCGAAGGGATAGGGCTGCTGCGGACCGAAAACCTGTTCCAGCATCGCGCCAGCCCCCCTTCGATCGATGAGCAGCTGGCCGCCTACCGGGATGTGCATTCCTACACCAACAATCATTCATTGACTGTACGTCTGCTCGACATCGGCGGCGACAAGCCGGTCCCCTACCTGCAGCAGCGGGCCGAGGCCAACCCGTTCCTGGGCGTGCGCGGCATCCGCCTGCTCCTTCGCCATCCGCAGATGTTGACCGACCAGTTCCGCGCGCTCGTGCAACTGGCACACGACGTCTCGCCGGTAAGCCGTATCCGCGTTCTGATACCGATGATTTCCAAGGTGAACGAAGTCCAGCAGACGCTGGCGCTGTTCGAGGAGATCCCCGGATACAGGCACTGCCGCCATGAGCTTGGCACGCTTGAGGTTGGCGTCCTGGTAGAAGTGCCGTCCGCTGCCCTGCTGGCGCACCATTTCGCCCCTCAGGTCGACTTTCTCAGCATCGGCACGAATGATCTGGCCCAGTATACGCTCGCGGCGGACCGCGTCAACAGCACGGTCGCCACCCTTGCAACCCCGCTCGACCCCTCGGTGCTGCGCCTCATCGCCCTGACCTGCGAGGCCGGGCGTGCAGCCGGTATCCCCGTCGCAATCTGCGGCGAAGTCGCCGGCGATCCGTCGGTGCAGCCGCTGCTGCTCGGTCTGGGCCTGAACGAAGTCAGCGTAGCCGGTCCAGCCGTTCCCCTCGTCAAATCCGCCATCCGACGCGTGGACATGGCCGCGGCAGAGGCGTTGGCCGCAAAGGCGCTCCAATGCAGCCGCGCCCAGGAGATTCATCAGCTCCTCCACGATTTGTAGAGTAACAGATGCGACGGTTAGAGGCGGAAATCCTGGTGATCGGCGGCGGTGCAACCGGAACCGGTGTGGCCTGGGACGCCGCCTTGCGGGGTTTTCGCACCGTCCTGGTCGAAAGACGCGACCTCACCCACGGCACAACCGGGCGCTATCACGGACTCCTGCACAGCGGCGCAAGATATGTGTTGAAGGATCCCGACAGCGCGGTCGAATGCAGCGGCGAGAACTCCATTCTGCGCCGCACGCATACCCATTGCATCGAGGATACCGGCGGATTCTTCGTGGTCACGCCGGAGGACGAGAAAGATTATCCCGACCGCTTCGCGGCCGCTTGCCTTCGCCACGGGATTCCGTGCGAGGAACTCTCTGCGGCAGCCGCGCTACGCCGCGAACCGCTACTGAATCCTGGCATCAGCCGCGTATTTGAAGTGCCCGACGCAGCCGCCGACAGCTTCCTCGCCACCCACGCCACTGCCCAGGCTGCAAGCCAGGCCGGCGCGCAGCTGTTGCCCTATCACGAGCTTGTCGGGCTGCAGATCTCCGGTGCAGAGGGCAGCCGCGCGGTAACGGGCGCGACCGTCGTTGATGCCGTCTCGGGAGAAGAGGTTCGTATTGATGCCGACCTCGTCATCAACGCGGCCGGAGCCTGGGCCGGACGGGTCGCTGCTCTGGCCGACATCGAAGTCAGGATGATCCTGGGCAGGGGCGTGATGCTGGCGACCAACACCCGCCTGACCAACACCGTCATCAACCGCTGTAAAATGCCCGGCGACGGTGACATCCTGGTCCCGATTCACACCGTAAGCGTCATCGGCACCACCGACGAGCAGGTGAATCAACCGGAAGACCTGCGCGTCGAAGCGTGGGAGGTCGACCTGATGCTCGCCGAGGGCGACAAGCTTGTACCAGGACTCAGCCGCAGCCGCATCCTGCGCGCCTGGGCGGGCGTTCGTCCCCTCTACCAGGACAATTTCAGCGGCGAAAGCCGCGACGCGACCCGCTCCACGGCCCTGCTCGACCACGCGAAACGGGACGGCATCGGCGGCTTCCTCACCATCACCGGCGGCAAATGGACGACTTTTCGCCGCATGGCCGAATCGGCCGTTGACGCCGCCTGCGCGCAGCTGGGCGTCTCACGCCCTTGCCGCACCGCAGACACGTTCGTTCCCGGCGTCGAACAGGGGCACTACTGGCTCGGTCACCGGCTTGAGGAAATCGAAGAAAACCGGCTGCAAGCGGAGTTGGTCTGCGAGTGTGAGCTGGTCACCCGCTCGATGCTTGAAAACGCCGTGCGACGAAACCCGACAGTCACCCTGGATGACCTGCGCCGCGACGTACGACTGGGGATGGGGCCGTGCCAGGGCGGCTTCTGCACCTATCGCGCCGTTGGAATCCTGCACCAGATGCGCGCCGCCGGCGAGACCGGCCCGCAGGAACCGGCCGCGCCGCCCGGTGCCGCAGAGTGGGAAGTGGACTCCCTGCAATCGCCTGCCCGCAGCGAAAATGTAGCCCCTGCCAGGGCGAGCGCCGGCCCAGTCCAAGTTCCTCCCGGCGAGGCTCCACAAGTGTCCGCCGCCATCGATCCACAGGCGGCTGTCTCACAGCCCAACCTGCTTCTGCGTGACTTCCTGCAGGAGCGCTGGAAGGGCGTTGCGCCGATCCTGTGGGGTCAGCAGCTGCGCCAGGAACGACTCGACGAACTGATCTACCTGAGTATTCTCAATGCCGACCATCTGCCCGGGCAGGAAGAGGAAAGCCCGATGTCGGGCTTCTACCGTCTGAACAGTGAAGACTGAATCCCGAATGACAGTGAGACCCCTGGCGCACTCTGCGTTTTGGCGGCTCGGTCGGCTTGTCTGCCTCTGCGCAACGCGCGACACGCACGCCCCATGCTCGATCTCCTCGTAATCGGCGCCGGTCTGACCGGCCTCTTTGCCGCATACGCGGCTGCCCGGGCAGGATTGCGCGTGCGGGTTATCGCAAAGGGCATGGGGGCGACCCACTGGCACGCTGGCACGATCGATCTCCTGGGCTATCTGCCGGGTGAGCAAAAGCCGGTCGCCGATTGGGTTGAGGCGGTTCCCGAACTGCCGGCCGCGCATCCATACCGTAACCTGGGAGTGGACGCAATCCGGACCGCGATGGTCGAATTCCAGCGGTTGGTCGCTGGGGCCGGGCTGCCGTATGAGTCCGCCGCCGCGGGTCCCTGGTTTGCGGGGGTTGCGGGGGGCTCAGGGGAGCAAGACGGGCGCAATTCCATGCTTATTTCGCCCGTCGGCGCGCCGCGACCGGTCTATCTGGCGCCGGCAGCCCAGCAGCCGGCCAATCTGGCGGACACGCGGCCGATGGTGATCGTAGGGCTGACCGGCATGCCCGACTTTTATCCGACGCTTATAGCCGAGAATCTGTGCAGGCAGGGCCACCGCGCCCGTGGCGCGACGGTGCCGCTCGACAAGCTGACCGCGCGGCGCGACAACAGTCCGCTGCAGCTGGCCCGGCTCTTCGATGAGCCGGCCGCGCAAGCCCGCCTGGCAGAGATGGTCGCGGATGTAGCCGCCGGTGAACGGGTGGGCCTTCCGGCAGTGTTGGGGCTGCACAGACATGCCCGCACTTGCGCGCACTTACAGGAAGCCACCGGCGCCCGAGCCTTCTTCGAGATTCCAACCTTGCCGCCCAGCGTGCCGGGTTTGCGGCTGGACACAGCGCTGCGCGAAAGCCTGGCCGGCCAGGGTGTGCGCGTCGAAACGGGGATGGAGGCGTGTGGATTCGGTACAGACGGGCGCCGCATCGAGTGGGTTGAATCCGAAACGGGCAGCCGACCGCTGCGTCACAGCGCGCGAAACTTTCTGCTTGCGACCGGGGGCATCCTCGGCGGCGGCATCCACGGCGACCGCTGCGGCCGCGTAAGAGAGGTTGTATTCGACCTGCCGTTGACTGCGCCTCAGGCGCGCTCGCAATGGCTGCGGCCTCTCTTCCTCGATAGTCGAGGCCATCCTGTGTTCCAGTGCGGTGTGGCCGTCGACGCCCGCTGTCAACCGCTTGATGAGAGCGGCGCGCCGGTCTATGATAACCTGTGGGCCGCGGGCGCTGTTCTCGCCCACACCGATCCGATACGCGAGCGCAGCCGCGAAGGCATCGCCATTGCCACAGGCTACGCCGCGGCCGCGGCGGTGGCGCGCGACGTCAGTCCGCCGCCGGCCGCTGACAACTAGCCGCCCAATACGGGGATTCTCTCGATGCACACCGTTTCTCTGCACTCTGCCGGTATGAGCCTGGACGCGTGCATAAAGTGCAATATCTGCACAAGCTACTGTCCTGTTTCCCAGGTTACAGAGCGCTTTCCCGGGCCGAAGTACGCCGCCCCACAGTCTGAGCGTTTCCGCGAAATTGGTCAGCCGCGTTCTCCCGATGCGTCGGTCGACTACTGTTCCGGTTGCCGAGTCTGCAATGAGGTCTGCCCAACCGGCGTTCGCATCGCTGAGATCAACGCTCGCGCCCGCGCCCAGATGGTAGCCGAACAGGGCCTCTCGCTGCGCAACCGGCTTCTAGGCCGCAATGAGTTGTTGGGGAAAGCCGGCAGCCTCGCGCCGCGCCTGGCGAACTTTCTACTGCACAACCGTCTCGCACGGCGGTTGGCCGCTGCCCTGTTCGGCGTGGCCGAGCAGGCGCCTTTGCCGCGCTGGCACACTGAGAAATTCACGCGCTGGCTGGCTCGCACAGATATGCACCGGCTGCGCAGTGATCGCAAGGTCGTTTACTTTCACGGATGCGCAACCCAGCATTATGAACCGTTTGTGGGGATGGCGACGGTTCTGGTGTTGGAGCATCTCGGTTACGAGGTGATCGTGCCGCGGCAGAACTGTTGCGGCCTGCCGCTGTTGTCGAACGGGGAGTTCGGCGCGGCCGAGCGTTACCATCGCCGCAACGTGGAGCGGCTGACAACCTACATCGAGGTCGGCTATCCAATTCTCGGCAGCAGCACCAGCTGCACTCTGACACTAAAGGAGGAGGCGCCGGAGCTGCTCGACCTGGAGGGCGATGCCGGCGTCCGGGCGCTGAAGCTCGCTACCTGGGACATCTTCGAATGGCTGCGCGAACGGCAGGAGCAGGGCGACCTGCCGACCGATTTGCATCGATTGAACGACGAAGGTAAGCCCTTCACTCTGCCCTATCATGCTCCCTGCCAGCTGCGGGCGCACCGCATCGGCAAACCAGCGCTCGACATCCTTGCGCAAATCCCCGAACTCGAACTGCGCGAAAGCCATGCCCGCTGTTGTGGCATCGCCGGCACATACGGTTACAAAGTGGAGAAGTACCAGATCGCCATGGATGTGGGGGCGGAGCTGTTCGGATTCGTCGCCGCCCAGTACGCGGGTCTTGAAGCGAGCAGTTCCTTTGCCTGTACTGCCTGCGATTCCGAGACCTGCCGCTGGCAGCTGGAACACGGCACCGGTCTGCCCTCCCGCCATCCGATTGAAATTCTCGCCGCCGCCTACGGGCTGTACGACCTGCAGGCGCGGCGGCCTCGCGGCGGAAATTGAAGAATGAACGCAGTTCGTATCATGGTGATCGGCGCGGGAGCCATCGGCTGCTTCGTCGGCGGCAAGCTCGCCGCGGCAGGCTTCGATGTTACGCTGGTCGGCCGCGCCCGCACGGCCGCGGCTCTGCGCGCCCGCGGTCTGGAGCTGCGTGCATCTGACGGCGCAGCGCAAACGGTTCGCTCGCTCGCCGCAGTCGCGTCTGTGAGAGAGGCATTCCTCAGCCAGAGTCAAGAACCGGGCCGCGCCTCTCTATCCGCAGAAACTGCTAATCTGTCCACAGGTTTTGACCTCGCCATCCTCGCCGTCAAGAGCTACGACACTTCGGCCGCGCTCGACGAACTGGCCGAGGCAGCGGCCATGGGAGTTGGCCCATTGCCGCCGGTTCTCAGTCTGCAAAATGGTGTCGGCAACGAGGAGGCTATCGATGCACGTCTGGGGCCTAGTCTTGCCATTGCCGGGACAATAACCGCGCCGGTCGAGGTGCTGGAGCCGGGTACTGTTCAGGTGACGAAGCCTGGATACGCCGTCGGCCTGGCGCGCTGGATGGCAGCTTCCTCAGAAAACGTCGGCCGGAGACACGAGGATGGCTCCTCAACAAGCAAAGTGTCACTCCCCGCCATCAGCCGGTACTTCGCCTCCGCCGGCATTCCGGCCAAAGTTTACGCGGACGCCCCGGGGATGAAATGGTCGAAGCTGCTCATGAACATGATCGGAAATGCCACGAGCGCAATCCTGGCGGAGCCGCCCGGCGTGACCTTTGCCGACACGCGCATCGCCAACCTGGAGATCGACGCGCTGCGTGAGGCGCTGCGGGTGATGAACGCGGCCGGCATCCCGCCGATGAACGTAGAGAAGTACCCGTTGGGCGCGCTGGCGCCGCTGCTGCGTTTCGGGCCGCGTGCGCTCCTGCGGCCCGCCCTCCACCGCATTGTCGGCGGCGCGCGCGGGGGCAAGATGCCGAGTCTTTTTCTGGACCTGGACGCTGGCAAAAGCGGCAGCGAAATAGGCTGGTACAACGGGGCAATCGTGGGTAGAGGGGAGGAGGTCGGTGTCGAGACGCCGGTCAATTTGCTGCTGACGCAGACCGTCCGGCAGCTGGTTGCCGAACCGCAGTTACGCGCTGCCTGGCGAGGAAACTTCGCCCGTCTTGCCCATGCGGCTTACAGTGGATAAGGGTAGGTACAGGAGCCAGGATCAGAGCCCCGGCCCAATCAGGACGATGAGCACGAGCGCCAGGATTGCGAATCCTGCATATTCGAGGACGAGCCTGCGGCTGAGATGGCCCTCATGCAGGGCATGGCGGGCCAGCCCCACGAAGAGATAGAAGACCAGCAGCAGCAGCAGCCCGCCGCTGGCGCCGGAAAGTGGCCAATAGTTCAGAGCCCAGGCCACCTCGCCGAGAACAATCCCAACCAGGGCGGCAAAACTGAGCACGACGTTCACCCGGGGCGTGACATCGCGCAGAAGTTCAACCGTCAGCAGCGACGCTGTCGCGAAGATGAGGGAGCTGGATAGCAGACTGCGAGTGCGCGTTTGGTAGACAAGCAGGAAGAGCGCCAGGGCGGCCGCGTAGGCGAGTACGTTGAGAAGAATGCGGGCCTGTCGATAGGCCGGCGACTCGCGGACGACGGTCGCGTGCAGGTTGAACAGAATGATCGTGATCAGCAGTCCGCTGAGAAGCGCCGCGCCAGCCTGGTATAGCGGGGTATTGGCCAGCGGCGCCAGCAGCACGGCCAGGATCGAGATCGCGGCCGGCAAGCCCCAGAACAACCACGTGCGGCCGGCGGGCGCCTGCCCCCTTTCCGGCCCAAAGCCCACAGCGTCCTCCGCAAAGAAAGGATGCGTGCGGATAGCCCTTTCGGTGCCGCTTGCTGTCAGGAGAGCGATGAAGACCGCGATCACAGTCGTCTCGCTGATGCGGATCGACATCGGCGAGCCGAGCGCGTTAAGGGTCAGGACAACGGTCGGCAGCCGCAAGAACAGGCTTACGGCAACTGTCGCTGCTACCGTCCATGCAAGAATGCTGACGCGCTGTACGAACCGCCGGTTCGGGTGATGCGCGGCCGCAGCCGCGTTCCCAAAGACGCCGTCAGATGTCTCCTGTTGCCCGGTGGCCGGGAACGGAGTAAAATGGGTTGCGTCTTCGGTTAGATTGCCGCCAGGCGCCTGAGGATCCGGCCGGCTGTTTTCGAAATCCGTTGCAGCCCCCATAATTGCATTATACAGTCGTTATTGGTCGGTGGCTAGCAACAGTTCCGGCCACAATCCTGGTTTCGTCAATGTCCTGCCGTTACACGAATTTTGATATCACCATCAGCGGCGACAGTTCCCCCCACGCGGTACTGGCGACCTATCGCGGTCTCAGCGGCGCCTCCACCTTCGATCAGGATGCCCTCCAACCTGTCTGGCAGGAATACCTGGCCCGGCTGGGCGATCCTTTCCAGACACATGGAGAGCAGTTCCTGGCCGAAATCGGCAGCCGCCTCTTCACCGAGTTGATCCGCGGGCATGTGCGCGATCTCTGGAGCCAGGCGCGCAGCGATCTGGATGACGGCGGGCGTCTGCGCGTCCGGCTCATGATGCACCCCCCCGCTGTCGCCGCGTTGCCCTGGGAGACGCTGCACGATCCGCGCCGCAATCAGTCCTTCGGAGCCGATGCCAGGATCTCCCTCGTCCGCACGCAGAATCTGGTAAGTTTTGTCGCCCGTCCCAGAGCGCTGGAGGCAACGCTGCCGTTGAAGGTGCTGCTCGCGGCGGTCGAGACGGCGGACGGGCTGGCAGCGAACGAGGAGAGCGGGCAGATCCGCGCGGCGATTGCGGGTCTCTCGTCCGGCCGTATGCATCTGGACAAGATGGACGGCCGCGTAACGATACAACAGCTACGCGAGCGGCTGGAGGCGACGCGACCCGACATCCTGCACATCATCGGCCACGGCAATGAGGACGGCCTGTTGCTCTGGGCGGATAACGCACCTGCGCTTGTCTCCGCCTCGACTCTGCGCGCCGTCCTGCAGCAAGCAGAGTCTGTGAAGCTGGTCTTCCTCAACGCCTGTCTTGCTGGCCAGGTCGACAGTTCCCGCTCCTTTGCCGGCGTCGCACACCAGCTGATTCAAAGCGGCCTGCCCGCGGTGATCGCCATGCGCTATGAGATCCTCGACAGGCCGGCCGTCACATTCGCCGAATCGGTCTACGCGGCGCTGGTGTCCGGCCCCTGTCGCGGTCACATTGACGCGGCAGTGAGCACTGCGCGCAACAGTCTATACATCAGTGATCCGGATCGCGCAGACTATGCCACGCCGGTTCTGTGGCTCAACGCCGAGAACGGCCGGATTCTACGCTTCGAGGAAGGGGAAAAAGCCAGAAGGCTGCCCTCCCGCAGCTCAGTCAATTCGCGTCCCCAAATGTGGAACTCCGAGTTGCGGGTCGAATTCAGGCTGGCCGATAAGGAGGCGTGGCTCCGCTCTCTGCCGGAGACGATCTCCGACCCCCATCTGCCCTTCGAATATCAGCGCCGCCGCCGCATTGTCGGGCTGTTGCTGAGGATATTGCGGCAGGCCGTCGAAGAGCAGGAAGAGGGCAAACTTGTCGACATCCGCGCCATCCAGAGGCGCCTGGATACCTTCGACGAGGAGAGGCGCCACATCCAGAACATCCTTGACCATTGTCTGCGTCGCTCGTAGATCCGGATACAGTGGCGCAGACCAGCATACGACTGATTCGTCTCGTTTGTCTCTACGCAATTCTCTTCTACCTCGGCACGGAAACTGCGATGACGCTGCAGGAGGTCGGGGAAGCGAATTCCCGCAGGAGCCTCCCTGAGCAGACAGAGGATCCGATCCCGTTCCTCGGCGCCACCGTCGCGCTTGAACAGTATGCAGACCCGCTGGAACGGCAGGAAGCACTTCGCCGCCTATCGGACGCCGGCTTCGGCTGGGTGCGTCAACGGGTTGACTGGGGACGAATCGAACCCCGCCCCGGCGCGTACCGGTGGAAGTGGAGCGACGACGTTCTGGCCGACATCGCCGCCGCCGGACTGGAGCCGGTCGTCGTGTTGACCGGCAGCCCACCCTGGGCAAGAGACAGCGTAGATCGCCGGGAAGATGAACAGGACCAGGCTACCCACTCCGCACACCTGGCACAGCACCTTCTGCAGTTTGCGCCGCCCGCCGCAACGCGCACCTACGCCGACTTTGCTTCCGCCTTTGCCGATCGCTACAAAGACACCCTTCGCTACTACCAGATCTGGGACGAGCCGAACATTGCGCCAAACTGGGGAAACCGGCACATCGATCCGGTCGGCTATGCCCGGCTGTTGAAGGCGGCAGCCATTGCGGTTCGGGCTGCCGATCCTGACGCCGTAATCCTGGCGGCCGCTTTGGCGCCGACCCAGGACCGTGGCCATACCGCGATTGACGAGGGCTACTTTCTGCAGCGGCTCTACGCGGCCGGCGCCGCGCCCCATTTCGACGTCGTACTTGTGCAACCGTTCGGCTTCGGCACCGGGCCGGATGACCCGCGCAGCCGCGTGGACGTGCTCAATTTCCGCCGGGCGGCGTGGGTGCGGCGGGTGATGGTGGCTGCAGGCGACGAACAGACGCCAATCTGGGCGGTCCGTTTCGGCTGGAATCGGCACACGCAAGCACGGTGGAAGACGGTCTCCGCGGCCAATCAGGCGCGCTTTACCCAGGAAGCGATCCGGTACGCGCGGGCAAATTGGCCCTGGTTGTCTGCGATGGGATGGCCGGTGGACCGCCCGCACGCGCCTCTATCCGATCCTCTTTGGGGATTTGCTCTCATCGCCGCAGACGGGCAGGAAGATCCCCTGCTGACCGCTTTCCGGTCTGCGACTCGAGCCACAGGGGGAACGACGGCGTACGAACAGCGCGATACGGGGCGAATATTGCTCCACGCACGGCTCGCGCTACTGTTGCTGGCGGTGGGGACTCTGGTCGTGCAGGGCGGGCTCATGTTGCGGCGCCTGCCCCTGGCGCGATGGCAGGCTGCCTACCGACATTGGCCGCAGGTTGGCAAACTCGTTGCCTGGGCGATTCTGCTGATCATCTACTACCTCGCTTCCTGGCCGCCGCTGATCGTTCTCTGCTGGCTCGCGGCCGCTTTTCTTATCGCCGCACAGCCCCTGACCGGGCTGATGCTGGCGGCCGCCGCGCTGCCCTTCCACTTCCAGCACAAGGAGCTACGGCTCGTCGATTCGGTCTGGGCTGTTCCCCCGGTTCAGGCCGCGATGCTGGCGACGCTGCCCGGCCTGGCGCAGCGCGTCATCCAAACAAAATCGTGGCAGGTCACGCACCTGTTCATCGCAATTCGCAAAACGCAGTTTACAGACCGCTTAGTCCTCGCCTGGCTCGGCATCAGCCTCCTGACCGCCCTCAATGTCTGGCACTGGCCGGGCTTTATTCACGGATTTTGGGCGCTCGTGGCGGCGCCGGTTCTGCTCTATGCCGGCATTCGGGTCCTCGCCGTCGAACCGCGCCAGAGCCGCGCCGTTCTTAAGGCGTTTTTCGCAGGCGGCGTAATCGCGGCCGGCGCGGGCCTTGTTGACTGGCTGGTCGGAGGCGGCGTCTCTGTGGACGGAGTACGCCGCTTGATGGGGATCTCCTTTTCTCCCAATCAGACCGCGCTCTATCTGCTGCGTACGCTTCTTATTGGCGTAGGGCTGCTGACAGTTCGGAGGACTTGCTGGTTGGCACTTGCCGCCGGTTCGATGCTGGCCGCAGTGGCCTTGGCGTTGACGTTGAGTCGCGGCGCTTTCTTTCTGGGTCTGCCGGTCGGCGCTCTGGTCATGATTGCAGTTGGCCGGGAGCGCTTTTTTGGCCGCGGGCGCTTCCACATCTGGCTCCCGCTTACGGGACTGATGACTCTGGCGGTCGTTGCAGCGCTCTTCTTCCTTTATGGTGACCGGATACTGAACATCGCGACCCTGCAATCGCGTCTCGCGATCTGGTGGGACGCCTGGAGCCTGTGGACGGAGTTCCCCCTGTTGGGTGTGGGCCCGGGTGGCTTCTTCTGGAACTATCCGGCTTTCATGCGGCCCTCGCCCTCGGCAGACCCCAACCTGCTGCACCCTCACTCCGTCTGGCTGGAGTATGCGACCGGATGGGGCGTCGTCGGGCTGGCATGGTTGGCCGCGTTGCTTGGCTGGATGATCTATCGCCTGAAACAGCTCTGGCGCGGGCCGAACGTATGGTTCCAGGTCGGATTGCTCGCAGCGCTGTGCGCGGGGCTGGCTCATGCCCAAGTTGACGCGTTCGCCATGCTGCCTGAGCTGGCCGGGTGGAACTTCGCGGTCCTGGCGCTGTTGACAAACGAAGAAACGAGGAATGCACCGCTATGATTCCGACGGTTTGATCCGGTATACGAAGTATTGTATAAGGAACCTGTTCGGCGAATGGATTGCGGCGCCTTTCCAAGGCGGCCATCCAACAAACAAAGGAGGAAGCACGATGGGCACGACGCGACTCACGCAGCAGCAGATGGCATTTTTCGAAACGTTCGGCTACCTCTATTTTCCGGGGCTATTGGCGGATTGTGTTGACAAGATCATAGAAGAGTTCGAGAAGGTCTGGGCGGAGCACGGCGGCGGTCACCATGGGCAGGAACATGATGGCGCGCAACGTTCCTGCATCTTGCCCTTCCCCGATCGGAACGAGTATCTGAGCTCCCTGTTGGACGACCCGCGCATCCACGACATCGCGGCCAGCATTTGCGGGGACGACTTCAACTACACCAGCGGCGACGGAAACTTCTACGCCGGTGACACCCGCTGGCACTCGGACGGCTACAAGCCCGACCGAATTCTCAGCATCAAGATCGCCTTCTATCTCGATCCGCTGACGCGGGAGACGGGCGCGTTGCGCATCATTCCCGGCAGCCACCGCGTGGGCGACTCTTATGCCGATGCCGTTGAGACCGAGATTAAGGAGAGCGGTAAGATCTGGGGCAAGGAAGGAAGCGAGGTTCCGGCGCTGGCCCTCGAGACCATGCCTGGCGACATCGTTGTCTTCAACCACAATCTCAAACATGCCGCTTTCGGCGGTTCCCAGCGACGGCGGATGTACACGATGAACTTCTCGTGCCGCTATCCTGAGGACCGACTCGAGGAGCTGCGAACCGTTCTCAGCAGCGAGGCGCGTTTCTGGATCGACCGTATCCACGGCGAGGAGATGATCAGGACGGCCGGACCCGAGCGCATGGTGCATCTCGAGCAGGTGCGAGCCAACGATTCCCACCTGGCCGACCTGACGCGTGAACTGAAAAAGACGATGGCTGAGCCGGCACGCGGCTAGCTGCCTTCGCCGCGCTCTGTTGCCGGGAAATCGCGGCCGGCGGCCAGAATCCGCTCTGGTCGTTGGCTGCCCTACCCGCGACATCAAGCCTCAATCGTCTACCTGAATCTTCTCGCCTGTCTCCGAGCTCAGGTAGATCGCATCCAGCAGCTTCATGAAAGTCAACGCGTCGTCGGGAGAGACATCCGGCGGATGTACGCCTCGGATCGCGCCGGCAAAATCGCGGATTTCGGCATCGAAGTCGCCGTTTCCGTGCGCCGCGTATTCGTCGGCGCAACTGTCGCTATCGGCGTAGATCGCGTCCAGCAGCCGGCGCGTGCCCGTTCGAATGTCCCCGTCCGTTGTCGAGACCGATTCGAATTCTATTGTCCCGGCCGTGCCAAGGATGCGCAGGCGCAGGTCCCACGCCCGGTCCGCCCAGGTGGGAATGACCGCCGACGTGTCCATCTGGATCGTGATGTCGCCAGCGCAGCCCACCAGTAGGCTCATGTAGTCCTCGGAGTGGCGCGGCACAGCCAGCGTTGTCGGAAAGGCGCTGTGGCTGACAGCGAAGGCCCACTCTGGCTGCGGGCAACCGACCAGGTACCAGGCCTGGTCGAGGAAGTGCGAGCCGTGCTGGCCCAGTGCGCCGCCCTTCAGGCCCCACCGGTACAGCCATTCCCGGCCCGGCGGCGGTTCATAATCGACACCGCGCTCGCGGTAATGATAGTGGACGCGAGCATGATAGGGGCGCCCAATGCGGCCATCGGCGATCAGGCAGCGGCTGCGCCTGTTTTCTGCTTCGTGGCGCATGAAGTAGGAGTAGACGAGCGTCTTGCCGCTGTCGGCTGCGACCGCGTTGATCTCGCTGACATCGGCGGCGTTGCGGCCATGCGGTTTCTGCACGAGCACATGTTTGCCGGCGTTCAGCGCGTCGATCACCATCGGCTTGCGCACATCCGGCGCGGTGGCGATCCCGACCGCATCGACTTCGTCATCGGCCAGCAGCTCGCGATAGTCGCCGTAGATTCGGGGCACGTCGTTTTCGTGCGCGACTTGACGCGCCAACTCCTGGTTCAGGTCGGCGACCGCCCACGCGACGGTGTCATCGCCGGCGCGTGCGCCCGCGACCCACGACCGGCCGACCCTGCAGCCGACCACCCCGATTTTGATCCTGTCCGGCATCGTGTCACCCGCGGGCTGGCTCAGCCATCTCCGCGCGCGCCTTGGCCGCCAGCGCCGGGAGGTGGCTCTCGTGTTCCATTGCCTGCTGCAAATGGCGCATTCGTGAAGGCGACGCTGTGCTGCGCATGATGTTCGAGTGAACCTGGTCTTTCCAGAAGCGGGCCCCGCCGGCAATGAATTTCTCCAACTCCGCGATCTCCTCTTCCGAGTGGCAGTAGGCGGAGCAGTTGATGGTAAACATGCGCCGCGCGGTGCTGCCGCCGAACGAAGAGTGCATCAGGTTGTGATTGAAGGCCACGACGTCACCCGGATGCGTTTCCAGCGCCATGTGCGGCACCGCTTGCTGCGAGATCCCCCACAGATCGGACGCCTCGCGCGCCTCCCGCGCCGACCAACTCTCGGCATCCACCCGGTGCGAGCCGGGGATCACGCGCAGGCAGCCTGTATCCGAAGTGAGCCGGTCGAGATAAAAGGCCACTTTCAGGTATTTGCCGATCGAGTGGAAGCCGTCGCTGTGCCAGCGGGTGTCGCCGGTGTAGAAGTTGCCGTCGCCGCCGAGATAGTTGAAATCTGCACCGAGGATGCTGCTGATCAGCCCGTCGATGCTGGGGTGGTCCAGGAGCGTACAGAGGCGCTCGCGCTGGTCGATGAACGGCACGATGCAGGAGCGCTGCGTCCCATCGTGCACCTGGCCGCTTTCGGAAAATATGGCTTCGAACTCCTCGGTGATCCAGGCGACTTCGTCTTTGACCAGTCCTGGGAAGTGGAGATAGCCAAAAGTTTCAAAGAATTGGAGTTGCTGATGGCTGAGTTTCATGTTGCTCCCCTGCGAATGCAATTGACCTGCAATCGGTCTGATCTGTCTATCGAATTAGGCTGCGGTCGCGCTGCAACCCCAGTTAAATGTGGGAAGGACCACTGCCGTTACCCGCCACCGCCTTGTTCAATGCCGGCATTAGCTCTTTTGCAAACAGTTCGAGATTGCGCAGCCAGCTCTCCTTGTCGTCCCAGTCGAAGCCCATCAGCACCAGCGTGCCTATCGGTCCGCACTCGTCCATCAGCCCCAGCAGGCGTTCGAGCACATGGTCCACATCCCCGGCGATGATCTGCTCGGACAACCAGTAATCCAGGTTGCAGTCCGCGTTCGACATCGATGGGTCTCGTTTGAGTAGGTCGCGGCCCAGACTGATATCGAGAAGGTTTGCGATGTACTCAAAATTCTGTCCGACCGAATTCGAGCGCACGCGCTCGACAGCCTCCTTGGTTGTATCGGCCAGGAATATGGCGCGCGCCACCCTCCAGTCAGCTCTGTCCGGCTGGCGGCCTGCCTCTAGTGCACTGCGCTCGAAGGTCTCCCAGTTGTCGGCCAGCATGTTGCCCGCGGCCAGCGCGGCCGAATAGGGCGCGAATCCGTACTCTCCCGCCATTCGCAGGCTATATGAATTGCGGGCGACACCCGGCATGAGAATTGGCGGATGGGGCTTTTGCAGCGGCTTGTGGATGAAGCCGATCTGGGATTCCTCGTTGACGTTTTCTTTGAGTGAGAACTGCCAGAACTGGCCGTTGTGCTCGTACGGCGGGTCCGACGACCACAGTTTCAACATCACATCGATCGCTTCAATCGTCATCGCTCCGCCCTGTTTTGGTTCGAGGCCGTAGAGTTCGTAATCTGTTGTAACTCCGCTTGGCCCGAAGCAGAGATTCAGCCGTCCATTGGAGAGATGGTCGAGAAAGGCGAGGCGCGTGGCCAGATAGGCGGGATGATGCAGGTTGGCGCAGATTGGGGCAGGGCCAAGACGAATGCGCTCAGTTTCGCCCAGAACGCGGCCGATAAAGACTTCAGGCATGACAATCGCTTCGTACTTCATGGTGTGGTGCTCGCCGATCCAGAATTCATCGAATCCGAGCTCCTCAGCCCGTACGGCCAGCTCAACGTCCTCTTCGTAGCACTGTGCCAAAGGCTTTTCCGGCGGATGCCACGGCATAATGAAAATGCCCGACTTGATCGGTTGTTCAACGTTCGTCATGGGGATGCCCTCCTGTCAGGTGGCTGTGAATCACTGCGCTCAGTCCAAATCGGGCTCTTTCGCATACTCAGGCGACGGGGGCTGGTCGTCGTTTCGGGATGATTGGCTGCACGATGGCGCGTCGTTCCGGGGTCAGACGCGCCAGCAACTCGGCGGACGGCACATAGCCGAAGCGATGGCCGAGAAGCGTGGGGACATAACGGAAAACGAACATGCGCCGCTGGCCGGGGTTTGTGCGCTGCGTTGAGCCGTGGCAAAGCGCGTCATTGAACAGGAGCGCGTCGCCGGCCTGCAGGTGGATTTCAACGGCGTCTTCGATGATGTCGCCAGGTTCCTGCGTGATCCCGCCGTTCTCCTTCTGCAGGGGATGGGGGAAGTCCGACTTGTGGCTGCCGGGCACGATGATCGTTGCGCCGTCTCCCGGTCCCACATCGGTCACAGGCACAAGCAACGACAACATGCTGCATACCCACTGGCCGTTGCGGCGCCCAGTGCGCTGGTGATGGTCGCTATAGTGTCCGCCTGAGTGAACGCCGATATACCCGCCGTCGCCGCGAATGTTCAGCAGCGCCTCATGGATGTATGGGCGGGTCGACGGTCCAAGGTAATGGCTAACCTGCTCGATCCAGGCTGGATGGTCGATCAGCCGCTCGAAAATCTCTCCGCCTTCGATGATGTCTTGCAGATTCGCGCCATCCACGCCGCCATAGGTGTGGACGTAGATGTTGTTGTACCACTGCTCCTGTTCCAGCGGCGGCAAGTCGTCGATCCAGTCGTTCACGGCGCGGACATGGTCGGCATCGAGCGCCCGCCTGATCACCGCGTAGCCGCGTAAGTCGAACAGATACTCCTCCCGTGCCGAAAGCATCTCCCCCTCCTTTCCTTCAGCCAATGCCGGACTTACGTCCCGCCCACTCTCGTTTTGCAATCCAGATGACAAGCCAATCGTCGCCTCGCCGAGATGGATGTGCCGGCGTGTCCGGCGCTCTCTATCCTGCCGCTTCGATGCGGAAGCTGTAAAGCTGGGCTGTGTCCAGGTGAAAGCGTAGCCGCACTGGCCCGTCCGCGGGCGTCCGCTGTTGTCCCTGCCAGCGGACGACATGACGCACGCTGTCCGACCGGATCGCCGTGCAGTCTTCGCTTGAAAATCCCGCAAGCGCCTGCCCGTCTGCAGCGAGCAGCTCGACCGCCAGGCTGCCCTGTGAGGCATCGGCGTTGACCACGAACTGTCCTGCCGGCAGATCGAGCGGAACCGTCTCGACGACCCCGCCCAAGTGACCTGCGTCGAGCGAGACGAAGCCGTCCAGCCGCCAGGAAGCGCGCGCAATTGTGACCGTTTTGGGAGGCATCGTTCCGCCGTGCATAGTATTGATGGCGGTGTAGTAGTGCCAGACTTCGTCGCCGTGAATGACGGGCCGGTCGGCTGAGCAGAGGATGCAGCCGGCGTCGAAGCTGCCGGGCTCGCCGCGCGGAATGATCGGCGTGCGGTCGAAAAAGCGTTCCCACGTGCGTCCGTCGCGGCTGTGTGCAAGTTGCGCCTCGATGGGGCCGTCCCAGGGGCTCTGTTCGGCGCCAACATCCTGGCCGCGAACGTCGCGCATTACGTTGAAAACCGGCAGGAATCCGAGAAATTGACGGCCATACAGGAAGCCCGACATGCCGTAGAATTCACCGCGTTGACCTGGGTCCTGGATCCAGGCATCGTCCTGCTCGTCGCTGACGATAATTATTTCGGGATCGGACCAGTCGAGAAAGTTTCGGCTGGTGCACACTGCGATCAGCCGGCGGTCGAAACCGCCGACATCGCCCCAGCGGCGGTGAAAGGCGAAGTATTCGCCGTTATGACGATCGTGTGCCACGGTGATCGTCTCTAGCGTTTCCTCGGAGTTCATCAGGATGGGATTGACGGGATACTCGTTCCAGATCAGGCCGTCGGCGGAGTGTGCAACCCAGTAGCCGAACTGTTGGCGATTCCAGTCCCAGGCGGCCATCTTGAAGCGCTCCGATGGGTCGGCTGTTTCGTCAACGATGACGGTGGGGCTGTGTTTGTCGAATATCAGGATATTGTTCTGCCGCGAGCCGTCAAACTCGTGCAGCCCCAGTTCCGGTTTCTCCCAGTGGATGCCGTCCTCGGAGGTAGCGTAGAGGATCATGTCCCCCTGCCGCTCGCGCAGGCCCGGCGCGCGGTGCTGCTGCCCGCGGCCCAGTCGCGTGAGGTACCACATGCGGAACTGGCGGGCTTCGGCGTCGTAATGGACGGTGCCGTAGACGTAGACCCGGTTCCCCTCCCACGGCCGGTCCGGCAGGAGTACAGGCTGGTCCAGCTTCTGCGCGGGATGGAGCGTGCGCGCGACGCCCGACTTGGCGCTGACGACGGCGTCGTCAATGAAGAGTTGCGTCTCTGTACCGATCGAGAGCGCTTCTCCGTCCGCTGCGTGTTGCCGGGACATACCGTTTTCTCCCGTTCGCCTCAGATTGGCGACGTTTCTAGCTGACAAACTGAAAGGAATAGAGCTTACAACCGTTCATCGCGAAGCGCAAGCGCACTTCGCGACCCGCCAGCTGGCCCAGTTCTGCGTTTCCTTCCCAAGAGGCGATGTGGCGAACGGAGTTTCCGTTGATTTCGTCGGCCTGGTCGATGTTGTAGCCGGCGAGGGGCCGACCGCCCGGGTCCTCAATCTGGACGCGGACAGCGCCGCCGGCGCTGGTATCGGCGTTGAGTGTCAGCTTGCGCCCGCTAAACCGCAAGGGCACGGTCGCCAGCTCGCCGCCTTCATAGGGGGCATCGGCCGAGATGAAGCCGTCCAGGCGCAGGCGGGCGCGTAAATAGGCGCCGCGCTTGAGAGCGACCTTCTCGCTGATGCCGTAGCGGAAGCCGCCGTAGTAGATCCACAACTCGTCGCCGACCTGCGCCGGCTGCGTGAAGGCGTAGATCATCTTGGAATCGCCCGCATCCGGCGGCCCCAGCCGCAGGAAGGGGCTGCGTTCCCCGGCCCGTTGCCACTTGATCCCGTCGCGGCTGGTTGCAAGCTGCACGTCGACGGCGTCGGGGAAGCCGCCCATCATCTCCTGGTCGCGGCCCGCCTCCGGGAAGGGATTGGCGGACCAGTGCCACCATGCCTCGGGCAGCGAGAGGTAGACGTCGGCGGTTCCCGGATATCTGAAGACGCAGTTACCGTGAAAGTCCATTATTTGCTGGCTCTGCCGGTTGCGCTTGACCGGCAGCTGCCTGTCGGTCTCGTCGGCTGCGAGCACGGCGCCCAAGTCCTGCCAGTCTTCGAAGTCGGGCGAAACAAGTCGCCGCACCGACCGGAAGCGGTCCCCGCGGCTGTCCGCGGTCCAGTGGCGGGAGTAGCCCACGTACCGCTGGAAGCGCTCGTCCCAGAAGGCCACGTTGAGGCAGTCGGCATAGCCCGGGACCGGGTTGGTCGCGCACGCCGTCCAGCGCAGGCCGTCGGGCGAATAGAAGCCGGAGAGGCCGGACTTGCCCTCCTCGGCAATTCTGATTTCGCTCCAGAGTTTGAAGCGGCGTTCAGGTGACGCGGTCGGGTCCCTGAAGACGGTACCGCCGTTCCAGCCGGCCTGCTGCACCGGGTCGTGCACCGCCGGCCCCAGGATGTTGTTATTCCCGCTGCCGCGGTAATCCACCAAGCCCAGACTGGGTCGCTCCCAGTGGACGCCGTCGCTCGATTCGGCGTAGCAGAGGCGGCCGCGCGTATGTCGCCAGAAGAGGGCCGCGTCCGCGGCGGCGCCGGTTACCGGGAGTTCTACGCCCGCGGGCGGGTCCCATTCGTAGGCCAGGTACCAGAGGCGAAAGGTGTCGCCTTCGCGAAGCACGGTCGCGTAAGGATGGAGGCGGTATTCCCAAGGCACCTCCGGTAGCAGGACCGGCTCGTGGTCCTGGTACGGTGGGTTCATCGTGAGGCGGACGTTGCGCATCGATGAGATTGCCGCTTCGTCGATGAAGAGCTCCTTGTTGCCGCCGATGTCGCGTGGCTGGTTTGTTTGGGTCACGTTGGTGTTTCCTGAAATCTTGCCGCGCCGTTGTCAAGTCGCCTCGAATGGAAGTCAAGCAGCTTGACCGATGAAAAGAAAAAAGGCCTTGAGCCAAAACGTCACACCTTACAGCACTTCGCTCCCCTCACCACAACGACCCCACCGGCTCACACGCATTATACACGTCACACTCCACCCTGATTGCAAACAGTTCCGCCTCGCGCAGCCCGACCTCAATCCGCACCGGCCGGCCAACCAACTCTGCGATATCATCCCGCTCGCACCAGCGAGGCCGCGCATAAAGATGGTCGCCCCTGATCGTATCCGCCTCCTCCCACGTGTAGCCCGGAATCGGTTGCGCGGTCATTCCGTCGAGCATCTGCACGCGGATTCCGGTGTGCGCCATTGTACGGACATTCAGCCGCATCTCCCCGTCGCGGGGGATGATCACCTTGGTGCGCAGCACGCCCTCGCGGCCCCAGGTCTTCAGCGAGCAGAAGCCATCGAGCCGCATCTCGTAGAGCATCGGGCTGCGGTAGCCGGCGCCGTACGGCCACTCCGACTCCTTGTCGACGCGGGCCGCGTGCCCGCCGTAGTCGCTGATGACGAAGAAGAGCAGCCTGCCATCGGGCGTGCGCAGCATCTCCTTGCCGTAGGCGGAGCCGCCGCCCGGAAGGCCGTAGTCGTGCACGCCGATGAAGGGTTCGCGCTCGGTGCGGTACCAGTAGAGCCCGTTGTAGCTGTAGGCCAGCTGCGTATCCATACGCCCGAAATATTTGATCTGCGGCCAGTCTCTGCTGAGGCTCACCTCCTCAAAGCGGTCACTGGTCATGATGTTGAGCAGCCCAATATAGAAGTCCTCATACGGTCGCGGCGGCATGTCGTACAGTTCCGTCCCCACTCGGTCCAGCGCATCTGGCTGCATGATGGTGACCGGCCGCGTAAACTCCGAGAAATCGGTTGTCGTCGACATCGCCACGCGGCGGTCTCCGTAGACCGGACGCACGAACAGCTGGTATTGGCCGGCCTCACGGTTCCACAAAATATCGCCGGCAATGTCGGAACCCGGGTCCAGCCACGGCCCTGAGCGGTCAACCGTGAAGTTTACGCCGTCTTCTGAAAAGCCGCCCCAGGTCAGATGATTCTCCACGTCGAGCACGGCCGAGGCGTAGCCCCGTTCCGCCAGCGGCGTACCCGTCAGCGAATGCACCGCGTGCGCCCAGATCGGCGCGCCGTCCTGGTCGACCACAACGTCGCCGAACCGCTGCCAGGCCAGTTCAGACTCTGGATCATAGACCGGGTCGGGCCAGTTGTACGGGTCATCTGACAGCAGGCGGAACTGGAACTCGCCGGCGCTGATGCCCGGCGTGCGGTCGCGGCTCTCTCTGCCCGGAAACGCGATCAGGTAGAGCGCGTACTTCCCCAGCCGCTCGTCGTAGAAGGCGGTCGGGTAGCCGCCGTAGCCGTCCCAGTCCGGCGGGTAGAACTCGCTGAAAATCTCCTTCACAAACTTAGGCTTGCCCCAGACTCGCTCGAGGCAGTCGCGGCGCTCGAGCATCCAGTCGTCGAAAAACCAAATTCCATTCATATTGCCCCCGTTTCCTCGATGTGGAAGCTGTAGAGACTGGCCTCCCGCAGGTGGAATCGCAGACGCAACGGCTGGTCCAGCGGCAGGCGCGGGTTCCCATTCCAGACCACCGTCTGGCGCACGTTGTCAGTTTGAATCGTCTGACAGTCCTCGCGCGTATACCCCGCCAGCGGCGCCCCCTCGGCCGTCAACACCTCGACCACCAGGCTGCCGACGCCGGCATCTGCATTGACCATAAGCCGTTCGCCCGCCGGCAGCAGCGGGACCGTTTCGACCACGCCGCCGAAATGACCGGCATCCAGCGAAACGAAGCCGTCCAGCCGCCATGCGGCCCGTCCGATCGAGATCGTCTTGGGCGGCATCGGCCCACCGTGCATCGTATTGACGGCGGTGTAGTAGTGCCAGACCTCGTCGCCGTGTACGACGGGACGGTCGGCCGAGCAGAGGATGCAACCGGCATCGAAGCTGCCCGGCGCGCCGCGCGGGATGATGGGCGTGCGGTCTTCGAAGCGCTGCCAGCTGAGCCCATCGCGGCTGTGGGCGAGTTGGACCGCGATCGGGCCGTCCCAAGGGGCCTGGTCGATCTCGGCCCCGGACTCCGATATCGCCGCCGGCGCATGCAGACCTGTGCTGCCGTCGGCCGCGACGGAGGCGGGCATGCCGGACTGGCCGCGCGCGTCTTTGATGACATCGAATACGGGTAGAAACGCCAGAAACTGTCCGCCATAGACGAAGCCGGACATGCCGTAGAACTCGGTGCGCTGCCCGGCGTCCTGCACCCAGGCGTCATCCTGCTCGTCCGGCGTCAGGCAGACGCCGTGGCTGTCCCATGCAGTGAAATCCCGGCTAGTGGAGACGGCGACCAGGCGCCGCACGTGCCCGCGCACCGCCCCCCAGCGGCGGTGAAAGGCGAAATATTCGGCCGCGCGCGGGTGGCGGGCGACCGTAACCGATTCCAGGATCTCATCGTCGCCAACCAGGACCGGGTTGCCGTCGTACTCGCGCCAGCTCAATCCGTCGGCCGAATGTGCGACCCAGTAGCCGTCCCTGCCCTCCGCCCAGTTCCAGCAGGCCATCTTGAAGCGCTGGTCGGGCGGGGCGTCGGCGTCAACGACGATGGTGGGGCTGTGTTTGTCGAAGAGGAGGATGTTGTTGGCGCGTTCGCCGTCGAACTCGTGCCGGCCCAGGCTGGGCTTGATCCAGTTGATGCCGTCTTCCGACGTGGCGTAGAGCACAATGTCGCCCGTCCGCGAGCGCAAACCGGGCGCGCGCTGCTGCTGCCCGCGACCCAGGCGGGTGTTGTACCACATCCGAAACAGACGCGCGCCGGCATCGTATTGGACGCTGCCGTAGATGTAGATCCGCCGCCCTTCCCACGGACGGTCGGGCATGAGAACCGGTTCATCCAGTGTGCGGGCGGGGTGGAGCGTGCGCACAACACCATGCTTGACGCCGACGAGTTCGTCGTCGACAAAGAGCTGCGTCTCCGGTCCGATCGCGAGCGCGTTACCCGTTTTTTGCACGGTGCTCGTCACTCCGGCAGGGTGCGGGCTTGCCCGCTGATGGTGGAAATAGCGCTTGGCTCAGGTTCACGCAAGGTGGCAGGCCACCCAGTGACCGGGCTGGACCTCGCGCAGCTGCGGCGATTCGTTTTGGCAGCGGTCTTCGGCGATGGGGCAGCGTGGGTGAAAGCGGCAGCCGGAGGGCGGATTGACCGCGCTCGAAACTTCGCCTTCGAGAATAATACGCTGGTGTTTGCGCGCCAGCCGCGGGTCGGTCCACGGCACCGCGCTGAGCAGGGCCTGCGTATAGGGGTGAAGCGGTTCGTCGTAGATCTCCAAACCTGCGGCCAACTCCACGATCAGTCCCAGGTACATCACCGCGATGCGGTCGCTGATATGGCGCACCACGCGCAGGTCGTGGGCGATGAACAGGTATGTTAGCTCCAGCTCGTCCTGCAGGTCCTGCAGCAGGTTGAGGATCTGCGCCTGGATCGAGACGTCCAACGAGGAGACGGGGTTCGTCGAGGACGAAGAAGTCAGGGTCAACGGCGAGGGCGCGGGCGATGCCGATGCGCTGGCGCTGGCCGCCGCTGAATTCGTGGGGATAGCGGTTGATGAAGTAGGGGTTCAGCCCGACGCGCTCCATCAGCTCCTGCACGCGCTTCCTGGCCTCGTCGCGCGACTGGCTGAGTTTGTGGATCATCAGCGGCTCGGCGATCGCTTTGCCGATCGTCATGCGCGGGTCGAGCGAGGCGTAAGGGTCCTGGAAAATGATCTGCATGCCGTTTCTGAACGGACGCAGTTCCTTGTCATCCAATGTACACAGATCGCTGCCCTCGAAAAGGACCGAGCCGGATGTTGCTCGCATCAGCTGCAGAATTGTGCGCCCGGTCGTAGTCTTGCCGCAACCGCTCTCGCCCACCAGGCCCAGCGTTTTGCCGCGCCAGATATCGAAGCTCACCCCATCGACCGCGCGCACGACGTCCGGCGGGCGCAGCTTGAACACCTACAGCAAACGAATGCTCCGTCAAAGCTAAAGATCTCTTCCCGGTTTCACCCCCTCGTACAGATGGATGTCGGTTGCAGCGGCAATTCGCTACGCCTTCAGGCTGAGCGCGATAATCGCCCTCATGCTGGCCCCGTCCGGCAACGAACCGGCCAGGCGCAGCCAGTTGCCGAAATGGCTCACCCTGCAAAAGACAACCTCTGCCTCACCGAGCGTCACACATGTCCCCTCGTCACACCAGCGGATGCCGTCCGCCGAAATCTGGACGTGCAGCGTTACGTCATCGAGGTCGCCCACGCGCTCCAATGTCCGCACAAAGAAGATCGCCTCGCCCGCCCAGCCGCACTCGTACGGTTCGGTGGCAAAGTCGCCGCGCAGCGCCTCGCTGCGCTCTACAATCGCGGTGTAACTCTCGCGCAGCATCGCTACCACTCCCCCGAAAGCAGGACCGAGTCGACGTAGAGAAAGGCCCGCTTATCGACGTCCGTCTCGACCCAGAACGCGACGTTGAGCATGCAGTCCAGGTTGGGCATTGCCGGGATCATCATCGGCCCCACCCCGTTGACATCATGGACGCGATCGTTGCACTGCAGATGCGTGATCTGGCGGTCGGCCAGGTCAAGGTCCATGCGCAGGTAATACCAGTTGTACTTGGTGGCAACCTCATTGTAGCATAAAATCTGGCCGGAGTCCGGCACGTCTTCCCAGCCGCTGGGCGCCAGGTGATAGTGGGATACGGTCTCCCTGCGACCGCCAATGTCGTGGAACGGCTCCCGCTTGCGCTTGAACTGCCACTTGCGCTCCGGTTCCCCGTCCATGGCGTTGAGATAGCGCCAGTGGGGCATCCAGCGGTACTCCTCGTCCTGCAGATCGAAGAGCACGCCGACCGAACGCACGTCGTCCAGCGACAGTTGCAGCTCGCTTGCCTCCGGCTTGAAGGTGAAGTAAGCCTCCAGCCGCAGCGGCCCTCGGTGTCGCCAAGTGACCCGCTTGATCGAGACGCTGATGTCGCCCGCGCGCGGCCGGGTCGCCAGTTTGAGCGAATAGGTACCCTGCATTCCGCCGTGCGTGCCCGTGTCCCAGTGCGTGCCGCTGCTCAGCATTGGCGGGCGCATATCGGCGTACTGCGGCAACATGCTGTCCAGGCTGTCTTCGTAGTTGCCGATCAGTTCGACCCAGCCGCGCAGGCCGCGATTGAAGTCGTCGTGATAGATGATGCGCGGCAGCGGATCGAAACGGCTGAGCGCCGGGTCCGCGTTCAGGATCGCCCTCGAAGGGTCTGCCATAGCTTTCCTTTCACGACCTGCTCGTCAACCAGGAGGTTTACTGTCTCTCATTCAGTACACGTCTTCCCGTCATTTGAATCCCAGCTCCACCAGCTTGCCCACCATTCCCTGAATGCGGGGGCTGTCGCTGTACAGAAACGCATCTTCGTAGACGCGGCCCGACTGTGTGTGCTGCATATTTTCCACGTGCCTGAGGTTGCCCTCGTAGGTCCGCTTCAGGTATTCGATGTTTTCATCCTTTGACGGCCGCGCGCCGAAATTCATGGTGAACATGCGCCGCCCCGTCCTGCCGCCAAAGGCGGCATGCCACAGGTTCTGGTTGAAGAAGACCACGTCGCCAGGCTGCGACTCCAACGGGAAGCAGGGCACACCGCTGCCGTCGGTGCCGAAAGGCCGGTGGTCGGGGTCGCGTCGCTGCCCTTTGAGCGGGTCGAGCGCGCTGTGCAGCGGCATCCGGTGCGAACCGGGCACAACGCGCAGGCAGCCGGTATCCTTCGTCACCGGGTCCAGGTACAACGCGACCTTGATGCGTCCGTAGTCAAGGTCCGAGCCGTCGGGATGCCAGCCGGTGTCGCCGACGTAGAGGTTGCCGTCCGAGCCGATCCAGACGAAACCGGGGCCGAGCAGCTGTTCGAGCGGTTGGTAGATACGGTCATCCGCGACCAGACCGCTCAGCAGCGGCCTCTTCTCGATGAAGCCCAACACCGCCTGACGCGCCGCGCCGTCGAACGGTTTCCCCTGCCGGTCCTCCTTCAACACATCATCGAATGTGCAGCTGATCTCCTCCGTCTCGCTCGCTGAAAAGCACTGCCGGCGGATCACAAAGCCGAATGTCTCAAAGTGGGCGATCTGTTCGATGGTCAACATTCCGAGCTACTCCTTGCTGCTGTTGGGCAGCGTCGCGTCAACTGGCTCATGTCTGACAGCCGCCCAAGCGCCTGGCGCGGCAAATGAAACCGCGAATCGATTCCCCGCTAATGCCAGGTTCCGGTCTCGGCCGGGACGACCGGCCTCTCCTCGGTCAACCACTGGAATGGCAAACTATCCTCGTCGAGAGCCGAGAGATCCAGGTGTTCAGAAGCTTTATATAAGTCTATGCCGATAGTCCGGCCAGAGTTATCCAGGTCAACCAGAACACTGTCTGTGACAGCGACGGTTTCAATTGCCGGGTCCGACCGGAACTCGACATAGAGGGTGTCGGTTTCAGGGAAGTATCGAAATTTCATTGCTACTCCCTTTTGAAACGGCGGTCGTAACTTCTCAGCCGCAGTCAGTCTGCGACCCTGCATGAGGCGAGCGAAGGTGTTTTCTCTCTCCTCACTCCGCTTTACTTTCTCCTTGCTTTTTGGACGGTCGGGCCTGCGGCCCTCCCTTGTGCGGGGGGACTCCCCCCGCAACGCCCCCCTCCAAAACCATCGCTCACCGACGGTACGGCGTCATTCCTGCAGTCCGGCTTATCCAACGTGGCGGCGGCCAACCGAATACGCAATCAGACAATCTGAATGGCGGCGGGGATGAAACACTGGTCGACACAGACGCTGTATGTGGCTTAGTAGTTACCGTTATCTTCAATATTCAAGATTTCGCCGCTGTCTTGAAGGTTGCCGGCAACTTTCCCTGAGGCGGCACAGCCCGCTCCACCAGAAATTGCAGCGCGTCAGCATCACTGGCTACCCAATTCCGATATCGCGCAAATAGGCGCGCGTGCGTACGGCGATCGGCAGGGGCTTGTCGAACGGCGCCGGGTACATGTCCTGCTCGACAACCGCCCAGCCGTCGAAGCCGATTTCGCGCAGCACGTCGCGGAATGCCAGATAGTCGACCCACCCCAGCTCCGGCTCGACGAACATGTCCATCTTGACCGCCTCGGCGAAGGTTACGCCCGAGGCCTCGACCTGTTTCTGCACCTCGCGATCGACGCTCTTTATGTGCAGATAGGGGATGCGCTCGTGATGCTCGCGCATGAACCCGATCGCGTCGCCGCCGCGGTAGGCATGATGACCTACATCCAGGCAAATGCCGACCCGGTCCGGGTCGGTATCCTCGAGGAACTTCTCGATCTGTTCGGTATACTCGACGTGACATTCGGCGTGCGGATGAAAGACGAGCTGCAGGCCGAAGCGGTCGATGGCGATGTCGGCCACCCGGTGCGTCGTGTCGATCAGCCGCTTCCACTCGTCGCTGTCCAGTTCGGTCTTCTCAACCAGCTCGCCGGTAATGAGGTCCGAGTACATGCCGTCGATCAGCACCAGGAACTTGGCGCCCAGCTCCACCAGCTGCTCGCCCGCGCCGAGTACCTGACGTTCAAGCTCCGGCCATTTTTCCGGATTTTCCAGGCTCTCCATCGCGAACGTCCCTGCCACCTTCAGGCCGCGGCTGTCCAGCTCGCGGCGCAAGGTCGGCAGGTCGGTCGGCAGATAGCCGTACGGACCCAGCTCGATCCACTCATAGCCGGCTTCGGCGGCCTCATCCAGAAAACGATGCCACGGGGTCTGCTTCGGATCACTCGGGAACCAGATGCCCCACGAGTCCGGCCCTGTTCCAACTTTTACAGCCATTTTGTGCCTCCATTTTCTTTAGGTTCCGGTCGAACCGGCGCTCCGTCATTGTTTATAAGAGACCAAACATGCGCGCGGCATTGTCGCCCAGGATCAGCGCCTTCTCTTCTGCGGAAAGAAACTCGCAATGCAGCCGTATGTAGTCAATCGCCTGCTTGTATGTGCACCACGAGCCGGAGCAGTAGGGCATGTCGGTGCCCCACATCAGCTTGTGGACGCCGATCTCGTCGCGCAGCCGCCTGATCATCTCCTGCGCGCCGGGAAACGGGTACTCCGGCCAGAACGCGCAGAAAAGCACCTCGACATGCATATTGGGTCGCTTGAGCAGCGTCATCATCGCTTCGGGGATCGCGTAGCGGTCGTCCCGGCCACGCCGAATGCCGAAGAGGTCGATGCCATGCGTCAGCACCGCGGGTATGTCGGGATGGGCCTCGGCCCAGCGGTCGAGCTCGGCCACGTGCTGCATATACCCGCCCAGCCGGTCGCGCTGGCGGCTGTGCAGATACCACCAGACAGGGATGCCGAGCTCGCGCACCTTATCCCACAACGGCTCGAACTTGGCGTCGTTCAGGTGGTCGGCGTAGTTGCTCAGCGCGAACGGCTCGACGCTGAAGTAAAGCCCCTTGTTGCCGTGCTGACGGACTGCCTGCTCCAGCCGTTCGTGTTCCTCCGGCCGGTCCGCCTCCCATTCCCGCACCTGCGCCAGCCCGATGAAGCGGTTGGGATAGCGCCGCATCTGCTCGCCGTAGTACTCGTTCAGCGCGCCGTAGATGTGGTCGTGCTGCAGGACGCCCATGTCCACGCCGACTAGGTCCATCTCGCCGATCATGCGTTCGGGCGGCGCCTCGCAGTTGATCAGGCTGGGCGGATAGGCCTGTATGAAGTAGTCGACGCCTTCAACGGTGATCTCGGCGCGGCCGAAGTCGGCCAGGCGAAAGTTGACATCCGGCATCTCGTTGAGGTCGTCGGAGTCCCAATTCAGGAACGGCTCGGGCACCGTTTCGCCATCTGTCACGCGGCGGAAGCGGCGGCTGTCGCGGATGTGATACTGCCAGAACTTCATCCGCAGCGGCTGCAGCGGGTCCTCTTCAACTGTTTCTCTGCCGAGCGGCGGAAAGATGTGAAAATGTGCGTCGATGATCACTGGCGATCGTCCTTTCACGGTACTGCTGAACGTAGCGGCCGCTATCCGCTATCCGCTATCCGCTATCCCTTCATCCCGCTCACGACCACACCCTGGATGAAGTGGCGTTGGGCGAAGAAGAAGACCATAACCGGCGGCAGCGCGATCAATGTCGAGACCGCCATGATCGCCACCCAGGGAACGTAGTGCATCGAGGTGCTGCCGTGCGCCGTCTGCACCCAAGTCGTCAGCGCCACCGCCAGCGGCTGCGTCTCGAAACGGTTCAGGTAGATCAGCGGCTCAAAAAAAGCGTTCCACTGGCTCATAAAGGTGAAGATCGCCATCGTGCCCAACGCCGGCTTCGACAGCGGCAGGATTATGCGCAAGAAGACGCCGAAGGTGCCGCAGCCGTCGATGCGCGCGGCGTCGTCGTAGTCCAATGGAATCGTCAAGAAGAACTGCCGCAGCAGGAAAACGTAAAAAGCTCCGCCGCCGAAGAAACTGGGTACGATCAGCGGCTTGAACGAGTCCAGCCATTCCAGCTGTCGAAACAGCAGATACTGCGGGATCAAGGTGACGTGCGTCGGTATCATCATTGTGCTCAACACGAGGATGAAGAGCGCAGTGCGGCCGGGGAAGCGGACGCGCGCGAAACCGTAGGCGACCAGGCTCGCGCTCAGCACCGTGCCAACCATTACCCATACCACGATTATCAATGTGTTGACGGTCGAGCGCACAAAGGGGAAATCGGTCAACCCCGTCGCGTAGTTCCCCCATTCGATTGGCCTGGGGATGAAACTAGGCGGGATGCGGAACGCGTCCGTTTCCGTCTTGAACGAGCTCGAAACCAGCCAGAGGAACGGGACCGCGAGCATGAAGCCGATCGCGACCAAAAGGATGTAGACAAGGATCTGACCGACAAGCTGCCGGCGGCTCATGCTATGCAGCCAGCCGCCCATCCCGCCGTTCACCTTGTTGCTTCGTCTCGTCATCGCCATCGTGATCGAACCTTAGTAACCTGCCGGAGCAACTTAAGCGAAAACTACCGAACCGCCCCCTCGTAGTAGACATAACGTCCCGAAACGCGCAGCGATATCAGCGTCAGCACGAAAATAATCGCAAACAGGACCCAGGCCAGGCCGGCGGCGTAGCCCATCTTCAGGTAGTTCCAGGCATTCTGATAGAGGTAGAGAATGTAGAACAGCGAGGCGTCAGCCGGGCCGCCCTCGGTGATGACGTAGGCGCCAGTGAACACCTGGAAAGTGCCGATCATCCCGGTCAGAAAAGTGAAGAAGATGACTGGCGAGGTCATCGGCAGTGTCACGTTGCGGAACTTGGCCCACGCGCCGGCGCCGTCGAGCATCGCAGCTTCGTATAGTACCGTCGGCACGCCCTGCAGGCCGGCGAGATAGAGGATCATGTTGCCGCCCAGCCCCCACAGGCTCATGACGATGAAGCTGGGAATCACCCACTGGCGAGAAGCGAACCACTGCGGCCCCTCGATGTTGAGACCGGCCAGAAAGTTGTTGACCAGGCCGATCTCCGGGTTGAGCATCCACGCGAACAGATACGAAGTGGCGATCGCCGGCGTAACCACCGGCAGGTAGAAGACCGAGCGGAAGAAGCCAAGCCCCTTGACCGTCTGATTCAGAAGCAGCGCCAGCACATATCCGCCGACCGTTCCCAGCGGCACCAGCAGGACGGTATAGATCACCGTCACCTTGAGCGACTGCCAGAAAAGCGGGTCTCCGCTCACCATCTTTGTGTAGTTGGCCAAGCCGATAAAGCGGGGTGGGTCGAGGATTGTGTAGCGGCTGAAGGAGAGCACGAACGAGGCGATGATGGGGAAGGCGGTGAAGATGATGAAGCCCAGCACCCACGGCGCGATGCAGATGTATCCGTCGATCGCCTCGCGCAGGCGCAAGCGGGACATTCGGCGTCTTCTTTGCCCGGCGACGGGTGCGGCTGCGCTCACGGCTGCTCCTCCATCCAATCGCGAAACTCGCTCTGCCGCCAGCTGTAGCGCGGCTCGTACCCCAGCAGCCGGCGCGCCTTGGCCGTCGATACGAAGCTGTCGAAGTCGGACAGCGGGCGGCGTTGGGGCACGTCGGTATAGAAGCGGGCGGCGAGGGTTGGCGTTTCTTCAAGCGAACAGGTGTCGGCGCCGTTGATCAGGAAGACCTCGTGCTCGATCGCTTCGTTCTCCACTGCCAGCCGGAACGCCTGCGCCGCATCGCGCGCATCGGTCACAGTCCACAGGTTGGAGCGGCCCCGGTCGGTCCCGACAATGTAGCTCCGGTACCCCTCCCACTGCTCCTCGACCGTACGCTCCCGGTTCCAGCCCGAGCGCACCGCCACTTCCGCGCCGGCGCGGTCGAGATACCAGTTGTGATTGATGCGCAGACCGATGGTCTGGATGCCGTAGCTCTCGCTGAAGCGCTGGCAGGTGATCTCGTTGATCAGCTTGCTGATCCCGTACTCGTTGCGCGGCTTGGCCGGGTGCTTCTCGTCGATCGGGAAGTAGCGCGGCCGCGTCGCGCGCCGCCGGTAGTCGGTATTCATCGCCTCCTTCGAGGAGCCGAAAACTACTTTGCGCGCGCCCGCGCTTACTGCGGCCTCCAGCACCGTAAACGTCCCGCGGTCGTTGACGTACATCAGCCGTTCCGGCGTTGTGATGCCGGGCCCCGGCACCGCGGCCAGGTGGACGATGGCGTCCTGCCCGGCACAGGCCTCCTGCATACGCTCGAGGTCGGTGATTTCGCCGTCGATGTGCCGGACCTGCTCGACGGGCGGCGCTGTACGGCTGAAGTTGGACACAGTGTGACCGCCGCTCAGAAGCTCGCGCAGAACGTACCCGCCGATCTTGCCGCTGCCACCGGTAACCATTACCTTCATGCGTATCAGTGACCTCCCGCGTCCGTTGCGCGGGCGCAGCGGACGGGCGGCGTTTCAATGGGGTAGCCGGCGGCCGGCGCGCTGCCGGCCGCCGGGAAAGGGACAGTGCCGTCCGCGCCTAGGTGGCTGCCAGCTCAGCGTCGATCTCCGCTTTGGCGTCCGACATCGCCTGCTGCATCGACTTCTCGCCGAGGAAGACCTTGTCATACTCGCGCTTCATGGTGTCGTTGAAGAACCGCGCCTTGCGACCGTACCACCTGGGCCTCCAGAGCACGTTCTCAGCGGCCGACGGATGGTTGGTGAAGCGCTCGTCCCGGCTGAGGAAGACCTCGTAGAAGCGGCGCATCCAACCCTCGGGCAGCTCCGGCAGCTTGTCGATCGCGCGCCGCATGTCGTAGCCGGTGAGATTGATGTTGGGCGTGATCCAGTCGCTGATCGTTTCGCTCGTCGTCGCCCAGATCGCGAACGTCGAAGCCGCGTCCGTGTTCTCGCCGCCGCCCCACACGCCCCACGAGTTCGTTCCCATCATCTGCACGCGATGCTCGCGCCACGGGACCGGCATGAAGAGGAGCCCGAACGCCTCCTGGTTGACCCGCTGGTCGCCCACGCCCGGGTGCCTGATCGAACAAAACGCCTTGCCCCCGTTGAACAGGCCGCCCTGCACCGCCTTGGCCTCGGCCGGCGTCGGCGCAACCTTGTCCACCAGGGTAAGGTCGATGTACGCCTGCAACGCCTGTACCGACTCCTCCGAGTCGACCAGCGCCTCGGTCTCCTGGTAGCCCCACAGGTCGTCCAGCGCCTGGGCGCCGTTGCTGTACATGAAGTAGAGCGCGGTCGCACCGAAGCCGCCCGTGCTGTTGGCGAGACCCCACTGCTCTACCTCGCCGGCAGAGTTGACTTTTGTCGTCTCCTTCAGCAGCTCGACCAGGTCATCCCAGCGCCACTCGTCGTAGTTCGCGGCCGGACCGTCGTCTCCCCAGTCGGGCAGGTCGATGCCCGCCTCTTCGGCCAGGGTCCTGTTCACCACCAGCTGCCAGTTGGGGCAGTAGACCTGCGAGAGCGAGTAGATCTTGCCGTCGTTGCCGCACTGCATCCACGGGTCTGCGTCCCACTTGCTGTTGTCGACGCCGTGCGCGTCCAGCGCGTCATCCAGCGCCAGCAGCACCTTGAACCACTCGCCCTGCCAGATGCTGCCGACCATCACCACGTCGGGCGCAACCCCGCCGACCATCTGCGTCAGGAGCTTGGTCGAGTATTCTCCCCAAGGCGTCGATTCGCTGATCGCCGTGATCTCCGGGTGCTCCTCGCTTATGCCGTCGCGAATCGGGTCCCAGAAGCCGCCGTGCCAGTGGCTGAACCGGATTTCGACCGCTTCCATCGCCGGCGCGTCGCCATCGCCTTCGTCCGCCATGTCGGTTGCCGGCATGGCTGCCGGCTGACATGCCGCGACCGCGACCCCCGCCGATCCGATTGCGGAAGCCCACAGGAATTCCCGCCTGCTCATTCTTCTTTGGACTGACATCGTCTTTCTCCTCTGCTCAGTGATTATGAATGCCACAATTGATTGCTTCGCCGCGGTCAGCGGCCAGGACTCGCCGCGTGTAGGCCCCGGGCCTTTCGACAACCTGCAAAGGGCGGGCATGGACAAATCGTCGCCCCTGCCCCTCAACAACACTGCCGCGAATTCGTTACACACGCTCTACGGCACTGCACGACAATATGGCTTTCAGGCTCTTTCCTTGATCGCCCCCATCGTCAGCCCGCTTCCTTGAGGAGTCCATGGACAGCTAGCTGGGATAGCCGCCCTGGTTGCCGATTGTGAGCGATTTGCAGGAGAAGCCGGAATGTTTGCCATAGTATAGTTCCTCGATTCGCGCGAGTCAATGCGCGTTATCCCGCCGCCAGGGGCAGCGCGGACCCGGGGTTAGCTCAGGCTGAAGCCAAACGTCATCAAGGATGGCGGGCACAGGGCCCATCCCTGCGGCGCCGGCAGGTAGGGTATCGAAAGGGTATCGAGAGGGCATTGGAAGTCGCGTAAACCCCTAATGAGCCGTAAAAAGAAAAAAAACTTTCTTCTCTTGTGACAGGATATTCGTGTCGTAATTTGTGACAGGACAAAAGGGTTGCCGACTTTTGGGCGACAAAGTGCGATAAGTTGCCATAAGATGCGACAAATTGGGCCAATTTGCGGAAAAAGGGCGCGTTTTGGCGTACGCGGTGCGATTCTTGTGACAGGAACCTGGGCAGTGTGTCTGCGGCGCGAAGATGGGCATGGGCGGCGGACTGGGAAGGACGGTTGAATGGTTGCGGTCGGGGGCCGCTTTCGGGTCCATGATGTCAATGTAGCACATTTCCCGGGCTCTTGCCGGGAGGTGCCCGATTTTCGTTATCTGGTCCTGGTTTCGAGTGGAAATGTCGGCCAGCGGGAGGGATAGGGGATAGGGGATAGGGAGGGCAGGCACAAGGCCTGCCCCTACTACGCGACGTAGGCCGACATGGCCGGACCGTCCATCGCCGCGATTCCCAGCTTGGCCGGGGTGCGCGCCTCGGGCCAGAAGTCGCGTTGCAGCGCCGCGCCCGCCAGCATCACCAGCGACCTCATCATGGGTGTCTCCACGCCCAGCTGCGCGCCCAGCAGACTCCATGCCGCGAGGCCGTAGGGGATGTCTTCGGTCAGCCAGCGGGTGTCGATCGCGCCCGGCGCGCGCAGTTGCGTCAGCATGCGGCTGCCGTTGATCGTCGCCCACAGATCGCCCTTCGGCCCGAATCCGGCGGCGTGGAAGGCGGCATCGACGGGCGTGAGATCGAAACCCAGCGCCCTGCCTATCGCGCGGCGCTCGGCGTCGACGGCGTAGATCACATTGGCTACGGTCGGCGTCACGCCCTCTTCGTAGAAATAGAAGTCGCCGTGCGAGTACTCGACCCGACCGGCGTTCATCAGCACGCCGGGCGGGTGAACGACAGGGTTCATCGCCGACAGCCCGCTGGCGAACACGTTCGGATACGGAGAAATCGCCGTCACCTGGCCGCTGCGCCCGTCGCGCGTGAAGATCCCCTGCAGCGCGTCGGCGACCGTCTCTGTGCCCGTTGCCGGGTAGACGCCCAACCCCAGCCCCGAGACGACGCCCCAGATGTGGGCCGAGTCCGGCCCCATTTTGCGGCAGACGTAGGGCGCGGTATCGGTCTCGGCAAACAGGATATCGCTGTCGTTGCCGGCGGCGCGCACGACTTGGGCAAATTCCAGCGCGCCCAACGTCCCCGGCGTGATCACCACGATGTGGCCGTCGCGCAGATGCGGCGCGCACAGCTCGGCAAAGGCCCGGTGGGCATAGGCCGGCACGATCAGGAGCAGCAGGTCGTTCTCCAGCGCCTCCGCCGCGGAGGTCGTGACGCGGTCGATCAGCGCGGACCCGCTTTCGGCCACGCCGTCCAGCTGAATCCTTCTATCCGCCCGAACCGGGTCCAGAGTCCAGGCAAAGTCCGGGTGCTCGCACAGCGTGACCGCGAACCCGCGCAATGCCAGGTTGGCCGCCACCGCAAAGGCCGTATTGCCGCCGCCGAGAACCGTCAATGAGGTCATAATCTCTGTGTCCTTTTTCAATGCTGGTCCAAGAAAACATTTGATGGACATCCGGCGCTACGGAACGCTGCCCGACTCTCCGCCTGATCCGGGTGCAACCGGCAATATGGCGCTGCCTTGCCCGGTGTTCCCTTCAGCGGAGAAGCGTCCATCCCTGCACATCATATATTGCGCCCGTTCTTTTCTCAAGCCCGCCCGGCCCATCGCCGACCTTCGTTGAAGGACAACAGACCGGCCCATGGGTGCAGCCCACTCTTGGGATGGAAATCGTCCGGCGGGGAGATCATGCCAGCGGTGGCTGAAACTGTTTTGGGGTCTATGACATTTATCTGAATTGCGATTCATCTGATTTCTGTGATGGATACAGTTCAGGGCACGGGCACAGGCGGCGGTCTTCAGGCCGGAAATCGGGCGAAGGAAAGCAGGGACAGTAGGCAGGCTACCTGCTGATGCCTACTGTCTTTGACCAGCCACTGGGAATGTCAGCGACCCCCAGCCCTTCATCGCTGCCGCGATTCAGGCTATCTGATAGCGTATTCGGTTGGAAGACGCCTGGTTGGAAGAACCGCACTGCAGGAATGACCGCGAACAGTCGTTGAGCGCTGGTTTTGGAGGGGGGCGTTGCGGGGGGAGTCCCCCCGCACAAGGGAGGGCCGAAGGCCCGACCGTCCAAAAGGATTCGCGAAAGCGTATTCCCCCACTCTGCCAGTGGAGGAGCTTGTGCTGGCGTAGCCAACGAGGACTCAAAGGTAACGGAGGTGAAGTTCGAGCTTTTCGATGAGAATCTCGCCGCGGGCTTCGGGCGGTCGTGAGGCGACGCGCACACCCACGAGGTTGTCGCCTTCGGCCAGCTGGCGCGGGTCCACAGGGAAGATCAACCAGCCGGCCTCGACGGTTGCGGGGCCGAGAGGAATGTTGTTTAGGCGCGCCTCGATCAGTTTCTCGCTCCCTTTTGCCGGCGGGCTGTTGTAGTAAGGCGCCGGGTGGGAAAAGCCCTCGACCAGCACGCTTTCAAGACGGCCCGAGTCGGGAATGTCCGCCGCGCCGGCATCGGAAAGAAGGACTCGCAGCGCAATCTCGCCGACATCGTCGATTGCGGCGCTGACATCGTCGGCCACGTAGAGCGATAGAAATGTGTCGGACATGCCGTCATTTGCGAGCGGGGCAGGCAGCGGCGCAAGCATGTTGGTGTTGAAGTACATGTTGCGCGGCGTGCTCCACGCTTCGGCGACCGGGACGACGCTTTCGTGATGGCCTCCGCCGCGACGCTGGACGATGAAAGTCTTGTCCAGACCTTTGAGCGTCTCCCGGCTTCCGATTTCGCGGTATAGACGCTTCTGAATGTCCCATCGTTCTTTTGCCGGCACACCCAACTTTGCCGCCTTGTCTGCCGGGCCGGCAAAGCAGAGATTGAACGTATGAATGCCGTCCGCGCCTTTGTGCCGCCAGTTGGCCGTCGCGCCGCGCACGACTTCAATCGGGGCGTCATGATAGCCGTCGGAAGAATGATGGTCATCCCAGGAAGGGAAGACTTTGATGCCGGGGTCGGCGGCGATGCGCGTAAACGCCTCGACTTCCACGTCCGTCGATCGGCAACCGGGAACGAGGATATCGACCAGCTGTTCGCGGGCCCATCGTTCCACGTCAATGCCGTCGAAATGGCATCCCACAATGTTTTCCGGAATACGGGCGGCGAGCAGGAACGGGCGGCCGCGTTTCCGTTCGACTTCCAGCAGCATCATACGAACTGAGCGCATGAATTCGGTGAGCAGGTCGCGGTACTTCCACTGTTCTCCCGGGGGGAACAGGACGGGAACCCTGGCGAAATCGATTTGGATGCCGTCGAAATCGTAGATTTCTGCGGCCTCCTCCAAAATTCGCAGCTTGTAGTCGCGCACCTCCTCTTTGGCAAAGTTCCAGTACGAATACCAGGCGTGAATCAGCAGGTCCGGCCGCTCTTCCTTGAGCGGGGTCAGCTTTGGGGGCCCCATGTCGTTGTCGGAGCCGTTGATGCGGTAGGAAAGGAATACTTCTTTGCCGCGCTTCCTGGTCTCGTTCAGGAAGAGCAGGATGGGGTCGAACCCCGCCTCGCGCCACTCCTCAAAAACGGGGTGCTGCGGCGGCAGAATCCGGCTCGGATAGGGCGCCGTATTGCCTTCGCCCCACTCGTACCAGACGCTGTCTATCTGGTTGGGCGTCTCATCGAACGGGGACAGGAAGTAGGCCTTCACCTCTTCGACCAGCTGCGGCTTCATGTGTTCGACGTAGAACTGGCAGATGTCATATTGAAAGACGATCCGTCGACGCCGGTTGACCGCCTCGGTGTGCTCCTTGCTCAAACTGATGCTGTTCATCGCTGCCGTCCCGGCCCTGTCTCAGGCCGCCTCGTAGGCGTTGGCTTCATCCATGACCAGGCCGCCCATGCTGTACATCGGCAGCACGCGATAGGAGGGCCACTCGTCGGGCGCCCAGCCGGCCAGCTCATCCTTGTGGCCCAGGCGCCGCACCATGCTCCACTCGTTTTTGAAGCCGGAGCGGCTTGTCGTGTTGGCATCCCAGAACGCCAATCCGTCGACCTCCTGCGCGTAGAATTCCAGCGCCTTCTGGCGGTACTCGGCGGGCGACTGGCGGCGCGGCATAACCTCGGGATACAGTTTGCACTGCGTGCCGCGCGTCATCCTGACGTAGGCGGGAATGTCCATTTCCATGACGTCGTACAGGGGGTAGGGGATGATGAAATCGACCAGCCCCTCCTGCGCCCAGGTCGCGGCATCGAGGCCTTGAGCCATGTTGCGCGCCTCATCGTTGAGCACATAGGCCGAGAGCTGCACGGTGCGGCCCTGCTGCTCGCCGACCTGGTTCAACTCGCGGCGTAGCGCGCGCATGAAGTCGGTCAGCACATCGGCCTTGAAGCGCAGCCAGCGCGGGTCGTCTTCGGGCAGGTCGCGCGGGTCCTGGCCGTGGCGCTGCTGGAAGCCGTCGATCATCGGCTGTTCGTAGAGGAGGCAGGGGAGGCCGCGCACGAAGCCGAGGTTGACGCCGTCGGCGCCGCGTTCGGCGACTTCGCGGAAGAGGGCGAGCAGGAAGTTGCGCACGCCGGCGAAGGCGTAGCTCATGCGGGTGACGGGGCGGCCGGAGCGGCTGACGCAGCGCCACTGCGGATGCTGGTAGTAGAATTTGCTTTCGAAGCCGTGATTGGGAGGATAGACCCAGCCGCCGACCAGGTACATGCCGTGCAGTTCGAGGCCGAGGTCGTGCGTGCACTCGATCACCGTAGTGAGCGGGTCTTTTCCTTGCGCCTGCATCGTCCGCATGCCGCCCATCATCGGCCGCCCGAAGGATTCCAGGAAATCCCACTCGGCGCGCACGGAGGGCTCCCCGACATCGGAGAAGAAGTAGGTCTCGCTGCCGCTGCCAATGCACCACAGCAGCTTCTGAAAGTCCGAGTGGCGGTAGTGCTCGACGGCTTCCCGCAACGCCTCCTCCGGCGCGACCGGGTCTAGGCGCCAGGCATCGTCGTAGGCGATCAGCCGTTTGGTGTCGGTGCGCGCCCGGTCCTGCTTGATGGCCGCGACCTCGGCCTCGCTCAGCGGTTCCAGCTTGACGTAAGCGAGCCCGGCGCGGCTTCCGCCCCAGCGGTCCATCTTCGCAATCAGCAGGTCCTGGTCGCTGAGGTCGGCGCAGGTCCAGAATGCTTCGCGCAGCGTGGCGAACCCCGAATGCCACTCGGGATCGGTAGGCGTGGGCCTGGCCGTGATTGCAGGCGTGAAGCTGGGATCGTCGCTGAGTTTGACCCGAATCGAGCTGTCGGTCCAGTCGGTCCAGACGCCCAGGTGGACGGCGTGCCAGCCTTCGACATCCAAGGGCAGGGTCAGCGCCGGCGCAGAGCACTGGGAATCGGCCAGCAGCATGGTACCCGAGAGGCCCTCGGCCTCGTAGGATACTGTCTGCCAGTGGTTCTGCCTGGGCGTAGAGGAGAGCGCCGCGGCCGGGAGACAGCCGGTGAGGTCGGAAATATAGATTGCGGGGCGTTCTTCAGTCATTGTCATCCCCTCAGCGCGCCTGCAACTCTTTGATGTAGGCCTCGTTATCGAATTCGAAATACCCGTATTCCTGCCTCCGGTCCACCAACCATGAGGTCATCAGCGGGCTGTCCCCGCGGCTGAGAAACTCCTCGGGCGTCGGCACCGGCGGTTTCTTTCCATTCGACAAGGCGACCTCGACGGCCATCTGCCTGTTGCGCGTGTACTGAAAGCGCATCTCCTTCTCGTGCTGCGCATCCTTGGGCGCGGCGTAGTAGACAAATGCGAACTGGACGCGCCCGGGCTGTCCGCCGCAGCTGGCATGCCAGCAGTTCAGATTGAAGAGAATGACATCGCCAGGGTTGGAGGGGCAGACAAGACCGGGAAATTTGCGGATGTTTTCGGGATCGCTGATGCCCGGCATCTTTCGCAGCGCGTCAAAGAACGGCGGCAGGTGGCTCCCCGGAATGACGCGCAAGGCCCCGGTCTCACCGTCAAGCACATCCGGATAGTAGCAGAATTTGCAGCCGAAGCGGTGTGTCTTGACGTCGTTTCCGCTGCGGTCGGGATGCCAGCGTGAATCGCCGACGAACAGATTGACTTCGCTTTCGTGGCCGATGAGATCCTCGCCGAAGAGCTGCTTGGCGACCCCATGCAGATGCGGGCGCTCCGGCAGCGAATTGATGTAGGGCGTGCTGGTCCTCGAAGGAGTTACACGTTGCAGACGCTCGCTCGAGTCAGCCGACCTGTCAAACGGCGAATCCTTATAAGTCAACTCCTTGGCATGCGAGAGTTCGGCGTTAATCGTCTCCACCTCGTCCGCGGAGAAATGCTGCTTCAAGAAGAGGAATCCAAACGTCTCAAAGAAGGTGACTTCCTCCTCTGTCAGCGAACTTCGTTGACCGATGGTCGTGTTGCCGTCTGAGTCTGCTGAATTCATCTTTTTCTCCATATTCTGGAAGATATACCTGCTCGCTGCAGGTTCGCAAGGCCCTTTCCCACTTCTTTCCCACAGCCGGCCCCTTGGCCCCTGATTCTGCTGTCGCAGATTGCTGCACTTAACGCGTCAAAAACCGACCGGCAGCAGTTCCGGGTGGCGCATGGAGGTGTGCACCCGCCAGCGCAAGTTTCCGTCCGTCAGCTGCATCCTCGGCAATCGCCGCAAAATGGTGTGGATCGCGATCTGGCCCTCAAGCCGGGCCAGCGGGGCGCCCAGGCAGAAGTGGATGCCGTAGCCGAAAGCCAGGTGCGGGTTCGGCTGACGGCGGATGTCGAGCCGGTCCGGGTCGGCGAACTGCGCCGGGTCCCGGTTGGCCGCGCCCAGCATCGGCAACACCCGGTCTCCCCGCAGAATCCGCTGCCCTTCCAACTCGAAATCTTCTCGGGCCACCCGCGTCTGGTGCTGAATCGGACTGTCATAGCGCAGGAACTCCTCGACAGCCGAGTCGATCAGCCCGGGATCTTCTTGCAGCATCTGCTTCTGTTCAGGGTTCCGCAGCAGGGCCAGCAAGCCGTTGCCAATCAGGGCCAGGGTTGTCTCGTGACCGGCCACGAGCAGAAAAACGCACATACCGAACATCTCCTCCTCGCTCAGCCGGTCGCCCTCTTCTTCGACAACCAAGAGAGCGCTGACCAGGTCCTCCTGGGGACGTTGACGCCGCTGCCTGAAGATGCCGCGCAAATAGTCCTTCAGCGCGTACACGCCCTGCTGCGCGCGTCTGGCCACATCCACCCTGGATCGTCCCGTTCCCAGAAAGGCCATCACGTCGTTGGACCACTGCTTGAACTGCTCGCGGTCCTCGGGCGGCAAGCCGAGCATCTCCGCAATCACGATCGCCGGCAGGGGAAAGGCGAAATCCGCGATCAGATCCATCCGGCCGGCGTCCTGTACCCGGTCGAGCAGCTCGTCTACGATGACCTGTATTCGCGGGCGCAGGTTCCTTATCATGCGCGGCGTGAATGCATTGCCGACCAGTGCCCGCAGGCGGGTATGGTCCGGTGGATCGATGAAGCCCATCCAAGTTGAGATATGGTTGTGGAGGGCCTCCATCTCCGGCTGGACGGCCGCGGGCAGTTGCTGTATAGCGGCGGTGGTGCGTGTGCCCGACATCAAGCGCGGATCGCGCAGAGCGGCCTCAGCGTCGCGGTAGCGGGTGAGCAGCCATGCCCCCATGGCCTCGCTCCAATAGACGGGAGCCTCGCGACGGAGTTGATGGTAGTACTGGTAGGGATTCGCCAGGTAGGCAGGCGTGAGCAGATTTTGGTCGAAAGACTTGTCGATTGTTCTCTCTGCGCCTGCTGATTCAATCAGCATCTACGTATTCCCAGCGCCGCAGCCAGTCTATCCAGCGCTGGCGTTTTTCGCTCTTCTGGGGGTTGGAAAGCCAATGTTCAGAGTGCTGCGGCTCTTTCCATTCGAGACCCTCGTGGACCCTTCGAACGATGGCCACCATCTGCCGGTTGGCCGTCTCCTCTTCGGGGGTCTTGGGGTTGTTGTAGTACATGATCGAGCACATGCGGCGGTCGCTGGTCCCACCCCAACTGGCATGCCACAGTCGAAAGTTGAAGGCTATCAGGTCGCCAGGCTCCGACCTGCACACATGGGCGGGAAACTCGCTGACGCCGAGCCCGGTCTGTTCTTCCTGGCGCCGGTTGGAATCTTTTCTCGGCACGCGGAACAGGTCATCGTGCAACGGGCTCTTGTGGGAGCCGGGGATGACGCGCAGCGCGCCGCTTTCGGAACCGAGCGGTTGCAGATAGCAGGCAAACTTGACACCTTGCATATGCGGGTCGTGCGTGTCCGGATGCCATTCGGTGCGGTCGCCGGCGAAGTGATTGCCGTTGGAGGCAACGCCGACAACGTCATCGCCGAAAAGCTGCTCAGCCACCCCGCAGATGCGCGGGTCCTCCAACAATCCGGCCAGAAACGGAGTGTCCGGCCCCATGTTGGGCCAGTTCAACTGTCTGCGATTGCCCACAGGTGAATCCATCAGGTCCCGCGTTTTGTTCAACCCCTTGTCATATTCAGCGTTTATGACCTCAATCTCGTCTGCGTTGAGCACACCGCGCAGGTGCAGGAATCCGAATGTTTCCCATTGAGTGACTTGCTGCTGCGTAAGCATGAATACCTCGCTTTTCGCTTGAATGGTTTCCTTGAGGCAACCGCGGCGTGTCTCAGGCAGCCGCGTAGGGATTGTGTTCGTCCATGGCGAGGCCGCCGATGCTGTACAGGGGCACAACGCGATACGAAGGCCACTCGTCGGACGCCCAATCGGCCAATTCATCCTTGTGGCCCAGACGCCGCACCATGCTCCACTCGTCCTTGAAGCCCACCCGGTAGGCCGAGCTGGCATCCCAGAACGCCAGACCGTCCACCCCCTGTGCGTAGAAATCCAGGGCCTTGTCGCGGAACTCGGCGGGCGACTGGCGGCGCGGCATGACCTCGGGATACAGTTTGCACTGCGTGCCGCGCGTCATTCTGACATAGTCAGGAATGTCCATATCCATGACGTTGTGCAGGGGGTAAGGGATGATGAAATCGACCAACCCCTCCTGCGCCCAGGTCGCGGCATCGAGGCCGTGCGCCATGTTGAGGGCTTCATCGTTGAGCACGTAGGCCGAGAGCTGCACGGTGCGGCCCTGTTCTGCACCGACCTGGTTGAGCTCATTGCGGAGCGCGCGCATGAAGTCGGTCATCACGCCGGCCTTGAATTGCAGCCAGCGGGGGTCATCCTCGGGCAGGTCGCGCGGGTCCTGGCCGTGGCGCTGCTGGAAGCCGTCGATCATGGGCTGTTCGTAGAGGAGGCAGGGGAGGCCGCGCACGAAGCCGAGGTTGATGCCGTCGGCGCCGCGTTCGGCGACTTCGCGGAAGAGGGCGAGCAGGAAATTGCGCACGCCGGCGAAGGCGTAGCTCATGCGGGTGACGGGCCGGCCGGAGCGGCCGACGCAGCGCCACTGCGGATGCTGGTAGTAGAATTTGCTCTCGAAGCCGTGATTGGGGGGGTATACCCAGCCGCCGACCAGGTACATGCCGTGCAGTTCTAGGCCGAAGCTGTGGGCGTACTCGATTACCGTCGTCAGCGGATCGGTGCCCTGCGCTTTGAGGGTGCGAAAACCCTCGACCCAGCTGGCCAAGAACTCTTCGACAAAATCCCACTCTTCGCGCAGCGCGGTCTCGCCGACGCTGGAAAAGAAGTAGGTCTCGCTGCCGCTGCCGATGCACCACAGCAGTTTCTGGAAGTCGGAGTCGCGGAAATGTTCCAGTTCTCCCCGCATCCCTTCCAAAGACCTGGGTTCCAGGTGGGCGGCGTCGTTGTACGCGATGAGCCTTTTGGTATCGGTGCGGGCCTGGTCTTGCTGGATAGCCGCGACGTCGGCCTCGCTCAGCGGTTCCAGCTTGACGTAGGCAAGCCCGGCGCGGCGCCCGCCGACCTGGCTGATGTGCAGCTCGCAGCCGGTCAGATCAGCGTGTATCCAGAACGCTTCGCGGATCGTGGCAAAGCCTGAATGCCATTCGGAATTGGTAGGAGTGGGCCTGGCCGTGAAAACAGGTGTGTAACAGGGTGCGCCGCTGAGCTTTACCCGCAGTACGCTGTCCTCCCAGTCCGTCCAGACGCCCAGATGGATGGCATGCCAGCCTTGCGCGTCGAGCGGCAGAACCAGGGTCGGCGCCGAACACTCGGAATCGGAAACCAGCATCGTGCCCGACACGCCCTCGGCCTCGTAGGGGATGGTCTGCCAGTGGTTTTGCCTGGGCGTGGGCGACAGGGCCGCGCTGGGTCGGGCGCGGTTGAGGTCGGAAATGTAGATTGCGGGACGTTCTGCAGCCATGGCGGAATCCTGTGTCGACGGGCAGCGGCGTTCAGGAGTCAACAGTGAATGAGCTTACTTGCTGCAACTCTCAGACAAGCGTTCAACGACAGCGTGACATCAGGACAGGATCGTGCGCGGGTCGAGGGCATCGCGTAGACCGTCGCCCATGAAGTTGATGGCCATCACCGTCAGCAGGACGGCAACGCCGGGCGGTATCCACACCCACCAGTAGCGTTCCAACACGGTCAGCGAGTGTGCCGCGTTCAGCATAACGCCCCACGACGGCGTCGGCGGTTTCACGCCCAGCCCCAGAAAGGAGAGCCCGGCCTCGGTCAGAATGGCGGCGGCGATGCCAAAGGTGGCCGCCACCATGAGCGGGGCCAATACATTGGGCAGGACATGCCGGGCCATGATCATACGATCGGGCGCGCCCAGGCAGCGGGCAGCCATCACAAAGTCCCACTCGCGTACCGAGAGGATCTGCCCTCGAACAAGGCGGGCCATCCCTGTCCATCCAAGCAGTCCGATCACAAGCATTACGTTCCAGATGCTCGGTTCAAAGACGGAAACAACGATCATGATCAGGATCAGACCGGGGAATACCATCATCACGTCGGTGAAGCGCATGATGATCATGTCAACGGAGCCGCCGAAATAGCCTGACAGCGTCCCGAGGACGAGGGAAATCGCGACGGCAATCGACATCGATACGATGCCTACGGAGAGTGAAACTCGGCTGCCGTAGACGAGCCGCGCCCAGATGTCGCGGCCCAGTTGATCTCCGCCGAGGAGAAACTCCCAGGTGGGCGCCCCCCACGAATTTTTGGCAGGGTTGATCTCGATGGGATCTCGCCCTCCCGTCACCAGCGGGGCGGCTATGGCGGCCAGGCAGATGACAATGAGGTAGGTGAGACCCAGCATGGCCAGGCGGTGGCGGCGAAAGCGGCGCCAGGCGCGGGCGCGCGGGGTCTCGACAGACTGCTGCGCAATTTCCAGTTGGGCCGCTGCCGTTCGTTCTGCCATGCGTCTCCCTCGCTACTCGTAGCGTATGCGTGGATCAGCGACTCCGTAGGAGATGTCGGCTATCAGGTTGGCGAGCAGGACCGCTACGGCGGTCACCAGCACGCCTCCCATGACCAGTGGATAGTCCCGCTGTCGAGTGGCATCGACCATGATCGACCCGATTCCGGGATAGTTGAAGACCACTTCGATGAGCAGAGAGCCGCCAATCAGGCCGGGCAAGCGCAATCCCAACACGGTAATCAGCGGCAGCAGGGCATTGCGAAATGCATGGCGCCCGATCACGGCTCGCTCCATCAGCCCCTTGGAACGGGCCGTCGTCACGTAGTCCTGGCTCAACACCTCGAGCATGCCGGCGCGCGTGAAGCGAAGCAGGCTGCCCAGCCCCTCATAAGTCAGGGCAGCCACGGGCAGGAGCATGTGTTCCAGGCGATTGAGGATGGTCGGCGTAACGCCAGGTGGGGAAATGCCGCCCGTTGGCAAAATGCCAAGGCCCAATGCCACGAAGTAGATCAGCAGTAGCCCGAGGAAGAAACCCGGCATCGACGCGCCGGCGAAGGCGAACGCGGTCAGCGCATAGTCGAGCGCCGAATAGGGCCGCAAAGCCGAGAGTATGCCCAGTACGATGCCGCCCAGTGACGACAACACCATCGACAAGGCGATCAGAGTGATGGTGTTGCCGATTCCTCTGACCATTGTTTCACGCACAGACAGTCCTGTCCGCACCGAATAGCCGAGGTTGCCGCGCGCGGCCTGACCCAGCCACAGAGCGTAGCGGACCGGAATCGGCTTATCGAGGCCGAGGCGCGCGCGCGCCTTCTGCAGGTCTTCGGCGCTCCATTCGTGCGCTTCCATAGGGTTGATCATGGCCGAGACCGGGTCGCCGGGCGCGAGCGCGTAGATTGTGTAGTTGATGATGGTTATCCCGAGAAGTAGAGGGATAACCAGCGACAGGCGTCGTATAATATAGGGTGACATGAATCCGTAGTCGAACTTGGCCGGCGCTTCGGTAAGGGCCGATCTTTAGATGCCGGTACAGTGTCGACGGTACAGTGTCGACGGTACAGTGTCGCCGGTACAGTGTCGCCGGTACAGTGTCGACGGTACAGTGTCGACGGTACAGTGTCGACGGTACAGTGTCGACGGTACAGTGTCGACGGTACAGTGTCGACGGTACAGTGTCGCCGGTACAGCGCCGCCGGTACAGCGCCGCCGGTACAGCGCCGCCGGTACAGCGCCGCCGGTACAGCGCCGCCGGTACAGCGCCGCCGGTACAGTGCCGCCGGTGCGCCGCCTGTCTCGCGACGGCTCAAACTTGCGAGACAGGCCGGCGTTACCGGTTGCGTGATTCAACTTGCCGGGAAACAGGGTTCGCCGGCAAGACAGTCTAGCTCTCCTCGTCGGCGACCCAGACATTCTCCATGCCCCAGTAGTTCCTGGTCATCAGGGCATAGACAGGCTGGAAGTCCTCATCGCCATGCACGCGCTTGTTGATGGCGTAGACCTGGGCCTGGCGAATGTGGTAGGCGATGGGCATCTCTTCGGCTGCAATCTCCTGCAGCTGCCAGACCAGCTGCTGGAACTCTTCGCCTTCGGCCAAGAGCGCCTTGTCGATCAGTTCCACTGCTTCGGGGTAGGACGCGCCAAGCCAGTTCTCATTGTCGAACCGGGAGCGGATCTGATTGGCGCTGATGCCGTAACCGAAGGAGGTGGGCATGATATCCCAGTCGTGTGTCTCTTCCAGCGTTGAGGCATATTCGGCGCCGACCGGATGCGGCTCGGCCTCAACGCCGATCTCCTTCCAGTAGCTGATCATGAAGGAGAACCAGGTCTCGATGAAGGGGCTGAGATCATCCCACAGGAGACGCAGCGTCTGGCTGGAGTCCCAGCCCGCTTCGGCCAGCAGTTCCCTGGCCTTGTCCGGGTCGTAGGGGAAATCTCTGATGTTGGGGCTGACGCCGGCTTCGCCAAAGTAGAACGACGCCTCGGGCACGTCGCCCAAGTCGTACCAGACCGTCTGGAGGAACTGCTGGCGGTCCAGCCCGTACATCAGGGCCTGGCGCACGCGCTTATCCTGGAGGTACGGCTGGTGCTGGTTGAAGGCGACGCCGATTGTGGCTGTGCCGGAGGGGAATTGGAAGCGCAGGTGCGGCATGTCCTTCATGCGCTCGAATTCGCTCGAAGGAAGGCGGCCAACGAGAACCTCGCCCGCTTCGAGGCCCGCAGCCAGGGCCTGGTTGTCGATGAACGGCACGTAAACCAGTTTGTCGAGCAACGGTTCGCCTCTGAAGTAGTCGGGGTTGGGGTCGTACTCGACGACCTCGTTGTGCAGATACTTGCTCAGTTTGAACGGCCCAAGGCCGACGCCTGTCTTCAGGCCCCAGTCCGTCTTGCACAGCCCGACATCCGGCCCGGCGCCGCCATAGGCGTCTTCCGGTACCTCGCCCAGAATGTGTTCCGGGATAATTGTCGGCACCGCAATCGACAGGAGGAAGCTGTCGCGGAAGGGCTGGGTCATTTCGATACTGACGGTGTAATCGTCGGCCGCATTGACACCGCTGATGCTCTCAGCCTCGCCGGCCTTGAACTCGTCCATGCCGACGATCAGCCCCTTGATGTCGCCGTAGCCATAGTTCTGGCCGCTTTCGGGGTGTCCCATGGCGCGCAGCGTGAAGAGCACATCGTTGGCGGTGAAGGGCGCGCCATCGTGCCAGGTGACGCCCTCGCGCAGTTTGAAGGTAATCGTGCTGCCCTCAAATTCCCAGCTTTCGGCCAGGTCGGGGATAACGCCGCTGAGCGTGGAGTTGACGCGCACGAGCCCGGCGGACAGGAAGCGCCGCAGGTAGACGTCGCTGCTGCCGCCGTAGTAGGCGATTGGGCAAAGGTTCGATTCGGTGCGCTGCCCGTAGCCCCAGACAAGTGTGCCGCCTTCCTCCATCATTGGCTCCGCCTCGGCCGGGGCCTCGGCGGGTGCTTCCGGTGCGGCCGGCGCCGCGGGCGGCGCACAGTGGGCGGCCAGCAGACCGGAGCTTATGACTGCCGTTGTGCGAAGAAAATCACGCCGATTCATTCCATTTCTTACCGACATTTCGCTCACCCTGGTTTTAGCAACCTGCCGGTTGGGCAGATTGCTAAGGCTGCCTTTCGTCAGCCTTTATGGGCCGGTCTATTACCAGCCGATGACTTCCGGTGAACAGCATCGTGACGTGATCGACCTCTTTATCCTCCTTTCAGAACTCGGAGAGTTTGCCAAGAGAGTTTCCAAGTTCCCGTACTTCAACCAAATATCCGGGCGACATGCAGTTCAGACCCGCTGACTGGGGGAGAGAGTGATTCAAGGAAGCGCGGCGATCGGGAATGTGTGCGCCCGGCCACGTTGCCCCTGGCGTCAAACTGGTTGATCCTTCAGTTCGAGAAAACAGTCGCGGATCACGCCTATCGCCTCCAGAACAGCCTCCTGTTCGATGTTGAGCGGCGGCGAAATCTTCAGAAAGCCGCGACCGGTTACAAACAGCATCACGCCGCGCCGGACGGCTTCATGCACGATGGCATCGCCCAGTGCGGTGTCCGGCATGCCGCTGTCGGGACGAGTTAGATGGACGGTGATGAAGAGGCCGCGCCCTTGAATCGAAAGCATGTGCCGCGGAAACTCCTGTTGAAGCTGCTCGAGCTCCTCCAGTACCAGCTGGCCGATCCGGGCCGACGCCTCGACAAGGTTTTCGTTCTCGATTACTTCCAGGTTTGCCAACGCGGCGGCCGCGCACAACGGATTGCCGCCGTGTGTGCTGGACATATCACCGGGAGCCGGTTGATCCATCAGGCTTCGCGGCCCGATGACCGCCGATACCGGCAGGCTGGAACTCAGGCCCTTGCCCAGGGTGACCAGGTCGGGGACGGTCCCGACATGCTCGGAGGCAAAGAAGCGGCCCGACCGCCCACAACCGGACTGCACCTCGTCGAAGCAGACCAGAATGTCGTTATCCCCGGCCCAGTCTGAGAGCGCACGCGCATATGCGGCAGGCATGGGATAGGTTGCCCAGCCGGGGACGGGTTCGACGATGATGCCGGCGATATGTTCGGGCCGGATGTTGCGCTGCGCCAATCCGTCGATGCATTTGTGAAAGCAGGATTCGCCGCACGGTTTGTCGCGGCCGCAGCCCCAAGGGCAGTGCGGGCCGAGGGGAAACGGGATCTGGTAATGTTTCACCTGTTCGCGTTGAATCCAATCGGTCGGCTGGTTGGAGCCGGAGCTGAGACCAGCGCCGAGTGTGCGGCCATGGTAGCAACCCTCGAAACTGAGGATCCCTACCTTGTCGGGCGAGAGGCGCTGGCCGTGGCGCCGCATCAGCATGATGGCGCACTCGTTGGCCTCGGTGCCGGAGCTGAAGAGGATGGTTTTTGCATCGGGGAACGGCGCCAACTTTGCCAGTTTTTCGAGCAGCAGGAGCCGTTCCTGCGAGGGGAATGAATAGGTCGCCAGCAGCGGCTGGTCGGCGGCGCGGTGGATGGCGGCGCGGATATGGGGGTGGGCGTGACCGGTGTTGGCAACGACGATGCCGCTGGTCATGTCGATCCACTGATTTCCAAACTGGTCGCGAACGAGGAAGCCCTCGGCTTCATGCCAGAGAATGGGCGGCATTCCGCTTGTAGAAACGGGCTCCGCGGCGCGCAGGCGGTCGATCAGCGGCACTGATGCAGGGACGGGGATCGGCGTTACGATCCTTCGCCAGCGACTCTGCACCGGGGAAGTCGGCTGCGGTCGAAGCTCTTTTATCGCCATTGCCATGATGCTGACCCCTTGCGGCAGAAAAGCCTATCTTGGGGAAAAGCAAATAGAGTATAAATCTTTGACCTGTCTCTGTCAACCAAGTTTTACGCCAGGTGCAGCCCCCTTTTGGGGTGGGAATCGCTTGGCGTGGAATGCAAGCCAGCGGTGGCTGGAACTGTTTGCCGGCTTTTGGGAGATGCACAGGGCAGGCACAGGGCAGGCACGGGGCCTGCCCCTACCGTGGCCGCGCCGTTCGCTGAATAGGCGGCGGCGCATTGGGCCGCAGGTAGCGCAGGGCTGCATTGACCCCATACCCGGCGGGGGGAGAACATCAGGGGGGCGTTGCGGGGGGAGTCCCCCCGCACAAGGGAGGGCCGAAGGCCCGACCGTCCAAAAGGACACAGGAAAGCGAATTTCTTTACACTGCCAGAGAAAGTGCCGTGGACCGGCCACGACTCGGTTGCCACCCGCGGTAAAGGAATAGGCAATTCTAAGTTTGGGGCTTGACAAGTAAAGCAATGCCGTGTGTGGTTAGGCGGCAAGTTGCAGCTTTGTTTGCAGGTAGGCCATGCCGCGATCTCCCTTGATACGGTTACAGTGGGAGCATAGAAGTTGCAGGTTTTCCAGATGATCGGTGCCGCCTTTCTTGCGGGAAATGATATGGTCTACTTCCAAATGTTGCTGTTGGAAATGCTCACTGCATCCGGCGCAGTAACCGCCCTGCTCGCCATACAGGTGCTTGCGGTTAGCAGGTGAGTTGTACTTGCGAATACGGCCTATGTCGGTCCGTTCTGGTATGTCTTTTCTATGTACAATGTCACGATACAGCCCTTGCCTCTGCTCCATACGCTCCACAACCAGCTCTGCCGCTTTCTTGGAAATATCTATGCCGATCCAGTTGCGGCCTAGGTCATCTGCCGCTACGCAAGTTGTGGCGCAACCGCAAAACGGATCGAATACAATGCCGTCCTTTTCGCTACTAGCCATGATGATACGTTTCAGCAGTGCTAGTGGCTTTTGTGTCGGATAATCTAAAGACTCATTGCCTGCCACTTGGTCAATATCATCCCAATCATTCGTGATGGTCCGACCTTTTGACTCGTCCAAATACTTCTTATACTGCGGTACAGCACCAGGCTTGAGTTGTACTACGATGCCATCTTTGTGCGCCTGTTCCATTCGTTCCCGTGTCCATCGCCAAACCCGCGTCACGCCTAGAAACTCATATGTAAGATTCGGACGAGCACTGTTCGGATTAAGGAGTGGCAAAAGCCGATAACGCCGTCCGTTCGGCTCATAGTATTTGTAGGCCTTACGCAGATATTCCGGATCGTGTTCTCCAAATACTTGGTTGTATGTACAATCGTCCGACCTGGCGAAACGCAGAATAATATCCCGACAATTTGGAAAGTTTTTGTTGCCATGACTTTTGGGATTCGAGCGACGCCATGATAACTCATTTCGGAAATTCTTGTGTCCAAAAATAGCATCCATGATTGCCTTCAAATAATGGCTCATGGTTGGATCGCAGTGCAGATAGATGCTTCCTGTTGGTTTCAGAATCCGCTTCATTTCCAACAGGCGGGTCGCCATGTAGACCAAATACGATTTATCGCTCTTGGTCATAGCGGCTAGTAGTACTTGATACAGTTTGGGGTATTTCTGCTCAATGAGGTTGATCCACTCAACGTCAATGTCGGTGAGCGTCCAGATGTCTTTGAAAGCGGCCCCGGCCGCTTGAGAGCCGATTGGGGCGGCGTAGTTGGCATTAGAATTGAAGGGAGGGTCCAGATAGATGAGATCGACCGAGGCACTGTTCATGCCCCGCATGATGTACAGGTTATCGCCTGTCCAGATCGTTTTGTTGGCCCAGTTGGGAGTGGAGTGCGGCTGCTGCATAAGGTTGCCTCCTCGTGTGTCTTGCGGTGGAGATATCCTATGCTGATTCGACAGGCTGATCAGTTCCAAACCTAGTTGGAAAACTGCCGTAAATCGGGGTCATGCCTAGACAATCAGCTATCTGTTTGCAAAGTTCCTGTGGAATGCCTCCCTGCCCGTGATTGTGTCGATAACACTTCGATAATTCTAACGTGGGTTCCCATCGTGAAACTGCGGTGTTGCAATAGACGCAGAAGCCCCAGTACGAGTTATATCCCTCTTCCAGAGCCCAGACAAGCCTTTTGTCATTCCTCAATGCTCCCCAATCACGCTCTTTGTTGGCCTTCTCGATAAGTCTCGCAATATCTCGCCGCTCTGAAAGTCGGGTCTGTGGAGAACGCAAGGCGTAAAGCACTTTTCCTCCCCTTCAATGATTGTCTAACTAAGAGGTGATTTCCCGTTCATATTGATCAAGATTATCCTGATGGATACGGATCTGTTCTTCAAGTTCATGGATACGACGCATCAATCCCTCTACATTCTGTGGAATCGCAAAGCTATGGTGCAGGCCACAGATGACGGCCTGACCACGCAAATAAGCGTCGCTACTATGGTCAGAAGTGAAGACATGTTCCGATGGGAATCCCGTCACACTGGCCTTTTCGTTGGTGTCGAGACAGTCCGCCACTATCCGCAACTGAGCCGCCACCTCGGTACCGCACTCTCGAAGTTTTTCAAGTTCGTGTTGGGCCTCCCAAACCTCTACCACCAGGGCACCAATTGCTTCACTCTGACTCATAACTCACCTCGCTACTCTTGTCTCGGAGTTTTGACCGAAATCGACACAACCGAACCGGACTCCTCCACCATCTGAAGAGCCAAGTACGCCATCCTGTATCCCATTTCAGGTCGTTACTTATAGAAATCCTCGATCAAATTTTGGGCTAACGTCCGTTCACACTGCTGACTGGAACTCTGCGAACTCCCATTCATGTTTCCGAAATTGTGATAGCACTTCCCATCTTTACGCAAAACCCACTCGTTCTCAGGATACCGTCTCTCAACTGACCACATAGTTTGTTCCTTTCGCTCACGCTATACCGTGACCGCTTCGACAAGGAATTGGTCGAAGACGTTGGCGTTGTGTCGATTGTTGTACTTGTAGCAGGCTTCGGTGATGTAGGCTGCCGTGTTGCCTTTGCTGTAGTGGTGATGCTGTCCAAAGATCGCTCGCTTTACGAGACTCCAAAAGCCTTCAATCGTGTTCGTGTGTACCAGACCCTCAGCGTAGGCAACGGCGTGATTGATGGTGAAATGCGGAACCCACTCTCCCATGCGATTGTAGCCGCTGTATTCATCCGTGATGAGCAGGCTGTCATCGCCTTTGACTACGCTTGCCAGAAACGCCTTGAGCGTCTTTCCCGTGACCTTATCGCTCGGCTGTGCCACAACCTTACCGCCGTGTGCCAGTGCACCGATAACGGGTTGCTTTTTGGTACCGCGCCCGCGCTTGGGCGGATCATCATCGTCTCGGTTGTTGCTGCCATCCGTCGAAACAAAGGTCTCATCAGCCTCCACGATGCCCTTCAGGAACACACTGTCGTCTACCATCGCCTTGCGAATCTGCATTCCCATCCGCCAAGCGGTCGGCGGTGTGAGGTCAAGGTCGCGGGCCAGCTGCAGGCTGGAGACGCTTTTCTTGGCGTTCAGCAGAATCGCAATGCCCAAGAACCACTTCTGCAACGGAACCCGTGTAGCCTTGAAAATCGTGCCGGTCAGGACGTTGTAACTGTTGTGGCATTTGTGGCAGTTCCAGCGGCCTATCCGCTGATTCTCACGCTTGCGCGCTACCCTGTCGGACCCACAGAACGGGCAAGTAGGCTTGTCAGCCCAACGCGCCTTTTCCAGATGGTCGATGCAAGCCTGTTGTGTCGGGAACTTGCTGAAAATTGTGACCAGTTTCACGGGCTATCTCCTGTAGTTGACTATACCTACAGGATACCCGATAATCCTTTACTTGTCAAGCCCCAAACTTAGAGTCGCCAAGGAAAATGTGCCCCTATTCTGGACGGCGCCATAACGCTCCGTCTTTGGAGAAGAACAAGGCAATTCGGTTACGAAAGAGAGGAAGACGAGGCAGTTTCAAGTCGGCCAGAAGACGATGAACCGAGAAAACAGGGAGAAGAGCCAAGCGGCGACTGCGTTGCAGAAGAATTCTTACTGAGCATCTGCAGGTCGAGGATACTGCTCTTCCGACAGGTCGAGCCCGAGCTTCCACGGCGCCTTGATGCCGTACCCCAACTCAGAGCCGCCGCTGATTATCAGTTCGATGCCGGTGATATAGCTTGCGCTGTCGCTGGCCAGAAAGAGGCATGCCTGTCCGGCCTCTTCGATGCTGCCGCTGCGTCCCGGCCACTGCCAGCTGTCCACCAGTCTGTCCAGTTCTTCAGGATTATCCGACTGCGCAACGCCCTGGATGCGGCTGTCGGAGATGATATTGCCGGGCAGGACGGCGTTCACGCGCACGTCGAAGCGCGCTTCTTCGATGGCCAACGCCTTCGTGAAGGCGCTGATCCCGCCCTTGGTCGCGCAGTAGGTGGTAGCCAACTGTTGCCCCATGACGCCGACCAGGCTGCCCAGGTTGATGATGCTGCCGCGCGTCTTGCGCAGGTGGGGCAGCGCAAACTTGCAGCCGGCGAAGTAACTGACGAGGTTCACCCGCAGCAGTTGTTCAAACTCTTCGATTGTGAACTCGTCGATCGTCCTGTGGGGCGGATGCGTGCCGGCGTTGTTGACCAGGCAGTCCAGCCGGCCAAACCGTTCTACGGTTCTGTCAACGACCCGCCTAATTTGGTCGGGATCGCTCACATCGCACGGTTCGAAGTGGCACTCGCCGGGACCTTGCGCAGTCAGTTCGGCTGCCAGGGCCTCGCCGGCTTCGCGGCCGCGGGCACAGATGACGACCGGCGCGCCGGCGGCACAAAAGACCCGCGCGCAGCCTTCGCCTATTCCTTTGCTGCCGCCGGTTATCAGGCTGACTTTATCGAAGCTTTGGATGGCGTTCATGCGCTGAACCAACTTTCCGTACGAAAATCTGCGAAGCAGGCGAAGCGGGACTGCTGCGGCCGGCTCGCGCCTCGATGCCTATTCTTCGCGATTGACCTGGTCGACGATCTGTCTGATAGGCGCCAGCGCGGCGCCTACATCCTCTTTGGTTGGTACGCATTCAAGGCCGAGGTAGCCATCGTAGCCGGCTTGTTTGGCGGCTCTCAGCAGGTTCAGGTAGTTGATTTCGCCGGTCCCAGGTTCGTGGCGCCCGGGCACATCGGCGATATGTATGTGATGAATCAGGTCGATATCCTGTCTAAGACTGCTGATCAAGTTCCCTTCGTTAACCTGATGATGGTAGGCGTCGAACGTCAAACCCACCGCGGGGCTGTCCACTTCTCTGGCGATGGAAACGCCCTCCTTCCAGGAAGCGATGAAGTAGTCGGCGTGGTCCACCAAGGTGTTCAAGCATTCGATAAGGAGGAGCATTCCTTCGCCCTCTGCGACCGGCGCGACCGATTTCAGCGCGCGCACGATATTGTCGCGCTGGCGACGGCGTTCGTCGCGTTGCCGGTCGCTGCGCTGGTAGTCGAACCACGGTCGACCCGGCTCCAACTTCACCTCTTCCACCAGCAGTCCCAGTTGCGTACAGCCGAACTGCCGCGCGGTGTCGCAAGTTGCCCGCACGGCCCTGGCCAGGGCGGCGCTTTCGTCTGCGTCGAGCAGGCTGATCTTGGGATCGACGCTGATGTTTGCCACCGTCAGGCGGTGGCGCTTGGCGCGTTCACGAATCGACGGCACGTCTCGCTCCAGCCAAACGCCGAACTCAAAGGCGGGCACATCCAATTCCGCAACCGCGTCGATGCGGTCCACGAAATCGCGATCGGTATACATGTATTCGATGTTCGCCGACAGTTCAAGCATGGTCGCGCACCCTGTCCGTGAAAACAGCCATTATCCGCGCAAGCGTTCGTCGGTAATGTCGCCGGGGAAGCCCTGCACCTCGCCTTCCAGGCCGATGTGCGGGCTCGGCCAGCACTGTCCGCCCATTACTGCGAACTGGTCGTGCATTCCACTCAGCCAGAAGAACATTTCCGCTGCGTCGTTGCAGTCGCGCGTTGGCGGCCGCGTTGTCGGCCGGTCGAAGAACTCATAGTTGGCGGTGCGCAGGTCAAAGTCCGGTTCGATGATCCAGTCGCGCGCCGGCATGGTCGTGCGCCAGTAGTTGTAGCGAAAGAGATGGCGAAACCCGCTCGCAGTCGAGCGGGTGCGGCGGTGCCAGAGGTTGTAGGACATGATCAGAATCGAACCAGCGGGCGCGGCCGGCGGCGCGAAAGGTATTCCGCCCTTGAGGCCGCCATAATGACCGACGGGGCCCGAGGCTAGGTGATGCGAACCGGGCAGGACTTCGGTGGGGCCTTTTTCGACGGGAACGTCTTCCGGGTGGTAAAAGACTTCCACGTAGTTCAGTTTCTTGTTGTGGACGTAGTTGCCGTCGCGGTGCCATCCTCCCGGCTCGGGCATCGGCGTTTCGGCGCGGTGGTCGCTGATCAGGATGGGCAGTGTGAAGTCCTTGCCCAACAGCGAGCGAACAGCGCCGGCTGCCTCGTCGTTCAGCAGCACGTGCTCGACAAACCACTCCTCTTTTAAGAGCGGCAGGTGAAACTCGATCTCCTTTGAACGGCGCGGTATCTTCAACGACGGCTGCTCCTGCACAATTTCGTTGGTATACTCGACCACTCGCCGGTTTATTTTCTCCGGCACGGCCGCGGGCAGGAGCAAGTAGCCCTTCTTGCAGAAATCGAGCACCTGAGAATCGGTCATTGTCGGGCGAATGTCACTTATCCTCTTCACCTCTCACCTCCATTTTTCGAGGACGTATTCGCCGCCGACCTCGTAGGTTTTCGTTTCGTCCATCCACAGCGCCAGCTCGGGGAATTTGATCACCCGCCAGCCGGCCTGTATCGCCTCGATCACCGTATTGTACGGCCAATCCTCAGGTTCCAGCGGCCCTTCGTCGATCTCGCCGTTCTCCAGCGTCAGCATGCCGACGACCTCGGAGCTGACGGTCAAGCCGCTAACGCGCAGGAAGAGCAACTGCTGGCGCGGCGGTTCGTCGAGCGCGTCGAGTATCGCGCGCAAGCTGGCTTTCCTTACACCGCCCTGCGCCAACTCGTCCAGACAATGCTCGACCCGCTCCCTGATGGTGTCGTGATTGGCCATGTTGCGATTCCTTACGCTCTGACCTGCACAATTTGCTCGTTTGGCCGCTGCGCCAGCCGGTATTGACCGCAGGCCGGCGAATCGAAGGTACGGCTAACCGCCACTAACTATCATGCCGTCACTAACTATCATACCGTCACTAACTATCATATAGTTCGCCGGAAGTATTTTCCAGGATCGCTTCGATCCGTTCCAGTTCGTCTGCGGTGAAGGTGACGTCGGCGGCGGCCAGATGCTCGCTCACCTGTTTGGGACTCTTGGCGCCGACCAGCACGCAACTGACCGCGGGCAGCCGCAGAAGCCATCCGATCGCCATTTGTACAAGACTGATTCCTTTGTCGGCTGCCAATTCCTGCAGCTGGTCGGCAACGCCGACATAGTGGGCAAAGGTCGCGCCTCGAAAGCGGGGCAAGTGCGCTCGCTCGTCATCATCGGGAAATGAATGACCGACGCGGTAGCGCCCGGTGAGCAGCCCCTTGGCCAGCGGACTGTGCGCCAACACGCCGATTTCGTGCTGTTGGCAAAACGGCAGCACGCCGGCCTCTCGCCGGCGGTCGAGCATGTTGTAACGCGTCTGATTGGTGTGAAAGTGCGCGGCCGCGAAAGACGCCTGCATATGTTCGAGGTCATAGTTGGAGACGCCGAAGTAGCGGGTCTTGCCCTGCTCCTGGAGCCGTTCGAGCGCGTGCATCGTCTGATCGAAAGGATAGGCGGGATCCGGGTGGTGGACCTGATAGAGATCGACGAAGTCCACTTCCAGATTGCGCAAACTGTCCTCCATCGCCGCGCGGATGCCGGCCGGCGAGTAATCGCCGATCGCCTTGGAGGCCAAAAAGCAGCGCTCGCGGTATCCGTCCTTTAGCGCACGGCCGAGTCGCGTCTCGCTGGGGTGGTACGCCTGCGCGGTATCGATCAGATTGATGCCGCTGTCGATGGCGGCCCGCGTGATGGAGGTCGCGGTGCGTTCGTCCATTTGGCCCATGTGGCCGCCCAACGGCCACGTGCCCAGCCCGAGGACCGAAACCTGCGTGCCGTCGCGGATGAGTTGCCGGTATTTCATCTTCAACACTCTCCCGCCGCGGCGCGGAGGACGCGGTCCACCAGGCCGCCGGGCTGAGAAGGCGCGCGAATATCCTGCTTTTTCATTGCCGCCGGCACGGCCCACAGCTGCGTGCCGATCGTGTACTCTGTGCCGAAGGCAAGTTCGCCGCCGGGGCTATCGATAATGTTTGCGCCGTACCACGACATGCCGCGCTCGCAATGCACCTTGTGAATGAACCGGCGCATCACTTCCAGCCCGAACTCCGGTTGGCCCGCGTACATGTAGGTCAGGCCCAGCGTAACCGGGGCGTGCAGACAGATCTGTGTTGCCGGCCAGGAATGCCAGAGGTCGTCGACCGACTCGAGCTCTTCGCCGCCGGCTGACGGCACGCCCTCGGGTGTAGTGTAGTGAACCGTCCCGAGGGGCGTCGCGGCCACACAGGTGCGCTTGATCGTTTCCAGGGTTGTCGCAATCCGGTCCGGGCGGAAGACGCCCTCCACGCCATGCCAGCCGGCCATCCATTCTCCGTCCAGCTGGACCGAGAATATATCGTCCGACTTGTCTCCGGTCTCCGGGTCCAGGTAGCGCAGGTAGTATTCGCCCGTCCAGGTCTTGTTTTCGATCGAGTTGCTGCCGGCTTCGATCCAGGCCCGGCACTGGTCGGCAAAAGGCTCGTCTCCGGCCGCCTGCGCCATTCGCTCCGCCATCCGCAGCGCTACCAGGTGTAGTCCACCGACGTGCGGCACGATGCCGGCCCAGTGGCTGAACTCGTACCATTCGGTCTCGAAAAAGATGTGGATGTGGACACTGACCAGCCGATCGGGCATCGAGACGATGCCGTCCGGGCCGCGGTTGAGATCGGCCATGAACTCGATGCTCTTTTTGATCGATGGGTAGAACTCCTGCACGAAGGCGTCATCGCCGTGGAGCAGCCCGTAGCGGTCGACCAGGTCGACGTAACATGGTACGTTGGTGGTGACCTGGTAGCCCGGCGTCGGGCTGGCCATCTCGCAGCCTCCCGTCCACTGGGTGTTGCCGCCAAAAATGAGTGGCGGCGCGCCGTTTTCGCTCTGGTAGGCCTTTTGCCCGCGCAGGGCAGACAGCACCAGGCGTGGGAAGAAATAGACCATCGGGATGCCGCCAAAGTAGGCCGTGGGCAGGCACTCCATCTGCGGGCAGGAGCGCGGGCTCTCGTTGATGGCGAAGAGACCGTCCTCCGGCCGGCACCAATCGCCGATGGGGGGCTCTGCCACCGCCCAAAAGCTGGTCTCGGCGTAGGTGTGCAACGTGTTGACGAGCGCCTCACGCAGCCAGGCCGGCAGCGTCTGTTCGGCGAACACCACTTCCTGCCAGGCCAGCACGCGCGCCAACAGCGTCTCGTGCTCTTGCGCCAGGATCGCGGCCGCGTCCAACGCGCTGGCATAGAGAGTCGTGTGCATGTGGCGGAAGGCGCGCGGCCCGACCAAGGGGTCACCGGTGCTCATCCAGTGCGGGCTGTACCAGGTCAATACGAAGCGGACCACCCTTGTTTCGTGCGGCGCGAGGGAAAAATCTACGGCGACGGAGGCGCCCGCCTGGGTCTCAGCAGTCGCCGGCAGATCCTGTTCGATGCGCGCCCAGGCGGCTGCGTCCAATCCCAATTCGCCGCCCGTTCGCACGCGTTCTTCGCCGACCGCGCCCAGCACATAGCTACAGCGCCGCGAGCTTACGCTGACACCCCGCACCGGCGTTGAAATCTGCTGTCGGGGGAACAGGTTCGCCCAGGATTCGCCCACGCTCGGGCCGAAGAAGCTGAAGGCCAGTGTACCGGACTGCGGCGCGTCTGAGTCATTGCGAAGATGCACCTCAAACACGGCCCCTGGCAGAACTGAACGGTCCACGTTTCCCGGCAGGAAGGGAGCCCATGCCCTCAAGCCGACATCCACGGGCGCGTCGGTGTCGAACTCCAGGTCCGCCACCGGAAAGTGGCCCCAATAGTGGATGTCCTGCGCCAGCTGCACACCCGGCATCTCCAGGTCGGGCGGCGGCTCCTCGTTGGCGGCGTGGCCCGATCCCTTTTCCGGGCTTTGCTGCCCTGTCGTCAGCACCCACGTTTTTCCCCCGACGCCGAGGCCGAGAAAGGGGAGGTTCAGCGCGCCGCGCCGCGGTACGTGGGAGTTGAAGATGCTGCACAGGCCGAAAAGACCGCTGCTGTCGAGATCGAGGCAACCGGTGTCCAGGCTGCCCAGCGGCACGCCGCAGAGCGCGCGATAGGAACGCCGGTGGATGACGCCGACGACTGGTGAACTGAATCCTGAGGCGTGGAATTCGACCCATTCGCGCTCAGGCAGGTCGGTGGGAAACAGAGTCTCGGGCATAGTCCTGGGGTTGTGTTGACAATTGGGACTTTGTTGAAGTACTCAGGCCAATTCTCTGATGCCTGCCTCAGTAAAGCGGCGTAACCCTGCGGGCAGGCCTTCCTGATCGCACAGTCCCGGTTTGACAGGCGCCTCGCACGGCCAGCCTGTGCCTCCAACGTAGTCGAACTGCTCGCCGCACACCCAGCTGAACAACTCTGCCGCGGCGATGCCGCAGCGGAACTGCTCGAAGTGGGGCTCGACTTCTGACATGTCGGGCCACGAAAAATCGTGCTCGGGATCGATGAGCCAGTCGCGGCGCGGTTCGGCAGTGCGGAAATAGTTGTACTTGAACAGATGGCGGACTGTCGATACCTTGCTGCGGCCTCTTCGATGCCAGATCGGATAGGCCGTGATAGTGATCGTTCCCGCGGGTGCTGCGGTCAATTTGACCGGCTTCACGCTGCGGATATGCCCCATGTAGTTGGCCTTGCTGCGCATGAAGTGCGAGCCCGGGATCAGTTCGGTCGGCCCCATTTCAGGCGGGGTGTCCTGTGGGTAGTAGAACACCTGGAGGTAGTCCAGCCGGTTGTTGTAAATCGACCCGCCGTCGCGGTGCCAGTCCTGAGGAGGGAGCGGTCCATCGGCGCGGTGGTTGCACAGCGTTTGCGGCAGCTTGAAATTTGCGCCCAGCAAGGAGCGGACCGCGCCGGCTGCCTGTGGGTTTTTGAATACGCCTTCGACGAACCAATCTTCGGACAACAGTTCCAGTGGTTGATGACCGGTATGCTCTTGGGCGAAGGCGAGCATGCGCTCGTTGACCTCGTCGGCGACCACACCTTCAAGTATCAGGTAGCCCTTGCGGCAAAAGTCAAAGACCTGTATGTCGTTCAGGGTTGGCTCGCAGTCGTAGGGCAGTCCGAACTGCGCCTCCGGCAAGTCAGTCTTCCTGGTATCCATCAATCTTCCTCCTTACATCTTTAGCGTCGTCTTTTGTGTCGCCGACGCTAGCTTTCGAGAATGAATTCGCAGCCGAAGCCGAACGTTTGGTCTTCCTGGAGAAGGAGTGCCATCTCGGGAAACTTGACTACCTTCCAGCCATCGGCCATGGCTTCGAGAACGGTGTTGTACGGCCACTCGTCCGGGTCGTCGGGCGCCTCAAGTATCTGGCCGTTTTCGACCAGCGCCATGCCAAGCACGTCGGAGTCTACGCCTGTTGTGCTCGTCTGCAGATAGAGGAGGCGCTGTTGCCGCGCCGCGCCGCGCCGTCGGCATCGAGGCGGCGCAGCGCCAGTTGCAAGTCCTCTTCCACCAGAGTACCGGTGCGCAGTTTGTCGAGCCACTGTTCGATCAGTTGCCTGTAATCCATTGCGAATGACCTCGAACTGTTGCTTGCTGACGGCGAAATATTGATGAACACCTGGCCGACGTCTACGTCCTGGCGGCGCCAAGGGACTTGCTGGCAGATTCCGCTATTCGCTGTCCATGGCACAGCGGAAACCCATGAAATTGTACTTGTAATTGGCGTGGTCGCCAGTCCGCCAGGCGCCGCGCACTTCGAACGGCGTGGAGTTCCACGAACCGCCGCGCTCCACCTGGTTGCCGCCGGGAGACGTGGAGGGGCCGGTTGGGTTTTGTGCCGGGGAGCTGCTGTAGTATTCGCTGTCGTAAAGATCCGCAACCCATTCGCGCACGTTTCCGGCCATGTCCAGTGCGCCGCACCAACTGGCTCCCTGCGGGTAGTTTCCCACCGGCGCGGTGTCGGCGTACCCGTCATCGGTCGTCTCGTCCGCCCAGGCCAGGTCGCAGCTGGCATCGCAGTAGTTCAGGCGGGTCCCGTCGAACTCGTTGCCCCAGGGAAAGAGCAGGCCTTCCGGCCCGCGCGCCGCGTACTCCCACTCGGCCTCCGTCGGCAGCCGGGCGCCGACAAACTCACAGTAGGTCCTGGCGTCGCGCAGCGTGCTCCAGATTGCCGGGTAATCGTCGAAGGAACTGTCGTCGAAATATGAATCGCGCGTGGCCGAACTCCTCTTTCTGGGTGGATTGCAGACGCCTGCCTCCAGGCACTGCCGGTACTGGGCGTTGGTTACCTCGGTCCGGTCAAGCCAGAAACCGTCCAAAGCCACCCTGTGCGCCGGCTGCTCTTTGTCGAGATACTGGCGCACGCAGGGGATGCCGTAAGTTTCGCACAGTTCGAGCGCGGCGTCCACCTCGCTGTCGTCGCTGCCCATCTGAAATTCACCGGCGGGCACCCAGACCATCTCCATCCCATCGGCGGCGCGCGTCCGCGGCCCGGGTTCGGGCGTAGGTGTCTCGGGTTCAGGGGTAGGTGTCTCGGGTTCAGGGGTAGGTGTATCGGGTATGGCAGTAGGCGGTTCGGGTACCGCGGCCGGCGGCACTGGCACGCAGCCGGTTACGCCGAGAAGCAGGCAGAAGGCACATATGAGTAGAGCAGAACGCTTTTGCATCGTCAGCCCTTTCCAGCGAGCGTATAGTCCCAAAGAAACAAGGGCCTGGCGGGCAGCCCGCATTGTGCGTGCGGGGCAAGCTTTGGGGCCAGACAGTGGAGCCAGACAGTGGGGCCAGACTCGCCTGCTTTCAGGAAAACTGCCTTTCATTCGCCGCGTCTCTGATCCGAATCAGTTTGCGCTCAATCCGGTCAGGGTAACGCCTTCGGTGATGTAGCGCTGGAACACAAAGAACACTGTCAGTACCGGGATAAAGGCGATGGCGTCGCCGGCCAGTGCGATGCCCTCCTCACTGAGCCCGGCAGCCCCGCCGGTCCTGACCATGCCCGGTTGACGGATGAGAGTGGCCAGCGCGACCGGTATCGTCCGCATCTCGGTCTCGTTTGTGATGAGCAGTGGCCAGAAAAAGCTTCCCCAGTTCCAGATGAAGGTAAAGATTGCCAGCGCGCCGACCGCCGGCAGCATGAGAGGCATCGCGATCTGCGCAAAAATCCGAACTTCGCTGGCGCCGTCGGCGCGCGCGGCGTCGATCAGGTCGTCGGGAATCGTGTGTACGAACTGGCGGAACAGAAAGACGCCGAAGCCGGAGAAGAGGTGGGGAACGATCAGGCCCTGGTAGGTGTCCATCCACCCCCAGCTGACAATCATCACAAAGAGTGGGACCACGGTGACGAAGAAAGGGATCATCATGGTCCACAGAATCATGAAGAAGACCACCTCTCGACCGGGGAACTCGAATTTGCCCAGAACATATCCGGCAACGGCGCTCATCAGCACCTGCCCCGCCACAATCGCGCCGGTGGTGAACAGGCTGTTGAAGTACATTCGGCCAATCGGGAAGCGCTCGAAGAGGACGAGAAAGTTGCCGAGAAACAGTTCCTTGGGAATAAATGTCGGCGGTATCGTTTTCAGGTCCCAAATTGGCCTGAACGCGCCCAAAAGCGCGAAGACCAGGGGGCTGACAACCAACACGGCGCACAGGGTCAGCACGGTGTAGCTGATGAACACCGGCAGAATCGCTTCCCTGCGCTGATATAGCCGTACTATTGGCGAAACGTGCATCCTGATGGACCTCCGACCCTCGCCGCTTCTGTGCCGCGCGTCTCAGTCAGCCGGCTAGTATCTCCAGCGAGTTCTGGTCATTCTGAGTTGGAAAATCGTCACAGCAGAGATGATGGCGAACAGTACCAGCGCCATGGCCGCGGCGTAGCCGACGTTGCCCAGCGTGAGCATCTGGTGCCGGATATACATTACCGCAACGAGCAGACTGTCGCCGGGGCCGCCGTAGTAGCCGAAGGCGTAGGCCAGGGTAAACATTTGGAAGGCGCCGATAACCGTGACGACGAGGACAAATGTGACGGTGGGGCGCAGGAGAGGCCATGTTATATGGATAAAGCGCTGCCAGATGTTGGCGCCGTCGATCTTGGCCGAGTCATACAGATGCAGTGGAATGCCCTGCAGCCCGGCCAGAAACAACACCATCTGATAGCCCATCGATTCCCAAACCGCGATCATCACCAGGCTGGCCATGGCCGTCTTCGCCTGCACCAGCCACGGCTGCGAAGGAATCCCGACCGAGTTCAGGACGACGTTGGCGAGACCATAGCTGGGGTGCAGCATATATTTCCAGATCAGCGCGACCACGATGCCGGCGGTCATCACCGGGGCGAAGTAGATGGCGCGGTAGAACGCGCGCCCGAGGCGGATCGAATTCAATCCCAGCGCCCCAATCAGCGACACGACAAATACCCCCGGTACATACATCACGGTGTATTCGATCGTGTTTGCCAGAGAAAGCCTGAAGTCGGTGTCTGACGCCAGCTTTACGTAATGCTGCAGACCGATGAAGGGCCTGACAGGGTTATTCAGCTTCCAGTCGCTCACGCTCATGACGACGGCGAGCCCGATTGGATAGAGGGCGAAGACCAGGTAATAGATGAGAATCGGCGCCAGAAACGTCCAGGCGACGACATAGCGGCGCTGGCGCAAACTGAGCCGGGACAGAGGGCCCGGTCCTCCCTGCTGCAGCATCGAGCGAAGGCGTGCAGCCATGTCAACTCCTTTTGCGCGGTCAGAAATGAGTGTGAAAACTGAATCAGCGATGCCCGGAGGCACCGCTGATTCGATCGTTCAACGCCTCTGTATTCCCCCTCAGGAGCCCAACAGGCCCTTGAGCATATCGGGCCCGCGATTTGCCATGGCTTCCTCGGCGGTCAAGCCATCATGCAGCATGTCAGTGTAGACATTCTCGTGCTCGTGCATGTACGTGGGCTGATCGAGGCCGTCCCAGCGCAGGTAGCCGCAGCACATTACATCCGATACCTCTTGTGCCATGTCCGACGCTCTGGGGCCGGTAAATCCGGCGGGCCCCTTCGCCTGTACTGCCCTGTTCCCCGAAGCGAAACCGGTGGCCAGCTGGTATCGCGCGCACATCTCCTCTGTCGCGACGAACCTCCAAACTTTCCAGGCGGCGTCAAGGTTTTCCGGCGGCGCGGCGCTGGTTACAGCCAACCCCCAGCCAGCACTAATCGGGTGCTGAAGTTCCCCTTCCGGTATACACGCCTTCAGACTGATCGTCTTGGTTTCGTGGCCAAACTGCTCCTCGACACCGGTGCTGAACGCGCTATTGGTCACGCAAAATGCGCCTCGACCTTCCGTGTAGGCGGAAATACAAAGATCAGGGCTGATGCCTTTGGTGAAGTCCCAGTGAAAGATATCGTGCTCCTTCTCGTAGGACAACACCAGGTCCCAGGCATGCCAGCCCAGTTCGTTGTCAAAGGTCAACTCCGTATCGTCGACACCAGGTCGCCTGCCGCCAATGCTCGAGAACAGCATCCCGTACAGGTAGCTGGTATGGAAGAATCCGAAACCGTCCTTCACCAGGTTGCCGTTATCGTACGTGACGACGCTTTGCGCGGCAGCCACGAACTCTTCGAAGTTGTTGGGCAGTTCGCTGACGCCGGCCTCCGTGAGGTTTGTCACGTCGCAAACCAGTCCAAATCCCCCACCATCCCATGGGATATTGTAGTAGCGGCCATCAAACTTCACGCCCTGAAGCCATGTTTCGTGGAAGTCGTTCTCGATCTCCTCAGGCGAGTACAACTCTATCGGGGCAGGCAGGATCATATTGTTTTTTACCTGCTCTGTCAGGAGTGGATTGATGGTGAATATCAGGTCAGGCCCCACACCGGCCTCCGCCGAGATCCGCACCTTGTCCTGCCACTCGCTCCACGGAATGTGAGGCTGGGCAATCTCTACCAATGGCGTGATGCCGGCGTCGGCCATATACTCCGAGATTGCCTCGAAGTGGTCGTCCCAGATGCCGTTGGTACCCCGCCACAAGCTCAATTGGACGGGCGCCTCCATCGGCGTTTCCTCGCCCGCGTCTGCCGCGGGTGCGGCGGGTGGAGCGCAGGCCTGCAACAGCGCTGTTCCGGCCACCGCTCCCGAGAGCGTCGCCGTCCTAAATAGAAATTCTCTGCGACTCAATCTGGATGCCATCGTTTCCTCCTTGTGGATGAGAGTCCGGTTCTGGAAGAGCTAAGCACGCTGGCTAAACAAGGACAGGTTCTGTGTCAAAGAACCGTCTGCCGAATCTGCGTTGAGTCATTCCTCCCTGTAAACCGGTCGATGTCCATACATAAGGGCCGGCCCTAAATAGGATGCAGAAGAGCGAGCGAGTAATCCTGAAGAAACATCGAGTGGAATGGAGGGAGAGGGCCGATGTACCTACAAAATAGCATATTGTGGCTCAAGTGTCAAACAGGTTTTTCAGGGCTGTTTCCCTGATTTTCCAGGCGGATCTCAGGCTGTCTTTTTGGGAAATGCAATGGATTGCGCGGCCTGCACACGCCACTGTTCCCAGCTCCCCACCCACCCCGTTGCCCCGATTTTTTCTCCACCGCACTCTCGCAAACGCTCGTAGAACGCTCGTCCATCTCTCGTACGAGCGCACTGACCCTCACGCCGCCTGCAACCGCTTCACCAAACCGGTCCAAGTCGAAGTCCTCCCCATTTTGGGATGCACTCGGCGCCGGTGTGCAGTCCAAAATAGGGGCACGAGTTCCTATGCCACGGGGAGCAATGGCGTCATGGCCAGTCCACGCTCCATTCACTGGCAGAGTGGAGCAATACGCTTTCCTGAATTCTCTTGGACGGTCGGGCCTTCGGCCCTCCCTTGTGCGGGGGGACTCCCCCCGCAACGCCCCCCTGACACCCCTCCTCCCGCCAGGTGTGAGTTCTAATGTAGCCCAATGCAACCTGCCGCCCGTCGCCCCGCCACCGTGCCTGCGCGATTCCAGCCTGTCGCCAACGCGCCGCGTGCCTACACGGCCGCGTGCGCGCGTCCCCCGCCGTTCGCGCGCTCGACCTTCAGGCACCGCCCCCGCCAGGTCCTCGCAACCAAAAAACCAAGAACTCGAAACGTAACTACTCAGCCGCTATCAGTCTGCGACCCTGAATGAGGCGGGCGATGGTGTTTTCTCTCTCCTTGCTTTTTGGACGGTCGGGCCTGCGGCCCTCCCTTGTGCGGGGGGACTCCCCCCGCAACGCCCCCCTGACACCATTCCACCCGCGCCGCGCCGTGCTCGAAACATGGCGCCCGCTCCCGCCCACAGTCCCCCGCCACCGGCAGTTCCTGGCGACTGGCCACCGGCCACTGGCCACACCCTTCCTTTCTCCGAATCGGCGCCTGATGTGGACAAGACCGGTCGCCGTCCGGGGCAACTGTGGACCATACCCAGGGCAACTGCAACTAAACTGCTTCCCCAACGAGACCCGGAAATTCTGCCCAGCAGCCGCGCCGGCGGATCGCCCATGAATCCAGCCTGCCCCTCTTTTGTTAGCCCGTACTTCGAAGAAGAAGCCCGATGAGAAGCCAGTGACGAACAACAAGAATTGACCACATGGGTGAAGTCGCGTGCAAGAGCCGGCGGCACGAGCTATAGTAGAACCATGACCTGCGCTGCACCCGCCGGCAAAGGAACAAGAAACAACATGGCCGGCGCCGCGCAACCCAATTTCGCGCAACTCCGGGCAAGAGAATTGAAACTGTGCTACGCTGTCATTATCATGCCAATCCAACCAAGGAATTCCAGCCAGGACCGGCCCGAAAAAACTCGATCGACCCGACCTGACCGGACTTAACCGGACCTGACTGGACCTAACAGGACTTCGCTCGACTTCGGCCGCCCAAGACAATCGCAAGAGATACCTGAGAACCTTGACTGACCTCACATCATAAAAACACAGCCGCCGCCAGCCCGTCAGCACACCCTGATGAACCGCCAAAACGACCTGCTCATGACGCAAAAAGGCAAGATAAGGCGAAATCCAGTGCAAGACCGCTCCGACCATGCTACGCTGTCAACAACATGCAAAACTGTCCAACCGATCCCTCCCTATTGGCGCCAAAAGGCAGATGCCCCAAGTTCCTGCTACAATTCCTGCTACGCCAAAAATGACATGCAATTCAAACCACCAAATTCTGCCCGAAATACGCTCGAAATACCGCCTGGCCCGGCGCCCGACACCCCCTCCCAAAAAAAAGAAAATGGACGACATTGGGCTATATTGGGCTATATTGGTCGACATGAGTCGACTCATCCCGCCAAAAGTGAGAGGACTTCGACCCCAAGAGACAATGGAGCCGGACGACCGCCATCTCAGGTCTGCAGACACGCAAATCTTGCCCCCAACGACCGCATGAACCAGCGTAGTTCTGCCAGGCTGAGAACGCTGTAACGCTCGGTCTTACACGGGAAACTGCTTGCAAACTGAAACCACCCGATTGAAACCAAGTGCATTCACACGCCGCCTGCAAGGCTGAGACGACTGAAATCCCAGGATGCGACTCTTGCCAAAAGTCGTAGCATCAAAAGGAATCGATATTAAAATGGATCAAAGCATCGAAATAATGCCGCAACCTCACTCGGGTCGGTTTCAGACACCCAGAACTGCAAAACTGGTGGCTCCCAGGATTAGAAGCAGACTGAATTTGACGACTGACAGCCTTAGTTGTGGCAGATGCTCGTTATCATTTGGCAGACTGACAGCGGTTCCCACTTATATTCACCTTCTTATGATCGAACTCCCGGTTGAATTGATCTACAACTGTAGACGTGATTGCTCTGCCCCGGCGCCGAAAGGAGGTTGACAAGGCCGACCGGTTCAATATATGCTTGGCAACTATCTGCAACGGGACAGGCCGCTGCCTTTGACCTGCACAACGCGGTCATAGTCCTTTTCCGATCGACTCGCCAGCTTTAGCCGCCGCGCCGTCCCGCAACTTCACGGGCGCCGGCAGCGCTGCTTACCTCCCGCAGGACGCGCAAAGGAACGAATCATGGCCGTTCATCTTGAGTGGGTGGGGATGGCTTGCTTTCGACTCTGGCAGGATGATGGACCGGCCATCGCCATGGACCCCTATACCCCAACAGCGATTGGTCTCGTCGATGATGGCAATCGCATCGCGGCAGAAACGGTGATCGTCAGTTCGCTCACGGACATTGCCCACGCCAATGTCAATCTCATCGCGGGCGCACCGCGCGTGATCAATGCGCTGGACGTTGCCCGCGGTCTGAACGATGCGGACATCTTCGGCGCGCCCATGGTAGCGGTCGAAGCAGCCGAAGTTGCCGACCATCCCGACGGTGCGGACGACAATGCCCTATACGCCTTTCAAGCCGGCGGTTTGTGGTTTCTGCACATGGGTGACCTGGGGTATGGGCTGGCCGAGGAGGATCTGGCGCCTTTCGCCGGTCGCTGCGACGTGCTGCTGGCCCTAACCGGAGAAGGGCTGACCCTGAAGCTGGATGAACTCGACCCCATGATTGAGATCCTCGACCCGACGTGGATCGTGCCGATGCACTACAATCTCGCGCCCGTCAGCGGCCAGAAGCGACGGATGACAAAGGTCGATGTCTTCATCGAACGCCGTCCCTTCGACCCCGTCGTCTATGCGCGTCAACCCGTGGTGACCTTTCCTCTCCCCGCGTCCGAACTTGGACGGCCAGCAATTATTATCCTTGAACCGTCCGGCTATCAGCCAGCATGAAGAGGGCCCCGACCCGGCAGCCGATAATGCTGCAAATAACCGGGCCTGGACCAGGAGAACGGCATGAAACTCAACAAACTCGTCGAATCCGGCGACCCTGAACTTCTGGCTTCCGGCTTCCAGTTTACCGAAGGTCCGGTCTGGCATCCCGACGGCTATCTTCTCTTCTCCGATATTCCCGCCGACCGCATCTACAGATGGAGGCCGGAGGGGCTGGTCGATGTGTGGCGCGAACCCAGCGGAAATTCGAACGGTCTTACCTTGGACCGGGAGAACCGCCTGGTCGCCTGCGAACATGGCAATCGCCGCGTCTCCCGTGGCGAGGCCGACGGCTCCGTTGCAAGTCTGGCCGACCGATACGAGGGCAAGCTGCTCAACAGCCCCAACGATCTGGTCGTCAAGTCGGATGGTTCTGTATATTTCACCGATCCGCCCTACGGGATCCTGCCCAGCGAATCCTCGTCAGTCAGCAAGGTCCAGGAGCAGCCCTGTAACGGCCTGTATCGAGTTCTGTCGGACGGCACCGTGGAGCTGCTGGTAGAAGACTTTGACCGCCCCAATGGACTTGCCTTCTCGCCCGATGAGTCGACTCTCTACGTCGACGATTCACCGCGCCGACACGTGCGCGCGTTCGATGTCCGTGCCGACGGTTCGCTGACCAACTCTCGCGTCATCGCTGATATGGACCATCCCCAGCCGGGCTCGCCGGACGGAATGAAGATCGACGTGGACGGGAATCTCTACGTTGCCGGCGCAACCGGCGTCTGGATATTCGAGCCCGACGGCGCCTTGCTGGGCGTCATCGTCACGCCCGAACGCCCTGCGAACTGCGCCTGGGGCGATGACGACCGCAAGAGCCTCTACATTACCGCGCGCACCTCCCTTTTCCGCATTCGCACGAAGGTCGCGGGACTGCCGACGTCCCGATGCGCGTAGAGGAAATTCAGTGGTGTGCCTGCTGCTTAGTGCCTAGAAAATAGAGTGACAGGGAGAGCAACTGTGGTGACCAATGTCCCGCCCCTAAGAAACCGCCTTGGTGATCTGCTGGACGAACACGATGTCCTCTTTGGGGTGATCTGTCGCGACGTCACGCTCACCGAGATCGAGTTGATGGCCCAGGCCGGCTTCCACATTGTCTGGTTCGACATGGAACACGGCCCCCAATCCATGGCCGAGATTCTGGCGCTGGGCCGGATGGTTACGCATCTGGGCATGGTGCCTCTCGTGCGCATGCCCGAACTGGCGCGCACACAGGTGCAGCGGCTGCTCGACGGGGGCATCCAGGTGCTGGCGCTGCCCGATGTTCGCAGCGCCGACGAGGCCAAACGCTTTGTTGAACTTGGCAAGTACCCGCCCCTGGGCGGTCGCGGTGTCTCCAGCTCCAGCGCCGGCACGGCCTATTCCATGGGCGCAGACCCGGAGCAGAGGCTGCGCGAAGCCAACGACGCCACCCACTTGATGGTGATGATCGAGAACGACGAAGCCTACGAAGCGCTGGACGAAATCCTGGCGGTCGATGGCATCAATATGGTTACGGTGGGCCCGATGGACTGGTCTGTCAGCCTGGGGTTGTACGGCGATGAGGCCAAGACGCGCCAGACCCCGAAGATCGAGCGCGTATTCACCAAGGCCGTTGCGGCCGGCAAGATCAGTTCGGCCGGAGCCTTCAGCATAGAGCAGGCGGCCCACTTCCACGCGCTGGGTGTGCGGGTCTTCTTCGTCGGCGTTGACATTTTGATTAAGCGCCAGTCTTTGATCGATAGGCTCACCCAGTTTCAGAATGCGGTGGGCGCCCCCTGACGCGGAGTTCGCGCGACTTGGGAATCGATGGACGCGGACAAAGCCGCTCGGCGATTGCGGCGACAAAACTACCCCGCAGCGAACGACTTTGAAGGGGCTTTGCCTCTATATGGAATGCCTGTCTCCAGTGCATAGGTTGACTTCTTGTCAATCGAAAGGGGGTACGGATGAAACTCGGCGTAATTTCACAGAACCTGGAACAGTTCGAGTTTGAGGACGGTCTGCGATACGCGCGCGATATGGGCTTCCAGGCGGTCGAGGTTGGCGCCTGCGGGCTGTGGGGGCGGGGCTATTGCGACGTTGAGAAGCTCCTCGCCGACAAGGGGGAAATCGAACGCTGGCTCGACACATTCGCCCGCTATGACCTCGAGATCAGCGCCCTCGGCGGGCACGGTGCGCCGCTGATGCCCAACAAGGAGGTCGCCGATACGTACTCGCGCGAGTTTCGCCGCACCTGCGAGTTCATGGAGTTGGCCGGCATCCGCCGGATTACGTTGCTGGCCGGGCTGCCTGAGGGCGCAGAGGGGGATACCGCGCCCAACTGGGTGACCTTTTCCGAGTGGCCCTTTTTGCGCGATACGCTGGACTGGCAGTGGGAGAAACGGCTGCTGCCATACTGGCGCGAGCACGGGAAGATCGCGGCCGACCACGGTGTTACGATCTGCTTCGAGATGCACGGCGGCGACATGATCCACAACCCGGTGACGATGAAGCGCCTCCACGACGAGGTCGGGCCGGCCGCGGCGTGCAACTTCGACATTTCCCATTTGTGGTACCAGGGCATCGACCCGGTCGAGGCGCTGTTCTACCTTGGGCCGCTGGTGCAGCACGTCCATGCCAAGGACATCCTTATCTCGCGGCACAACGCGCGGCTGCGCGGCATGATGGACAGCACCTCGACCGAGGAGTTTTCCGAGCGCGCGTGGACGTATACGCTGGCCGGCTGGGGCCATGACGAATCCGCCTGGCGCGAGTTCGTTTCAACGCTGCGATTGCTCGGATACGATCATGTGATCTCGCTCGAAATGGAGAGCGAGTACTTTGAGGTGGAGGAGGGGCTGGAGAAGTCTGTAGCCTTCCTCAAGCCGCTGGTGATCGAAAGACCGTCGGGGGCAAAATGGTGGGAAATCGCGGGCATGGAACGGGCCGGCGGTCTGACACAAGAGTGAATCTGACACAAGAGTGAAGAGGAGAGTAGAAAAATGTCAGTGCATCTTCAGTGGTTTGGGCTGGCGACATTTCTGATGAAGCAGGATGACGGCCCCACGATCGCGATGGACCCGTATGAGCCTAATGTCGTGGCCGCGGCGTGCGGCGTGGACGATCCCGCCGTGTTCGAGTTCACGGTGCAGGCGGATACCATTCTTATGAGTTCGCTGACCGATGAGGCGCACTCCAACCACGAGGCGGTTGAGGGCTACACCCAGCTCATCAACGCGCTCGACGTGGCGCAGGGCAAGCGTGAGGTCGAGATCAACGGCGAGCCAATGTACGCCGTCCAGGCTGCGGAGGCGCCCCACCATCCCGAGGGGCCCGACGACAACGCGCTCTACGCCTTCAAAGCCGGCGGCCTCTGGTTCCTGCACATGGGCGACCTCGGCTATGGCATTGGAGCCGATGAGCTTGCGCCTTTTGCCGGGCGTTGCGACGTGTTGCTGGCGCTGGTGGGCGAGCACCTGACCCTGGAGCTCGACGCACTCGATCCCATGATCGATTTTCTCGACCCGACCTGGATCGTGCCGATGCACTACAATCTGCCGCCGCTGACGGCAGGGATGACCAGGGTCGACGAGTTTCTCAAGCGCCGGTCCGGCGATCCGGTCATCTTTGCCCGCCACCACACGGTCACCTTCCCGATGCCCTCGGGGGGGCTGGGGCGACCGACCATTGTCGTCGTTGAGCCGGCCGGATACGAGCCTACGTGACGGGGAACGCTGCCCAGACGGGCGCGGCCCCCCAGCGCCGGCCGGGCAGTTTGTGCGCGACCTTCTAGCTGAACAAGGCCCGGAAGCTCTCCATCGCCTGATGGGCATCGGCTTGCGGGAATGCCTCCATACCGATCACCCCGCTGTAGCCCACTTCGCGCAGCGTTGACACGATGCGCGGGTAGTTGATCTCGCCCGTTCCCGGCTCGTGCCGGCCCGGCACGTCGGCCACGTGCACGTAGCCGATGAAGCTGTGGTAGTCGCGGATCGATTGGACCACGTTGCCCTCTTCAATCTGCACGTGGTAGATGTCGCACAGCAGCCGGATGCGCGGGCTGCCGACCTGCTCTATCAGCCGCACCACGTCCTCGGTGAAACGCAGAGGGTAACCGGCGTGGTCCACCTTCGTGTTCAGCTGCTCCAGGCTGTAGGTCACGCCGTTCCTCTCGGCCAACTCCGCGACCTCGCACAATGTTCTGTAGGCCGTGATCCACCTCGTTGCCGGATGGGGCGCGATGTTGTGGGCCATCTGGCCGTGCGCGTCAAGCTGGCCGGTTGTGATGCTCAGGTTGCGGCACTGAATACGCTCGGCGACTTCCAAGTTTGCCTTCACGCCGGCCAGAAATTCCTCGACACCAGCCGGGTCCATCATGCTGCCCCCGGACCAGCCGGGCATGGCGCAGATTTCGATTTCGGCGTCGCCGGCGATTGCATCAAGAGCGTCATCCTCCCATCCCCACAGGTCCAATCCGAATCCAGCGCGGCTGATTGTACGCACCCGCTCCAGGAAGGGCAGATCGCGCAACACGGTACCTTCACAGACAGACAAGCGGAACATGTTGACCCCCTTGAACTATGACCTGAGTTGTCTGGTTATGGCTGCTCAATCGGTTGCACTCTTGTTGCGCAGCCAGTATTTTTCCAGCCGATGGCGCGGCTCCCACCCAAGCAATCGCCTGGCCTGTTCGTTGCAAAACTTGCCGTGCGGCGTGTCGCTGCAGATGTGCATGACCTCGTAGTTATGCGGGAACGAGGGCGTCTTCAGGGCCTGCCGCATTGCCGCGCCGGCGTCTTCCCATGCGATCAGCCATGCGCGGGACCGGTAGGAATCAGGAACAGGCTCTGCAGGATTGACAAGCCCTGAAAAGGTCAGCACCGGTGTCTGGATACCATGCAGGTCGGCGAAAATACGGCAGATCTCCTGGCTGAGGTACTTTGTCAGATGGTAGAGATCGCTGCCCGGCCGGCCCGGCAAATCGGCCGGCAGATCAAAGTCGTATCCATAATTCGTGGGTTCGGCATAGCCAGATGGGCTCGCTTGCGGGGGGCCGGTATGCACAAGGCGCCGAATATTGCGCTTGAGTGCGGCTCGCAACATATTGTAGACGCCGACGACGTTGACGCGAAAGGCCCCGGCAGGGTCATCGCGCACGACAGCACAGTTGATGATTGCATCCATACCGCGTGCAGAAAGGAAGACCTGGTCAGGGTCGGTGACATCGACGATTTCCGTCTCATGCGGCGGCTCGAGCAGCCGCGGCAGCGGCGCGCCGGGCATCTGCGGCTGGTTCTCGGCGACGATATCTGCCAGCGGGCGCATGTCGGCGAGCCGCAAGCTGTGATCGCCGGCGAGCGCTTCCGTGGTGACGGCCGCAATGGGGCCGCCGGCGCCAAAGATGACAACGCGCCCGGGGGAGTAGCCGGCTTCGTCGTTCAGGCGTTCGGGCGCTGAAATGGGGGGCGGTGGAGAGGGCGGCTCGCTGCCTGATGTCATATCGCGGCGCGGCACGTAGTCGAACTCAGGCGAGCCGGCCTGTGCAAGCGGGAAACGGGTGTTTGGGCCGGCGCCGGGGATGTGAAAGACCCACCAGCCCGTCTGCGGCCCGTCGGCCGGCGGTTCAAATTTCAGGGCGCATTCGACCGCGCGCACGGCGTCTTCAACGTGCAGCCAGCGGGGGTCGGCCGGGCTTTGCTTTGCGTCGCTATCGTCCACCAACTGGCCCAGGCGCAGCGCGATGGCCTTGATTGGTCTTACGCGGGCAATCTCGCGTGCGACGAGTTCTGCCAGGTACGGCGCCAGGTCGGCGGCTTCGGTTGTCGGCAGGGGCGCCCACTGTTCAGCGACCGAATAATCAGAGGGATAACGCTCGAATATCTGCAGCGAGGTCAGCAGGATGACACGTGCGGCTGACGATTGGGTAAGCAGATTGTACGTCCCGCGCGTGGCCGCGTCCAGGATATCTCCCTCCTGAGCGTCCGGAGCGATGAACGGGGGCGACAGGATGACAACCTGGCAGTCTCTGGCGGCCCTGGCCACAACCCCCTGGTCGCGTGGGTCGCCGGCGCCGTCGTCCAGGCTGCGAACGTCATGTTTGCGCGCCAACGCGTTGAAGAGGGTAGCGCCTATCCTGTCCTTTCTGGCCGCGAACAAAATTGGCATTGCTGCTCGTCATCCCTCGATTAACTGGGGGGTCGTGTAGATGTCCGAGCGGAGTCGATCCAAAGTGCATTCGTCGTTTGCACGCGCGGCTGAAATTGCCTGCCTCGACACGTCAGCGAGAATCATGCCCTCATCCTTCAGCAGTTCGCCGATGACATTTCCAGCCGGGTCGATTGCCAGCGACAGACCGGGGAACCAGGCGTTTCCGCTAACTCCCGACTGATTGGCGAAGAACACGTAGATGCCGTTGTCGACCGCGCGCGACGGCAGGATTTTCATGGTGAGTTCCCTGTACTCTTCGCTCATTTCGGTCGCTCGCTCGATTTCGTGAGGCGCGTAGCTGCCGCCAACGGCGAGCAGGAAAAAATCAACCTCCCGGCTCGCCGCGGCCCGGAAGATCTCAGGAACGCACACGTCATAGCAGATGCCGACCGAAAATCTCCAGTTCTGTGAGTTTACGATGGGCAGCGCTTCACCCGGTTCAAACCATTCCCGCTCGGTCTCGTTGGGTAGATGCAGCTTCGAATAGGTTGCCAGGTAACCCTCCGGACCGACGATCAGCACGCTGTTGCGCAGCACCGTTTCGCCAGGCTCGATTGTGCCGACGGCAACTGTTAATTCTAGGTCTCGGCAGAGAGCTTCTAGGAACGGGATTGCTTTTTCATAGCTGGCGGCAGCGATCGCTGCCGCCTCTTCGATGTTCAGATCGGACTTATTCATTGAGCCTGTGATGCACTCTTCGGGAAAAAGGGCGAATTGCGCGCCGGCGGCAGAGGCCTTTCGGCACCACTGCGCGATGCGCTCCAGGTTCGCATCCGGGTCTGCCATCACGCTGGTCATCCCGATCAGGGCAAGGCGCGTCGTCTCGCCCTGCGCCGCTTGCTGACCATCCGTAACCTCAACTGGGCTTGCCATGGGCTGATCCTTGGTGCTGGACTCCGTAGAGTCGGTCGTAGGTTGGCACAACGGCTGCTCTCGGCATGGTTGTCGGCCGACTACTGGTTGTCATGTAGATTTCGGTACTGGTCTGCACTGACCTTCAACGCCTGTTCGTGATAGATCACGTTCTTGCTGCGATCATAGTGATGCATGTTGACGGCACTGGGATCGTAGCGGATGATACGTCCGATCTCCCCTTCCGGACAGAGAAGCCAGTCGCTGCGGCTGATCAGGTAGCTGCGAATGTGGCCCATCGGTGCGTCGTCGACGATATATTGAATGACAAATAAGTCGCCGCTGGGCAGTTGAACCCAGCTCGAATAGGCGCCGTCGGGGTGGATGCTGCGGTCGTGATCGATGAAGAAGCGTCTGAACGTCGGTTCCAGGTGCGACTTGCGCACGTTCAGGGCGCTTTCAGGGTCGGCTGCGCTCGCTTGATTTTCGGCGTGCAACACCAACTGGCGCGGTGATGTTCCAAGCCCGTAGGTGACCGCGATCTCGCCGCTTTGCAACCGCCCGGCGTGGGGCCGTCCAATACATACGAGCAGCTCGGTGGGGTAGGGCCCTTCCCACGTTCTGCCGCCATCCTTCGAGAGCGCCTTGTACCCGCAAATCCGCTCCCGGTCCTCGCGCATGAAACAGATCAGGCTGCCGTCATCCAGCTCGGCAAACGTCCCCTCATTCAGCCACAACTCGTCGGTTGACGCCACCGGGGCGGACGCCTCCCAAGTCTGTCCATCGTCAAAGGAGAGGAAGGTATTGATTGTCCACACTTCACCGGGGACGGGAAGACAGTTGTTGTCGCCGCCGATGATGACGGTACCCGAACTGGTCTTGAAAATGCAGGGGCAGATATTGCCCTTGATGCCCGTTTTTTCTCTTGAGCTCCAGGACGCGCCGCCGTCTTCGGAGCGCCAGATGACGATTTCGGTGTTGGGCGAGTTTTCGGGCTCGAAAGGCGGAATCCAGTCGCAGATCAGGATGAGCCGGTTATTTCCCAGGTGAAGAATGCGGGGGGTGTTCAACCCGCCGTCTTCTTCGTAGTCAGGGCACTCGTCGACGATCTGTTTCGGTCCCCAGTTCAGACCTCCGTCGCGGCTGATCTGCGCCACGATGCGGGAGAAGGGGTGAAAGAGATGGAACAGGCTCTCGCGGTAGGTGCAGACGAGCGAACCGTCGTCGCACATTGCCAAGTCCGGCACAGCCTTGTACACGCTGTCATCTCTGGAAACGATTGAGGTGATCATTTGATTCCTCTTGAATGTGCGTCAGGCGTAATGTCTGATGGTGGCGCGCAATGCTTCCACCTGTCCGTTCACTTTGTCCAAGGTTTGCATGCCGGCCTTGAACAGGCACAGCCGGTTCTGCATGCTCTCCACATTGGGGCAGTCGCCGCGGCTATAGCGCTTGACCGAGCCCTTGTAGCGGGGATCGAAGTTAGGCGCCCGTTCGCGCGGGCCGTAGAAGGCCATGGTCTGGAAGATTGGTTCGAGGTGGACAGGCACCCAGGCGCCGTAGAGACCGTCACCGCCGAGTTCGATAAAGGTTTTCCTGAAGGTCCGCCAATCCACGCCCAAAGCCTCTTCATCCAATTTGCAGGTATAGCACCAGTAGGTATGGGTGCAGTCGTGCGGAACATGGGGCGGAATCAGCCATTCGCACTTTTCCTCCCGGATTGTGGCTTCGTACTGTGCGCCGATGTAGCGCCGCGCCGCGACCAGGTAGTCCAGGCGCTCAAGTTGACCGAGACCCAGGGCAGCCTGCATGGCCGACATGCGAAAGTTGAAGCCCATGCGGTCGTGACGCTCGAAACTCCAGTCCTGGCGCTCATCGCGCGGGATGAGCGTCGATCCGGGGCGGGCGTCCAGGGTGCGGTAGCCTTGGATCGCGGCCTTGCGGATCGCGCGCGCATACGCCTCGTCATCGGTGATGACCATACCGCCGTCGCCGCCGGTGGTCATGTGCTTCGAGCCCTGCAAACTGAGGCTGGCGGCATGTCCGATTGTGCCGACCAGCCGGCCCTTGTAGGAGGCCAGGAAGCACTGGGCGTCGTCCTCGACGATGGTGAGATTGTGCCGCTCCGCCAGCGCCAGCAGCGGATCGAAATTGGGCGGGAGCCCGAAAATGCTTACCGGAATGATCGCCTTGGTGAAGGGTGTGATCTTGCGTTCGACGTCCGCCGGGTCGATGTTGAAGGTGTCCGGGTCGCTGTCGGCAAAGACGGGCACGGCGCCGCACTGGATGACGACGAAGGCGGTGGCCGCCATGGTCAACGTGGGTATGATCACCTCATCCCCTGGCCCTACGCCGGCGGCCAACAGGCAGGACAACAGCGTGCCCGAACCGGAGTTGTGCGAGATGGCGAACTCGACGCCGAACTTTTGGGCGAAGGCCGCCTCGAAACGCTCGAGCATGTGGGCAGACTCGCGGTTGCCGAAGCCGTCGTCGAGCACCTCGTTCATGTAGCGGCGATCGGCCTCGCCGCAGCGATTGGGCGGG
>CATOTS010000020.1 GCA_951813625.1 uncultured Caldilineaceae bacterium | reverse complement strand
CATGAGATTCTTGAGCGACTTAGGTTAGCTCATCAGGTGTTGGGGAGCGGATTCGGAGGCAGACAGCAACCGGAGAGCTGGCAACATCGGCAACAAGCGGCTTGAACAGGGGATGGAACGGCCGTTACTTTCGGTGGCGGATTCGTGCTTGAACTCTTAGGTGTGACCAGCCCATCAGGCGGTCTGTAGACGGCCCTTTCGGTCTGTCTTGTGATAAACTTTGCAAACGCCAACCAATGGCCGTCAGCAGCCCGGCACCATTGGGAAAATACCACCACCACGGAACTGATGGACGCCCCTAACGCGAGCAGGTACCCCTCGACCGGCCCAGGCTCAAACCCTGCAGGCCTGGCGCAGGCATCGTATTCGCTGGCACTAGTCGCCTATCTACCCTGGCTCGTCCTCTTTGGGTGGCTCTCCAGGGTCGCCTGGTTTCTGTGCGACGACGCATTCATCAGCTTCCGCTACGTCAGAAACCTGCTTGCAGGGCACGGACTGGTCTTCAATCCCGGCGAATACGTAGAGGGCTACACAAACTTTCTCTGGATACTTGAGCTGGCTGCCATTTGGGGCATCTTCGGCATCCGTCCCGAGCACGCCGCGCCGTGGCTATCGGTTGTCTACACGGTCGGAACAGTCGCGGTCACACTGTTGTGGATTGCGCGCCTGCCGTCGCTGCAGTCGCGTCGACTGACAGGTTGGATGGCCCTCGGTCTTCTATGCAGCAGCGCCACTTTTGCAGTCTGGACTTCTGCCGGGGGCCTTGAAACGCGGCAGTTCACCTTTTTTGTCGTTCTGGCGGTCGTCTGCCTGACGCTTGACCGCAAAGGCGGCGGCGGCCTGATTGCCGCCTCACTCAGCCTGGCTGCGGCGGAACTGACTAGGCCGGAAGGGTTGATGCTGGCCGGGGTCTGTTTCTTCTGGTTCGCAGCCCAGCTCACACTAAGAGAGGGAAGAATCAGTGCGAGTACGGTCCGCCAGACCCTTCTGCTCACCGTGCCCTTCATTGTCATTGTCCTGGCGCACTATCTGGGTCGTTACGCCTACTACGGCGAGTGGCTGCCCAACACCTATTATGCCAAACACGTGCGTCCCTGGTACGAGTCTGGCTTTCGTTACCTGGGCGCGGCCGCGCTCGAAACGGGACTCTACCTGATTCTTCCCTTTTCCGTTTACGCGCTACTCCACCGGTGGCGGCGACATAGGGACGCCTCGTACGCGCTGGTTCTGCTCGCTGTCTGCGCCCACATGGCCTATCTACTGCCGATCGGCGGCGACCTCTTCGAGTATCGCCCGCTCGACTTCTACTGGCCTCTGCTTGCGCTGCCTGCGGCGCAGGGAGTATTCCTTCTTGGCTCCAAACTAACGGTCCTTTTGGGCAGGCTAAGGCTGCTCCCCAGGCCGATCACAGCGTGCAGCATCACAGCAATCGCCATCTTTCTGCCCGCTGCCGTCTATGCCAATTCGGTCCAGGCAGTCTTGCTATTCGAGGCAACGAAGATGGCGTGGCACGTCGACAGGCCGCATTTCGAGATAAACCAGGAGAACGCGGCCTGGCTTCTGGCGCTGCCGGCGATGCCGGCCATCACTTCGATTTCAAATGATTTGCGCGACCAGACCAACGATCATTGGGTCGGCCTGCGCGCCGCCGTGCACAGAAGATCTGCCGAAGAGATGATCAGCCGCTGGAAGCCTTACGAAGAGATGGAACGCGGCGTGATTCCCGCGCACGCCGTCATCGCGCACGGCGCGCTGGGGAAGTTCTATTTTCTGCCCCACCTGAGAGTTTTCGATACGTTTGGCCTGACCGACGCCACCGTTGCCCGCACGCCGGTTACCCGGCCCAACTCGGAGCGGATCATAGCTCACGATCGCTTTCCGACACTTCAATATCTGAGACAAAGCGGCGCCAATCTGAACATAAGTCACCCTTCAATGCATCACTCTGAAACCCAAGTGCATGTTAAGTTCGCGGCAAGAGTGGGGCCGGAACTCTGGCTGCCTTTTGACTCAAATGATGCCCAGTTGGCCACGATGATTCTTTCCGGCACCGATCTCGACTCCGCGCCGCCGGTTGCCGTCCTGACCTCCGCCAGTCGCGCCGTTCGATTCGATGCCGGCATCAGCCTTCTTGGGTTTTCTTTCGAACAGAACCGCTTCCTCTGGCTGGAGACCAGTTGGGAGACGACCTCTAGTCTGGCCACCGACCTCAAGACCTCCCTGCGCCTGTACAGTGCGGCGGATGAGAAGATATGGGCGAACGACCACTATCTTGTAACCATGGACAATCGAACGACCAGCCGTTGGGATCCCAACGCGCAAGTCCCCATCTTGAATCTTGTCGCCATTCCACCTGACACACCGCCCGGCCAGTATGAGTTGCGCCTTATCGTTTACGACAGCCAGACCCTTGTCCCCGCTGCTGAAGTTGGCGTGTGGCAGACGGAAATCGAACTGGCGCAACTGGAGATTCACTGAATAACCCCCGGCCCCACCGCGGAAGCGGGCACTTAGTAGGAGGCGCGTACGCCGCCGGTTTTCGAGTTTCCAGCGAAACGCATGGCCACACGGAGCGGCAAGGCATTTGGTTGGAGAGGTCGCCTAATCGTGCGCTACGCGTCTCATCACAGGGTTTTTGACAGGCCCCTGGGACCGTGCTATATTTGCGGGCGGCTGAACGCCGTACCATCATGTCAAAGCCAGTGTCAATTCACCAGAATGCATTTCATCGGCGCGGATGCCGTACCGTACGGCGCACGCGCGTCTTGTGGAAGCACTGTGCCAGACACGTTTAACTCCACCAGTAGTTCAGCATAAACCAGCAACTTGAAGGAGGAGAAGTAGATGTTTCGCAAACGCAAGAGCCAGACTCTGAGGCTCAATCTGATTGCGCTGATGGCGCTTGTCCTGGTCGTTTCGGCCTGTGCGGCGCCGGCGGCGCCTGCGGGTGACATGGCCGGTGACTCGGGCGACGAGATGATGATGGAGAAGAAGGTCTTCCGCGCGACGATTCCGTTCTTCGCGCAGGACTGGTCACCGCTGCGCGGCGGGGGCTGGAACATGCATTACCTGGCGTTCTGGAACGCCGGGCCGATGTACATCGACGAGAACGGGGACCTCCACCCGTATGTCTTCAACGAGTGGTCGGCGGATGACTCGATGACGGTGTGGACGTTCAAGATTGACCCTGATGCGGTCTACTCGGACGGCAGCGCCATCACCGCGCAAGACGTCGTGGCTACGTGGAATCTGATCGCGCACCCGGCCACCACGCATCAGCGCGTGACGCTCTTCATGACCGGCGTTGTCGGTTTTGAGGACGTGTTCAACGGCAATGCGACGGAGATGCCGGGTGTTATCGCGCTGGACGACAGCACGGTGCAGGTGACGCTCGACAGCCCCGATCCGCTCTTCCACAAGAAGATCGCGACCAACCTGATCGGCCCGGTCAAGGCGTCGGTTGCTATCGGCGAGGACGGCTTCGAGGTTGCGGAGTGGTGGCACCCGAAGAACAACCCGGTGACGAGCGGCCCGTACATGCCGGAGTCGATGGACCTGAACAGGGGCGTGGTCACGTTCGTGAAGAACCCGAATTTCTGGGTGGCGGAGCCGAAGCTGGACGGTTTCTCGGTGACGTCGATTGAGGACACCACAATTGTGACGACGATGATGGCGAACGGGGAGCTGGACCAGGGCTGGCCGCCGAATGATGCGGCTTCGCACTCGCTGCTGGGATCGGAGTTCTTCGACTGCAAGCAGGGCGCGGGCATCGGCGGTTTCTTCCTGAATCCGACGATTGAGCCGACCAGCGACATCAACTTCCGTAAGGCGCTGATCCTTGCGGTAGACCAGGAGCAGATCTTCGCCCTGGAGAGCCCGGACGGTCGCGGCTGGGTGGCGACGGGCGAGCCGCTGCGCGCGCTGCCGGGAAGCGACCCGGATTTCGTGCCGCACGGTTATGATCCGGATGCCGCGCAAGCGGCGATGGCTGCCTCGGCGTATGCAGACGCGGCTGACGTGCCGAAGATGATCATGGCGGGCGTGAGCAGCCCGGGCCTTGAGGTGCTGGCGCAGTATATGGCGGAGCAGTGGCGCCAGCTGTTCGGCATCGAGGCGATCGAGATGAGCCCGCAGTTCGACAGTTGGGAGGGGCCGGGCGCACCGGCGCTCTTCCGCGACGGCGCGGGCGTGCGCGTGCCGGATGCGGCGCTGATGCTGCTGGGTTCGCTGCACTCTTCTTCGAACCTGGCGCGCAACATCATGGGCGGTTACGCCGATCCTGAGGTCGATGCGCTGATCGAGGAGGCGGTGACGAAGGCTGCGGATGATCCTGAGCGGATCGCGCTGGCGCAGCAGGCGCAGGCGCTGTTCCACTCCCAGTACATGGTGATTCCGATCGGCACCGGTTGCGGTGGTTCGCCGAGCGGCAACTCGATGCCTTGGGTGTCGGGTGCGCGGCGAAACGCGGATGCCCAGTTCGTTGAACCGTGGAATATCGACATCGATCTGGAAGCGATGCAGTAGTCGGTCGTAAACGGGGGAGGAGCGGGAGAGGGATGTTTTCTCTTCTCGCTCCTCTCTTTTAGTTGTGTAAGGAAAACGCGTGGGAAAGTACGTAGCGCAACGAATCGTCTACTGGATACCGGCCCTGATTCTGCTGGCGCTCGCGGTATATGCGATGGCCTTCTACGGGGCCGGCGACCCGATCAAGCTGATGTTCCTGCGCGAAGAAGGCGACGTGACCTATGACGCGCAGCGCCTCGACGCGATCCGGCGCGAGAAGGGGCTGGACCGGCCTTTTCTGGTGCAGTTCGGTGAATACACCTGGCATCTGCTGCAGGGCGACCTGGGCATGTCGGTGATTTCGGGGCGTTCGGTCAACGACATGGTGGGCGCGACCGCGCCGGTCTCGTTCCAGATCGGGATTGCGACTGTTTTCCTGGTGGCAATATTCGGGATCCCATTAGGGATCATAGCCGGTCTGCATCACAACGAATGGCTTGACAATCTCATTCTCGGCTCGGCGCTCTTTATCAGCGGCGTCCCCAGCTATGTTGTCGGGCCGATGCTCATGGTCTTTCTCGTGCTGGGGCTGGGGGTCATGAATGTGCCGTATGGGTGGGACGGTCTGTTCAGCACGAAGGCGATCCTGCCGCTATTCGTGATGGTGTTCGGTTCGATCGCCATTATCATTCGCCAGACGCGTTCAGGCATGCTCGAGGTGTTGTCGGAGGACTACGTGCGGACGGCGCGCGCCAAGGGCGTGCCGGAGTTCATGGTGATCATCCGCCACATGTTGCGGCCGGTGCTGACGCCGGTCTTAACCGTATTGGGGCAGATGTTGATCGGCATCGTGAACGGGGCGATCATCGTCGAAAAGGTGTTTGGCATCCCCGGCCTGGGCCGCCTCACGATCGACTTCACCTACGGCGTCGACTATCCGGTGATCGTGGCGATCACGTTGATCGGCGCGTTCCTGGTGATGGCGCTGAACCTCCTGGTTGACATCACCTATCCTCTGTTGGACCCACGCGCCGCGCAGGCGATGACCGGTGTCGAGGAGTAGCGTTATGCGTAGCGGCGGCGGCAATCCCAAGATTCAGCGCGGTAGACGGTAAACCATGACGACGCAAGAGTTGTCCGGGCCGGCGACCTTCAGCACTGTCGAAGCCAGCCGTTCCAACTTGTGGAAAGACGCGCTCGCGCGCCTGGCCGCGAACCGGCTCGCGGTTGTGGGCATCATTCCGATTATCCTACTTTTTTTCATCGCCATTTTCGGCCCCTACCTCACCCCTTACGATTTCCTGGCGCAGGACTTCACGGCACGGCTGGCGCCGCCTTCAAGCGTGCACTGGCTGGGCACCGATGAACTGGGCCGCGACGTCTTCAGCCGCATACTCTACGGCGCGCGCACGGCCGTCTCCGTGGGCGTGATCTCGACGGTCATCAGCCTTGTCGTGGGCATCATCATGGGTTCGCTGGCCGGCTATCTTGGCGGGCGGGTTGACATGATGGTTGTATGGCTGACCGACGTTACGCGTTCGATGCCTGCGCTGCTGCTTGCGATCGTGATCAACCTCACGCTGAAAGTGCCGCTGGAAGCCTGGCTGGAGCAGATGTATCTGCAGACGAAGAACACGTTTTTCAGGCAGACGATGTGGGTGGACCTGGTGCTCGTCTTCGGCGCGCTGGCGTTGATCCAGTGGCCCGGATACGCGCGTCTGATCCGGGGGCAGATCCTTTCGATCCGCAGCCGCAACTATGTGCTGGCGGCGCGCGCCCTTGGCATGCCGACGAACCGCATTTTGACGCGCTACGTTATCCCCAATGCGATGGGGCCGCTGATTGTGGCGGTCAGCGCCGGGTTGGGCGGCGCGATGGTGTTGGAGTCGGCGTTCAGTTTTCTGGGTGTCGGTGTCCAGCTTCCGATTCCAAGTTGGGGGAAGATGATCAGCGACGGTCTGCGGCTCTGGCAGACCCATTCCTACCTGCTGGTGGGGCCGGCGGCGATGATGGCCATCATTACCGTCTCGTTTGCCTGGCTGGGCGACGGTCTGAATGATGCGCTCAATCCGCGCCAGTGGAAAGAGTAACTTCAGGGGATAGGGGATAGTGGATAGTTGGATCGAGAACCTGTTGAAGCAGTGCCATTACTGCATCGGTTGACCGTGTAATGTCCGAACTTCTGGAAGTCCAAGACCTGCAGACGCGCTTCAAGGTGCGCAAGGGATATGTGTACGCGGTCAACGGGGTCTCCTTCCGTCTGGAGGAGGGGGAGACGCTGGCGGTGGTGGGGGAGAGCGGCTGCGGCAAGAGCGTGACGATGCTGAGCCTGGTGCGATTGCTGCCGCCGGCGGGCCGAATCGAGAGCGGGCAGGTGCTGCTGCGCGGCGACGATCTGTTGGCGCTTGATCAGCGGCAGCTGCGGGACGTGCGCGGCGGCCAGGTTGGCATGATTTTCCAGGACCCGATGACCTCGCTCAACCCGTTCATCAACATTGGCACGCAGATGGCCGAGCCGCTGCTCTACCATCGCGGCATGAGCAAGAAGGACGCGCTCGCGCGCAGCGCCGAACTGCTGGAGATGGTCGGCATTCCCGACGGCGTGGCGCGGCTGCGCGAGTACCCGCACCAGTTTTCGGGCGGCATGCGGCAGCGGGTGATGATCGCGATGGCGATGTCTTGCGAGCCTTCGGTGCTGATCGCGGACGAGCCGACGACCGCGCTCGACGTGACGATCCAGGCGCAGATCGTCGAGCTGGTCAAGGAGTTGCGCGACCGCTCTGGCGTGGCCGTGATCTGGATCACGCACGACTTGAGCGTGGTGGCCGGAATCGCGGACCGCGTCATCGTGATGTATGCCGGTTATATTGTGGAAGAGGCCCCCGTCGATGCGATATTTGAGGACCCGCGCCATCCGTATACGGTCGGGCTGCTGGGCGCGCTGCCGAGTTTGGGCGGCGAAACGGGCACAAGGCTGACGACGATTGGCGGTGCGCCGCCGGACCTGGCCGAGCTTCCCACATTTTGTCCTTTCCACACACGCTGTCCCTTTGTGATCGACCGCTGCCGCAGCGAGAACCCGATGCTGGAGCCCGTATCAGGGGCCAGTGACCGGGGTCACCGCGCCGCCTGCTGGGTCGACATCCGCGGGGTAACAGAACAGACCGGCGGGACTGTAGCCACAGAGCAATGACGAACGGTTAGCGCAGATGAGCCAGACTGACACGCTCAACGACCGCACTCTTGTGCGGGTAGAGGGTCTGACGAAACACTTCTCGGTACGCATTGGCGCCTACGGGGAGACCAAAGCAACCGTCCATGCGCTCGACGACGTCTCCTTCACGGTAAAGCGGGGTGAGACGCTGGGGCTTGTGGGAGAATCTGGCTGCGGCAAATCGACCGCCGGCCTGACGCTGCTCCAGCTGCACACACCGACGTCGGGCAAGGTGTTTTTTGAGGACACTGAGGTCACAGGGCTTGCTGACAAGGAGATGCGCCCGCTGCGTCAGAAGATGCAGATTATTTTCCAGGACCCCTATTCGACGCTCAGCCCGCGCATGACGATTGGCAACGCCATCGGTGAACCGTTGTGGCTGCACAACCTGGCGACCGAGCAGGGCGGTCAGGAGCGCATCGCCGAGCTGCTCGGCCAAGTGGGGCTGAATCCAGCCTTCGCGTTCCGCTACCCGCACGAGTTTTCCGGCGGACAGCGTCAGCGGGTCTGCATTGCGCGTGCGCTGGCGTGCGAACCGGAGTTCATCGTGTGCGACGAACCGATATCGGCGCTCGACGTTTCGATTCAGGCCCAGATCATAAACCTGCTCCAGGATCTGCAGGAGGCGTATCACCTCACATATCTCTTCATCGCCCATGACCTGGCCGTTGTGCGCCACATAAGCGACCGGGTGGCGGTCATGTACCTGGGCCGGGTGGTGGAGATGGCGCCGAAGGACCGGCTGTTCGATAATCCGCTGCATCCGTACACGCATGCGTTGCTGCAGGCGGTGCCGGTGCCCAATCCGCGGCAGGAGCGGCAGCGCGAGCATACGGTGATACGCGGCAATGTGCCGAGCGCGATCAATCCTCCCAGCGGTTGCCGCTTTCATCCGCGCTGTCCGCTTGCGTTTGAGCCGTGCGATCACGTCGTGCCGGAGTGGCGCGAGGTCGAATCGGATCATTGGGTGGCGTGCCACGCGGTGTGAAGGGCAGCGGGCAGTGGCCAGTAGCCGGTGGCCAGTTGCCGGTGACTGCTGGGGGCTGGGAGGTGCGGTCATGTCGGGCGCTGGGCATCGGGGCTGGAAATGACCCACATTCATCCATTTGGGTGGACAGATGAATAGGATTCTTGCCGGGGATTACCAGGTACTGGCACAGTCGCCCGACCCGGACAACGTGTATACCGGCTCTCCTTGCCTGGCGCAGCTGCCGTCGGGGCGGTTGATCGCCAGCTATGAGTGGTTCCGGGCGCAGCCGCTGGTTGAGAGGATCCCCGATCAGCTTGAGATTCTTGTCAGCGATGACGACGGCGGCGGTTGGCGCAAGACCGCGGCGCTCGACATCATCTGGCCGTCGCTGTTTGCCGTAGGCGAGGAGCTCTACTGCATCGGCAACCGGCGTCTGAGCCGCGAGATCATCATCGCGCGTTCGATCGACGGCGGCGAGAGCTGGAGCGAACCTGCCCAGCTTTTTCCGGGACGGCATCACAATGCGCCAACAAATGTTCTCTTCAAGGGGGGCCGCGTCTATCGGGCGTTCGAGACCTGCCCTGAAGGCGATGACGCGGTCGGCAGGAGCCAGTGGGAGTCGCTCGTGGTTGCCGGCGATCTAACGGGGGACCTGCTCGACCCGGCCGCGTGGCGCATGTCCAACCGCGTCCGTTTTCCCGGCGTGCCCGGCGTACTGAGCCAGCGGCGCTACCAGGCCAGCGCGGCGGACAAGGTGGTGGAGGACTGCTTCATCGAGGGCAATATCATCGACGTGCGCGGGGAGATGAGGGTACTGCTACGGACGATCATTGATGGGCATACTACGGGTGGGATGGCCTCGGTCTGCAGCCTGGAGGACGACGGCGAGGAGATGAGCTACCGCTTTGTCCAGTTCTATCCGATGCCGGGCGCGCAGTGCAAGTTCCACATTGTGTACGATGATATAAGCGATCTTTTCTGGACTACTGTCTGTCTGCCGACCGACACCTGGCAGGAGCGGGAGCCGCTGCGCGCCCGCGGCTTTGCCAGTCCGCCGGGCAACGAGCGGCGCATCCTGATGTTGATGTATAGCCTGGACGCGCTGAACTGGTTCCAGGCCGGCTGCGTCGCGATGAGCAGCAGCATTTTCGAGGCATTCAGCTATGCTTCGCAGCTGATCCGGGGGGATGAGCTACTCGTGATTTCACGCACTTCGCAAGGGGGGTATAATCAGCACGACACCAATCTTGTTACGCTGCACCGAATCGCGAATTTCAGGCAGCTGGCGCTCGATTTGAAGCCGTCCTACAACAGGCAGGCGCCTGCCTCGTGAGCTTCAGGCGAAGCAGCGGGCTAAAGGCCTGGGATCCCAGGCAAACGGGAGGAAAGAAATGAAACTGGGCACATTCATGATGCCGCTTCATCCACCGGAGAAGGACCGCACGCTCGGTTATGAGGAGGATATCGAGTTCGTTGTGCGGGCGGACGAGTTGGGATTTACAGAGGCCTGGGTGGGCCAGCATCATACCCTGGCCTGGGAGCCGATCCCGTCGAACGATGTTTTCATCGCCAATGTGCTGCCGCGCACGAAGAACATACGGCTCGGCAGCGGCGTCTCGATCGTACCGCAGCATCACCCGGTCAATATTGCCGTGCGCCTGGCCTATCTGGACCATCTCTCGCGCGGGCGCATCAACTGCGGCTTCGGTCAGGGCGGCGTGCCGACCGACTGGGAGCTGTTCGACTTGCCCGACCCGCAGACGCAGGGGCTGATGACGGTCGAGGGGATCGACATGATCCTCAAGCTGTGGCAGACCGACCCGCCGTTTAACTTTAAGGGGGACTACCACCACATCAAGCTCGAGAACGTAGACCCCGAATTCGGCATCGGTTCGATATTGCAACCCTACCAGAAGCCGCATCCGCCAATTGCGATGAGTATTATACGCGGCCGTTCGCGGGCGGCGTTCATGGCTGGGCAGCGCGGCTACATTCCGCTGAGCACGAACATTGTGCACGCCGCCACCCTGAATGAGCACTGGGACTCGTATTGCGCCGGCGCGGCTGACGCCGGGCAGCCGGAACCGGACCGGTCGATCTGGCGCGTGTCGCGCAGCATCTTCATTGACGAGTCGAATGACGCGGCCTGGGAGCGCGCCTACAACGGCGCGTTTGCGGCATCGTTCGCCTACTTGCGCAGGCTGGTGGCGGCGGCGGATATGATCAACGTCTTCAAGCACGATCCGGAAATGCCCGATGAGGATGTCACGTTGGAGTATATTCTCAGCAAGCTGTGCATCATCGGCACCAAGGATGAGTGTTTGGGGCGGCTGCACGAGCTCTACGAGGAGACGGGCGGTTTCGGGACGCTGCTGATGATCGCGCACGACTGGGACGACAAGGAGAGGTGGCTGGCCACGATGGAGACGCTGGCCAACGAGGTTGTCCCGGCGCTACCGTAGCGTTCAGATCTGAGCCCCCGGCAGATGGGGCGAAGATTGTGCCCAAAACAGACATCTTCCAGGGCAGATTTTCGGACGGCCCGGTCCCCGGTTTATGGGGTTGCAGCGGGCCGTCCCGTTTTACTTTGAGGTCCTACGCTCGCTGGCGGCGGGCGACAAAAACCAGAAAAGTCAGGAATGCTATCGAATGACGAGGATGAACGGAGGGCAGGCGTTGGTGCGGTCGCTGGCCGCGGAGGGGCTGCGCGTTGTTTTCGGCGTGCCAGGGGCCGGCCAGTACGAGGCTATCGACGCGCTCTTTACGACGCCGAGCATCCGCTACATTTCGGTACGCCATGAGCAGGCTGCGAGCTACATGGCGGACGGCTACGCCCGCGCCTGCGGCGGGGTGGCCGCAGCCCTGGTTGTGGAGGGGCCGGGGCTTTTCAATGCGATGTCAGGGATCGCCACGGCGTATGCAACGTCTTCGCCAATCCTGGTGGTGACGGGGGACCATCACCATCGCAAGAAGGGGCTGGAGCTGGACGAGACGGCATGGCTGGGTCCGTTGACGAAGTGGGTGGCGCGGGTGGAGCGTCCGGCTGAGATTCCGGAGGCTGTGCGTGAGGCGTTCGGGCAGCTGCGCAGCGGGCGACCGCGCCCGGTGGCAATTGAGGTGCCGCCGTCCGTATTCGCGGCCAGTGAAGAGGTCGGGCCGGCGCAACAGCCGGCCGCGGGGCCGGCGCCCGCAGACGGCGACGAGCGGGCGATCCAGAGGGCGGTGGAGCTGCTGACAGGGGCCCAGCGGCCTGTGATATGGGCCGGCGGCGGGGTGATGCGGGCGAAGGCCGCGACCCTGGTGGCGGAGCTGGCTGACTATTTGCAGATTCCCGTTGTCACTACGAAGCAGGGAAAGGGCAGCATCTCCGAACGCCACCCGCTGTCGCTGGGTATGGCCGAGATGAACTACCGGCCCCTGCGCGACTGGCTGGCGGCGCGCGACCTGATCCTGGTCGTAGGTTCTAGCCGCGTCGCCGGTGGAATCGGGCAGCAGATTATCAAGATCGACGTCGACGGGAACGAGTTGGCACAGGGCGAAAACGTGCTGCCGGTTCAGGGCGACGCCGGTTCCGTACTGAAGGCGCTCAACCGGGCTGTGGCCGCGGCAACATCGGCGCGCACCGAGACGGCCGACGCCGTGCAGGCCGAAGTCGCGTCGCTCAACGCGGCGCGCTTTGACCCTTCGGTCCAGCTGCAGCCGCAGTGGGACTTGATGGAGGCGGTCCACGCGGCGCTGCCGGAAGATGGTATCGTGGTCCAGGGGATGAACCAGATGGGCTACTACAGCCGCAACTATTTCCGGGCAGGGGCGCCGCACACCTATCTGACCAGTTCATCGCACGGGACGTTGGGTTGCGCCTATCCGGTTGCGCTGGGCGCGAAGGTGGCGTATCCGCAGCGGGCCGTGGTCTCGCTGTCGGGGGATGGCGGCTTTCTTTACAACGCGCAGGAGATTGCCACTGCGGTCCAGCACGGGATTAACGCTGTGGCGATCGTATTCAATGACAATGCCTATGGGAACGTGCTGCGGGCGCAGATGGAGGAGTTTGACGGTCACGTGCTGGGCACGCAGCTGCACAATCCTGATTTTGTGGCGCTGGCGCAGAGTTTCGGGGCGCGCGGGGTGCTGGCGGAGGACGCGGCCGCGTTGGAGTCGGCGCTGCGGGAGGCGTTGGACGAGGATGGCGACAAGCCGACGCTGATCGAAGTGCCGTTGGGAATACTGGACCGGGAATTCTAGGTCCGATTGTAGCTACTAAGCCACATACAGCGTCTGAGTCGACCAGTGCTTCGTCCCCGCCGCCATTCAGATTATCTGAACGCGTATTCGGTTGGCCGCCGCCAGGTTGGATAAGCCGCACTGTAGGAATGACGACGTACTGTCGGTGAGCGCTGGTTTTGGAGGGGGGCGTTGCGGGGGGAGTCCCCCCGCACAAGGGAGGGCCGCAGGCCCGACCGTCCAAAAAGCTAAGGGGAGAGAAAACACCTTTGCTCGCCTCATTCATGGTCGCAGACTGATTGCGGCTGAGGAGTTACGACCGTTTTTCTTGCTTTCAGTACCGAGAATCCGGTTCTTCGTTTCCAGCTGGACAGTTCAAACGCAGGCGCTCATTAATTGAGGGGCCATGGAGGAAAAGGAATCATGACAGAAGTGAGTAATCTCAAGGAACGGATCCACCGCGGGGAGTTGATTTTAGGGGTGGGCGCGTCGCTGGACATGGGCCGCGGCCAGTTGGAGGACATACTTGGCCAGGGGGAATACGGTTTTGTCTACGCGGACTGCCAGCACTCGCCGTTCAACGAGCAGGATCTGTTCACTTTCTGCGGCCACGCGGAGGCGATCGGGATCCCTGTGCAGGTGCGGATCTCTCACACGCGCCATACCTATCTGATTGGCCGCTATCTCGACTTCGGGCCGACCGGCATTTTGGTGCCTGAGGTGGAGAATGTGGCTGAGGTGGATGAGGCGATCAAGTATTTCTATTATCCGCAGGTGGGCCGGCGCAGTTGGGGCGGCGCGGCGCGGCGCAATGTCAGCGCGTTCGGGCAACTGGACGATCCGTGGTCGATGGACCGCGTGGCATACGCCGATTGGTGGAACAGTAACGGCTATCTGGCCATCCAGATGGAGTCGGTGGATGCTGTGATCAATGCCGGGAAGCTGGCGAAACCGGGCGTAGACCTGCTGGCATTCGGGCCGAACGACCTCCGCTTCAGCATAGAGAGTCTGCCGCACAGCCCGTTCAAGACGGTGGACGAGTGCATCGGCCACGTGCTGGAGCAGTTGCGGGACAGTACGGCGCATGTGAGCCTGGGCGTAACCACCGCGGAGCAGCGGGACAAGTACATCGAGATGGGCGTGACGGTACTGCAGGTGGCTCCGGGGTTGTAAGCCGGTCCGGGAGTGCTACCAGCCTCTCACTCCTGCGTGCGCTCTCCACTCCCCGTGGAATTCAAAGCTCTTTCTAACCATTGTCTTGCTTGTCCGGGCAGGCGTTGTCCTGATGCAATTGCGCGGGCTCGAAGTCCATTGGTCGATAACAGAATGGCCGCGAGGATAACTTGAAGGAGCGAGAATGCAACTTTCCGACGTTCGACGACTGACGCCGATTACGCAGGAGTTCGCCTACTTCCAGAGCAGCGGCTTTTCGCCCAAGATGGAGCCGGTGATCGAGGAGACGAACCGGTGGGCCCGTTTCCAGAATGCGGGCGGGGCCGCGCCGGGCATCAACGAAAAGATGCTGGAAGGGTTCGAGGCGACGCGGGAAAAGGTGGCGCGTTCGATGAACGCCGACAGCGATGAGATCGTCCTGGGCGAGAACACGACGATCGGCATCAACATCGTTGCCAACGGCATCGACTGGCGGGCAGGCGACAATGTCATCCTGAGCGATAAGGAGCATCCGGGCAACCGCATCACCTGGTACAGCCACGTCAGGCGCTATGGCATCGAGTTGCGCTTCCTGGAGGTTGTGCACGATGAAGAGTTGATGTTGGACCAGTTCGAGCGGCTGCTGGACGAGCGCACGCGTATCGTCTCGGTCAGCCATGTCTGCCGCCGTACTGGGCAGCGGCTGCCGGCGCGGGCGCTGGTCGACAGCGCGCATGACCGCGGCGTTCCCGTACTTCTCGACGGCGCCCAGGCCTACGGCGCGGTCCCGTTGGACGTGCGTGCGCTCGATTGCGACTTCTACGCCTTCAGCGGGCACAAATATATTATGGCGCCGCAGGGAACGGGCGGCTTCTACGTGCGCCAAGACCGCATCCCGTGGATTCAGCCGAGCTGGATCGGCTCCCACTCGCAGAAGGATTTCGACCTGGAGGGCGGCCTTACCCTGCTAGACGAGGCGAAGCGTTTTGAGTTCGGCACGCGCAACCTGGCGGACCAGGTCGGCTGGGGCAAAGCACTTGACTGCTGGGAAGAGATCGGCTGGGAGAATGTCTTTGCCTACATCGAGAGCTACACCGATCGGGCAAAGGAGGCGCTCCTGGCGGTGCCTGGGCTCAATCTGCATACACCCTTACCTTACGAGCGGTCGTCGGGCATCGTTACCTTCAGCCTCGAAGGGAAAACCTCGGCGGAGATTCAGGAGCATCTTAAAGGGGAGAAGGTACTGGTCGCGCCATTGGAGTTGGACGGGTCCATGATCCGCGTTTCGACTCATGTCTTCAACAACGGGGAGGACCTGGAGCGACTGGCGGCGGGGCTGCGGGGTCTGACATAAATGCGCGCCAGAGTCGAAAAATTTTGGGCGCTCGCAGGATTGAGGGTATACTTTGCACGGCTTTCAGAAGTACCTCTGAAAAACCCAACCCAAATCTATCCATCCAAACTGTGAGGAGATTCCTGGCTATGAACAGATGGCGTCTGCCAATCTTAGTGTTGGCAGCTCTTATTTTGGTAACCGCGGCCGGCTGTGTTGCGCCGACGGCGCCGGCGTCGGAAATGCCGGAAGAGGAAATGATGGAGCAGGTCAGCTCGGGCGGCGTAACCCTGCCTGAGGACGCTGCCCCCGCGGACAAGCAGGTCTTCCGGTCTGCCGGCATCGAAGGCAAGCACTTCGACACGATGCGCAATGAGTACGAAGGGTTCGCATTCGAGGCCACGATTGAGCAGCTGGCCAAGATGGGCCCGGAAGGCGACTGGCACCCGGCCGCGGCCGATAGCTGGGAGCAGTCGGAAGACGGGCGCACATGGACGTTCCACCTGCGGCAGGATGCCATGTGGAGCGACGGCACACCAGTGACCGCTGAGGACTGGGTCTACAGCTTCCGGCGCTACCTGGATCCCGAGATGTCGAACGTCTACGCCTGGTTCCTGTTTGACCTCGAGAACGGCGAAGCGTACAACAAGGGCGAGGTAGACGTCGAAGAGCTGGGTGTGAAGCTGATCGACGATTACACCTTCTCTCTGACCACCAAGGTGCCGATTCCGTATTACATGTTCAAGATCAACTGGCACGCGGCGCCGGTGCCGCGCCATATGGTCGAGGAGCACGGTGAGGATTGGGCCAACGATCCGGCAACAGCGCCGAGCAACGGGCCCTACCGCATTGCCGAGTGGAATCGGGGCCAGAACGTGATCTTCACGCCGAACCCATACTATACGGGCCGCTATCCGGCCACGTTTGAGCAGAAGATCCAGGTGATTATCCCCGAGGTGGCCGCGCCGCTCCTGCAGATGTACCAGGCCGGCGACATTGATGGCGGCGTGGGTGTGACGGGCGACGACCTGGTGCAGGTGCTGGCTGACCCGCAGCTGAGCAAAGAGGCCTACATCAGCGTCATGAACCGTGGCGTCTACCTGTATCTGAACCAGAGGACAGCTCCGTTCGATGACATCCTGGTGCGGCAGGCTCTTGGCCATGCGGTGGACCGCACTGCTCTGTGCGACAACGTGATGCGCGGCACCTGCATCCCGGCGCACGGCTTCCTGCCCAAGGACTTCCCGTGTGAGCGCAACGACGACCCCGAGCTGATCGCATATCAGAACTACGATCCTGAGAAGGCGGCGGACCTGATGGCACAGGCCGGCTACCCCGGCGGCGAGGGATTCCCCGAGATGGTGCTTTACACCAAGGAAGGTGAGTTCATTCGCGAGGCCGAGGCGATCCAGCGCATGCTGGCGGACAACCTGGGCATCAAGCTGACGCCGCAGAACATCGAACGCGCCGACTACGTGGCGCGGATGGCGAATGCCGAGCTGAAGATCGCGCTGAATCGCTGGGGCGCGGACTTCATCGACCCGAGCAACTTCGTGGACTGGTGGGACGATCCGGCGGCCTCCTACTTCACTGGCTGGACGGACGAGGAGTACCGCAACCTGATCGACACTGCGCGGCCGATGCAGATGTCTGCGGAGCGGTGTGACCTGTATCACGAGGCGATCAAGATCCTGTCCCGCGATGCGATCGGCGTTTTCGTGATGAACCCGGTGCAGGCCGTGCTGTACAAGGACTATGTGAGCGGCTTGACGCTGACCGATGACGGCACGCTGGGCGTCTACAACATGATGCTTTTGGACAGCGCGTACATTACAGAGTAGTAAGTATTGATGATTGAAAAGAGAGAGGTGGGGAGTTTGAGCTGTTCTTACTTCCCACTCTCTCTTCTTTCTTGTTCTTCGAGGATAGTCGGATGGCGCGCTATGTGCTGGGACGCATTGTAGGAATAATCGGCGTCCTGTTTTTTGTGTCGATCATGATCTTCATCATGATCCATTTCATACCGGGCGGTCCGTTCGACGCGATGCCCACGGAGTCGGAGCACCGGGCGATACCCGAGCACATCCGGCAGAAGCTGATGGAGAAGTACGGCCTGGACAAGCCGCTGTACGTGCAGTATCTGCGCTACATGTGGGCGGCGCTGCGGGGGGACTTCGGTATCTCGTTCCGCTACGGGGAGCCGATCTCTGATTTTGTCGGGCGCACGTGGCCGATCACGGCGCAGCTGGGGCTGTCGGCGATGGCGATCGGAATTCCGATCGGCATTCTGATGGGTGTGGTGGCGGCGCTGCGGCCGAATACGTGGCTGGACTACCTCACGAACGTTATCGTAATCACAACCTTTGTAACGCCGGTCTTCGTAATCGCGATTATGAGCATTATCATTTTCGCAGTTCAGCTGCGCTGGCTTCCGTCGGGCGGCTGGGGCGAACCGAAGCAATGGATCATGCCCACGCTTGTCTATGCAATCGGGCTGATAGGAGGAATGGCGCGTTTTACGCGTGCCAGCATGGTGGATGCGCTGCAGGCTGAGTACGTTCGGACGGCTCGGGCCAAGGGGCTGCAGGAAAGGGCGGTGGTGTTCCGTCATGCATTTCGGGCGGCGTCGCTGCCTCTGATCACGCTGTTGGGACCGCTGGTGGTCAACCTGCTGCTGGGCTCGTTCTTCATTGAGGCGATCTTCCGTGTTCCGGGTATTGGCAGTCAGACGACGCTGGCGATCTATAACCGTGACTACCCGATGATCATGGCGCTGATCCTGCTGTGGACATTTGCGATCGCGATCGCCTACCTCGTGACCGATCTGCTCTACGGTGTTGTTGACCCGCGCATTCGAATCGGCGGCACGAAGTAGAGAGCGCTTCTTGATGTAAGGGGCGCGAAGGAGAGCTACCATTTCGACCTCTTCGCCAATGCAGGACAGTGAACCTCGCTCGGACGGGCCGGCGACGCGGGCGCTGGCCGCGGATTTCCGGTCAAAGCCTCGAAACCTTTGGGGAGACGCGGCGCGGCGGTTCTCGCGCAACCTGCTGGCCATGATTTCGCTGGGTTTCGTCGTATTGCTGTTCTTGGTGGCAATTTTCGCCAATGTACTGGCGCCGGAAGGGTACGACAACCAGCAGTATGACCAGACGTGGCTCTTCCCATCGCTGGAACATCCGATGGGCACCGACCCCTTCGGCCGCGACGTATTGACTCGCATCATCTACGGCGCGCGCATATCGCTGGCTGTCGGCTTTATCAGCAACATCGTTGCGCTGGCGATCGGGTTGCCGTACGGGGCGGCGGCGGCGTGGTATGGGGGCGCGATCGATTATGTACTGATACGTATTATTGAGATTATCAATTCGGTCCCCAACCTGTTGCTGGGCATCCTGATTATCACGGTGCTTGGCACCGGCTTCCGCAACGTTCTGATCGTCTTCGCGGTGACCGGGTGGATGGGCATCGCGCGCCTGGTGCGGGGGCAGTTCCTGTCGCTGCGCGAGCAGGACTACGTGCTGGCGGCGATCTGTACCGGCGTGCCCGAGCGGCGCATTATCATGCGGCACCTGATGCCGAACTCGCTGTCGCCGATCATCGTGAGCGTGACGCTGGGCATCCCCGGCGCGATCCTGGGTGAAGCCGGGCTGAGCTTCCTGGGGATTGGGATCAATCCGCCGCTGCCCAGCTGGGGCCGTATGCTGAATGACTATCTGTCGGCGGTCCAATCTCACTGGTATCTGGCCTTCTTCCCCGGCCTGATGATTGCCCTGACCATGTATGCGTTCACCCTGATGGGCGACGGGTTGCAAGAGGCGTTGGATCCGACCAAATGAACCCGCGATGGCATCCTCGCAGCCGACCTGATGCTTCCAATTCGACGCGCAGCCGCCGTCCCTCATCCTGACCGAACGAGTTCAAAAGTGGACACCAGCCAGGGCGGGACGGAAATCTGTTCACTCGACGACCTTCGCGCCGATATTCCTCTCACAGACAAATACATCTATCTGAACAGTTGCACATTCGGACCGGTACCGCGGTCGGTCCAGGACTGCATGGCAGACGCCCTGCGTGCAGAGAACGAAGAGATTATTGCGATTCGCGGCAAAGAGGCAGGCGTTCGGTTCTACGCGCGGGCGGAGCAGGCCCGGCACACTTTGGCCGACTTGTTGGGTGTTTCGGCAGGGGATGTGGCCTGGACCTATAACACGACTACAGCCACCAGACTGGCGATCATGAGCCTCGACTGGCAGGCTGGCGACAAACTGGCGGTAAGCGACGTAGAGCATGGCAGTACCATGCGGGCGGCGGTGGGGTTAAAGCAGTCACGCGGCGTAGAGTCAACCTTCATCCCCACGACCGAGGCAGGCGCGACGCGGTACGCCGGGGCAGAGTTTTTCCTCGAACAGCTGGACAGTTCGTTGACACCGGAGCACCGCCTGCTGGTCGTCAGCCATGTCTCGAACATCGACGGACGGCGGCTGCCGGTGGCCGAGGCCGCGCGTATCGCGCGGGCTCGCGGGGTGATGACGCTGGTAGACGGCGCGCAGTCGATTGGTATCTTCCCAGTAGACGTGCGAGAAGTTGGGGCTGCGTTTTACAGCGGCTCGGTCCACAAGTGGTTGTCGGGGCCTCCGGGCATCGGGTTTCTGGTGATATCGGCCGAAGGCAGGCAGGGCTTCAACCCTTTCAATCTGCCGGTCCCCTGGGACGCTTCAGGCGACCCGAATTACAGCCATGTGACGGCAGCCGCGTTAAGCGAACTGGGTACAGCCAACTACGCGCTGCGCATTGGCGCGGGCGTGTGCGTGGAGACGGCGCAGCGCATCGGCCTGGAGACGATCGAAGAGCACAGCCGGGCGTTGACGGCCCAGCTGCGGGAAGGCCTGGAATGCATGCCCGGCGTTCGCGTTGCCAGCCCAACGGATTGGGAACTGTCATCCAGCGTTACCACGATCCAGCTGGACGGAGGAACGCCAGAGCGCTGTCAGCAGTTGGTCGAGCGGCTCCTGGACGATTTCCGCATCGTTGTCAAGTACCGCCCGGAGATCTGCGGCGTACGTATCGGCGTCGCCGGATTCAATACCGCTGAAGAGATTGAGCAGTTCCTTTCGGCAGCTGTCCACCTCATTCCACAGATCTGAACAAAACGGAGAAAGTCAGAGCGAATTATGACTGAACAGAGCATGCGCACGCCGATCGTCACTCTTCATACACCTTCGCCGCCGCCGCACTGGGCGCTGCTGCAGTGGCAGCTGATCCGCAACCAGACCGAGGCGGTGCAGGAGTTCTACGACCGCTATTTCGACGAGCGCGGCTATCTGCTCTGCGTTCCGCGCTGGGGCGGCGACGACGGGCCGGACGACGCGGCCGAAAACCTGGCCGGATGGACGGTGCTGCACGGGCTGGGCGCGCCCGATGTCGTCCTGGATCTGTATAAGAACGGGTGGGAGGGCCATCTGCGCCAGTACACCGAAGCAAAGACGGTTGACGTGCCATTTGCCCGCGACGGCATGTACTACAAAGAGTTTCCGGTCATGTTCGACTGGATGCACAACGGCGAAGGCTTTTCCGTCTTCTTCCTGCAGCCGCTGTCCGACCCCTATGACCTCGATTTGCGGCGGCGGATGGAACGCTTTGCCGGTTTCTACATGGGGACCGATCCCCAGGCCCACAACTACGACGCTGAGCATCGCGTCATCCGCAGCATGTTCAACGGCAGCCGCGGGCCGCTGATGCGCAAGTCGACCGGGCTGGACTGGGCGGGCGATCCGATCGAGGTCGAAGGCCGCTTCAAGCCCGGGCACGGCGAGCGGACTTACGCGGAGATGGTGGCTCATTTCGAAGACTACAACGACGTTGTAGGCGATCATCCGCTCAATCTTCAAACCACGACGCTGGCATTGAACGCCTACATGCTGTCGGGTGAAGAGCGATACATAGAGTGGGCGGTCGACTACGTCGACGCCTGGTGTGAGCGGACCGCGGCCAACGGCGGGATCATCCCCACCAATGTCGGGCTGGATGGGACGATCGGCGGCGCCTGCGATGGCAAGTGGTATGGCGGCGTCTACGGCTGGGGATTCACCGTGGTCGTTCCGCAGACGGGAGCGCTGGCGCATCGTCCTTACTTCACGAATCGCGCCCATTACGGCTTCGGCAACGGTTTGCTGATGACCGGAAGTCAGAGCTACGTGGACACGTGGCGCGGTGTCATTGACGGTGTAAACGCGAACGCCAAGGTCAGCGATGGGCAGACGCTCTATCCCCATATGCACGGCGACGACGGCTGGTACGATTTCAGGCCGGACCCGTTCAGCGTGGGCGCGTTGGAGGTCTACTACTGGTCGATGGACAGGGCGGATCTGGGCCGCGTCGAGTCGAACGATTGGATACGCTTCCTGGAGGGCCAGAACCCGGACTACCCGGTTACTGCGCTGCAGCAGGACCTGGCCGAGGTGCGCGAACGGATAGGGAAGGTGCGCGCCGACAGTACCTCGGCGGACACGCGCATGTCGGACGACATGAACGGCTTCAATCCGGCGATGGTGAGCCTGCTGACCGAGCTGATGCTGGGCGGCCTGCCCACGGAGCGGCTGGGCTTTCCGCTTCATTGCCGCGTGCGCTACTTCGACCCTGAACGGCGGCGGGCAGGCATGCCGGAGGGCGTTGGCGCGCTGGTGGAGTGCATGGACGCGGATGGGATGACGCTGACGCTGGTGAACACGGACCAGGTGGCGGGGCGCGTCGTGATTGTGCAGGCGGGAGCGTACGCGGAGCACCAGTTTACGGGCCTGACGAACGACGGCGGTGAGACGGTGGCGCTGAACTGCGATAGCTTTACGGTGCGGCTGGGGCCGGGATGCGGGAGCAGGCTGCAGATTGGGATGTCGCGGTATGCAAACCGGCCGACGTGCGCGTTTCCATGGGATCGGTCTTGAAGTTCCTGGCTTTCAGCTGGCGGGTGGAAGGGTTTGGTTGGCCCCCACCCTTGGACCACGAAATGGGTTGAAGCCCATTGAGACAGATTTGGGTGGCTACAGAAACGACGGCCCGTGCAGCAAATGGGTCAAGAATGGTTTGACCGTTGGACGTATTGGTCAGAGGAATATCCAGCTGTTCTCTCGCCAGCAGGTTGACCGCGTTCTACGGACGGGCGTACGAATACGGAGATGTGCGTCCGGCCCACGCGGTGGGCCGCCTCGGCGGCGCGGAGCGCTTCACGCGAACAGGTTGGCGCAGTCCATCGAACTGATCTATATTGACGACAGTAGCCGAGCAGGAGGCAAGCAAAGTGGAACAGGCTGGTCAACACCGCTCTTGGACGATCGATGAAGCACAGACACAGCTGTCTGAGATTTTGCGACTCGCGGCGGAAGAGGGCCCACAACAGATTGACACCGACAGGCCATTCGTCGTCGTGCTGGCTGAAACGTGGTATGCCCGGAAACAATCTCACGAGCCGTCCCAAAAGAGCCGCAAGCCCATGGGTCAGTGGTTGGTAGAAAACCTGCCGCGCGGCGCCGACCTTGAACTCCCCGACCGGCGCGAGCACGATAGGCCGAATCCTTTCCTGAACCAGGAAAACGAATGAGTGGCTATCTCCTCGACACAAACGTTGTCTCGGAGATTGTCAGAGTTTCTCCTGATCCCCAAGTTCGCTCATTCCTGCTTGAGCAATCTGAGCTGTGGCTTTCGATCATTGCACTGCATGAACTGTAATTTGGCCTGAATCTGCTACCTCAAGGGCGCCGACGCGAGGCATTGCGCACCGCTCTGTCGGTTTACCTCGAAACGTATTCCGACTTTGTCCTGCCGGTTGCGCGTGCAGAGGCTGAGCCTGCAGCCCTTCTAAGAGTACATGCGCGGCGCGCTGGCCGCGTCTTGCACCTGGCTGATGCCTTAATTGCCGGCACTGCCATCGTTCACAATCTCATATTGGCGACGCGCAATGTCAACGACTTCTCTGCCCTGGACATTGACGTCGTCAATCCGTGGGAAGCTTCATGACCCTCCAGAAAGGGAATACAGCGATTGGCCTACAACTCCTGGTCTCTGGTTGTCGACTTGGAGCGGCAAGAGCCAGTGGTCGGTGGCCAGTTGCGGCCAACGTCACGCGCTGGGGTAGAGCGGAACTGCGGCGAATAGCGGCAAGTGCATAGTTACCGGTAGTCGGGGCGCGGAGAATATGGGAGGGTTGGTTGAAGCGTTCTGAGGAAAGGGTGGGGGCTAATGGATAATCACGGGAAGCCGAATGTGCTGATTTTTCTCTGCGACCAGTTGCGACTGGACCTGCTTTCCTGCTACCAGGAGACTTTGGCGCGCACGCCCAACGTTTCCGCGCTGGCTGCGGATTCCTGCGTGTTCGAGCGGGCCTACACGCCGGCGGCGATATGCTCGCCGGCGCGCGCCAGCCTGCTGACAGGGCTGTACCCTCACAGCCATCACATGTTCAACAATTCGACGCCGCGCTACTCCTACTGTGAACACCTGCGGCCCGGTGTCGACATGATCCAAGACTGGATCGACGATGCGGGCGAATACGAGTCGGCCTGGTTCGGCAAATGGCACATCGGCCCGGCGCAGGACCTGTTCGACTCCCGTTTTCACCACACACAGCGGCCCTATGAAGGCGGGCCTTCGTTCCTCAAGAGTTCGCACTGGCACCCGAACCAGATGATCGGGAAGCTGGTACACGATGTTGGACGCGGGGAAGGGGGTCTGCTGGACGTCGGGATGGAGGGCTTCCCCGATGTGGTTGCGGCGCGCTATGCGCAGCGATTTCTGCGCGAGCGGGACACGGAGAGGCCCTTCTTTTTGTGCTGCTCCTTCCCCGGCCCGCATCCCAAGTGGATTGTGCCGGAGGAGTGGGGTATCCGCTATGACGCCGATGACATGCAGATTTGGGCCAACCGCTATGACGACTTCGAGGGAAAGCCGGTCTATCAGAGGAAGCTGCGGCGGATGCAGGATGTGCGCAACCGCGGTCTTTCGCAGGCTGAGCTCGACCGGGAGCTGCAGGAGCTGCTGGCCTGTTGCTTTTCCTACCTGGAGCTGATCGATCATATGGTGGGCGAGGTCGTAGCCACCCTGAAGGATCTGGCTTTGTACGAAGAGACGGTGGTCATTTTCACGGCGGACCACGGGGACATGGCGGGTTCGCACGGCCTGACGAATAAGGGCGGGTACATGTATGATGAGATCTACCGCATTCCCTTGCTGGTCAAGATGCCGGGGGAGCCGCGCCACAGCCGGGTGGATGCTCCCGTGCATCTGATGGACATAACGGCGACGTGGCTGCATCTGATGACGGGCGTTGAGCAGGAAAGCATGATGGGTCAGCGCCTGCACGGGAAGTCGCTGCTGCCGCTGATCGAGGGGAGCGGCGAGTGGCCGCGCGCCATGCACTACGCCGAGTATCACGGCGATTGGTACGGCCACTATTCGGCGCGCATGGTAACTGACGGCCGCTGGAAACTGGTGTGGAATCTGACCGATCTGTGTGAGTTGTACGACCTGGAGAACGACCCCCACGAACTGCGCAACTGCTTCTACGATCCGGACTACGAGCAGCCGCGCGCCCGCTGCTTTGAATTCCTGCTTGCGGAGGCGAAGCGCACGGACGATGCGCAGCTGCGGCTCCTTCTGCCGGAGATCGAGGTCGCGATGGGGGCGTCGCCTGGAGGAACGGGGTAGTTCCAACCAGCGGTATTGTCGAACCCTGGACCGTCTGCGGGGCGGTGCCCGCGTTCTTCTGACGGCCGGGCGTGACCTGGAAGTAGGCGCTGTGCGCAGGCGGCGCACCAGTGCCTGAAAGGCGAAGCTTTAGCACTCTATGTGACTGTTGGATTTCCTCTGTTCGGGAAGGGGAGTACGCTGCCGACTGACCACGTTCATGGAACACCGCCGAATACCTCAGTGAGCTTCGCACATGTCCAGCCAGGAAAAACCGAACATCCTCATCTTTCTGTGCGACCAGCTGCGCATTGACTTGCTGAGCTGTTACACAGAAACGATGGTACGAACGCCGCATATTGCCGCGCTGGCCCGGGATTCCTGCCTCTTCGAACGGGCCTATACGCCCCTGGCTCTCTGTTCGCCGGCGCGAGCCAGCCTTCTCACCGGCCTCTACCCTCATGGCCACCACATGTTCAACAACTCGACCCCGCAATACTCCTATTGCGAGCACCTGCGGCCAGACATGACCATGCTGCAGGACTGGGTCGACGCGGAGAGCGACTATGAGTCGGCCTGGTTTGGCAAGTGGCACATCGGCCCGGCGCAGGACCTGTTCGACTCCCGTTTCCAACACACTCACAGGGAGCCGTACGAAGGCGGGCCCGTTTTCCTGGACAGCTCGCACTGGCACCCCAACACCAGGATCGCCCCCCTTGTTCAGAGTGTAGGCCGCGGCGCGGCGGGTACCCTGGCGGTGGGAATGGAGGGGTTTCCCGATGTGGTCGCGGCACGCTACACGCAGGAGTTTCTTCAAACGTGGGACAGGACCAGGCCCTTTTTCGCAACCTGCTCCTTCCCAGGCCCCCATTTCCCCTGGATGGTGCCGCACGAATGGGGCATTCGCTACGACGCGGCCGACATCGAAATGTGGCCGAACCGGTATGACACGTTCGAGGGGAAGCCGATAAATCAGAAAAAGATCCGATTGCTGAACGGGACTTATAGTGAAGGGCTTTCGCCGGAGGAGCATGACGAGGAGTTGAGGGAGATGTTGGCGTGCTGCTTTTCCTATATCGAGCTGATTGACCAGATGGTGGGAGAGGTCGCGGCGACGCTCAAGGAGCTGGACCTCTATGACGAGACGGCGATCATCTTCACGGCGGACCATGGGGATATGGCGGGGTCGCACGGGCTGATCAATAAGGGCGCGTACATGTATGACGAGACTTATCGGATCCCCCTGCTGGTGAAGGCGCCGCGGGCGAGCGAGGCCGGTCGGAACGGGAATATGGTGCACCTGATGGACGTGACGGCCACTTGTCTGCACCTGATGACGGGTGAGGAGCAGACTCACCTTGGAGGTCGAAGGCTTCACGGGCAGTCGCTGCTGGGGCTGGCCGCGGGAGGAGATGACTGGCCGCGCACCGTGCATTACGCGCAGTACCACGGCGATCCCTGGGGTCACTACTCGGCGCGCATGGTAACCGACGGGCGCTGGAAGCTGGTCTGGAACCTGACCGATTTGTGTGAACTGTACGACCTGGAAAACGATCCCCACGAACTCCGCAACTGCTTCTATGAGCCCGACTACGAATCCGTACGAAAGAGTTACTTCGATCAATTGATCGCGGAGGCGGAGCGGACCGGGGACGCGCAGCTGCGGCAGTTGCTGCCGGACGTCGAATACGCGGCATTTGACATGGGAACGCTGAAGCGCCGGTGGACGCAACGCGGGACAACTGCTATCCTTTAGCCCATCACCTCTGCGGCAGCACGAGCGGAGAGCGGTTGATACGCTGACCACAAGGAGGGAGCTGATGAAATTTGGCGTCTTTCTACCCAGCCACGGCCCGGCGAAGTCACCTGAAGCGGTGCGGCAGGTGGCTCTGGCTGCGGAAAACACTGGTTATGACTCGCTGTGGGCCGCCGATCATGTGCTGGTGCACGAGCAGTACAGCGACTTCTGCATGATCGAGACGTTCGTCACCCTGGGCTACGTCGCAGCTATCACCGAACGGGTTACCCTGGGTACGACGGTGCTGGTGCTGCCGCAACGCGACCCGATCCTGGCGGCCAAACAGGCGGCCGCGGTCGACCAGTACTCGAATGGCCGCCTCATCCTGGGAATCGGGGTCGGGTGGATGCCGGACGAGTACCGCTTTCTGCGCACCGACTTCCGGCAGCGCGGCCGCGTAATGGACGAGTGGATGGAAGTGATGAAGGTCCTGTGGAGCGAGGAGAAGCCCTCATTCAGCGGCGAGTGGATCAATTTCGAGGAAAGCTCGTTCGAGCCGAAGCCGGCGCAGGATGGCGGTCCGCCGCTCACGATCGGCGGACTGAGCGATGCGGCCATCCGCCGCGCGGCGACGAAGGGCGACGGGTGGCAGCCGATCCATGTCGAGCCTGAGGAGGTCGCCGCGGGCGTGGCCAAACTGCGAGCGTGGTCCAATGGCGCTCCGAAGACGGTCATCTACCACTGTCGGACCGAGGTCGGCGAGGGGGCCGACCCGGAAGTTACCTCCATGTGCGGGCCGGTTGCGGCGGTCATCGACCGGATCGGGCGCTACGCCGAAGCCGGCGTGGAGCATATGCTGTTCGATTTCTACACCTGCCCGACAGCAGATGCGATCCAGGACCAGATGGAGACGATCGCCTCCGAAGTCTTCCCGGTGCACCAGGGCGGGTAGCGGACTGGCAAGGGCTGAACGGCGGGCCGGGCCGATTGTGCCAGCCTGTTCGTTTGACGGGAATCTCGTGATCAGCGCGCAGTGGACTCTGCCGCAAAGGCAGTGCTACAAACCCAGGAGGGATGAATGAGCGGCTATCGGCTGACAGAGCAGCAGCACGCATACCTTGACCTGTTCGGCTACCTTGTCTTACCGGGTCTGCTGAACGACCGAATCGACGAGATCATCGAGGAGTTCGAGGCTCTTTTTGCCGCTCACGGCGGCGGGCACGACGGCAGGCCCCACGATGGAACCGCCCGCTCCTGCCTGGTGCCGTTTATCGATTCGAGCGAATACCTGTCCTCCCTACTCGACGATCCCCGTGTCGACGGGATCTTCACCGACCTGCTGGGAGAGGACTACAACTACCTCGGCAGCGATGGGAACTTCTACGTCGGCGATACACGCTGGCATTCGGACACTGACTGGACGGGCAAGAAGCGGGGAAATCCGCCGCGCCTTTTCTATAAGATGGCCTTGTATCTCGACCCGGTTACGGCCGACTCCGGTGCGCTGCGGCTGATCCCGGGGAGCCACAGGTACGGCGACCACTACGCCGACGCGCTCGAGGAGAGCCTGAGAGTCGCGCCCGAGAAGCTGGGCATCGACGGCAGCCAGGTACCTGCGGTCTCTATGGATAGTAACCCGGGCGACGTCGTCCTATTCAACCAGAACTGCAAGCACAGCGCGTGGGGCGGCAGCAACCGGCGGCGCATGTTCACAATCAACTGTACATACCAATATGCCGAAGACGAGCTCCACCTGTTGCGCAATGAGCTGACGGGTTTTGCGCGCTTCTGGATTGAAGAGCCGTACGGCGAAGCGATGTTGCGCACGGCGTCTCCCGGGCGGATGGTGCACCTGCGACAGGCCCTGGCCAACTACGACCATCTGCCTGCAGAAGTGGAGAAGGCGAAGGCGACGATGAGCGAGCCGTCGCGGGGCTAGGGCGTGCGCCGGTAGAAGGTTCGCTTTTGGTAAGTACTAAGCCACATACAGCGTCTGTCTCGACCAATGCTTCATCCCCGCCGCCATTCAGATTATCTAAACGCGTATTCGGTTGGCCGCGACCACGTTGGATAAGCCGGACTGCAGGAATGACGACGTACTGTCGGTGAGCGATGGTTTTGGAGGGGGGCGTTGCGGGGGGAGTCCCCCCGCACAAGGGAGGGCCGCAGGCCCGACCGTCCAAATAGCAAGGAGAGAGAAAACAACTTTGCTCGCCTCATTCCGAGTCGCAGACTGATTGCGGCTGAGTAGTTACCGGTTTAATTTGTTTTGCGAATTTGGAAACGTTTGGGATAGATTGCCGAGGAGGCGCGTGTCCTGTTGAAATCGGACTGTGCCGCGCGGCGATTTAGTCAGTGCGCAGCGCGCTGACCGCTTCAATGTCGGCCCAGCCGCCGTACTCTTTTGAGGCCTCCGCCGCCATTCCGATCAGGTGGAGCTGCGCGACTGCGGGTGCGTCGGCGGGCGGGACCGATTCTGAGGGGGATTCGCCGGCAACGGCGTCGAGGAAGGCGGTGACGCACTCGTTCATGCCGGGCCAGCCGGCGCGCGGCTCGCTCTCCGCAACCTCTTCGACCGACCACTCGTTGTTCTCACGCGTGCGCTGCCGCAGTGTCCCGGAAAAGAGATCAACGACCAGATCGCCGTCATCTCCGTTTGCCTCGACCGTTGTCTCCAACTCTACGACGCTGCCGAGATTGACCTGAACCGTTCCCCAGACGCCCCCATAGTCGTAGATTCCCTGGCACTGCCGCTGCGCGTGGCCGGGCAGCCCGCTGCCTTCAAGGATGAGCGCCCGCGAGGGGATTCCGCCGACGATGCGGTTGAGCGTATCCACATACCATGGGGCGATGTGATTGAGCGTGCTCAGGTCCGCCTCCGGATTCGCGCCCCAATTGCACTGGAGACGAACGCTGACCGTGCGCAGCTGTCCCAGCAGACCGCTTTGCACTCGCCTGACCGCCTCGACAAATGCGGGGATGAAACCGATTTCGAGGTCGGCGTGCGTCACCTGCGGCGCGTCGAGCAGCCGCTTCACCATTGGGCGGATATGCTTTCGTTTGTTTGCCAAAGGCGGTTCGTAAAACATTGGCAGGCCTGCATCCAGCGCCGCGCCGGTCGCCTCCTCGTGCGCCGCGTCGGAGACGGCGACGAAGACGGCGTCGACAGGAGGGCCGTTCAACAGGTCGGCGGCACTGGAGTACACGCCCACGTCGGGGCTCAGTTCAGAGCGGATGCGCTGCTGCGTGGCCTCGCTGGGCGCGGCTGCTGAGACGATCTCGGCGCGCCCGTCGCGTTGGAGCGCGGGCACGTAGGCCATCCTGGTCCATCCGCCGTAGCCGATCAGTCCAAGTCGTGTGGTCATCGCCGTCGCTCGGTCAATTTATTGTCGTTGGCCATGCCGGCGCCAGCCCGGCAAAAGCATTGCGGACCAATTTGCCCTCTTCGGACAGTTCGCGTGTGCCGCACTTCCGCCTGACTTCCTGCCCATTCCCAAAAGGAAGTTCGTCAAACTCATCCGGAAAGGCAAGCGCATTCAAAGACATTGTTAACTCGCCATTCGTCTTTGCGCGTGCGAGTCCATTTAGTGATCTGTTGGTTTCTGCGAGGAACTCCTCGATGTCTAAAGGGGCTGTGTCCACCTTAGGAGAAACATCTAACTCATTTGTTTCAAATTGGTCCAGCCATGCATGGGTATCTGCCGACAACTGACCCCTGCGGATTCCTCCATAGCGGATTCCTCCATAATAGTGGCGTGGTGCCACAACTTCCAACGCAATGTGCCGGGCGTTCATCAGGGAGCGGTAGTGAAGGGGCAATTCTCTCTTGTGTACTCTACAAAAGAGATATGCAATGCCATACACTAGAACTTGCTGCAGTGCCGACACTGGGGTGTCACTATCCCATTTCAACTCAATTAATCGCACATCCTTACCAGAACTCGAACATTTCACTAAGTCAACTGCGCTGTTTCTGTCACTGCTGGAACTGACAATGCCCGAAGCAACAGGACATTGATTGTGCCATCCGGGCATGTGATCCCTCTCTGCCAACATCGCAACAGCTTTCTCCAGCATCTTTTCGGCCGATCGATTGTCGGATCGAATATCGCTGGCTCGCCGGAGTAGCCATAGAGAACCGGATTTGGAGTGGGGAGAGCCGGGATAGTTGGTTTCAATCTTCTTGTATATCTGGCTTACTTCCTCTGAGCCAAAGATGCCATCAAACAAACTGGGCATCACTCTTCCTCCTAAATTGTGCCGCGAGGTGGATGAATCAACACCATCAAGCTTTCCTCGCTTGCGTCAGTGTATGAAGAAACAGTTGGATTGTGCGGCAATGGTCTCTCACTCAACCCATCGGGTCCGGCCAGCGCACGAACGCCAGGCCGCGCGCCAGCTGGTCGAAGTCGTCGTCGCTCAGCTCCTCGCGGTAGGGCAGCGCCTTGCGGACTGCCTCCGGGTTGCCGGTGTAGCGGCTGATGATTTTTTCGGCGTTGATCTGCACGTCGCCGTACTGCAAGACGAGCACACAACTGCAATCGAACCCTTCCTGGCGGGCGTACCATGAACCGACGTCGATGAGCCGGATCACTTGGTCGCGCTTGCGGTCGTAGGTGGTGAACTCGCTGACGCCGGACTGGCACTTGGCCTCGACCAGCACGACCGCGCTTTCGCCCAGTCTGATCAGCAGATCCGGCTCCGAGTCCCCTTCCCGCTGAGGACGTTGGGGGGGCGGAGGCAGTTTCGGCCAGAATTCCAGCCTGGCGTTCGGGATCTCCTTGAACGCCTGCGGCGGCAGCGCATAGGCAAACGACTGGCGCAGCAGAAGCGTGAGAACCCTGGTCCGCTGCGGCTCGTCGTTGAGCAAGGGGCTGAAATAGTACCAGGTGCGCGCGTCCTCCGAGTTCTCGCTCAGGATCTTGGGAAGGCCTTCGGCAACCCTCGGCGGGAACGTATCCTCCTCCAGCTTGCCGCGCAGCGCCGGGTGCGCGGTGTCGGTATGCTTGAGCAGGGGATGGTCCTCCGGCCTGCGCCAAACCCTTGCTTTCGATGCGCTGACGACGAAGTTGCTCACTGGCTGGCCCGGATGAAGAGATTGCACTACTCGAATCGCCACGGTCACACCTGATGTGTCACCTGTCCATACTATTTTAGGGAGATCGGCGCATTCTGACAATTCCCGCACAGCGGAAGCCGGACAGCGTGTGCGAAGCGGCCCACTGAATCGGGACTCTTGAACTTTGGTCGGCTTTTCAATCCGTGTTACTTTGCTCACGCATTTCAAAAGCCCCTTCACTTTTTCAGACAGGATAGTCACAGGAGAACCAACCCACATCATGTCCAGATTCATCGTTATCGGCGGCGGCGTCATCGGCCTCAACGCCGCATATCAGTTGGCGCGCAAGGGGGCAGGCAAGGTCATTGTGCTGGAGAAGGGCGTGGTGGGCGATGGCTCCAGCAGCCGCGCCGCCGGCATCATTACCGGGCTGATGTGGACGGAGACTGCGGTCAGGGCGCGGCAGATCAGTCTGCGGCTCTACCGCGAGTTGACCGCCGACCTGGAACGCTACGGCTACCGCTTCCAGGATGTCGGCTGTCTAAACATTTTCGATGCCACCTCGTGGCCGGGACGGGAAGAGATCCTTCCAGTGTACGACCGCTTCGACGTTCCTTACGAGATTCTCGACGCGCAGGAGATTCGCCGCCGCTGGCCCGATTTGGCTCCGGAGGAGGACCAGATCGGGCTGCACGATGAGCTCGGCGGATACAGCGAGCCGCACGAGTTTGTGCCCGCGCTGGCTCGCCGCTGCCGCGACCTGGGCGTGGAGATTCGCGAGCATGCCCGCGTCGAAGGGCTGGAGATCGAGAGGGGACGCGTAGTCGGTGTGCGTACGGCGCTGGGAACTGTCGCGGCTGACACGGTCATCTGCGCCGTGCACGCGTGGACGCGGGCGTTCATGGAGCTGTGCGAGCTGCGGCTGCCGATCAAGTCGTTTGTCCACCAACGCTACGTCTCGGCCGAGCTGCCGGAGGCGGCTGTGATTCCGGCGATCAATGCCAACCCCCAGGGCGGGTACATTCGCCCTGCGCGTTTGGGCAGCGGCGACGCGCGGCTGCTGGCCGGTGGTGAGACCGAAGATCGGCCGGAGGAGCGCGTCGATGACCTGGACTTTCACATGGCCGGGCTGAGCGCGCCGGAGAGCTTGCGCGACCGCCTCTCGGCCAATCTGGCGCCGCTCGTCCCCAAGCTGGCCGGGACGCGCTGGGAGACCGAGCAGGTGGGACTGATTTCCTTCTCGCTCGACGGTGAGCCTGTCCTGGGCACGCTGCCGCAGCTTTCCGGCCTCGTGGTCGGCGCGGCCTTCCATTCGGGCGGCTTCGCCTACAGCCCGGTCGCCGGCCTGTTGTTGGCCGAGCTGGCCGCGGGCGAGGAACCGAGCGTCGACATTTCCACGTTTTCGCCGGCGCGCTTCTCCGCTCAGGACACGGACGCCTACCTGGCAAAGACCGTTGTAGAGGGTGAAGCGTTCCGGCGCCGTCACTGAAGAACGTTCCGCGCCCGCCCCCCTTCAATCTTGACAATGCACCTCCCTTTTGGCATAGTACCGTCGCTGTTTGGACGTGCCGCGCAGCTCGGGCCAACGTCCATGATTCCACCGACAGTCCACCCCGGACATTCCACGTTCGTACAGGCTGTCGAATCTACCTTTCACCATTTTGCAGAGGAGCATCACACCATGAAGCAGAGGCATTTCCGATTTGTACTGTCCGCGCTTATCCTGCTCTCGGTCCTTCTGGGCGCGTGCGCGACGCCGGCCGCTCCGGCCGACAGCGGCGGCGCGGCGATGGCCGACGAGGGCGAGGCGATGGAAGGCAGGATGCTGCCCGACGACGCCGCCGAGGAGCAGGTCATCCGCTATGTCACACGTGATCTCAGCCGCCTGAACCCCGCCTCCGAGAGTGGTTTCGGCCGCCCCTGGATTTCGCACATGTGGATGCCGTTCTTCCTGCGCGACCGCAACCACGAGCTGCAGCCCTGGCTCGCGACCGGTTACGAGGTCAGCGAGGACAAGACGGTCTACACGATCAACATTCATCCTGACGCCACCTGGTCTGACGGCTCGCCCGTCGTAGCCCAGGAAGCGATCGACTACTGGTCGTGGGCCGTCAGTCCCAACTGCATCAGCTGTTGGACCTATCTGCGGCTGGGCGTTATCGAGGGTGCGCAGGCGGTCATTGACGGCGAGGCCGATACGATTTCCGGCCTGACTGCCCTGGATGACAAGACGCTGCAGATTACGCTTTCCTCGCCGAGCCCGATCTTCATCATGAGCATGGCCCATTACAACACCGGCTTCGTCAAGATGGATGACGTCAATGCCGATGAGTTCGCGGCCGATGCCGAGACACGCGTGAACGGCCCCTTCCAGATTGAGATCTGGGACCAGGACACGCGCGAATATGAGATCGTCCAGAACCCCGGCTGGTGGGGCGACAGGAAGCCCTATATTGAACGCATCATTGCCCAGTGGTCCAACGACGAAAACATCACCTACCTGATGTGGCAGAACGGGGAGGCCGATGTTGCACACTGGTTCACGAACATCCGCGAGCCGCTGCGGGCCGAAAACCCGGACCTGTTCGTCCTCATTCCTTACGCCACCAACTTCTACTTCGCCTTGCACACAACCAAACCGCCGATGGATGACATCAACGTGCGCAGGGCATTGCTGCACGCGGTGGACTGGGACCTGGCGATCGGCGCGGCGTATGAGGGATCTCGCAACGAACGCGTGATGAAGACGCACTTTACGCCGGAGCTGCCCTGCTTCGTGGCCGACAACTGGCCTGACTTCGGCTATGATCCGGAGCTGGCGAAGCAGGAGCTGGCCGCTTCCAAGTACGGTGGGCCGGAAGACCTGCCCAAGATCCGAATCTCCAGCGGCGGTCAGTCGCCCAACTATCTGCGCACGGCCGAGATTATGGCCGAGCAGTGGAAGAACGTTCTGGGCATCACCGACGTTGAGATCCGACCCGGCTGGAGCGACGCCTGGGGCCAGGAAGCCGACCTGATCAACGTCCAGCGCAACAGCTGGGGCGCGACCATCCCCGACCCCGCGGCCATGATCACGGGGCTTTGGAACTATTACGCGGCGCCGCACGATGTCGGCCTGGTGGATGACGAGCTGGGCGCGATGATGGATGAGCTCCTGACGCTCGATCCGGCCAGTGCGGACTACTGTGACAAGGTCTCGGCGGCCGAGCAACAGCTGCTGGGCCATTACTACTTCCTGCCGATGATCTGGGACCTGTACGAATATGTCGTGCAGCCCTACGTCAAGAATTTCGACGCCAACGTTGACAACAACTGGTCAACGCTGCTCGATATCTACGTGGCAGAGCACTAAATGAGTATGGAGGAGTGGGAACGGACGCGCATGTGTCCGCCTTTCCACTCCTCCTTGTCATTTTCGACCTGAAGCGCCTTGTAGCCGGCAGCACATCACCGGGGCCAGACCTGGGGCGGTCGCAATGTTCGTCTATACTTTGAAACGCCTGGCAATCGCGGTTCCCACTTTCATCGCGGTCCTTGTCATCACATTCACGCTCACTGTAATCAGCCCGTTCGATCCGGTCGAGATGATGATGACCCAGTTTGAGGGAACGCTTGACACGCTGGCCAAGGAAGATGCGATCAAGAGAATCCGGGCCCAATACGGGCTGGACGACACCTACTGGGTGCAGTTCACGCGTTGGGTCGGCAGGATGACGCAGGGGGACTTGGGTATTTCGATCAACAAGCAGCGCGACGTGCTGCGAATGATCGTCAAATCTTTCCCGATCTCGTTTCAATTGGGCCTGGCCGGCGCGGTGGTAACGACTCTGCTGGGAATTCCGCTCGGATGCATTGCCGCGCTGCGCCAAAATAGCTGGATCGACTATACGATTGTCGGCGGAACGCTGGCATTTCGCACCGTGCCGGTCTTCGTGCTGGCGCCGCTGCTGCTGATTTTGTTCGTCCTCTGGCTGGACTTGATGAACGTTCCGTATGGCTGGGACGGGATTTTCCAGGGCAAAGTGGTTCTGCCGATATGCATTCTTGCGCTGGGGCCCTTGCCGGTGGTCGTCCGCCAGACGCGCGCCGCCGTGCTCGAAGTCTTCTCGATGGACTATGTGCGTACCGCCAAAATGAAAGGGCTGGAGATGTGGCGCATCATCATCCGCCACATCCTGCGCAACGCCCTGATTCCGGTGGTCACCACTTTGGGATTCATCACCGAGGGGCTGATCGTCGGCAGTATTTTTCTCGATAGCATTTTCGCCATTCCCGGCTTCGGCGCGGTGGCAGAGGCCGGCTTTCGCGGATTCGATTACCCGGTCATCATGGGTGTTACCATGGTCAGCGCTGTCATGATCATTCTGACCAACCTGCTCGTGGATCTGATCTATCCATTCCTTGATCCCCGCATCACACTCGAGTAGAACGCGCCCGCAGATACGCAGCCAGAAACGCCGGCACATGAGGTTTCTCAGGGAAGGTCGTTGATGAGCGAGACCGACGATCGGAATTCGGCCAGCAGTTTGGGCGACGAACTGTCCGGCGACTTGAAGACCCGCTCTCTGTGGCAGGATGCCGTCAAGCGGTTGCTGCGCAACCGGCTATCAATCATTGGGCTGATTATCACGCTGCTCCTGTTGGTAGCGGCCTTCTTCGGCCCCTACATCGCGCCCTACGCCTACACCGAACAGGACCTGCTGCACGTCGCCAAGATGCCCAGCATCGACCACTGGTTGGGCACCGACGAAATAGGAAGGGACATGTTCAGCCGCGTCCTTTGGGGTGCGCGCACGGCCACCCTTGTTGCCATTTTCACCACTGTTATCAGCGTGATTATCGGCGTCGTCCTTGGCGCATTGGCCGGGTACGGCGGCGCGCTGGCCGACAACATCACCGGACGCGTCATCGACATCGTTATGTCGGTGCCGGGCCTTTTGTTGGCGGCGTTGATCGCCGTCTCGATCAAGGAGCCGGTCGTAACCTGGGCCGACGCGATCTATGACAGCAGCGGTTTCCCCCTGTTCGCCGACACAACCTGGCTGGACCTGCTGGTCGTCTTCGGTGGGCTGGCCTTTGTTTCTTGGCCCGGCTATGCACGTCTCATTCGCGGCCAGATCTTTTCGCTACGCGAGGAGCAGTACATTGAAGCGGCCAAGGCGGTTGGCGTCTCGGAGCTGAAAATCGCGCTGCGGCATCTGTTGCCCAACGCCATCGGTCCGGTGATCGTAACCCTGACGTTCAGCTTCTCCAGTGCCATGGTCCTGGAATCTTCGCTCAGTTATCTGGGCATTGGCGTGCAGCCGCCGCAGGCAAGTTGGGGCAACATGATCTCCTCCAACATCGGCAGCTGGTCGTACAGGCCCTGGCTTGTGGCCGTGCCCGCTTTGACCCTGGCCATCGTCACCCTGGGCATCAACTTTCTGGGCGACGGTCTGAACGACGCCCTCAATCCCCGGACCGGCAGATCGATTTGACAGTCAATTCGCGATCCCACACCAGAACTGCCGGCGGCCGGATGACGGCGGCGGCTCCACTTCCAATGCGGGTGTCGCGCTGCGCCCGTGCGGCTTGGCGCAGTATGGCGCAGGGGCGTAGCGGCTCCGAACTACCCAGAGGGCACCAAAAGGAGAAACCATGACTGAAGGCAAGTTGCGCGCGGCCGTCATTGGGGGCGGTTTGGGGGGTTCGCACGGCTATGCGTATGCGCGTGCGCCCGAATACGAGCTGGTGGCGATCTGCGACCTGAACCCGGATGTGTTTGCGCGCTTCTACGAGCGGGCAGAGCTTCCCCCAGGCAGCATCAATCAGTACACTGATTACCATGAGATGTTCGAAAAAGAGGGACTCGACGTAGTTACGGTGGCGACGCCGGACCACCTGCACACCGACCCCGTTTGCGACGCGTCGAACGCCGGAATCCGCGGCATCATTTGCGAGAAGCCGCTGACAACCACGATCCAGGACGCCGACCGCATTATTGAGACGATCGAGGCCAACGGCACGAAGATGTCGGTCGACCACACGCGCAGCTGGATTCCAGCCTTCCAGGCCATCCGGCAGGCCGTGCTCGATGGGGAGATCGGCGGGCTGACCCGCATCGTTGCCCACATGGGCGGGCGCCGCTCGATGCTGTTTCGCAACGGCACGCATCTGATCGACGGCGTCTGCTTCTTCGCCGGCGCGTCGCCTGTCTGGGTGATCGCGGCGCACGAGCAGGGCTTCGAGGATTACGGCCCGGTCTACGACGGCAAAGGTGGCAGGGACCCGCAGTACGACCCCGGTTCGACTATCATCATCGAGTTTGCCAACGGGGTGCGCGGCATCGTCAACAGCGCCAAGCTGACGCCGCAGCTCTTCGAGTACGACCTGCAGGGGCCCAATGGCCGCTACTGGCTGACCGACAAGCACTGCACGGCCTGGAGGACCGAGGAGAAGGAGGGCACGCCGATCCAGACCCCGCCGCCGCAAGGGCGCGGCTACCTCGACCCCTTCGGCGCCAACCTGATCCCGGCTGTACAGGAGATGGCGCAGATGGTGCTGCACGACGCGCCGAGCAGCTCCTCCCCTTATCGGGGCAGAGACTCGCTGGAGATCATGCTGGCGGCGCTGATTTCCCAGACCAAGGGCAGCGCGAAGATCGAACTTCCGCTCCCCCGAGAGTAATTCAGGAGCTACTATGAATGACGATGGGACGCTTGTCGTAGGGGCAATCTCGTCCCATGGGCACGAAAACGGCCACGTTCTGGTCCTGGACCAGCTGCCTGAAGTCGGGACAATCCACGTATGCGCGGCTACCGAGCTTGTCAAGGTCGAAGACCTGGCGGGCGAGTCCGCGCGCGTGGTGGGAAAATACACAGAGGTTGACGAGCTGCTCGATCGCGGGGACCTCGATGCGGTGATCGTCTGTGCCCGCCCCGACCACGCGCCCGCCATCCTGGAGAAGGTCGTCAGCGCAGGCCTGCCTGTCCTCTACGACAAACCGGCTGCCACCCGTTCCGCCGACTTGGGCCGGGTTGCCGAGTTGGCGCGGCGGCAAGGCGTCACCGCCGGCGCAATGTTGCAGTGGCGTTATCATCCCATGGTACTCAGCCTCAAGCGCGCCCTGGCCGATGGCGCGCTCGGCGATGTCATGACGATTGAAGGCAAATTGCTGAACGGCCTGCTGGTCTACCGCGACACATCCACCTATCTCTTCGACCCCCAGACTGCCGGGCACGGTATCCTTTCCTGGCTGGGCTGCCACTGTCTCGATCTTGTGCTCTATCTGATGCAGGAACGGGTCGTCGAAGTGATGGCCATGGTCGGCAATCTGAACCCGCAGAACGTAGCTGTCGAGGACACCGGATTCCTGATTCTCAAGTTCGAGAGCGGCCGCATGGGCAGCTTCCAGGCGGGCTATCACCTGTTGGGCGGCAAGGCCACCTACGACTTCTACATCGGCATGCGCGGGACGGAAGGATTCGCGGTCTTGCCGTTTCTCGAACCCCAGGAGGAGACGTCGGGGGGGAGCGAGGTCGAGCACACTTCAACTTATTCGCTCTCCAGTGAAGCGCGCGGCTGGAGTACGGGCGGAGTCCGCCGCGAACGCTTCGCCATTCCCCATGCGCCGGGCTACGGCGGTGTCATGGCGGAGGCGTTGTACCGTGATTTCTTCGATGCGGCCCAGAGTGGCTCACCCGCGCCCGCGCCGATCGAGGACTCCGTGCACATGATGGAGATCGTCGAAGCTGCCAAGGAGTCCTCTGACACGGGCCGCGCCGTACCCATCCCTTCTTGACCGCCATTAGGAGGTACGATTGAGCAACGTCACCTACGTCGAGAAGTTCGAAGACGGCGCCGGCGGTTGGATCGCCTGGCTGGGGCCAAGCCAGCCCGTGCCCGCCAGCGTAGAGGACGGTGCGCTCGTCTCGCGCAGCCCGTGGGGGATCGACTCCAACCACGCGCCCCCGGGCGGCGGCTACCTGCATCTGCTCTTCATCCTCCACACCGCGCCTCAGCCCGACCCCGGTCCCGCTTACGCGCCGCTGTTGGCCGGCAACCGCTTCATCGACGGCGGCTACCCGCGCGATTTCCGCAATGCCCGCGTCACTTTGCGTCTGAAAGGCGAAGTCGACATGCAGGGAGCGGAGCTACGCCTGCACTGCCAGTCGCGGGTGGGCGACAGGGCGATAAACTTCGTTCTGACTTCGCAGGCGTTCGAGGTTACGCCCGAATGGACGGAACAGACGATCACCCTCGCGCCAGACCCGGCGCAGTGGCTCTGCCTTGGGGCGCGTCGCGACCTGACCGAGGTCTATGGCTGGGGCGGAATCGAAGAGGTGCTGCGAGATGTCGACATCGACATTATTCTCCTCCTGCATCCCCTGAAAATCGTACCGCTGGCAGCGCAGCAAGGGGGTCCGCACGCCCGCCGCGCCGGCGCCGATTACGAAGTCGATAGAAGCTTTCTTCCCTCCGGGGAGATCAGATTGAGCAAGGTGCAGATAGAGTTCTCTGACTCCTCAGACGTTCAAACGAACCGGTGATCGGTCTGGAAGTCGACGCTCCTGCCGGGCCCAATCGGATTCAGAGTTGAAGTATGGCACGATGGCTTCTGCGTAATTTGTAGAGTCTCCTAAGCCGGTTTCGCTGTCGGTCGGGCTTGTAGCGGTGGGCATCTATACGTCGATCGCGTTGGTACTGGGCAGTATTTCGGGCTATGTCGGCGGCCATGTTGACAATATCATCATGCGCTTTACCGATATCATAATGTGTTTCCCCACATTTCTGCTGATCATTACCGTGGCCGCGGTGCTGCCGCCGAACATTTTCAACATGTAACTACTAAGCCACATACAGCATCTGTCTCGGCCAGTCTTCCATCCCCGCCGCCGTTCAGATTATCTGATTGCGTATTCGGTTGGCCGCCGCCACGTTGGATAAGCCGCACCGCAGGGAATAGGGCGTACTGGCGGTGAGCGATGGTTTTGGAGGGGGGCGTTGCGGGGGGAGTCCCCCCGCACAAGGGAGGGCCGCAGGCCCGACCGTCCAAAAGCAAGGAGAACGTAAAGCGGAGTGACGAGAGAGAAGACACCTTCGCTCGCCTCATTCAGGGTCGCAGACTGATTGCGGCTGAGTAGTTACTTCAACATTATGATCATCATCGGCATATTCGGTTGGCCTGGCATGACGCGTTTGATACGGGGGCAGTTCCTCAGCCTGCGCGGCCAGGACTTTGTGATCGCCGCGGTTATGATCGGCGCGCCGACCTGGCGCATAATCTTTTTGCACATATTGCCCAACGTGGTCGGGCCGGTGGTGGTGGCGGCCACGCTGGGGCTGGCGGGCGCGATTCTGACAGAGTCGAGTCTCAGTTTCCTGGGGCTGGGCGTGCAACAACCGACACCTAGCTGGGGGCAGACGTTGACGACTGCTCTGCAGCTGCCGATTTTGGAAAATTTGCCCTGGCGCTGGCTTCCTTCTGCGGTTGCCATTGCATTTGCTGTGCTGTCAATGAATTTCTTCGGGGACGCATTGCGCGATGCCTTTGACCCGCGCATGACCTTGGACTGACGCGCTCGGGTACATCCCAGACGAGTCCGCGAACAGCGCCTGTCCCCATCTCCTCTCCACTGTTTTGCTGCAAAGGGGCTGGCGATGACTGAGAGAGGAAGCCTTCACATTCCGACAGGACAGAGGCAACTCTTCCTGGACGACGACGATCTCTTCCACCAGGAAAACCTGCACAGGAAGTTCCATACTCCGCAGAAACGCGGCGCTGTAATTCGGCGCGAACCCGCAATCGGCGGCACGCCCGAGATCCGCGGCGCGCCGATCTGGGACCCGGAGGCGCGGCGGTGGAAGATATGGACGATAGCCATCACCCCGGAGGAGCTGCACGGGATCGCAGGCATGTCGGGCTACCACGAGAGCCGCGACGGCCTTCACTGGTACCAGCCGATCGTGCGCCAGGCCGAATTCAACGGCAGGCTCGAGAATAACTTCGTCTACATTCCGATGGGCGACGGCAACACGGCCGAGATCCTCGGCGCAGTCTACGACAAAGGAGATCCTGACCCGGAACGGCGCTTCAAGGCGCTGAGTTTCACGATGGCGCCGGAACTGGCAGTTCTCTTTGCCACCTCGCCCGACGGTATCGTCTGGAAGCGGGTCGACATTCCTCTGATCGGTTCGGGCGATGAACCCAATTTCAGCTTCGACGAGGGCAACCGCCGCTTTATCGCCACCGTCAAGGTGCCCGGCCCCTTCGGGCGTTCGCATGCCCTGACCCTCAGCGGGGATTTTGAGAACTGGAGCGAACCGCAGCTGGTCTTCCACGCCGACGAGCAGGACCAGGAAGAGGCGCGTAAGATCATCGCCGCGCGGCTTGAAGACGCGTCCTTGCAGCAGCCGGTCTTCAACCACCCGGAAGAGCACGCGGTCGACGTCTACAACTTTGCCGTCTCGCGCTACGAGAGCCGCTACATCGGCTTCGCCTCGATGTTCTACCACACCGGGCGCGCCTGGAACGACCGCAACCACGACGGTTTCCACCATGTCCAGCTCGCCAGCAGCCGGGACATGTACTCCTGGCGGCGGTTGGGGAACCGCGCTCCCTTCATCGGGCCTTCACCGCTCGGCGCCGGCGCCTACGACACGATGCAGATCCTGGGGCCGTCCTACCCGGTCGTGCGCGGCGATCAGCTCTGGTTCTACTATTCCGGCCTGCGGCACCGCTGGCACCCCCCCAAGGTCAGCTCGGACCGGGCCGCGATTTGCCTGGCGACGCTGCGTCGCGACGGCTTCATTTCGCTGGCCGCGGGGGCGGACGGCGGCGCGCTGACGACCGTGCCGTTTGGGTGGGAGGGCGAGCGGCTCTACCTGAACGCGGACGCGGCAGGCGGCGAGATCACGTGCGAGCTATTGGACGCGGCGGGCGAGCCGCTGGCGGGCTTCGAGATTGAAAACGCAGTTCCCATTTCGGATGACGGCGTGCGGCTGGCGGTCAGATGGCGTGCACAGGAACGCATGCCGGCGGCTTCGACAGGACCGGTGCAGCTGCGGGTGCGGCTGCGCGCGGCGCGATTGTACAGCTACTGGTTCGAGTAAAGGAGGAGCGGCATGGCAGCCGAAACGATTCGCAAATTCCCGCGCGAGGAGCGGCAGCTCTTCTTCGATGACGCCGACATTGCCTCCATTGACGGATTGCAGCGGCGCATGCACCGGCCCGAAAAGAAGGGTGCGGTCATCCGCACCGATCCGTACATGGCCGCGCGCGCCCAGCAGGACGGCGGACCGGCCTACCGGCCGCAGACGCGCACCGCGCCGGTGTGGGATCCCGAAGCCGGGTTGTGGAAGTTTTGGACGATCGGGGCCAAGATGGACGCGGACAAGGGCCGATCCTCCTACCACGAGAGCCGCGACGGCCTGCACTGGTATCAGCCGAACGTCGGCCAGCTTGAGTACGAAGGGTCGCGCGACAACAACCACGTCGCCATTCCCATCGACGACACAAGCACATCGGAGGTGCTGGGCGTGGTCTACGATGCCGACGACCCCGACCCTGCGCGCCGCTTCAAGGCGATCAGCTTCACGATGGTGCCCGATCATGCCATCTTTTTCGGCGTGTCGCCGGACGGCGTCACTTGGAGGCGCCACGACGCGCCTGCCATCCTCTCCGGCGACGAGCCCAACTTCAGTTTTGACGCGGCCGACCGCCGCTTCATCGCGACGGTCAAGGTGCGCGGGCCGCACGGGCGATCGCATGCGCTTACGACGAGCGAGGACTTCGAGCGTTGGAGCGAACCGCAGCTCGTTTTCCACGCCGACGACGAGGACCAGGAGCTGGCGCGAGCGGTGATCGCGCGGCGGCTTGCAGACCCGGCGCTGCAGCAGACGCTCATCAATCACCCGGACGAGCACAGCGTCGACGTTTACAACTTCAGCGTCTCGCGCTACGAGAGCCGCTACATCGGTTTCGCCTCGATGTTCCACCATGTCGGGCGGAATCCTACCGGCAGGAATCACGACGGATTCCACCACGTTCAACTGGCCAGCAGCCGCGACATGTACACCTGGCTGCGCCAGGGCGAGCGCCAGGCATTCATCGATTCGTCGCCTTTGGGAGGCGGCGCCTACGACACGCTGCAGATGCTGGGGCCGTCGTCGCCGGTTGTGCGCGGTGACGAACTCTGGTTCTACTATACGGGCGTCAAGTTCCGCTGGCCGCCGCCGAATTGGGACCAGGACCACGCGGCCATCTGCCTGGCGACGCTGCGTCGCGACGGGTTCGTATCGCTGGATGCCGCTGACGGGGCCGGGTCGGTCGTTACCGAGCCGTTCCTGTGGGAGGGTGAGCGGCTGTTCATCAACGCAGTCGCCGACGAGGGCGAAATCAGCGTGGAAGTCCTGGACGCGGACAGCAGAACGGTACCGGGCTTTGGTCGGGAGGAAGCTCACGCCGTGACAGACGACGGTGTACGGCAGGCGGTTGCGTGGCAGTCCCGAGGACAGTTGCCTGACCGGGCCGGCGGCCCAATCCGCCTGCGTTTCAACTTGAACGGCGCCCGGCTCTACAGCTATTGGTTCGAGTAATTCCGGCAGCCGTGATAAGCTGATGGCAGTTCGCGGCCTGTCCTACTGTTGACCGGCTGCGATCGATAGACGAAACTGAACGGAGCGAGGCACAGACTATGGATCAGACAGTGGACCAGACAGTGGACCAGACAGTGGACCAGACAGTGGACCAGACAGTGGACCAGACTGAAACGACGATCGAGGCGACCTATAGGTCAGAGAGCCCCGCTTCGCTGGAACAGTTCGAGCGGGATTGCGAGTCGATGCCGGGCGGCGCGAAAGGGGCCTACTACTACGGCCCGTACCCGCTGACGATGCAGCGCGGCGAGGGCTGCTATCTCTATGATATCGATGAGCGGCGCCGCGTCGATTTTGCCAATCATCACACCGGGCAGATCCTGGGTCACAACAACGCGGCGGTCAACGAGGCGGTGCAGGCGCAGCTCACACGAGGGATTGCGCTGGGCGCGCCGACGGGCAACGAGGCGGGACTGGCGGAGGAGCTGTGCAGCCGCGTGGCCTCGCTCGAGCGCGTCCGCTTCTGCAATTCCGGCACCGAGGCCACGCTGCACGCGATCCGGCTGGCGCGGGGCTTCAGCGGCCGGCCCAAGATTGCCAAGTTCGAGGGTGGATATCACGGCAGCCATGACCCGGTTGAGGTGAGTGTAGCGCCGCCGGTGGAGGAGGCAGGCCCGGCGGATGCGCCCCTTGCGGTGGCGACAGCCGGCGGCATCTCACCGAGTGCGACAGAAGAGGTCATCGTACTGCCCTACAACAATGAAGCGGCGGTTGAGCGAATCGTCCATGAACACCGTGAAGAGCTGGCCTGTGTCATTCTCGACCCCAAGACCGGGATTCTGCCGGTGCGCAAGGAGTTTGTCCAGGCGGTGCGCCGCATCACCGAGGACAACGACGTCCTGCTCATCCTCGACGAGGTGGTCGGCTTTCGCGTGACGCGCGGCGGCTGCCAGGAGCATTTCGGTATCGGACCGGACCTGTCGGCGTTCGGCAAGGTGGTCGGGGGCGGCTTCCCGGTCGGGGCTCTTGGCGGCAGGGCAGACATCATGGCCCTGTTCGACAACAGTGGGAGCGCGACCGGCTTTTTCCAGAGCGGCACTTTCAGCGCCCATGCAGTGGTGATGGCGGCCGGGCTTGCGACGCTGCAGCAGTTGACTCCGGATGCGTTTGCGCACATGAACGGCCTGGGCGAACGCCTGCGCGCCGGTCTCGACAAACTCAGCGCGAGTGTCAACACGCCCTTCCAGGGTGTTGTGCTCGGCTCCCTATTCAGCGTCTACTTTACCGATGAACCGCTTGTCGACTATCGCAGCCTGGCCAGCAGCGACGGCGCGATGGCGCACCGCGTATTTCTCTCCCTTCTCAACCAGGGCTACTACCTGAGCCAGGGACTGTCGATGAATGCGCTCTCCCTGCCGATGACTGATGAACATATCGATGGGCTGTTGCTTGCATTCGAAAAGGCCCTAGACGAGGCGCGCACGTAGCCGCCGGCCAGCTGCCGCCCACCACCCGCGAAGAAAGGAACGACCATGTACGCGATCGACTTTATTTCCGAGTTCAGCGTGAACCCGATCCCGGAGCCGGATACGACGCTGGAGGCCCTGCTGCGGCAGACGGAGGCGTATGATACGACGTTGACTCTGACGACGTCGCGGCGCGGGCTGGTCAACCAGGTCAATCCGGAGGCGGTGGCGGAGACGCTTGCGGTGACGGCTGAACACCCCCGCCTGCTGGCGGTCGGCACGCTCGATCCGCGTTATTTTCTCGACTGGCGCGACGACCTGCGCACCTGCGTCGAGGGCGGCTGCGTAGCGATCCGCTTCTCCCCAGGCCCGCAGAAGTGGAGCCCCGACACGCTGGTCTTTGAGCAGATGGTGGAGGCGGTCGGTGAAGCCGGTCTGCCTGTCATCGTCGATTTCAAGGGCGCGGCCGACGCGCTGCCGTGGATTCGCAAGGTGGCCGACGTCTGTCACCGCTACGAGGTCAACGTGGTATTGAGCGAGGTCAGCTACGCCAACATTGGGGAGCTTATCACGGTGATGCAGGTCTATCCCAACGTCTACGCCGCGATTCGCTGGCTCTGTCTGGCTGACGGCCTGGAGGTGATGGTGGAGGCCGGCATCGGCGACAGGCTTCTTTATGGCAGCAACTCGCCCAAGTACTCGATCCGCGGCCTGCGCAACCAGGTCTTCATGGCCAAGATTTCGGAGGAACAGAAGCAGGGGATTCTCGGCGCAAACGCGTTGCGCCTGCTCGATATGGACATCGAGGACCTGCCGGTTGAGCCGCTGATGATCAAGGCCGAGGCTGATCTGCCCGATGAGCCGATTATAGACATTCATGCGCATGTATCGGGCTTCCACTGTGCGGAGCCGTTCAATACGCGCACCGAGACGAACGTGGCCGAGATGACCGAGCGTTGTAATATTCAATACACGTTTGTTTCGTCTTACAACGCGATCAACTACGACATGTGCGAGGGCAATGCCGACACGCAGGCATTTCTCGACCGCTATCCGAATTTGCGCGGCTATATTGCCTGCGACCCGCGCGACCTGGCCGGCTCGATCGAGCAGATGGAGCGCTATTTCAAAGACCCGCGCTTCGTGGGCGTCAAGCTCTACTGCCCGTTCGGCGGCAACATGGAGACCAAGCGGATGCAGGACCTGCTGGATGCGATCGCCGGCTTCGGGCGCCCGACAAAGATCCATATGAATGAAGGCGGCTCGCCCTATCCAGGCGTGCGAATGGCTGCCGAGCGCAATCCTGATCTCGTAATCATAAAGGCGCACGGCGACGACGCCGAGGGCGCCCGCCAGGTCGTCGATCTGCCCAACGTCTACTTCGAGTTCTGCGGCAGCGGCATCAACGCCGGCACCATCCGGCGTTCGATGGACATTTTGGGGCCGGAGCGCATCATGTTTGGCACCGACCAGCCTTTATTCGCCCCCTGGTTCGAGTACGGGGCCTACGCCGACGCCATCAAGACGCAGCGCGAGGCGGATCTCGTCTACCGCGAGAATGCGAGGCGTATCTTCAGGCTGGATTGACGGTCGGCGTATCCGCGGCAGGTAGACCACAACGTACCGATTCGGCCCGCCAGGTGACAGACCAGAGTGGAATTCGCGGCCGGCACACTACAAGGAGATTGGACGCATGGCCATCGCAATCGAACGCAACTCGCCGCCGGTTCGCAGCGGTTCATTCGGCCCGCAGTGGGATATGGGCGATGAGGAGATAGAAGAACTGATCGAGGTGATCCGATCCTGCAAGCTGAACCGCTTGAGCGGCTCTAAAGTTGACCAGTTTGAGCAGGACTTCGCCGAGATGAACGGTGTCAAGTACGCGCAGGCGGTCACGTCGGGGACGGCTGCGGTGCACACCGCGGTCGGCGTCATCGACCCGAACCCGGGCGACGAGATCATCACGACCGCGGTCACCGACATGGGCACGATCATTGGCATCCTTTACCAGAATGCGGTGCCGATCTTCGCCGACATCGACCCGAGGAGCGGCAACCTCGACATCGAGGACGTGGAGGCGAAGATTACGGAGCGGACCAAGGCGATCATCGTCGTTCACGTCTTTGGCAACCCGTGTCCGATGGAGGCCTACGTCGAGCTGGCGCGCAAGTATAACCTCTTCCTGATCGAGGATTGCGCGCAGGCGCAGCTGGCCGAGTACGGTGGGCGGCCGGTCGGCACGTGGGGCGACTTCGGCTGCTACAGCTTCGGCGGCAAGCACATGACGACCGGCGACGGCGGCATGGTGATCAGCAATCGCGACGATCTGGCGCACAGGCTGAAGTGGTTCGCAGACAAGGGCAACCCGCGCAGCCCGGTCTACGAGCACTACTACCTGGCCCCCAACTACCGCATGACCTATCTGCAGGGCGCGGTCGGCGTGGCCCAGCTGAAGAAGGTGACCGATGCGGTGCGGCGCAAGCAGTGGGTCGCCAACCATCTGAACGAGGTCATCGACGGCGAAAAGGGACTCTCGCTGCAGCCGGTCCTGCCTGAGGCAACGCACTCGTACTGGGTGTACGGCTTCCACGTGGACGCGGAAACGGTGGGGGCGAACGCGGCCCAGTTTGCCGACGCGCTGCAGGCTGAAGGCGTGCCGGCGAATGCGCCGTACATGGTCTACCCGGTCAACAAGTACCCGGTGATGGCCCAACAGCGCGCATACGGGACGTCCGATTTCTCCTATGCCAGCGAGGAAGCGGCGGCCGTCGACTACGGCTCGATTTCATTGCCCAGCTCGGATAAGTTCCTGGAAACGACGGTCGTGATGCCGATGAACCCGTCCTATTCCGATCAGGACGCGGCCGATTTCAGCACGGCGATCAAGAAGGTGGCCGACCACTACCGGTCGAAAGCGTAGGAACGGGGTCCTGACATGACATCCCAATTCACATTTGGCGCGCGCGTTCCCGTTTTTGATGCCAATGTGCGCGTGGGCGACCTGCATTACGAACCGTCGCCCTGCCGCAATCGTGCGCAGCTGCTGGCCGAAATGGACCGCCACGGCGTCGAGAGGGCACTCATCTACCACGCCCACACGGAAGAGGTGAGCCCGGTTGATGGGAACCGTTTTCTGGAGGAGTGGCTGGGCGAGGACGGACGTCTCTTCCCGCAGTGGTCGATCATGCCCACGGCTGATTCGATGGCGCAGGTGCGGGGACTGCACGAGCAGGGGCGCGTGCGCAGCGTGCGGCTGAACAACACGCGCGTGGCGGGCCTGCCCTTCCGTCCCTGGGTACACGCGCCGATGCTGTCCTGGCTGAGCGAGAACCGGATTCCGCTCTGGATCCCGGTGCCCGATACCGACCCGGATGAGCTGGTGACGACGCTGGAGGCCTTCCCGGAGCTTGTTACGGTGCTGGTCGGCGCGCACTATCTGCATGCGCTGTGGGTGCGGCCGCTCATGAATGCGCTGCCGAACGCCTACCTGGAGCTGAGCCGGCTGGAGCCGCTGGGCGACGTGGAGGCGCTCTGCTCGGAGTTCGGTGTCGAGCGCTTCGTCTACGGTTCGTGGTATGACCGCTACGCGATGGGAACGATGCTCTTCTATCTCCACCACACCGATCTGAGCGATGCGGAGCTGGAGCTGGTCTGCGCGGGGAACCTGGAGCGCATCTTACAGGGGGAGGGGGCGGAATGATCGGGGACCAGAAGATCATCGACTTTCACGGGCATACGGGCCGCCAGGATACCTACAACATGATTGACGACCCGGCGGCCATCCTGCACGCGATGGACAGGGCTGGGATCGACGTCGCCTGCCTGTTCAACATTTTTCACCCCGACGGTACGACCGGCAACGACATAACGGCCCGCTTTGTGGCCGCGCACCCGGACCGTTTCGCCGGTTTCGCCTATGTTTCACCGACGATGGCGGAGGGTATGGTGGCTGAGCTGACGCGGGCCGTCGACGAGCTGGGCATGGTCGCGATCAAGCTTTACCCGCCCTTTACAAAGTGGGATCTGAACGAACCGATCTGGCATCCGATCTACGAGTTTGCCGATGAGCGCGGGCTGGCGATCATCTTCCACACGGGCACGGACCCACACTCCGATCCCGGATTGCTGGAGGATTGTGCGGCGCAGTTTCCGAACGCGAATTTCGTCGCCGGGCACGCGGGCAACGTCGCCGAGCCGCGCGCGGCGGCGATCAAGGCGGCGCAGACCTATTCCAATGTATACCTGGAGACCTGCTCGACCTTTCGCACGCCGGGCGTCATCGAGCAGCTGGTGAACGAGGCGGGCGCGGACCGGATCCTGTACGGCTCCGACATTGCCCTGATGGACCCCAGGTCGCAGCTGGGGAAGATCATCACGGCCGACATTTCGGAGGAGGACAAGCGGATGGTCTGCGGCGGCAATGCGGCGAGGCTGCTGGGCATCTGAAGCGGAGGTCCTGATTTGGAGCTCAGGCCTGGCTAACAGGCATACAGAATCGTACGCATCCAGTAAACTGACAGCGGGCAGTGGGCGGTGAGAATCGGCCTATTGCCCGTTTGTCGCGTTATTGACCGCTGCGATCAGTTCATCCTCTTTCCAGGCTACGGCGACGGCGCAGTAGTTGTGGTGGCCGTAGAGGGGGTTGCCATCGCGCTGGGTCGCGTCTTTTCGATTTCGCATATCCGGATTGTAGTAGTACATCGTGATGCCCTGGCCGTCTGCGGTCACGACGCTCGACGGGTAGCCGAGGTCGGTGGCTCGCGAGTCCTCCTCGGTGTAGCCGTAGAGATGGCCGGAAAATGTGAGCAGTAAGTCGAGCCAGGAGTTCCCGTTGTCGCGGCTGATGCGTCCTTCGACGCGGTAGGGCGGGTTGCGGTTGCCGTAGACAAGTAGGATGTCTCCGTTTGAGAGTCGGATCAGGTCGGCGGGGTGCTGGCTGGGTCGTGTGATCGGGACGGGATCGGACCAGGTGCGGCCGCCGTCGTTCGAACGCGTGCTGTGCAGCCCCTGCGCCTTGTCGGCGCCGCGCAGCAGGGCGAGGAGGTCGCCTTCGGGCAGCGCGATCAGGGCAGTCTCGTTCATGTCGGACGCGATCAGGGAGACATCTTCCCAGGTGCGGCCGTCATCCTGGGAGCGAACAACGTAAGCATTGTCGATCCTCTCCGTGCTCTGCGCGCCGGCCCAGGCGTGGCTGCTGTAGACGGGCGCAACCAGCGTTCCGTCCGCAAGTGAGACGATTTTGCCGAAGGGGGAGCCGGTGGGCAGGGAATCTATCGCCAGCGCTACTGGCTCTTCCCAGGAGAGGCCGCCGTCGAAGGAGCGGGTGGCCATGATTTGGATCGGGATGCCGCTGGCGGAGCGGAATCCGCCCTGGTAGTTGCCTTCGGCGTCGTAGTTGTGCTGGCGGTGGTAGAGGACTATGAGCGTCCCTTGCTTGGAGACGCCGAAAGCCGCGTTGCGGTCGTCGTCGCCGCTGTCGGCAAGGAGATAGGGCTGGCTCCAGGTCAGGCCGCCATCGAGCGAACGTATCACTTCCATGCGGCCCTCGCGTCCGAGGTGGCCGGCGCCGCCGCGCACCGCGGCGACGGCGACGCCGTCGGCGGTCAGGTCCATCACAGGGAAGAGGCCGCCGTTCTGGTAGGCGAGGGACTCTCGAGTTCCGGGGAGGGCGCGAATGTCAAGGCTGCGGCCTGGTGTCAAGTTGTTCACGACAGATTCTCCTGGTGTATCGCCGGCGGCGCGGAAATGGTGAATTCTTGGTTCTATCGAGCGACCCTATCGGTTCACAGTTGCCCGCACCAGCCAGACACTGTTGGTATCATCCATCTCTTCTGGAATTCGGCGCCATCCGTTGGGGACGCGGTCGTACATGTAGAGCAGTGTGTTCTCGTTCACTGCGACGACCTCGGTGTAGGATGTCGTCTGCTGGCGGGAGAGATCTTCGGAGTAGATGATCTGTTCGTCGGGCAGGCGGCTGTTGTGGTGGGCAAGGATATCGATCTGCTGCCAGCTCTGGCCGCTGCTGTCCGCGTTCAGCCACAGGTAGAGACCGGGGCGCCCGGCGGAGAGCGCGATCGCGCCGTCGGCCATGACAGCGAGGCTGGGCTGGACTGAGAAGACGCCCGGCATGGCGACGGCCGGGGTCCAGGTGCGGCCTTCGTCGCTGCTCCAGGTCTGGCCGAGCGGCATGCGGCTTTCGACGCGGAAGACGCACATGATGCGTCCGTCGGGCATGCGGCAGATGGCCGACTCGCTTGGACCGCCTGCGCCCGCCACGGGGCAGGCGGCGTCGGCGATGACCGAGCGCACGGCCCAGTTGATGCCATCCTTTGACTCCACGGCCACAATCGAATCGCGTTCGTCTCCTTCGAACTTGCCGTAGGTTGTCGCCAGGTAGGCGCCGTCGTCGAGCCACAGGGTCTGGCCGTTGAAGGTGAAGGTCACGACATCGAGGCCGGACTGGATGGAGGGGATGGGCGCCGGCATCCCTGTGATCTTGACGCCGCTCGCCACGTAGTCGAAGACGCGCTGGCCGGCGGGAAAGTGGTTGTGCGGCGCGCCGATGTCTCCCTGCGGGCGGGGGCGAAGCTGGTAGGGCAGGAGGATGCTGTCGCCGTCGTGCAGGTAAAGGAGCGTCTGTCCGCCGTCGCAGCAGACTCGGGGCTCGTTCCAGGTCAGGCCGCCGTCCTGCGACCACAGGACCAGGTAGGGGACGCCGGACAGGTGGATGTCGGGCAGGGGTGAGATCGTGGACAGGAGGTCGCCGTTGGGCATCAGCCATAGGTTGGGGAACCAGAAGTAGCCTTTGCGGCGGCCGACCAGGACGGGTTCGGACAGTGTGACGCTGAGGCCGTCCAACGCTACTGTTTCGGCGTCTACCCACGCGGTTGCTTTATCGGGCATTGTATTTGCTCGCTTGGCGGAGCAGTTCCGGCTTGGAAATGACCTCAGCCGGTTGGCACTCTGATTTCGCCTTCGCCGCCGAGGTCTGCTGTTACCTGGGCGAAGCGATGGCCGTAGCGTTCGACTGTTTCAGCCTGCATCGTGTTGCCGTCGAGCACGATTTCGGACGGCGCGCTGCCGTTTTGGGGGAGCAGGAAGAGCAGCGCGGCCTCGCTGAGCGTGTCGCCGGCAGTGAGCGAGTAGGCGCCTTCCGGCTGCGGTGACCGCCCGTTCGGGCTCGTGATGGCGACGCGGCGGCGGGCGCGCTCCCAGGTGTTGATCTCTTCGCTTGTCCACCACTCCATGCCGAGGCTGCGGGCGTAGGCGACCACCTCGCGGATGGAGCGTTCGCACTCGGGGTCCTCGACGTGGGAAGGGTGGTAGAGGGCATGGGCGACGCCGTAGGCGGCATGGCACTGGTCGACGAGCGGGCGCATGAAGCCGTGCGGGCAGACGACGGTGAAGTCCTGGGAGAGGAAGCAGAGGTTGAGGACGTCGATGAAGTTGCCGCCGGGGCGGTCGTCCTCCATCGGCAGCCAGGGGTGGGAGGTACCAAAGGTGAAGCCCCTGTCGCCGCGCGACTGCTCGATCTGGATGCCCTTGTTGCGGCACCAGTGGTAGAACTCGAGGCGGCCCTGCCTGGCGAGGCCGTGGTTCTTGTTGGAGACGATGTTGGAGAGGCCGGTGTCGTAGCAGAGTGCGTCGTACTGCCAGTCGAAGTCCATCTGGCTCCAGCGGCGGTCTTCGCGCAGGGGTGCGTTGCCGGTGGCGTAGTGCAGGGCGATTTCGGAGGTGGAATCGATAAGGGTGTCGCAAAAGGCGCGGTCGTAGCCCTGCACGGGCATGGTGCACCAGGTCGAGGGCACGCTGAGCTCCTGCAAGAGGTCGAAGAGGGTCCAGCCCATGTTGGGCCGGTTGCCGTCGGAATCGTGGGACATGTGGGCGATCGAGGCGAGGCCGCGCGGCCAGTACCAGAGGACGGGCAGCGTCTCACCGGCGCTGCTGAGCAGGTGGAAGATGGCGCGCAGCAGCAGCTCGCGCAGCGCGTCGGCCATCGGCGTGAGCAGGACGCGGCGATTGTACTGGGTCGTGCCGTGCTGGTCGGACTCGGCGCCGGAGTAGTAGAGGTCGTCGATGTCGTCGATATCGATGTGATCGCCGTCGCGGTCGGGGTCGAGGATGGAGCCGGCGGGCGTTCCGGTCGATTCACGCGGCGGGGTGGGCAGGATCGGTTTTCCCTGGTGGATGTGGAGGATGGAGGTGACGAGGTCGGGGGCGAATAGGATGGTACGGCCGCGGCCTGTGCTGTGGGCAATGATTGCGTCGTGCATGGCCCGATTGGATTGGGGCGGCGGTCGCAGAGGCTCAACCTGGGCCAATACGGCGCCGCCGGTTGCCGTCACACGGCTGCCGCCGAAGACATGGATTTCGCGGCCCAGCCCGTCTGTGACCGGGTGCCGCGCTTGGGGAGGCTGCAGGTAGCCATCGTCGAGGGGGCCCTCGCTGCGGACACCGAACAACTCGTCCATGCCGGAGGTGCCGGCGATGCCAACCAGGGTCCCGCCTGTGCGCACAAAGTTGGCCGCGCCTTCCTTCTGCTCCGCGGTCAGGTCGAGGTCCTGCGCCAGGACAGTGAGCCGCGGCGGCGGGGCGTCTGCGGCCAGGGCTTGGGGCGGCAGCAGCGTGTAGGGGATGCCGGCATGGCCCAGTATTTCGCTGATGTAGGGGGAGGCGAAGGCGGGCAGTTGGCCGTTCCCTCTGCGGGGCTGCTCCGGACTGAGGATTACTCCGATCATTTGGGCTGTCTCCTTGTCATCCCTGCGCTCGACCCCTGCGCCCGGCTCGTGCGCCCGGCCCGGCTGTCAGCCATCGCGTGCGCAGCGGAAACCGATGTGGCGGCGGCGCATCTGGGGGAAGCGGTCGTAGCGGGCGGTGCAGCGGGCGCGGTCGGCCGCGTTGTACCAGGAGCCGCCGCGCAGTACGCGGTGGGCGTCGTAGTGGATTACCGGTTTGTTGCAGACTGGGTTGGCGCGCGGGCTGTGGACGTAGTAGTCGGCATCGTAGCGGTCCAGGCACCATTCCCAGACGTTGCCGACCATGTCGCAGACGCCGTAGGGGCTGACGTTGCCGGCGGCGGTGAACTGGTCCACTGGCGTAGGATGGCCGACGCCGGATTCGCGTGTATTGGCGCGGGCGGGGTCCCAGTCGTTGCCCCAGGGCCAGTGGCGGCCGTCGGCGCCGCGGGCGGCCTTTTCCCATTCGGCTTCGGAGGGCAGGCGCAGGCCGGCCCAGGCGGCATAGGCCTCGGCGTCCCAGTGGGTGATGCCGATCACGGGCTGCGATGGCCGGTGAAGCGGGGGTCGTCCAGCAGGAGGGAGGGCGCGTGCCGGTTCCTCGAGAAAGCGGGCGTACTGGGCGACGGTGACCGGATACTGGCTTGATGTAGAAGGTGTCCAGGTCGACGGTGTGGCGGGGGCCCTCGTCGTGAAAGCGGGTGGGGCGCCAGCCGTGCTCGCCTGCCAGCTGTTCGGTTTCGGCGTCGTCGGCGCCCATGAGGAATTCGCCGCCGGGGGACGCGTAGGAGCGTCGAGCCGTCCTTGTTTTCAAGAGTGTCCGGGGCCATAGCTTTGCCTCAGTCCTGGCTGCCCGCCTTTTCGGCGTAGTGCAGTGCCACCTTGCGCATGGCGGCGGCGATGTCCTTAGCGTCCTGTTCGGTATAGGAGTTGCGGAAGAGAATGAAGCCGGTACGGGGCAGGTCGCGCTCGGTGAGGGGGAGATGGAGCGCGTTGTAGTCGATGCGGCGGTTGCCCTGCTCGTCGACGAAGGGGTAGCGGGACTGGCCGTAGGTGTCTTCGTCGGCGAAGATCGGGTACTTGTAGAGCGGGCGGCCCTGGATATAGGGACCGTAGCAGTCCGGGGATGCCCTCGGCGCGGACCGCCTCGGAAAAGTCGTCGGAAGAGATGCCGGCCTCGGCTTCGTCGACGGTGTAGGCGTAGGTGTAGTAGGCGCTGCGGTCCTGGGGTGCACTTTCTGGATCTTGAAGCCGGGGCAGGCGGGGCACGACCTCGTCGAGGATGGCGGCGGTGCGGCGGCGGACGCGTGTGGCCTCTTCCCAGCGGTCGAACTGGGCGAGGCCGACGGCGGCGTGCAGGTCGGTCATGGGGTGGAAGTCGCCGAGGAAGGCGTATCCCTGGCTGCCGCCGCGGCGGAATGAGGTCGGCGCGAGCGAGCTGCGCAGGGCGCTGTCCATCTCGGAGCCTTTGCGGGAGAAGCCCATGGCGCGGCGCGCCAGCGCTTCGTTGTTGGTGATGATCATGCCGCCCTGGTCGGTGGTCAGGGTCTTGCGCCGAGTGAGAAGGCGCCGATGTCGCCTATCATGCCACCAATTGGCCGCGGTACTCGGCCAGGTGGGCCTGGGAGCAGTCCTCGATCACCGGCAGATCGTGGGTGCGGGCGATTTCGAGGATCGGCCCCATGTCGCAGGGGTTGCCGTAGAGATGGACGGCGAGGATGGCGCGGGTGCGGGGGGTGATGCGGCGTTCGATGTCGGCGGGGTCGGTGTTGAGGGTTTCCGGGTCCCAGTCGGCGAAGACGGGGATGGCGTTATGGAGAAGAATGCCCAGCACCGAGCCGATATCGGAGGTTGGGGAGGTGATGATCTCATCGCCGGGGTCGGGGTTGACGGCGGCGACGGCGGCGTGGATTGCGCCGGTGCCGGATGTGGTGGCGACGGCGTACTGTGCGCCGTGGCGGGTGGCGAAGGCGTCGGCGAAGGCGCGCACTTTGAAGCCGGAGCGCCAGCCGTCGGTGGCGTTGTCCATCACCTCCATCAGATGGCGGCGTTCCTCGTCGCCAAAGATCCACTTGGGGCCAAAGGGCTGCGTTCGCAACGGCGCGCCGCCGTCGACGGCGAGTTCAGAGGTGGTCATGGCATCGTTCCTTTCCGGCTGTCGGCCAAAACGGGGCGGGTCAAAGTTCGTCCAGGCGCCATTTGGTGTAGGCGGGCGTGGCAGACGCCGTCTTCGAGCGTAATCCAGTAGCAGGTGAATAGGCTGCCGTCGTCGAACTGGACGGTGATGGGATAGCCTACGTCGGAGCCGCCGCTGTGCCTGGGATGGTCGGGCCACATGGGGGAGGCTGTGCCGGCGTCGTCGCGCATGATGATCGTGTTGTCGGTGTCCAGGTCTTGCCGTTGTCTTCGCTGATGACGAGGCGGATGCCCATTGGTTCCCAGCGGTAGGTGACGCGCAGAGGATGCGTCGTCCTGCAGGCGCAGGAGGTGGGGCGGGTAGCCTCTGATTTCGGTGCGCAGCGGCTGCGACCAGGTGAGGCCGCCGTCTTCGGACCAGCTTTCGAGCAGGTAGCCGCTGGAGAGACTGCCGGGGGTGGCGTGGCGGATG
>CATOTS010000019.1 GCA_951813625.1 uncultured Caldilineaceae bacterium | reverse complement strand
ATCGATACTTAAGGGCTTATTGCCTTCGGGTTAAGTTTTCGCAACATTAGAGACACAGATGCCCGGAGCCGGAAGGGCAAGCAGCAGGGCAACGGATCCCATTGAGAGAAAGTGGGATAGTATCCTTGCTTGCCAAACCGGGGGAGACAGGCTCCCGGGGCGGCGGGCTTTCAGTAGGCCGCCCCAACGAACCGTCTGTTTTGGAATGCGGAGGGAAGGCTGGGCGCGCGGCGCCGATGCAGGTCGAGGAGAGGCGCGTTACAGACTTGTGATGCGGGCCAACCTGGAGGAAGTACGACAGGATGGGATGGCCGTGCGAAAACCCGACTGGCGCACAATCCAGCAGAGAGGAGAAACGAATTCCAGTGCGGCTGAAACAGTTCGGTCCAGGATTGCGTTGACCAGGTTCAGGCCGTTCAGCGTGCGTTCGAGCCAGTCATGCTGGAGACGGGGGACGGTGTTCTTGGTGATTCGGAATGGACAGATTGCTTTGCGCAGGTCGAGGCGCGAGAAGGCGCGTCCGGGTGGGAGCATGAAGTTTTTGGGCAGCTCGAACTCGGAGAGCGTGAGGTCGACGGCTGAATGTCCGACTTGCACGGTGAGGCCGGTGCGGTTGAGAGAGATTTCGCCCGACCGGAGGAGGTCGGGTTGGTGTGCCGGCCGACCGGCCCTTCCGAGGACGGCGACTTTGTCGCTCTCCTCGATTTTGGCGATCAGGATGACAACGGGCGCATCGGACTCGGGGGTGAAGCGGCGGATGAAGTCGTAGCCGCCCATGTGGGGCATCATCGGGTCGAGGAGGACGAGGTCGGGCTTTTGGCGGCGGGCGGCGAATAGGGCTTCCTGTCCGTCGGTAGCTTCGACGACGCGGTAGCCCTCGTTTTCCATGCAGACGCGGACCAATTTTCGAAGGTTTCGTTCATCGTCGACTACGAGGATGGCAGGAGTCACTATGTCGGGGCGGCTTTCGTTGCTGACTAATGCGAAAGTGACGGGCACGAAGGGAGCGGGTCTCCGGTTGAGAACAGACCGGACCATGGCTGGCTATCAGTAGCAATTGTCGTGCAAGGATGTTCAGAGAGTAGGAAGGAGGCGTAAAGGAGGGGCAAGGGACTGCGCCGGACTGCGGCGTAGGGCGCGTGGCGGGCGTTCGAGGGGTTAGGGCGAGTCTATTCGAGTTTTGCGAGTCAAGTGTTTACGAGCGATTGCGAGCGAATGGGGGCATCGCGGCGTGATTGAGGTCGAGTCGGGTCTACAGGGAGCCGGCGAGCTGCGGGAGGAGGTTTGGGCGCGGGACCGGCAGAATTCTGGTTAATGTCGTTACGTTTCAGGTGGGGAGGGCGGGCCTGGGGGCCGGAACTGGGAATGGGCGGGGTCGGAGGGGAGGATGGCTGGCGCGGGGATACGGCGCCGGTCGAGGGAAGGGCGCGCAGATGCAGGGTTTTGGACATATAATCGATATTTATTTGCAATTTCAGCCGGGCCGTCATGGTTGGGCCGGGCCCGGCGCGGCTAAGGCGCGTCGCGTTGGAACGGGCAGTAGCCGACGCCGTATTCCTCCCTGATATTGAGCATGAGTTGGGTGATTTCTTCCAGTTCATGATCGACATATTTGATGTCGTGGCTATCGCTTACGAAGGCGGGCGAGAATCCATGCGATACGCCGGGCGGAAGCCGTTCGAACGGTTGGCCGGTGAAAGGGTCCGGCGGGAGATCGGGGGGATTCTCCAGTTTGCGCCTGACACTATTCAACCTAGAGGCCACTGAGTGAAGTCTTTCGAGGGCATCGGGCATTTCGTCCAGTTCAACGTCGCCATACGAGATCTCTTCACTGATTTCGAGCCGCATGCTAGAGCATTCGCCGATCAGTGGATGGAGCCCGAAAAGGTTGAGGCCGTCGTAGTTGAGGAAGGCCTGGTTCTTGCCGGCGGAAGTACCGGGGGTCGATTTTTTCAAGGGGTCTTCCGTGGAGGCGAGACCCTGTTCGACGAGGGATTCGACTCGGTATTGTTCGTGTTGGCCCGCGAGCTTGTCGGCGGTCTGGAGGAGGTCGAGGTCGCCGTGGAGGCCGTAGACTGCGGCTGCTTCGGCGCTTTTCTCCTCGGCGCGGATCTCTTCCATTTCTGCGTCGGCGGCGGCGTGGACGTCGATCAGGGTCCTGGCGCCGCGACAGATCGCGGCGTAGGCTGCCGGCGACAAGTTGCCTTCCTTGACTTCGAAGATGCCCTGGGTCAGGGCGTGGATGACGTCGCGGTAGCGTTCGGGGAGGCGTTTGTCGGCGCGGGCGGCGCTGGAGGAGTTTTGGCCGCCGCGCACGCGCCAGGCGCGGGTTTTTTCGGGGGCACCGTGGGCGATGCAGTAACCGTCGAGTTGTTCGAGCCCGTTGCCGCGGCAGGGGGTCCCGTCTTTCTTTACGCCTTTGCAGGGAGTTTTCGCCATTTTCATCCTCACTTTGTGATAAGGCCGCAGGCGTGCGGCCGGTTTGAATTTTGACCTACAGCACCAAGGTAGCACGGTCCGGAATCTCTTGCAGGGAGATTGGGAAAACTGTGTGGGACTGGCTTATCGGCAGCTGGAATGCGCGGCTGCTTTCGGTTCGTGTGGGCGCGCGGAAGAGGGGGGTGCGGCGTGGGGGGCGGAGTTGGGGGACAGAGTTGGGGGACTGAGTTGGGGGACTGAGGCGCCTGATGCGAGAAAAGGGGCGGGGGGTAGGGCCGCCATGGCGCCGTATGTTAGAATGCACGGCACGGGCGGACAGGGCGCCGGCGCGCGGCGCGCAGAGATTAGACGAGAGCTCTGGCGGCTGCGACCGGCGGCAACGCGGTTGACATTTTTACAGGTCCGCATTCCAATTTGAAAGGGGAGGCAAAGTGTCAGATTTTGGTGTGAAGATGCACCGGCAGGTGCGCAAGTCGATTCATTCGGCGGTTGAGGGGCTTTCGGCGGAGAAGCTGCAGGCGGTGCCGGCGGGGTTCGACAACAATATCGCGTGGAACGTGGGCCACTTGCTGGTGGTGCAGCAGCGGATTCTCTACGCGCGCTGCGGACTGCCGGTGTCGGTGGACGAGGAGATGATCCCGCTGTATCTGCCGGGCACGTCGCCGGCGGACTGGGAGGCGGCACCGGACGCGGAGGCGCTGGTGGCGGGGCTGTTGCCGCAGCAGGCGCAGCTGGAGGAGGACTACGGCGGGGGACGGTTCGACGAGGTGACGTTCGAAGCGTTCACGACCGGGTCGGGCATGCAGATTGGCAGCCTGGACGACGCGTTCACGTTCAACCTGTATCATGAGTCGCAGCACTACGGCTTCGTGCAGGCGCTTGTCAACGCGGTGGGCTGAGCCCGATGAGGGAAGTCGTGATCGTCAGCGCGGTGCGGACGCCGATCGGGCGGATCCGGGGCGCGCTGGCCGCGGTGAGGCCGGACGACCTGGCAGCGCTGGTCGTGCGCGAGGCGGTCAGGCGGGCGGGGGTAGACGCCAGCGAGATCGAGGAGGTCTATCTCGGTTGCGCCAACCAGGCCGGGGAGGACAACCGCAATATCGCGCGCATGGCGGCCTTGCTGGCGGGGCTGCCGCAGTCGGTTGCGGGCGTGACGGTGAACCGGCTTTGCGCCAGCGGGCTCACCGCGGTGAACCAGGCGGCGCGGGCAGTCTTGTGCGGCGAGGGAGAGGTCTTCGTGGCGGGCGGGGTTGAGAGCATGACGCGCGCGCCGTACGCGCTGGCGAAGAACCCGACCGGGTTCGGTCCCTCGGGCAATGTAACCGGTTACGATACGACGCTGGGCTGGCGGTTCCCCAACCCGGCGCTGGAGTCGCTGTTTCCGTTGGAGGCGATGGGAGAGACGGCGGAGAACATCTACGCGATGAGCTGCGGCGGCGCGATTGCGGGCGGCGAGATCAGCCGGGCCGAGCAGGACCGGTTCGCATTGCAGAGCCAGCGGCGGGCGGTGGACGCGATCGGCGAGGGGCGTTTTGGGGGGGAGATCGCGCCGGTTGAGATACCGCAGAGGCGGGGCGAGGCTCTGACCTTCGACACTGACGAGCACCCGCGCTATACGAAGACCGACGGCGGTTACAGGCTGGCGACCAGTATGGAGGCGCTGGGGCAGCTGCGGCCGGCGTTCCGCGAGGACGGAACGGTGACGGCTGGGAACGCGAGCGGGCTGAACGACGGCGCGTGCGCGCTGGTCCTGATGGCGCGGGAGAAGGCGGAGAGGCTGGGGCTTCGCCCGCTGGCGCGCTGGCTGGCTTCGGCGGCGGCGGGCGTCGATCCGCGCGTGATGGGTCTGGGGCCGGTCGAGGCGACGCGCAAGGCGTTGAAGCGGGCCGGGCTTGCGTGCAGCGACGTGGACCTGGTAGAGATCAACGAGGCGTTCGCGGTGCAGACGCTTGCGGTGATGCGTGAGCTGGGGTTGAGCGAGGCGATCACCAACGTGAACGGCGGCGCGATCGCGCTTGGGCATCCCTTGGGCTGTTCGGGGGCGCGGATACTGACAACGCTGGTGCACGAGATGCAGCGGCGGCAGGCTGCGAGTCAGAAGGCGCGCTACGGGCTGGCGACGTTGTGCGTTGGCGTGGGCCAGGGCGAGGCAACGGTCGTGGAGAGGGTCGATCGGTGAAAGAGCTTCCGCAGATAACGCCGCGGCAGGCGGCAGACCTGGTCAACTCGGGCGACACGGTATTGGTGGGCGGATTTGGCATGACCGGCAACCCGACGCAGGTCCTGCACGCGCTGGCCGAGACTGAAGTGCGCGACATTACCTACATCGCCAACAATGTGGGCGAGCCGGGTCTTGGCGGGGGGCGGATGTTGCGCAACGGGCAGATCAGCAAGGCGATCGGTTCCTTTTTCACGAGTAATCCGGAGGCGGTGGCTGCAGCGCAAAACGGCGCGATTGAGTTTGAGGTGATGCCGCAGGGCACGATGGCCGAGGCGATCCGAGCGGGCGGCGCGGGGCTTGGCGGTTTCTTTACGCCCACGGCGGCGGGGACTGTGATGGCGGCTGGGCGTGAGACGAAATGGATTGAAGGGAGGGAACACGTTTTCCAGCCGGCGTTGCGGGCAAATGTGGCGCTGGTGCGGGCGTGGACTGCGGACAGAACCGGCAACCTGGTGTACCGGATGACCGAGCAGAATTTCAATCGGGCGATGGCGACGGCGGCGGACCTGGTGATCGCCGAGGTAGAGGAATGCGTGCCGGCGGGGTCGCTGCCGCCTGAGAGCATTCACACGCCGGGCTGTTTTGTCGACTATCTTGTTCCGGTGCGGACTTTGGCGGCGGACCTGGGGACTTCGGCGACGATCGAGGGCAGCGGGAAGAGGGTGGGCGACGTGCGCATGCGGCTGGCGCGGCGAGCGCTGGCGGAGCTGAAGTCGGGGGATATCGTGAATCTGGGCGTGGGCATCCCGACGCTGGTGGCGGACTTGATCACGCCAGAGCATGGGATTGTGCTGCACACGGAGAATGGGATGTTGGGCGTCGGGCCGTCGCCGGAGAGGGGTGGAGCGATGGAGTATCCGGTGAATGCGAGCAAGATTCCGGTGACGGCGCTACCGGGCAGCAGCTATTTCGACAGCACGGACTCGTTTGCGATGATTCGCGGCGGTCACGTGGATGCGGCGATCATGGGCGGTCTGCAGGTGGACGAGCAGGGCAACCTGGCCAATTGGGCGGCGCCGGGGCGTCCGCTGCTGGGCGTGGGGGGCGCGATGGACCTGGCGTCGGGCGCGAAGCGGCTGATCGTGACGATGACACATGCGAGCCGGGAGGGGCAGCCGAAGGTTGTGAAGCGGTGTACGCTGCCGCTGACGGCGACGGGGGCGGTGGATGTGGTGATCACGGAGCTGGCGGTGTTTCGTTTTGTAGAGGGGAAGCTCTGTTTGACGGAGTTGATGCCGGGGGCGACGTTGGATGAGGTGGAGGCGAGGACGGCGGCGGATTTTGATGTCATGCTCGACGGGTGATGATAGTTTCCAGTTTTTCGCTTCCAGGTAACTACCAAGGCATATACAGTGCCTGTTTTGATTGGGACACGTCGACACTTGTCTGAACTTTGATTCATCTGATTTTTGTGATGGACCTGATTGACGGCACGGGCACAGGCGGCGGTCTTCGCGCCAAGAATCAGGCGAGCCGAAGTTGGGACAGTACGCAGGCAACCTGTCGAAGCCGACTTTCTTCGGTCAGTCATCGGGGATGTCAACGACGCCTAGCCCTTCATCGCTGCCGCCTTTCAGGCAATCTGATTGCGTATTCGGTTGGCAGATGCCAAGTTGGATGAGCCGCACTGCAGGAATGAAGACGAACTGTCGGTGAGCGCTGGTTTTGGAGGGGGGCGTTGCGGGGGGAGTCCCCCCGCACAAGGGAGGGCCGCAGGCCCGACCGTCCACAAAGCTAAGGAGAGAGAAAGAGCCTTCGTTCGCCTCATTCGTGGAGGCAGACTGATAGCGGCTGAGCAGTTACTTACATTCTTGCGTATTCGCTTTTCATTCTCAGTTAACTTGCTCCATCAATTCGAGTGTTCCATATTACTGAACCGACCAGATTCAACCACGAAGGGCCACGAATCTACACAAAGACTATCCTTGGTGGATTATGGCTTCACCTACCGGCCCGGTTGCTTGAAGGAGAAACCATGTTAACTTTCCAATTCTTGAGATTGAGCGGATTGCTTCTGACCACTTTGTTGCTGACGGCGTGCGCTGCCATCGGCGAAGCAGTAGTGTCAGAGAACGGGGAGAACGTAGGAACGCCGATAGCGAAGGAGGAAACTCTGGCCGAAGAGGGGGGCGTTCAGCAAGCGTTGCCAATCGAGGTGACCTACCATACGCCGGCGCAGACGGAAGGGCCGTACTATCCGGTTGAGAAGCCGGTGGACCGGGACAACGACCTGGTGGTCCTGGAGGGCGCCGACGGGATGGCGGCAGGTGAAATTCTGACGTTTGGGGGCAGGCTGTACGACGCGGTAGGGATGCCTGTGCCGGGGGCGGTGGTAGAGATCTGGCAGACGGACGACAATGGGGCCTACCTGCATCCGCGCGATCCTGACAGTGGGAGGAGGGATGTTAATTTTCAGTCCTACGGTGAGGCGTTCACGGGCGACGATGGCAGCTACAGCTTCCGTACGATCATGCCGGGAGAATATGCGCCGCGGCCGCGGCACATTCACGTGAAGGTGCGGCTGGGTGAGAAGGAGCTGCTGACGACGCAGTTCTATTTCAGCATTGATACAGGACAGGATGGGGATAGGATCTTTGCGGGTGCGGGAGAGGACGTGCAGGCGCTGATCATGGAGGTTGTGGAGGCGACGGACGGGGACGGCAAAGCTATACTCAGGGGGACGCGAGATATCATATTGAGCGGGCAGGTTGGCGACTGACCGGTCGGGAGGGGAGGGAAGTCTAATGAAGCTGAGTGACCTGGGTGATCCAAGGTACATCTCGCTGGAGACGTTTCGCAAGAACGGCGAGGGGGTCAAGACGCCGGTGTGGACGGTGGCGAAGGAGGGCAAGCTGCTGGTGTGGACGCAGGGCGACAGCTGGAAGGTGAAACGGGCGCGCAACAATCCGCGGGTACGGGTTGCGGCTTGTGACATGCATGGGAACATTGAGGGCCCGTGGTTCGAGGGCGTGGTCACGTCTATCTCGGACGATAAGGAGGTCAAGAAGGAGATGAGCAGGGGGTTGAGAAGGAAGTACCACGTCGTAGTTGTGTTTGTGACGCTGGTTGCTCTCGTGCGAAGGGAGAATAGAGGGCAGGTTGTAATGGAGATATCGGAGGCAGGTGGGGACGGCAGTGGTTAGCGTGGTAAGGCTCTCGTCAGTAGCGGCGAGCCGATAATGTGGGGGGGAGTGGGAGTTTTTCAAGTGGGGATGGGATTCAGTGAGGAGGGGTTGAGAGCGCTATGAGAGCTGTTATGGTGATGTTTGACACGTTGAACCGGCATATGTTGCCGCCGTATGGGGGCGACTGGGTGCATGCGCCGAATTTTGCGCGGCTGGCGGAGCGGACGGTCACGTTCGACAACTGTTACGTGGGCAGCATGCCGTGCATGCCGGCGCGGCGGGAGCTGCACACGGGGCGTTACAATTTTCTGCACCGGAGCTGGGGTCCGCTGGAGCCATTCGACGACTCGATGCCGGAACTCCTGTCGGAGAACGGGATTTACACGCATCTGAGCACCGATCACCTGCACTATTTCGAGGACGGCGGCTCCTCGTATCACACGCGCTACGATAGCTGGGACTATCATCGCGGGCAGGAGGGGGACGCGTGGATCGGGCAGGTGGAGGACCCGGTCGAGCCGGCGTCGCTGAATCGAATGCGAATGCAGCCGGAAGGATTGCGGCGCAACGATCATAAGATGCGTCAGGACTGGATCAACCGCGAGCACATGGAGAGCGAAGAGAAGCAGCCGCAGGCCAAGACTTTTGCCGCGGGGCTGGAATTCCTACGCCGCAACGGGGGTCAGGACGGCTGGTTCCTGCAGATCGAGACATTTGACCCGCACGAGCCCTTTTTCACGCAACAGAAGTACAAGGACCTCTACCCGCACGAGTACGACGGAGACCATTTTGACTGGCCGCCCTACCGACGGGTTGAGGAGTCGCCGGAGGTGGTGCGGCACGCGCGCTATGAGTACGCGGCGCTGCTGAGCATGTGCGACGAGCATTTGGGGAAGGTGCTGGACGTGATGGACGAGCTGGCGATGTGGGACGACACGATGCTGATCGTGTGCACCGACCACGGCTTTCTGCTGGGGGAGCACGACTGGTGGGCGAAGAACATTCCGCCCTTCTACAATGAGATCGCGCACACGCCGCTCTTCATCTGGGACCCGCGCAGCAAGGTTAAGGGCGCGCGGCGGGCGCAGTTGACGCAGATGATCGACCTGCCGGCGACGCTGCTGGACCTGTTCGGCGTGGCGCAACCGCCTGATATGCAGGGGATCGCGCTCGGGGATGTAGTTGCCGAGGACGCGCCGACGCGCGACGCGGCGCTGTTCGGCGTGCACGGAGGCCACGTCAACATTACCGACGGGCGTTTTGTGTACATGCGGGGACCGGAAGACCCGCTGCAGAACGAGCCGCTCAACGAGTACACGCTGATGGCGAACCACATGCGGCACCGCTTCACGGCGGCGGAGCTGGAGGATATCGAGCTGGCCGAACCGTTCACGTTCACGAAGGGCTGCCGCACGGTGAAAACGGCGTCGAGGAAGACGGACAATCCCCCGCCGCGCTATACGTTGTTGTTCGACCTGGAGGCGGATCCGGGGCAGGAGTCGCCGATAGAAAGCGTTGCGGAGGAGGCGAGGCTGGCGGCGCGCATGGCGGAGCTGATGCGGGATAATGACGCGCCGGTGGAGCAGTTTGAGAGGCTTGGGTTGAGTTCTTAGTTTTGCGTTCCTCGTTTCAAGATGGTTGTGACGAGGGGTTCGTGTGTTTTGTATGGGGGGCCAGAAATGGCCCCCTTTTGTATTGCGTTTTCTGGGCCCCGCGATGGGTCGACTGCCGGAGGGGGCGTTGGGTGTGGGCTGGACAGGGAGCAGTCAGGGGTCTAGCTGGCGGGAGTTGGGTCTGGACCGGATAGAGGTCTAGAGGTTGGCGTAGGTGCAACATTCCTGATAGAACTCACGGAATTCAGTGCCGGCGCCTTCGGCCTCCATGGCGTCGAGAAGGTCTTCCCAGGCCATGGTACCGACTGACATCGACTCGAGGTGGGGCAAGAAGATGCCGTTGTACCACTCGATTTTGTCGTCGCCGAACTGGTCGACGCGTTTTCTTACTTTGGCCTTGACGCTTTCTGTCGTCGCAAGTGAAGTAAACTCCTTGAGCCTCTTGCGGGGGGCGAAGACCCAGAACCCGAAGCTTGACAGAGAGCCGGGTGCGATTCCGGCTTCGCCGGCGACATGGGCCAGGCAGGCCACGCTCCTCGCAGCTTGGTCGTAGCCGGGTGCCCGAGTGGTACCGGACGAAAGTTTGCTCGCCAACTTGGCTTCGAGAACCAGGAGTTGGGTTGCGCCGCTTTGGGGTCGTACCTCCGAGCGTTGGGCGATGTCAAAGTGACCGACAACACCGTCGGTATGGGTATGTGTCTCGGCCAGTTTGTCACCTCGATAGCGGGAAAGGAACTGCGAGGAGAGCCTCCCCTCGGAGAACCAGCGGGCGTCCTGTTCGAAGAGAGCGCGGCCGTCCGATCCTGGCCGCCGACTGTACCAGTCCAGGACCAAACGAAGCATCCAGCCTTCGTTGTAGAGTTCGGTTGGTAGGATTGCGGAGTGGTCGCTGAGGATGCGAGCAATTCTATCGATCACGGAGTAGAATATCGCATTCGTGAATGCCGGGAGTTTGTGCGTCGACCTGCAGCGTATGTGGCAAGATGCTGCAGGGACGACACGTTGGTGGCATTCGCTAGACGCTGATGAAACGCTTTTCTTTGAGGCGGGCGGACTTGCCCTGCCGGTCGCGCAGGTAGTAGAGCTGTGCGCGGCGGACCTTAGTCTTGCGCAGCACTTCGACCCTCTCCACATTCTTGCTGTAGAGAGGAAAGGTGCGCTCGACGCCGACACCGTGTGAACCGGTGCGCCGGACGGTGTAGGTTGCGCCCGCGTCCTTGCCGCCGCGCTTGGAGATCACGACGCCCTGGAAGACCTGGATGCGTTCGTTGCGGCCTTCGGTGATGCGCTGGTGGACGCGCACAGTGTCACCGGGGTCGATTTCGGCCATGCCTTCGGGCATCTCCGGTTGCAGCGAAGCCATCAATGCGTTTGTCATCTTACACAGCCCTCTCAATCAATTCGTCTATTTCTTCGAATGGTGCGGGCACGACCTGTTGCGCTACTGAGAGTGCCCAAATGGTCTCGATTCTGTGCGCCTACCAGTGTGGGCACAGCAACGCAGTTTAGCACATGGATGGACGGGCGCCAAATCTATTGGCGGTAAGTGGGCATCTCAAAATGGGGGCGATTTTGCGGCTGCCGCCGGGCCTCCGAGCGGTGATCGACGAAGAGGCACGAAGGATGGGTGGGAGCTCCCTCCTTCAGGGAGATGACGCCGCTTCCGGCTGGCAGCTTTCGCTACAGCTCGTTACGGACATTCTGCACACCGGCGACCATGTTTTGCAGCTTCTGGCGAGCGGCCCAGCGTGCGGTCTGACTGAGGCCGCAATCGGGGGCGAAGGCGAGGCGGTCCGGCGGGGCGAACTGCAGGCAGCGGCGGACGGTCGCGGCCACGTGCTCGGGCGACTCGATGAAGTAGCTCTTGACGTCGATGATGCCAACGGCCACGTCGCGCCGTTCGGCGATGAGCCCAATGACTTCGAGCTCGGCATATTCGCGGTTGGCCATCTCGACGTGGATTTCATCGACGGTCATCTCGAGGAAGGCGGGAAACATGGGCGCGTAGCGACGGTAGCCGACGGGATGGCCCTTGTAGTTGCCGAAACAGAGATGCGTTGAGAGCCGGCATCTGCCAACGACGGGGTCCACGGTGCGGTTGAAGATATCGACGAAGCGGTGGGGTTCTTCGCGGTAGGCGTAGCAGCTCATGGAGGGTTCGTCGACGGTGATCTCGCGGCAGCCGGCATCCACCAATGCTTCAAGTTCGGCCCGCACAATAGGCAGCAGCGCTTCGGTCACGGCGTAGCGGTCTGGATAGGCGGCGTTGGGCAGCAGCCGGCCGCTGAGCGTGTAGGGGCCGGGCACGCTGGCCTTCAACGCGGGCGCGTCATCGCCGGAAGGGGCAAGCCGCTGCAAGCGTTGGAACTCCTCGACGGCGCCGAGGCCGGTGGGCGCGCCGAGCTCGCCTACGATCGTGTGTTTGCCGCGCTGGTCGTGCGCGGGCGGACCCCAGCGTCGCGGTGAGGCCGGTTCCGGCTCTATGCCCTCGAGGTAGCCGTAGAAGGAGAGGTTGAAGTCGAGCCGCGTCTGCTCGCCGTCGGTGATGAGATCGAGGCCGGCGGAAAGCTGGTCATGGATGGCAGCCACGACGGCGTCGTCGATCATTTCGGCGATGTCTTCGCTGCCGAACTGGTCGAGGTGGGCGCTGGCGAATTCCAGCCAGGCCGGAAAGGGATAGCTGCCGATGACGGCCGTACGCAGAGGAATCGGTTGCATAGTAGTTTCAGACTGGTCTGGCGCTGCCCAGGAACTCGGTTCAGTCTCCGTATACGCGCCGCACGCGGCGGCGATAGTCGTCGTAGGAGGCGTCGAACTTTTCGGCGGACTTGTCGCCGGCAAACACGCTGCTGGAGAGGACGAGCGGCGGCTTGCCGCGCTCGGTCAGTCCGGCGGCGACGAGACATTTGACGGCGTTGACGACGGCGGCCGCGCCGATGGTCGAGCCCGGGCCGACGGGGTCTTCGAGTCCTTCGACGCGGACCATGGCGTCGCCGGCGGGCGTGGCGTTGTCGATGGTGACGTCGGCGACGTCGAGCAGGCGTTTGCCGCTGCTGTGCTTGGGCGCGGAGGCGGTGCAGTGGTCGACAGAGACGACGGCGATGACGGGCAGGTCAAGGGCCTTGGCTTCGAGAGCCATTTCGACGATGACTTCGTTTACGCCGCTGTTGGAGAAGATCATGAAACTGTCGGGCGGCCGCAGGACGAAGTTGCGCAGGATCTGTTTGGCGAAACCTTCGACGTGCTCGATGAACATGGCCTGGCGCTGGCCGTTGGCGCCGACGACCTGGTTGTGGAAGGTGAGCGAGAGTTCGACAATCGGATGAAAGCCGGGGAAGGAGCCGTGCCGGGGGTAGATCTCCTCGATGAACATGCGCGAGTGGCCGGTGCCGAAGAGATGGACGAGGCCATCCTGCGCGATGGAGTCGATGCAGATGTCGGCGGCACGCTGGATGTTTTCCAACTGGGTGGCGATGATGCGCTCCAGAATTGCCTGGGCCTGGCTGAGGTAGGCGGAAGCTGGGTTCATTTCGTAGGTTCAGGTTTTGGGATTTGAGTTTTCAGTTGGTTCGGATTGTTGTCAATGGTGATGCCCCTGCGCCGGCTGGGAATGTCTCGCGCGGACAGAAGGGATATTTGATTCTACTGAGTGCTCGGATTGAACCACGAATATGCACGAAATTGCAGGGTGGGGCACGAAGAAGGCCGCTGGCTGGTATTTCTACGGGTGGGCCGTTGGTCGGCGGGCTGGGTTCACCATTCGAATGGGACGGTCCCAGTTTCGTCGAGGGGATAGCCCCACTTTTCGATGTAGGCGGCGCCGGGCAGGAAGGCGTCGCCGCGTTGATCCAGTTTGCGCTGGAGCTGTGCTTCCAGGTCAGCCTGAAGGGTCCTGATTTCGGGGCGATCGACGAGGTTTTCAAGCTGAAAGGGGTCTTCTCTGTTGTCGTAGAGCAGCCACGGGCCGTTCAGATCGCGTACGTAGGTGTGCCGGTGCGTGCGCAAGCCGCGGTATTCGCGGCCGCCGTCCTGGCGGGTGAACTGGCCGAAGGGGTGCGGGCAGTAGATGAGCGCAGCGCCGCCCGAAGGGTCCGGGCCGCCTTCGATCGTCGCAGAAAAGTCGCAGCCCTCGACTGTTTCGGGTATTGGGAGGCCGCAGAGGGAGAGCAGTGTCGGCAGGATGTCGGGCGTGTCGAGCAGCGCGTCGACCTGCCGGCCCTGCCAGCCGAAGCGGCGCGGCCAGCGGAGCAGAAAAGGCACGCGGACCGATTCCTCCCACGGCCTCTGTTTCTTGACCTCGCCCTGCGAGCCGAGCATGTCTCCATGGTCCGACGTGAAGACAAAGAGGGTGTCGTCGGCAAGGCCCTCTTCTTGCAGGGTCTGCAGGAGTGCGCCGAGGCAGTCGTCGAGGGCTGTGCAGTGGGCGTAGTAGCCGGCGATCCATTCTCGGGCGGCTTCGGCCATCTGCGGCGGCACGTTGGGACGCAGTTCGATGGCGCCGGCGTCGTAGCGTTGCCGGTACTCTTGCGGGGCGGTCTCGTAGGGCGCGTGCGGGGGGCCCCATGAGAGCAGGAGAAGAAAGGGTTTGTCGGAGTTACCGCTCCGTTTGCGATCGCGCAGGTAGGCCTGCACGTCCTTTGTCTGCTCGATGGCGTCGTAGCCCTCCCAAGTCAAGGGCTCATCGGAATTGCCGGCGTAGTACCTGGAGTCGTTGTAGTCATGGGTGCATTCGAGGGCCTTCCAGTAGTCGAAGCCCTGGCGGCTCTCGGGCGGGATGTAGCTGCTGCGGCCGCGCCCGTCAACGTGCCACTTGCCGACGTAGGCGGTATCGTAACCGGCGGCCCTGAAGAGCTTGGCCATCGAGACGGCGTCGTCGGCGAGGTGGACGTCGTTGACAAATACGCCGTGGGTCAAGGCGTGCTGGCCGGTCAGGAGCGCGGCGCGTGCGGGGCAGCAGACGGGGATGCCGGCGAGGGCATGGGTGAAGTTCACGCTTTGTGCGGCAAGCGCGTCCAGATGTGGTGTTCGCACCTGGCAGTTGCCGGCGTAACCTGTGTCCTGTGCCCGCCACTGGTCGGCGAAGACGTAGACGACGTTGGGAGGATTTTGCGGCATCGGTCGAACTCTCTGGCTGCCTGGCTCAGAGGGAGATGCCCAGCAGCCCGCGGGTGAATTGGAAGTCGATGTTACCGGACCGGGTCGCTTTTGGCTGCGCCTGGCCGCCCAGTGTTTGCGCAAGCAGGCCGGCCAGCTGCTGGGGCCAGTCATCCGGATCGCGGTCGAGCTGGGCGTCCATATCGTCAGCGAACTGCTGGGCCACGTTCTCTTCGCTGGCAACTTGCAGCACGGGCACGAGGGGGTGGCCCTCGATAGGGTGGCTGCCGACGTGCGCCAGAATCGCCTCGACGCCGGCTCCGCCGAGGCCGGTGACCGTCTCGGTCCAGTGTTCGGTGGGGGTTTCCATGACGTGAAGGCCGCGCCGATCTGCGGCATCGGCCAGGGCCTGTCCGTAGGCCAGGGTCGGCAAATGGGGGCCTTTCCCTGCGCTCTCTGCCAGAAATGCGTCTGAGGAAAGGAGGGCCGCGTTTTCGGGCACCACGACCGTTCCGCCGGCGAAGACGATTGCGGCCGCGAGACGGCCGAACTGCCGGGCGGCTTCAGTAGAAAGGTTGCCGGCGTTGAGCAGACCGATGCGCAGGTCGGACGCGCTCGCGGTTAACCGGGCGGGCGCATCCGCCGCGGCCAGACGCGCGGCGAACCAGTCGTCGATTTTCTGCAACACGGCGTCGATGCCGCCATCCAACTGGATGCTGGCCCATCCGTAGCGGTCCAGGTCCAGCCCGGCTGCAGCCAGCTCGTGGCGGAAGTAGTCGTTGTGCGTCTTTTCGCAGCCGTGTTCGAGCAGCAGCGTTTCGGCGGCCTGGGGATGACGGAGGTAGCCAAGGACGGTACGCACGTAGGGGTCGCCGGTGTGGCCGCCGGAGAAGCCGCAACCCTCGGTATGGGCCAGCGCCACGTACCTGCTCGGTGGACCTGCCGCTGCCTGGCCGGACGCGTTTCTTCGATTGAGGCGCGCGGCCGCGATCTGGCCGATCTGGCCGGAACAGAGGCTTGTCGGCAGGATCAGGCCGATGCGGTCGGCAACCGGGCCTTCAGGCGACGCGTATGCCGGGTAGGTGAGATCGAGCGGAGGCGGGGTTGTGGAACTGGGGCGCAGGGGCAGCGGCCGCCCGGCAGGTTGCGGGCGGCGGCTGATCTCTTCGACTTTACCCGGACCGGTCTGGCGCCAGTCGCGCCATAGTTGGACCTGGGCGTGGCCGGCCTTTTCGCCGACGGTGCGCTCGCCCGAGGCCGCCCGCCGCGTCAGCTCGAGCGTTTCCGCGCCGAGCTCATCCATCGGCATCCCGTCGAGGTAGCGGCCGGCGTTGACGTCCATATCGCGGCTGAGCAGCTCAAAGCGTTGGGTCGTGGTGACTATTTTGATTGTCGGTACAAAGGGAAAGTTGGTGATCGAGCCGTTGCCGGTGACGAAGTAGATGATGTTGCTGCCCGACGCCACCTGGCCGGCGATGCTCTCAAGATCGTTTCCGGGGCTGTCCATGAAGTAGTAGCCGGGCTCCCGCATCGGTTCGCTGTATTCGATTACGTGGTCGAGGCGGACGTCAGGGTGCCGTTTCATGGCGGCGCCGATCGACTTGAGAACGATGTTGTAGAGGCCACGGTACTTGTTGCCGCCGGAAGGGTTACCGTCAGCAGAGTGTCCGTGCCAGGCGACCCGCTCTTGAAAGCGCTCGATCATGTCGAGAAATGAAGCCGCGGTTTCGGCGTCGCGCACATTGAGCATCATGTAGGGCTCAGCCCCGATCAACTCGTCGGTTTCGGCGAGGTTGGCGGCGCCGCCGTAGCGGACCAGTTCGCGGGCGACCCAAGAGGCGAGAGGATTGCCCGAGATGCCGGAAAACGCGTCGGATCCGCCGCATTGCAGCGCAAGTTTCAGTGCGGAAAGCGGCTGTAGGGTGCGGGGGGTGGCGTCAACCTCCGGCAGCCAGCCTTGCACAGTCGCCTCTGCCTGTTTCAGTCCGGCCTGAAATCCGCCGGCGAGGGTCAGGAATTCGTGCGGTACGGCGTCGAGGGGGTATTTGTGGTCGGTAAGGTATGCCTGCAGGCGGGCGTTGTCGACAGGTTCGAGGCCGTAGTCGACGCAGAGGACGGCGCCCACATTGGGGTGGACGATGAAGCCGGCCAGCGTGCGCAGCACCGATTCGGTGTTGTTGGGGTTGTCGTGGCCGCCTTCCGTATGGGCGACGGCGACGATCCCGTCGATGTTGTCATATTGATCGGCGACGCCGGCGAGGCGGGCCTCCAGCTGCCGCACGAAGCCTCCGGTGCGGGAGGAGGCGCCGAGCAGAATGATCATGTTGCGCGTGCCCACGCCGCGTCCGGCGGGTCTGGCGTAGCCTTCGAAGAACTGGTCCTGCGTGTGGCGGGGCGTCGGCGGAGCGGGCTTGAAGGTCGCTGTGTCCAAAGTGTATGGCTGGACATGGTCGGCGAAATTGGGCTCGGCGGGGAGCTCGAAGTCGAGTGCGCGCACGCTGAGCGCGTCGAGCATCTCGGCGTTGCGTACATATTCGCCGGGCGCGATGGGCCGCGTCGCAATGCCGAAGGGCAGGCCCCAGGAGAGGAGGGCGGCGCCGGCTGCGATGGGCGCCACCGCGAAACGGTGACCTTCCATCGTCGTGAAGTCGAGCGTCAGAGTTCGGCCGTTGTAGTCGACCTGCGTTCCCGCGGGCAACGCGCGCGTGGCGACGGCGACATTGTCGCCAGGCAAAGGCAGCCGGGCCGCTTCGTCGAAGGCCAGCGGGCTAGAATTGCGGACTTCAGGCTGTGGTTTCATGGTCTTACCTTTTCAGTCTGGGAGGACACTCCGGCGACCCGCATAGCCTAACACAGTTGGTGGTTTTTCACAGTTTCGGCCCCTTCGATGACGTACGTTTCGGCGGCGGATGGAAAGCGGCGGGGGCAAAGGCTGACTGTTGATATCGTTGATGACTATACGAAATCAGTTGCGACTGGTCATTTCCGCGTCCAGCTGCTCATAGAAGTGGCGCATGAACTGGTGCCGCTCCTCGCCGATGCGGCGGGCGGCCTGCGTATGCAGCGTTGGCAGGATGCGGCTGAGTTTGTAGACGAACTCGTGGACGGGCGTATAATTGCGGCCTTCAGGCTTGGCGTCGTCGGGCGGCGCCGCGGCCGCGGTCTCGTTCCAGAGGCGGTTGCCATGGCGGCCGGCGTGCGCGAAGGCGCGCCCGACTCCGATCGCGCCGATGCTGTCGAGCTTGTCGGCGTCGTAGAGACATTTCGCCTCGAGCGTGCGCGGTTGGATCGAGCGGTCGCGGTAGCGGTGGGCCTGGATACAGTGGACGACATTTTCGATGCGCGCCGGATCCATGCCGGCTGCAGGCAGGTAGCCGGCGGCGAATTCGGCCGCGGCCATGTGATGCGCGCTGCGTCCCGCGTCTGCGACTGGAACATCGTGGAGCAGCGCGGCGGCGCGCACGACCTCGACGTCGGCGGACTCGGCCTGGGCGATGCGGATGCCCAGCCGGGTGACGCGCAGCACGTGGTCGAAGTCGTGGGCCGAATCCCCGCTGAAATAGAGGTGGCGGACTTCATCTTGGTTAAGCAGACCGTCTCCTCCTGTGTGTTCGTGGGTTCAAATGCATGTTCCTGCCGGCGAGTTCACAGTTGTCTGCTGCCGGCGTCGATGTCCAAAAATGACTCCAGCGTCTCCAATATGCGGCGGCGGAACGAATCCTGGCTGAACTCTTGGGCATAGGCCCGGCAGACGTCGGGGTCGAAGGCGCGGGGGTCGAACCGCTCAATGGCTTGCTGCAACGATTCCGGCGTTTGTTCGTCGAAAAAGACGCCGGTCTGGCCGGGATTGACGGTGTCGAGCGCGCCGCCGCCGCGATAGGCGATCGCGGGGCGGCCGGCGCTCATGGCTTCGACGGGCGCGATGCCGAAGTCTTCGAGGCCGGGGAAAAGGAAAGCCTTGCAGCTGCGAACCAGCTCCAGCTGGCGGTCGGCGGGCTGCCAGCCGAGAAAGGTCACATTGGCGGGCGATGTCGCTTCGAGCGCCGCCCGGTCGCGGCCTGAACCGACGACTATCAGCTTCTCCTGGGGAAGGGCGCGGAAGGCGTCAACGGCCAGATCTACGCGTTTGTAGGGGATGAGCCGGCTGACGATGAGGAAGTAGTCTCCGATTGGCGTTGACGGGTCGGGCGTGAAGCGCTGGGTGTCTACAGGCGGGGGGACGATGGCGCTTTCGCGACCGTAGATGGTGCGGATTCGCTCCTGGACGACGGTGCTGATGGCGATGAAGTGATCGACGCGCTGGGCGGCGGCGTAGTCCCAGCGGCGCAGGAGGGCGAGGAGGGGTTGGAGGGCGAGGCTGAGCAGGCTGCCGATCCGTTCGCGGTCGCGGTAATGGTCATAGAGCCAAAGGAAGCGCGTCGGGGTCAGGCAGTAGCAGACGTGGAGGGCCTTGCGCCCGCCCCTGCGCGATCGAACGCCGTGGCAGAAGCCGCTCTTGTTGCTCAGGACCAGGTCGAAGCCGCTCAGATCGGTTGTTGCAAAGGCGGCTGGATAGAGAGGGAGGTAGGCCTGGTGACGTTCGGTGACGCCGGGCAGGTTCTGCATGAAAGAGGTGTGAATGGGCCAGGCGCGGTAGGCATCCGGCATTTTTTCGGGGCCGTACATGCTGGTGAAGACGGGCGCGCCGGGGAAGAGCGCGACGAACTCTTCGAGCACGTTTTCGGCGCCGCCAATCTGGTTGAGCCAGTCATGGACCAGGGCGACCCGAAGACCGCTGGGCAGGCGTTTCGCGCTGGAGACAGCGGCCCCGCCTTCCTGCCTCTCAGGCACAGGCTGTGGCACGGAGATCACCGGCAGCCGCATTCAGTGGAGGCGGCTGTTGAACGTTGCCCTGAACTGCGGTTTCCTGTTCAGCAGACGAGGTCATTTCGAAGGCAAAAGCGTTAGCGGCAGTTCGGCGAAAGGGGCCGCGACGAAGGCACGATCGAGGCAGACGATTTCGAGTTGAACCCCGGCCAGGGCGGCGCGAACTTGGGGCGATTTCAGCAAAGGTCACTCCGGTAGCGGTCCTTGAAGTCGATACGTCGCGGCAGAATTGTACCTCAATAGGGCTTGGCTCTAAAAGGCTTCTGCAACGGGTGTTGGGCCCACGCTTGGGGTGGGAATCGTGTGGCGGGGAACTCATGCCAGCGGGGGCTGACATTGTATAGCTCCGTTTGGGAGAGGGACAGGGCAGGCACAAGGCCTGCCCCTACGGTGGCCGCTGCGCTCGCTGACTTGGTGGCGCGGTGATGGGCCGCGGGCCCGAAGGTCAAACTGCTGGGGAAAGGGGTCAGGGGTTAGGGGGCAGGAACTGCAGGGGGCGGTGGCTGAGGGTTGAGCGCGCGATGGGCTGGCTAGGCGCACAAGCGGCGGCATGGGCACGCGGCGTGCTGGGGACAAGCTGGAATCGCGCAGGAACGGTGGCGGGACGACGGGCCGCTGGTTGCGCTGGGCTGCATTAGGACCAACACACGGCGGGAGGGGGGGTGTCAGGGGGGCGTTGCGGGGGGAGTCCCCCCGCACAAGGGAGGGCCGGAACTGCAGGGGACAGGGGGCGGGGGTCAGGGGTTAGTGGTCAGGGGTCAGTGGTCAGTGGTCAGGAACTGCAGGGGGCGGTGGCAGAAGGTTGAGCGCGCGATGGGCTGGCGAGGCGCACACACGGCGGCATGGGCACGCGGCGCGTTGGGGACACGATGGAGTCGCGCAGGCACGGTGGCAGGGCGACGGGCCGCTGGTTGCGCTGGGCTACCTTAGAACCCACACCCGGCGGGAGGAGGGGTGTCAGGGGGGCGTTGCGGGGGGAGTCCCCCCGCACAAGGGAGGGCCGCAGGCCCGACCGTCCAACAGGAATCAAGTAAGGCGTAATCTTTCACTCTGACAGAGAATGGAACGCGGCCCGGCCATGATGTCGTTGCAACCCGAGGTATTGGAATTTGTGCGCCACTTCCGGACAGGACCTGCACCGTCCCTGGCACGGCCCCTGCACGCGGATTCCTTTGACGAACGCCTTCACACTGCTGTAGAATTTGCGACGCGGCGGACCGAAGCCAACAAGGAGGGGTGCCAGGCATGAACGCCTACCGGACGTATCTCGATGCCAACCAGGACCGTTTTCTCGAAGAGTTGCTTGATTTTCTGCGGATTCCCAGCATCTCCGCCCTGCCGGAGCGGGCCGATGATGTCGCGCGCGCTGGAGAGTGGGTGGCGCGGCGGCTGACTTCCGCTGGCGCTGAGAACGTGGAGGTGCTGCCGACCGGCGGGCACCCGGTGGTCTACGGTGACTGGCTCCACGCCGAGGGCAAGCCGACGATTCTGATCTACGGACATTTCGACGTACAGCCGGTGGACCCGGTTGAGCTGTGGACGCATCCGCCTTTCGAGCCGACCGTCGTGGATGACCGCGTTTTTGCGCGCGGCGCATCTGACGACAAAGGCAATATGCTGGCGCCGATTCTGGCGGTGGAAGCGCTGCTGCGGAGTGAAGGGGCCGTGCCGGTCAACCTGAAATTCTGCTTTGAAGGCCAGGAGGAGATCGGCAGTCCGCAGATACCGGAGTTCATGCCGCCGCACGTGGAACGGTTCGCGAGCAACTTGGCGGTCAGCGCGGACGGCGGGCAGTACAGTGAGACTGAGCCGGTGCTGCTCGTGTCGCTGCGGGGGATTTGCGGTGTGCAGATCGACGTGTACGGGGCGACGACCGACCTTCATTCGGGGCTGCACGGCGGCCGCATCCAGAACCCGATCCACGCGCTCACGCAGATACTCAGCTCGCTGCGGCGTGCAGATGGAACGGTGGCGGTCGAGGGCTTCTACGATGACGTGGTCGAGTTGTCGCCTGCAGGACGCGCCGCAATCGCACAGGTTCCCTTTGACGGTGACCAGTACCTACGCGAAATTGGATTGGACGAGGAGTTCGGCGAACCCGGCTACACCAACCGCGAACGCGGCTGGGTGCGGCCGACGCTGGAGATGAACGGAATCTGGGGCGGATTTCAGGAGGACGGGATCAAGACGGTGCTGCCCAACGCGGCGCACGCAAAGGTTACCTGCCGCCTGGTCGCCGACCAGGACCCGGGGCGCATCATCGATCTGTTGGAAGAGCACATCGCGCAGCACACACCGCCGGGCGTCAGAGTCGAGGTCAAGCCCCTGTCGATACGCGGGCGGCCGTACAGCATTGCAGCCGACCACTGGGGCAACCTGGCCGCGGCCGCGGTCCTGACCGAACTCTACGGGCGGGGACCTTATCAGACGCGGAGCGGCGGCAGCATTCCGATCACGGGCGTATTTCAGGAGCAGCTCGGCATCGACACAATCAGCTTCGGATTCGGCATCGAAGACGAGAACTTCCACGCGCCCGATGAGTTTTTCCGCCTGGCCAGTTTCCGCAAGAGCCAGCAGGCATACTGCCGGCTGCTGGAGGAGCTGGGGAAGCTAGGATAGTAGTAGGGAGTGAGGCGGCAGCGTAGAGGCGGGTCCGCGGGCAGAGGGATCAGGGGGCAGAGAGATCATTGGGCCAGCTGGAACCAAAGCACGGTATAGAGTACGCCGACGAGTGCGCCGACGTAGACCTCGGTGGGCGAGTGGCCGATGAGCTCCTTCAACTCCTCTTCGCTGACCGGCTGGCCGCTGAACAGCTCGCGCAGGATCTGATTCAGGACAACCGCTTGTTTGCCGGCGGCCTGTCGTACGCCGGTGGCATCGTACATCACGATGAGCGCGAAGAGGGCGGCCAGGGCAAAGAGATCGCTGCGAGGCCCGGTACGGTAACCGATTGCCGAAACGAGGCTGCAGACCATGGCGGCGTGGCTGCTGGGCATGCCACCGGCGCGGGCGAGGACGCGGAGGTCGAAATCGCGCAGTCTAATCCACTCGAAAAGGAACTTGTAGAGCTGGACGAGGAGGCCCACGCTCAGAGGAAGCCAAAGAATCGAGGCGGGGCCGAGAAGTTGCATTGGCTTATTGGTCCTGGTCAGCGCCGAACTCCACAAGTGTGCCGTCAGGCTGCCACTTCCTGACGCGCAGTTCGGCCTCCTCCAGGAGCTCGCCGCAGCGGGCGGCCAGCTTCATACCCGACTCGTAAAGTTCCAGCGAGTCTGCCAGAGGAAGATCGGCTGCCTCCAGCTTTTCAAGGACCTCCTGCAACTGCCGGTAGCTTTCCTCGTAGGATAGACTGGCAATCTGCTCGGCACTTTCTTCGCGGTCGCCCATCGGTCATCTCCCTTCTCCCTCAAGTATGGACCCAGTATACCAGAGGGAGCGCACAATCTGGCAAAGAGAAGGCCTCAATTTGATTTCAAGCGGCGGCTGGTTCTATGATAGCCTTAACGCTGGCTCGGCGCCGCAGATTCCTGCTTTTTTGGGACCTCGCCTGCCCTGCCGGTCCGGACTGAATTGTCAACTACGGATGTGGATAGAAGGCGCCTGACGCAAAGGGAGCGACGCAGATGACATACGATGAGCAGTTCAAGCCGACCGTTGTCATCCTGGAGCCGGACCTTTTTTTCTCGATCCGGCTGGAGGACGTGGTGCGCGCCGCGGGCGGCGAGCCGGTTACGATCGAGGCGGCCGACCGCTTCGTGGCTGTGGTCGAGGGCGCCTTTCCCGTGCTCGTGCTGCTCGACTTGAAGTCGCCGGGAGACTGGGAGACGGCCATCCGCCAGTGCAAGATGAAACCGCACACACGCCAGACGCCGATTTACGCTTTCGGAAGCCACGTGGACACGGCGACGCTGCAGAAGGCGCGCAAGGCCGGCGCCGATCATGCCTGGGCGCGCAGCCGCATGATGGAGGAGCTGGTGGCCGTCGTCGACCGCCATCTTCACCCTCCGCCCAGGCAACTCGAGGGCTGCGGCGACCCGCCCAGCCGGGCCGCGGTCGCGGGGCTGCTGGCGTTCAACCAGGGACGTTTCTTCGACCAGCACGAGTACCTGGAACTGGCCTGGAACGAGGAGGAACGCCCGGTGCGCGACGTCTACCAGGGCATCTTGCAGGTGGGCGTAGCCTTTTTGCAGATGGAACGGGGCAACCGGCGCGGTGCGCTCAAGATGTTTCGCCGCGGTCTGCCCAGGCTGCGGGGTGTGGCCGACGTTTGCCAGGGGATCGACGTGGCCGCGGTGCGCGAGGCGGCGGAACTGATCAATCGCCGGCTTTCGGAGAAAGAAGCCGACAAATCCTTCGACATTGCCGAGTGCACGTTTCCCAGGGTTGCGTTCGACAATCCCTATGATGCGCAGACGCCCGAGGAACTAGGCATCGTACTGCCGGATGAAAGCGCGGCAGGGAACCCCTGAGAGTAGCGAAGCGCCGGCTTCTGCTGCTTCTGAGACTCAGTCTGACTTGCAATTCATTTGCCAGGCGTCACGGCGGGGTTGGCAGGCTGCGTCTTCGATAGTGCAGAATCCCGCGCCTCTTGCGCCAGGCGACGCCCACTCTGCGAAAGAATCAGGGTCGCGGCTGGAAATTTCTGATTGCTCAGCAGATGTCCTCTTTCTTCCAGCGCGCGGACGACCTGTCCGGGAACGTTGACTGCATCTCCGTCCAGGGGATGCAACCGGTACTCCTTGCGGCCGTCGATGTCGCGATGCGACTTGAGGGCGGCGCCGGAAAGCACGGCAAGAAGAAGATGCTCTTGCGGCGCGGACAGCGAGTTGCGGGTGGGAGAGTTCGAGCGGCGGTGGAGAATGGAGCGGAGTTTCATCCCAGGTCGTCGACGTGCTCTTGCAGCTTGCGCTGGCTGATTTTCACGTAGCGGTCGGGCTTGATCTGCGCCATCTCCTCATCCGACAGGCGAATCCGCAGGATCTCGAGCGCGTCCTCCGGGCTCTGTCCGTAGGCGAGCTTCTTCTTGCCGTTCTCCATGTCGAAGAGGTACATAAAGTGGGGATTGGAAAAGCTGCTCATGGTCTACGCCTTGGCCAGCGCCTGCTGGTACAGCCCGGCGTAGCCGCGCTCCCGCTCTTCCTGTGAAAGGCCCTGATTCACCTCGGCGTCGAATTTGCCGGCCAGGAGCTCGCGGTAGAAGCCGTAGTTCACGCCCTTGACCTTTTCGTCGTCGGGGAAGCGGTGATAGTTGTCCTTGCTCATGAGACTTTTGCCTTCGGCGATCAGCTGAAAGCCGAGCGCGGAGCCGGGATAGGGCGCATAGTAGGAGATTGAGGGGAAGACGCGCTTCATTCGTTTGATCATGCGCATCGTTTTGAAGGCGTCCTCCTCGGCTTCGCCGGGAATGCCGAGCATGATGTTCGACCAGAAGACGGGCGGCTCCTTGCCTTCCGCCTCCATCTCGTCGCCGATGCGGTTGACCAGATCGATGGCGAAGTCGTTGTCCTCCTCGGTACACTCCTTGTTGAGCAGCTTGAGGATACGGTCGCTGCCCGATTCGAAGCCGATCGAGATCAGATTCCAGTTCGTCTCGCGCACGAGCGCCTCGAAGAGCTCGGGCCATTGCCGCACCGTGTCTGCGCGCCCCGCTGCCCAATAGGGCCAAACCTTGTTGGCGCGGCGCGGGTACTCGTTGATCCACTCCTGAAGCCACTTCGGATTCTGGAAAAACATCGAGTCGTGAATGACAACGGAGCCGACGCCGTACTTCTCGTCCAACTCGTTCAGCTCGTCGATTATCATGCCGACCGGGCGCCGGCCCATGTTGGGGATGTAGGAGGCCTCGTTGCAGAATACGCACTGCCACGGGCAGACCCGGCTGGTGATGATGGTTGCCACGGGCGGCGGACCCCAACCGCACTCCGGCTCCATCGGCCAGTTGAAGCCGCGCGCCAACTTGAGGGCTCGTACGGCGCGCCGCGGCCGCAGATTGGACACTGCATCCTTCCAGTCGGCGGGCTTCGGCCACAGTTCGCGATCGATGGCCGGCCACTCGGACATTGAACGGGAGCCCTGTCCACGGAAGACCCTGGGAAAACTGTGCGGGTCGCGCACCAGTTCTACAATGACCTCTTCGCCTGCGCCCTGGCAGATCCTGTCGAATACGTCTTCGGCCTCCATCTCATCCGGCGCAACCGTTGCGTGCATTCCACCAGCGAGAACCAGGCCGCCGGGATTGACCTCTTTGAAGATGCGGGCGGCCTTCAGGCCGACTGGAAAGGTATAGCTGCGCACATTCATCAGCGCCATTTTATAGCCGGACAGCTTGCGCGCCAGCTGCTCCCACGAGGTGACCGCGCGAGTGGAGACGATATCGGTCTCGAGCCCGTTGTTGTGCAGAATGGTGCGCAACAGACCAAGCCCGTGATCCTGCCACTGCTCGTGCGGACCCTGGGGATATACGAGGTCTCCGAGGTCGCCCAGGTCGATCCAGACGATGTCGTTCTTGCGTTCTTTACTCAAGGGCCAGGTCATGCCCACCGGATGCTCCTCAGCGTTCAACTAAAAGGCGATTCGATTTCCGCCAGGTCCGTCCGCAACGTCTGTGGTGGCTAGAACCTACATTGCGGAATACGAATCACGTAATCACTACATACTCTTGTACCGGCCGACGGATTCGTCGATCTCTTCGGCCCAGGAGTCGATTCCGCCCGCCATGCTTACCGCGTTAGTCCAGCCCTGCTGACGCAGAAAGACGGTAACTTGTGCGCTGCGCAGCCCCTTATGGCAGAAGACGACGACATCGGCCTCCTTATTCTCGTTCAGCGCTTCCGGTACAGCCTCGAGCCTCCGGTCGCGCAGGTCGCTGAGCGGCATGTTGATGAAGGCTTCCTCGGGCAGACTGGCCAACTCCAGCTCATTCGGTTCGCGCACGTCAACAAGGATGAAGGCTTCGCCCTCCTCCTGCTTCGCACGAACTTCCTTCACAGTGATCTCGGGGGCGCCATAGGGATTGGGCATATCGCTTGCTCACTGAATTCTTGCAGTCGGTAATCTTCTGGTAGTGCGGCGCCAATCCAGGCCGGGCGCATCTGACTAAGTGCGGTACACTCAGAAGTCGTCTGGGTCGATCGGCTGCCGGCCGCCGTAGCCGGCGTTGACATCGTGCCAGTAGGCCAGCTCGTCCTCCCCGTGTTTCCAGCACAGATAGACCTCGCGCCCGTTTCGGATCGAAAGGAAATCGATCAGGCCCATATCGATGTCTTTGACCAGAATGCCCATCTCCATAATGCCCTTGACACCCGACTCCAACTTGTGGAAATGGGTGTAGACTTCGCCGGCCGCGGCATTGCCGCCGTTATTGGCCGCCTTTTGCAGGACAGGCCACACCTCCGGCCGCAGCCGCATGATTTCGGAGCGCGCCTCCTGCACCCGGCCCATCAACGCCTTGACCTGGGGCAGCGCGGCTTTGGCCTGTTCCAAGGTGTAGTATTTGGCCTGCACTTGAATCAGTCCTGGACTGAGATAGGCGAGACAGCCCACCGCTCCGGTCCCATTTCGGAGACGTAGACGAAGCGAGAACTGTCCTCACCGTTCTTGAACTGAATGGGTCTTGCCGGGTCTAGTGCCCGCAGCCGCCGCCGCCGCTGCCGCAGCCCGCACCGGCCGCCGCCCCTTCCGGGGCCCCATTGGTGCGGAAGCTGCTGCCGCAACCGCAGGAGCTGGCCGCGTTGGGGTTCTCGATGTGGAATCCGCCGCCCATCAGGTTGTCGATGTAGTCGATGCTGGAGCCGCCGACATAGAGGAAGCTCGTTGGATCGATTACGACGCGCAGGCCGTGCTGCTCGAAGACCTGATCGGCGTCCTGGAAGTCGTCGTCGAAGGTCATGCCGTACTGCATCCCTCCGCAGCCGCCGCCCTTGACGAATACGCGCAGCGCATGGGTCTCGCGCAGGCCTTTCTGCTCGAGGATGCCGCCCAGCTTTTCGGCAGCCAACTCGGTCAGTGTAACCGTCTTCGTCTGCGTGTCATTCAATGCGATGTCCATCTCTGCTCTCCTTGCTTGTATGGGTCTCTCTGAGTCTGTTGCACAGTCGAAAATTTGACATGATTGCGTAAGTCGTATCGTTCATTCCTGCGACAGTCGATTCAGCCGCCGATCTGATTCATGGCCCGGTTCTCGGCGAAGTCGCCTGCGGCCAGACCATGACCCCACGGCTTATGGAACGAGCCCTCTTTCATCAGCGCCCTGATTTCGTCGAAATCGGCGCCGTTCCGCAGGGGGGAAAGGAGGTCCACTTCGTCATCGCGCAATAGACAGAGCCGCAGCTTGCCGTCGGCTGTCAGCCGAACGCGGCCGCAGCCCTGGCAGAAAGGTTCGGTCACGCTGCTGATGAAGCCGAGCGTGCCGGCGGCGCCGGGGATGCGGAAGGGACGACTGGGATCGACAAAATCATAGCTTGCCTCTTCCAACTCGCCAAAGACCGACTCTACCTGCTCGCGCATTTCGCGGAAGGAGACGACATGGCTGAGCTGGAAATCGCTCACTTCGCCGAAGGGCATCATCTCGATAAAGCGGACTTCCCAGTCGTTCTCCAACGTCAGCCGGGCCAGGTCGATTACATCCTCTTCGTTGAAGCCGCGGGTGACGACGCAGTTGAGCTTGAGCGGGCGCAGGCCGGCGCGTTCTGCGGCGGCGATGCCGCGCCAAACGTCCTCGATGTCGCCCCAACGGGTGATGCGCCGGAACCTTTCGGCATCGATGGTATCGATGCTGATGTTCACACGGTTCAGGCCGGCGTCGGCCAGCGGCTGCGCCATCTCCTCCAGGAGCAGGGCATTGGTTGTCATGGCCAGGTCTTGGATGCCTGGAATCGCGGCCATCTGCCGCACCAGGTCGACCACGCCGGGACGAATCGTCGGCTCGCCGCCCGTCAGCCGGATTTTGTCGACACCCAAACTGGCGCCGACTTTGACCAGAAAGAGGACCTCCTCATCTGACATCAGCTCCTGCCGCGGCCGGAACTGCATATCTTCGGGCATGCAGTAGACGCAGCGAAGGTTACAGGCGTCTGTCAGGCTGATGCGCAGATAGCGGACGCGGCGACCGAAGCTGTCATGGACCGGCTCGGTCATGGCAGAGAGCGCGTCTTCGCCTGGAGCCGGCGCCACGGTCACACGGCCGTATCCGTTCCGGTAACGGCGGCCGTTACTTTCTGCCGGCGCGGCTTCGGCCAGCGGCAGCTCGGTTATATTTGGATTGCGAACGGTCGTAGGCATATTTACCAACTCCTGCAAAGGAGTCCTTGGTTTTCAAACGATCAGTTCAACCATCTGCGGCGACACAGCGACGTCTGCTTTGTCATCCTGGACGTAATAGCTGCAACAGCGCCCGCCGTCGGCGATTGCTTCGATCCGTTCGCAGCTCTGTCCGCTGAGCGATTCGATAAGCGCAAGGTCCATGCAGCACAGTTCGCGGTGTTCGCCAGCGACGCCGGAGTAGGGACAGTTGTGCGTGTGGAGCAGGCCGTTGCCCGGCTCCCACTGCGCCATGTAGCCGCGTTCGTTGAGGAAGGCGACGACCCGTTCCATGCGCTCATCCAGTTTCTCGCCTGCCGGGCTCTCGTTCGCAAGCGGCTGGGCCATCTCCTCGGCCAGCGAGCGGAAACAGCCCTCCACCTTGTCGGCCGGCAGCAACTCCTTCAATTGGCGTACGACACCGGCCGTCAGCGGAGCGAAATTGTCGGGGAAATGGGCGTCCGCTTCAGCAGTCAGCGAGTAGAGCTGTTGCGGTCGACCGACAGCGCGCGTCCGTTTGGCCTTGGAGACCGCGATCAGATCGTCGCCCAGCAGGATATCAAGATGATACCTGACGGTAACCTGAGGCACGTTTAAACTTTCGGCCACTGTTCCCGCCGACGACGGCCCCATCTGCTTCAACGTCTCGAGTATGCGGCTTCTGATCTCTTGCACGGGACGGCTCCGCTGCGCGGTTGGCTCCTGATTGTCCCAAGTGTAGCAGAAAATACCGGGCTTGTCAATTTTTATAAACTTCTTGTAATAATATGTCGCGGACTTCGCTGCGCCCCGTCGTGAGGCTGGTTCAACCCCGCTCAAACATGCTGGTATGGGGCTCTAATCGGCATTTGGCGGATTTTGAGATCAGGCCGCCAATACGCTAACATCAGCGCAACCCGAGACTAGCCGGCTTCGATGGCGCACGTGGAGCGCGGCAGGAGAAGATTCGGCAGCAGACCGACGAGGCAACGGAAGGAGCGTGCGCAAATGAGCGCCCCGCAGGCACCTCGGTCACTTTGACTGTAAAGGGTAGTTGAGAAAAAGAGCCAGAAGGAGTTCGCAATGCAGACCAAGACAGCCGTAGTGTACGAGCACGACGCCCCTGTCGTCGTCGACACGCTGACCCTTGACGATCCCAGGGAAAACGAAGTCCTTTTGCGCATGGGCGCCAGCGGCGTCTGCCACTCCGATCTTTCGGTGGTCAACGGAACGATATACTTCGACCCGCCGGTCGCGCTTGGCCATGAAGGCGCGGGCGTCGTAGAGCGGGTCGGCGACAACGTCACCTACGTCAAGCCGGGCGATCACGTCATTCTCTCCTTCGTTACCTATTGTGAGGCCTGCCCGATGTGCGAACTTGACCGGGTCTGCCTGTGCAAAGGATTTTCCGCACGCAGAGGCTATCTGCTGGATGACACTTGCCGCCTGCACAATGCGCGCGGCCAAGACATCATTCAGATGTCGCGCATCGGCACCATGTCGGAGCTCTCCGTCGTTCCCGAGCAGGCGCTGATCAAGATCGATCCCGCCTACCCGCTTGACAGGGCGGCGCTGGTGGGCTGCGGGGTCACGACCGGTGTCGGCGCGGTGTTGAGAACGGCCGAGGTGGAACCGGGCAGTAGCGTGGCGGTGATCGGGGCGGGCGGCGTCGGGCTGAATGCGATACAGGGCGCGGTCCTTGCCGACGCAGAGCGCATCATCGCGGTCGATCTGATGGAGAACAAGCTGGAGTTCGCGCGCCAGTTCGGCGCGACCGACACGGTCAACGCTTCAGAGGTGGACGCGATTGAGGCTGTACGGGAGTTGTCGGGCGGCCTCGGTGTCGACTACGCGTTTGAGGCGATCGGCAGTTCTGTTACGATCCGGCAGGCGTTCGACATGGTCCGCCCCGCGGGCACGGCCGTTGCGATCGGGCTGGCGCGCGCTGAAGACCTAGTGCCTGTGCCGCCCCAGGACCTGATTTGGGGCGAAAAGAACCTGATCGGATCCTACTACGGTTCCTCCCGTCCACGCGTCGACATGCCAAAGTATCTGCAATACTACGACGAAGGCAAACTGAAGCTGGACGAGCTGATCACGCAGACTTACCGGTTGGACCAGATCAACGAGGCCTTCGCCGACATGGAAGCGGGCAAAAACGCGCGCGGCATGTTGTCGTTTGATATGTAGGTTCGGGGGGCGGCTGAAGGGCAACCTCAACTATTTGTCGTATTCGCGGCCGTCGAGGCCGATGATCTCCAGCGCCCCCCAAGTGGCGCACTCGTCGGCCCACATTCTGCGCAGCGTGGGCGGCAATTTGCCTTCAGCCAGGCTCCGCTCCGCCGCCGTACTGCAGCGAAGCTCTACACCGAAACTTGTCGTGTCGCGACCGGCATCACCTATGCGGCTGCGTAGATTGTGCATCCCCGCCACCGCGGCGTGAATCTCCGCTTCCGACGGGCTGCAGTCTGCCAGCGCAGAGGACTGTTGGTCCGTTTTGCCGTCCTGAAGCCGGACCAGTTGCCAACTCCAGTTCGTTTCCTCGCTGTCCTCATCTACTGCTGCAGATACATTCAGGGCAAAGTCCGCCTCGCTGCCCAGCGCGGCGCGGTAGAATTGGTGCACATCGCGGACCTGGCGGCTGAAACGGGCCGGAGGCAGATCGCGGCGCGCCTGGCCGCCGTACCCTCTATTCGTTAACCGTTCGTCCAGAATTGCGACCACACCGCGGTCGGTCGTGCGCCGTATGAGCCGGCCGAATCCCTGCTTGAGAGCCAGGGTCATCAGCGGGACGGTATATCTCCTGAAGCTGCTGCCGGCTTCGGCCTCGTCCAACGCTTTCATGCGGGCCTCGTGCAGCGGGTCGCTCGGAGACGGAAACGGCAGCTTGTCGAGGACGACCAGGCTGAGGTCGTCGCCCGGCAGATCGACGCCTTCCCAGAAGGATTTCGTCGCCAGGAGAACACTGTGCGGCGTTTCTCGAAACCAGTCCAGGAGCAGATTGCGGGGTAGACGGTTTTGTGCCTGCAGGGGCCAAACGACATCGGCGAGCCGCTCATGCACCTGGCGCAAGCCGGTCCAGCTGGTGAAGAGGCACAGCGCCCGTCCGCGGCTTACATTGAGCAGGCGCTCGATTTCCGCGGCCACACCATCGTAGAATCGCTCCCTTTCGCGCCAGTTGAATGGGGGCAGTTGGGGTTGATACAGCACGGCCTGTTGCGAATAGTCAAAGACGGGGCCGGCGACCAGTTCATGCGGCTGGCGCTGCACACCGCAGCGGCTCTTGAAGTGGTCGAAGCTTCCATCTGTGGCCAGCGTTGCGCTCGTGCAGATGACGGTCCGGCCCTCTTCGGCGAAAAGATGCTTTGCCAACTGGCTTGCCGGATCGATTGGAGCGGCATGCAGGCGCAGGCGCAGCAAGCGTGAACCGCTGATTTTCTCGGCAAAACGGACAATCCTATCATCGAGCGACCCGCTTGCGACCGCCTGAAACTTTGCCGCCAGCGAGCCCAGTCCCTTTACGGCCAGGTCGTAGTTGGCTGCCTCTTCGGCTTCGCCTGGCGTCAATTGCGGGCGGCCTTCCTCTTCGGGGAGCTCATAGGGGTTTGCCTGGCGCATCTCGTCCTGCACCTGCTTCAATCCGCCTGCCAGCTTTTTCAGCTCCTCCAGTTCACTGTCCAGGCGAAAGACTTTCTGTTCGGACAGCTCCTCTGCCTCGGCAAAGGCCAGACTGTTTTGCCAGCGCAACGAATCCAACTGCTCCTGCTCCAGATTCGCCTTGAAGACCGTCCTCGCCAAGAGTTGCTCGAGAGCATAATCGGATGCCTCCACTTCAAAGACGGAGGTGGCAGTGCTTTCGAGCTGGTGGGCCTCATCGATGATGTATATGGCAGCTTCGGGCAGAATCGCGTAGCCGATCTCGCCCAGCTCCAGGGCATTGAGGAGCAGGTGATGATTTGTGATGATGACCTGCGCCTGGCGGGCCTTGTCGCGCATCTGATTTACGAAGCAGTTATCTTCAAAGTGGCCGCAGGTGCGTCCGATGCAGTCGTCGGGGAAACTGACAACGCGCGGACGAAGCTCGTTTGTCAGAACAAAGGGGAGGTCGTCGATATCTCCTGTACTCGTCTCCCCGAGCCAGCGCCGCACGAAGGCGACCTGCTCCTCCTCCTTGTCATACAAGGTGAGACGATTCGGTTCGGCCGACTCTTTCTCCCACTTCAGATTGCAGACATAGTTGCTGCGGCCCTTGACGACGACGGCCTCGATCGGTTTGCCGAGGACTTCGGCCAGGAGTGGAATGTCTTTGCGAAAGAGTTGGTTTTGCAGCGACTTGTTGGCCGTGGCGACAACTACCGACCGCTCGCTAAGCAGGGCAGGAAGCAGGTAAGCGATCGACTTTCCTGTCCCCGTTGGCGCTTCGACCAGAGCGGTACTCTCGTCGAGTATCGCCTGCTTGACAACCTCGGCCATCTCTACTTGGCCGGGTCGGGCCTCGAAGTCTGGGAGCGCCTGTGCCAGCGCGCCGCCTGCCCCGAGCAGGGCGGAAAGGTCGGTTGTTTCCAGGGGAGACGGCCTTTCGTCATTTTCTTTTTCAGCGTAGCGTCCGTTCGACTCTCTGACTTGCGCGAGAGACGGGGAATCGGGCAGTTCCTCAACGTAGAGCTGTTCAGTGTTTTCCATGGCATCATCGTAGCACAAATGTGCATAGTGTGCAAAAGGAAAACGCCCCTGGCTCAAAGAACCAAGGGCGTTTCTTTAATATTGTTCGGGCGCTTTCCCAGCCGCCATTCTTTTTGGCGTTTACTGCGAGCTGTCGTCCGGCTCCGGCAGCAACTCGTTGATGAAGTGGATGATCCCGTTGGAGGCCGTCACGTCGGAGGTTACGATGCTTACGCCCTCGACCTTCAAGGTGCCGTTCTCGGTCGTTATCGAAATGGAGCTGCCCTCAAGCGTCGTCAGTGAAGTCTGCGAGGCCAGATCGGAGGACGTCAGAGTCCCCGATACGACGTGGAACCTGAGGGTTTCCGCCAGCAGCGCCGAGTCGGCCATCAGCGTGTCCAGCCTTGTCTCGGGCAGTGACGCGAACGCGGCATTCGTCGGCGCGAATATCGTATAGGGGCCACCGTCGGAAATGGTGGAGCTCAGTCCTGCCAGGTCCAGCGCCAGCAGCAGAATGTCCAGGTCCTCATAGTCTTCGGCCACTTCGATCAGATTGCCCAGGCCAGGTGAGGCCTCTGCCGTCGGTTCGGGCAACGCCTCTGTGGTCGGTTCCGGCGTCATGGCGTCCGCCGTCGGCTCCGGCGTCATCGCGTCGGCGGTTGGTACAGGCGTCGCCGCCGTTCCCGGCTGTTGCCCGTCGGTCTGGGCCAGTGTCGGGATATTCAAGACAGCTCCGACCTCGATGTGGTCACAGTTGGCCAGCGAATTTGCGTTGCAGATGGAAGACCAGTGCGTCGTCGACCCATAGGCCCGGGTGGAGATCGTGCCCAGTGTATCCCCAGTCTGGACTGTATAGGTAGTGCCCGGCGTAATGTCGGTTCCCGCCGGCGCAGGCGTAGCGGGTGCAGGTGCAGCGGCCGCAGGTGTACCGGCCGCCAGTGTGGGTTGCGCCACCGGCGCGGGCGCTGCCATCCTGTCGCCCTCCACCTGCGTGCCGGACTCGTCGATGAACTTGACGTTTTCGCCCGTTAAGGTATAGGAAATGGGGGTTGTCGTGTCATTGTAGGTGACCAGCGTCACGATTGTAGACGCGTTGTCCGCCGTGATTTCGGCGGCCATTTGCTTAACGCTGTCAATCGTTTCCTGATGGGAAGTTTTGAGCGCGCTCTGTGTAGGCGGTACTGCCGACGTATACTGGTTGAATCCGCTTTCGGTAAACACGTAGAAGCCGGAACCGGCATCCAGCGTCGGACTGTCCTGGGGATCGTAGGCCATCTTTATGGTTACCGGCAAGCCGGTATCGATAACCTCGAGTCCCAGGTAGTGCTTGGCGAACTGCTCGCTCAGTGTGCCGCGGACCCAGGTCGACTTTACTCCGGCCGTCATCGCAGTGGGTGCGGGCGCCGCTGTGGTCGCCGTTGCTGCAGGATCGGGCGTCGTTGCTGCATCAGGCGTCGACACCGGCGTCGAGGTTGCTGCCGGCGCGGGTGTGCTACCTGCCACAACCTGGGTTCCTGAGTCATCGACGAATCTGACGTTCGTCCCCGTGAGTGTGTAGGACAGTGACGCAGTCGAATCGTTGTAAACAACCAGGGTCACAATTGAAGACGCGACATCGGCGCCGTAATCGATCGATTTCCGCTTAATGCCATCCACTGTCTCCAGATGGGACGACCGATACGCGGTCTCGGAAGCTGGCGCTGCGTTGGCGTATCGATTGAAATTGCCGGCGTCGAAAACATACATTCCTGAATTTTCGTCGAGCGGCAGGCTATGTTGGGGATTGTAGGCCATGTTGATCTCGACCGGCTGCGTCGGGTCGATGACCTGCAAGCCCAGGTAGTGCTTGGCGAATTGCTCATTCAGCTGGCCGCTGACGGTTGATGACACGATACTGTTTTGCGCGATCACCGCGTAGGGAATTGCGACCAGAAGCAGTGCCACAGCAGAGGCGATTCTTGCTATACGCCATTTCATATTCCGTTGCATTTATCACCTCCAATATTTCTTGGAACACACGAGCGTGGCGCTCGTATTCCGAGAAACCGAATGTTGGGCAAAAAAACTTAGCAAACGCGCCGACGAATTTCATCCGCGAAAAGGCGCACCACGCGGACAGAATTTCAGTGTATCGAAACATATCGCCCAGTTCCAATGTGGGATTGCCAAATGGGGGCAGTCTGGCGCTCTATTCCAGCCCTAATTGAGAGTCGTGGCGCGTCCGTAGGCACAACGCACTCGTATCGTTGACTTTGCGTTCAAGTCACCTTCGCCGGACGACAACGTGATGACACGGCGCGTTACTGGCATCGTCGGTTCGATGTGGGACGAGAATCGGCTGGCCATGAGGAACACCATTCTGGTCCAGCATCTGCAAAAGTAGATTCTGCGAGGAATTATGGCTGTAGATTGGAAAGTCGAAGCGACCGGCGTCAAGTGCGCCGCTCTTGCTGACAGTCTCGTAGGTATTGTCCCAGGCGTCGGTGAGGCGGACACGGACGCCCGGCAGCGCTTCGCCGCTGCTGTTCAGGGCAAGCCCCATGACGTACTGACCGGGGCACTGGGAATCGTGCCAAAGGCGGTCCAGATCGAAAAGAGCAGCTACTTCGGGGTACTGACTACCCACGCTGACCAACTGCTCCGGAGCCAGAGCGCCGGCAATGTCGGCGCCGGCGTTGGCAAAATCGACTGCGACCCGCCAGCCCGTGTAAGCCGACAGGGCTTCCATCTCTTCGCAGGGGCCCAGGTAGACCGGAAAGTTTGCGCCCAGGTTCCATGCCAGCGCGCCTCTTCGATCGCGCAGCATTCTGTCGCCGTCAAGGAGAACTTCCTGCGAACTTTCCACCTGCCAGCAGTTCCGGCAGGTTTCAGTCGATTGCTGGGGCAGGCCGAAGGAACCCGGAAGGGCCAGGAGCGTCCGCGCCGCGCCGTCGGCGTAGCCGCAAAAGCCGAGCAGGCGCGTCTCTTGCCCCGATTGGCTTTGACGCGTCCAATAGACTGGAGCCGACGGCGTGGATTCAAGGCTGTCTGCCAGAGGCGACGCCTCCTCGACGATTGCGTCTTGAGGATCTTCGACTTCTCCAGTATTTCTGTCTTCCTGATTTGCCCGGTCTTCCTGGTTCGCCACATTCTCTTGATTGACCAGTTCCAGCCAGGCGGCGCTGAAGAGTTCACCACCCCCTTGCCGGCAGGTCAGGCCCGGGGGGCAGGCTTCCAGCTTCTGGACGTCCTCGCTCAACCTGAACTCCCAATCCTCTTCCGCTTGCGGCGCGCCCAAGGCATTCAGCAGCGTCGAATCGGCAAGCACCGTCCGCATGAATTCGTTCCAGATTGGAGCTGCGGCGCCGGCGCCGGTCGCGTTTCGCATGGGGCGGCCGTCGGTATTGCCAGTCCATACGCCGGCGAGGAGGAAACGCGTATAGCCCATCGTCCAGGCGTCTCGATTGTTATCGGTTGTTCCCGTCTTGGCCGCAACCGGCCTGTCGAGAGTCAACTGACTCTGGCTGCCAAACATTGGAACACGGGCCGGATTGTCGCTGAGGATATCGGTGACCAGTGTTGCCGCAGCTTCCGAAAGGACTTGCCTGCCCTCATGGTCGACATTTTCGACCAGGGTCAGGCCTTGCCCGTCGGTTATTGTCAGGACCGAGCGGGGCGGCAGATAGCGTCCGCCGTTCGCCATTGTGTGGTAGGCCGTCGCCAGATCGAGCAACGTTACCTCGCCCCCGCCCAGGGTCAGGCTCAGGCCGTACCAGTCGGTTCCACGGTGCAGGCTTCTCACCCCCATCGAGCGCGCGCTGTCCAGCATTCTCTCGACCCCGACCGCGTCCAGCAGCTTGACGGCAGGAATGTTATAGCTGTTGGCCAAGGCCGCGCGCGCAGTGACCGGGCCGTGGACTTTACGGTCATAGTTGATCGGCTCGTACTCTTCAATCGAGCTTATCGTATAGGTGATCGGCGTGTCCCAGAGAACTGTCGCCGGGCTGATGAGGTTGTAATTGAGGGCAGTAGCATAGAGCAGTGGCTTTATTGAACTTCCCGGCTGGCGGGGGCTGGTTGCGACGTTGACCTGACCGTCGATTTCGGTGTCGTCGTAGTCCACGCTGCCTACCATCGCCAATATCTCTGCCGTGCCCGGTTTCAGCGCGACCAGGGCGCCATTGTTCATATCGAAGCGCGGCTGCAGCGCCGCCACCTTGTCAGTGACGATGCGTTCTGCTGTTTCCTGGAGCGGTAGGTCGAGCGTCGTGAAGATGTGCAGGCCGCCTCGTCGGACGTAGCCCTCGCCCAGTGACTTCTCCAGTTCGCGAACGACATACTCGACAAAGTGGGGGGCACGCACCGGGGGAAGTTCGCGCGAACCGCTCAGTTCCACCGGCGTCCCGAAAACGGCGTTGGCCTCGTCCAGCGTCAGGAAACCGTGACGGACCATCAGCGACAGGACGACTCTCTGCCGGGCCTTGGCCGCAGCGAAATCCTTGTACAGATCAAAGAGCGCGGGCGACTGGGGAATCCCTGCCAGCAGCGTGGCTTCGGCAAGGGTCAAGTCATAGGCCGATTTGCCGAAATAGCTGCGCGAGGCAGCTTGGGGGCCATATGAATGATTGCCGTAGTTCAGGAGATTGAGGTAGATCTCCATCAACTCTTCCTTCTGGTAGGCCTGCGTCAGTTCGGTCGCCAGCCCGGCTTCGATGATTTTGCGGTCGAATGTCTGATCGTAGCGTTCTTCGGCGCCAAGAAACAGGTTGCGCGCGAGCTGCATTGTGATCGTGCTTGCGCCGGAGACGATCTCGCCCCTCTCGACATTCTGCAGTGCGGCGCCGGCGATCCTGATCGGGTCAACCCCTTGATTTGTGAAGAAAGTTGCGTCTTCGGTCGCAATGGTCGCGTTGATCAGGTGCGGCGACACGAGGTCGAGCGGGACCCACTCGCGACGGCCTTCTCCGATCATTTCGGCCAGCAAGACGCCGTTGCGGTCGTAGACGAAAGTCGTCTGAAACAGGCGCGGGACGGGGCCCGGCTGAAATTGTTGCAGGTAGGCTTCGGCGACTGTCGCCAGCGCGATGGCCGGCCGCTTGTCGACGACGCGTTCCCTGGATGTGCAACCGGAGGCAAACAGGACAATCAGTAGTAGCAGCGGTCGTATGCGGCGCAGGCGTGGTTTCATGTGACGCATGATGCTCTTTTTTCTTGTGTGAAGGGTACGAGATCGGGCTCGCGGCGGTAAGACGACCTTGCGAGCCGCTCAGAGTCCCTTTCGGGGACGCCGGCTTTACATCGAAGTAACAGAAAAAGGGGAGCGCCGGTTCCACCGATCCGGCGCAGCGAGCGGGGCAAATTTGCCCAAGCAGGAGACGTTACTCAAAAGGGTTCTGGTAGATATCAAGGTTTTCGGGCACGTGCAGAAGGTCGCCGGGGCGGAGTATGCTATAGGGGCGCACTGCCTCAGGATTGGCGGCGCGAAGCAGACGCACGGGAATGTCGTACCTGGCCGCGATGTTGACCCAGGAGTCGCCGGCCTGAACTTCGTGAAGAATGCTGTCGACGTGATAGCGGATCGGGATTCCCCTGGGAAGCAACAACTTTTCACCCGGAAGCGCGCCGCGAACGTGGGGATTGGCCCCGCGCAGCACGCTCTCAGGCAGATCGTGCGCGCGGGCAAGACCGCTCCAACTGTCGCCCGCCCTGGCCGTATAGTAGCGCAGGTCGGAACACGACCCCAACGAAACCGATATTCCTTCATTCAAGCTCCACGACAGCAGACGGAACTTCTCGAGTTCGGTCGCGGGATAGTAATAAAGATCCTCCCTGTAGACGGGTGGCGGCACGTTTATCCCTCTGTCATCGGTTTCGGGGGGCGGATCGGTGTTGGGAGCCAGCGGTCTGCCCACGGTGCTGTAACCGGGCGGGAAGGAGAGTCCTACCATGCTCGAAAGCCGCAGGAGAGAACGGATTTCCGCCGGGCCGGACGTCCTTCCTCCGCTGTTGGCGGCGGCCTCACCGTCCAAGGTACAAAAAGAATAGTCGACGAAGTCGTTTGCACGCGCAAAATGGGTGGGGAGAGTGCTGGCCGTTACTACGGTACCGGCCAGCAGACCATTGCCGCGCGTCTTGCTCAGCCAGCTTGAGCTGAAGAATTCGCCTCCTTCACGGCATTGCACGGCGGGCGGGCAGTCCGGCAGCTGAACAACCGTATCCGGCGCCTCGAAGGCCCACAAGCTGGGGTCATCCGGCGCGCCGATCAACTCGCGCATTCCCTTGTCTTCGATTACCGCCTCCATGAAATTCCGCCACAGTGGGGCCGCCCCGGCCGCGCCGCTATTTCCCCACATAGTCTGACCGTCGCTGTTGCCGGTCCAGACGCCGGCGACCAGGTAGCGTGTGAAACCGACGGTCCAGTTATCCTTGAAGTTGGTGGTCGTGCCGGTTTTGGCAGCGGCCGGCATGCTCAAATGCAGTGAGCTGTTCAGGCCGAAGGCCGGCTTGCGGGCCTGGTTGTCGCTGAGAATATCGGCAACCAGAAAGGCGACGTCGGGCGAGATTATTCTCTTGAGCTCGACCTCGGGCGTCGAGCGGTAGCGGCCGAGGTCGTCCACCATGAAGAGCGCGAACCTGGGTTCCGAATAGAGTCCCTGATTGGCGAAGGTGCGGAAGGCATTCGTCAGCTCCAGCAGCGAAACTTCGGCCGCTCCAAGCGAAATGCTCAGTCCGTACGAGTTCGGCTCCCTGGTAAAGCTCGTGATGCCGAACTCTTTGGCTTTGGCCACCAGGTGTTCGTTGCCGAGCGAAGCCAGCAGCTTCACGGCCGGTACGTTGTAGCTATTCGCCAGTGCAGTGCGGACGGTTACGGGACCGTGAAACTTGCGGTCGTAGTTGCGCGGCACGTAGGTGTGGCCCATGCCGACAGTAAAGGAGGTCGGGGTATCCCATATCACGGTCGCCGGAGAGATCATGTCCTCGCTGAGCGCAGTCGCGTAGAGGATTGGCTTGAAGGAGCTGCCGGGCTGGCGGAGACTTGTTGAGAGGTTGACCTGTCCCGCACCCTCTTCGTTAAAATCGACCCCGCCTACCATCGCCAGCAGCTCGCCGGTTTGCGGTTGGATGGCGACGAGCGCGCCGTTGGTCATGCGATAGGCTTCGCCGACCCTGTCGATCCACTTACGCAGCTCAAGCTCGGCCAGCCACTGCATCGGCATATCCAGCGTCGTAATGATGTGCATGCCGGAGCGGCGCATCTCCCAACGTCCCACTTCAATGCCGAGCGCTTCAGCCATCTGCTCTTCAAGCGCCTTTTCGACGTAAAACACGAAGTGCGGCGCCAGAAGGTCCTTTTTTTGCGAGGACCCAATCAGCAGGATCTTCTCCTCGAAGACGGCGTCTGCGTCCTCCTGCGACAGCATTTCGTGGCGGACAAGCAAGTCCAGCACAACGCGTTGCCGCTCCTTGGCGGCGTCGAAATTGTTGAAGAGGTCGTAGGCTGCCGGCTGCTGCGGAACGCCGGCCAGTATGGTCGCCTCGGCCCAGTTCAGGTCGATAGCGCTCTTGCCAAAGTAGACTTGAGCGGCTGCTTCGGGACCGTAGGCCTGATGCCCGTAGTTCACGAGATTTAGATAGATTTCCAGCAGCTCTTCCTTGCTGAACAAGATCGTAAGGTCGTAGGCCAGGCCAATTTCCTGCAACTTGCGATCGACAGTCTGTTCAAACCGCTCGCTGGGATCCAGGAAAAGGTTACGGGCGAGCTGCATCGTGATCGTGCTTGCGCCGGATGCGATCGACTGGCTCTGCACGTTTTGCAGCGCCGCGCCGACGATACGGCGGCTGTCCACGCCCCTATTGGTGAAGAACGAGGCGTCCTCGGTTGCGACGGTTGCAGAGACCAGCGCCGGCGACATCTGGTCCAGTGTGACCCAAGTGCGGCGGCCCTCTTCGTAGAACTCGGCCAAGAGGACCCCGTTTCGATCGTAGAGGCGCGTGGTTTCGAAGAGTTTGGGAAGCTTTCCTTCGGGTTGATACTGCTGAAGATAGTGTTCCACCACCGTCTTGATCGAGCCGTTCGGCCGCGGGCCCAATCGCCAGGCAACGAGCTCATCCATTGGCGGAGCTTCAAGCCCGTTGAGGCCGAAGGGCAGATTCTCCAGGGCTCCCTCCGCCTCTTGGGGATCCCCGTCGGAACAGCTGGCCAACACCAGAATTGCAACCAGCGCCGCGACCCACAAGCGGCCAACCCCGGCCGACAGCTTAACCGACTGTAATCGGGAGTAGAATGACTCTTGCGTGTTCTTCATTGGAGAACCTGCCTAACAGTTACAATGCGTACGTGTGCTCTGGGCGCGAACATCTGTACCGTTGCGGCAGATCTGCGTTAGCCTCTCCCGCCAAAGCCTGCACTCTTCCTTCACTCGAACTGAAGCGACCCTTCGCAGATTGTCTGGGGCAACTGCCCCGGCCGCGCCTGTGGCGCCGGTCGGCCCGCCATCCCCACCTCGGGGGTTAAAGGAAGTGGATTGCCGGAACTTAAATTGTATCACAAGAAAAGCGTCCGTCAGCGTGAAGAATGACTCTTACCAATAGACCGGAATGACCGCAAGGCCGACAGACGTGCAAACACGGTGATGTGCAAACACAATGTTGCAAACACAGTGATGTGCAAACACAGTGACATGCAAACACAGTATAGAGTCCGCAGACAAGAAAACCGCCCATTAGAGCGGTTTGAGGCGACGGCCGGATTCGAACCGGCGATCAGGGTTTTGCAGACCCCTGCCTTACCACTTGGCTACGTCGCCGCATTGCCACAGGGGATACACCTCGCAAATATGCTAGCAGGACCGCCCCCGATTGTCAAATGCGCCCGGCAGATGTATCCTGTACGCCCGAACGCCGGAACTGAAACGATTTGGATACATTTTTGCGAAATCGCCATGAATGACCAGATGATCCTGTGCGAACGATGCGGCGTCACTTTTCTATGGACCATCGAAGACCAAAGGGAAGCGATGGGCCGGCTTAAGACGCGCCCCCTGTGCATGGGCTGCGCATTGCTACTGCCCGCCGCGGAGAGAGAAAGAGGGCTGGTCAAGTGGTACAGCGCGCGCAGGAAGTATGGATTCATCACGCCGCGCTCCGGGCCGGAACTCTTCGCCCACCGTTCCCGCTTGATTGACGTCGGCCGCCTACGGCAGGGCGACCTGGTCGAATTCTCAATCGCGCAAAGCGAGAGGGGACCGGAAGCCGTGGACGTCCGACTGCTTTCCCGACCGCGTCGATCGGAGGCGGGGCAAGACACTTCCGGTCGAGCCGGGAATCGCGCCGCGGCCGCCGCGGTTCAGCCTCCTGCATCTACAAGTGTTTCGAAAAAGCCATCGTAGGCCGCGGCGACGACGGGCCAGCTGAAGCGTTCGCTCAGCGCACGTCGCAGCGAAGGCGGCGCCGGGCGCGGCATCTTCAATCGCGCCGCCGCCATGCTGAACAGCTCTTCTTCGTCGTCGTAGAGACAGGCCGGGTGAAGGCTTGCAGGGATCAGCTCCGGGTAGCTGAGTCGGTTGGGCAGCAGGGGAAAGGCGCCGGCTTGCACTGCTTCGAGAATGCTGATGCCGAAGAACTCGTGGGCGGCCGTGCTGATGACAAGATCGGCCCTCTGCAGCAGGTCCAGATAGGCTTGACGAGACGGCAGGTAGCCCCAATGTTCGATGCGATGCGCCAGCCGCCGCCGTGCTTCCTCGAACTCGTCCGGCGAGTTGCGAAAGTTTTCGCCCGCGACTGCCAGCGAGAAGTCGTAAACGTCCTCGTCGAGCCTGTAGAGCAGCTCAAAGAACGCCCCGGGCCGTTTATCGTATTCCCATCTCTGATTCCAGACGATCAGCGGCGCGCCGGCCTGCCTTCGGCGTCCGAAATCCTGCAGGGGTTCCACGCCGACCGGCAGGACAATCGCGCGTGCTCTCACCTCTTCGATCCGCTCCAGGTGGTTGTAGTCCGGGAAATGCTTGAGCAGGTTTGGCAGCGCCCCGAACCAACTGCGGCGATGGAACTCGGAATTGAACAAGACCCGGTCGGCGCAAAGCTGGCTCAGCCAGTTGATCATCGCATAGGTCAGGTCGGGCTTCTGACCTTCTTGCCAGGGATAGGTCAACTGGTTTTCGTGCATGTAGAGGACGACCGGCACATCTGACGGCAGCGTTCGGCGGGAGAGCGCCAGCCAGGCGGCAAGGTTTGTCATGTCGGTCGCGAGAATCAGGTCGGGCGGACCGGAAGCGAGTTCGGCTTGAATCTGCGCCGCCAGATCGATCGCGCCTCCCTGCATGCGCCACTTCCAGAAGCGGCCTGCCAAGGTCAAGAGGCGCACAGAATGCTTGCTGTGGCGCTGGTAGCCTTCGGCCCACGCCCGGTGGCTGCCGGTATGGTAAGGTGAGAGCAGCCAGATTTTCAATGCTGGTTCGGCCTCGATTCGGTGCTCTGTCTGAAATTGGGCCACCGCCCCTCCTCTTCCCTGGAAACTGATTCAGCCATCTCAATGGGATTTCTGCGCCCATTTCTGTGACACTTTCGGCGCAGACCCGTTTTCGATGTATCTGCGGCATTATGCCTACGCCATTTCGACGACTTGCAGGCATTTCTCAGAAACGCCGAAATAACGCCGCTTCGTTGCGATAATTTGCTTGACAGGAGCCGCGCGCCACGCTTACTTTGGGGTGTACGATTCGGCCGAAAACAGATCTGCCATCGACACCGGCCGGCTTGAAGGAAGCCGGTTCTGAAGCCAAGCGAATCGTGTCGGCCCGAGAGGCGCACGACTTGCGCATCGTGAGGTCCGCGTTCTGAAAGAAACAACGGATTCGCGCCGTAGAATGTCAAAGCCACCGCAATTTCCGCTCGCTTCATATTCGTCCTCCCCCTGGAAGATGCTGACCTCCAGGGGCGCCCTGGCCGCTGGGGCCGCGGCCCTGACAATCCTGATCCTGTTCGCGGCGGGCATTCAAGCGCGCAATGCGTACAGGGACCGATCCACATTATTCGCGTATACCGATCCTCCTGGCCAAAACCAGCCGACGCCCACCCATACGCCGACGCCGACGCCGGCACCCACGCCAAGGCCGGAATGTCTGGATGCCATGGAGCTTGTCAGCCTTATCGATCGACCTATTTTGTCCCAGGCCACCGACAGAAACCGCACGGCACCGGGGCCGAGGACGGATGGCTCGGGCTGCTTGAATCGATATTCGAGAACAGTCGAAGCGGTCGAGTCGGCAGATTGCATCGTGGCGCACGAAGCGACGCCCGCGCAACTCTGCATCGTCGAGGACGGTTACCAATATTATTTCATTGGCACGGACCAGATTGGGACCGGGCCCTTCCTGGCAACGGTCGGCGCGCTGTCCGAACTGCATCCAACCGGTTCCGACGCAATCGAACTATACCGCGGTCAGAACCCGCTGACTTCCAAATCGGTCGCAATCGAATATCTGCCAGATCAGCAGTTGCTTCGAATCAACACCTACTATGCCGACACGGATACCTCGACCGACAAACCTTATGTCTTCACCGTTGACGACGACCATGGCGTTACTCACATTGACTGGTAGCCAACCGCCTGCCGCGGTGGGGCACTTGGCCCCTGGAATCAGAGCCGGTGCAGGAGCGTAAAGGCAACAGTCCTCTCTGTGCTGCAGCTACCGGGCGTCAGAAGGGAGGGCTCAAGCCTAACCTGAATGGCTTAGAACCAGACTGTTTCCCTTTTGAAACCGCAAACCACGATTCTCGACGCTTTTTCAGATCCATCCACGAAGTACCCCTAAGACAGATGAACTAAGGGCAGAGTTGGCTCCTGGTTCTCAGAATTCAGCTCTTAAGGTTCTAGACAGTTTCCCCTCTTTGACTGAGAGCTCAGACTCTCGCGACCGCTCAGATTGTTCCGCGCAGGAGCCCGAAGTAAGACCCTCTTCGGCTTTCCATAACCTGAGGTCAGAGCCGGCCACGAGCCACCAACGCCGGGAATGTTTAGGCCGCCAATCTCGCGATCAAAGGCCAATCCCGACGGATTCGGCAGGCCGAGGGCCCAGGTCGCACTGCGACGGCAAGCGGCAGTAAAACAGGGAGTCTCCGACTGAACGCGGTGCGGCGTGGGGCGGGACCCCACATCTGTCCTCAGTTTGTTGCCCGGCAATGCGCGCGGCTCGTGTCCGGTGATGACGACGACACCCATTTGTCGCCGTCGCCTAAAAGGAAGCAGCCGGTCGAGGGCCGAACGCCACATTCCTTCCGTTGCGGCTTTCCTGCAACTGGCTTTCTGCCAGCGTTTCCAAGGGCCACTGCATCTCGAGGAGATTGGCATTCCAGTGGGTTTCCGGGTCGCCGTCGATTGCCAACCGGGCCTCCTCTTCGTTGGCCGAGGCAAGTAGGATGCCTGCAGTTGCAATATTCTGCGCCCGCCGCGAGGATTGTCCAGCACTCCTAATTCCGTGCGGCTCTTTCGGAGCCGACATTGCTTCGGGCGCTCGCACGTCAGTCCCTTCCTGCACCAGGTTGACGGCAGGCAGTGAAGACCGCGTTGCCATCGCAACGGGCACACGAGAAGCGATTCAGAGTGCGCCCGGTGGAACAGAACTGGGCAAGGAGCCCTGCTGAAATCTTGACGCAGATCTTCATCTCTGGGACGACCCCTTTACAAGGTTGGGCTTGAATCATCCTTCTTTCCGGGTCTTTGGCTGCCCCCTATTCTCGCTGTTTGGGGGGAATTGTCCTGGTTCTCGACGTGTCGATCTACCCGACCGTTTCGACCGTGTCCTACAATTATATCGCAAACCGATATATCGCAAACCGAAAATGGCGATAATCGCTTTTCGGCATGAGTTTTAGCGGCATCCTGCGTCCGCGCTGCGCGGACCAGCGCGGTCACGGTCGAGTGGGCAAGTTTTGCCCAGCGGCAAACGCCGCGCCGGCCGGCCGCGCAACAGGAACGCGGCCGGCCCCGGCCTCCACGCCGAAACGGGTGCAGCCCGATTCTGGGGTGGGGGTCGTCTGGTGGGGACTTCATGCCGACGGTGGCTGGAATTGTCAACCGTCTCTTGGGAGAGGCACAGGGCAGGCACGGGGCCTGCCCCTACGGTGGTCGCGACGGTCGCTGACTTGGGGGCGGCGAGTTGGGCCACAGGTATCACTGGGTCGCAATGACCGCACACTCGGCGGAGGGAGTGGTGTCAGGGGGGCGTTGCGGGGGGAGTCCCCCCGCACAAGGGAGGGCCGAAGGCCCGAACGACCGGAACTGCAGTTGCCGGTGGCCAGTGGCCGGTTGACAGTCACTAGCTGCCAGTTTCCAGTGGCCAGTTTCCAAAGGCCAGTGGCCAGGAACTGCCGGGGAGGGGCGCGTTGGGCCGCATGTAATACTGGGTCGCAATGACCTCACGCTCGGCGAGTGGAGTGGTGTCAGGGGGGCGTTGCGGGGGGAGTCCCCCCGCACAAGGGAGGGCCGCAGGCCCGACCGTCCAAAGGGATCCAGGAAAGCGTATTCCCCCCTTCGCCAGGGAGTGCAGCGGGGGCCGGCCATGACATCGTCACAACCAGAGGCATGGGAATTTGAACCCTAATTTTGGACTGTACCCTGCCGAAGCAGATCACTTTGCGCCATTTCGCGGCTATGCTATAATGCCGCGCGACGCTCGCAGTTGTACCTGTCAGCGTCAGCAGATGCGGACAGATGTGTGAGATATCGTTGAGCAGTTCTTGACAGTCGAGAGCAGGAGTCGGGAATGATTGAAGTTGTGATCGATAGCGTGCGCGTCAGCCTGATGTCCCAGCATCGTATCGTCGTCCTGCGCGAGGAGAGCGGTGAACGTTATCTTCCCATCTGGATCGGCCCTTTCGAGGCCGACGCCATCACCATTCAACTACAGGGCATAGAGGCCGGCCGGCCTATGACCCACGATCTGCTGCGGCAGATCGCCGAGTCGCTCGACGGCGAAATCACTCACGTCGTCATCAGCGACCTGCAGAACGAGACCTTCTTCGCCGAAATTGTCCTGGAGGCCAACGGCGAGACGCTTGAGATCGACAGCCGGCCCAGCGACGCGGTCGCCCTGGCCGTGCGCGTCAACGTGCCGATCTATGTTGCCGACGAGGTCATGGAGAAAGCGGGCATGGAACCGGAAGAGGAGCTGGGCCCGCTTGACCGCGACGGCGAGGCGACGGAAGAGCAGCCCGGCGAAACCGGGGATGAAGACCTGGATGTTTTCCGCGATTTCATCGAAGGGCTCGATATCGACAATTAGCAGGACCGGCGAAGGGCTGGCCGCCCGCCCTCAAATTGGCAGGGAGCCGCGCGCAAGGGTTGACTGCGTAATCAAATGAGGCGGCGTTTCAGACGGCGGCGGAGTCGCGACCATGCGGTTCTCGCCGTTTTTTGCTCCCTGGCGCCTGTTCGCTTTGAATCGCACGTTCGCGTTGTTACCCTCGGCGCCGCGGTGGCCTAGCTACAAGTGCAGACCTTAGGCCCCAGGCCGCTGCGCCGGCGACCAGATCGACCTGCTGGGAAGCGGGTCGAACGAATTGAATGGGCGGTCGACCTAATTCTGACAAGGACCGAATCAGTTTCTCGCACGAACACTGACGATGAGCGAAATCGCTGAAGCCCCGATCAAGACTGTCCCCGCCAATCTGGAAGCCGAGCAGGCGGTGCTCGGCTCGCTTCTGATCGATCCCGACGCCATCATCAAGATCTCGACCACGCTGCGCGACACCGACTTCTATCGCGAACGCCATCAGTGGATTTACAGTGCGCTCCTGGCGCTGCACGAGCGCCGCGAGCCGGCCGATTTCGTAACGCTGGTCGACGAACTCGAACGCAACGAGCAGTTGGACGGCGTTGGCGGACCGGCGTACATCACCGAGTTGATCAACAGCACGCCCACGGCCATTTACGTCGACCACTACGCGCGCATCGTCGAACGTACCGCCACTCTGCGGCGCCTGATTGGCGCGGCCGGCCAGATTGCCGAAATGGCATATGACGAGAGCAACGATACTGACGATGTCGTCGACAGGGCCGAACGCCTCATATTCGGCATCAGTGAGAGCCGCATCCACCGCGATCTCACGCCGCTGTCCAAACTGATGCCCGACGTGGTCGATCAGATAGATTTTCTCGCCCGCCACCAGGACCGGGTGATGGGCGTTCCCACAGGTTTCGTGCTCCTCGACAAGATGCTCGGAGGATTCCAGAAGAGCGACCTGATAATCGTCGCCGGCCGCCCGGGCATGGGTAAGTCCAGCCTCGGGCTCTCGATTGCGCAGAACGCGGCCATGCGCCACGACGCGCGCGTCGCCGTCTTCAGCCTCGAAATGAGCAGTGAACAGGTCGTCCAACGTCTGCTGGCCATCGAGACTGCCATCGACAGCCACCGCCTGCGTCTCGGCCAGATCGACGAAGAGGAGTGGCCTGTGCTGGTCGACGCGGCGAATACGCTGGCCGGGTCCAACATCTTCATCGACGACACGCCCGGCGCGACGATGATGGAGATCCGCACTAAATCCCGCCGTCTTTACGCTGAGCGCGGCATCGATCTGATCCTCGTCGACTACATGCAGCTGATGTCCGGCGGCGGCAGCGGACACAGAGGCGAAAACCGGCAGCAGGAGATCAGCTTCATCAGCCGGTCGCTCAAGGGCCTGGCCCGAGAGCTGAATGTGCCCGTCATCGCGCTCAGCCAGCTAAGCCGCGCGGTCGAGAGCCGCGCTAACAACAAGCCGGTGCTGTCCGACCTGCGGGAAAGCGGGTCGATCGAGCAGGACGCCGACGTCGTTGTCTTCGTCTATCGCGAAGACTACTACAATGAGGAGACCGACCGTCAGAATATCGCGGACCTGATGGTTGCCAAGCACCGGCATGGGACCACGGGCACCATCAGCCTCTATTTCCGCAAGGAGCTGACACAGTTCCGCGACCTGGAGCTGCGGCGCGAGGACCTGGAGTATTAGGCTTCATTCTTATGAAGTCGCCGGCACCTATTGTATGAGTCATTTCGAAACTTTCCTCGAGTTTCCAAGGATTTTTTCTAACCAATACGAAGAGACACGAAGGGACGCGCAGAAGACTCTTGGTAGGATTTGGCGGACTTGCGGAAGAATCGCAGATGGATATTGGATCTGAATCAGAGACACAGATGGAAGTTCGGGGCCGGTCTGTTCCTGGCGCGCCTATCCCGCCCGACTTGGATTGAGCATGTCCAAAACGCTGCCCGGATTCGTTGGCTTCCCCGACGCAAAGATGCTGGCCGTCACGGTGCCGGACCTCTTCTTTGTCGACCTGCTGCCCCAGATCGACGACCTGGCCGAGCTCAAGGTGACGGTCTACTTTTTCTGGCTGCTCAATGAGCGGGAAGGCGATCTGCGCTATGTTCGCGGCGAGGATATGCGCGGCGACGAGACGCTGCTGCACAGCCTCAGTCTGGAGAGCGACCTGCGAAGCCCCCTCGCCGCGCTCGAAGACGCGTTGCAGCGGGCGGTGGCGCGCAATACGCTGCTGCGCCTGGATGTCGAGACCGGCCCTCCGCAGCAGACGCCCAGTGCGGACCGGGAAGCGGCCGGTGGGGAGGCCCACACAGAGGACTGGTACTTCCTCAACACGGCCAAGGGCCGCCAGTCGGTTGCCTCCATCCGCCAGGGAAGGCTCGCCGAACTGCAGTCCGTCGTGCCGGCGGAGGCGCGTCTGCAGGTGGAGCGGCCCAATGTCTTCGTCCTATACGAACAGAACTTCGGGCTGATGACGGCCATGATCGCCGACCAGCTGAGGGACTTGGAAAAGAGCTACCCGCCCAACTGGATCGTCGAGGCGATGGAGATTGCACTGCTCAACAACAAGCGTCATTTGAACTACATTCGGGCCGTACTGCGGCGCTGGGAAGTCGAGGGCAAGGACAACCGCCATGGATGAAATCAGCGAGCTGCTGCGAAAGTTAACGCCGGAGATGGGGAGGGGCGCCAACGCCTCTTCGCACGCCTCTGACGGCGGGGCGCCGGGATCCGGCCCGGACAGGCGGCTGAACCTGGACCGTCCCGCGCCGCCCGGCCTGCAGCCGCGTTCGCAACGGCTGCAGGGCGCCCAGGCTGAACCATGCGAGCTGTGCGGCGGGGCAGGCTTTCTCCTCGACGATCTACCGCTGGGACATCCTGAATACGGGACGCCAGTCCCCTGCAAGTGTAAGCTGGAAGAACGGAGTCAGAGACGCAGCAGCCGCTTTCAGGGCGTGAACGAGCTCGACGCGCTGGCCCGTTTCACGTTCGATTCGTTCGATCCGGGGCTGTCGGATCTGCCTCCCGACAAGCGCAGTACGCTGGCGGCGGCATACCACGCCGCAACCGGCTTTGCCGAGGAGCCGCGCGGCTGGCTCCTCTTCACAGGCCGCTTTGGCTGCGGCAAGACACACCTGGCCGGCGCCATCGCCAACCGTCGGCTGGAAAGCGGCCAGGCGGCTATCTTCGTCGTCGTGCCCGACCTGTTGGACCATCTGCGTATGACATTCGGCCCCAACAGCGAAGCCAGTTACGACGAACTGTTCGACGAAGTTCGCCGCACAGAGCTGCTCATCCTCGACGACCTGGGCGCGCACAGCGCAACGCCTTGGGCGCAGGAGAAACTATTTCAGATTCTTAACCACCGCTACAACAGCCGCTTGCCCACCGTCCTGACGACAAATCAGCGCCTGGAGGAGCTCGACCAGCGACTACGCAGCCGCCTGCAGGACATGGACCTGGTGAAGCGAATCCCGATCACCGCGCCCGACTTCCGCGTCGGCGCAAATGAAGGCCAGGGCGGTTTGAGCACTCTCTCGTTTCACGCCGGGCAGACTTTCACCTCGCTTGACCTGCAGCGACCGAACACTGGGCACCAAGGCCTGTCCAGTCTGCGCGATGCCTGCAAGGCAGCAGAGGACTTCGTAGACAACCCGCACGGCTGGTTCGTGCTCCTAGGGTCCAGCGGGGCGGGCAAGACGCATCTGGCTGCGGCGATCTCCAACGCATGGCGTGCGCTGGGACAGGACGAAATCATGTTTGTGGTCGTTCCCGACCTGCTCGACCACCTGCGCGCTGCCTTCAACCCCCAGTCGCCCGTTCCCTATGACCGGCGTTTCGACGAGTTGAAGCGCACGCACCTGCTCGTGCTCGACGACCTGGGCACGGAGAGCGCGACCCCCTGGGCAAGGGAGAAACTCTACCAGCTGCTGAACTACCGCTACAACGCCATGCTGCCGACGGTAATCACCACCAGAATCGAGCAGGATAAGCTCGAACCCTGGCTGCGCACGCGCATACGCGACCGATCGCGTTGCCAAGTGCTTGTCCTCAAGACCGGCGGCCACGGGGGCCGTGCCGTGCAGGGCGGGCATGGGTCCTCGCTGCTGAAGCGGGAAGAGCCCGATCCGAAGGTCTGGCGGGAGTGAGCGGAGAGAGCCGGCGGATTCAACTCCGGCGGAGGAGGAAAACAACGATTCTATTTCTTGTGGGAAACCAGGAGCACCGATTCTCCCGTCCTTTCGGGACTTTTCAAGAAGTTGCATGAAGGGCCGCGAATGAAGCCCCTGGTGTGACTGTACCCCGTTCGCCGATGTTCTCCGGTCTGAGCGTTCAACCGGCGGCAGTACAATGCTTTCGGCAGATGAGGAAGCATGGAACGAAGATGCCAGCCAGCTTGGCGCCGGGCCAGCAACAACACCCGCGCTCCCGCGCTGGGGTCTTGCGGTCAAGCCATGGCAGCAAATGTGCTCCTCCATTGACGCTGCGAGCCGCGACCAGCCGCGGACTTGCCCTAGCCGGCGCGAACGACAAGCCCTTTCGTCATTTCTCGCCGTCCGGGAGCGGCGTGCGAGCCGGCTTCGACAGCAAGGCCGTCGAGTCCTGCCCATGCCGTCCGCAGGCGCGGACCAGGGAGAAATCAGGAGCCGTTCTGTGCAGCGACCGGGAAAAAAGATGTCGCTTTAGCCTTCATCGCGGCATGTGATATAATTTAGCCGATCTTGCGCCCCCAGGAATGCCGCAAGATGAACTGGTTACTGTAACAATCCGGAGGGTCCCGACCGATGCGCTGGACACATATTCTCACCGTCGTGATTGCCATCGTGCTGCTGGCAGCGTGCGGCTCGCGGCAGCGGGCGCAGGTGGAGGCACCCCGGCCCACCATCACGCCAGTGCCGACTTTTACGTTGACCCCGGCCGGCGCAGCGGTTGTCGTCAGCAGCGGCCAGGACAGCCAGCAGACCCAGGCCCAGCCGGCGGCCACGGCTGTCCCGGCGGCCACTGCGACGCCGGTACCGCCGATGGTGACGATCGGCGGCACGCAGATGAACGTGCGCGCCGGCCCGAGCCTGCTGTACCAGATTATTGGCCAGGCCTTCCCTGGCGAAGAGTTCGAAGTGACAGGCAAGAACCCGGGGCTCGGCGACTGGTGGGAGATCAAATACAGATCGGATGAGGTGAGAGGCTGGGTATTCAGCCAGCTGGTGACGCCCAGGGACACACAGAACGTAACTATAGCCGCCGTGATACCGGCCGAGCCGACGCGCACACCTGTACCTCCCCCGACTGCGACACCCATACCGGCGCCGACACAGCCGCCGGCGCCGCAGTACAAGTGGTTTGTTGGCAATCGCGGCGATTGTCACAGAAACGAAGCAGCTACTATCTTCAAAGGGGTTGTTGTCGACCGCGCGGGGGGCAAGCGCAATGACATGTGCGTCCACGTATTTTTCTACCAGCCGCGCCAGACTGTTTGTACGGGGTGTCCAACCGACGAAGGTAAACCGCATGGCTCCTGGGAATTCACGCCCTTTGGTGGACCGGGAGCAGACGGCAAATTACAGTACGACGGATTCCCTGTTACGGTCGAAATCTATATGGTCAACTGTCCTGCCGAATTGCAGGTAGGTCAACGTGGAGGGAAAGTATTCTCCAAGAGCGATTTCGCCGGCGACGACCTCACTCCCATTTCCGAGAAGTGGGTTAGAACTTTGACCGAAAGCACGCAGTGTAACAGCATTGACTTCCAAGAGAGATAGATTGTCGATTGCCGGCGTTCACTCTGTAGGGAATTGGACTACTTGAAAACTGCCATTAGAGAAGCATTGACCCTGTGGGCCGGCTTGCTACTGAGTGGCGGGTTGGCCCTCTTGATATTGGCGCTCGGCCCCAGCCGCGGCTGGCTGCAGGCGCAGACCGGCGAGACCGCGTTTCTGCCGCAGGTCAAGGGCCTGACGGACCTGGCGGGCGGTCTTCTGCGCCCGCGGCTGCAGCTGGCGCCACAAGAGGTGACGGCCCACGCCGAAATTTCCCCGTACGGCGTCAACGTCTTCCTTGAACAGGAGGTCGAGCTTGCCAAGCGCGAGCGGGTCGTGCGCATGGCGGCCGAGGCCGGCTTCACCTGGCTGCGGCAGGAGTTCCCCTGGGAGGACATTGAGATCCATGGCAAGGGCGATTTCGAGGACCGCCGCAACGAACCGGCCCGTTCGGCTTGGGAGAAGTACGACCACATCGTCGCCCTGGCCGAGCAGTACGACATGGAGCTGATCGTGCGCCTCTCCAACCCGCCGGCCTGGAGTCGCGCGCAAGGCAACGACGCCGGCGGCTACGGCCCGCCCGACGACCTGCAGGATTATTTCGATTTCGCCGCTGCGGTCGCCGAGCGCTACCGCGGCAGAGTCCGCTTCTATCAAATCTGGAACGAGCCAAACATATACCCCGAATGGGGCATCAACCCAACCAACCCTGAGGCCTACACCGAGCTGCTCAAGGCCGGGGCGACCGCGGTTCGCGCCGCCGATCCCGAGGCCGTCATCGTCGCCGGCGCGCTCGCCGCCACCATCGATCTCGACGGCACAACGATAGGCGGCCGCAACTTTTCGGATCTGCTGTTCCTGCAGAGGATGTACGACGCGGGCGCCGCGCCCTATTTTGACGTGATGGCGGCCCAGGGCTACGGCCTGTGGTCGGGCCCGAGCGACCGCCGCATGCATCCACGCGTGATCAACTTCGGGCGGCCGCAGTACATACGCGACCTCATGGTCGCCAACGGCGACGCGCACAAGCCTGTCTGGCTCAGCGAGATGAACTGGAACGCGGCCCCAGACTGCGCTGAGCCGCGCTACGGGCGGGTCAGCCTTGAGGAACAGGCCGCCAATCTGCCGCTTGCCTTCGAACGCGTCGGCGCCGACTGGCCCTGGTTAGGCGTGGCCAACGTTTGGTTCATGAAACGGGCCACCGATCTGTGGGAGTTGAACTGCCAGCCCGAGGCCTACTTCCGACTGCTCGCGCCCGACTTCACGCCCCAGCCAGTTTTCGAATCGATCAGAACCTATATCGCCGGCGCCCACGGCGAAGAATAGAGAATGAAGAAGAAGACGGTTCGGACCTCCGTCCTCTTTTCGGCCGGCTTCATCTTCGTTTTGGCGCTGGCAGCATTTCTTCGTTTACACTGCCTGACCTGTTCCTCTCTGTGGCACGACGAGGGCAACGCCTGGGCTCTGGCGCAGCGCGGCTTTGCCCGCATCGCTGTCGACGCCGCCGCCGACATCCACCCGCCCGGCTACTACTGGCTGCTTAAACTGTGGGGGGCACCTTTCGCCTACTCGGCGTGGGGGATGCGGGGCTTCTCGGCGCTGGCCGGCCTGCTGACGGTAGCGGTCATCTACCGGTTGGGGCTGGAGACCGGCGAAGGGCGGCGCGGCGAACGGATGCAGTTGGCCCTCCTCGCCGCCTTGCTTGCGGCGCTCAATCCGTTCCAGGTCTTTTACAGCCAGGAAGCGCGCATGTACGCGCTGCTGATGCTCGAGTCGGCCGCGCTGATCTGGGCATTGGCGGCGGCGAGGAGACGCTGGGAGGCTGGCGCCGGTCCCGGGCAGGTTGCCGCATACGCGGTTGTCTACCTGGCTGCGGCTGCCTCCGGCCTGTGGACACACTACACTTTTGCCGCGGTCCTGGCCGCTTCCTGGGGCGCTCTAGCATGGTGGCTTGTTTCGGCGGGCAGGGAGAGCCGCTACCAGCAGGGGAGCGGTCAGCCAGGCGGATCGGGCCGTTCTCCTCTCCGGATGCCGCTGCTACTCTTCCTCCTCATCAACGGGCTGGCGCTGGTCTCCTTTTTGCCCTGGCTGCCTACTGCGTTTGAGCGCCTGCTGAACTGGCCTGCGCAGAACGGCTTTGTCGGTGCGATCGAAGGGTTACGTTTGATCTTGCAGACGCTCGCGGCCGGCCCCATCCGCAGCGGCCCCCAGCTGGCTTGGGGATGGATGCTTGTCGTCGGACTGCTGCCTCTGGTAGGGCTCTGGCGGCTGCGGCGAACAGCCGCTGGCGCGGCGCTGCTCTTGTGGACGCTGCTGCCGATCGGCGCTATGTTCGTCTTCGGTCTCTTCAGCCCCGCATTCCTCAAGTTTCTATTGGTATTGTCGCCGGCCTGGTGTTTGCTTACGGCGGCGGCCACACTTCCAGTACATGGCCAGTCTGCACATGAGGGGTCCATTTACTGGCGCGCAAGGGATGCCGCGGCCGCGCTTACGGACGCGCCCTGGTTCGCCTTTCTCCAGCGCTATGCCGGGCCCGGCGCTGTCGCTGCACTGGGAATGGCGCTGGCCCTGGCTGTCCTCCCGGGTTACTACGCCGACCCGGCCGCGCGCGACAATTACGCCGAAATCGCCCGCACTGTCGCCGCGCTCGGCGACCCGGAACTGGACCTCGTTATCCTGAACGCGCCAGGACAGGCAGACATTTGGAGGTTCTACGATCCGGGGTTGAGCGTGCTGCCGCTGCCGGCTGAACGGCCCCCGGACCGGGCGGGGACCGAGGCTGCGCTTGAGCGAGAGACGGCCAGCCGGCGGAATCTGTTTGCGATATTGTGGGCCACAGAGCAGTCGGACAGCGAAGGGATCGTGGAGAGTTGGTTGGGCCGGCACGCCTTCAAGGGGCTTGAAAGCTGGCAGGGCAATGTTCGCTTTGCGACCTACTCGCTTGCGCGGGACCTGAGCTGCGGCGCGCTGGAACAGCCGCACCGTTTCGATGAAATGGCCGAACTGGCGGAAGTCTGCCTCGGCACGCGGCAACTCGCGGCCGGAGATACGCTTCTGGTCGGATTGCGCTGGCTGCCTCTGTCGACGCCGGAACAGCGTTTCATTGTCTCGGTGCAGCTGCTGGACCAGCGCGACCAGGTGATTGTCCAGCGCGATGGCGAGCCGGGCGGCGGCTCGCTGCCGACTCTGGACTGGAAGGCAGGCGAAGTCGTGACCGACAACCACGGGCTGCCGCTGCCGCCGGGTACGCCGCCTGGCGACTATCGGCTAATCGTTGCCCTTTACGATGCGGAGAGCGGCGTCCGCCTTACGACCGCCGCCGGCGATTCGGCAGAGATTGCCAGGCAGGCCCTGACCCGCCCTGCGCGCCCGGTGCCGGTTTCGATCGTACCGATGCAGTTCCGGGTAGATCGCAAATTGGGTCCACTCACGCTTGCCGGCTACGACTTCTACCGCAAGGCTTTTGCCCATGCGCCGGCCACCGCGCTTGCGCCGGGAGATTTCCTCCAGGTAAACCTTTACTGGCAAGCCCCGGATCCGCTTCCCGCGGACTGGCCGGAGGACCTGCGTTTGCGACTCCAGTTGGGCGAGCAGGTTGTCGAGGCTCCGCTGGCGGGAGGCGGATTTCCAACCGCCCAATGGCACGCGGGAGAACTGGTGCGCGCGCTGTTCGACATTCCCTTTGACGGCTCTGACCCGGCCCTGTGGCTGGAGATCGGGGAGGCACGTGTTGAGATGGGAAAGATCCCTCAAGGAAGATAAGCACGCGGCAACGCGTCTGCTGGTCCGGATGCGGCGCGGCCCTGCCGGCGCGAATGGGCGCGGCCAAACGTCTTCGAAGACGATCTGCTTTTCCTTTGACAAGGTGCGGCGCGCATAGTAGGATGTTGCCAGCCGGCGGCGCTTCCGGCGTGTAAACGGGGCGGCCGGCGGCGAAGCCGGTTTTGACCGGCTCCGAAGGCGGCACGACATCAACTGGGACGACGCGGGCCGCCAATCGTGTTGTCGCGACGGCCGGCAGGGGAGCGTGAAGAGGATGTTGATTACCGGTCTCACAGTGGGCCTGCTGCAGGAGAACTGCTACATTTTGGGTTGCGAGGAGACCCTGCGCGGGGTGATTGTCGACCCGGGCGACAGCGCGCGTGCTATTCTCAAAGAGGCCGACGAGATGGGGCTTTCGATCGAGAAGATCATCAATACGCATGCCCATTTCGACCACGTGCTTGCCGTCAATGCGGTGCGCGAGGCAACAGGCGCCGAATTTCACCTGCACGAGGACGATCTGCCCATCCTGCGGTCGGCGCCCGATCGCGTACGCGAATGGCTGGGCGCGCGCGTCGAACCGATCGTGGAGCCGGACTGTTTTCTTGAGCACGGGCAGAAGATTGAGTTCGGAGACGAGTCGCTTGAGGTGCGCCTGGCCCCCGGGCATTCGCCGGGGCACGTGATCTTTGTCGATCACTGCAACCGGCAGGTCTTCGCGGGCGATACCCTTTTTCGCGGCAGCATCGGACGCTACGACCTGCCCCTGGCGGACGGCGCAGCCCTGCTGCGCAGCATCCGCGAACAGCTGCTGACCCTGCCGGACGAGTATGTCGTCTACCCCGGCCACGGAGAAGCCACGACGATCGGAGTCGAACGAGAGAGCAACCCGTTTGTGGGACGGACAGCAACCCTGTCCAGCTTGTAATACAGGAATGAATGCCCATGTCGATAGTTGCCCAGGGCCTCCAGAGACTGTGGGGAAAGCGCGGCGAAAGGGACCAGCCGCTTGAGCAGGGGAATTCGAAGGCCGGGGCCACGACAGGCGGTTCGGTCACTCAGGAGCCGGTGGTCGTCTGGCAGGCTGCCAATCCGATGGAGGCGCAGATCGTGAAGGGCCGTCTGCTGAGCGCCGGAATCCCCGCCATTGTGAAAGGCGAAGCCATGGGTCGGATCTACGGTTTCGTCTACGGCGGTCTGGCTGAGCGGGATGTACTGGTGCCGGGGCCACTGGCCGAGACTGCCCGCGACCTGTTGTCCGAGGAAGTCCAGTGGGCGCAGGATGGCGAAGAAGAAGAGTAGCCGGTTTTCGGAATCGCCGGTCTAGAGAAGTATAGTGCGGCCTGATTCGAGTAGGCGCATCGCTGAGGGCGGCGGCCGGTGTTTAGCAAAGGCAGACAATTGATCCAATGACAACAGCCTCCTCTGTTCAAGACAGTATGGCCCAGGACGAATTCTGGGAAGGGCCGATTCCGTCAAGCCTGACACGTAGGCGGTCGGGCCTGAGGCCGCAGTTCCTGGTGGCCGGACTCATCCTCATCGGGGTCATCCTGGCGTTGATCATATACGGCTTTACGACCGCCAAGGCTTACTGGCTCACGGTCGACGAGGTGATGGAGCAGGGTAACGCGCTGGTTTCGCAACGGATACGGGTGAACGGCGTCGTGGTCGATGGCAGCGAGAACTGGAATGCTGAGCAGGTTACGCTCAAGTTCATGATCGAAGATGATGAGAATCCTGACCATCAGCTGCCTGTCGTTTTCTACGAGCCGCGACCCGACAACTTCCACCGGGCGGCCTCTGTCATCGCGGAAGGTGAGCTTCTCGACGACGGCACGTTTCTTGCCGACGTTCTCCTCCTCAAGTGTCCCAGCCGCTACGAGGAAGACCCACAGGGTATCTTGCGTCAGTCTGCGCGCTGAGGAGAGTCGCGGCCGTCGGCGGCAATGAAAAATGACCCGCCGGCAGCAGGTCCCGGGTCCTTAACATCTGCATCCCCTGTCGGGTCGCTGCTGTGCGTAGGGAAAAGATTCGATTGCATGCCAAATGGTTCCGTTACGCGCACTTCCTAGCCGCTTGCATAGTGGCAATGATAGTGACTCTTACGACGGGAAGCGCCCGGGCGCAAGAACCCTCCCCGCCTTACGACCCGCAGCAAGTTTCCGTTCCTGAACGCCTACCGGTTGCCGCCCTCGGCGCCGAGGTCTATGCGCAGAACTGCGCACCGTGCCACGGAATCAGCGGCGATGGCGACGGGCCCGCAGGGGCCGGTGCAGCCATGGAACCGACTATATTCTCCGATCCTGACTCCGCCTGGGAACGGTCACCCGCTGAGCAATTCTTCGTCACAAAGTTCGGCCGCATCGAAAACCTGATGCCACCCTGGCGCAATAGCCTGGTTGACGAGCAGATCTGGCAGGCGGTGTACTATGCTTGGAATCTGCACGTTTCCGAGGCCGAGATTTCGACCGGCGCTGCCCTTTATGCCCAGTCCTGCGCTGCCTGCCACGGCGAAAACGGTCGCGGAGACGGTCCCGACGCAGCCGAGGAGGTGCCGGATTTCTCATCGCAGGCGTCGATGATTTTCATCAGCCAGGCCGACCTTGCGCTTCGCTGGCAAGACGCGCACCCTGACGCCGGCGCGGCGTGGTCGGATGGCGAGCGCACGGCCGCACTCGAGTACATCCGCACGTTCACCTACCAGCCGCAATGGGCGCCCCTCTCTCTGACCGGGCCGGGCGCGATCACGGGCCAACTGCTGCAGGGTACGGCAGATGGCCCGCCGCCGCCCCAAACTGAAGTCCAACTCAACATCTATCAACAGACGGAGCAGCTGTCGACGCGCGCGGCTGCTGTCGACACTGAAGGCTACTTTCGCTTTGAAGACCTGCCGGTCGACGCCGGCTACTATTATCTTGTCGAGACCGAGCATCGAGACATCCGCTATACCTCGCCGATCCTGGCCTTCAGCGGGCCGGACTTCACCGAAGGCAGGGCAACTCCGGACAGCATCGTCACCTCGCTCTCGGTTTACGAGACGACGACCGACGCGTCCGGCCTATACGTTATTCGCGCCAATTGGATTGTCGAACACGAGCCGGGCTCGCTGCTGATCGGGCAGGTGTACAGTTTTGCAAACCGCAGCGACCGGACTTTCGTCGGCAGTCTGGTTGACGGCATTGACAGCCCGGTTACGCTGGCGATCCCACTGCCGTCTAACGCGGTGGACGTCGACTTCCAGGACGGCGCGGTCGGCGAAGTCTACCGGCGGAAGGGTGAAATTATCTATGACACGCGCCCCGTCCCGCCGGGGGAAGTATCGCGCCAAGTATTCGCACGCTATCATCTTCCTTTCGACGGAGGTTCAGCCGCAATCACCTTTCCCGTCATTTATGACATCGAGCTGCTTAACTTGCTTGTTGCCGACCTGCCCAATCTCGAAGCAGACGTCTCGCTCGGCGGCAGTTCCGGCTCGTCGACAGGTCAGGATACTATCCAGGGCGTCCTGTTCCGACGCTGGAGCGCGCCCCTGCCGGCTGACGCGCCCGTGCAGGTCGCCCTGGGTGGTTTGATTGCGCCCGGCGGGCGCGATCCGCGTCCCGGTGGAGAGACACAGCTGAATCGAGAGTTGCCGGTTGCCCAGCCCCCGCTGGACCCGCGGATACCGATTGGCTTTGGCAGTGTCGCAGCAGTCGTTCTGCTGGCGGCGACTGTCCTGCTCATACGCCGCGAGCGGAATGGGAGCGCACCGACAGGGAAAGAGCTGGCTGCGCGCCGAGAGGAGCTGGTTGTTGAGATCGCCAGGTTGGACGATTTGCGCTCTTTGAACGAACTGGACGAGCGGGCCTGGGAACGAAGGAGGGCGCAACTCAAGCGGGAACTGCTCGATGTCGCCCAGGCCGCACAGGAAATGGAACTGCCGCGTTGACCGGCCAGACACCACTGATCCGCTGCGACAAGGTGACAAAACGATTTGGCGGCAAGCGCGTGCTGCGCGACGTCAGCCTCTCCGTTTCGGGCGGAGAGATTCTCTCGCTGGTGGGCGCCAACGGTTCGGGAAAGACGACGCTTTTGCGAATCGTCGCAGGGCTGGAAAGATTGGATGCGGGCGAGGTGTGGCTGGGGCCGGTGCCTCTCTCAGCTGCCCACCACGAGATCCGCCGCTACATCGGTGTCGTGGACCACGCGCCGCTTCTCTACGATCGCCTTACGGCAGTGGAGAACCTGCAGTTCTTTGCGCGCATGTACGATCTGGCCGCCGCGGAGGACCGCATCACGCGCCTCTTGCACGCGTTCGAGCTGTGGCCGCGGCGCGATGACCCTGTCCGTACGTTCAGCCGCGGCATGCTACAGCGGCTCGCCATCGCGCGCGCGATCCTGCACGAACCGCCGGTCCTAATCTTGGACGAGCCGGATTCCGGGCTGGACCGTGAAAGTCTTGCCATGCTGGCCGGGCTGTTGGCAGAGTTCCGGCGCGGCGAGCGGGCCGTTCTGATTTCGACCCACGACCGGAACCGTGCAGCCGCCTGGTCGGACCGGATTTGCGAACTGCGCGAAGGGCGGCTGCACCCAATCACGGACTTGGAACGTAGTGAGCAGTAGACATGACGAAATTCGGCACCCGAAATCGTCTGCAAACGTCGCGCGCGTGGTATGATGGATGAGCTTACGGGGCGCGGCGCGGTCTCCGAGAAGAAGAGCGGGTTTGCCGCCTATTTGCGCAGAGTTTGGGCTGTGGCGGCAAAGGATGTGCGCACCGAACTGCGGGCCAGGGAGATCGTGGTCACTATGGCCGCCTTTGCCGTCCTGGCCGCGGTGGTCTTCGGCCTGGCTTTTGACTTGCGCGTGCCCCGTGCCGAGCTTGTCGTGCCCGGAATTCTGTGGGTTATCGTCCTCTTTACGGGCGTGCTGGGCTTGCAGCGTTCCTTCGGCTCGGAGACCGACAGGGGGACTTTGACCGGCCTGCTGCTGGCCCCGGTGGAGCGATCGGCGATCTATTTTGGCAAGGTTGCCGCCAATCTGCTCTACTTTCTGATTGTTGAAGCGCTGCTGGCGCCGACGTTGCTCATCTTGTTCGATGTCAACCTGGCGCAGCCCATAATTCTGCTGGGGCTACTTATGGGCACGCTCGGCTACGCCATCGTGGGCACACTGTTCGCGGCGCTTACGGTTCGCAGCCGGGCACGGGAGGCGCTACTGCCGGTCTTGCTGCTGCCAGTGCTGGCGCCGCTCTTCATCGCCGGCGTGAGCCTGACGGCAGTCGTGCTGGACGCCCGGCCGGCCGGCGAGGCATGGCGCTGGGTCGGCATTCTGGCGCTCTACGACGCGCTTTTCCTGGCCATAGCGCTCCTGCTCTTCGATCTGATCTGGGAGCAGGGCTGAACAGGTGGGAAGAAAGGTCCATTGAGTACCCTGTCAAAGGCTGCGCGGTCGGACACGCGCCAATGGCCGCTCTTGCTCCTTGATATCCTGGCTGTGCTGACGATGGCGTTGGCAATGTGGGCCGGGCTGATATACGCGGGCGACGCTATCAACCTTGCCGGCGAAGAGCAGGTCGCGCAGCGCATCTTCTATTTTCACATAGGCAGCAATATCGCTGCGCTCCTGGGCTTTCTGGGCTCGGTTGTAGGCAGCGCCGGATACTTGCTCACCCGGCGCCTGGTTTGGGACAGTTGGGCAGCGGCAAGTGTAGAGATAGGCACGATATTCGGCTTCTTCGTGCTCCTCTCCGGCTCGATTTGGGCCAAGCCGGCCTGGAACACCTACTGGACATGGGACCCGAGATTGACGACGGCGGCGATCACGGTATTGATTTACATCGCTTACATGCTGTTCCGCAACGGTTTTGAAAGTCGTGCGACGCGTGCCCTTTTCTCCAGCATCTACGCGCTTTTCGCTTTTCTGAGTGTGCCGCTCACCTTTTACAGCGCGCGCTTGTTTCGTTCGATACATCCGGTGATCGTCGCCGGTTCCAACCAGGAGTCGCAAGGCGACTTTGCCCTTGGTGCGACGATGGGGCAGGCACTGACGATTTCGACAGTTGGCTTTGCGGTCCTGTTCCTGGCGCTGTTGTTTCATCGAGTACGACAGCTCTCGTTGGAGGCACAAATCGAACAGCTGCAAATGGAGAGAGACGAATGATCTACCTGGCATCCGTGCTGATCCTGCTCTGGGTGCTGGTTGGCGGCTACCTGGTTTTTTTGCTGAACCGCCAGCGGGCGTTGGAAAGGGCTTTAGAGAGTTTGCGCCAGCAGTGGCAGGAAGATCGCGCACGCCGAGATTCCAGCTCTTCGTAAGCATGTTTACTTCCTGAACGAGCGGATACCCGTATAATTGTGCCACCGGTGTGGGGCAGGGCCGGCACAGAGTAGCATTGGCGCACTTCGCAGAAGGCAGGATGGGACCATGGTACAGAATGTAGGCAGTGCAGGAAAAGTTGAGGCAGGCGCGCAGGGCTCGACCGTACCGGCGGCGCCGGTCAGTCGCAGCAGCACGTTTTTCCATTCGCTGGCCTTCGTACTGGGATTCGGCGCGATTTTCACCTTGCTGGGCTCTGCCGCCGGGCTCATCGGGCAGAATCTGAACGAGTTCCTGCCGTTCATACAGCGGGTTGGCGCGGTTCTCCTGCTCATTTTCGGGTTGACAACACTGGGAGTCCTGGGATGGGTGGTCAGGCGAATCCAGGGGAACGCGAGGCTGGCGGCCAATCCGGCCGTGGCCGCGCTGGTGGATATCCTGAGTTTTTTCAATGCGCTGATGTACACCGAGCGCCGCGTGACCGAATTGCACAAGGTGAAGCGGGGCTGGGGCTATATGACCAGCGCGCTTATGGGTGTCAGCTTCAGCGCCGGCTGGGTGCCCTGCGTCGGCCCCATTCTGGCGAGCATCCTCTTTCTGGCCAGCGACAGCGCTACGGCCGCGCAGGGCGCGCTGCTGCTTGCTATTTATAGCTTGGGCCTGGGCCTGCCCTTTCTGATCACCGGCGCCGCGTTCAGCCGGGCGACACTGCTGCTGCGCCGTCTGAATCGACACGCCAACATCGTCAGTGTCATCAGCGGCATATTCCTCCTCTACGTAGCCTGGCTGCTCTGGAGCGACCAGCTCACCATGCTGGCGTCGCAGTTTGCGTTCCTGAATCAGTGGGTCTTCCTGCTCGAGGACAGCGTCTCGCAGACGGTGGAAGTCAATTCCGCCTTCAGCGCCGGCGCCCTGAGCGCGGCCCCGCTTTCGTTCGTGGCCGGGATCATCAGTTTCATCAGCCCGTGCGTACTGCCGCTCATCCCGGCCTATATCGGTTACCTGAGCGGCGCAGCGCTCTCGGGCAGCCAGAACTGAGTGTCCAAGGAACCTGAGATGAGACAGTGGCCGGCGCTCCTGTTGGTCGTTACACTGGTCAGCCTGGCCGCGCTCGCGGTCGCTGCCTGCGTACCAGACGGGCCAGATGAGAGTCCGCCGGACGGCTTTGCCGCCATCCCGCTCGAAGAGTTTCCGGACGGTTTGGGCGCCGGCTTCCCCGTTGCCGACCGCGTCGAAGAGGGTGACACGGCAGTAGGCGACCCCGCCCCGAACTTCGCCTTCTTCCTGGCCGACGGCCGAGGCGCAGACCTGGCATCACTGCAGGGGAAGCCAGTCGTCATCAACTTCTGGGCCACTTGGTGCGGGCCGTGCCGGGCCGAGATGCCGGAGCTGGTCGCGCTGCACGAGGACAATCCAGCTGTCGTCGTGCTCGAGGTCAACGTCCGTGAGAAGTCTGACGCGGTCGAGGAATTTGCTGCAGAGTTCGGCATGAACATGCCTGTCATCCTGGACGCGGAGGGCGCGATCGGCCGCGCTTACGGTGTACGCAACATGCCCACGACTGTTTTTGTCGGCACGGACGGCACGATCGACGCGCGCTGGGCCGGTCTTCTTACCGGCGAACAGCTGACCGAATTCGTCGAACAGGTCACACCACAGTGAGCGGCGCGATGCAGGTGACTTTGTTCACCAAACACAACTGCCAGCTCTGCGATGCTATAAAGTACGAGCTGCTCGATCTGCAGGGCGAGTACGGATTCGGCTTCGGCGAGCAGCTTGTGGAGGACGAGCAGGGCTGCGGCGAGGACGTGGAAACGCTCGTACCGTCTGTCGACATCGAAAGGGCGGACGGCTCAACCGTACGATTTGAATTCCCGGTGAAGCAGGCAGAATTGCGCCGCGCCATCCGTGCCGAAATGGGACGGCAGGCCGGCACAGGAGCTTAACTCCTTCGATGGAAAAGCAACCCAGCCAGCCTCCAGCGGACCGAGTACAGACTGAGTTGGCCCGCCGCATCGACGGCGTCGTCATCTGGATTGCACGCCACTGGCTGGCGCTCTTCAACTCGGTTGTGGGGGTATACCTGCTCCTGCCAGTCGTGGCTCCTGCGCTTGCGAGCGCAGGCCTGACTGCGCAGGCTTCGCTCATCTACTCTGCCTACTCGGTGACCTGCCACCAGCTGCCGGACCGCAGCTACTTCCTGTTTGGCGAGCGGCCATTGTACAGTCTTTCGGCATTGCAGGCGGGGGGACTGGAAGAGGACGCCGGGCTGTTTCAACGGCGGCGATTCCGCGGAAATGAGGTCAGCGGTTACAAGATCGCGATCTGCCAACGGGACGTAGCCATCTATGGCTCGGTCGTGCTGGCCGGTCTGCTTTTCGGGCTTCAGCGCGGCAGGCTGCGGTCGCCGAACCTGAAGATCTATCTGTTGCTTCTGGTCCCCATGGCGCTCGACGGCGTGAGCCAGCTTTTCGGCCTGCGCGAGAGCAACTGGTGGCTGCGTACGGTGACCGGCGGGCTTTTTGGCGGCGCTTCGGTCTGGCTGGCCTATCCCTACCTGGATGTGGCGATGCGCGATGTGATCCGTGCTGAGGAGATGCTGGCGAGGTAGTGCGGCTATGGCCTGTCGCCGGGAGCGGGCCGGCCGGGGTCTCTGCCGACGATTGCATCAAGTTGCTCGACCAGCGGCGGCAGGTCATCCACGATGACGTCCCAGAGCACGTCGAGATCAACCCGATCATAGACGTGGGCCAGACGGTTCCGCATTCCGATGATTTCGCTCCAGGCAATCGCCGGATATTCTTGTTGGGTCCTCTGAGAAACTCGTCTGGCTGCTTCCCCCACAATCTCCACCAGTCGCTGCAGGGCAAGTTGCATCATCCGGTTGCCTTTCATCGCGTCTCTGGTGGTGTCGCCCAGAATCTCCATTGCTTCTTCAGCGTAGACCAACATGTCAACCAGGCTAACGCGGTCATCCCGCTTTGTCATAAACTGCCTCCGCAGAACCAAGTATTTCCTCCCGGAGCAGCCAGTTCCTGTTGCTTTCAACTCCCTGGAATGTGTGCAAGTCCACCCGCTGGCCGAATACCTCTGACAGCTCTGCCTGAACCCTGATAAACGCCAGCCCGACGCGCGCGTCCGGCGCAAACTCGACGAGGACGTCCACATCGCTCTCCGGTGTGAAGTCGTCCCGCAACACCGAGCCGAACAGCGCCAGGCGCACAATCTGGTTGCGCTGGCAGAACGCAGCGAGCTTTTCGGGCGGAATGTCAATGCGTGCCTTCACGAGTGGCCTCCTGTGAACGGGTCCTGACCCTACGCTCTCTCCATCTTACCGCTAGATCAGATGAAACCGGCAACTTGCTTTCGCCCCCTCAGTAGTTCGTAATCAACAGTTCCGTGATCGGCCCGCGCTTTGCGCCGTTGCTGTTGATGCGGCGGCTCGCGACCACCTTGTGGATGCTGAATCCGGCATAGAGTTCTTCGAAGAACATGTCCTGCGGGTTCTCGTTGTGCGGGTCCGAATTGCTGAGCATGAGCCTGGCGCCGGCGCTGCCCAACTGCTGGTAGAAGCCGGCCAGACGCCGTTGTTCGGCGTCGTCGAAGGGGTTCTTGTAGTAGGCGTTGAAGCTGGCGGTGCGGCTGATCGGGCGGTAGGGAGGATCCAGATAGACGAAGGTCCTCTCGTCGACAAAGGCTTTGCAGGCGGTGAAATCGCCGAAGTGAATCTCTGCATTCTGAAACGAGTGCGAAACGGAGCGCAGGTTGGGCGCGTCACAGATTCTCGGGTTGCGGTAATTTCCGAAGGGAACGTTGAAGTCGCCGCGAGAATTGACCCGGTAGAGCCCGTTGAAACAGGTCCGATTCAGAAAGATGAGGCGGGCTACCTGGATGGCCGCGTCGTGGCGCCACAAGGAACCGTCGCTGCGGCCGCGGGCTCGATTGAATTTCTGCCGGACTTCATAGAAGAACTCTTTCCGGGCACCCGGCGTCAGGCCGTAGTAATGACGCTGGATCTCCTCCAGGCGATGGATCAGCGCCTCGACCTGCTGCTGAATCGTACGGTAGGCCAGGATCAGGTCCTCGTTCATATCGGAGATGAAGCATTTGCGCAGGCCGAACCGGTTGGCGATAGAAAAGAAGACCGCGCCGCCGCCGATGAACGGCTCGGCGTACTTGGTTATGCGGCCTTCTCTCAGCTCCGGGGGCAGGTGTCTTCCAATCTGATCGAGAAGCTGGCCCTTGCCGCCGGCCCATTTGAGAAAGGGTCTCGCGCCGGGGCCGCGGCTATGTGAGAAGGGAAATGCGAGCTGGGTTGGGTAAGAGCCGGGCATGGCGGTCAACAGGCGCGAAAGAGGCGGATTCCCGATCCATTATCGCATAGTTGATCCACCGTTTCAACCGGTTGGCACCCTCGGAGCGCAGCCCACTATTGGGGTGGGAATCGTCTGGCTGGGACTTCGTGCCAGCGGTGGCTGAAATAGTCTTCCATTTCTGGTGGGGCGAGGGGCAGGCCCTGTGCCTGCACCTGCCGCGGCCGCGGCTTTCGCTGAAATGGGGGCGGCGCGTTAGGCCGCGGGTTGCGCAAGGCGACATTAGATCCTACACTCGGCGGGTAGAGGGGTGTCAGGGGGGCGTTGCGGGGGGAGTCCCCCCGCACAAGGGAGGGCCGCAGGCCCGACCGTCCAGAACGGCCGGAACTGCCGGAACTCGGAATGGCCGAAACTCGAACTGCAACGTCAAAGGCCTAATCCACGAGGCCGCACGAATCTCCACGAAGAACGCCAACTGCGGGTTGGGTCAGGGGGGCGTTGCTTCATGAGGTACAGGAATCTGAATACCGATTGTGGACTGCTCCCGTGCTTGCCGGCCAGGGCTGAACGATCACAGCGTCGCTCATGACGCGGCCCTCCTCGACAACGAGCGCGACGCCGCCGCCGTCGAGCGCGTCGTCGGTGACATCGAAAAGCGATTCTTCGAGGCTGTCGATAGCGGCGCGGATGCGGTTGCCGGTGACGCGCAGCTGAAACTTGCGGGTCTCGCCGTACTCCCAGGCGAAGGGGGCCTCGGCGAGGACCGTATCGCCGTCGAGGGCGCGCACGAGCCTGGCGACTCCGTTTCCGCCGGCGTCGCGGCAGAGGAGCAGGGCATAGTAGCGTCTCATGCCCTGCACGCGCGCGGCGATGCCTGCGGCTGTGCACAAGTGCAGGGTCAGCGCGGACTGGACGGTGTAGTTACGCCATTCGCGTGTACCGGTCATCAGGAGGCCGCGGCCGCGGTTCTGGACGATGCGGAAGGCTTCCGGCCAGCGGGGATCGAAACTGTCGACAGCGTCTACCCAGGCGCGGCGCCACATCCGGGGCGCTGACGACGGGCGGCTGCGGTCGGGTGCGGCGTCAGGGCGGCTGAAGGAGACGTTTGGCTCTCCCGACCAGGTGAGGTAGTCGAGATATATGCTCCCCTGTGTGCGGACGGGGCTGCTGATCGCCACGCCGACTTCCGCGATTGGCTCGTTGCCGGCACCGTCCAACTGCCAGGTGAAGGTATGGCGTGCGCCCGGTTTGAGCATTTGCGAGGGCCCGTGGACCAGGATCAGGCGGTCGTCCTGTGCGGCGTAGCGGCGCAGGAAGAGGGCGGCGTTGACGGTGTGCGCGTTGCCGGCGCCTGCCTGCAGCGCGGCTGAGACGGTCTGACCGGGGTGGAGGGAAGGCGAGGCGAGCAGAGCGTAGCCGCGTTGCTCGAAGTAGTTGGCGATCTCGCTGGAAGGGATGAAGGTATGCGTAGCGGCGCGCGCTTCGCGACCGGCGGCGACGCCGTTGAAGTGGAGCGCTAAGCTACGGTTGCCGTTCAGGCTGTGGCCGGCGGTGTTTGCGAGCGTGAGCGTTCCGCGGCTGGCCGGGCTTTCGTCGGGCATGAAGCCCTGGACCGATCCGGGCAGCTCGAAGTGATAGCGGGCCCCGTTCTTCGGCGCGAGGGCGGGCTCCTGCGCCAGGGCGCGGCCCACGTTGGCGACGCGGATGCTCTCGGTCACGGCGTCGGTGACGGCGCGGCCGCCGTCAGCCGTTGGCAGGTAGAGGCGGTCGGCGACGGGGCCACGGAAGTCGGGCCCGCTCTCGATGCCGGCCAGGCCGTTCTTGATGCCGAGGAGGCAGCCGACGTTGCCGGAGTTGCAGTCGGTGTCCCAGCCGCTGGTGTTGACGATCATGAGAGACTTTTGGAAGTCATCGTCGCCGTGGAGGAGCGCGTGGATTATCAGGGCGTGATTGGGCAGCATGTGGCAGTTGCCGCCGTACTTGTCGTAGCCGAAGTTGGCGGCGATATTCTGGCGGGTCGCGCGCCAGTTGTCGCCGTTGGCTGCGTGCCATTCGCGGATTTGGTCGATCATTGTGCGGATAAGAGAGTCGGCGGGGATGACTGCGAGTCCGGTGTCGATCAGGCGGTTGATGTCGCTCTCGACGAATGCCTGCGCCTCCATGGCGGCCAGCACCTGCGCGCCGTGTATGGCGACGCCGTCGTGGGAGACGCTGCCGGCATTGCGCGCGAGCTCGGCGGCGAGCTCCGGGTCTCCCGGGGCAACCATAGCCCAACCGTCGATGAAGATCTGGGCGCCGATCTGCTCGGCGACGACCTGGCCGTTGAGGGCGATCGAGCCGCTGCGGGGGGCGGGGACGCCCTCCTTGAGGCGCAGAAACGCGGTGTGTTCGGTCGAGTTGCCCATGCCGCCCCACCAGAGGATGGTGCGTTCCTCGATGATGTAGTTGAGCCAGCTCTGGCCGATCTGCGCGGGCGTTATGTCGCGGCGGTTGCCGTAGTCGGGCAGGGCGCGCAGGAAGGTGAAGGTGCCCGAGAGATCGTCGTCGGTGACGATTAGGGGCACGTCCAGCGCCTCATGGACGTAGTAGTTGATTTCGCCGAATTTGTCGCTGAGCATCTCGTAGGTCCAGCCCTCGAAGGGGCGGCCGAGGTAGACGCCGATGAGTTTGCCAAGGACGCCGGCGTAGACGCGCTCGGTGTAGTCGGATGGGATTGTCATTTGCTCCTGCCTGGTAGATGGCGGGGCCTTCCCGGAAAAGGATAGCACTGTTTTGGAACGCTCTTGAAGTAAACGACAAGAGGCAGCGATACCCTATCGGCAGAAGGGCAGCCCTGTCTCGGCCAGGTCGCTGTCGTGGAGTGTGCGCCACTTCGACGGCAAACATCCCCACAGCTGGTTCCCTTCGAGACGGAGTTCCCGTAGACTGTCCAGCCGGCCCAAGCTGTCCGGAATCTCTCCCCCTAGCAGATTCCAGGAGAGATCCAGGGTCTGCAAGCCGTCCAGGCCTGCCAGCTGTGCGGGAACCTGGCCTGTCAGCCCGTTGTCGACAAGCTGGAGCGCGGTTACCCGCTGCTCCTCATCGTAGGCGCCAATCTCTACCCCTTTCCAGGTGTCGATGGAGACATCTTCGCTCCAGTCCAGCGAGCCCGCGCCGGCCAGTGTGTCGCGGAGATCCAGAAGCAGGGCGCAGTCCGATACCAGCCCGCCATTCTCGTTTGGATTTTCAACGGCAACGCCGTTGGAGCAAAGGGCCTGGCGGCTGCAGAAGGGAACTGCTGCGTCCAAAAGGTCATTCTCATTGATGCTACGCCAGGTTTCGGGGAAGCACCCGCCCAATTGATTGCCGGAAACGAACAACGCGCCCAGATCCGACAGGGGGCTCAGGTCCGCTCGAATCTCTCCATCCAGCTTGTTGTCGGAAAGATCCAATTCGTAGAGCCAGCGGAGACCACCCAGTTCTACAGGAATCTCTCCCGTGAGTTGGTTGCCCGAGAGCTTCAGCTGGCCCAGTCGCGAGAGTCCACCCATTTCAGGAGGAATGGGCCCAGAAAAGTCATTGCCTGAGAGATCTATCAGCTCTGCGCTGGAAAGGCGGGCCAACTCTGGAGGAATGACTCCTGTAAGTTCGTTCCCGGCGAGCTTCAACTCCCACAGACGGTTGAGACTGCCCAACTCTGCCGGAATCTCGCCCGTCAGGCGGTTGGAGTAGACTGAGAGCCGTCGCAACTCTGCAAGACTGCCCAGCTCGCCGGGTATGCTTCCTGAGAGTTCGTTCTCGTGCAGGTATAGCCCGTACAGACCATTGAGATTGCCCAGTTCTTCAGGAATGCCTCCCGACAGCTGGTTGGCCTCCAGGTGCAGGGACTCCAGATTAGTTAAACTGCCCAGCCCGGCAGATATGCCGCCCGTTAACTGGTTGGAGGAAAGGCGAAGATGGCGCAGGACTGAAAGACGGGCCAATTCTGATGGAATGCCACCTGTAAGCTGATTGCGGGAGAGGTCAAGCCGCTCCAAGCTCGAGAGATTGCCTAACTCTGTTGGAACGCTTCCCGTCAATCTGTTGTCTTCGAGTATGAGTCCGGTCAGCTCAGAAAGCCTGCCCAACTCGGGTGGGATTGGTCCAGTCAGCCGGTTGCCGCCGACGTCAAAACCCTGGAGACTGGAAAGCCTGCCTAGCCCGGCGGGGATTTCACCAGATAACTGGTTGTGTCCCAGATTCAGCCAGATCAGATCAGAGAGATTGCCCAACTCCTGCGGAATTCCGCCGGTTAGCTCATTCTCCTCGACAAGCAGTGACGAAAGATTGGAGAGCTGGCCCAGTTCAGCGGGCAGGCTTCCGGTCAGGTCGTTGGAGAAGAGGGCAAGGACCTCCAGATTGGACAGATCGCCCAGCTGTGTCGGGATGGCCCCGGTCAGACTGTTTCTGCCCAGGACCAGTTCCTGCAATGCGGCAAGAGAGCCAAGTTGCAGAGGGATTTCTCCCCCCAGCCCGTACGCATAAAGGTTGAGGCCTACGACTCTGGGCTGCTCTGCTTCGGTGTCGACAACAACCCCTTCCCAAGTCAGAATGGAAGTCTCGCCGCTCCAGTACAAGTACCTTCCCTCGCCCACCAGGTTGTCTCTTATCTTCAAGAGTGTTACGCAGTCTTCGACCAGTCCGGGATTCTCCAGCGGCGTCTCGACCGCGACGCCGGCGGAACACGCGGCCGGGTCAGCTGGGAAAGGTGTTGGGATCGGAGTCGGCGGCGGTGGCCGCGGTGACGGCGGTGGCGGCGGTTGCACACAGCCTAGCCAGATCGAGGCAGTGAGGAATGTCACCAGCACAAGCAGTGCAGCGGCAACCCTTTTGCGACTGCGTTCACGCGTTTCCCTGCGCTGGTCGGCAAAGATGGAGGCCTGGCTCGGGGACTGGCGCTCCGCTACTGACACTTGCATTACTCTCCCGTTGGGTAGTTCCATCTTGGCAACTCCTTGTTTCTATTTGATGTCGATTCGAACGTCAGCATTGTCGGCGGGTGCAGGGCGTGATGAACCAGTTCGTCGTTTTATCTGGCACTGACGGAACCGCGATCTCCACTTTTCACTGACAGAAGCGCAACCCTGACTCGGACAAGTCGCTTACCTCTATTGTTTGCCAATTCTGCGGCAGGCAGCCGCTCAACGCGTTGCCTTCAAGACGGATTTCCCGTAGACCGTCCAATCGTTTCAGGTCTTCGGGAACGTCCCCTTGCAGGTGATTCCAGGCCAGGCCCAGGGTATCCAGGCGGTCGAGGCCTGCCAACATGGAAGGAATCCGGCCGGTCAGTCCTCTGTCGATGAGCCGAATTTTCGTCACGCGCGGCTGCTCCAGGGAAGCGCCAATCTCTACGCCCTGCCAGAGGCTGATGGGTACGCTTGCAGTCCAGTTGAGGGAGGCATCGCCGGCCAGCGTGTCGCGGGCATCGAGGAGTAAAGCGCAGTCCGCGACCAACGCTGCGTTTTCCTGCGGTTGGGCGACGGCTACGCCATTGGAACAGGTCCGAATACGGTCGCAGAACGGTAGAACGGGCGGCCCCATATATTCACCAAATATCTGCCGCAGCTTCACAGGAATGCAGCCGCTAAACCGGTTTCCAGGAAAGAGTCGCAGCCGGGTCAATGAGGGTAGGTCGCCCAGCTGCCCGGGGATGGCACCCGACAACTGATTCCAGGGGAGTTCAAGCGAACTGAGGCTGGAGAGGCCGGCGAACTCCGGAGGGATCCCGCCGGTCAGATCGTTCCTGGAGAGGTCGAGCCAGCGGAGCTTTGTGAGTTGGGCCAGTTCAGCCGGAAGAGTTCCGGTCAGCTGGTTCGTGGTGAGGTACATTCCCTCGAGATTAGAGAGGTTGCCAAGTTGCGGCGGTATCTCCCCCGTCAGATAGTTTTCCTCCAGATACAGGCCCTTCAAATTTGTAAGATTGCCCAGCTCTGACGGAATGGCTACTTCAAGGGGGTTCCTGGAAAGGTAGAGACCCAATAGATTCGAGAGTTTCCCCAATTCGGGTGGAATGGATCCTGAAAGATTGTTGTCGTCGAGCCTAAGCCATTGCAGCCCGGATAGATTCCCAAACTCTGCGGGGATCTCTCCTGTCAGATCGTTCCAGGAAACCATCAGAACCAGCAGATTGGAAAGGTTCCCCAGTTCGGGCGGCAGAATTCCGGTTAGTTCATTGGAAGCGAGTCTGAGCTCAACCAGGTTGGCCAGATCTCCCAACTCGGCCGGAATCTCTCCGATTAAGTCGTTCTTGCTGAGATCTAGTACTGCAAGACTTGAGAGGCTCCCCAGTTCCGGAGGAATGGTTCCCGCCAGAAACTTATGATTGATCCGCAGCCATGTTACTCGCAAGGGTAGCGTTGCCGTGTCAATGCCTATGCCTTCCCAGTGGTAGATTGATTGCTTCTGGCTCCAATTCAACCGAGCTCTGGCGGCGAGGGAATCTCTAATGCCCAGAAGAATCTCGCAATCCTCCACCAGGCCGGGATTCTCCAAGGGGTCGGGAACTGCGATCCCATTGGAACATTCGCTTGGATCGGCTGGGATAGTGGTAGGCGGCAGTAGGGATGCATACCCCATGTTGCACCCAAGCCAGGTGGACATGCTGAGGAACAGGAGAAGCACGAGCGGCGGAATCAGAACCCTTCTTCTGGTCTTCCGTCGCGGTTGGATGTGATTGATTGTAGTCATTGCATCGTCAGCCATCCTTGCCGTCCTCCCTGTTGCAGCGCGAAGACCGGTGTGAACTATCAGGCCCCCTTCAGCAAGCGGATCCTGAATTCCTTCCAGTGAGGGCGACGGGTCGAGAAGATGTCCCTTTGGCGCACCTTTCATTGTTTACTCGCAAAAGGTCAGCCCGGACCTGGCCAGGTCGTTTTTGTCAATTGTTCGCCAGGTTGGCGGCAGACAGCCGTCGAGAAAATTTCCGGCGATGAACAGCTGCGCCAGTTCTGCCAGTGTGCCAAGTTCAGCCGGAATCGCTCCCTCCAACCGGTTGTCGGAGAGGTTCAGAAGCCTCAGCTTGCTGAGGGTGGCCAGTTCCCCAGGGATCTCGCCGGTCAACTGGTTATGCGATAGTTCCAGCGAGACTAGTGATGCGAGGCTTCCCAGCTGAGGGGGTATCTCCCCCGAGAGGTCGTTCTCATGCAGGTGCAGATAGTACAGATTTGTGAGATTGGACAGCTCAGGCGGAATCGGACCTGTCAACTGGTTCACCGCCGGTTCCAATAACATGAGGTTGGCAAGTCTGCCCAGTTCTGCCGGAATCTCTCCGGTCAACTGGTTGTCGGCCAAGTACAGGTAGCGCAGGTTCTCGAGAAGACCCAGCTCTGGCGGAATGCTTCCCGTCAACTGGTTGTGGGCAAGGTCCATATGTTCCAGATTGGAGAGATTGCCCAGCTCGGCGGGAATCGGACCTGATAGTTGATTGGCGGCGAGGTTCAACTTCCAAAGCAGGGAGAGGTTGCCGAGGGATGCGGGCAGGGCGCCTGTCAGTTGATTGGCGCCGGCGCTAAAGGTCCTCAAGTTGGTGAGAGTGCCGAGCTCTTCCGGTATGCTACCTGTCAACCGGTTGTGATCGAGATCCAACCACTTCAGCTTGGAGAGGTTGGCCAATTCTGGTGGGATGGTTCCTTTCAGCCGGTTTTCGTAGAGCGTAAGCGCGGACAGATGGGAGAGCTTGCCCAGGTCCGGTGGGATATCGCCTTCGAGGCCAGAGCTATAGAGACGCAGCGAAACAACCCTCACTGACCCGTCTGAATCGTCTGAATCGTCGACCTCTACGCCTCTCCATTCCAGGATCGAATTTTGCCCGCTCCAGTACAACTGCCTACCGTCTCCGGCGAGCCTGTCGCGGACGAGCAGGAGGGTTTCGCAGTCGTCGACCAGCTCAAAGTGATAGGACGGGTGAGGGACTGCGATGCCATTGGAGCACTCGTTCGGGTCGGCGGGGGGCAGGGTAGGCGGCGGAGGACGGAGTGGAGGTGGAAGTGGAAAACAACCCAGCCAGGTGGACGCGGTGAGGAACAACAGCAGGAGGAGCAGCGCCGACAGGATGGTCCTTCTGGCTGCTTGGCGCACTCCGGCATCACGTTGCAGCCAGGACGCGGCGTGCGGAGTGTCGGTGAGCTTCTCGAATTCCGACAGACTTTCGGCCTGGCCTGGCACGGTGTCCACGCTCCTGGCGTTGCTTCTCTTACGTCCGAAACGGCTTCCTTTCGGTCTGTCTTTGCTTAGCAGCCTGGAATCCGGGCAATGCATGGGTCTCGGGGCGGAGGCGACTGTTCCTCGCGGTTGATTGCCGCGTAGAGACAGTACTTCAATGGGCGCATTCTTGCCAAGTTCCACCGGAATGGTCCCCGCCTCGATCCCCTGGAGCAAACAAAATGAATATGGGAGCATTGTTAACGCGCCCAAAGAAGGGCGCTGGAATCGTTCCCGCCCAATGACGGGAAAGGTTTACTCGCAGTAGGGGATTCCCAGCAGGGGCGAGTCGTCGTCATTGTTTATGTGGATAAGGTAGGGCAAGCATCCGCTCTAGGTCGACCAATGTCGTCCAATAGCGTCCGATGTCAGTCAATGTCGTCCAATTTTTTTTCTTTTGGGCGGGGGTATCGGGCGCCGGGATTGGCGGTATTTGGAGCGTATTTCGGACGGAATTTGGCGGCTTGAATTGCATGACGTTTGCAGCGTAGCAGGAATTTGGAAAACTGTTTATTGGTGCGATTAGGGCCGGAGCGGGTGGACAGTTTCTCATGATGGTTTACAGAGTAGCATGGTCGGAAAGCTCTTGCACTGGATTTCGCCTTGTTTTGCCGTTTCAATTCATGAGCGGGTCGTTTTGGCGGACTGTTCCTGTGTGCTGCCGGGCTGGCTGCGGCTGTGTCTTTGTGATGTGAGATCAGTCAAGGTCGTATGGTATCCCTAGCGATTGTCTTGTGCGGCCGAAGTCGAGCGAAGTCCGGTCAGGTCCGGTTAAGTCCGGTCAGGTCCGGTCAGGTCGGGTCGATCCAGTTTTTTTGGCCGATCCTGGCTGGAATCCCTCGGTTAGACTGGCATGATGATGACAGCGTAGTACGGTTTCAATTCTCTTGCCCGGAGTTGCGTGAAATCGGGTTGCGCGGCGCCTGCCCTGTTGTTTCTTGTGTCATTGCCGGCGTATGTCGCGCGGGTCATGGTCCAACTATAGCGCGCGCGGCTGGCTCTTGCACGGGAACCCGGTATTTGGGTCAATTCTTGTTATGCGTGCCTGGTTTCTCATCGGGGTCCTTCTTGGAACGGCGGACTCTCAGAAGAGGGGGCGGGCTGGATTCTTGGGCGATCCGCCGGTACGACCGTTGGGCGGAATCTCCGGGTTTCGTTGGGGAAGCAGCTCAGATTCGATCTGTATGAGGTTCTTTTGGAGCAGGCTGCACATTTATTTCAGCCTCTGTGATGTTCATGGGGGGCGGGACCCTCTTCTTCGCAGTACGGCCGGCCTTTGGCTTCACTCCGCACGGTACCGTTGCTCCTGCAGTGCCATACAGAAGAACCGGCGCGGCTCCCAGTCGCGGAGATAGTCGACTTCACGTCGTCTGACCATGTGCAATTCTGACCATGTGCAATTCTTACTACGTACAGAAAGGCAGCCCGGTTTCGTCCAAATCGCTGTCCTCCAGTGAGCGAAGCGACTGCGGGATGCAGCCGTGCAAGCGGTTGCCTGTGAGCTTCAGTTCCCTGAGATGGGCGAGTTGGCCCAATTCGGCGGGTATTTCGCCGGTCAGTTGGTTGCCGTCCAGCTGAAGCCACTTCACGTTGGACAAACCACCCAGTTCAGCCGGGATTTTGCCTGTCAACGCATTGTCGAAGAGGTGCAGCCATTCCAGGGTTGCAAGGAAGCCCAGGGCAGTTGGAATGGGGCCGCTGAGCCTGTTTTCCTGCAGGCCCAGGCCTTCCAGGCTGGTCAGGCCGCCCAGCGCGGCCGGGATAGGGCCGGTCAGTTGGTTGCCGTCCAGCCGCAGCCACTTGAGCTTCTTCAGCCTGCCCAGATCGGGGGGAATTTCTCCGGTCAGACGGTTTCTGTGCAGGCCCAGTCCCTCCAGGCCGTTGAGATTGCCCAGACCGGCTGGGATGGTCCCCGATAGACCGTTGTGATCGAGACGCAGCCAGCGCAATTGGCCGAGGTCGGTCAAATCAGGAGGAATGGGGCCTGTCAGCAGGTTGTGGTGGAGGCCCAGGCCCTCCAGGCGGGTGAGCCTTGACAGGTCGGGGGGTATGTCTCCCGTCAACTGGTTACCGGCCAGCCATAGCCACTTCAGTCTCGTGAGCCTGCCGAGCTCAGCCGGGACTGTGCCCGACAGGCTGTTTTCGCTGAGCCACAGCTCTTCGAGCATGTTCAGCGCGCTCAACGCCGGCGGGACAGGGCCCGAGAGTCCCCTGCCTTCAAGCCTTAGCTCGGTAACCCGAAGCCAGCTCCGCCGTTGGCCAATGGTTATGCCGTCCCACTCGCGCAGCGGGAGTGCCTCGCTCCAGTTCAGCAAGGCTCCGGCGCCAAGGTTCTCCTTGACCTCCAAGAGGACCGAGCAGTCGTGAACGAGGCCAGGGTTGTAGATTGGCTCATCAATCGCACCGTTGTAGAAGCAGCTGCCCCAATGCTGCCATCCGGGGCAGGAAGGCAGTTCCAGCAAGTACAGGTCGTCGAGCGACCCATGCAGCGAGTGCGGAATGCATCCCTCGAAGCTGTTTCCTTGGAGCCACAGTCCTTCGAGACCTTGCATGGCGGTCAGTTCGGGCGGAATCTGGCCGGTCAACCCGCTCTGTTCCAGGGACATTCCAAACATTCTGTAGAGTTGACCCATTTCGGGCGGGATCTCGCCTGTAAAGTCATTGGTATGCAGCTGCAGTAGGCCCATTTCGGTCAGGTTGCCCAGCTCCGCCGGAAGCTCGCCGGATAGTTCGTTGCCACCGAGCCACAGTGAATACAGATGGGTAAGCTTTCCAATTTCGGGCGGGATGAATCCGGTCAGTCCCCGTTTGGCCAGCGCCAGTACGGAAACCCGGGGCATGCCGGAAAGATTGTTCGCGCTGACCCTGATTCCCTCCCAATCTTCGACAGGGAGCTGGGCGCTCCAATTGAGAGTTGCGTACCCTGCCAGCTGATCTCTAACCTCCAGCAGCGTTGCGCAGTCTTCGATCAGGCCCTCGTTCTCCCGGTGTACGGCAAAGGCGGGGCTTGCGCGGCAGGCGTCCAGCCGGGCCTGATAGGAGCAGGACGGCATTCCCAGCTGCGCGAGATCGTTGCCGCCGCGACTGTCCAGGCCCTTGGGAAGACATCCGGCCAGCCAGTTGCCGCCCAGCCATAGCACCCAAAGATTGCGGAGGTTGCTCAGGGCGGCCGGGATGTCTCCCGTCAGGTGGTTGTCGTCAAGGTGAAGCGACTCCAGATTGGTGAGGCGGCCGAGGCTGGCGGGGATCAATCCCGTCAGCATGTTGTCGTTCAGGGCCAGCGCGCGCAGGCCGGCGAGCGCCCCCAGCTCCTGAGGAATCGGGCCGGTCAGGCGGTTGTGGTTCAGCCGAAGGGACTGGAGGTTGAGGAGGTGTCCCAACTCGGGAGGAATGGGGCCAGTCAAGCGGTTGCCGGACAGGTTCAGGTGCACAAGCCCTGTGAGGCCGGCCAGTACGGCCGGTAACTCTCCGGTGAGGAAGTTTGTTTCGGCGTGCCCGACCAGCGATATCCCCCAAACGCGCGCGGGGCTGGTTTCACCGCCGGCGCCGATCCCTTGCCAGTCATCCAGGGGCAGTAGCGGGCCCCAATTCAGCTCGGCAACGCCGGCGAGCGCGTCCTTTATCTGCCAGAGGACGACGCAGTCGGCGACCAGTTTGGCGTTTACCTCCGGTTCGGCAACGACAGTGCCGTTGGAACAGGGATTTGCGGAGGACTGCGCCAGGGCATGCCCTGTCCGCGCTGACAGGAACAGAGCCGCAATTGCTGCCAACCAGACAATAGGGGCCCGGACAAACTGTTTTCGCCTGTCGGGGGTCTGACGTCGTCTCAGCGACTTGGGGGCGGGAGCGTCAGGCTTCAATTGCAGAACTCCAGTCCTGTTTCGGCCAAGTCGTTGACTTCGATATCTCGCCAGATGTGGGGAAGGCACCCTGTCAACCGGTTGCCTTCCAACCGCAGCTCCTTGAGTTCGGTCAGGCGGCCCAGGCTCTCCGGGATCTCTCCGCTCAGATAGTTCCAGGAAAGGTCCAACGTCTGGAGAAACGGGAGGCCCCCGAGCGCAGGGTGTACCTCTCCCGTCAGGCCCCTGTCTACCAGAGTCAGTGCCGTCACACGCGGCTTGTCCATCGAATCGTCAATGCCGACGCCTCTCCATCTGCGGATGGAAAGCTGCTCGTTCCAGTTCAGAACAGAGTTGCCGGTCAACAAGTCCCGGGCCTCCAGTAGGAGCGCGCAGTCTGCGACAAGCCCTACGTCTCCTTCTGGATCGGCAACCGCTTTCCCATTGGAACAGATGGCGGCCAGGTCGCAATACGGTAGCCCGGTTTCTGAAAGGACATTATTCGAGAGAGAACGCAACGGTGCAGGGATACAGCCCTTCAATTGGTTATCCCCCATAAACAGCCACCACAATTGGGAAAGCGTGCCGAACTCGTCCGGTATGTCGCCGGTCAACTGGTTTCCGCTGACGTCTATTATGTTCAACCGGGTAATCCGGCCCAGTTGTGGCGGTATGTTTCCCGTCAATTGGTTCCGGTTTAGGCCCAACTCCTGAAGCAATCTCAGGTTTCCCAACGCGGTTGGTATCTCACCGGTCAACCGGTTTGAGGCGATGTTCAGCAGCTGAAGTTGGCTGAGTTTACCAAGCTCAGCCGGGATGTTACCTGTCAGACCGTTCCTGTCGAGGTGCAACTCCCGAAGATTGGAAAGATTGGCCAGCTCTGCCGGGATCTCACCCGACAACTGATTGCGAGAAAGATCCAGCGCGCGCAGGGCGGACAGACGGCCCAACTCCGGAGGAACGCCGCCGGAAAGGTTATTGTCATTCAAGGTCAGCTCGCTCAGCCCGGGGAGATTGCCCAATACTGAAGGAACGCCGCCTGTCAGATTGTTGTCGTGCAGGGTCAGCTTGACCAGCCCGACGAGGTTGCCCAACTCTGAAGGAATGCTCCCAGAAAGCTCGTTTTCGTGCAGATGTAAGGTGTTCAGCCCGACGATGCCGCCCAGCATTCCAGGAATCGGCGATGTGATGCCGTTTTGGCTGAGGTCCAGAAATCTGAGATTCGCAAGACTGCCGAGTTCGGGCGGTATGCCCCCCTCCAGCCGATTGTTTCCCAGGTCCAAATGCCGCAAATTTGACAGGCGGCCCAGCGAAAGCGGGACTTCCCCCCTAATAAGGTTGTCGCCGAGAGTCAGCACTTCCAGTTCGGGAAGGTCTCCCAGCTCGGCAGGGATTCTGCCTCTCAGATAGTGGCCGGAGAGATCCAGCACTCTCAGCCCTTTGAGTTTGCTCAATTCGGGCGGAACAAGTCCGCGCAGATGGCGGAAGCCCGGGTCCCGACTGAAATCCATGCCAGAAACTCGCAGTGGCAGCCCGGTTGGATCGACGGTGATGCCCTGCCAACCCTGAATGGGTGTATTGTCGCTCCAGGTCAGCACGCCTCCACCCAATGCTTTCTGCAGCCGCAACAGCGTTTCACAGTCCTCGACCAGGCCGGGATGCTCCAGCGGGTCCTCGACGGCGATGCCGTTTGTGCATTGGGTCGGGATAACCGGGGTAGGGGGAGGGGTATACGGAGATGAAGGAGACCATCCGTTGCAGCCCAGCCAGGTCGACGCGGAGAGAAACGCCGCCAGAACGCCCATGGCGGCAAGAACAGATCTTCGGCTTTGACGCCGTTTCGGAACGCTAGCAGGCAGCGAACCTGCGGGTTCGAGCCGGCATTGCTCCGCCAAGGGCAACAAAGAGCTACAAGGTCCCCATTTCATCTTCGCGCCTCCCAGAATGTGTCCGGAGCATCTTGCGCCGGCGCCGGACGCAGAGGGCATTTAGGAAGTCAAGTCGAGCCGTTTCTACTCACTCACAGAACGGCAGACCGGTCTGCGCCAGGTCGCTCTCATCCAGGGCGCGCAGTCCGGCGGGCGCACAGCCGCCAAGACGGTTGCCGGCCAAGCGGAGCTCGCCAAGAAACGGGAGGCCTTCCAGTCCGGCGGGGATTTCGCCGGTCAGCTGGTTCGCGTTCAGGCGCAGCTCGCGCAGCTTGACGAGGTTGCCCAGGTCGGGCGGAATCGCGCCGGTCAGTGCGTTGTTGTCGAGACGGAGCCATTGGAGATTGGCGAGATTGCCGAGTGCAGGCGGGATCGGACCGGACAGACGGTTGTCAAACAGATGCAGCCATTCGAGACGTGTCAGGGCGCCGAGTGAAGCTGGGATCGCGCCGGTCAGGAGATTCTGTTGCAGCCCCAGCCCCTCGAGCCAGGTCAGGCGGCCTAGCTCGGGCGGAATGGTCCCCGTGAGCAGGTTGCCGTCGAGGCGCAACCATTCCAACTGCGAGAGATTTGCCAGGTCGGCCGGTATGCCACCAGTCAGCCGGTTCTCCTGCAGCCCCAGTCCCAACAGGCTGGAGAGGGCGCCCAGTTCTGCAGGTATTCTGCCGGTCAGAGTGTTGGCGTCGAGGCGCAGCCACTCCAGTTGGCTGAGCTGGCCCAGTTCCGATGGGATGCCGCCCGACAGTAGGTTTTCGTGCAGGACCAGCACTCTCAGGCGGGGGAGCCGGCTCAGGCCGGGCGGAACAGCGCCGGACAGCCCCTTGCCGTACAGCCACAACCTGGCCACGCGTGGGCCGTCCGCGGTCAGCTCGACAACTACGCCGTCCCATTCGCGGATCGAGAGCTGGGCGCTCCAGTTCAGGAGCGGGCGGGCGGGATCTCCCGTCAACTCGTCCCTGATCTCCAGCAGCGCGGCGCAGTCCGCGACCAGACCTGCATCCGCGTGCGGATTGGCGACGGCGACGCCGAGGGAGCACTGCTCGACCAGGCCGCAGATGGGCAGGCCGATTCCGGTCTGTTCAGCGCTCGTCGCAGCGCCCGGCCTATCGGGGACGCAGCCGCTCAACGGCGCGGCGTCGAGATCTTGCTCGCGCAGAATGGGAAGTGCGCTCAACTCGGCCGGCAGGGGGCCCGTCAGCTGGTTTTGCGAGAGGCGCAGCTCGCGCAATTTCGAAAGCTGGCCCCATTGGGACGGTATTTCCCCGGTGAGGCGGTTGCCGTCGAGCCGCAGCCACTCAAGCCGGGCGAGATTGCCCAGTTCGGGCGGCACCGGTCCGGTCAGCTCATTGTCATAGAGGTGCAGCCATTCCAGGAGGATGAGATTGCCCAGTTCTGGGGGGATGGGCCCCGAGAGACGGTTTTGCTGCAGTCCCAGCCCGGTCAGCTTCGTCAGATTTCCCAGCTCGGAAGGTATGCTACCGGCAAGGCGGTTGTCGTCGAGGCGCAGCCACTCCAGGTTGAGGAGACGCCCCAGTTCGGGCGGAACCGTTCCGGTCAGCCGGTTTCTGTGCAAACCCAGCCCTTGCAGGTTCGCCAGGTTGGCAAGCGCGGCGGGAATCTCGCCTTCGAGGCCGTTGCCGTCGAGTCGCAGCCACTCCAACTGCGAAAGCAGGCCGAGCTGCGACGGAATGGTACCGGTCAGCCGGTTGTCGCGCAGGCTCAGCCCCTTCAGTTTTGCCAGGCGTCCAAGTTCGGGGGGGACTGGACCGGTCAACTGGTTGCCGTGGAGCCACAGCCACTCCAGGTTGTCGAGCCGGCCCAACTGGGCGGGAATTTCGCCCGTGAGTTGGTTATCCTGGAGCCACAGCCCCTCCAGCTGAGTAAGCCGCGCCAGCTGGGGCGGCACTACCCCCGATAGACCCGCGCCTTCAAGCCGAAGCGCGGTCACGCGCAACAGATCTCCCTCGCCGCCCAGGCCAACACCTTGCCACGTGTAAATGGAACTCTGTTCGGTCCAGTTCAGCGGATAGTACCCACCCAGGAGGTCCCTGATCTCCAGCAATGTGGCGCAGTCCTCGACCAGGCCGGGATTGCGGCCGGGATTGGCGATCGCGATACCGTTGGAGCAGAGCGTAACGTGCGTGACCTCGTCGCAGTAGGGCAGCCCCAGGCTGAAGGTATCATTGCTGCTGCGTCCGCGGAAGGCCTCGGGAACGCAGCCGCTCAGAGGATTGGACACAACCCTGAACTCCCGCAAGTTTGCCAGGTTCGTAAGCTCGGCAGGAACCGTCCCGGTAAGCCTGTTGCTGTCGAGGGCAAGCTCCTGAAGGTTGACCAGTCGGCCCAACTCGTGCGGAATCGCCCCCTGCAGATGGTTGTTGAAGAGGTGCAGCTTTTCCAGGTTCGCCAGGTCGCCCAACTCGGGGGGGATGCTCCCGGTCAGATTGTTGCCGTTGAGTAGCAGCTCCTTGAGTCTCGAAAGGCGGCCCAGCTCGGGCGGGATGGCGCCATTCAGCCCGGCGCCGGCCAGGAGCAGCCTCTCCAGATGTGCGAGATTGCCGAACTCTGCCGGGAGGGGCCCCACCAGATAGTTGTAGGACAGGTCCAGAATCTCAAGATTGGAAAGGTGTCCCAGTTCAGCCGGGACCGGCCCTGACAGGTCGTTCAAGTTGAGGCCCAGCCAGCGTAGCTCAGTGAGGCGGGCCAGTTCGGTCGGGATTTCCCCGGTCAGCTTGTTGCCTGCAAGCCACAGCTGATCGAGTTGGGAGAGGCGGCCCAGCTCTACCGGGATCGGGCCGGTCAGGCTGTTGCCGGCCAGGACCAGGTCGCCCAGGTTCTTCAGATTGCCCAGTTCTGGAGGGATCTGCCCGGAAAGATTGTTTCCTTCAAGGCGCAGAGACTGCAAATTGGAGAGACGCCCCAACTCAGGTGGAATTTCGCCGGTCATATTGGCGTTCTGGATTCCAAGGATTCTCAGGGTGCTGATGCTGCCCAGTTCGGGCGGAATCGAGCCCTCCAGTTTGTTGTCTGACAGGTAGAGCCACTTGAGAACCGGAATCTGGGCCAACTCGACTGGAATCGGCCCGGTCAGCTGGTTGTTGGCGAGGTAGAGGCCCTCCAGGTTGGGGAGTTGGGCCAGTTCGACCGGGATCTCTCCCGACAGCTGGTTGCTGAACAGATGAAGATGGCGCAGCTGGAAGAGGTTGCCTAGTTCTGACGGGACCGACCCGGACAACTCGTTGCCGTTCAGGATCAGGTCTCTCAGCTTGGAGAGGCGGCCGATTTCGGCGGGGATGAGGCCCGACAGGGTGTTGTCCTTCAGGTCCAACCCTTCCAGGTCTTCGAGGTTGCCCAGCGCGGGCGGAATCTCGCCTGCAAGGTCGTTCCAGGCGAGGCTCAGCAGCCTCAGGCCGGCAAGACTGCCCAACTCGGGGGGAATCGCGCCGGTCAGGCGATTGTAAGGCAGATTGAGCTCGCCCAGGTTTGAGAGATTGCCCAATTCGGCCGGGATCTCGCCGGTCAACTCGTTGTGGGCGAGATCGAGAAGCTCAAGATGGGGGAGGCTGCCCAGTGCCGGGGGAACTGTCCCGGTCATGCCCTTGTCGACGAGAGCAAGCTCCGTTACGCGCGCGGGCAGCGTTGAGGCGTCGAACTCGACACCCTCCCACTCGCCGATCGGGAAGTCTTCGTTCCAGTTCAGCGAGGCATCGCCAGCCAGAGTATCCCTGATGCTGAGAAGGATCTCGCAGTCTTCGACTGTTCCGGGGCCGGCCTGTTCGCCGGCGTCGTGGTCGAGTCCGGTCGGGCAGAGGGCAGTGTCGGCGTCGGAGCACGCGGCTGCCAGAAGAAGGGAAAGGACCGTGCAAAGAAGGAGAAACAGCGGTCTATGCGGGCATGACCACTGCGGGGGGACTTGCCGTTGCAGGTAAGGAATAGGCCGGCCGCGTTTCAACACCGAGCGTACACCCTTCAGTTGCCGGAAGTTCTCGCTCATGGTTCTCACGGTGGCTTCTCCTTACGCAGGGAGCGGCTAGTCAAAATCTGGCCAGTAGAACTCCCGCTTGGTTGGGTCGTCGTAGCCGTCCATCCACAGATTTTTTAGGCCGGGCGTCTTGATGGCGGCCTCGACGATGGCGCGGTTGAATTCGCCTACAAGCTCGTGCTGCAAGTATTCGTCAACCGGCATCCACAGGCACTCGTCGATCTCCCAGTCGTCGCGCTCGATCTCCTCGGTCAGGGGCGAAAGGCGGCAGATAAAGTAGATATCGGACTTGCCGTAGCGGTAGCCGTGCCAGTGGCGCCAGCAGACGACAGCTTCGAATTCGGTCTCGACACCGGTCTCTTCGTAGACTTCGCGGATAACCGCCGCGGCCAGGTGTTCGCCGGGATGGAGCGCGCCGCCGGGCAGCTTGTAGTAGGGCCGCGCCGAGCCGCGGTGCCGCTCGGAGACGACGAGCAGCTCGCGCCGGGCGTTGATGACGACGCCGCCGGCGCCGATGTAGTGGGTAGCGTAGCCGGGGACCAGCGTGTCTTCCTGCAGCTTGCGAATGAGCAGCACATAGTTGGGCTCGGTGTGGTGAAAGACGAAACCGGCCGCGGTCGCGATCGGGACCAGCGCGGCCCGCTCTATGGGCAGATGCAGCCAGACCAGAAAACGCGCGTCCTGGACCCATTTGATCAGCGAAGCGGACAGGTCCTGCTCAAATGCGGCGGCATCGTCGGGCAGCTCATCGGTGTTGATCTCGATGCCGTTGAAGCGGTTGACAGCGTGTGGCAGAATGTTCATGGGTTCACCCTGTGGATTTGGAACGGACTAGCAGAGGGGGCGTCCCATGACTTTCGTCACCTGCACGCGTTTGCAGACGCGGACTCATGGGACAAACGAACTCCTGGTTGCATCGGTTCCTGGAATGGTGTGAATACAGAGGTCTTGACTTTCTATACGAAAGCAGAATCGCTGTTGGGATAGTGCAGTACCAATTGTGACGCCGGATGACGCGGTGCAAACTATTCTAGTCGTCACTGCAGCACAAATCAAGTGAACTATACGGCCGGGTGCGGCCCACTTTTGGGGTGGGAATCGTTTGGCGTGGGATTCACGCCAACGGTGGCTGAAATCGCTTAGCCGCTTTGGGGAGAAGCACAGGGCAGGAGTAGAGCCGGCAGGGGGCCTGCACTTACCGTGGCCGCGACGTTCGCTGAATCTTGGGGGCGGCGCGTTGGGCTGCTGGTTGCGCAGGGCGACATTAGATCCTACACTCGGCGAGTGGAGGGGTGTCAGGGGGGCGTTGCGGGGGGAGTCCCCCCGCACAAGGGAGGGCCGCAGGCCCGACCGTCCAAAAGGATTCAGGAAAACGTATCCCTCCACTCTGCCCGAGAAAGGGGCGTGGACCGGCCCTGAATTCGTTGCAATCACAGGCATGGGAATCTGTACACCAATTTTGGACTGTCCCGATACGGCCGGTTCTGAGAGCAGGCGCCAGTCCTGGGAGCCGGTTCGCACACAGAGGAACGAATATGCCCAGAAAGCCAACAGTGCTCGTGGACCCCTACTTCCGACGGATGGAAGAGATCTTTTCTCCGGCCGACCGGCGGTGCCTGCCCGAAGTCGTCGATGTCGTGTGGGGCAGGTCGGAACAGATGCCGCTGGAGGAGGCGGTCGATGCGCTCGCCGGCGCGGACGCGGTGGTGTGCTCGGAGTGGCGCTACGGCGACGTGCTTCCCCAGTTAGAGAATCTGCGCGCTATCCTTTCCGTTTCGGGCGCGTTCCCCTCCCGTCTTGACTATGCATACTGTTTTGGCAACGGGATTCGGGTCCTTTCGGCAGCGCCGGCGTTTGGCCGCCAAGTTGCGGAGATGGCGCTGGGCATGGCGATCGCGTGCGGACGCGAGATCGTCGACGGACATACGGCGATGCAAAAGGGGGACGAGGCGTATCTTCATGGGGGCAACGTCGGGACGTTCACTCTATACGAAAAGCAGGTCGGCTTGATCGGTTATGGGGGGTTGGCGCGCTGTCTGCACCCGCTGCTCATGCCGTTCGGTTGCCATGTCACTGCATACGACGCCTGGCTGGGCGAGCGCACCCTGCGCCGCCAGGGCGTCACGCCGCTGCCGCTGGAGGAGCTGGTCTCGACGTCGCAGGTGATCTTTGTGCTGGCGGTCCCGTCGAGCGAGAACCGCGCCCTGCTCGACCGGTCCCTGCTGGAGAGACTACGCCCGGACGCGGCGCTGATCCTCGTCAGCCGCGCCCACCTGGTTGATTTCGACGCCCTGACCGAACTCTTGCAGGCGGGCAGGTTCCGCGCCGCGATCGACGTCTTCCCGCAGGAGCCGCTCGACCCGGACCATCCGATCCGCAGAGCGCCCAACGTCGTATTGTCGGCGCACCGCGCCGGCACGGTGAGGGAAGCGCTGTGGGAGATCGGCGAGATGGTGCTGGACGACCTGGAGGCGATCGGCAACGGCATGCCGCCGCAACGCATGCAGCGGGCGGAGCCGGAGCTGGCGCTGCGCTACGCCAGCACGCGCGTCAAGGGCTTTCGCGGCCGGTAAGGGACCGTCGCCGATGAACAGTGGCATATCCTGGCTTAGCCGGCGAGCTCCTGGCGCAGTGCATTGATCAGGCCTGGCTGGAGGTCACTGGCGAGCGTTTCCTCTTCGCGGTGCAGTGCGCTCATGTAGGCCTTGAGCACGATGTGAAAGTCGCGCAGAGCCGCGTCGAGATTGAGCGGATGCAGCCGGCTGTCGTCCTGCAGCCAGTCGAAGGCCGCTTCGGTCATGGCGGCCTGGCCCAGAATGTCCTCGTCGGGATAGTTGTGTTCTCCGCGCTCGCGCCGGCCCCGCACCAGTGTCTCCCAGCCCCACATACTCCAGTGGACGTGGCCTTCAGCGCCGTAAACGGTCAGCTGCTTGTGGACGTTGACGCGTTCATCGCCGGCCAGCACGAAGGCGCCGTTTGTGCCGCAGCGCAGCAGCGCGCTGACGCCATCCTCGTAGCGGATCGCGGCCGCGGTCGCGTCGGGCGCGTAGTGCTTGCGCGGGCTCTCCTGCAGGCCATCTGTGCCGGAGACCTGGGCGAAGACGGCGCTGGGCACGCCCTGTGGATGGAAGGCGGCGATGGATTGCAGGACATGGGTGCCCTGGTAGGCCATGTTCATACGGGCGCCGGCGTCGATGAAACGCAGTTCGCCGATGGCGCCCGCGCCGACCAGTTCCTGCAGGCGCTGGCGGCGGGGATGGAAGTGGAGCTGGTGATTGATGGCAACCTTCAGCCGGGAGCGGCGTGAGAACTCGAGGATGGCGAGGTAGTCCTCGGCCTGGATCGCGAGCGGTTTTTCGAAAATCAGTGCGCCGACGCCGGCGGCCTCGGCAGCCTGCATTACGTCCAGGCGTACGTCGGGCGGCGTGTTGACATGCACGAGGTCCGGCTTTTCGCGTTCGAACATCTCGCGATAATCGGTATAGCGGCAGCCGACCGACCAGCGTTCACCGAAGGCGTCCAGATTTTCGCGGTTGCGCGTGGCGATGCAGGCCAGGTTGCCGCGGGGGATGTGGATGTAGGCGGCGGCATGGCCGTTGGCGCGTCCGCCGCTGACGCCGACGATGGCGCATTTGTATGGCATGGAATGTCAGATCTCCAGGACTCTTCGCTGGACCAGTAATTTTGCCAATTACTGGGTCTTGTCGACCATCTGGCTCAGGTAGATCCAAACCAGCCTGATCTCTTCGTAGGAGTAATCATCGCCAAGGATTTCCTTGACCGGCGACAGAAGAGTGCCTCCCGATTGCTCGAAAGCCTTTCTGATATTCTCGAACCGCTGCGGCGGCGGCATAAGCGGTTGGAGATCGATCTGTTCGCCCTCACGAATCAGACGCTCCAGGTGTCCCTCAATCGTGCTACTGGCCAGGCCGCGCCGTTGGGCGATCTGGGCAATCGTCAACCCTTGCTCCAACAACTGTTTTGTCCGGTCGTAGGTCGAGCCCGCCTGCGCCTCCGCTTGGCTCCTTTTGACCCTCCTAGTTGGGATCTCACGTTCCTCCAGGTGGTGCACGCGGGCGTGATCCTGGATGACCGGCAGAAACGCTTCGGCAAACTGTTCGAGTTTCGTCGCGCCCACGCCCGAAATGCGGGAAAAGCTCTCGCGGCTCTGCGGAAAGTAGTGCGCCATCTGCTGCAACGTTGCGTCGGCAAAGATAACGTAGGGCGGCACATCCCTCTCCGCGGCCAGCCGGCGCCGCAGTTCTCGCAACGAGTCGAAAAGTGACTGATCGTAGTCCAGCGCGGCGCGGCTGGCGGTTGAGGCTTTCTCCTCCGCGCGCTTGGGTCTGGTGAGTGTCAATGTTTCGCGGTTCGCGAGAAAACTTCTGCCCGCCTGGGTGACGCCAAAGGTTGGGAAGTCGCCGCTTTTCTTGTAGAGCAGACCCTCGGCGACCAGCAGACCGAAGATCTCCTTGATTTCTGCGGTAGAGACCTCTTTGGCGATTCCATAGACGCTGAGATCATTGTGTTTCCACTGCCTGATGCCCTTCGTGTTTCCCCCGCGCAGCACGGCGCAGACATGGTTGATGCCAAAGCGTTCGTCAGTGCGGATCACCGCCGACAGGATCTTTTGCGCACTGACGGTTGCGTCAAACTCCTCCCTGGGGGTCAGACAGAAGTCACAGCCGCCACAGTTTTCCTCGTGCCAAATCTCTCCAAAGTAACCAAGGACGTGTTTCCGCCTGCACTCCTGAAGCTGGCAGAACTCGACAACCTGCGCCAGCTTTTCGCGGGCGTTGGTCTGTTCCGCCTCATCCTCTATCCTCTCGATGAAAAACCTTTGCTTCTCGGCGTCGCCATAGGTGTAGAAGAGAACGCACTCGCTCGGCAGCCCATCGCGTCCCGCGCGTCCCGTCTCCTGGTAGTAGCCTTCGAGCGACTTGGGCAGGTCATAGTGAACAAGCAGGCGGATATTGGGCTTGTCGATGCCCATGCCAAAGGCGATTGTCGCTACGACGATCGAGAGCTCGTCGCGAATGAAGCGCTCCTGGGTTGTGCGCCGTAAAGCGCTTTCAAGGCCGGCATGGTACGGCTGAGCGTCGAAGCCCTTTTGACGCAAACGGTCCGCCAGGCCCTCGGTATCGCTACGCGAAGTGCAATAGATCAAGGCAGACTCGCCCTTGTGCTTCTGGAGCAGATCAGCCAGCGTATCGAAGGTGCTCCTGCCCTTGGGGAGAACGCTATAGCTGAGATTGGGACGGTTGAAGCTGGCGATGAACTGCTGGGGCTGGTCCAGTCGCAACTGTTCGACGATGTCCTTGCGGACACGCTCGGTGGCCGTCGCCGTCAGCGCCAGGAAAGGCACCTGCGGGAGATTTTGGCGAAGTTCGCCCAGCCTGCGGTAGTCGGGGCGGAAATCATGCCCCCAAACTGAGATACAGTGGGCCTCGTCCACGGCAACAAGGCTGACTTTGAGATGGGAAAGGAAATATTTGAAACCGGCCTGTGCCAGCCTTTCCGGCGCGACGTAAAGGATCTTGAGAATGCCCTGCTGGGCTTGGTCCTGGACGCGGCTGACCTCTTGGTAAGAGAGCGAACTGTTGACAAATGCCGCGTCGATACCGTTCGAGCGCAGCGCGTCGACCTGATCCTTCATCAACGCGATCAGGGGCGAGATAACCAGGGTCAGCCCGTCAAGCCGCAGCGCGGGCAACTGGTAGCACAGTGATTTGCCCCCGCCGGTCGGCATGAGGACGACGGCGTCCTTTCCATCCATAACGCTGGAAATGATCTCTGACTGAAGCGGGAGAAACTCGTCATATCCGAAGTATTGCCTTAGGAGGTCTCGCATGGGGAATTGCTTGTCCTTTCAAGTAAACACGACCGAATCGTAACTCTTCCGAAACTACGCCCACGGTTTGAGCAGTACCTTGCCGCACTCGCCGGTTGCCTGGAGTTCCCAGGCTTCAGCCACACGATCAAGGGGGAAGCTGTGGGTGATCAGCCGGTCCAGCTTTTGGCGGTTGGCCGCGATCACGCGCATGATCTGGGGCGTGTCGGCCATGTTGTAGTGCCACGAACCGTGCAGGCTGAGCCCCTTGCGCAGCATGTCGGAACTCACCGTGATCGGCGTCTCCTGACGGCTCTCGCCGACGAAGCTGACGGTGCCTTTACGGCGCGTGGCGTCGATGCAGAAGCGATGCGCCGCGACGACGCCGGAACAGTCGATGCTGTGGTCGACGCCGCGTCCGTCCCTGGTGAGGTCCAGTGCCTCTGCGAGCGCATCGGGAGCGGTCGGGTCGATGACGGCGGTCGCGCCCAGATCGAGGGCTACAGCTGCCCGGTACTTGTTGGTGTCGACGCCGATGACGGATGCCCCGCGATGGGCGCCGTTAATGACGCCGCCGAGGCCTACCGGTCCCAACCCGGTAATCAGGAGCGTGTCGTCCGGGCCTAAGCTGGCCCGCTGCACGGCGCCGAATGTCGGACCAAGCCCACAGCAGGCCATGGCCGCATGGTCGTAAGAGATGCCATCGGGGATGGGGACCAACAGCCAGTCCTGCTTGAGCATGAACTGCGCCATCGTTGCCCGGCCCTCTTCATCGCCGGACTGCAATGGCGGCGAGGCGATGTCCTGGCAGTGAATGTACTCGCCATCGAGGCAGAGTTCGCAGTGGCCGCAGGGCGTTTGCGGCATCACCACGACGCGGTCGCCCACTTTGACGCGGCAGGGCTGCGCCACGGCAACAACCTCGCCGGCTGCTTCATGGCCAAGGTAGGGCGCCTCGTCCCCGCTCATGTATGTCTTGAATTCGGTACACATCGGCGCCGAATGGATCTTGACGACGACCCACTCTTGCGACGCTTTGGGCTCGGGCGCGTCCACGACGCCCCCCTGATTCGGTCCGAACACGGCTGCTTTTTTCATCTTACTCGTTCCTTTTGGCCCGGCAGTTTCGTCGGCCAGACCGCCCGGTCTGCTTACCAGTTTGTGAAGGACCCGTCCTGCCGCCACACTCTCGGCATATCGCGTTTGCGGTAGGGATTGCGGCCGGCTTCCTCCCTGTCGAATTCGATGCCGAGGCCGGGCAGGTCGGTCGGTGTCATGTAGCCGTCATCCCAGTGGGGGAAGACGGGCACAATCTCTGGCAGAGTCTCGCCCGGTTTGCGCGGCTGCTCCTGAACGCCAAAGTTTGGGGTGGCCATGTTCATCTGCAGGCAGGCCGCCGAGGAGACCGGCCCGAGCGGGTTGTGAACAACCAGCTTGATGTAATGCGTCTCGCACCAGCCGGCGATCTTGCGCGCCTCGGTGAATCCGCCGGCGATGCACATGTCGACGCGGGCATAGTCGATCCACTCCTCCTCGATCAGCTGGCGAAACTCCCACTTGGATGAGAACTGCTCGCCCGCGGCCAGGGGGACGTGCGTGCGCGGCCGCAATGTCTTGAAGGAGTCCGGATTCTCGCTGCGCAGCGGATCTTCGATAAAGAAAGGCGCGTACTGTTCAACCTCGCGGCAGAGCCAGATGACGTCGGGCAGGTCCAGGCGGGTATGCACATCGAAGCAGATGCCGATCTCGTCGCCGACGGCTGCGCGCACCGCTTCAAATTGGCGTAGGGCTGCGCGCACTGAATCGCGCGGTTCGAGGATGTCGCCGTCCTGCGGCAGGCCCCAGCGCACGAATTTCCAGCCCTGTTCTTTCGTCTCCAGGCAGCTCTGGACGAGCGGCTCCACCTCCAGCGCGTCGGTATGGTTGTGGGGGTAGCAGACGACCTTGTCGCGCACGCGTCCGCCGAGCAGCTCGTAGATTGGTACGCCCAGCGCCTTGCCTTTGATATCCCACAGGGCGATGTCGATGGCGGACATTGCCGAACTCAGCACACGCTGGGCGGGGAAAAAGCCGCCGCGAAACATCGACTGCCAGATATGCTCTATGCGAAAGGGGTCCTGGCCTACGAGAAGATCCTTGAAATGGCTGATGCCGCCGATTACCGCTTCTTCGCGGCCTGTAAGGCCGGACTCGCCCACGCCGTAGATGCCTTCGTCGGTGTCGACGACGACGAAAAGAAAGTTGCGGTGGCCGGCCCAGACGGGGTAGGCGGTAATGTCGGTGATCTTCATGGAACGCTCCTCGGAGATGTGGCAAGACTGGATGTAGGGCGGGGCGCGCGCGCGGCGTTTCGCCTATCAAAGCCTACCCGTAAGCCGGGATTGACGCAAGCCGTAACCACTGGGAACGGGGCGTGAATGAGCGATGGGAAAGCGCCGTTGGCAGCGAATTGACGTTCGGTCCTAATTGCAGTTCGCGCTGCGATTCCGTATCATGTTGCCATAGGTTACGCCAACCAAGCTGTGGAGGATTTCGATGCGAGCGCTCGTATGGACCGCGCCGGAAAAGATGGAGATGCAGGAGCAGCCCGACCCTGCGCCGACGGCTTCAGAAGTCGTCATCCGCGTCGCCTATGCCGGCATCTGCGGCTCCGAGTTGAGCGGCTACCTAGGCCACAACGCCCTGCGCACGCCGCCGCTCGTCATGGGCCATGAGTTCGCCGGCGAGATCGTGGAACTCGGGCGCGACGTGAGCGGTTTCGAGACCGGAGACTGGGTGACGGTCAACCCGCTGACCTATTGCGGCCAGTGCCGCACCTGCCGTTTGGGGCTGACCCAACTCTGCCCGGAGCGGAGGTTGGTGGGCGCGCACCGGCCCGGCGCGTTTGCCGAGTTTGTCAGCATTCCGTCGTTCCTGGTCCACAAGCTGCCGCAAGGGATGGCGCTGCGCACGGGCGCGCTGACCGAGCCGGTGGGAGTCGGCGTACGCATCGGCGCTTTGGCGGGAGAAGTGGCGGGCGAGTCGGCGCTGATTGTCGGGGCGGGACCGATCGGGCTGCTCGCGTTGCAGGCGCTAAAGCTGGCAGGCGCGGAGCGGATCTTTATCGCCGATCTCGATCCTGAGCGGCTGGCGATGGGCGGGGCGCTGGGCGGCGAAACGTTTTCGCCCGGGGCGCGGGGACCGGGCGCGGCCGGCCAGGGCCCGGATCTCGTGGAATTCGTCAAAGAGGAAACCGCAGGCGACGGCGTTGCCGTCTCGGTTGACGCGGTCGGCACGGGCGGGACGCGCGGCCAGTGCGTGGCCGCCACGCGCAACGCCGGCACGCTGATCCTTTCGGGTCTGCACGAGGAGACAAGCCCGATGCCGGCCGCGGCGATTATCCGCCAGGAGCTGACGGTGCGGGGCAGCTTTGCCTACGGCGCGGCTGACTTCGCGCAAGGTCTCGAACAGCTCCACGCCGGAAACTACCGCCTTGACCCGTGGATTGTCGAAGCCCCGCTTGCAGACGGCGGCGACTGGTTTCACCGGCTCGTCCACAGCCCGGGCAACGTCTCAAAGGTGCTGCTGGCGCCTTACAGCAACTGAGTTTTCCTCTCTCAAAGACCCTAAACTGGAGGCCACCAATGTCGATCCCGCGCCCCGAATACCCGCGTCCGCAGTTCGTCCGCCAGGACTGGCTCTGCCTCAACGGCGCCTGGGAGTTTGAAATCGACCAGGGTGACAGCGGGCTCGAACGAGGGTTGCTGAACCGCCCGCTGGCGGGCAGCATCATCGTTCCCTTCTGCCCGGAGTCGCAACTCTCCGGCGTGGGGAACAACGACTTCCTGGAGGCCGTCTGGTACCGCCGCGAGGTCGAGATTCCCAGCGGGTGGAAGGGGCGGCGCGTACTGCTCCACTTTCAGGCGGTCGACTACGATGCCACGGTGTGGGTCAATGGGCAGGAGGTCGGCCGGCACCGGGGCGGGTTCAGCCTTTTCACCTGTGACCTGAGCGGGGCGGCCGCGCCGGGCGAGCGCGCTGAGATCGTCGTACGCGCCCGCGACAGCCAGCGCGATCCGCAGCCGCGCGGGAAACAGGCGCAGACGTATGCACCGCGCGGGGCAATTTACGTGCGGACGACCGGCATCTGGCAGAGCGTATGGATGGAGCCCGTTCCACACATACATCTTGGGCGTCCAAGGCTCACGCCCGATGTCGCAAACGGCGTAATCCGGTTGGAACAGCCGCTCGTTCATCGACCGGGCGTAGCGGGGCACGCGATGCCGGTCAGCCGAAAGGGGTTGCGGCTGGAGGCACAACTGCTCGACGGCGCCGGCGTTGTAAGCGAGTCGGCGTGTTCGGCTGCGTTGGATTTTGGGTTAAGCCTGGACCTGGAAGTGCCTGAAGAGCGACGAAGGTTGTGGTCGCCCGAGGACCCGCATCTCTACGACGTCGTCCTGCGGCTGGTGGATGGGGGCGGGGCAACCGTGGACGAAGCCAGCAGCTACGCCGGACTGCGGAGCGTCGCGATCGATGGAAGGGCGATCACGCTCAACGGGAGGCCGGTCTTCCAGCGGCTGGTGCTGGACCAGGGCTATTACCCGGACGGCATCATGACCGCGCCGAGCGACGAAGCGCTGCGGCGCGACATTGAGCTGAGCATGGAGGCAGGATTCAACGGCGCGCGGCTGCACCAGAAGGTTTTTGAAGAACAGTTCCTCTATCACGCCGACCGTCTCGGGTACCTGCTCTGGGGCGAGTTCGGCGACTGGGGCTGCCGGGGCTACGGGGCGCAGGAGACGCATCAGCAGCCGACCGCTTCCTACATCACCGAATGGCTGGAAGTGCTGGAGCGGGACTATTCCCACCCTTCGATCATCGGCTGGTGCCCCTTGAATGAGACCTGGCAACCCCTGCACGACCGCATCACCAGACTCGACGAGGTGACGCGCGGCCTTTTTCTGGCAACCAAGGCGATGGACCTGACGCGGCCGGTGCTGGATACGTCCGGCTATGCCCACCGTGTGCCCGAGGCCGATGTCTACGACTGCCACGACTACACGCAGGACCTCGACACATTTGCCGCGCACCATGCCGGCGTCGGCGACGGTCAGCCCTACTACAACGAACGCGATGGGATGGTTTTTTCAGTTCCCTACCGGGGCCAGCCGTTTTTTGTCAGCGAGTTCGGCGGCATCTGGTGGAATCCAGAAGCCGGTGAGGAGGAGTACTCATGGGGCTACGGCGAACGCCCGCGTTCGATCGAGGAGTTCTATGAACGCTTCACGCAGTTGTGCGCCATATTGCTCGACGACCCGGCCCACTTCGGCTACTGCTACACGCAGCTAACGGATATCTTCCAGGAGCAGAACGGCATCTACGGCTTCGACCGTTCGGCGAAATTCGACATGGAGCGGATCAGGGCGGCGCAGCAGAGGCGTGCGGCGATCGAAGGGGACTGAGCTGCAGGTCCGGGAGCAGGGCCGGGGACAGCTCCGGACTGCTTGTGCCAATGGGACAACGGTGCGATGTCAGCCGCGGCCTGCGATTGCGGTTACGATATTGTCGCCGTCAACAGGGCGTTGCGGCTCTTCGGCGAGCCCGGCTTTGGCGGCCTGCAGAGGATAAGCGTCCAGAGGGGGCAGTTCCTCGACCGGCGGCAGATCACTCACGAAGCTCATGGCCCGCTCGACGGCCGGCGCGAGCCTTTTCGCTTTGCCTTGCCGGTGGACCTCGTCCCGCTCTTTGAACGCGGGCAGCAGCCGCGCGGCGAACAGTTCCAACGACTCGCAGATGTGTTGGTGGCGGTTGTTGCCGGCCTGCTGCACAAACACGACCTGGTCGACACCGGCGGCCTCGAGCGCCTCCAGGTTCGTCCGCACCTGGTCGGGACTGCCGATGCCGGCAGCAGGCTCAGTTTTTGGCGGCATATTGCGCTGGAAGTCTTCCCAAAGGTCGAAGTTGCCGGGCAGGTGGCTGCCGCTGATGTAGAAATGGCTTAAGGCGTAGCCGAAGAACTGAAAGTTGCGCGCGCCGCGGCGCACGGCCTCGTCGGCGTCCTCATGCAGCATGAAGCCGGCGACGACGGCTATGTTCGGGTTGACGGCCCTGCCTATCGGCCTGCACTCGCGTTGAAACGTTTCGTAGTACTCTTCCACCCATTGGGCGGCGGAGGCAGGATCGATGAAGGCGAAGGTGAGCGCGCCCATGCCGTAGCGGGCGGCGATCTTGATCGTCTCGCGGTTCGAGCAGGCCAGCCACAGTGGAGGATGCGGTTTCTGCAGCGGCTTGGGCACCACGTTGCGCGCGGGCATGGCAAAGCTCTGCCCACTGAAGCCGGCGTACGGTTCCATCACCATCATTTTGGCCGCCTCGCGCACGGCTTCTTCCCACATCAGATGCTTTTGCTCGGGGTCGACGCCGAAGCCCTCGAGCTCGCTGCGGCTGCTGGATGAGCCGGTACCCCATTCGACGCGCCCGTCGCTGATCAGATCCAAAGTGGCGAGGCGCTCGGCGACCCGCGCCGGATGGTTGAAGCCGCTGGGCATAAGCACGATCCCGTGGCCAAGCCGGATCTGCTTTGTCCGCTGGCTGCAGGCGGCCAAGAAGACTTCCGGCGCTGACGAATGGGAGTACTCCTCCAGGAAATGGTGCTCCACTTCCCAGGCGTATTCGATACCCAAGCGGTCGGCCAGCTCGACCTGCTCCAGCGCCTCTTTGAGCAGACGGTGCTCGCTCTCCTCGGCCCAGGGTCGGGGCAGCTGATGTTCGTAGAATATGCCGAATTGCACCAAAACTTCTCCGGTTGCCGCTACGGGCCGAATAGCAGGCAGACCGGCATCGGCGCCCAGACCATCTCGCCGTGAGGCGTCAGTTGACCGCTGTCGGAATCTCGCCGGAACACGCTGATATCGTCTGAATCCTGGTTGGCGGCCAGGAGCCAGGCGCCGGTCGGATCGAGGGTAAAGTTGCGCGGGGTCCTGCCGCGCGTTGAAGCATGCCCCGCCGAAGTCAGATGACCGCTGACGTCGTCTACCGCAAAGATGGCGATGGTATCGTGGCCGCGGTTCGATCCGTAGAGGAAGCGACCGTCGGGTGAGACGTGGATGTCGGCGCAACTGAAGCCACTGCGATCTTCCACATCCTGCGGCAGCGTGGAGAGTGTCTGAAACGGCGTCAAGGCCCCGCTGTCTCCATCGTAGGCACAGGCCGTGACCGTCAAGTCCAGTTCATTGATAATGTAGGCGCAGCTCCCATTGGGATGAAAGTCGAAGTGGCGCGGGCCGGCGCCGGCCCGCAGCGGCACATGGGCGGGGTCGTTGGCTTCCAGCCGTCCGTCGACGATGCGGTAGATCATCACCTTGTCGATGCCCAGGTCGGCGACGTAGACTCGGGCGCCGTCGGGGCTGACCGTGGCGGAGTGCGCGTGCGCGGCCTCCTGCCGCTCCTGGTTCGGCCCGCTGCCATGGTGCTGAATGTCCTGCACCGCCCCAGCGATTGAACCGTCGGCATTCAGCGGAAAGACGGCCACGTTGCCGCTGTAGTAGTTGGCGACGACCAGCGTATTGCCATCCGGTTCGACCGTCAGATGGCAGGGCGAGCTTCCGTGCGTCGGGTGCCGGTTGAGGAAGTGCAGGGCGCCGGATTCACTGTCTATTGCGAAACTGCTGACATGTCCGGCATCCTCGCTTTCGTTTACTGCGTATAGAGTTTGCCCGCCGGGATGCAGGGCCAGGAAGGAGGGGTTGTCCAGCCCGGGGTAGACGGCCTCGCGGCGCAACGCGCCGCTTACCGCGTCAAAACGATAGATGTAGATGCCTTTGCTGTCTCGTTGCGTATAGGTGCCGACATACAGCGTGCGTTCCGTCATGGCGCTTCTCCTACTGGGGACCTTAATTTTCTGGTTGGCTGATGAAATCAGAACAGCTTCAAGCTCTTGCCTGCCGCTTCTGGTTCACGGCGCGGCAAGACCAGGGCGTCGCGGGATGTCGGGCGCGCTCAGATAGGAGCGGGCGAAGGCAACTCGGGGACGTGCTGGTAGGCGGGGTCGGCTTTCTGCTTCCGCATGATCTTGATGATTTCGATCCATGCGGGCAGCAGTCCCCGTTTGCAGGCCGGCATTTCCGGCTTGATCAGCCGGTGCAGCTTTGGCAGATTGTAGCAGGGAACGCCGGCGTACATGTGGTGTTCGGTGTGATAGTTCATCTGCCAGTAGAGGAAGCTGGTAAAGGGATTGAGGTAGACCGTGCGGCAGCAGAGGCGAAAATCGGGCACAGTGTCCTGCAACCCCGCGTGCTGCAGATTGTTGCAGAGGTAGCGCAGCCATCCGCCGTAGAAAGGCGCGAAGGTCGTCAGAACGGGCAGCAGCCACCAGCCGAAGTAGAGAGACACCGCGAGGATCAGGCCGTGCCCCAGCAGCAGCCAGCGCGCCCAGGCAAATAGCTGACGCCGCTTCTGGGCCGCTTCCGGGGGAAACAGCGAATGCTCCCACTCGCCTTCCAATTTGCCGAAGGCGAGGCGAATCGTCGATCTCATGGTGTCGTAGAAAATCCAAGGGGCCACGACGGCGTTCTTCAGGAAGCCGGCCACGGTCAGCTCCATGGGCAGCTCGACCTCGAGGTCGTCAGGCGGATGCAGCGTGTATTTGTGGTGCTCGATGTGGCTGGTGGAAAACATCAGGTGGTTGCGCCACACGAGAAAACTGAGGAAGCGGGCAAAAAAGACATTCAGTGCCCTCGTCTTGAAAACGGTGTTGTGCAGGAGCTCGTGTGTACCGTTGTAGAGAAAGGAGTAGAAGGTGCCGTGCAGGAGCAGGACCAGGAGAAGTGCAGCCAGGGGAAATTGCCCGGCCGCGTACCAGGCCGCGACGCCGGTGATTGCCACCAGTCCCAAGTGGCCGGCGACCTGGAGGCCGCCCTGCCAGTCGCTGCGCTGATTGAGCGCGTTGAGATCGGCGCGCGCCACGGGCACACGGTACCAATCGATCTTAAGTGCCTCGCGTCTCTCCAGGCCTGGCTGTGTGGACTGCATCACGCTCTCTCCTTACACCAGCGGCGGTAACTGAATGCGAAGTTTTCGGCGACCTCCGCCAATGCTCATCCGCCGGCCTTCTCATTGTCGTCAACGACAACCGTCTCGCGATCCGGCGTCGAAAAGAGGATCGACATGACCGCTGTATCGTCGCCTTCGTTGCTGGCGTTGTGGACGACGTTGGGCGGGACCACAATCGTATCTCCCGGTCCCATCGGGTATAGGTCGTCGCCGAGCGAGTGGACGATCTGCCCGCTGAGGACGTGCAGAATCTCCTCACAGTTTGGGTGGTAGTGGCGAAAATTGGCCTGCCCGGCTTTCAGAATGGCGCGCCCGAAGGTCATCGTGTCGCTGTTGCCGATCTTGCCGTTGGCATACCAGACCAACTCGCCAAAGTCGAACTCCTGCACTGTCGCCTCCGTGGCTGGCAGGACTTTATTTTCGACCATTGCCGGGTCTCGCTTTCCGGATTGCGGCCGAACCGGTTTCGGTCGGGACAGTTCAGCCTTATGGAACGCTGGATGGCGCTTGCAGTGCAGGCGCCTTCGTCTACTTTCTGGACAGCAATACTATCACATTCCAAGGAGGTTGTCACCGCGTTGCACAAAGATGGTCAGGGCAGACGCATCTGGATATGTAAACCATTCCCGCCGAGATTTCGAGCATAAGAATGTGACTATGAGTTGGAATCGCTGTCAGACTGCCAACTTGTAACCAGAATCCGCCACAGCTTAGGCTGTCTGTCGTCAAATTCAGTCAGCTACTGATGCTGGGAGCCACCGATTATGCAGTTTAGGCGTCTGAACCCGACCCGAGTGAGATTGCGGCATCATTTCGTTGCTTTGACGCAATTTGGTTGCAATTGGCCTGGGTACGGTCCACAGTTGGCCCGGACGACGACCGGTTTTGTCCGCATGAGACGCCGATTCGGGGATAGGTAGGGTATCGAAAGGGTATCGGATGGCATGATTTGTCCAGAACGGCCTGAAAATAAATTTTTCTTTTGGGCTCTCGTGACAGGATGTCTTGGTTGAATCTTGTGACAGGAAAGCGATCTTGTCGTTTTGTGAACCTTTTTGGCGCATTTGCGCCCGTTGACTGTGCAATTGAAGTCGCGGGGGCAGGTCAGCTGGCCCGTTTTTTGGGTTGCGGCGGACTCTTCGTGACAGGACATAGGTCTGTGTGTACGGCGGCGGCATGGGCGGCGGCCTGATGGTTTCTCGGGATGGGTATACGCAGGCGCTGCGTTCAGTTGTGCGACGGCAGCATAGCACGTTTTCGCGGTTCTTGCTCGGAAGGGGGAATCGTAACTACAGGGGGCAGGGGGCAGGGGTTGGGGGGCAGGAGCTGCAGGGGGCGGTGGCTGGCGGTCGAACGCGCGAGCGGCTTGCGAGGGGAACACACGGCGGCACAGGCACGCGGCGCGTTGGGGACTCGCTGGAATCGCGCAGGCACGGTGGCGGGGCGACGGGCCGCCGGTTGCACAGGGCTACATAAGAACTCACACCTGGCGGGAGGAGGGGTGTCAGGGGGGCGTTGCGGGGGGAGTCCCCCCGCACAAGGGAGGGCCGAAGGCCCGACCGTCCAAAGGGAATCAGGAAGGCGTATTCTTCCACCCTGGCAGAGAATGGAACGTGGAACGGTCGTGACTCCGTTGTACCCGTGGCACAGGAATTTGCAGCCCAATATTGGACTGCACTCCACGAAGATTGGCGAAGAAGACCCTTCGCAGACTTTTGCCACTTTCAGCCGCCTACCGGCCACCAGATGCCTCTGCCGACAGACGGGGGTGATTGGGATGGAGAGAAGTGGAAGGAGCGGCCTACGATTCCGGCGCGACGCCAACGGGGAGCCGGCTACATTGGCAGTCGCTTTCGGTCATTGCTGCCTATAGCAGGAGATCCTGCACTTGATGGACCCCCCGCGTGACACAGCCCAAGGGAATGGCTAGAGCGAAATGTCCTCCGGCAGAGTCATGACCGAGCTCAGCCCGCCGTCGACGACGACGTGACTCCCCGTCATGTAGCTGGACATGTCGGAGGCCAGGAAGAGCGCCGCCTGCGCAATCTCCTCCGGGCTGCCATTGCGCTCGAGCGGGCACATCCGGGCGATCTTTTTCCTGTCTTCTTCCGAAATCGGGTCCCACAGGCCGGTCACGACCGCGCCGGGCAGAATCGTGTTCACCCGGACCTGCGGCGCGTAGTCGGCGGCAAGGGCGCGGGTCAACGCGAGCAGACCACCCTTGGCGGCCTGGTAGGCGGTATAGCCGGCGTATCCGCGCAGGGCATGGACCGAGCCGGTGATGACGAATACGCCGGCGCCCTGTTCCAGCATCTGCGGCAGCGCGCAGCGGGCGAGCATCCACGTCGCCTTCAGAGTGGCGTCGAGCGTGAGGTCCCATTCCTCTTCGCTCAACTCTGTGGCGGTGCCCATTGCGTAGGTCGCGGCGTTGCTGTGGACGATGTCGAGGCGTCCGTAGCGGTCGATGGCGGTCCGGACCATCGCCTCGACGGCGGCGAGCTTACCGACATCGCCCTGAACGAAGAGCGCCTCGCCGCCGGCCTTGCGTATCGAGTCCACGGTATCCTGACCGCTTTCGGCGTTGATATCGGCGACTACGACTTTGGCGCCTTCGCTGGCGAAAAGGGAGGCGGTTGCCCGGCCGATGCCTGAGCCAGCGCCGGTAATCAGTACGACTCTATCTTGCAGAAGCATGATTTGCCCAAGCCCCCTTGAACTTTGACTGTGCGGTCTTATGAGGCCGCGTCGCCCGTGTGGGAGCTACTCAATTCGAGTGCGCGCCCGGGTTTAGCAGCCGAATCAACTCATCGTGGAAGCCGCCGCCGCTGGCGATGACCCCGCTGCCGTAGAGCGGGTCGCCGCCTTGCCAGTCGGTGATGCGTCCGCCGGCCCCTTCTATGATCGGCACGAGCGCGGCCCTGTCCCAGAAATTCATGATCGGATCGGTCATAACGTCGGCGCCTCCGACTGCCACCAGGTAGTAGCCGTGGCAGTCACCCCATGTATGGTAGCGGGCTGCGCGACGCGCTACTGCCTCAAAAGCGGGACCGTTCTGGTGATTCTCGACGTTGTAGTGGCTGGTCGTCAGGAAGACGGCTTCCTCCAGGCTTGTGCAAGCCCGCACCTGCACCGGCGCGCCGTTGAGCCAGGTCGTTTGGCCATCTCCCAGGAGCAGGTCTTCCAGCACAGGCTGGTGAATCGCCCCCAGCAGCGCCCGGCCGTCGTGCGTCAGGGCGATCAGCGTGCCGAACAGGTAGCCGTGGCTGATGAAGTTTTTGGTGCCGTCGATCGGGTCCAGCACCCACTGGAATGGGGCGTCGGGCTGGTGATGGCCGAACTCTTCGCCGAGGATCCCGTGGGCGGGAAAGCGGTCTGTGATCAGCTCGCGCATGCGTTCCTCGGCCTGGCGGTCGGCGACCGTAACCGGCGACTCGTCCGACTTGCTGTCGACGGTGTAATCGGTGCGGAAGTGGCGGCGAATGATGGCGCCGCTTTCGACAGCCAGCTGGCGCGTAAATTCAAGCAGGGCGCTGTGCTCGGAGGGGGACAGGATACTGTCAGGCATGGCGGAAGACCGGCTGTTGGTGTATAGTTGCCGGTGAAACCAAGTCAGGGCTATCGACTTTCGAACGCCACCGGTCATGCCGGGTATGATAGCTTCTTTTGGGCGGATAGTGAAAAGCGGCTGCTCCTGTTTTCTCGCCGAGGGCCGCGCACCAAAGATCCAGCGGAGGAACAGATGTCGGTTCTCGACAAGTTCAAGCTAACCGGCCGCGTCGCTCTTGTCACGGGCGGCAATCGCGGGTTGGGCCGGCAGATGGCGCAGGCGCTGGCCGAGGCCGGCGCGCAGGTCGCGCTCACGAGCAGGGAGCAGGAGCGGGCGGATCTGGCTGCGGGCGAAATCGCCGGGTCGCTCCCGGACGCCGGCGGCGCACGGGACGGTGGTGGGGCGGCAGGCCGATTGACGGGCGTGCGCGGTTATGCCTGCGATGTGAGCGATACGGAGCAGTCGGCGCAGGTCGTGCAGCGGGTGATCGAAGAGTTCGGCGGTCTGCACATTCTCGTCAACAATGCCGGCATCAACATCCGCGGACCGATCGAAGAGCTTGAGCCGGAGGAGTTTCAGCGTGTTATCGCCACAAACACGACCGGCGTTTGGAACATCTGCCGCGCGGCCGCCACCCATCTGAAGGCGCAGCGTTACGGGCGGGTGATAAATGTCGGCTCGACGCTCTCGATCATCGCCCTGCCCGAGCGGACGCCTTATGCCTCCAGCAAGGGGGCTGTGTGGCAGATGACGCGTGCGCTTGCATTGGAGTGGGCGCCGTACGACATCACGGTCAACGCCATGCTGCCGGGCCCTTTTGCAACCGAGATGAACACGCCGCTGAAAGAGGACCCGGTGGAGTACAGTAAGTTCATCGCGCGTATTCCTCTCGGCCGCTGGGGCGACCTCGACGAGATTGGCGGGCTGGCGGTCTTTCTGGCCAGCGACGCTTCCAGCTACATGACCGGCGCTGGAATTACTATCGACGGTGGTTGGACGGTCCACTGAGTCAAGGACTGCCGCCGATCGATTGGCAGGCTCTGGCAGCCGGCAAACCGCCATGCCAAGAGGAAGCGGACTATGACACAAGTAACGATCCAGCTGCCCGATGATCTGGCGGAAAAGGTCCAATCTCTGGACAAATGGTTGCCTTCCATACTTGAAATCTCGCTTTTGGGCCTGAGAACGGAAGCGGCGGCTACGGCAGCAGACCTGATCGAATTCCTGCGTGGCAACCCATCTCCGCAGGAGGTCCTGGACTATCATGTAAGCGAAGAGAGACAGACCCGCCTTGAGCGGCTTCTTGCCCTGAACGGGATGGGCCTGCTTTCCAGGAAAGAGAAGCAGGAATTAGAAGAGCTGGAGGAAATTGAAAACGTTTTCGTCATGCTGAAAGCAGAGTTGTCTTCGAAGCTCGCCGCTGACAGAGGATGAGAATGGCCGGCGCGATTTCGGATGAGTTAAGGTCAGCCTTGCGCGAAGTCGCCGGCGACACTTGTGAGTATTGCCGCTTGCCCCAGTCGATGACCCTCCACAAGCACGAACCCGACCACATTATCGCTGTACAACATGGGGGCGAGACAGAGTTGCAGAATCTGGCTCTTGCTTGCATGAGATGCAACCGCCATTAAGGACCCAATATCGGATCCATCGACCCGGTGACCGGTCATTTGACGCCCCTCTTCAACCCCCGTATCCAGATCTGGGTGGAGCACTTTCGCTACGAGGGTGGTCAACTGCAACCTCTTTCTCCCGAAGCGCGAGTGACAGTTAGGATTTTGCAAATGAATGCGCCTAGGCGAGTGGCGGAGAGGCAACGGTTGATGGCGGCAGGGATATTCACTACCGGTAGTTAAGAAAGTGGAGCAGTGACATTGCAAATCCTATCGATCTCGACCGTCGGCGTCCGGGTCAATCATCGCGGCAACTGGCTGCATATCGTGGTGGAGACCGACGCGGGAATCACCGGAATCGGTGAGGCGAGCCAAAGCGGCAACGACGCGCTCTGCGCGGCCGCGGTCGAACAGTTTGCGCGGCTCCTGGAGGGCGAAGATCCGCGCCGGATTGCGCAGATTCGCCAGAAGCTGCGGCGAAAGGACGGCGGCTCGTTTTACAACACGGCGCTGTCCGGATTGGAGCAGGCGCTGTGGGATATAACGGCGCGGTCACTGGAGGTTCCTCTGCATCGCCTTTTCGGGGGAGCGGTCAGGGAGCGGATCCGCCTCTATGCCAACATCAACCGCCACGTGGTGGACCGCTCGCCGCAGGGTTTCGCGCGGGCGGCCAAGCAGGCCGCGGACGGGGGCTTCACCGCGGTCAAAATGGCGCCGTTTGACGAGCTGCGCCCGCCGTACCGCTACCGCACAGGTCCCGAGGCAGACTGGCGTCCAGGCGTCGAACGTGTGCGGGCCGTTCGCAGAGCGATCGGTGACGAGGTCGAGCTGGCGGTCGACTGTCACAGCCGGATGGATGTTTCGCTGGCGGTGATCGTCGGGCAGGAGCTTGCCGACGTCGACCTGTTCTGGTACGAGGAGCCGGTCTCCTACGCGGATACCGAGGGCCTGACGGCGGTGGGCGCACGGGTCCCGCAACCGATCGCCTCGGCTGAGAGCGTCTTCGGCATCGAAGCCTTCCGCGCGTTCACCGCCGGGCGCTGCGTTGACGTGATCATGCCCGACGTCAAGCATTGCGGCGGCATCCAGGAGTTGAATGAGATTGCGGCGGCGGCGCGCATGAGGCAGGTGCCGGTTGCCCCGCACAACCCGGCCGGACCTCTTGCGACCGCGGCGACGGCGCAGGCGGCCTCCACCTGGCCCAATTTTTACGTCCTGGAGTACGCTTGGGGCGAGGTCGACTGGCGCGCCGATCTGCTGACGCCGGCGGAACGGATCGAGGACGGGCACCTGGTACTTTCACAGGAGCCGGGGCTGGGACATCGCCTCAATGCGCAATTGGTCGACGCGCATCGCGTCCCTATTGCCAGCAGCACAGACTCTTCCAAAGTGCGGTTCGAGTAGGTTCAGGCCGGCCTGCTTCGGTCAGCCGTCTGCTTCCGCGGGCCGCTCTCGACCGCCAGCCAATCGACTTCCAGCCTCTGCGACTCCTTTTTTGCCACCATTCCCCAGCGGAAACGGCCCCAGGGCGCGAACTGAAGATATTGGTTGTCCAGCCACAGGACGAGTCCAAGCGGGCCGGCCGGGGCCTGGGCTGTCTCGGAATGCAGACAACCGTCGACAAAGAACTGAACGCCCTCTTGCAGCCAGTCGATTGTGTAGATGTGCCATTGGTTCATAGCCGCGGGCAGCGTGGTCTCGGCGATGCCGGCGGCGCGCTGAAAGGTGGTCGAGAGACGGCGGCGCAGGCGGGGCAGGCGCATCAGCGGCGCGGAAAGAGCGAGGAAGGGGGCTGCAGTGAGGAAGCGGCGGCTGTGGGCGTCTACCACGGCCGCTTTCCATCCCCAGCCCGGCCGGTCTACAGCAAGGCGCATGTCGGAATGCGGTCCTGCGTAGAAGAACCAGACCGCCTGCGGAAGGGCGGGCGGGCGCGGACCGCTGATGCGAAATGGATCATTCCAGAAGCCGAAACCGGCGGTCCCGGTCAGGTCGCCGCTGGCGTGCGAGAAGCGGGCGCGCAGATGCAGGCGCAATGGGGGCCTCCATGGGTAGTCGGCGCGCTTCAGGCCGCGGTAGTCGTCGATCTGCGCGTTGGTGTAGGTGCGGGCGGCCGCCCCTGCGTTACTCAAGCAAAGGCCGTCCCGGCTGAGGTCGATGCGTCCGGCAGCGGTCGTCGTTTGTCGCCAGCGGGGGCACTGCTTGCCGGCGAACCGGGTATGGATTGCGGGGCGGTTCATGCTCGGCCCTGCTTTTCGGCGACGACTACCAGGGGGCGCAGGGCTCCTTCGCCGATCAGATGCTCGCTTTTCTTCAGCTTCGCCGCTTGAAACGCGTTGTCGAGTTGCTCTGGGGCACCGGGAGGCGAAGGGAAGAGCAGGTGAAACAGGAAACGCAGCAACGGGTGCTGGCTTGTCAGGGTGACATCGACGACGATCAGTCTTCCGCCTGTCCGCAGACAGCGCGCAAACTCGCGGTGGGCGTTTTTGTCGAGAATGAAGGAAGCGGGAAACGTGGTTACGATTGTGTCGAAGGCGCGATCGGCAAAGGGAAGCTGTTGGGCGGTCCCTTGCAGGCGGGGCAAGAGCCGCCCTCCCTGCCCTAACTTGCGCGCGCTGATGCGCTGCATTGCCGCGGACGGTTCGAGACCGTAGACGCGACGCCGGCCGCTCTGCAAGTTGGGTAACAGGGCGCCGGTTCCGAACCCGACTTCGAGAACGCGCTCTCCCCGCACAAACGGCAGCGCGGCCCGGCGCCAGCTGTCCCAGCGGCCGAGGCTGACCACCCAGCTCACGCCGTCGTAGGCCCACGCCAGCTGGTTGTAGAGCAGGCTGTAGAGTGCGAGGTAGATGATACGCATCGGGCGGTGCAAATGCCGTTCGCCGCGGCGCAGCCTTCAGATCAGGCGAACAGCGACGTCATGCTCTGCTCCTGCACCATGGCCGCCATCTCTTCATCGCTCGGACCGCTGCCGTCGAACCGGCTGGCGGCGTCGAGGATCTTGGGCAGGAGCCTGATATCGCCGGCGGTATTGAGAAAGAGGTCATCCTGAGCCATGATCCAATGGACGGCGCGGTCGACGTCGGCCTTTTCCTCGAGGGGCTGGTACCAGGTGCGATAGCTCTTTGGCGTTGTGCCCCACGTGCCTCGCAGCAGGGACTTGATGGTCTGGACTGCAATCTGCCGCTCGCGAGCCAGACGGACAACGCGCTCGAAATCGGCCGCGTACTTTGCGTGTCCCTTCATCTGGATGTTCCAGGGAAGGAGGATCGAGTCGAAGTCGAAGGCCTGCAGGCTGCGCTGGTGGAAGGCGGCGATGTTGAGCCCGTGTCCGGTTACGCCGATATATTTGACCAGCCCTTGATCGCGGGCTTCCTTCGCCGCCTCCAGCGCGCCGTTTTCACCCATAGCCGTATCCCAGTCGTCGGGGTGGCCGAGATTGTGGAACTGGATAAGGTCGATGCTATCGACCTGCATTCGCTCCAGCGAGCGGTGGATCTGGGCCTTGGCGGGTGCATATTCGCGTTCACCCGTTTTGGTCGCCAAAAAGAAGCGGTCGCGATATTTCTGCAGCGGTGGGCCGAGCCGGTCCTCGGCCTCGCCGTAGGCGGCCGCGGTGTCGATATGGTTGATGCCGTATTCCAGCAGCAACTCCATGGTTTCGTCGGCTTCGGCCTGAGTGACCGCGGCCAAGGCGACCGCGCCGAAGAGTATGACGGTACTGTTATGACCGGTTCGTCCAAAGAGACGTTTCGGGATCATGGATCGTTCTCCTCTGGAAAGCAATGATTTCGGTTCAGTTGGGTGTTCCTGCTGACTCAAGCTGACGGCGGACAAAGGACAGGGCGCGGCAAAAGTCTTCGTGCCAGCTGCTATCAGGTTCGACCTCCAAGACCTGCCAAAAAAACTCAAAAAGGTGCCCGCCGTCATCCTGGGTGAAGAATGACCACTCTTCTGCGAGCGGGCAAGCAACGCGGCACAGGAAGAAATGCCAGTCCTGGGCGATTTCGGGAAAGACCAACCGACCCAGCGCGCGCTCTACGGTCGCGTCGCGGATGCCTGACTCCTCAGCCAGCTCGCGCAGCGCGGCGCACTCCGGCTCTTCACCCTCCTCCAGCGTTCCCTTGACCAGTTGTGAATCGCCCCTCGGGTGGCGGAAGGCCAGAATCTCAGGCGAGTCTCGACGGCGAATCACGATGGGGACAACCTTCTTTACCAGGCCATTCATCAGGTGCGGTCCCCGCTGCCAGAGTGCGCCGGAAGAGCAGGATTCTGGCTGACCAGGGCGGACGCGGCGGCCTGGGCGGCGGCGTAAACGGCGGGCAACGGCGTGCGGGTGGCCGCGGCCAGCTGCCTGCAGTCCTCGAATTCGGCTTTGGCCCCCACAATCTCGCCTCTTAACCGCTTCAGTTTCACGCGTACGGACCCGTACGGCGTGGCCACGGTCTCGAAGGCGCGTTCTGCGATGTGACGCCGGACGGGGTAGACCCTGACGCCCAGGGTTGTCGTCTGCCGCAGCAGGATTGCGGCCAGGGTCGATTCGTTGGTCGGCTCGGCCAGAACGCTTATCTTGGTTGCGGGGCGTCCCTTTTTCATCGAGATTGCCGTGGTCCAGACGTCGAGCGCGCCGGTTTCGAGCAGTAGGCGCTGCACCGGTTCGTACAGTTCGGGGCTCATGTCGTCGATGTTGGTCTCGATGATGACGAGGGCGCCGGAGGGTGTCTCGCCTGGCCGGTCTGCATCTTCGGCGATCTCTTCGCCGAGCCAGAGCCGGGCCAGGTTGGGCCAGTCGAACTGTTTGCGGCCTGCGCCGCAGCCGATCTTGCGGAGGTGCATGGCGGGCTGGCGGAACTCGGCCAATTCTGCAAGCAGTACAGCGCCGGTGGGCGTGACCAGTTCGCCGGCGCCGGGCGCGGGGACGGTTGGCGCGTCGACTGCGGCCAGCAGCGCCAGTGTCGCCGGGGCCGGCAGTGGGATTGGTCCATGCTGCGATTGCGCCCAGCCCGGTCCGAGCGGCAGCGCAGACGCGCCCAGGCGCTGGACTTTGAGCTCGTGCAGCCCGGCGCAAACGCCGACGATATCGATGATCGCATCCAGTGCACCGACTTCGTGGAAGTGTACTTGCTCGGGCGTCGAGCCGTGGATGGTTGCCTCGGCCTCGGCCAGGCGGGTGAAGACGGATCTCGCGCGCAGCTTGACGTCATCGGGCAGTGCGCCATTCTCGATGATCTCGTGCACGTCGGCCAGGTGGCGGTGGGTCTCGTCTTCGATGACATCCACGTGAACGAGGGTTGCCCGTATGCCGCCGCGCATGACGTTTTCGGCGCCGATCTTCCAGCTGTTGTGCGGGAGTCGCAGACTGGTAACAACGGCCCGTAGCGCGTCGAGCGGCCAGCCGGCGTCAACGAGACAGCCCAGAAATATGTCTCCGGATATGCCGGAAGGGGTGTCGAGAAAGGCGAGAGGCATGAATCGCGGTGGAGAGCCCTACGCGACCCTGATCTTAGGGCCGCGGCTGGAGTCCTCAGGCCATGAGGTCGGCGACCGGAATGAGGCCGCCGGCGGCCGCGCCGTCTGCGATCGCGTTCAGGCCGCCGCTGCGGAACCCGGCCAGGTCGAGGGTGACGAAGCGATAGCCAGCCGCCTGTATGCCGGCGACGATCGCCTCGTGATCGGCGATAACTGTGGCGAATTCTTCTGGGGGTAGTTCGATGCGGGCGATCTCTCCGTGATGGCGCACGCGAAACTGACTTATTCCACGCGCCACCAGTACATCTTCGGCCGCCTCGATCTGGCGCAGAAGCTGCGGGTCGATCGCGGTGCCGTGCGGAACGCGTGAGGAGAGGCAGGCCATGGCCGGCTTGTCCCAGACCGGCAGACCGAGGTGACGGGCGATCGCGCGCACTTCCGGCTTCGTGATTCCGGCTTCCAGGAGCGGTGAGCGCACACCGCGCTCGCGCGCCGCGGTCGCGCCCGGCCGGAAGTCGCCGGTGTCGCTGGCGTTGGTCCCGTCGCAGACGATGCCCCACGCCTCTTTTTGCAGGATTGCGTGCAGCCGGTAGTGCAGTTCCGCCTTGCAGAAGTAGCAGCGGTTGTCTGGGTTGGCAGCATAGTTGGGATCGAGATACTCTTCGGTCTCGACCAGCCGGTAGGGGACGCCGATCTCTTCGGCGAGGGCGACGGCGTCGCGCATTTCCCGCGCTGGATAGCTGGGTGAGACGCCGATGCAGGCGAGCGCGCCGCGGCCGTCCGCGGTCGTTTCGGACCTGCCGCCCAGCTGCTCGAAGGCGACCGCCATGACTAGCGCGCTGTCCACACCGCCGGAATAGGCGACGATCACGGAGCCATACGAGGCCAGGGCCGCCCTCATGCTCTCCAGCTTGGCGGCCGTTTCGGCGGTGAGCGGATGGCTGACCTTGGAGGCAGCATCGATCTGCCGCGCGCTGTCCAGAGAAGAGAACTCCGGCATTGTGGTCTCCGTCATGATATCACCGTAACCCGGCTACTGCTCGGAAGCCGGTTGAATACTCTTTCTGCCGTCTGAGTTAACGTTTTCGTAGTCCGCCGGGCAGCTGCCGTCGATTTTTCGATTGATCAGGGCCGCCAGATGACCCGCGCCGAAGCCATTGTCGATGTTGACAACGGCCATTCCCGATGCGCAACCGTTCAACATCGCCAGCAGCGCGGCCACTCCGCCAAAACTGGCCCCGTAACCGACGCTGGTTGGCACTGCGATCACCGGCGCCTGCGTCAGGCCTGCGACGACGGACGCCAGCGCGCCTTCCATGCCGGCGACGACGATGACAACGTTGGCCTGCTGCAATGTCGGGATGTGGGGCAGCAGCCGGTGGAGACCGGACACGCCCACATCGGTGATTCTGTGCGCCTCGTGCCCCATCAGCCGCAGGGTCAGTGCCGCTTCCTCCAGCACATTGAGGTCGCTGGTGCCGGCACAGACGACAACCACGCCGCGTTTTCGCTCCGACGCCGGCTCGCGGTCGACCCACAGGCAGCGCGCCTCTTCATGCCATTGCAGATCGGTCACGCGCTCACGCGCGGCCTCAAACTGCGTCTCAGTCGCCCGCGTGCCCAACAGTCGGGGGGAACGTGCAACGAGCCTCTCGGCTATCAGCGCCACCTGCTGCGCTGTCTTGCCCTCGCAGTAGATCACCTCGGCAAAGCCGGTGCGCAAGGTCCTGTGGTGGTCGAGCGTCGCCACACCTTCGAGCGGCTCGAAGGGAAGCGTTCGCAGACGCGCCAGCGCGCTTTCCACAGATGTCGCGCCGTCAGCCACGTCGCCCAGAAGAGCAGCCAGCTGCGACTCATTCATTGCCGGTTACGCGATCGCTCGGTTACTGTGGGGGCCGAAGTCGGCCTCATAAAACGGGCTGACCATGCGCCCGGGCGGGACCAGTTGGTCGACAAGTTGACGGTCCGCGTCGGTTATGCATATGTCGAGCGCGCCGAGGTTGTCCTCCAGCTGCTCCATTGTGCGCGGGCCGATGATCGGGCTGGTGATGCCGGGCTGCTGCACGCACCAGGCCAGTGCGAGTTGGGAAAGTTCACAGCCCTTGCCCTGCGCCAGCGGACGCAGACCTTCGACGATGTCGTAGATGGCGTCGTTCTTACGGCGGGCCAGGCGCGGTTCGTTGTCTGCGTTGGCATAGCGCGCGCCCGCGGGCGAAGGCTCTTCGCGTGTGTATTTTCCGGTCAGCAGCCCGCCGGCCAGGGGGCTCCAGGGAATCAGCCCGATGCCATGGGTCTGCGCCATTGGGATAAGCTCGCGCTCGATGCGCCGGTCCAGTATGTGGTAGGGAGGCTGCTCGGATACAAAGCGATTCAGGCCCAGTTCCTTCGCCACCCAAAGCGACTCGACCACCTGCCACGCGGCAAAGGTGCTGCTGCCCAGGTAGCGCACTTTTCCGGACCGCACAAGGTCATCGAGCGCGCGCAGGGTCTCGTCGATCGCGATTTCCGGGCGGGGCCGGTGGACCTGGTAAATGTCGATATAGTCGGTCTGTAAGCGGCTGAGACTGGCCTCGCACTGTTCGACGATATGGCGGCGGCTGGTCCCGGCGGCGTTGGGGTCGTCGTCGTCCATTCTGCCATGCACTTTTGTCGCCAGGACGACGCGGTCGCGGCTGCCGTTGCGCTTCAGCGCTTCGCCGGTTATCTCCTCGCTGCGGCCGCGGCTGTAGACGTTGGCCGTATCGAGAAAGTTGATGCCGGCGTCCAGCGCGCGGTCGATTATGGCGTACGAGTCCTCGGGCGTCGTGCGCCTTCCGAAATTCATGCAGCCCAGGCAGAGCGGGCTCACCTTCATACCCGTTCGACCGAAATTGCGGTATTCCATCGCGGCAGCCTTTTGTCGTTGCGTGTGTGTAGAGAAGGTAAATTGGCCGGGAAAATCTGTTCCGATCCCGCCCACAGTGTACAAGTGAAATGATGCGTTGTAAAATCCTCTCTCAGTTGCCGGCGTACTTTTTCAGCGGGAATGACGTACTGTCTCTTGCACCAACAAGGGCATCCACGGAACAGTTTGAATGACTGAGATGGCCTCACACGAGGCGCTGCGCCAGACTCTCCTCCGCATCGACGGCCGCGGGTACAAGGCCTACAAGGAGATCGGGGGGACCTATCGCTTTCCGGGCTTCACGCTTGCGATCGACTCAGTCCAGTCGGACCCTTTTGCATCACCAAGCCGGCTGCGGGCGCTCGTCGCGCCGGGCACGGCCGCGCTACCGGAACGTCTCTTTGCCAGCGACAGCCGGGCGGTGGGCGTCAGCTGTTTTCTGGCGAAGGCGTTCGCCGGCCAGGCGAGCCGCTTTTCGGGGCGGCGGGGGACAGGGCGCAGCGGGGAAATCAGGATAGAGGCGCCCGGCCAGCAGGTGCTGGCGAACACGGCGGTGCAGATACACGCCGACGGCACTATCGAGGCCCGGTTCACGGTCGGTCTGCCGGCCCAGGGAAGGCGTGTGCTGGGGCGGCAGGCGAGTCGACTGTTGCTGGAGGACGTGCCCGAGGTCATCGAGAGCAGCCTTCCCGCAGGGAGCCATTCGGACGAAGAGCTCTGGCTTCATGCAGCCTCCAACGAGGACGCCGACGCCCTGCGGGCAAGGCTGGCAGAGCATGGCCTGATTGCCTTCGTTGCAGACGGCGCGATCCTGCCGCGCGCCAGCGGCGTTGACGACCGACCGCTGCGTAGCGACGGGGTCGTTCCTTTCAGCGCACCTGACAGCCTGCGCCGCAGCTTTTCTCTTCCCCATGCGGGCGCCGTAACCGGCATGGGCATTCCTGCGGGTGTTACGCTCATTGTCGGCGGCGGCTATCATGGAAAGTCGACGCTGCTACGTGCGGTTGAGCGCGGGGTCTACAACCACCGGCCCGGTGACGGAAGGGAGCTGGTCGTCAGCGTCTCCGATCTTGTGAAGATTCGCGCTGAAGACGGACGTTCGGTAAGCGGCGTTGACATTTCGGCTTTCATTGGCGACCTTCCGCTGGGGCAGTCGACCGGCAGCTTCTCGAGCCGGAACGCAAGCGGTTCGACCAGCCAGGCCGCGGCCATTGTCGAGGCGCTCGAAGCCGGCGCGGAAGGCCTGCTCATCGATGAAGACACGGCCGCTACTAACTTTTTGATCCGGGATGCCCGCATGCAGGCGCTCGTGCCCAAAGCGCATGAACCGATCACTCCCTTCATCGACCGCGTGCGCCAGCTGCACGCCCAGTTCGGCGTCAGCGCGGTTCTCGTGATTGGGGGCAGCGGCGACTATCTCGACGTTGCCGACACCGTGATCGCGATGGAGAGTTTCCGCCCGCGGGACGTGACCGCGCGCGCGCATGAGGTCGCCGCCGACTATCCCACGGCGCGGGTGGCTGAAGGCGGCGGCCCAATTGAGGCCGACCTTCGGCGCCGTCCCCGGCCCCGTTCGATAGATCCCTCCAAAGGGCGGCGGCAGGTGAGCATCAAGACAAGGAACGCACACGCGATCCAATTCGGCGCGGCGTCGTTGGATCTCTCGGCGGTGGAGCAGATCGTCCACTGGGCGCAGACGAGGGCCATCGGCGCTGCGCTGGACTACGCCCGCAGAACTTACGTCGACGGGAGCCTTACCCTGGCGGAGGCGCTCGAACTCGTGCTCGCTGACATCGAGCGCGAGGGGCTGGATGTGCTGGACAGCCGGCGGACCGGCGATCTTGCACAGTTTCGGCGGCATGAATTGGCAGCCGCGCTCAACCGGCTGCGGACACTCGAGATTGAAGGAGGATGACCGGGAATGGCACGACAAGAGGATGGCCCGACTGCAGTAACGCACGGCAGCGCGAAAGACGGAGGTTCGGGCGAGTCCACGCCGGAAGCGATTGCGGCGCGCCTGCAGAGCAGTTATTTCAACTTTCGGTGGCCGCTGTTCCTGCTCGAACCCGAGGAATGCACGCGACCATGCCTGGAAAACGGATGGTCGCCGCTGGCGACGGTGGCGCACGTTGCCTTTTGGGATGGTTTCCAGTTACGGCGGATGCAGGCTGCGCTGAACGCGGCCGGGCCAGTGCCCTCGCCGCCGCGAAGCAACGACGAACGGGCTGAAAATGAAAACAGAAGCTGGGAAGAGGTCCTGGCCGGAGCAGATGAGGCGCGCCAACGCATGATCGATTTTGCCCTTTCGCTCAGTTCCGGGCAGATCGATGCCGACTATGAGGAGGGCGGCGCGCGGCGGCCGGTCCTGCAGCATCTGCTGACCCACATGCCGCGTCACGCGGATGAACACGCCGAAGAGGTGCACCGGTACTGCTTTTCGTTGCAGCGATGGGGCCGCGACCGGGTCCTGCGCTTCTATCGACGCCAGTTCAACAACTTGCTGGACGCCATAACCGGGCTCGCCGAGAAGGACTGTGTTTCGATCGCAGTGAGCGGCCAGTGGAGTGTGCGAGACATCCTGACCCACGCGCTCGTTTGGGACGAGTACACGTGGGCGGTTGTGCGCCGGTGGCCCGAGGTTGACCTTGCCGCGCTCGATCCCTGGATTTGCGCTGACGATGACACGGTCAACGAACGGCTGATGGCGGGCAAGGCCGAGATGTCTATGATCGACCTGCTGGACCAGCTGGCGACTTTCCACCGTCGAATCGCCAACCGCTACCGCAGCCTCAACGATGAGCAGGTGGAGACAGAGGTGGCCTACAACCAGGTTGAGAAAGGAAACCTGATCTTCCTGCTAATCTCGATGTCAGCGCATACTGCAGACCACGCGGCTGAGATCTATGCGGCACGCGCCGAAGGACGGCTCCTCCCCTATACATAAGAAGGCCGCAGGTTTCTTCTAACCTGAGTGGGCGAAGCGCCTGCTCGTCTCCTGGTTGCTGAGATGGGAAGTGACGGAGCTCTGCACGATTCGCCAGCCCTCGTCATTGCGCTGCAGGGTGAAGATGCAACAGAGCGGCACGGTGATGCGCTCGGTCAGGCCGGTCAGCCCCTTAACGATGCCGACGACCGGCGCTCCGTGCGTGACCATCAGCAGGTTTTTCTCGGGATACCGGGCGGTCAGGGCATGGGCCGTTGCGGCGGCCCGTTTGTGCCCCGCGTCTGAACTTTCGGGATAGCTGAGGAGGCCTCCCGCGTTGTAGTTCCAGTCGATGCGGGGAAATCGCCGTGCACGCTCCTCCCGCGACAATATAGCCGGCATACACTGGACTTCGGGCAGAATTTCGCCGATGCCGGGCTCGAGGCAGACGGGCAGGTCGAGCGCGTCTGCAATGTGATTGGCCGTTTGGATCGTGCGCAAAAAGGGCGAGGCGAAGATGTAGTCGACCGGCTCATTGCGCAGGCTGAGACCGACCTCCCTGGCCTGTGTTTCACCATCGGCTGAGAGCGCGGGATCGTAAGGTCGTTCAGCCGTCTTGGCCCAGCCGGGTTTCTGAAAGTCTTCGCGGTTGCCGTGCCGGACAATCCAGATCCGTTGGCTCACGTTTTGTCTCCGTCTCCGCGTGCTGATTTGAGCGACAGTTCATGGCCGAAACGCCAGGGGCAGTGTATCACAAGTGCTGAGTCGGCGCAGAAAGAGGATACGCTTCTCCGGGTGCCACCAATGTTTGGCGTGGGAATCGTCTGCCATGGAATTCATGCCAGCGGTCACCGATATTCTTTGCCGGCTTTGGGAGAGGCACAGGGCAGGCGCTGGGCAGGCACAAGGCCTGCCCCTACGGTGGCCGCGGCGTTGGCTGATCTGGGGAAGACGCGATGGGCCACATGTAGAGCAGGGCTGCCATTGACCCCACACTCGGCGCGGGAGGAGGGGTGTCAGGGGGGCGTTGCGGGGGGAGTCCCCCCGCACGAGGGAGGGCCGGAACTGCAGGGGACAGGGGGCAGGGGTTAGGGGGCAGGAACTGCAGTCATTAGTTTTGAGGTAACTACGAAGCCATTTCTCTTGGATGTAGTAGAGTAAATGGTATGAGTGATTGCATAAGACCAAGTCGTGAGCAAATAGAGCAGCTATATCAAGAGAGCCTTGCGTTGATCGAGGCGTTGCGTCAGCAGTTGGCTGGGCAACAGGCATTGATCCAGGGGCTGCAGGAACAGATAGCTGCGCAGCAGGCGTTGATTCAGAAGTTGCAGGATCAACTGACGAAAGACAGTCACAATAGCGGCAAGCCGCCGAGCAGCGATGGGCTGAAGAAAGGCAGACGCAAGAGTTTGCGCAAGTCTGGCCAGCGGCCGCGTGGTGGATAACGCGGGCACAAAGGGCGCACCTTGATGCAGGTGGCGGAGCCGGAGCATGTCGTCGTGCATGGGCTGACGGGTTGCCCGCACTGCCAGACAGAGCTGACCGACGTAGCGGTTCAAGGGCATATGAAACGGCAGGTATTCGATATCCCACCGGCCAGCATCGAAGTGACAGAGCATCAGGCGGAGGTGAAGCAGTGTCCTGGCTGTGGTACGTGCGTGAAGGGCGCGTTTCCCGCCCACGTGACCCAACCCACCCAGTATGGTCCGCGTCTGAAAGCGCTCGCTTGCTACCTGTACAGCCAACAGTTCATCCCCTTGGCGCGCATCAGAGAGTTGCTGACTGCGCTCTACGGTCATGCGCCTTCGGAGCCGGTCGTTCTCGCCGCCGCCCACCAACTTGCCAGCCGCACGCACGCAAGCCTGGAACAGATTCGCCAACAACTGGTCGCTGCTCCTGTCGTCCATTTCGACGAGAGTGGTTTGCGTGTCGATGGTTGCTTGCAGTGGTTGCACGTGGCCAGCACAGAGAAGCTGACCCACTACCACGTCCACGACAAACGGCGGCATGTCGCTATGCAAGGCGGAGGCATCCTGCCCCACTTCAAGGGCGTTGCTCTGCATGACCACTGGCGCTCCTACCTCAAGTTTACCGACTGTCAGCATAGTTTCTGCAATGTCCATCATCTGCGCGAACTGCGCTTTGTGGCCGAGCAATACGAGCAAGCATGGGCGGCGCAGATGGAACGTTTGTTGTTGGACATCAAAGCCGAAGTCGCATCGACTTCAGCACTGCATTCTGCCTTGCCACCAGACCGCTTGGCCGACTACGCGACACAGTACGATGCGCTCATTGACCAAGGCTTTGCCGACAACCCCTGCGCAGCAAAGACCAAACCCAGACCGGTCGGCCGACCCAAACAGTCGCCGCCCAAAAACCTGCTCGACCGCTTACACAAACATAAGACCGGCGTCTTAGCCTTCATGTATGACTTCCGCATCCCCTTCGACAACAACCTCGCCGAACGCGATGTGCGCATGATTGAGGTCCAGCAGAAAGTCTCCTGTTGCTTCCGTACGCCAGACGGTGCTAATCTCTTCTATGCAATACGTTCCTATATCTCTACAGCGCGTAAACATGGCCTCAACGCCATTGATGCCATCTACAACGCCTTTCTTGACCAACCCTTTATCCCTCACACCTCTCAGGCTTAGTCGTCATCGTGAGATGTATATTGAGGCAGAACGAAAACTGAGGGAGTCCGGGACAATGCCGTATTGATTATTCTTATCCAAACAACCTGAAAAGCCATATAAATGCGCAGATGTGTGGAGGAATGAGAGCGTCAAAGGAGTTCAATTGATGAAGCGAGAGCGAAAACGACCTATCAGGTACGACGAAGGGCAGTGGTTTGCCGTGACCTTGCAAGGAGGAGGGTATGCCTTAGGCAACATCGTACGGGGCGGATATCGGACAAATGGAGGGCTGGGTTACTTCTTTGCATCTGTCTATTCCCAAGTTCCGGTTGATGTCGATACGGAGCGCCTGGGGCCTTCCGATGCGATCTATGTTGGATGGTTTGGCGACCTGCACATTATCGAAGGGAAGTGGCCCTTGATTGGAGAGGTGTCGCCATCTTTTGAGCGTGGCAAGTGGCCAATCCCTACTTTCGCAAGGGTAGATCCGTTGTACCCGGAAGAAAGAGGAGTCCTTGTCGAGTATGATCAGGAAGATCCTGGAGATCAAAGTACTTGGCGTGAAACTGTCCGTCCGGGTAGTGACTTGATTGGCTTACCAGGTGATGGAACAGACGGAGCAGAAGCAATCGAGATCATATTGACAAAGATTCTTGGGCAATTGTAGCGCCTGGTCGATATCCCCTTGGGATTCTGATGTTGGCTAGCAACGCACCTTAAAGGCAGCGTTATTCTCTACGTAACCCTCTCTCGTCACTACACCTTCGGCAGCATACGCATTGCGGCCAAGCGCGGCAGCGACCTCTTCCACCTGCACGGCGACCACCTCGACAGCACCTCGACAGCACCTCGCTGACAACCGACGGCACAGGGGCCGCGACAGCCAGCTTAGACAGGTCATTTTGGATTGTCCCAGTGACTGGACCACGAAATGGGAAAGGCAAGGTGCATCCAGACGGATGCAGCCGGTTCTGACCAGAGCACGAGCTTCTCTCCCGCAAATTGAGTAGTCGTCCGTACACAGATTGGCGCTTTTTGCATGAGTCACCTACGAACGCGTAAGCGATTTTTTCATGACGAAAGGAGCTCCTCCTATGGGCAACACTCCGGTAAACCTTTTACTTTTTGACTGTGCCCAATTGGGAGAGGACGGCAGCTTGGAACAGATTCTAGAAACTGTCCAAGATTTTGGACTGAATATAATTGGAGTCCGAGTTTGGCCCAACGACGGCGAAATAGTGTTTTCGACACCACGCTACAACCAGGAAGCACGCGAGAACATGCCCAGCGCATATGAGCGACACAGCCTGGAATTCCTCGTTGCGGACGATGATATCGAAATCAGTCTGGCGTTTAGTCTTGGTTGGACAGTGTCGGATACAGGCAGCACCGAACGTTCTTGGATTCATGCCTACTGCCCAGATGCGCTTGGCGAGAATCCGGAACACCATTCACAGGGCTTTCTCCACCTGGGCAAGCGGCTGTATCGAACAGTTAGGCCGCGGTATGGTTGGATCGAACGGCTCACCTTCTGGAATCCAGAGAAGGCAGGCTACACCACGTGGGAAGATGTGGAGAAACTTGGACTCCCGCATATCTACTGGACCAACTTTTTTGGGCCTGCTTATGTGGAGAAGCTAGGCAAGGAGTTTCTCATACAGGCCCCAGGCTGGCAGGTTGAGGAGCTTGATGACGGAGGGCTGGCCTATGTCCTGTCACCCAGCGTGGCGGGAAGAAGCCCTGTCGCGTTCGTGCGGGAGGTGCAGAGCTACTTCAGCGTCGAACATGTGCGGCGCAGGCCGAGTAAGGGCCGCAAGCGCTCGAAGAAGTAGGAATAGGCCCGCTCTCCAGCGATTTCACTCTCCTCTCCCCCTCTCCTGCATCGGCCTGCGCATTGCCACCCTCTACTGTCTGCACGGCGACTACCTCGGCAGCACTTCGCTGACCACCGACAGCGCAAAGGCCGCGACAGACAGCTTCGCCTATAACGCTACAGGACCAAGCGAGCCGCCACCGGCCTCCAGCGGATCGATCGTACTTTCACTGCCCTGACGTCCGACGCCACCGGCTTGACGTACTGCAATGCCCGCTACTACGTTTCGACGCGAGGAACCTTCATCTCGCCGGAAATGTCATTGAACGCGCGCAATCGGACAACGCCGTAGAGATGCACATAGAGATGCACTTCAGTCCTTCTCTTACAATTCGAGTAACTACGAAGCCATTTCTCTTGGATGTAGTAGAGTAAATGGTATGAGTGATTGCATAAGACCAAGTCGTGAGCAATTAGTGCAGCTATATCAAGAGAGCCTTGCGTTGATCGAGGCGTTGCGTCAGCAGGTGGCTGGGCAACAGGCATTGATCCAGGGGCTGCAGGAACAGATAGCTGCGCAGCAGGCGTTGATTCAGAAGTTGCAGGATCAACTGACGAAAGACAGTCACAATAGCGGCAAGCCGCCGAGCAGCGATGGGCTGAAGAAAGGCAGACGCAAGAGTTTGCGCAAGTCTGGCCAGCGGCCGCGTGGTGGATAACGCGGGCACAAAGGGCGCACCTTGATGCAGGTGGCGCAGCCGAAGCATGTCGTCGTGCATGGGCTGACGGGTTGCTCGCACTGCCAGACAGAGCTGACCGACGTAGCGGTTCAAGGGCATATGAAACGGCAGGTATTCGATATCCCACAGGCCAGCATCGAAGTGACAGAGCATCAGGCGGAGGTGAAGCAGTGTCCTGGCTGTGGTACGTGCGTGAAGGGCGCGTTTCCCGCCCACGTGACCCAACCGACGCAGTATGGTCCCCGTCTGAAAGCATTCGCTTGCTACCTGTACAGTCAACAGTTCATCCCCTTGGCGCGCATCAGAGAGTTGCTGACTGCGCTCTACGGTCATGCGCCTTCGGAGCCGGTCGTTCTCGCCGCCGCCCACCAACTTGCCAGCCGCACGCACGCAAGCCTGGAACAGATTCGCCAACAACTGGTCGCTGCTCCTGTCGTCCATTTCGACGAGAGTGGCTTGCGTGTCGATGGTTGCTTGCAATGGTTGCACGTGGCCAGCACAGAGAAGCTGACCCACTACCACGTCCACGACAAACGGGGGCATGTCGCTATGCAAGGCGGAGGCATCCTGCCCCACTTCAAGGGCGTTGCTCTGCATGACCACTGGCGCTCCTACCTCAAGTTTACCGACTGTCAGCATAGTTTCTGCAATGTCCATCATCTGCGCGAACTGCGCTTTGTGGCCGAGCAATACGCGCAAGCTTGGGCGGCGCAGATGGAACGTTTGTTGTTGGACATCAAAGCCGAAGTCGCATCGACTTCAGCACTGCATTCTGCCTTGCTACCAGACCGCTTGGCCGACTACGCGACACAGTACGATGCGCTCATTGCCCAAGGCTTTGCCGAAAACCCCTGCGCAGCAAAGACCAAACCCAGACCGGTCGGCCGACCCAAACAGTCGCCGCCCAAAAATCTGCTCGACCGCTTACACAAACATAAGGCCGGCGTCTTAGCCTTCATGTATGACTTCCGCATCTCCTTCGACAACAACCTCGCCGAACGCGACGTGCGCATGATTGAGGTCCAGCAGAAAGTCTCCGGCTGCTTCCGTACGCCAGACGGTGCTAATCTCTTCTATGCAATACGTTCCTTGGTTGTGGTCGAATAGTAAGTGGTGGTAGAATTGTTGCATGATACAGAAAACGATCACCTACAGTTGTCGCGTGTGCGGGAGCACGAATATCGTCAAGAATGGGAGCAACCGGCTTGGTCAGAAGCAATATCACTGTAAAGAGTGCAATGCGTATCGGGTTTTGGAATCCAAGCGAGAGGCGAAAAAAAAGAGAAGCGCCTCATCCTGAGAGCCTACCAGGAACGCATCAGCCTGTGCGGACTGAGTCGGTTGTTTGCTGTTCATCGTCACACGATTGCCCGCTGGATTCGAGCGCATGTGGCAACCTTGCCGCCGCTCCGAGCAACTTTGTTGCCTGCCCAGCCCGATGACCTGCTCGCAATCGATGAGGCCTGGAGTTTTGTGCGCACACGGCGCAACAAACGCTGGCTGTGGACCGTCATGTGTCGTCGAACGCGTCGGACCGTGGCTTTTGTGATCGCTGACCGTAGCCAACAGAGTTGTCGCCGCCTATGGGCCAAGGTCCCGATTACATACCGCCGATGTCTCTCCTATAGCGACTTCTGGAATGCGTATCAAGCGCTGCCCAAGGAGAACCATTGCGCAGTCGGCGAAGAGAGCGGAGAACTCTCCCATATGCAGTGTTGGTATTGTACATTGCGCCAAAGGCAGGCACGCTATGTTCGCAAAACACTCTCATTCTCCAAGAGCGATGCTTACCACCATATGGTCACCAACTGGTTTATCATTGACCACAACCTGGCAATGTACTCCTTGCCCTAACCACTTACCTTGTGACCACTACCCGTTCCTTTATCTCTACCGCGCGTAAACATGGCCTCAACGCTATTGATGACATCTACAACGCCTTCCTTGACCAACCATTCTTCCCTCACACCTCTCAGGCTTAGTAGCTACCATTTGCTTACAATTCGAAAGGAAAATCTCTTATGGAAAGGAATGCGGCGACTTCAAGATTCTTTGAATGTCCCGGGGTGAACTGCCCCGGAGGTTTGGAGCAAGTTATTGATACCGTGCAGGAAGAAGGGTTCAAAGCGATAAATATAAGAGTTTGGCCCGACAAAAGCACAGTTGATAATCTATCATTCATTTCGAGATACTACGATCAGGACGCCTCGGACAAGATGTCTATCGCCTATGAACTGCGCAATCTGGGGTTTTTCGCCGTGGATCAACATAGTGCTATTATGCTAAATTTCGAAATAGGGTGGACTGCAACAGATGCGTGCAGCGCGAAAAGAAGCTGGATCCATGCGGATGCTGGCAACAGTTACGTATTCTCGCGCAAAAAAGATGACCCAGAGCGTCACTCACAGCGTTTCCTTTCCTTAAGTTCAAAGTTGTACCAAAAGTTTCAGCCGAGCTTTGGTTGGATCGAACGCCTGACTTTTAACAGTTACGATAAGGTAGGTTACACCTCGTGGGATGATGTAGATAGACTAAAACTTCCACATGTCTATTGGGCAAATTTTTTTGGTCCTGCCTATGTGAACAAGTTGGGCAAAGAGTTTCTTATGCAGGCTCCCGGCTGGAAGTGTGAAGAAATGGATGATGGGGGCTGTCTCTATGTTCTAACACCCAGTTTGGCGGGAACCGGCCCTGTGGCGGTCGTGCGAGAGGTGCAGAAATACTTTGGCGTAGAACATGTGCGGCGCAGGCCGAGTAAGGGCCGCAAGCGCTCGAAGAAGTAGGAATAGGCCCTCTCTCCAGCGATTTCACTCTCCTCTCCCCCTCTCCTGCATCGGCCTGCGCATTGCCACCCTCTACTGTCTGCACGGCGACTACCTCGGCAGCACTTCGCTGACCACCGACAGCGCAAAGGCCGCGACAGACAGCCGCGCCTATAACGCTACAGGACCAAGCGAGCCGCCACCGGCCTCCTGCGGATCGATCGTACTTTCACTGCCCTGACGTCCGACGCCACCGGCTTGACGTACTGCAATGCCCGCTACTACGTTTCGACGCGAGGAACCTTCATCTCGCCGGAAATGTTATTGGACGCGCGCAATTGGAAAACGCCGTAGAGATGCACTTCAGTCCTTCTCTTACAATTCGAGTAACTACGAAGCCATTTCTCTTGGATGTAGTAGAGTAAATGGTATGAGTGATTGCATAAGACCAAGTCGTGAGCAAATAGAGCAGCTATATCAAGAGAGCCTTGCGTTGATCGAGGCGTTGCGTCAGCAGGTGGCTGGGCAACAGGCATTGATCCAGGGGCTGCAGGAACAGATAGCTGCGCAGCAGGCGTTGATTCAGAAGTTGCAGGATCAACTGACGAAAGACAGTCACAATAGCGGCAAGCCGCCGAGCAGCGATGGGCTGAAGAAAGGCAGACGCAAGAGTTTGCGCAAGTCTGGCCAGCGGCCGCGTGGTGGATAACGCGGGCACAAAGGGCGCACCTTGATGCAGGTGGCGGAGCCGGAGCATGTCGTCGTGCATGGGCTGACGGGTTGCCCGCACTGCCAGACAGAGCTGACCGACGTAGCGGTTCAAGGGCATATGAAACGGCAGGTATTCGATATCCCACCGGCCAGCATCGAAGTGACAGAGCATCAGGCGGAGGTGAAGCAGTGTCCTGGCTGTGGTACGTGCGTGAAGGGCGCGTTTCCCGCCCACGTGACCCAACCCACCCAGTATGGTCCGCGTCTGAAAGCGCTCGCTTGCTACCTGTACAGCCAACAATTCATCCCCTTGGCGCGCATCAGAGAGTTGCTGACTGCGCTCTACGGTCATGCGCCTTCGGAGCCGGTCGTTCTCGCCGCCGCCCACCAACTTGCCAGCCGCACGCACGCAAGCCTGGAACAGATTCGCCAACAACTGGTCGCTGCTCCTGTCGTCCATTTCGACGAGAGTGGCTTGCGTGTCGATGGTTGCTTGCAATGGTTGCACGTGGCCAGCACAGAGAAGCTGACCCACTACCACGTTCACGACAAACGGGGGCATGTCGCTATGCAAGGCGGAGGCATCCTGCCCCACTTCAAGGGCGTTGCTCTGCATGACCACTGGCGCTCCTACCTCAAGTTTACCGACTGTCAGCATAGTTTCTGCAATGTCCATCATCTGCGCGAACTGCGCTTTGTGGCCGAGCAATACGCGCAAGCTTGGGCGGCGCAGATGGAACGTTTGTTGTTGGACATCAAAGCCGAAGTCGCATCGACTTCAGCACTGCATTCTGCCTTGCCACCAGACCGCTTGGCCGACTACGCGACACAGTACGATGCGCTCATTGACCAAGGCTTTGCCGACAACCCCTGCGCAGCAAAGACCAAACCCAGACCGGTCGGCCGACCCAAACAGTCGCCGCCCAAAAACCTGCTCGACCGCTTACACAAACATAAGGCCGGCGTCTTAGCCTTCATGTATGACTTCCGCATCTCCTTCGACAACAACCTCGCCGAACGCGACGTGCGCATGATTGAGGTCCAACAGAAAGTCTCCGGCTGCTTCCGTACGCCAGACGGCGCTCATCTCTTCTGTGCAATACGTTCCTATATCTCTACAGTTCGTAAACACGGCCTCAACGCCATTGATGCAATCTACAACGCCTTCCTTGACCAACCCTTCCTCCCTCACACCTCTCAGGCTTAGTAGTTACGTTCTTAGTTACGAGGAACTGAAGGGGGGGACAGTTGGCGGTGGCGGACGCCTTGTTTCGCGCACTACACGGCGTGGGTGGAGAGGTGTCAGGGGGGCGTTGCGGGGGGAGTCCCCCCGCACAAGGGAGGGCCGGAACTGCAGGGGACAGGGGGCAGGGGTTAGGGGGCAGGAACTGCAGGGTGCGGTGCGCGCCGGTCGGACGCGCGAGTGGCAGGGGACGCGCACTCACGGCCGCAAAGGCACGCGGCGCGTTGGCGACAGGCTGGAATTGCGCACGCACGGTGGCGGGGCGATGGGCCGCGGGTTGCGCAGGGTCGCAATGACGCCACACCCGGCGGCGGGTGGAGGGGTGTCAGGGGGGCGTTGCGGGGGGAGTCCCCCCGCACAAGGGAGGGCCGGAACTGCAGGGGACAGGGGGCAGGGGTTAGGGGGCAGGAACTGCAGGGTGCGGTGCGCGCCGGTCGGACGCGCGAGTGGCAGGGGACGCGCACTCACGGCCGTGTAGGCACGCGGCGCGTTGGCGACAGGCGGGAATTGCGCACGCACGGTGGCGGGGGCTGGGCCGCAGGTTGCACAGGGTCGCAATGACGCCACACCCGGCGGCGGGTGGAGGGGTGTCAGGGGGGGCGTTGCGGGGGGAGTCCCCCCGCACAAGGGAGGGCCGCAGGGCCGAACGTCAAACTGCAGGGGACAGGGGATAGGGGTCAGGGGTCAGGGGTCAGGGGTCAGGAACTGCCGGGAGCGGGGGACAGTGGGCGGTGGCGGGCGCCATGTTTCGAGCACGGCGCGGGGGGAGGGGTGTCAGGGGGGCGTTGCGGGGGGAGTCCCCCCGCACAAGGGAGGGCCGCAGGCCCGAACGTCCCAAAGGATAGGGGAAAGCGTATTCCTCCACTCTGGCTGAGAACGGACCGTGGAGAGGCCATGACGCCATCTTTACCAGAGGTATTGGAATTTTTCCTCAATTTTGGAATGCGCCCCACGTCTCTATTCGCCTGACAACGATTTCGGCGTCTGCTATACTGCCAAGTCGATGCATTTCGCATCGACATTGGAAGCAGTTCCAACCAGGCCGCCTTCAGGGGACCCGCTGCCTGAACCGGCTGAAAGCAGCCTGCCAGTTCAATGGCCTACACGTTCAATGACCACTACCGCGCCGCGCGTCTCCTCCTGCGCGTGAACGGCGTAATCATCGGGCTGGGACTGGGAGCGCTGCTGCTGGTATACCCGCGGGACCTGCTGGAGGCAGCCGGCGTCACGCTCGGCTCGGCCTGGGCGGCCCGCATCGGCGGCAGTGCGCTGATAGGTCAAGGGATCGGTCTTCTTTCGGCCGCAGCCCAGTCCGAGTTGCGCCCGGCCGTCCTGCTGGCGGCACTGATAAGCAATGGCGCCATTTCAATCAGCCTGCTCATTTCATACCTGGAAGGGGATATGGACGCCCTCCATCCTGTGGGAGCCGGCGGCCTGCTCGTAATCTTCATCATTTGCCTGCTTACTGCCGTCCTCTCCGTTCCTTATATCCGCCGCAACGTCAGGCAGTATTAGTTGATCCTCGCTGGCAATCTTGATAATCCTAAAGGTTGGGATGCCGCTCATTCGACGCGCCTATCAGGCCGGCCCGGCCCTTCAGAGTTTTTTCTGCGCAGAAAAGAAGTTGCTCCGGGAAGCGTTCTCCTCTTGACTAACTCCCTATTTCTTTTCGAATTAGATTGCCCTAGAATGTTGGCGTTCTCGAATCTCTGTGCTAAAGTGGCTCTTCGCGTTCGCATTGCGGGGAAACGCACGGCCCGGTCTTGCGCGAACCAAGTCTCCAGGGCGTCTCGAGTGCGGCGATCGTTGGATATCGAGCTATGTGCCGCCCGGCGCAAGCCGCAGAAGGAGCGGATCCAATGAGTTACGATGGACGACATTACCGTGTAACCATAGGAGAATGCGAACGCGAGCTGCCGGTATTCGAGGTTGCGCCTGGCGTCAAAATCGCCATTTTCAACATGCTGGGCGACACTGAAATTGTCGAGACTGCCGCCGCTATGCTGGCGCAGGACGTACCGGAAAACGCCGAAGTGATTCTGGCGCCGGAGGTGAAGGCGGTACCTCTCGGTCATGCCCTCTCGGTTGCAACCGGACTCCCGCTGGTGATCGTGCGCAAGATCCGCAAGCCATACATGGTCAACTGTCTTGAGACGGCGGTCGTTAGCATCACCACCGGCCAACCGCAGACGCTCTTCATCGACGGCAAGGATCTTGCGTTGATCAAAGGCAGGCAGGCGCTCCTGATTGACGACGTTGTCAGCACCGGCAGCACACTCAAGGGGTTGCGAGCCCTTGTAGAGGAAGGCGAAGGCGATATCGCGGGTGAAATGGCGGTCTTTACCGAGGGGGATCCTGGCGCCTGGGAGACGATTACGGCGTTGGGCAATCTACCCATTTTCACGGACTGAGGCGACGCACGGCGCCGGCTGCGGCCGAACCGTCCCATGTCGGGGCGAAGGCGCCAGGACTCTGAGACGATGAACCTGACTGAACAGCTGACTCGCGTTGAAGAGCGGTTTGAGGAGTTGGACAGGCTGATGGCCGACCCCGGCGTACTGTCCGACTACGCGCGCGTTTCCGAGCTGGCACAGGAGCGCAGCAATCTTGAGGAGCTGGTTGGCGCGTGGCGCAGATACCAGGAGCTGCAAGATCAGCTCAGCGACAACCGCGCCTTGCTGGCGGAAGACGAAGACCCTGAATTGGCAGAGCTGGCGGCATTGGAGATTGCCGAGATTGAACCGCAGGTAGCGGGCCTAGAAGACGAACTGCGGCGCATGCTCCTGCCCAAGGACCCCAACGACGACAAGAACGTGATCGTCGAGATTCGCGCGGGCGCCGGCGGTGACGAGGCCGGTCTCTTCGCCGCCGATATTTTGCGTATGTACACGCGTTGGGCCGATGACCATAAGTTCAAGACCGAAATCATGAGCTCCAGCGAGACCGGTGTCGGCGGAATCAAGGAGGCAATCCTTGAAGTGCGGGGCAGCGGAGCCTACAGCCGTCTAAAATATGAGTCGGGCGTCCATCGCGTGCAGCGGGTGCCCACGACCGAGAGCCAGGGCCGCGTCCACACCAGCACGGCCACGGTGGCTGTTTTGCCGGAGGCCGAGGACGTGGAGGTCGAGGTCAATACCCATGAGATCAAGGTCGACGTCTTTCGCAGCAGCGGTCCCGGGGGACAGAGTGTTAATACGACCGATTCGGCGGTGCGTCTCACGCATCTTCCGACCGGAATCGTCATCAGCTGCCAGGACGAAAAGAGCCAGCTGCAGAACCGCCTGAAAGCGGTACGCATTCTGAAGACAAAGCTGTACGACATAGAGATGCAGCGCCAAATGGAAGACCTTGGCGCAGCGAGGCGAAACCAGGTCGGCTCGGGCGACCGCAGCGAGAAGATCCGCACCTACAACTTTTCCCAGGGCCGCGTGACCGACCATCGCATCCACAAGACGGTCTTTCGACTGGAGGCGGTGCTCGACGGCGACCTTGACGAATTCATAACCGATTTGGCTGCCTATGATCAGACGCAGCAGCTGCAGTCAATGGGTGAAGAAGCGTAATCAATGTACAGAGATGGCCAACAAAAATCCGATCAGGAGCATCTAACTCACTCACAGACGAACGGAATCGAAGAAGAGGCCCGGCCCGAGTCCCAAAATGTGGAGGGAAAGTCGCAGCAGGACGGTCCCCTCATCGTCCCCTTTCATTGGAGCCTGACACCGGGAACGCCAGTTGGGCGTGCGCTTGTATCGGCCGCCCAGCGATTGAGCGAGACTGGCAGCGCATCGGCGCGGCTGGATTCACAGGTTTTGCTGGCGCACGTGCTGGAACAGGACCGTACGTGGCTCTTCGCCCATCACGACTTCGAGCTCAGCCATGCCGACTGCAACCGCTACTCAGATCTGGTCACGCGGCGCAGACAGCGCGAGCCGGTCGCCTACCTACTGGGCCGCAAGGAGTTTTACGGCCTGGAGTTCGCGGTAGACCGCCGTGTCCTGATTCCCCGACCGGAGACCGAGCTTCTGGTTGACCTCGTTCTGGCGCAGATCAACGACCGGCCCCGGCAAAAGGTGATCGTCGCCGACGTCGGCACCGGCAGCGGAGCCATCGCCATCACTGTTGCCCGGTTTGCGCCTGAAGCAACAGTTTACGGCATCGACATTAGCCGCGACGCGCTGGACGTTGCCGAAGAGAACGGGCGCAGCCTGACGTCGGAGGGCGGCCCACAGTTCCTGGAAGGGGACCTCTTGCATCCGCTTCCTGAACCGGTCGATGTCATCGTGGCCAACCTTCCCTATGTCGCCGATGAGGAGTATTCCGGGCTGCAGTCGGACGTGCGCGACTACGAGCCGCGCCTCGCCCTGCACGCCGGCGTCGAAGGCCTGGACCTGATCCGACGGCTCCTGGCCCAACTGGCGGACAAACTGCGCCCAAACGGGACGGTACTGCTGGAAATCTCGCCCAGACAGGGCGAGGTCGTTCAAAAGCTGGCCGAAGAACTACGGCCCAAGCCATCCTATGTCGGCCTGCGGCGCGACTACAGCGGCCTCATTCGCATGGTCACGCTCGAATTCTAGGCTAGGGTTCGGACGCACCAACGGTCTGGCAAAGGCCGCGCCAGGCTTAGCGACACGCGCAGCCACGAATCTGGGGCCCAGAAGGCCCTCCCTTAGCAGTCGGAAAGAAAATGCGAGAAAGCTTCGACCTGGTCGTGTTGGATATGGACGGCACAATCTACGGCAGACAGTTTCCAGGCGGGTTCTCGCCGCGAGTGCGCCGGGCAATTGCAGCAGTGCAGAATGCCGGGACGCCGGTTACGATCGCCACGGGGCGGATTTTTGATTTCGTGCGGACCATCGCCCCCGACCTTGGCATCACGCTGCCTGTCATCACTGCGCAGGGCGCTGTGATCGGTGACCCGGTCAGCGGGGAACTGCTATACGAAGCCTTGATTCCGCTGGAGGCGGCGCGCGACGTAGCGCAGTGGGCCGATTCCGAGGACCGAACAACGGTCTTCTATCTCAACCAACGCGGCGGCCAAACGCGGCTCGTGCAGAACGCCTTTTCCTCAGCCAACGGGTCCGGCGGGCTGGAGGGCTGGGACGCCGGCACATACGACCATTGGTTCGGCAGCCCCCGAGAGCACTGCCCGAGCCTTTATGACATGATGAGTGACGGCGTCCGCCCCCTCAAGTTCATTACCGTCAACGATTTTGAGCAAGAGGCTGACTTGACGGCGCCGCTACAGACACGCTTCGGCAGCGACCTTCTCATCAGCCGCTCCCACCAGCTGCTCGTGGAGGGAACGGCGCCAAGGGCCAACAAAGGGGACGCCTTGAAGTGGCTGGCGGGGCGGCTCAATATCGACCCTGCGCGCGTCCTGGCCATCGGCGACAACGAGAACGACATTCCCATGATGCGCGCAGCCGGATTTGCGGTCGCCATGGGCCAGGCCACCGACGTCGTGCAGCAGGAGGCAGACTGGGTCGCGCCCACCCTGGAGGAGGACGGCGCGGCTGTGGCGCTGGAGCGCTTCTTGCTTGCCTGATCGGGCAAGTTCCTGCCGGCGGCATGGCTTCTCGCTTGGGGTGGCCGGCGGGCGGCCAATCGATGTTTGGCTGCGAATTTCGAAGTAGATGGTACACAGGCCGCGATTCGGGCGGTAATTCTCCGCAACTCTCTCTCCCGAAAGTTTTTTCAATCCCTGCAGGCATTTTGACTCAAATTCGGCTTGATCTATAATTCGACTGACCAGTCGGTTTAGTTGCTGGCATTCGAGAGGAACGAATGGCCGAAAAGTCACTCCGCACACCGGAATCGACACGCGAACGCATTCTCGACGCGGCCCTGGACGTCTTCAGCAGTAAGGGCTATCACGACACGCGTCTCGACGAAATCGTCGCTGAATCCGACACTTCAAAGGGTTCAATCTACTTCCACTTTCCCAATAAGGAGCGTCTCTTTCTGGCGCTGGTAGAGAAGTTCGCCGATCTCATCGAGCGTCGCGTGATTGAGGCGATAGAGCAGCAAACAAGCCCGATGGCCAAGGTCGAAGCCGCGCTCAGGGCCTGCCTGGAGGCGTTTGGCCGCTACCGCCGTCCGGCAAAGGTGATGCTCGTCCACGCGGCTGGGCTGGGAACCGTTTTTGAGGAGAAGCGGCTGGAGATCAACGAGCGTTTTGCCCGGCTGATCCGCATCTATCTTGACGAGGCGGTTGCCGCCGGGGAGATCGAAGCAGTCGACACGGACGTCATCGCTTATGCCTGGATGGGCAGCATCTACCACGTGACCATCCGCTGGGTCTACAGCGGAGAACCATCGCCGCCCCGCATCGTCGGCACGCTCGTGCCGATGTTGCTGCGCAGCGTGAATTACAGGCGCAGTTGAGAACCGCAGACTCGCCGTCTTGAGGGACGAACTTTGAGCGCGATGGGGGTCTGAAGCGACAAAGATGGAAAGGCAAACGCTCGCCGCCGCGGCGGGGAATGCCTCCGCTCGCGAGAAGCAAGGTACCGACGACTGGTTGGAGGCCGAGGCGGCGGGAGGCGACGACGAATACAGTGTGGAGAGGCACGGCCGCCTGGTCAGCGCCAGCAGGCAGATAACGGGCGTGCCCGCAGTACAGTTCCTGCATGCCGCCGAGGGGCAGGAGCGCTTCTTCTGGCGCGACGGCAGACAGGACATTGCTTTCGCAGGAATGGGCGTAGCTGCCCACATGATCGGGTACGGCGCGGGGCGCATCCCTGCCATCCAACGGCAGGCAAGTCTCCTCTTCTCTCACGCCGAGGCGGGTCCCGTTTCAGGGGCTGACGGCGAGTCGACACTGGCGGAGCCGCGACTCTTCGGCGGCTTTGCCTTTCGCGAGAATTTCGTTCCTGACATCACCTGGACGGGTTTCCACCCCGCCCATTTTATCTTGCCCCACTTTCAACTTGTGACACAGGGCGACCAGAGCTGGCTGACGATCAACGCCTTGCTGCCAGCTGAGGAGAAGGCGTCTGACAACCTACCGTTGTTGGAGGAAGCCTTGGAGATTCGGATCCAGTCGTTGTACGGGCTGAACGAGCAACTCGACGGCGGGCTCACCGAACCGGATTCTTCCGGCGGTTCCGAGCCATGCAGGGAAGCGGAAATCGACTATCCCCTTCCTTTCTCCGAATGGTCGAAGATGATCGGGACGGCGCGGCGGACGTTTGCCGCGACGCCCTTGCGTAAAGTGGTGCTTTCCCGCATCGCGCAGTTGCGAGCGCAGCAACCGTTCGATATTTTGCGGGCGTTGACCCGTCTATGCGCGCTCTATCCGGCCTGCTACACCTTCCTGTTTGAACCGCAGCCGGGCAACGGCTTTTTGGGCTCCACCCCGGAGTTGCTGGTGCAGGTCAGGGGGAAGGAGTTGGAGACGATGGCCCTGGCGGGCTCGATCCAGCGCGGCGCGAGCGCGGCGGAGGACGCTGCCCTGGCCGGGGCTCTCATGGCCTCTGCCAAGGACCGCCACGAGCACGGCCTGGTTGTGGACGCGCTGCGCAGCTGCCTGCTGCCTCTTACCGAACGGCTCGACATGGCCGACGAGCCGACCGTACTGTCGCTCAGGAATATCCAGCACCTGCATACGCCTGTCAAGGGCAGGCTCTGGCGGCAAGAAGGGGTCCTCCCTCTCGTGAAGGCTCTGCACCCGACCCCTGCCATGGGCGGTACGCCGCGCGATCTGGCGCTGGACTTCATCCAATCGCATGAGCCGACGCTACGCGGCTGGTACGCTGCGCCGGTCGGTTGGATTGACAGGAACATGGACGGCGCATTTGCGGTCGCGATCCGTTCCGCCGTCGTGCAGAAGGAGCGCGCCTGGGCCTACGCCGGCGCCGGCATAACACGAGATTCCCTTCCAAGGGCGGAATGGGAAGAAACGGAATGGAAGTTTCAACCGATCGTAACAAGCCTCGTCGGGAACTGAAGATGCTAGCGGATTCCGCCGCTGGGACCAACCCGAATTTGCACTTTGCCGAAACAGTGGTTGACGGGCTCGTCAACGCTGGATTGAGGGCCGTCTGTCTTGCACCCGGCTCGCGGTCCACGCCGCTCGCGCTGGCTGTCGACGCCCACCCTGGCATCGAGACGTTTATCCATCTGGACGAGCGCAGCGCCAGTTTTTTCGCTTTGGGCATGGCCCAGGCGACCGACCGTCCGGTGGCCCTGCTCAGTACATCCGGCACGGCGGCTGTGGAGTTCCATGCTGCCGCGGTCGAGGCGATGATGGCTGGTATCCCGCTTCTTCTTCTGACCGCCGACCGGCCGCCAGAGCTGCGCGACAGCGGGGCCAACCAGACGATTGACCAGGTCAAAATGTACGGGGACCACGTTCTGTGGAGCGTGGATGCGGCTCTGCCGGAAGGCGGGCAGCCCGATGTTGCCATTCGAAACCTTCGCACGCTAGCCGCCCGCGCTTATGCCATCGCCGACGGCCTGCGCCGGGGGCCGGTACACGTCAATTTCCCCTTCCGCAAGCCGTTGGAACCACCGGCGCCATACCGGCCGGACTTTGGACGTTCGGAAGGCCACGAGGGACTGGGAGAGGCCCGGCACTCCTCCATTTCCCGGGGCATTTTGGCGCCAACTGAAGAGCAGATCGAGGAGCTGGCCGCGCTGGTCTCGGTGCACGAGCGCGGTTTGATCGTGTGCGGCCCCTGGCCCGGCCGCGCGGCGCGGGGACTCGTCGAAAGCGTTGCTGAACTGGCACGGCGAACAGGTTACCCCATCTTTGCCGATCCTCTGTCAGGCCTGCGGTATGGACAGCACACGGCTTGCGCGCCTGTTGTTGCCAGCTTCGAGAACCTGACTCAGCATCCGGCGCCCTTCGACCGGCCCGAGGTCGTGATACGATTCGGCGCGGTACCGACATCAAAACCTCTCAATGACTACCTCGATCGCGTTGCGCCGACACATCAGATTCTGGTGCGCAGCAGCGGCGTCTGGGCAGACGACAGCCATCGCGTCCGTCGGTTCTTTCAGGTTGATGAGGATGCGTTCTGCCGGGCGCTGGCGGGGCGAGTCGACAGGCCTATCTCAGACTGGGGCAAGGCCGTCGTCGCAGCTGGCAGACGGGTCTCTTGCAGGCAGATCCAGTTCCTGCAACAGCACCGGTTTGACGCTTGCGTCATTCCTGAGATTCTGGAATCGCTCCCGGCCGGCGCCAATCTCTTTGCCGGCAACAGCCTGCCTATCCGGCACGTGGACCAGTTCGGCGGGCCGATGCGGAAGCAGGTCCACGTCTTCGGCAATCGCGGCGCCAGCGGCATCGACGGCGTCGTCTCCAGCGCGCTGGGCGTGGCCGCGGCGGACCGGTCCTCGCCGCTGCTCCTGCTGATCGGCGACGTCAGCTTCTACCACGACTTGAACGGCCTCCTTGCAATCAGCAGGTTTGGCCTGGATAACGTTACAATTGTGGTTCTTAACAATGACGGCGGCGGCCTCTTTCGCAGGCTGCCTGTCGCCGACGGCCTTGGCCAGTTCGAGCGGCTCTTCCTGACCCCGCACGGCCTGGATTTTGCGCCGGCGGCAAAGATGTACGGGCTCGACTATGTGCTGGCTGCCAGCGGCGACCGCGATTCCTTTGCCAGAGACCTAGGCGCAGCCTTACAGCGCAGCGGGCCGGCAATCATCGAACTGCGAACCGATGGCGACCGCGACGAGCGTCTGCGGCGCGAGCTGGCGGCCACAATTCAAGACAGCAAGGAGAATTTCTCGTGACAGTTCCTGATAGCGCCGACTGGCAAGAAGTCGCAGAGTATGGCGATGTTACTTATCACAAGGCGGACGGCATGGCGCGCATCGCCTTCAATCGGCCCGAGAAGCGAAACGCGTTCCGTCCTCAGACCATCGATCAGATGACGGAGGCGTTCCGGGACGCCTGGGCCGATGACCGCACCGGCGTCGTCCTGTTGACCGGCAACGGCCCATCGCCCAAGGACGGCGTCCACGCCTTCTGTGCCGGCGGCGACCAGAACGTGCGCGGCCACGCCGGCTACCTGGACGACAAAGGGGTGGCGCGGCTGAACGTGCTCGAACTCCAGCGCATCATGCGAACCATGCCCAAACCTGTCATCGCGCTGGTGAACGGGTACGCGATCGGCGGCGGCCACGTTCTCCACGTAATCTGCGACCTTTCCCTGGCCTCGGAAAACGCTGTTTTCGGACAGACAGGGCCGATTGTGGGCAGCTTCGACGGCGGTCTCGGCGCATCCTACCTGGCCTCAATCGTCGGCCAGAAAAAGGCGCGGGAGATCTGGTACCTGTGCCGGCAGTATTCGGCGCAGGAGGCGTTGGAGATGGGCCTGGTCAATAAGGTGCTGCCAACCGTGGAAGCCTTGGAAGAGGAGGGGGTGGACTGGGCGCAGGAGATCTTGCGCAAGTCGCCGCTTGCCATTCGCTTCCTCAAGGCGGGATTCAACGCCGATCTGGACGGGCAGACCGGATTGCAGGTTCTTGCCGGCGATGCCACGATGCTCTTCTACATGAGCGAAGAGGGCAAAGAGGGCCGCGACGCGTTCAACGAGAGGCGCGCGCCCAATTTCAAGCAGTACCCGTGGAGGCCGTGAGGCAGAAGAGAGAGATTGGGGCCTCTGCAAGTGACCGCTTTTTCTGCTAACGCCATTATGAATGACTGGTTGCGCTGGCGCGCGCTGGCCACGCCGAAGAAGCTGGCCGTCCTCTATGACGGCCGTTCGGTTTGCTACGCGGAGCTTGATCAGCTTGCGGGCGAGCGGGCCGTCGGGCTAGTCCAGAACGGCGTACGGGCCGGAGACCGGGTTGCCGCGCTCGCCGCGAACAGCGTGGAAGCCGTCGCGCTCATCCACGCTGCGGCCCGCGTTCGAGCCGTGCTTGTTCCCCTCAACACGCGCCTAACTGCCGTAGAGTTAAGCCGCCAAATCGCCCTGGTGGAACCAAGGTTGCTCCTTGTCGATGACCGAAGGGAGCCCGGAGACGAGGATGCTGTGGCGGTAACTCAATCCGAATTGGCGAAGGCAACTGTAACTTTGCCAAATTCGCTTGGGGTATTCTCGCTTGGTGAACTTGGCTGCCGAGCGACGCCGAAGGACACTGAATCTCTGGCACAGCGCGCGGGGGCCCCTGCCCTTGAGGAGCGACCGCAGGCAATCATCTTCACATCAGGCACAACCGGCCTGCCAAAGGGCGTTACACTCAGCTTGAGCAACCACTTTTGGAGCGCGACAGCTTCCGCCTACCGGCTGGGCCTGGATACCGATGATCGCTGGCTAAGCTGCCTTCCTCTCTATCACGTGGGCGGACTGTCTGTGGTCTTTCGCTCCTGCCTTTACGGCACGGCCATTGTCCTGCAGCGTGCCTTCGACCTCGATGAATTTCGGCGCAGCCTGCGCAGCGACGCTGTCACCCTGACATCGCTCGTGCCCACGATGCTGCACCGGCTCCTGAACAGTGCCGGCGGCACGGCCTGGCCGGACAGCCTGCGCATGGCGTTGCTCGGCGGCGCGGCGGCCGACAAGGATCTTCTCGAGGCAGCCGCGGAGGCGGACCTGCCCGTAGCCACAACCTACGGGCTCACGGAAACCGCTTCGCAGGTTGCAACCGCGCCACCGGGCGAAGCGCATCGAAAGCCGGGCAGTGTGGGAAAACCTTTGATGTTCACCGAGGTCCGAATCGCCGATGCCGGAGGGCGGGCTCTCGGCCACGGCGAAGCCGGTGAGATTCTCGTGCGCGGGCCGCAGGTGATGAACTGCTACTATGGCAACCCGCGCGCAACCGGCTCAGCGCTGCGCGAAAGCTGGCTGTATACGGGAGATATCGGTACCATCGATGCCGAGGGCGACCTGTTCGTCCTCCAGCGCCGCACGGACATGATTGTAAGCGGGGGCGAGAACATTTATCCGGCCGAAGTGGAGGCAGTACTGCGCGGCCATCCGGACGTCGTTGACGCCTGTGTCGTCGGCCTGACCAACGCGGAGTGGGGACAGCGATGCGCGGCTGCTATCCAGCCGCGGCCCGGGAGCAGGCTCGACCGGGCTTCCCTCCTGGCCTACAGCCGCGCCCGGCTGGCCGCCTATAAGCAGCCGGCACCCGAGCATATCCGCTTCGTTGACGAGCTGCCGAAGACCGGCTCGGGGAAGATCGCACGCGGCGCAGTGGAGAAGATTCTAACGAGCGTTGACGCAAATCTCCAGGAGACTCAAGGATGATCACCCAGAAACAGATCGACTATTTCGCTGAGAACGGTTACTTGCGTTACGGCAAGGTGCTGGAAGAGGAGGAAGTGGAAGCACTGCGCGCGGCCCTCGACAACGTGATCGCCGTCGAATTGGCAGGGGGCGACGATTCGGAGATCGAGTTCAAGTTCGGGCACCGCCGCGGCGACGAAGGCGAAGAAGAGGCGGAGAAGCCGCGCGTCCTCACCCAATATGTGAATATGTGGAAGCGCGAACCGATCTATGAGCGGCTGCTGCACCACCCGGCAATTGCCGGCGCGGCCTGTGCTCTGCTGGACTCGCCCAGAGTGCGCCTGTGGCACGATCACATCATCTCGAAGCCGCCCCATGACAACGGTCACTTCCGCTACCACCAGGACTTCTACAACTGGCCGTTTCTGGAGCCGCGCATCGTAACTTGCTGGCTCGCGCTCGACGACGCTACGTCTGAAAACGGCTGCATGCACGTAGTTCCCGGCAGTCACCGGGACCCACGCTTTGGATTGGAATCTTACGCAGCGGAGCAGGAAGCCCGCGCGGCCGCCGAAGCCGAGGGACTTGAGTGGCAAGAGTCGGAGCGTGAGAAGATGGCCTACGAACCGGCATCGTTTGGGCGGCCGGTTGCGTTGAAGGCGGGTGAGTGCATGTTTCATCACAGCCTGAATTTTCACGCGACGCCGGCCAATGTGACCGAACGCCAACGCCGCGCTCACGTCATCATTTACATGGCCGAGGGCGTCCACGTTCGACTGGACCAGGCGCCCAGTCATCCTCTGATTCCGAATTTCACGGTGAATGACGGCGACGAGCTGGTGGGTCCTGATTTTCCGCTTGCGCGGCCGGATGAAGAGATTTGGCGGATTACTTGATTCTTTTTGAAGTGCAGGCCGCCCTTTCCGATGCCATTGTGTACGGCTGCCGGGCCGCGACGGGTCAAAGGCCCCGTTCATGACCTCAGGGCAGAACTTGCATCTACACATTTGGGGAACTGTCTCATCTCCGCCGGCTGTGCTACTGCATGGGTTCACAGGGCACGGCGGCGGTTGGGCGACGCAGGCAGAGGCCTTCTCTGCCGCCGGCTATCGCGTGTTGGCGCCGGACCTGCTTGGCCACGGTCTTTCGCCGGCCCCGTCCAACCCCGACCGATACGAGATGGAGCGGGCAGCAGCTGATCTGGCCGCGCTGCTGCGTGCAAACAGCGACGAGCCCGCCCATTTGCTCGGCTACTCGATGGGGGGAAGGCTGGCGCTCTACTTCGCGCTGACCTACCCGGCGCAGGTACGTTCGCTGACGCTGGAGAGCGCGTCTCCTGGGCTGGCGGCAGAGTCCGAACGGGCACAACGGCGCGAGCGTGACAATGCATTGGCGGAACAGATCGAGCGAGAAGGAATTTCAGCCTTTGTCGACTTTTGGGAGTCGCTCCCGTTGTGGGAGAGTCAGCGGGAGCGCTTGAACGGTGAGCAGCGCCAGCAGTTGCGGGCGCAGCGCCTTCGAAACAGGCCCTCCGGACTGGCCAACAGTTTGCGGGGCATGGGAACGGGCGCCCAACCCAACCTGCGGCCTCGCTTGCCAACTCTGGCTGCCCCGACTCTCCTGCTTGCAGGGGCAGACGACGGGAAGTTCGTCGCCGTCAACCGGGAAATGGCGCAGCACATCCCCGACGCCCGACTCGTTGTCCTGCCGCACGCCGGTCACAATGTCCACCTGGAGCGACCGAACGCTTTCATTGGCCACGTGCTCAGTTACTGGCGGACTTGCAACGGTTCCCAGAGCCAAACTTCAGAGCGGACTTCCGTAACACACGAGACGACCGAGTCCGCCACCTGAATTGAGACTTTCATCTCCGCGCGTATATAATTCTCACCCGGATGGGCGAAGCAGCATGAGATCCGGTTGCCCAACTCACATAGAAAAGGTTTATGGACCGAAAACGTTTGGGCATTCAGTTCCTGTGGTCATTGCTGCTTGCTCTCATCGTGTACATGGCCCTGATACTCTATGGCGACTGGCGTCAGCTGTCGGCCAGGCTGGCCGACTTCCCCTGGGGATGGCTGCCGCCGGCGGTGGGCTTGACTCTTGTCAATTTTGGCGTCCGTTTGCTGAAGTGGCACTGGTACCTACGCTTGATCAACACACCGATCAGTTTCGACCAGAGCGCCCGAATTTACGGTGTCAGCTTCCTGATGATGATGACGCCGGGAAAGGTGGGTGAGTTCCTGCGAGCCTTCATGGTGCGCAACGTCTCCGGCGTTCCAGTTTCGGTCGTAGCCCCCGTCGTGCTGGCAGAACGGATGACTGACGGGCTTGCGATGATCCTGCTGGCGGGTATCGGCCTGCTGGCTGTTGACGATGCGGCGATCCGGGCGGCAGCGATCCTGGCTCTCGCAGGGATCGTCTCAATCATCGTTGCCATACAGGTCAGACCGCTGGCGATGGCCTGCCTGGCCATAGGTCACCGTATTCCGATCGTGAACCGATTCGCAGACAAGCTGGCCGCGTTTTACGAGAGCAGCTACCATATACTGAAGCCCAAGTACCTGTTGATTTCGGTTCTTGTCGGCCTGGTCAGTTGGGCGAGCCAGGGTTTGGCCTTCTATTTGGTGATGTTGGGGTTCGGAGTGGCGGCCGGCTTTGACTCGATGCTGGCGTCCGTCTCGATTTTCAACATCAGTGCCGTGGTCGGCGCCGTGGTGGCCACGCCCGGCGGTCTGGGCGGCGTTGAGGGGTCGCTGGCGGCGCTTAGTTCGCAAATCCTGATGTTGTCGCGTTCGGAAGCTGCGGCCGCGGCGCTGCTGATCCGCTTTATTACGCTCTGGTTCGCCGTCGCTCTCGGCCTCGTTTGTCTAGCTCTGTGGCCCCATTTGTTGACAAGCCGGGAAGAGGCGAAGTCTGAGACCTGAGTTGATATGGTCTGATTGGTCTCGCGTTGTCCACCACGCTCTGAGGTACCCATGTGGAAAGTCGACCTGCACTCGCACACGATCTATAGCAAGGACTGTCTCACGCGGCCCGAGGCAGCAATCGCCCGCGCGCGTAGTCTCGGGCTGGACAAGCTGGCCATTACCGAGCACGACAATCTCGCGGGGGCGTTGCGGGCGAAAGAGTTGGCGCCCGATCTGATAATCGTAGGCGAAGAGATTATGACGACGCACGGCGAGTTGATCGCGTACTACGTTCAGGAAGAGGTGCCGCGCGGTCTGTCGCCCCAGGAGACGATCGGCCGGCTGCGCGAACAGGGCGCGGTGATAGCGATTCCTCATCCCCTGGACTCGTTGCGCAATTCGGCGATGGGTATGGCCAATGTGCTCGAAGTGATCGATCAGGTAGACGCCATTGAGGTCCGCAACGCCCGTTGCGTTCGTCCGCGCGACAACCTTGCAGCGCTGGTGCTGGCGCAAGAGCACGGACTGCTGACTACCGCGGGCAGCGACGCGCACATTCCGTTCGAGTTGGGGCATTGCTACGTGGAGATGCCGCCCTTTGAAGACGACCCCGAGTCGTTCATCGACGCCCTACAGCAGGCCAGGCCGATGGGGAAGGAAAGCCCGTTCTGGCCCCATCTGATGAGCACTTGGGCGAAGTGGCGTAAGCGCATCCGGCCGGTTGGCTACGGCGGCGTCCTTCATAGGTATGGGAGCGAGTAGAAACCGCAGGGGGACGACGGTCCGCTGGAGGCGACGTTGAGAGGAATATAGCAACGCGCTTTTGTGCTACGGGGCCTTGTTCCTATCCTGCGGCCTTCGGCGCGTGGAAAAACTGCTCCACACCCGCAAAGTCCTCCGGCGAAAGCAGATCACGAAAGAAATACCAGTTAAAGACCGCCAGTTTGTTGTCCTGGAGCGAGCCGCGCAGCAGTTCGATTGAGTGGCGGAGGTTGCGGTGCAGGTGCTCCTTGTTTCCAGACATTCCCCATCCGAGCGCGGCCAACCCCAATACGAGGGGGTCGCGCTGCGTATCTCGCTGTCCCAGAAGATTCAGCGCGACCTGCAACCCTTTCCGGCCGGTATCGGTCAGCGAGCCCTGGTCGCCGCCTTCTTCAGAGGTTGTTGCATCTTGAGCACTTTCGATTTCGGCCGCAGCCTGGCCGGGAGGTTGGGGCGCGTCGAGGTAGTAGTGGGCCAGGATCCAGTCGCCGACCGAGGGAAGCGTTACTTCGTCGAGCGAGATCTGCGCTACTCGCCGCCATTCGGCTGCCGCCCCCTGCCGGTCTCCGGCATAGAAACCGGACAGGCCGCGCCAGAACCCCTGCGAAACGGGCGACTCTTCCCGGTTGAGCGCTCGCTGCGCGAGCTTCGCCTGGCCGTTGACAACAAGCGGCCGGTAGATCAGGTGCCAGCGTTCGCCATATGCATCGGAAAGCTTCGCGGCCGAGCCAAACGCATCAAGCGCTTCCTGCCAGCGCCCCTTTTCCATCTCCACACTGGCGTTCAAGAAGTGCAGTAGTCCAAACTGCAACGAGATCTGGTCGTCACCCTCTTCGCCGGCAAGTTGCTCCTTCACCGAGAGCTGGGTTTGTTCGTCAGCGAGATCCAATCCGGCCAAGCCCCTTTTCTGGAACAGGCCGGCCAGCTTGTCCAACAGCGAAATCTTGACGCGGTCGGCCTGGTCGATTTCACCGGCATCGAGCAGGACGGAAAACAGCAGCCAGCGCAGCTCCACCTCAAACGGCAGCTTGTCCACTTCCGCGCGAAGAGTCTCGGCCGCGGACTCGTGCCGGCCCTGCCACCAGTGCGCTCTCGCCTGGTTTTCGCGCCATAGGGAGCAGGCATCTTCGCTCAGAATCCCGAGAATTTCTTCACTGGCGGCCGCCATGTCATCGAGGCGATTTCGCCGCGCATAGTGCGACTGCAGGCCGAGAACACTCTGTTCCAGGATCGTCTGCAGCCTGTCGTCCTGGGCCGTACGCCGGGTTTCCGGCAGACCGGCGAGCCGTTCGATCAGGAAGCCGAGCTTATCGATTGCCTCGTCGTTGCCCTGCCGGGACAGCGCAAGGGCTTCGGCGTGCAGCCCCTCCCATGAACCTTTCAGCGTTGGCGCGTCGCCCTGCCTGCCTGCACTCATTGTCATCGAGGTTTACTCACTATGTGAAGTAGTTGCATGAGGCTTTCCTGCCCATCGCAGCGGCACTCCATTCTGCGAATAGCCCTTCCGTCTACCCGCCGATCTCCTGTTTGACCGTATTGAGAAGCGTGTCGGCACGCAGGTCGGGCAAATTGTAGCAGACGCCGCCCATTTGTTCCGCCAGGGCCTGGGCCAATCCGCGGTCGAAGGCCATGTGTTCCATGTTGATGACGATTGTACGCACCTCTTCGCTGGCGAAAAGCGTGGCCATCTTCATCGCCTCCTCCTGCGCGGGCATGCCGGTCATGCTCACGTTGCCGGCGCCGTCGGTCAGGAGCATGACCAGCGGTCGCAGTTCAGGGTCCCTGCGCTGGGCGTTCTCAACCACTTGCCAAGTCGCCAGCAGGCCGCTGCTCAGGGGCGTCTTGCCGCCTACAGGAAGATCCTGCAGCGCCTTTTCCGCCAGTTCTACGCTGTTTGTGGGCGGCAGCACAACGCGGGCCTTGTCGCGCTGGAAGACGACCAGACCCACCTGGTCACGGCGTTGATAGGCCTCGACCAGCAGGCTGAAAATCGCGCCTTTTGTCGCTTCCATTCGTTCACTCGCCGCCATCGACCAGCTGGCGTCGACGACGAAGAGGATGAGGTTTCCCGTGCGCCGGACGCGAATTTTGCGCTGCAGGTCGGTCATGCGCAACTGCAGCGCCAGATCGCTCTCACCGCTCTCGTGCCGCTGTTTCTGGTGGGGAGCGGCGTTGCGCAAGGTGGCGTCGAAGGCGATGTCGTCAATCTTGTCGTGGGCCGGTCGGGCCTTTATGTAGCGGCCGCGTTTGCGGTCTGTGCGGCTGTAGGAGCGCTTGCCGGACTTTTCGCGCGTCATTTTGTCGAGCGGAGTGTCCAGTTTTCGCGCTTCGAACATCTCACCGACGTCGACCGGTTTGCGGGCCCCTTTTTCGTCTCCGGGTGATGAACTCTGCTGGGGAGCTGCGTCCGGCTGCGCCACGCCGCCTTCGCCGCTCTCCGGCGAGGAATCTAGTTCCTCGGAGTCATCACCCTCGTCACTTTTTTTTCCATTGATGCCGCATCGCCGTCCGCCTCTTCCATCGACTCCTCGTTCTCCTCGGCTTCGGCGCGCGCCTGGCGCATGTTCGCCTCGAGCTGTTCCGGCTGCAATGCATTATCCTGGAACGGCTGCTTCTTCATTCGGTGCGGAAGCGCCAACTCGGCCGACAGCAGAATGTCCCTGTCAGTGATATCCTCCCTGCCCTCGAACGCGGCCTGTGCGCGGGCAGTATTCAAAATGACCAGGTCGGCGCGATGCCCGTCAACATTGAAGCTGCTGGTGAGCGCGGCGATGGTGTAGAGATCTTTGTCGGTGTAGCGGACGCTGGCATAGTGGCGCCGGGCCTGAATGATGCGTTCGCCGAGGGTGCGCGCTTCGTCGGCGAAGTCTTCGGTAAAACGTTCAGCGTCTTGTTCATATCGTGTGCGCCGCCGCAAAATCTCGACTCGCGCCCTCGGCTCGTCGATGCCGATCACGTCGACCGCGTGTGCGAAGCGGTCGAGGAGTTGGGGCCGAAGGTCACCCTCTTCGGGATTCATCGAGCCTACCAGCACGAAGCGGGCCGGGTGCTGTACGCTGATGCCTTCGCGCTCGACAACGTTGACCCCCATCGCCGCGCTGTCGAGCAACAGGTCTACCACGTGATCATCGAGCAGATTGACTTCGTCGACGTAGAGGATGCCGCGGTTGGCGGCGGCCAGGATCCCCGGCTCAAAGTGGCGTTCGCCCTGGCGAATCGCCTTCTCGATGTCCAGTGTGCCGACAACGCGGTCTTCGGTCGCGCTGACAGGCAGATCGATAAATGGCGTGTTGCGCCGACTGGCCTTCAGCTGGCCGTTGCTGGCGCTCGCCTGGCAGACATGGCACAGACCCAACGGATCATCGGGGTAACAGGCGAAGGGGCAACCTTCCACCGCTTCCATAGGGGGCAGCAGCGCTGCCAGTCCCCGGGCCGCGGTCGACTTGGCGGTGCCGCGTTCGCCTCGGATCAGCACGCCGCCGATCAGAGGGTGGACCGCGTTCAGTATCAGCGCACGCTTCATGCGCTCCTGGCCGACGATCGCCGTGAATGGATAGATGACTTGCATCGTTGTCCGTTCCTTTCAAGGGTTCAGCCGGCAGATGGGATGACACCTGGATGCAAATCGGCGGACATCGCGCACCATCTGAATGCCGAACGGGCGGCAAAGCAGGCCCGGCAGTCTGCCCAACAGAATGCAACCGTTCGTTGACGTGCCGATCGCGGCCAAGCGCCGAAATGTCAGCAGGCGGTCAGCGTGATGGCAGGATGCCGCGCCGCAAATCGGCTTCATTATATAACGAGAGCAAAAGGCAGGACAAACCAAAGCCCTATGAAACTTTACGCGGCAGGCTGCGTAGTAGAGAATAAGCGTCCAGAGGAAATGTCGAATGAATGAACAGGAACAGGCTTGGTTGGAGCGCGCCCTCACCGGCGAACAGGCTGCATTTGGCTTGCTGGTGGAGACCTATCAGAGGCCGGTCTTGGCTCTGACCTACCGTATGCTCGGCGACTGGTCCGAAGCGGAAGACGCCGCACAGGAGACTTTCCTGCGCGCCTATTCCCGTCTCCACCAATACAATCCCAAGCACAAGTTCAGCACTTGGCTCTTCTCGATCGCCAACAATCATTGTATCGATAGACTGCGCAAGCGGCGGGTACAGTTTGTCGGTTTGGATGACTCACCGGCGGTCTTCAGCCTGGAGGGAGAGTCCGACCGTCCCGAACAGGAGGCGCTTGCCGCTGAACAGGCTGAGGAGATGCAGGCTCTCGTCAATCAACTGGAGCCGGAGTATCGCACGCCCCTGGTCTTGCGCTATTGGAACGAGTGCAGCTATCAAGAGATTGCCGACGTCATGGAGATTTCGGTGGCTGCCGTCAAGAGTCGCCTCTTTCGCGCCCGCAAGCAGCTGGCTGCGTTGTACGTTGAGGCCCAACTGCCTCACAGGGTTGAGCCGGCCCCGACCGATCCTGACTTGAAAAGGGGAGCGAATCGGGGACGTGCGGATGCGGAAGACGAAGCGGCCCACCGCTTCGACGCCGCCGGGGACATAACGGAAACCGGTGAAGGCTGGGCAGCCGCGCTGCCCCTGCTCCTGGCGCCGTCCGGCGGCGCCGGCCTGTAGACGAACTGGAGAGAACGATGGCGGCTGAGAAATTTCAGATTCATAGGCCACCGGACCCAGCGGCTGTTCACGGCGAATACCTGATGCTGGTCTCGCTGGAACTGGACGGTATGCTCGACGCGGGCGAGCAGAGGCGGTTGGACAGCCATTTGGAACGCTGCAGCGCCTGCCGCGCACAGTTGCAGTTGTGGCAACTGCTCGATCAGAAACTGCGCGCCGAACCTGTGCCTCAGCCCGCGCCCGATTTCTCCCAGCGTGTCGTGGAAAGGCTGGCCCGGCAGGAACGATTACGCAATATACAGATCGGAATCTTGTTGACGGTTCTGACTGTATTTGCCTGGGCGCTGGCGCTGGTTGGGGCCGGGGTACTGGCGACCGCGCTGGTCTACACAAACCTGGGCAGTTTTGCGGCAGCAGGCAGTTTCCTGGCCGAGGCTTGGGCCGTTTCGGGCGTCGTATGCCACTCGCTCTGGGATGTGGCCACCGAAATGACCGCCGCGCCTACGGCGCTGGGGGTGGCCTCCGTCTATCTGATCATTACCACCGTTGTGCTAGGCGTCTGGTGCCTGGTGATCCAGCGCAGCGCGCAGCCGATCCGTTCAAGTTTCAACGGGGACTTGCACCAGAGTCAGTCGTGAGGACATTCTTGCAGCCCTCCCACCGCCGGAAGAGCAGCGATTCGATTTGCCCGGCCGGTCGACCGATAGTCGCCGGACTGAGAAGGCCAGGGGACCTCTTTGCATGAAGTCAGTGTTCAGAGCCGGTTGCTGGACAATATTTGCATTGGCGGTCGCCCTGGTAGCGCTTGCGTTCCTGTTCTCGCCCTCAGGGCGGGAAAGGGGGGAATCCAGAGAGGGTCCGATTTGGCGGAATGTTGTCATCCGAGGCGGCGATGTGAAGATCGGTCGCGGCGAATCCGTCCAGGGAAACCTCCTGGTCGTGGGTGACGATCTGACACTCGAAGGGCGGGTCGGAGGGAACCTTGTCGTCTTAGGAGGCGACGCCGAACTAAAGACAGACTCGCACGTTGGGGGCAATCTCAGCGTCATCGGCGGCGATGCCGACTTGAGGCAGGCGGCTCAGATTGGCGGAAATGTCGCGGTCGTAGGTGGGGACGCTTCACTGGAAGGAAACGCGTATGTCGGCGGCAATGTCAACGTTGTCGGCGGCGACGTTTCTAGGGACCCGTCTGCCCGCATAGGCGGCAGTTCCGGATGGGGAAGCTACGGCAGCCGCGATGCGCTGCCGGGCATCGTCGCAGCGCCTCGTTCCAATGTATCCGGAAGTCTGGCCGCGCCGCAGGCGCCGGCCCCCCCGCAGCAAATAGCCGCCGGGACGGCTGCCGAACTTCAAGCTCAAGCCGCCCTTTTGCAGGAAGAGGCGCAGAGAGCCGAAGAGGAACTCCTGCAGCACGCTGCCCGCCTTCAGGAGGAAGCACAGAGGGCGCAGGCGGAGTTCGAGGCACAGGCCGGCCGCTTCTCGCGCGGGCCTTCGTGGTTCATCATCCTTTTGGGAAGGCTTGTAAGGGCCTTTCTGTGGACGCTCCTGATAACGGGCCTCGTTCTGCTGGTCGCCTGGCTGCTGCCAGCGCAGGTTGAGCGCATCTCACGAACGGCCGAGAAGGAGACTGCTCTCAGCTTTGCGACCGGCGCGATCATGCTTATGGGCTCGGCGCTGCTGGCCGCGCTTCTCACGCTGACAATTTGCTTTGCCTTGCTCGCGTTGCCTCTATTGGCGGTTCTGGCCCTGGTCATCGTTTGCGGCTGGACAGTTACCTGCTCCTTTCTTGGCCGCCGGCTTGATGCTTTCCTGGCCCAACAGACCAAGCTCCACTGGAATCCCCTCATCTCGGTCGCACTTTGTTCGCTGGTCCTGACCGGTGTGACGATGTTCTCCTGGGCGGTCTTCGTATGTCTGGGTTTCTTTGTGGCGGTCCTGATCGGTTCGACCGGCGCCGGCGCCGTCATCGTCCACTTTGCCCGATCTTCCGGGCGCTTTTCGAACGGTTCGCTACTGGGCAAGGAAAACGGTGGCAACAGGCCTCCTGAGGACCCGGCCGGACCGAAGGAACTGCCACCCGCACCTGCGGCAGAATAAGAACCGGCGCAGCCAGCCGACACTCCGCAAGACCCACCCGTGCCCGGCTTCCCCGACGATTTCAGCCGTCTGGAGGGCATCGGCCCTACTTATGCCCAGCGGCTGCGCGATGGCGGCGGGACCTCCTTCAGAGAACTGGCCGACATGGACGTGGACCGGCTCGCGGAGCCGCTGGGCTGGTCCGCTGCGCGCGTAGAACGGTCACGGTTGTGCGAGCGAGCACACGAACTGGCAACCGGGACCTAGCGCGGGCGGCTACGCTCTGCTCAGCCTGCGATAGGTGATACGGTGCGGGCGTTCGGCCTCGGCCCCCATGCGGCGGATCCGGTCCTCTTCATATTCACTGAAGTTGCCCGAAAACCACTTTACTTTGCTTTCACCTTCAAAGGCGATGATATGGGTGGCGATCCGGTCGAGAAACCAGCGATCGTGCGAGATGACGAGGGCAGTGCCGGCGAAGGTTTCGAGGGCGTCTTCCAGCGCTCGCAACGTATTCACGTCCAGGTCGTTGCTGGGTTCGTCCAGAAGAAGGACGTTTGCTCCGCTTTTGACCAGCTTGGCCAGGTGCAAACGATTGCGCTCTCCGCCCGACAGCGCGCCGACTCTCTTCTGCTGATCCGAACCGCTGAAGGTGAACCGAGCAACATAGGCCCGGCTGTTCACCTGGCGCTCTCCCAGACGCAACTGCTCCTGGCCTCCGCTTATCTCCTCCCAGACGGTTTTTTGAGGGTCAAGATCCTCGCGGCTCTGATCCACGTAGGCCAGCGATACCGTTTCGCCTAGCTGGACGCCGCCGCTGTCCGGCGTTTCCTCGCCGGTAATGAGGCGAAGCAAAGTGGTCTTCCCAGCCCCGTTCGGGCCGACGATCCCCACCAGGGCGCCTGGGGGAATGTCGAGTGTCAGGCCCTCGAAGAGCAGGTTCTCGCCGTACCCCTTGCGCAGCCCCTTCGTTCTGAGGACAACGTCGCCCAATCGCGGGCCGGGCGGGATGTAGATCTCCCGCTCTTCGCGCGCTTTTTCGAACTCCTGGCTGAGAAGCTCGTTGTAGGCGTTAACGCGGGACTTCCGCTTGGTCTGCTGCGCCTTGGGCGACATTTGCAGCCATTCCAGCTCGCGCTGCAGCGTCTTCTGGTGGGCGCTTTCCTGTTTTTCCTCCTGGGCGAGCCGCTGCTGCTTCTGTGCCAGCCAACCGGAGTAGTTGCCCCGCCAGGGAATGCCGTGTCCGCGGTCCAGTTCGAGAATCCAGCCGGCAACGTTGTCGAGAAAGTAGCGGTCGTGCGTGACAGCTATCACGGTGCCCGCGTACTCTTGCAGGTGCCGTTCGAGCCACGCCACTGATTGCGCATCAAGGTGATTTGTCGGCTCATCGAGCAGCAGAATGTCGGGCTTTTTCAGCAGCAACCGCGTCAGCGCGACCCGGCGCAACTCCCCGCCGGAAAGCGTACTGATCCGGGTATCTCCGGTCGGGCAGCGCAAGGCGTCCATCGCCAGCTCAAGGCGGCTGTCCAGGTCCCAGGCGTCGAGCGCGTCCAGCTTTTCCTGCACTGCGCCCTGCCGCTCGATCAGGGCATCCATCTCGTCGGGCGGGAGGTCTTCGCCGAAACGGGCATTGATGGCATCGAACTCTGCAAGAGCGTCAACCGCATCCTGTGCGCCCTCCTCGACGATCTGCCGCACAGTCTTGGATGGGTCCAGCACCGGCTCCTGAGGAAGGTAGCCGCGTGTGTAGCCTTCAGTGAGTATCGTATCGCCGTCGTGCTCGTTCTCCTCGCCCGCCATTATCCGCAGCAAGGTCGATTTGCCGGCGCCATTCAGTCCCAGAACGCCGATCTTGGCGCCGAGAAAAAAGCCCAGACTGATGTCTCGCAGCACGCGTTGGCCCTGTGGATAGCTCTTGCCGACACCAACCATCGAGTAGATGACCTTATCGCTCATTGCAGTGACCTTCCCTTCTCCCTGTTTGTTGTACGCCGGAGGTAGAGGCTATTATGGATCGTAACTACTGAGGCAAATACAGTGCCTGTTTTGAAGAGGACTCGTTGACACTTGTCTGAACTATGATTCATCTGTTTTCTGTGATGGACACAGATAACCATAGCGGCTCACGCGGTGGTATTCGCTCCAAGAATCGGGGGAACCAAAGTTGGGACAGCACGCAGGCAACCTGGAGATTTCGACTTTCTATGACCATTCATCGGGAATGTCAGCGACCCCCAGCCCTTCATCGCCGCCGCCATTCAGATTGTCTGATGGTGTAATCGGTTGGCAGCCGCCACGTTGGTCGGGCCGCACTGCTGGGAATACGACGCAATGTCGGTGAGCGCTGGTTTTTGGAGGGGGGCGTTGCGGGGGGAGTCCCCCCGCACAAGGGAGGGCCGAAGGCCCGACCGCCCAAAAGCTAAAGAGAGAGAATATAACAACGCTCGCCTCATTCATGGTCGCAGACTGATAGCGGCTGAGTATTTACCATTGATCTATGAATCTCGGCTGCCGCCCAGTCACGCTGTCAGAGTAATCGTTCACCAATATATCGCCCGGAGCGGGAAGGCGCAACAACCATGACTGACCTGACATTCGTACATCTGACCGACCTGCACATACTGTCGAGCGAGGAGGAAGAGTTCCGGGGTGTGCGGACGGCTGAGAAGCTTCGTCGCATCTTCGCCCTCATTCGCAACATGGAGATCAGACCGGACTTTTTCGTTCTGAGCGGCGATCTGGTGAACGAGGGCCAAAGGGAGGAATATGAAACACTGAGTGGCCTGCTTGACGAGCTGCGTGAATTCGGCGCCCCCATGGTCATTGGCCTGGGTAACCATGACTGTCGCGTCTATTTTCGCCAGATCGTACTGGGCGAAGAGTCGGTCGACGAAGCGGAACGCTACTACCACAGCTCGATAATCAATGGGTTGCGCGTGATCATGCTGGACAGCAAAGTGCCTGGCGAAGTGCAAGGCGAGCTGGATTCGCAACAGCTCTCGTGGCTTGAGACCGAGTTGCGCAAGCCGGCGCCGCAGGGCACACTGATCGCCGTGCACCATCCGCCCGTTTACAGCACGATCGAGCCATTGAATGAACATCGCCTTCGCAATCCGCAGGGTCTGTCCAGTGCGATTTCCGGCCACGACGTACACGCAGTCCTGAGCGGCCACATTCATTACGCGCACATAACCGGCTTTGCCGGAACGCTTTCCGTCACCACCCCGGCCACCGCCTTTTCTCTCGATCCCGGTATTCGCGGCGAGGTCTGCCCGACCAACGGATGGGGCTTTACGCTCGGCTCGCTGCGCAATGGGCAGCTTTATGTCAACCCTCTTCTCATGTACAGCCAGACGGCTCTACCCTGACACCGGCCGCTCCAGTCTTGTCGCCCAATAATTGGGGACGACCCTGTTTCCTCAAAGGCTGATTTTCCGCCAGTGCTTGCCAGTCCATTGCAGCCGATGTATACTGCCTGTCAGCCTAACCGCATGCCCGTTACGTTTGAGATCGACTGATGCTGGCAAAGTATGTTCGACCGCTACTCTCGTCCGGAGTCAATGCGTTTGCGCGCTGGCTGAACGGTATCGGCGTGACACCGAACATGGTCTCGTTCGCCGGCTTTGCGCTCACAATCGGCTCGGCCGCTCTCCTGGCGACCGGCCGGTTGGCCGTGGGCGGAGGCGTGCTCTGGGTCGCGGCCATGCTGGACATGGTTGACGGGACCCTGGCCCGTCTCGGGAAGGGTGAGAGCAAGTTTGGCGCCTTCCTCGACAGCACGCTCGACCGCTACTCGGAAAGTATCACGTTTCTGGGACTTGCGGCCTACTACGCCAATCTCGGCGACTCCCAGTCCCACCTTTTCGCAATATTCCTCACATTGATCGGCTCGTGGGCGGTCAGCTACACGCGCGCCAGGGCCGAGGGGTTGGACATCGAGTGCAACGTGGGCTTCCTCCAAAGGCCTGAACGGCTAGTCATCCTGATCGCCGGCTTGATTTTGGGACTGGTCTTGCCAGTCCTCTGGTTCCTGGCGGTGATGACCAATATCACGGCTGGCCAGCGCATCTACGAAGTCTACGTTCGTACATCGACGCGCGAGGAGAACCAACCCGCCTCCGAATAGGCGCGACTTTCTCACGTGCCGCTATTCCGGCCCGACCCGATTCGGCGGCCTTCCCTCTTCCTAGCCTGACACGCGCCTGTTCTACCGTTTGGGTTGCTGCCCACATTTGGGGCGGGAATCGTCTGGCGGTGGATTCATGCTAGTGGTGGCTGAACTCGGCGAGGGGGGGGTTCATCAGGGGGGCGTTGCGGGGGGAGTCCCCCCGCACAAGGGAGGGCCGAAGGCCCGACCGTTCAAAGGGAACTAGGAAACAGTATTCCTCCACTCTGCCAGAGGATGGAGCGCGGGCAGGCCATGGCTCCATTGCTACATGAGCTAATGGAATCTGTACCCCTATTTTGGACTGCGTCCACTGATTGCTTCATTAGCGGATTTGCCCAAAACAGGATAAACTTTGTGGCTGTATCGCGGGTACGTCGCCGGGGCTTGCTGTCGCGGATTTGGCTGGCACACCCGTTCTAATATAGAATGCAGGTTCGGAACATCGGGGCGATACCTACAACGACCGCGTGCGGAGCAAGACTTGTGTTTGAGAGTTTGTCCGACAAGCTACAGGGCGTATTTGAGAATCTGGCCAGCCGCGGCAGGCTGTCCGAAGGCGACGTAACCGCCGCGCTGCGCGAGGTACGCCTGGCCCTGCTCGAAGCTGACGTCAACTATAAGGTCGTCCGCGACTTTGTCGGCCGTATCAAGGAACGGGCGGTCGGCGCGGAGGTGACGGAGAGCCTCACCCCTGCGCAGCAGGTCGTCAAGATCGTCAACGAAGAGCTGGTAAGACTCCTGGGCGAGCCTGCACCGCTCAACCTCTCCGGACCGCCTCCCCTGGTCATAATGTTGGTCGGATTGCAGGGCGCGGGAAAGACGACCATGGCCGCCAAATTGGCTCTGCGGCTGCGCAAGCAGGGCCAGCGTCCCATGCTTGTCGCCGCCGATATCTATCGCCCTGCCGCCATCAATCAGCTGGAGACGCTGGCGCGGCAGATCGACATACCCGTGCACAGTGAAGGAACTAAAGCCGCGCCCAGCTCGATCGTCAAGAACGCCATGCGGGCCGCACGCGAAAAGGCTTACACTGTCCTGCTTCTCGACACGGCCGGCCGCCTGCAGATCGATGAGCCGATGATGCAGGAGTTGGAGCAGATACGCCTGATCGCAAGGCCGGCCGATGTCCTACTGGTCGTTGATGCCATGACGGGACAGGAGGCGGTCACCGTCGCCGAGGGCTTCCACGAACGGGTGCCGATCACCGGGTTGGTGATGACGAAGATCGACGGTGACGCCAGAGGCGGCGCCGCGTTGAGCATCCGCCAAGTGACCGGCGTGCCGATCAAGTTTCTCGGCACGAGCGAAAAGATGGACGGTCTTGAACCTTTCCACTCAGACCGGCTGGCCGGGCGCATCCTCGGCATGGGCGACATGATGACGCTGATTGAACGCGCGACTGAGAGCATCAGCGAGGAGGATGCGCAGGCGATGGAAGAACGGCTGGCGGAGGGCCAGTTCGATTTTGAAGACTTCCGCGACCAGCTGCAGCAGATACAGCATCTCGGGTCGATAGGCGATTTGCTCAAGATGGTGCCCGGGATGGGACAGTTCGCAAAGCAGGTCGACGCACAGGAAGTCAGTTCCGACTTGAAGCAGATAGAGGCCATCATCAACAGCATGACAGCGCAGGAGCGGCGGCTGCCCAGTCTGCTCAATGCGAGCCGCCGCCGCCGCATTGCAAAAGGGAGCGGCACGACCGTCGAAGCTGTCAACCAGCTCATAAAGCGTTTCCGCGACATGCAGAAGATGATGAAGCAGGCCGGCATGTTGGGTCAGCAGAGCAGTAAACGCAAAAAGAGACGGCGTCGTCGTCAGCGCGAGCCGAACGCGCAAGGCCTTCTCGCCTCGATGCGTCAGGGCCGCGTCTCATGACGCCTCCTTCATCGGTCCCAAGTGGGGCTCAGCAATACGCCATTGGCGATGGCAGGCGCAAAGCAAATCGCAGCAAGCTCGCCGATCTCGCGCTCGGCGCCTGGGTTGGAAAAATTCTTCATTTTGTTTCAAACAAGGAGTCGTAATCAGTGGTACGCATCCGTCTGCGCCGCATGGGCGCCAAGAAGAAGCCATTTTACCGCATCGTAGTTGCCGACCAGCGCAGCCCGCGTGATGGCCGCTTCATCGAAAACATCGGCACGTACGACCCGATGACCGATCCCCCCACCGTTGAGATCAAGAGCGAACGCGCCGGCCACTGGCTGAGCGTCGGCGCCCAGCCCAGCGAGGCCGTGGCACGTCTGTTGAAGAAAACCGGCGTAACCGACGAGCAGGGCAACTTGAATCCCGTCGACGTTGAAGCGGCCGTGTCTGACGCCGGAGAAACGGAAGCCGCCTGAGCCAGGTAAAGCGAGCACCCCATGAAAGATCTGATTGAGTTCATGGCCAAGGCACTTGTAGAGAATCCGGACGAGGTGCATGTCACGGAGCGGACCTACCGTGAACGCGTCGTCCTCCGTTTGCAGGTCGCGCCGGAGGATGCGGGACGGGTCATCGGCAAAAACGGAAGGGTTGCCAACGCCATGCGTTCCGTACTGAAAGTGGCGTTGAAGCGGCAGTCGCGCGATGCGATTCTCAAGATAATGTAGTGGCGACCGCGCTGCTCCGCCCACGCCGGTAGCAGAAGCCCCTGGCCAGTTCTCGGCTCTCCGACCTGCCTTTCGTCCTTCCTTCTTGTGAGAAAGTCGGATTCCGATCGTCAATGCCCGAACGGCGGCTTTCGGTTCCGCAGGCAAAGCGCGATTCTTCAAAACGGAATGTTGGCAAGTTGAACGGTCGGCCCGGGTGATGCCGTGCCGGGTATGCTGCGCACAGGATCGATCCGATGACAGCGCCCTCCAGAGGAAAACGACGGCGGAAGCGAAAGGACGGGTCAGCCCGATCCAGCCGCTTTCACAGGCGCTCAGCGTCCGTTCCCGAGGGACATCTGATCGTAGGCCGCATACTGGGCGCGCACGGCCTGCGGGGAGAAGTGAAAGTCGAATCCTATACGGACTATGAAGGCCGCTTCGATGCCGGTCAGCAGCTGTTGCTCGGCGATGAACTCCTGTTGGCTGAAATCTCAACGTCCAGGGCTCACAAAGGCATCTTCCTTCTCAGCTTTGAGGAAGTCACGGACAGGGAGGCAGCGGAAGATCTGCACAATGAGTGGCTATACATCCCGGAGGAGGCGGCCATGCAGTTGGACGAAGACTCCTTCTGGGTGCACGACATCATCGGCTTGAACGTGCAGAATGAATCCCTGGAGCGGTTGGGTGAAGTCGTGGACGTCATCTTTACGGGCGCGAATGAAGTGTACATTGTGCGCCCGGTCGCCGGCATCAACCAGGACCGCGAGTTGCTCATCCCGGCGCTGGCGGATGTGATTCGCAGCGTCGACCTGGAAGCAGGAGCCGTAACCGTCCGCCTTCTGCCGGGAATGCTTGACGAAATAGGACATTAGACTCATCTGACACTTGTTCGAATTCTGAGTGTCGACCTCCCGCCAATGGACGAACGAGCTTACTGGATCGCCTTCAATTGTGTCGCCGGCATTGGTCCGGCGCGGCTGACTGCCCTGATGGATCTGTGCGGAAGCATCGAATCGGCTTGGAATGCGCCGGTGCAGCACCTGGAGGCCGCCGGTCTCGACCGGCGGGCGATCGATAATCTTGTTGCCGTTCGCCAAGAACTTGACCCGCAACGCGAACTGGAAAAGGTTGCACGGAGAGGGTTCGACGTACGCACGCAGGAAGACGCCGGCTACCCGGCCAACCTCCTGCATCTTCCGAATTCTCCGCCGCTCCTGTACGTGCGCGGTCACCTGGAACAGCAGGACAGGCTTGCGGTTGCCGTAGTCGGCACGCGTCGAGTCTCCGCTTACGGCAGGGAGGTGGCGCGAAAAATTGGGAGTGAACTGGGGCTAAACGGCGTTACGGTCGTGAGCGGCCTTGCTCTGGGCGTCGACGCAATTGCCCATGCGGCGGCGCTCGAATCGGGCGGACGTACAATCGCGGTCCTGGGCAGCGGTGTTGACCAGATTTACCCGGCGCGAAATCGCAAGTTGGCACTGCAGATCATAGAGAACGGCGCCCTGATAAGCGAGTATCCAATTGGCACCAAACCGGAGGCCCGGAACTTCCCGCCGCGCAACCGCATCATCAGTGGGATGAGCCTGGCGGTTGTTGTCGTCGAGGCGGCAGCACGAAGCGGCGCTCTCATCACGGCCTCTTTTGCGGCTGACCAGGGGCGCGACGTATACGCCGTTCCAGGCTCGATTCTCAGCCCCGGAAGCGATGGTTGCAACCGCCTGATCCAGGATGGAGCCATTCCCGTTACATCGCCAGGCGACCTGTTGGAGCGCCTGCAGCTGGACACTGCCGCGGCCCAACAACAGGCACGCGACTCCATTCCGGCCACACCGCAGGAAGAGTTGATTCTCAGGCATGTTACGGCCGAACCGCAGCACATGAATGAGATTGTACGCGCTGCCACGATGGATACTTCACGGGTCAGCGGCCTGCTTGCCACGATGGAAATCAAGGGACTTGTGCGGCACGTCGGCCTGATGCAGTACGTACGCGCAGTCTGACCCAGAGGAACAATGTACGCAGTCATTCTTGCCGGCGGTGTCGGCACACGTTTGTGGCCCCGCAGCCGCCAGGACTCTCCGAAACAGTTCAGCGACATCACCGGAAGCGGCCGGACGATGATTCAGGCCACGGCAGCCAGACTGGAGGGCCTGGTCGCGCCCGGCGACACCTATGTTGTCACAGGCAGCCGTTACGCCGGGCTGTGCGCCGCGCAGCTCGACTGCATTCCCCGCGCCAATATCCTGTCGGAGCCGAGCGGCCGCAACACTGCGCCGGCGATCGCCCTGGCATGTGCGCACCTGCAACGCCGCGACCCCGCGGAAGTCGTCGCCATACTGCCTGCCGACCATCACATCCAGGACGGGGTCGCCTTCCAGAAGGCCCTGCGCCAGGCCGAGCGCAGCGCCCACTGCGGATACCTGACCGTCCTCGGGATCGAGCCGACGAAGGCGCACACCGGATACGGCTACATTCAGCGCGACGTAGAGCCGCTGCCATTACAGGGAGATTTGGCGACCTACCCGGTCGTGCGGTTCCTCGAAAAACCCGACCAGGCGGCCGCGCAACGGTTTCTGGCTGACGGACGCTACTTTTGGAACGGCGGTATCTTTGTTGGACGTGTCGATCGACTCCTGTCGGAGTACGGCGAGCGGATGCCCGAGCTATTCGCCGACATAAATCGCATCGCGGCCGCGCTAGACACGCCAGGGCTGGATAGCCTGCTGGCGGAGATCTGGCCGACAATGCCCGATATCTCTTTCGATTATGCTGTGATGGAGGGTGCGCAGAGGGTGGCGGTCGTGCCAATGCAGGTTGGATGGAATGACCTTGGCAGCTGGGACGCGCTTGAGGTTGTCACCGCGCCCGACGAAACCGGCAATTATGCGGTCGAAGGCGAACTCCTGCCAATTAACAGCAGCGGCAACATTGTGGCGGTCGACAAACAGATTGTGGCGCTGGTCGACGTCAACGACCTGATCGTAATCGATGCGGGAGACGCCCTTCTGATTGGCAGGAAAGAGAGCATTCAGCAGGTAAAGCAGGTCGTAGCCAAACTGCAAGCCGGGGAGCGCGCCGATCTCCTCTAGCAGATCGCGGATTCCCCCGGAAAGCCGTTGTCGGAAAAACGATGGAACGCAACAGATCTTTGGTCCACATTCTCACGTCGGGGCTTGTAGGGCTTTTGCTCGGCCTCTTCATCGGGTGGTGGGTGTGGCCGGTGGAATGGACTGACTCGCCCGGCGCTGGGGGGCAGCCGGCTGGTGCGGCCCCAGCCCAAGCCGGCGCGCTGGCGGCCGAGCAGATCCCCGAAGAAGCCGCCGGCGACACATCCTTCCAGGAGTGGCTCAACCAGGCGTTGCTGTACCTTGCCGCCGCTCTCCTCGTGGGCGGCGCAGTCGTAATCGGTTACCAGTTCCTGCGGCAGTCTGAACAAGGCACATCATCAAGAAGGTCGAGGGGGCCTGCGAATGCACGACAGGCGGCGGTGCAGCAGGCGCGCCGGCCCCGACCGGTCTTCGTTTCCGGGAAACGGACCGGATCCAGGGCCCCCGGGCTCGACTGGATTCGCAGGTCGCGGTCCTCTCATGACGAAGCCGACGTCGACGAACCTGTCTTTCCCAGCCAGTCCGATCCCCTGAACAAAGCCGGTGAAGGGTCTCGTTTCGCCCGCCCGGCAGAAATGGAGAGCCTCCAGGGGGGCGACGCCGAGGATGAGAGTCGCCAGCTCCTTGGAGGTGAAGAAGGAATCCCCTTCGCAGAGTCCTATTCGGAATCCCCGACCGAGTGGACAGATTCGCCTGCGCCATCCGCTCGGGAAGAACATGACCGGGGAGAAATCTCTCAGGCCGGATTGCCCGAAGCGAAGCCAGCCGAACAGTTGCATGACCGGACTCCGCTGCCTGACGAAAGTCGCGGGTCCCAACCGTTCGAAGCTGAAAGCAGCGCGCAGCCGGCGGAACAGATGGGGGCGGAAGATGGGTTTGCGACGCACCAGGAAAGCGGGTCCATTGGGGCCGATGAGGCGGCGGACGCGATTCCGCGCGAGGAGGGCCAGCAGGTAGCGGCCGATTCTCAACCCTTCGCGAGAGTTGAGGCTGTCGACTTAGTCGACGCGGGAGGTCGCGAGCAGGAGAATTCTGAATATGAGCCGACCCCGTTGCAGGCCCGGCCCGCGCAACCACAGGTCGACCTGTCCGTCGCGGGCGTCTCTAGCGCAATCGCACCCAAAGACGGCGCCCCGTCGGCAAGCGGCGACGTTTTGGCGACTTTCGAGGCGAATTACGCCTTCGGCATTCAGTCCTACGACGAGAGCTTCACCATAACTGCGCCTGAGGGTGAACTGTTGGGCGCTTGTGGCATGGGCATGAATGAATCTCTGGATCGCGAAGCCGCTAATACGGACCAGGTGCGACTGCTGGAAATCTGGCTCTACGACCGCTCAGCTGTACGGAGCATCAGCCAGCTGCTGGTCTCGCCTGGCTTCGACGCGACTCTACTCGACGACCGCGGCGAGACGGACGGTACCAATCGTTCACCGCCCCTGGAACTGGCGACCGGCCTGACATGCGGGCTCAGGTCCCAACACATCCAGATCGATTGCACAATCAAGGACGTGTCCTATCTGGACAGCGGGCAGTCGCCGCGACCTCTGCGGTCAGTTAGCACGACGCTGGTTGTGCGCCGCCCAGCGTAAAAGGACGAACGCCGATTCGTCAGACGCTGCCGGAAAGTTCAGACAGGCTCTCTCGTATCAAATAGGCGGCGGTACTCGGCGATGGCGTAACGGTCGGTCATGCCGGCGATGTAGTCGCAGACGATGCGAGGAACGTCCCCGTCCCGCTGGTTTATAGACTCCTGTGCTTCCGGCGGCAACTGGGCCGGTTCCTCGACAAAGGCGCCAAACAGGGCGCGCACCGTCCGGTCCGCCTTCGCCGCCATCCGCACAACGCGGAAATGCCGGTAAAACCGGTCGAAAAGAAATCGCTTCAACTCCCCGTTTTCCTCAGCGACCTCAGCAGAATAGGCCGCCATGTTCTCTGCCTGCGACCGCAGATCGGCCAGGTCTTGCACGCGGGCCGCGTTCAGCCTTGCGGCGGTCGTACGGATTGCGTCGCTAACCTCTATGCCCACCAGCCGGCGGATGAAGCGGTAGCGGTCCAGCGGCTCGGTCAGGTCTACCGACGACGGCGTCTCAGCGAGCGAGTCCAAGACGCGCTGACTGATCGCCAGGTCCAGAAAGTCGCCTGGATCCAGGATCCCTGCCCGCAGACCGTCGTCGGCGTCGCTCGTGTTGTAGGCGATCTCGTCCGCCAGGTTGCTCAGCTGACACTCAAGCGTGCCGCGCTCGTCGGCGTTGTAGTCTCTGGCGTCGACGACGTCGTAGTCCGTGTCGTGCTTGACCACACCTTCGCGCACCTCGTAGGTCAGATTCAGACCAGGGTGCGACTGGTAGCGGTGCGCCAGTTTGGTGATGATCCGATAGGTCTGTTTCTGGTGATCGTAGCCGCCGTGTTCCTGCATCAGCTGATTCAGTGTCGCCTCGCCGGTATGCCCAAATGGAGGGTGCCCCAGATCGTGTGCCAGACAGATGGCCTCGCTCAGGTCTTCGTTGCTGGAAAGCGCGCGCGCGAGCGTGCGCCCGATCTGCGCCACCTCAATCGTGTGGGTGAGCCGGTTGCGATAGTGGTCTCCTTCGTTGTAAACGAATACCTGCGTCTTGTACTGGAGTCGGCGGAACGCGGTTGTGTGAATAATGCGGTCACGGTCGCGCTGGTAGGCGGTGCGGTAGGGGTGCTCCGATCCCGGAAAGGCGCGACCGCGGCTCTCGCTGCTCCGCATCGCGTACGCCGCCAGCTCCCGGTCTTCGCGTTGCTCCAGCTCCTCCCTCGTGACGTGCATTTGCAGCCCCTTATCACAAAATTCAGTCGGATACCTGACGTCGACCAAGTTCGCAGCCGCGTCGGAGTTTCCCGGCCGCTTTGCTCTCAGTATACAGTGGGCTGACCTGAACCGGCCAACCTTTGCGAAAGATGCGGCCCGGGCCGCCGAACTCCCAACCGGGGGCGTCTTTGGCGTGCGCGCACAGGTCGCGGCCCCGTTCTCCCCTACCTTCCCCGGCGTGCTATAATTGCCCAGTAAACACCATGTCAACCCGCTCGCGGGGAGTTGCGTGTGCTCAGACGCCTGTTCGGACGCCAGGATGAGAAGTCGGCGGATGACGTAAGAATCGAAGAGAGCCTGAGAAAGACCCGTTCGGGCATTTTCGGGCAGGTCGGCTCGTTGTTTCAGGAAAACGAGATCAGCGACGAGCTATGGGAAGAGTTGGAAGAGGCGCTCATCGTCGCCGATGTTGGCATGGAAACAACAATGGAACTCGTCGAGTCCACGAGAACGCGGGTCGAGCGCGAGGCTGTCAGGAAGGCCGCCGACGCCTACCTCATCCTCAAGCAGGAGATGGTCAAACTCCTGCAGCCCGACGAGCCTCTGCGCATTGAAGAGCCGCGCATTCTTACGGTTGTGCTCGTCGTCGGCGTCAATGGTTCGGGCAAAACGACCAGCATCGGCAAACTTGCGCTTCGTTACAAACAGCTGGGCAAACGCGTCGTCCTCGCCGCCGGCGACACTTTCCGGGCCGCGGCGATCGACCAGCTCAAGATCTGGGGCGCTCGCGCCGAAGTCGAAGTAATTGCCCAGGCCCCCGGCTCTGACCCGGCGGCCGTGCTGTTCGACGCGATGCGCGCGAGCCAGGAGAGCCGCAGGGCCGATATTCTGATCGCAGACACGGCCGGCCGCCTGCAGAACAAATTCAATCTCATGCAGGAGCTGGAGAAGATGCGCCGTGTGGCCGCCAAGCAGGTACACCGTGCTCCGCACGAAATCCTGCTCGTGCTCGACGCCTCGACCGGCCAGAACGCCATCCTGCAGGCCAAGGGCTTCCAGGAGGCATCGGGCGTTACCGGCATTGTCCTCTCCAAGCTTGACAGCACGGCCAGGGGCGGCGCCGTTCTCAACATAAAGAAGCAGTTGGGCATACCAGTGCGCTTTGTCGGCACCGGTGAAAAACTGGAAGACCTGGCGGAATTCGACCCGGTTGCGTTTGTGGAAGGCCTGCTGGGAGAGTAAGGCAGGCTACGCCGCCCCGTTTACCAATGGATACTCGATAGAGGAGAGGAAGACGAATGCGCGAACTAACCGACCGTCTGCACCAACTCGCAGAACGAGTCAACACGATACGGAGGCGGCTTTGACCTGCCTGACAAGGCAGAGCGGGTCCAGGAACTGGAGAAGGAAACAATTGCGCCCGGTTTTTGGGACGACCAACGGGCCGCACAGCAGAAGATGCAGGAGCTGAACGCACTCAAAGAGCAGATCGATGTTTGGGACGGCCTGCAGGAGCGGGCCCAGGACGCGCAGGACCTGGCGCTGATTGCCGATGATGACGCCGGGATGCTCAGCGAGCTTCAAATGGAGGCTGCCGCTCTCGAGAAGGAGTTGGAAGGTCGGGAATTTACGCTGGCTCTCAATGGCAAATATGATACAGGCGGCGCCATTGTCAGCATTCACGCCGGCGCCGGCGGAACCGAGGCGCAGGACTGGGCCGCCATGCTGCTGCGCATGTATCTGCGTTGGGCCGAGAAGAAGGATTTCGCGACAGAAATCACCGACATGACCCAGGGGGAAGAGGCCGGAGTCAAGAGCGTTACCATTACGGTAGATGGCTCGTACGCATACGGCTATCTGCAGGCAGAGCGAGGCACACACCGCTTGGTCCGGCTCAGCCCATTCGATGCCGGCAACCGCCGCCATACTTCGTTTGCGAAGCTTGAGGTCCTGCCGATCATCGATGAAGACATCGAGATCGAGATTTCGCCCAATGACATTCGCATCGACGTCTTCTTGTCAAGCGGCGCCGGCGGTCAGAGCGTACAGAAGAACGCCACTGCCGTTCGTCTGCATCACGAGCCGTCCGGCATCGTCGTTTCCTGTCAGAATGAACGCAGCCAGACCCAGAACCGCGAGATTGCGCTCAAAATTTTGCGGGGCAAACTGTACGCTGTCGAGCAGGAGAGGATCGCAGCCGAAAAGGCCCGCCTCAAAGGCGAGAATGTTCAGGCCGACTTCGGCAGCCAGATCCGGTCCTACGTCCTCCATCCCTACCAGATGGTGAAAGATCTGCGGACCAATGTGGAGACATCATCCCCGCAGACGGTCCTCGACGGAGAGTTGGACCCGTTCATCGAAGCCTGGCTAAAGACGCAAGTGGGCACCTAGACGAAGGCCCTACAGGAGCATACCATGATTGAACTCGCGCCCGTGCAGCAGACCGTTTCCGAGCAGCAGGTAGAAAACGTTGCCGCCGAAGTCTGGAACGGCCTCAACGCGCTGCCCTTGTCCGACCGCGTCCGGCCGGGGATGCGCGTAGCCGTAGCTGTCGGAAGTCGGGGCATCTCATGTTACGCGGAGGTCGTGGGGGCGGTTGTCAAGACGCTGCAGTCGCTCGGGGCAGAACCGTTCCTTGTTCCGGCGATGGGTAGCCACGGCGGCGGCACCGCCGAGGGCCAGCACGCGGTGCTGGTCAGCTATGGCATGGCCGAACTCGGAGTCCCGATCCACAGCAGCCTTGAGGTCAAGCAGATCGGCCAGGCCGGGAGTATGCCGGTCTACTGGGACCGCTTCGCCGCCGAAGCCGACGCGGTCATCCCTATCAATCGCGTCAAGGCCCACACTGCATTTCGCGCCGACCATGAGAGCGGCCTGTGCAAGATCATGACCATCGGACTCGGCAAGAAGCGCGGCGCGGCCACCCTGCACGCCCACGACGCCTCCATCTCCATCCCCCTGGCTGCGCAGGTCGTCCTCAACAAGATGCCGGTCGTTGCCGGTGTCGCGATCGTCGAGAACGGTCGCCATACGCCGGCGGAGATCAGCGTTCTTCCCGGCGAAAGCATCTTCCGGCAGGAGCCCCGCCTTCTGCGGCTGGCCAAAGAACTACAGCCGAGTATCCCCTTCGACCATCTCGAT